>NZ_JBWJIF010000003.1:0-1209119 GCF_056490665.1 Pedobacter folensis
ATATGCCATCATCCTTGTTATAGCTCCAGCCCAGGTTCAATAGCCCTGATGGCAGCGGAAATCCCTTTTGGTTACAGCTATATTGTTGATCACACAGCTATCCAAAAGGATTGCAGCGCACAGCAGGACAGGACCCGACCTACATGGGGAGAAATTGCGCTCCAGATCATCAGAAAATTAATCATCTGATTGTGCTCAACGATAGCTATTCAAAAATGATTATTTTACGCATGTTAAAAAATGTAAAATCTTTCAGCCTCAAGGTAATAAAACCGTATTATTGTAGTATTACGTACATATTATGATGATGAATGTGAACCTGAAGAAATTAACCTTTCTTGCTTTTATTTTATGTATAAACTTTGGCGTTTTTGCTCAAAGTAAAAATGTACAACTCCCTGCCAATTGGTTTAATTTAGATTTATTAGAAAACGGATATTTTGGTATCAGTACGGAGAAAGCTTATCGCGAACTTTTAAAAGATAAAAAACCTAAACAAAATATTATTGTAGCAGTAATTGATGGTGGGGTAGATACCAATCACCCTGATTTACAATCTGTTTTATGGACAAATAAAAAAGAAATTCCGGGAAATGGAATAGACGATGATGGTAATGGCTATATCGATGATATCCATGGCTGGAATTTTATTGGTTCTAAGAAAGGAAATCTTGAATTTGACAATTTGGAATTGGTGCGCCTGTTAAGGATTTACACCCCAAAATATCAATCAACAACCAATTTAACACCTTTAGACAGTGCCCAAAAAGAAGAATTTAAACTGTATAAGAAAATGGTTGGCGATTTCGGTAAGAAATACGAAGATGCCAGCAATACTTTTTCTGTTCTGATTGCCATTAACAAAGTTTTAGATTCTGTAGCGAAGATCAATAAAAAAGAAATCCCGACGATGGAAGATGTTGATCAATATAAACCTGATGATGAAACGGAAGAGCAGGTAAAAACAATCATCAGAAAGGGTGCTAAGGAAGATGGTAGTTTTGAGAAATTTTATAAGAGCATAAAGGAAGGTTACAAGCAATACGATGCAATGCTGAAGTATAACTTAAACCCCAAATATGATAGGCGTGCAGAACTGGTGGGCGATGATTACAGTAATTCTTACCAAAAAGATTATGGGAACAATGATGTAAAAGGCCCTGATGCCTTTCACGGTACACACGTATCCGGAATTATTGGAGCAGATCGTACAAATTCAACAGGTATTTTGGGCGTAGCCAATCATGTAAGTATTATGGCCATCAGGGTGGTACCCACAGGAGATGAACGTGACAAAGATGTGGCCAACGGCATCAGGTACGCGGTTGATAATGGTGCTAAAATAATCAACATGAGTTTTGGTAAAAGCTACAAATGGGATAAAAAAGCAGTAGACTCGGCAGTAAAATACGCGGAACTAAAAGGGGTATTACTGGTACACGCAGCCGGAAACGATAACCAAAATAACGATCTGGAAGAGAATTACCCTAATAAGTTTTTTGACAGTAAAGAGGCTGAAGCTTATAAAGAAGCGAATAAAAAACCCAGCAAACCAGATTTTACCCCACCAAGGCCCATGACACAAAATAATGGCATGGGAATGAGACCACCTTATGACCGATCTGCATTAGTAAAACCTGTACCCATCGACTCCGCAAAATTTAAGCTGCCTCATGCCAGTAACTGGATCGAAGTAGGTGCAAGTGCCTATAAAGATGATGACAATCTGAAAGCCGATTTTTCTAATTATGGCAAATATAATGTAGATGTTTTTGCCCCTGGATTTTTAATTAACTCAACCATTCCTGATAACAAATATGAGGAGGCTGATGGAACGAGTATGGCCTCGCCTGTTGTGGCTGGCTTAGCGGCATTAATTTTAAGCTACTACCCGGAGTTAAAACCAGCACAGATAAGAGAAATAATCATGAAATCTGTTTCGAAAGTGGCGCACAAGGTAAAATACAAAAATGAAAGGGGTGAGAATGTTAGAACCCTTTTCAGCGAAATATGTGTAAGCGGAGGTATTGTTAATGCCTATAATGCCCTAAAATTGGCTGAAACGTATAAATAGTTATCTGTTTACAGTTTTCAGTTTGCAGAAATTGTACGGATAAACTCCTGAAAAGTGCCAAAGGGATATTTTTTAGCCTTCATCCACGAAATAAGATCTTCCATGCGTTTTACCATTTTTGTACCTGTATTTTTTCTGACGTAACCTGGAAAACCAAAGCGATCAAAATCTTCTAAATCGGTAAATTCCCAGGGGTGAAAATAAATATTCAGGTATTTATCTTTTTTATAAGTCCAGCTGGCTAGTGTTTTATAAAGAGTTAAAGGCAGATTGTGAAACGACAACCAAAACAGCGGGAACCTAATTAAGGGGCTTACTGACGCCGGAATCTGTAACACATTGTTTTTAATGAAGTGTGTTCTGGAAATGTTGAAATTGTTGTACCGCCCGGGCAAATAGGTTGGGTTAATGGACGTATTATAAGTATACCCAGCCTTTTCAATTTCCCTTTCGTCAACTGGCATCATCCTGGCCATGCGGTAACCGGTAATTTCCTTGCCCGAAAGTTCTTCGAGCTTTAATTTAGATTGCAGTAAATGTTCGGGTTTAAAATCTGAATGATAATAACCGTGTGAGGCAAGTTCGTGTCCTGTTTCGGTAATCCGTTTAATGAGATCGGGAATATTTTCGGCAAAGGTAACGGTACAGAAAAAAGTGGCTTTAACTTCGTATTTATCCAAAATATCTAAAATGGCGATTGTACCTGCTCTCGAAATGGCAATCTGATCTTCGAAAGAAATTTCTTTTCCATATTCAAAAGGCATATCAAACTCTTCAATATCAAAACTTAGCAGTACCATTTATTTTTGCTGAATATTGGTTGAACGGATAATATAATTAGGGCGGTTTTTAGATTGCATAAACATTTTACCTACATAAATACCTATAATGCCCAGGATAATGAGCTGTAATCCTCCAAAAAAGACAATGGTCATGATTACTGATGCCCAGCCTGAAACCTCTACATGATTGACAAAAGCGTAAATAATGTAGGGAATATACAGTACAGAGGCAAACGAAAGAATGAAACCCAGATAAACGGCCGAATACAATGGTTTTATGCTGAAAGAGGTAACACCATGCAGTGCCAGCCTCAACATCTTTTTAAAGGTATATTTGCTATTTCCCGAAAAACGTGCAGCCGGATTATATCGAATAGCAAACTGCTTAAAACCAAGCCATTTGACCAAACCACGTAAAAATGGCTCATTTTCATGGAAATTCCTGAAAACACTAACCACTTTTTGATCAAGTAAGCGGAAATCGGCTGCGCCTGGTTCCAGGTCAATATCCGATAACCAGTTTAAGGTTTTATAGAATAAGTTTGAGGAGCTTCTTTTTCCTTTAGATAGATTTTTATCTTCTTCTCTGATGGTATATACCACTTCGAAACCTTCCTGCCATTTCTGTAACATTTCCGGAATCAACTCGGGAGGATGCTGCATATCGCAGTCCATAGAAATTACACAATCGCCAAAAGCATGGTCCATGCCTGCTTTAACCGCCAACTGGTGACCAAAGTTTTTCGAAAACTCGAGGAAAAATATATTATTTGCTGTTGAGGCATAATCCTTTATTTTTTCGAGGGTATGATCGGCACTCCCATCATCCACCAGGATAATTTCATAATCATAATTGATGGTCGAAAAAACTTTTTTAATACTTTCGGCTATTACAAAAATATTATCGGCTTCGTTGTAAGCAGGGATTACTATAGAAACTAGTTTATTCATTTATCGGCAATCAGATAAGACTCAAAATCTTCTTTCATCATTTGATAAATTATGGTTAGCCAAATGATCACGCAAGGTAGGGCTTTAAGCGAATATAGACGAATAAATTCTTTAACCGGCCTTGGAAAAATATCGGTTGGCGAGAGGCTGGTTAAGATAAAAGCAAAAATAAACAAGGCTATTATCCATCCTTTTTTAGGATTTTGCTGCACCATAAACCAAATGGCAACACCTGCAAAAGCAATAATATAGGTTGGCGATTCAGAACCACTGCTAAATATAACCGTAAAAATAAGTGTAGAGGCCAGTAACATTAACCTAAAGCCAATATGTTTATATTGTTTAATCCGTAAATAGGGTAAACCAAACAGGATGAGGCCAACCAGTAAAAACGGCGCGTTCGGAATGCTGATATCTCCTGTTGCCCTTCTTACAATTCCCATCAGAGAAATATCCTGAAAAGAAGTTAATGATGCATTTAGGTCGTTTTTATGAGCAAGGGAATGATACCAGTCTCGATAGGATTGAATTACAAATGCGGGAGACGAAATCACCATGGGCAAAGCGAACAATACCGTAAAAGCAATGAGGCAGCCTATGATAAATTTTAACTTATTTTTAGTGAAGAAGAAAAATGCCAGTCCAACAATCCCGTAAAGTTTTACCAATGTGCCGATGGCAATAAAAAAAGCCGATTGTACTTCTTTCTTTTTAATCAGGTAAGAGAAACTGAGCAATATTAATCCCGTCAGTGCAATGTTAAACTGAAAACTGAAGAGTGCAGTTAAGGCCTCATGTGCACATATCCAGGCAATAATAGTCCTTTTGTTTAACGAAATCGGGAGACTGTAAATTCCCCAGAGCAGTATCGATACATTGGCCATATTCCAAAGAATACAACCTACACCATCGGGTAATAGTGCAAACGGAGCAATAAAAACCGAAAATACAGGGCCGTAATGGTTGCTATCTAGGTATTCGGGATAATTATGATATAAATTTTGAAGATCTGTGGTATGCCAGTAAACATACTTGAATATCAGGTAATTGTTATAAGCGTGGTGATGATACTGCTTAAATCCAGCAACTATTGCCAGCAGGAGATAGATGACAATAACACATTCCTTTTTTAAGAGAAATGACCAAAGTTTAGTAAGATTAGCGTTTTTTAAACTGTTCATTTTGCCGCAATATAACCATTTTATGAGTTTGCCTAATCATCTATTCTTTTAAATGCTTTGGTTTAGCGATTGAATTACGAACTGGTACAATACAATTATACCTGTACTTGTCCTTGATTAAAACCTTTCATTGGTTTTAAGGTCGTAAAGACTTAAGTTTTTAAAAGAACCAATTCCTGCAAACATGATTTTGAAACCCATTAATTTTCCAACAGCATGGTTATATTGAGTTTTAAAGATCTCTTTATTATTGATGATAAGTGACACGTGTTGATTCCTGATGCGGAGTTTAACCTTGCCACCTCCGGTAAGATCGTAGCCGAGCTGTCTTAAATCATCCTTTTCTCCCCTTCTCGCCATTTCCGAAAATTTATATGAGCTCCAGGCCGTACATTCGGGTTTCATTATACTCAGGTTATGACTGTCTCTATCACCAAAAACTGCAATATCAACTTGCGAGCAGCGTACTCCGGCCCGTTCTGCGGAAGTGATAATATCTGCATTGAATTCGAAATTATCGGCACTGATATTTGTGGGTCTCACATTACTATAAGATACAAAAAAGGTTTTGTTGGTATCAACACCTGCCGTTGATAGTTCTTTAGCGGTTATGTGATAGTCACTTTCATTTGCAATTTTCTTTAAAATCGGGTATACCCTTGTTGTATCATACAACATGGTGGCAATAACATCCCATCCTTTGCTTTGAAGATATACATAGGCCGTATCTATCGGTGTATTTTTGTGGTATAGTACCGGGAAATATCTTCCGGGTGTTTCATAATAATGGTTTACTGCTGCATTTGTAGTTGCTGATCTTTTGGTTTTGCCATCTCCAAAGTCGATGAAAAAAGTTGATGAATCGTCAGGCAGATTACCTTTAACAGCCAATTTAAAGATTGCAGAATGCGGACTCTTCCCTTCAGGATTTAAACAGTTCAGCTTCACATTAGTTAGCTCATTATTGTTATGTATAAAGTAGAAAAAGCCGATAGTGGATATGGTAATGATCAGTAACAACACCAGGTATATGTGGTTTTTCTTTTTACCAGGTACTTCTTTTGGTTGAGCATCAGGAGTTGTAGAATTAAGGATCGATACATCCTTTTCACTTACAGGATGCAACAGTTCAAATTCGTACCAATCCCGGTAACCAATAAATTGAGCCAAAGCATCCCTTGTGGCTTTTTGTGGATAATAGCGCACAGGCGTTTTAAGTTTTCCAAATATGCGTTTGAGGGTATTTTCACTTAAATGAACCTTTGTTTTCCGGTGAAGCAGGCTACTTAATCTGATGTAATCACTGTTCTTCCAGTCCGAAATGTTTTTTTCGCCAACTTCCTGCGCTACTTTTTTACAGCAAATATCCAGCTGCTTAAAAAAAACAGAATTTTCGGCTTGTACAAACTCATTGTTCATTTGGGGTAATTGTCTGGTTTTTAGTTTGTTGTGCTGTCAATAATATTGGTAAACATTTGTATAGACGGTTAATGTTTTGTGATATAAATCATTGCCTAAGTTTATAAAAGCAAATCACAGGTTAAGAACCATTTGCTGCAAAACAAACTATTTTTTATAAAACTAACCAAATTTAATGAAAAAAAAACTACTCTTATTTGTGTTGTTTTTGTGTACCTGTTATGCATTAAAAGCACAAACCAGGTCGGTTACCGGGAAGGTGATTGATGCAGGTACCAAAGAAAGCCTTACAGGTGTAACGGTAAGTATACCGGGTACAAAAACAGGTACAACCACTGATGCAAACGGGCAGTTTAGCCTAAACGTTCCGACTGGTACCAATAAACTGTTGGTTAGCTATATCGGATATCAGGAACAAACTGTTTCAATTACAGAGACGAATATGACCATTAGTTTAGCTACCGATATCAAAAACTTAAATGATGTAGTAGTTGTAGGTTATGGTACGCAGAAGAAAAAAGATTTAACCGGTGCAATAGCAACGGTTAGCGGACAAGACATTACAAACCGTCAAACTTTGCAAGTATCAGAGGCTTTGCAGGGGGCAGTTCCTGGTGTAAGTGTTACGCGGAACAATTCGGCACCCGGCGCTGGCGCTACGGTACAAATCAGAGGGGTAACTACGCTTAATACCAACGGTCCTTTAGTGGTTGTTGATGGAATACCAGTGAGCAGTATGGATTTGGTTAACCCAAATGATATTGAATCATTGAGTGTACTAAAGGACGCAGCTTCAGCCGCAATATACGGTTCCAGGGGTGCTGCAGGTGTAATTTTAATTACAACTAAGCGTGGCGCCACGGGGGCTTCGAGTATTGATTATAATTTCGAGTATGCCTTGCAAAAACCAACAGCCCTGCCTGAATATGTAAATTCTCCAAAATACATGCGCTACTTTAACGAGCAGGCTGTTAATGATGGTGCCGCAACAGGTCCATATGCACAGGATGCGATCGACAATTTCGATAAAAACAGATCAGCCACTCCGGATAAATTTCCTTTTGCTGATACTGATTGGCAGGACTTAATCATGACCAATAAGTATGCACCAAGAAAGCAACATGATTTGGTATTTACCTCTGGAACAGAAAAGTTAAAAACAAAAGTTTCGCTGGGTTATCAGGATGTAGGGGCATTTTATGACAACTATAATTACGAACGTTATCAATTTAGGGTAAACAACGACATTAAAATCAGCAATAAATTTAGTGCAACTGCAGATTTGGCCTTTCGGCGTTTAAATAACCTTTCTCCTGTTACTAACCCTTTCAGTGGTCAAACGCCCATTTACGAAGCCAGGGTGATGCCTCCGGTATATGCCGCTTATTATACAAATGGCGCTTATGCCCTTGCCAAAGACGGAAGAAACCCCTTAGCGCAGTTAAATGAAGGAGGCACAACGACTTCAAAATCTAACCAGCTTCAAGCCAGGTTAGCGTTAAACTTTAAACCGGTTGATCATTTAACACTGACTGCGATTGTTGCGCCAACTTTCGACTTTAACAAGAGCAAGGCATTTTCAAAGAAAATTGCTTATACCAATCCCGATGGTAGCCCGAGTGCGGCAAGCAATACATCACTGACCACATTAAAAGAGAATAGGGATGAAATTTATCAAATTACCGGACAGTTTTTAGCTAATTACACCAAAACCTTTAACAACAAACATAATTTTAGCGCTCTTGCAGGTTATGAAAGCATTTATTCTAATGCTGAATCACTTAGCGCAAGCAGAGATGGTTTCCCTTTGTTAGATTTTCCATATTTAACCGTTGGCTCAACTGCATTACGTGATAATGCTGGCGGCGCAACTGAGGAAAGTTTACATTCGGTATTTGGACGTGTGGGTTATGATTTTATGGGTAAGTATCTTTTTCAGGCAAATTTAAGGTTAGATCAGTCTTCAAGGTTTGCTCCAGGTTTTAGAAGTGCAACCTATCCTTCCTTCTCAGCAGGCTGGGTGCTTTCAGAAGAAAACTTTATAAAAGAAGCAAAATGGATTAATTTCTTAAAACTGCGGGCATCATACGGCGAGGTTGGAAACCAACGCATAATTGATCGAAATAACAATGATGTCCAAGTTTATTACCCCTACCAGGCCAATATCGATCTTCGAAATGTTTTATTCTACCAAAACGGTGTATTAGTTCCGTTAAGTTCTGGAAGCCAGACAGTTTATGCGGTAAATGATATCCGATGGGAAACAACCCGTTCGACAGATGTGGGGTTAGATGCTACGTTTTTAAACAATAGATTAAACGTTACTGCTGATTATTTCAAAAAAAGCACTAAAGATATTTTATTGCAGTTGGACATCCCATTAAACATGGGCTACGATAAGCCACAACAAAATGCGGGCATACTCGATGTAAGCGGTTGGGAATTGGGCCTAAACTGGAAAGATAAAATTAACGATTTTACTTATAGTGCCAGTTTTAATATTTCTGATGCTAAAAGTAATATAAAAAACATGAGTGGTACACGCCAGGAAAGTGGCAGTACTTTAGTTAATAAGGAAGGAAGCCAGTTTAACGAATGGTATGGTTATTTGAGTACAGGTATTTACCAAACTGCCCCGATAGCAGGTACCGCAAAAACCAGTGCTGCTGTAACTGCTGGCGATATTGGCTATCAAGATATCGATGGGAATGGAATAATTAATGCTGACGATAGGGTGTTATTGGGCGGCTCCTTGCCTCGTTACCAATACGGTGGTAATATAAATTTAGGTTATAAAGGCTTTGATTTTGGTATTACTTTTCAGGGAGTAGGCAAAAAAGTAAGCCGATTGAACAATGATATCGTTAGGCCTTTCCAGGAACAGTTTGGTAATTTTCCAACTTATTTAGAAGGCAATTTTTGGAGCAAAACCAATACGCCTGAGCAAAACCTGGCGGCAACTTTGCCCAGGTTAACCAATACCAACGCCACTAATAACTACGCTTCATCAGATTTTTGGTTGTTCGATGGTTCTTATTTCAGGTTAAAAAATGTTACGCTTGGTTATACTTTCGATAAATATAATGTTTTTCAAAAATTAGGGCTTAAATCGGTGCGATTGTATATTTCTGCTAACGATTTCTTAACCAGTAGTAAATATCCTAAATATGCCGATCCTGAATCAGGCAATGCAAGCTATCCTATCGTTACTACATTTTTAAGTGGTATAAGTGTTAAATTTTAATCTATACAAAATGAATAAGACCATTATATATGCATTTTTGGCGATAGGCTTTGTTACGGCATCGTCATGCAAAAAACTTGATTTATCGGATCCATCTAGTCCGGCTACGGGTAGCTTTTATACGAATCAAAATGAACTGGAACTGGCGGTGAATGATTTATATCGGATAGATTTTTGGACCTCAGCTAAGACTGCAACCGGTACATGGGAAGAATTTTTCTCCGATAATTGTTTTTATAGAGGAGGATCAGGCGGTAATCCTGTTATAGCAGGTAGCCTGGCTTCTGATAATGCCAATGTACAAACCTACTATTTAAACTGTTATAAGGCCATTGCGAGGGTAAATACCTTCCTGGAAAATAAAGACCGGGCAGCAGCAAATACTCCTGCGGCCATTATCACCAGATTGGAAGCAGAAATGCGATTGATCAGGGCATATCAATATACCAAATTAATAACCCACTTTGGCGATGTGCCTTTAAATACCAAAACGCTAACCATAGAAGAGGCCAAAAATGTAAATAAAACCAGTAAAGCTGATATTTATACTTTTTTAAAAGGAGAATATGAGTTTGCCGCACAAAATCTCCCTCAAACTTACGGTACTGCCGTAAAAAGACTAACCAAAGGTGCTGCATTAGCCCTAGAGGCTCGTACTGCTTTATACATGGCTGATTGGGAAACGGCCAGAACAGCATCATTAGCAGTAATGAATTTAACAGGAGTTGGAGCTTATACTTTGAATGCTTCTTACGATAACCTTTTCCAATTAGCTGGGGAACAGAGTGCAGAAATTATATTCAGCATACCCAGAGATCAAACACAACAGGTATTTAGTGTGCCGGATGATATTTTAACACGTAACGCTGGCGGTTTTGGCGCTACCTTGCCAACCCGCGAATTGGTAGATGCATTCGAATGTACAGATGGAAAACCAATTGATGAATCTCCTTTGTACAATCCACTAGATCCTTTCACAAACCGCGATCCACGATTAATTGCTACGATAGTTCCATTTTATAATAACTCCCCTTCAACAGTCGTACCGCGGACGAGTTATTGGTTAGGCTATAATTATAATCCACACCCCGATTCTGCACAGGTATGGAGCAATAAGTTAGGCCGAAAAGTAACTAATAATGATACGCGCGCTGTGGCACCTTTTGCAAGTTTCACCGGTTTTGTATTTAAAAAAGGTGTAGCTCAAAACTGGTCTGACACTCATAAAGAAGATAATGATGCCATCATTATCCGTTTTGCAGAAATACTACTTACTTATGCGGAGGCAAAAATTGAATTGGGACAGGCTGATGCTACAGTACTTGATGCCATTAACAAGGTTAGGGCAAGGGCTTATGGTGTACCTGTTAGCCAAACAGCCTCTTACCCGGCGATTACTACTTTAGATTTAACACAACTAAAAAATGTGCTAAGAAGAGAGCGTAGGGTTGAGTTTGCTTTTGAAGGCCTGCGTTACATGGATCTGATTAGATGGAAATTAGCAGAAAAAGCACTCACACGTCCTGTTATTGGCTTACCAGATCCGGTAAACCAAAATAGAGCGAAATGGCCTTTCCCGGGCGTTACACCAATAGATGACGATGGTATTGCCGATTATAGTGGTTTTGGTGCAGATGTTAAAATTTTATTTCAGCGCAATTTCGACAAATCGAAACAATACCTATGGCCATTACCAGCTGTTGAGGTAAGGGCGAATCCAAAATTAACACAAAACCCGAATTACTAATAGCTCACAGCCGGAAGTAAACCCTTTCGGCTGCTTTAATCCATGCACATGAAAAGAAACCTGATATTAAAATGTAGCACTTTAATAAGCGCTGCCATCTTCACGGCCCATTTGGCCCATGCACAACAAAAACCTTTACAAGTGAGTGGGATTTACCCGCATTTAGCCACATTTAACGAAAACTGGGAGAAGCAAAACTGGTTAAAACAGGGAGCAACCAAAAGTTATGGCGACGGGGGCGAAAACGGTATTGGTGCCATTACACCCTGGGCCGGTAAACTTTGGATGGTAACTTACTCGCCACACATGCCCAAAGGAAGTTCTGATAAGTTGTACAGTATCGACAATAACCTTAATGTGACCATCCATCCGGAAAGTATTGGCGGCACACCGGCAAACCGGATGATCCATAAAGAATCGAACCAGTTAATTACCAGCAACTATTTTATCGATGATAAAGGAAAAGTGAGGGTTATCCCATTCTCGGTAATGCCGGGCAGGATGACTGCAACCACACGCCACCTGAGTGATCCGGGCAATATGGTTTATTTTTACGATATGGAAGGCATGTTGTACGAAACCAATGTACATACACTGGCCGTAAAAAAACTATTTAACAAACCTGTTCCAGGCTGGCATGGTAAAGGCGCCTATACTGCACAGAAGCAACTGGTGGTTGCCAACAATGGAGAGGAAGCCGTTTTTAAGCTTACAAAAGACATGCTCGAAGCAGGAGACTTACCAAAAAATGAGGAGGAAAAGGGCGTTCTGGCTAGCTGGGATGGCAAAACATGGAAAATTATCGAACGCAGACAGTTTACTGATGTTACAGGTCCGGGCGGTATTTATGGTTCGCCAACGGATAAAAGCCCTTTGTGGAGCATTGGATGGGATAAACGCTCGGTGATGCTGAAATTATTAGATGGAGGGCAATGGTATACCTATCGTTTACCCAAAGCTGCCCATACTTACGATCATAGAGGAGGTTGGTATACCGAGTGGCCGCGCATCCGTGAGGTTGGCAATGGCAAAATGCTGATGGATATGCACGGCATGATGTACGATTTTCCTAAAACATTTTCACGGGCAAACAGTGGCGGTATTCAAGCGGTAAACAGTCATTTGCGCTATATTCCCGATTTTTGCAGCTGGAATAATCAGATTGTAATCGCTACTGATGAAACAACTGTGCTGGAAAACCCCATGGCCGGCAGGTCACAGTCTAATCTGTGGTTCGGACAATGGAGCGATCTTAAGAACTGGGGCGGTGCAACAGGTTGGGGTGGCCCCTGGGATAATGACCAGGTGAAGGCAAATACACCTTCTGATGCATTTTTGATCAGTGGTTTTAACAAAAAGGTATTGCACCTTTCTCAAAAATCAAATCAGGCCGTTAGTTTTACGATCCAGATCGATAAAACAGGCAATAACAAATGGGAAAATTATAAAACCATAACGCTTGCAGCCAATGCCTACCAGTATTTTATCTTTCCTGCTGATTTTAAGGCAACCTGGGTTCGCTTTAAAACAAACAAAGATTGTAATGCTTCCGCGTTTTTTCATTTTACAGGTAAAATGCACGAAAGTAAAGACAATATGTTTAATAGTTTAGCCGGGATAAGCGAAAAAACGCCGATTAATGAGAGCCTGATCCGTCCTTCGGGCTACAATAAAAACCTTCAGGTTTTGAACATCTCAAATGGCAAAAAACAATATCAGGAAGTGAACGAAAAATTGTCGTTTTTAAACCCTACTGACGATAGTACCGCACAAATGGAGAAACTTCTGGCCCTTAAAAAAAGTTATGAGGTTGATGAGGCATCGATTATCATCAAAGATAAAACCGGAACTTTCCGTTTGCCAAAAGGATCTGATGACTATGAACTTTTCCCTTATCGGGATAAACGGGAAGTGGAATCAGAGCGATTTATGTTAAATGTGCAAGGTACTTTTTATGAGGTTGGCCGCGAGTCGGGCTTTAATGCCATTCGTCCGGTTACCACACACCATAAAAAAATAACAGACTTTTGTACCTGGAGAGGTTTATTGGTATTGAGTGGAACCAAGAAAAATGCTCAAGCAGACGGACATTATTTTGGCGACCAGGATAACGGCCTATGGTATGGAGGAATTGATGATTTATGGAAAATGGGCAAGCCAACAGGTAAAGGAGGCGTATGGAAAAATACCGCTGTTCAAGCAAATGATCCTTCATTACCCTATTTAATGACTGGCTATGACCAGAAAAAAGTAAGCATTACCGCCGATAAAGAGGTGAAAATTACACTTGAAGTTGACTTCGATTTAACAGGCTTTTACCCTTATAAAACCTTCACGCTAAAAGCCGGAGAAACCGTTAATTATACATTCCCTGATGGTTTTAGTGCACACTGGGTAAGGGCAACTGCAAATAAAGACTGCCAATCGACGGTAACGTTTACTTATTGGTAATAAAGATTAAAATTGCAGTATATAACAAGTGTTTTTATTATTCTGATTATTAGGTCTTTATGTGTACATATTTTTGGATGGGTACTGGATAAGCTTAAATTATGAATTATGATGGAGAGCACTTATAATTGCACACCAATTGGATATTAGGGATATCTAGTGAGCGTCGTTTAGGGATGATAGCGCAATCAATACAAGGGCGTTCTAGCCCTTGTACTTGATTTTAATTGATCGCTTTTTCGATAATGATAAATTCTTCTCTTTCATTTAACCCTAACTTGATTTGCAATTAATATACCTGATGTACTTTTGAACTATAAATATTTGGTTAGTATTTATAAGGTTTAGTTGATTAATAAAAGCCACGATGTGTTCATCGCGGCTTTTTTACGTTTTAACCGCCATCATTTTTAATTCTTATTACTTCACGCAATTAAAACAGCTTTCCTGTTTCCTGATTGGTTGAATTTTGGTTGCATTTGAACAATGATGTAAATAAATCCTGTTTTATTTAATTTAAAGTGCTGTATTTAGGGTTTTATTGTCAAATTGCATCCTGATTGGTATAAATAATCAGATTTTTTTGTAGTCTTACCAAAATTATAGCTTCAAATAGAAGATGTAACTGAAACCATTGCAGGTTACCTTTTTGCAAGCCAAAAATGCTTCATCAACCTGGAAAACCTGCTTTGAAAATATTATATTAGTATATGCAAATTAAGGAATTGGGAGAGGAACGAGATTTAATGCTCAAAATAGCTGTTGGCGATCAACAGGCCTTTCGCTTGATCTTTGATGCTTATAAAAATAAAGTTTTTTCATACGCCAACCGGTACCTGAAATCTAAAGAAAGAGCCGAAGAGGTCGTTCAGGAAACCTTCCTTAAAATCTGGTTAAAGAGAGAAAGTCTGGGCACAATTGAAAACTTTGGCGGATACATTCGAAGAATAGCCGTTAATCTTACTTTAGACTCCCTAAGGGCTATTGCTGCTGAAAACAAAACAACAGACTTACAGAAAGTAGTTTGGATGGAACAGGACACCGGAACCGAAGATGCCATTATGCGAAAAGATGCGGAAAGTTATGTTGATCAATTACTGGATAAGCTACCCAAACAGCAAGGACTGGTTTACCGGATGTGCCATATTGAAGGGATGAAACAAAAAGAAGTTGCAGAAATACTCCATATTGCGCCCGCTACTGTTAAGGTTCATTTAAGAGAAGCCCTAAAAACATTACGTACCATGGTAGATAAAAATAATACCATACCGCTTATATCTTTCGTTTTTATCGGATTGCTAAAATAATGTAATCCATTCCTGTTTATATCGCTCTTCTTTTAAATGTGGTTGGAATTTTAAAATATTTTAAAAAAAAATATTTTTTGACTACCCCTTTTTATGCTTTTCAAACGTCAACCCTTAAAACGAACAAAATAATATCTTTTCTATATCGCCATTTGTATGAAAAATGAAGAAATAAGTGAACTTCTGGAGAAGTATGCTCAAAATACTATCTCCGAAGAAGAAAAGAGCGTTTTATTTAATCATCTTAACGCCTCAAACAATGTTGAATTTGAAAAACGCTTCATGGAAAAAGATTGGGATTTATTCCAATCGAACGAAACTATAGCAGAAAGTAAGGCCAATACAATTTTTAATGAAATTGTTGGTGAGGAAGAAAAAAAGTCATTTAAATTAAATTTTGCCTGGATAGGTTGGGCTGCTGTATTATTGATTGCAGGTTTTTCTACTTTTTATTTTTTAAAGCCTGCAACGCAAAAAATAACGGCTAAAGCTAATGTAGCAGTTGTTAATGTGGTGGCAGAAACGGAGCATAAAAAAATTGTATTACCAGATGGGAGTACCGTGATATTAAACAATGGGGCAGTGTTGCTGTATCCCAAACATTTTGATGGAAATACCAGAGAGGTTACCCTAAAGGGTGAAGGCTATTTTGATATTGTTCATGATCAGGCTAAGCCATTTATTGTTTATGCTGGAAAAGTGAAAACAACCGTTTTAGGTACTGCTTTTAATATTAAGGCTATTGAGGGGCAGAAAGTTGTGATCACGGTAACCCGTGGAAAAGTAAGTGTACAGGATCATCAAACGCTTTTAGGGGTACTTACGCCTAATCAACAGCTCACCTTTGATGAGAAAAGAAAAATGCCAAGTTTGACCAAAGTGATCTCGCAAGAGGTTGTAGACTGGCAGGCAAAAGATATTTTCTTTGAAGATATCACGATGAAGGATGCTATTGAAGTATTGGCTAAACGCTTCGGAACCAAAATTACTTTTGTAGATGATCATGGTAAAAACTGTCGCTTTACCACAACTTTTCAGAAAGGAGAAAGTTTAGAGGAGATTTTGCAGGTAATAACTTCCTTTAATAATGCAACATACGCAACCAAAGCCAATGAGATTTTTATTTCGGGTAAGGATTGCAATAATTAAATAATCAATATCAACTAAAACCAAACAAACCAAACTACATGAAAGAACTCTACTATTTCCACATTTGATGAAAAAATCTCCCTGTCCTTGCGAGACAGAGAGATAAAATTTGCACTGTTCCAGCTGGAATTGGAACAGCATGTATTAAACAATTTAGGCATCATTTAAAACATTTAAAATTATGAAATTTTCTGCACAATCAGCAGAGGGCGGGAATCCCTGTAAGAAATTTTTCGCTTCTAAAAAATCACGATATCTAATTCGTCAGATTATGCGTTTAAGCTTTGTACTAGCTATAATAACCTTTACCACCTCTTCATTAATCTTTGCTTCTTATACCAAAGGTCAATCGATCGCCAATACAGAAGTTATACTTGGATTAAATCATGAGAGTGTATTTTCTGCTATTGAAAAAATTCAAAAGCAAACACCTTTTATCTTTATTTATAGAAATACCGATCTTAAAGAGTTAAAGGAAATCAATATCCCGGTTCAAAAACGTACCGTTCAGGAACTGCTCGATGTGCTGTTTAACTCCAAACGTTTTAAAATAACCCAGTTAAATAACAGGATTTTAATTTCTTCGATTAAACCGGAAGTTAAAGCTCTGCCGGTTGATATCCGGATTTCAGGTATTGTGGTGGATGAAGATGGCGTTCCCATTCCCGGCGTATCAATAATACTGAAACAAAACAATAAAGCAAGCACAGCGACTGACAGAAACGGCCAGTTTGGAATTAATCTTCCCGATGAAGGAACCAAAGTGCTGCTTTTTACTTGTATCGGCTATCAGAATACAGAACAGGTGATTGGCGCAGAAAATTCGTATAAGATTGTAATGAAACCTTCGGTAGGTAGCCTGAATGAGGTGCAGATTATTGGTTACGGTACAACAACCAGAAAAACGAGTACAGGATCTATTGCTTCTATTACGGCAAAAGAGCTTGAAAAACAACCTGTTGGTAATCCATTAGCCGCACTATCTGGCAGAATGTCGGGCGTATTGATTGCGCAGAATAATGGTGTTCCTGGTGGAGCTGTTCAGGTACAGATCAGGGGCCAGAATTCGCTTAGCTCGGGAGGGATTCCCTTGTATGTGATTGATGGCGTTCCCTTTACCAATTTTAATGGAGGTTCGCCTGCAACAGATAACTTAAATGCTTTTGGAACTTCGGGGGCGAGTGGAGGTGTAAGTCCTTTTAGTATGATCAACCCTTCTGATATTGAGCGTATCGATATTTTGAAAGATGCTGATGCGACTTCAATTTATGGATCAAGAGGTGCAAATGGCGTAGTTTTAATTACGACTAAAAAAGGAAAATCGGGAAAAGTAAAAGTTGGCGTGAATTTTAGTTCAGGTTTTACTGAGCTTAACCGCTTTATACCTACGTTAGACTTGCAGCAATACCTGGCGTTAAGAAAAGAGGCCTTTAAAAATGATGGTGTTACCCCTACGGCTACCAATGCACCCGATTTAACCGTTTGGGACCAGAACAATTCTACCGATTTTCAAAAACTGCTCATTGGAAACCGGGGCCACATTACCGATGTTCAGGGATCAATGTCGGGTGGTAACGAGCAAACCCGTTTTTTCTTTAACTCGGCATACCGCAGAGAAAGTACCGTTTTTTTAGGCGACAATAGCGATAAAAGATTCTCGTCGAGACTAAACTTAGATCATAGCTCTCTAAATAAGAAATTCAATGCTTCATTTTCGGTAAGCTATAGTAACGATAATACCAACATACCAACCTCTGATGTATCATCGGTATATAATCTGCCGCCAAATCTGCCACTTTATGATGCTGCAGGTAAATTATTCTGGGCTACTGGTTTTACAAATCCTTTGGCCAGTTTATTAAGAAGATATAATGGGGTAACGAATAATTTAATCGCCAATGCCAATCTTAAATATACCATTTTACCAGGTTTAACGGCTAAAACTAATTTTGGTTATACCAATACCAGGCTCGAGCAGGTTGCCACTACACCTGCATCATCTCAAAATCCGGCCAACAACCCAACAAGTTCTGCCAATTTTACTAACCTTAACGCGCAGAACTGGATTGTGGAACCTACTTTAGATTATGTAAAAAACATCGGGGAGGGCACATTAACCGCGCTTATCGGAACAAGTTTTCAGCAAAATACCTCAAATGGGCTTTATCTTTCCGGAACCAACTATAGTAACGAGGCGCTATTGGGCACATTAGGAGCTGCAGGTACCACTACGGTATTGTACAACAATATTATTAAGTATAAATATGATGCTGTTTTTGCCAAACTAAATTACGAATGGAAAGAAAAATACCTTTTCAATGCTACATTTAGAAGAGATGGTTCTTCAAGATTTGGTCCGGTTAACCGTTTTGGTAATTTCGGAGCAGTTGGTGCAGGCTGGGTATTCTCTCAGGAAGATTTTGTAAAAGATAACCTACCCTTTCTTAGCTTCGGTAAATTGAGGGGAAGTTACGGAACAACAGGTAACGATCAGATTTCTAACTTTATTTATCTGCCTTTATACTCGAGCACCACAGCTTATCTGGGTAATGCGGCTACAAGTATAGCGACACTTCCAAATGAAGATATTAAATGGGAAACCACTAAAAAATTAGAATTTGCCATTGATTTGGGTTTCCTAAAAGATCGTATTTCATTTACTGCCAATTATTACAGAAACCGATCATCTGATCAGATTACATTTAATGCCTTGCCAACACAAAGCGGATACAACAGTTATACCACCAACCTTCCGGCGTCTATTCAGAATAAAGGTTTAGAATTGGAGCTTAACTCAACTAATATGGTATCAAGCAATTTTTCGTGGAAAACTTCGGCAAACATTACCTTCACCGATAACAAATTATTAGATTTTCCAGGTCTCGATAAGTCGTTTTATGCTTCAACTTATGTAGTTGGCGAATCCATTAATCTGATCCGCCTTTACCATTACCTGGGTGTAAATCCAGCCAATGGAACCGCCATGTTTGAAGATAGAGATGGGGATGGAAGTATTACGACGAACGATCGTTACGTAGCTGATTTGGGTACGCCATTCTTTGGAGGATTTAACAACACGTTTACTTACAAGAATTTCGAGCTGGGTATATTTTTCCAGTTTAACCACCGCTTTGGGGTAACCAAAATTTTGAATACGAGACCAGGCGCATTGGTAAACCAGAATGATTATTGGGCCGGCAGATGGTCGCCTACCAACACCAGCAGTGATATTCCAGGTGCTTCTGCTACGCCAGGTACAGCCATTTATGCCTCATACAATAATTATACTTCGTCTGATGCGGTTTACGGTGATGCTTCTTACTTAAAACTGAGGTCGGTTAATTTATCGTATTCGTTACCAGCCGAATGGCTTAAGCATATCAAGATGTCTGGTTGCAGTGTATTTGTTCAGGGACAGAACCTCTATACCTGGTCGAAAAACAAATATATTCTTGATACTGAAACCACCGTTCAAGGCGGACCTTCAGGTTTAGGTACCGGTACAATTGGTCAGGTTTTGCCTCCATTAAGAACAATTGTTTTTGGTGTTAACTGTTCATTTTAACTGATAAAATCATGAAAAAAATATATAAAAATTTCTTTTATAAAATGTTAATGATCGGAACAGTTTTAACTGTTTCATCCTGTAAAAAATTCGTAGAATTGGGTGCTCCGCCTACACAAATTTTATTTGAGGATGCATTTAAAACAGATGCATCTGCACAGAGTACCATATTGGGCTTATATTCTTCCGGTACATCGGCAACAGGTATTATTTTAAATTCAACTGTACTTTCAGGCCTGTCTGCAGATGATCTTCAGTATAATTCTACTGATCCTGTTTTACAGGAATTTGCGAATAATGCATTAACCAACACGAATAGTACGGTAGCCAACTTTTGGGCATCGTATTATGGTTTTATTAAAAATTGTAATAATGCAATTAGTGGCCTAACCGCTTCAACAAGTTTAACCCCAGGTGTTAAAAACCAGTTATTGGGTGAAGCAAAATTTATGCGTGCCCTTGCCTATTTTTATCTGGTAAACTTATATGGCGATGTACCCTTACCGTTAAAGGACGATTATTCAGCTTTCGAAAATGCAACCTTACCCAGAACAGCCTCAGCTCAGGTTTATGCACAGATTGTGAAAGATTTAACCGATGCACAAAGTTTATTGCCTCCTGCCTATACCGGAACATTTAGGGCGCGAATTAATAAGTATGCTGCAACCACTCTTTTAGCACGTGTTTACATTTATCAAAAAGATTATGTTAATGCAGAGGCTCAGGCTACTCAGGTAATTAGTGCCGGTGTTTATAGCTTACCAACGCCTGATGCTGCCTTTGTAAATAATAGCAATGAAATTATCTGGCAAATTGCAAATACAACAGGTGTTTCGATTTATGGTGGTGTTTATGTGACAACAGCAACAGTAGTTCCCGCATTTTCACTGGCAGATGCAACTTATCAAAGTTTTGAATCCATTACTGACTTACGAAGAACCGCCTGGGCTACACCAAAAACCATTTCAGGAAAAACCTACTATGGCATCAGCAAGTATAAAGTCGGAACGGGTAGTGGCAACGAGTATAATGTTGCTTTAAGGTTTGCGGAGCTTTATTTAATCCGCGCAGAGGCCCGCGCACAGCAAAACAACCTATCAGGAGCAAAAACAGATATCGATATGGTGAGAACCAGAGCAGGATTAGCAGGTGTAAGTGCGGCTTTAGATCAGTCACAGATGTTAACCGCTATTGAACAGGAACGAAAAGTAGAGTTTTTTGGCGAGTGGGGACATCGCTGGTTAGATTTAAAAAGAACTGGTCGTGCAAATGCAGTAATTAGCGCATTAAAACCAACCTGGAAATCAACTTCCATTTTATTCCCAATTCCGCAGACACAGATTCTTGTTAATCCTTCGTTAACACAAAATCCAGGTTATCAAAATTAATTATTGGGAGCCTGTTTGGCTCCCATAACAATATCAATCATGAAAAAGACAATAAAATTAATAGCAACAGCTGCCTTAGTTCTTTTGGTTGCAACTGCTTTTAGTCCACAAAGAGGATATAAGTTAACGGGTAAGATAAAAGGGATAGATAAAGGATTAATTTATCTTTCGCACAATATTGGAGATCAGGAAATTAAAGATTCTGCTGTTATTACCAATGGGGGTTTTGCCTTTAGTGGTACAGTACCAGAGGTTAAAATGTATACCTTAAAACTTAAGGGAGGGAAGCAACAAAAAAACTTCTTTTTAGAAAATAAAAGCATCTCAATAGTTGGAGACAAAGATTCATTGTTTATGGCCAAAGTGACCGGTTCGCCTGAAACTGATATTTATTTTGGTTTTTATAATGGTCCATGGAAATCGATAACATCAAAAGCTGGTGATATTTACCGCCGTTTGGATAGTGCAAATCAAAAAGGTAAAGTAACCTTAAGTCCGGAACAGCGAAAATCATTTGATGATGAATTTAAAGCACTGGATGTACTTAATCAAAATGCAGTAAGAACTTATGTAAAGGCACATGCCTCTTCAATAGCAGTTGCTGCAATTGTAGAAGACCGCTTTATTAATTATCCATATCCGGAACAGGCAGCAGCCATGTATGCTTTATTTGATCCGGCAGTTAAGGCTTCATATTATGGAAAAGCCATTGAAGCCAGTTTAGCATTAACCAATAAAACTGCTCCGGGAAAACTGGCTCCCGATTTTGTAATGAATGATGTGGATGGAAAACCACTTAAACTTTCGGCACTTCGCGGGAAATATGTTTTAGTCGATTTTTGGGCAAGCTGGTGCGGCCCCTGCCGTAAAGAAAATCCGAATGTGGTGGCAGCCTACAAAAAATACCATGATAAAGGCTTCGAAATTTTAGGGGTATCGTTAGATAGCAAAAAAGAAGCCTGGCTGAAAGCAATTAATGATGACGGTTTAACCTGGAAACATGTTTCTGAACTTAAAGGCTGGTCGAATACTGCTGCAGCATTATATGGCGTAAAATCGGTTCCCGCTAGCTTTTTATTGGATAAGGATGGAAAAGTGCTTGCAAAAGATTTACGTGGAGAAGAATTGAACAATACATTGTCAAACCTATTTAAAGATTAATCACATGAGCACATTAAATATGAATAACAAAATGTTAGGATTACTTTCTCTCATCATTTTAGGAAGTATGAGTGGTTTAAAAGCGCAGACCAAAGCTGTTGATACAACCAGGATATATCTAGACAAACTGGTGGCCTCGAAAGAACCTGCCGATAAAGCACTGCTGGCAGCCAAATTGCAAAAGCTAGCCGCTGCGGATCAGGAAAAAGATGTTGACCTGGCGATTAACTACTATTACCGGTTGAAAAATGTAAAAGCTTCCGATTCGCTGGTTCAGGTGGAGTTGCAAAAATTCCCTACAGGCGCAAGGGCGAGGGGACAGGAAGCCAGCAAAATTTATGATGAGAAGACGGCAGTGGGTAAAGAAAATGCCTATAAAATCTGGATTAAAAAATTCCCGGTTTCAGGTTCTGGAGAAGAATTGATTGTGTACGATTATGCGGTATCGGCTATCGCTTCTGAATATGCAAAAGAGAAAAATGCAGCAAAGGCCATTGAATACATCAGTAAACTTCAGGTAGACTTTTGGAAAGGAAATGGATATGGTGGTATCGCTGAAACCTTTTACAAAACCGGCGATTTAAAAAATGCAGCGGTATACTATAAAAAAGCGATGGAAAGTGCCAAAGTTTATTATGATGGTAAATTGCCTAACGAAAACTCATCGAAATTTGCCGCATCGGGTTACCCAGGTTTAACCATGACCTATGCAGGTATTCTTTATGAGCAAAAAAAGTATAACGAAGCGCTGGTATATGCTGATCTGGCTGCTAAAAATCCAAAAACAGCTTCTCCGAGATCGAATTTCCAATACGCCAAAATATTAATGGTCTTAAATAAAAACCAGGAGGCATATGCTAAATTGGAAGAGGCTGTAAAATCGGGCAAAGCCAATGATGAAATGAGTAACACCTTTAAAACACTTTATATCAAGGTGAAGGGCAGTGATGCTGGTTTTGATGCCTATGCCGCTGAAATCAGGAAAGGGATTCTGGCCAATCTACAGCAAAAGCTCAATAAAGAAATTATCAATAAACCTGCTGTAGATTTTACATTAACCGATATTAAAGGAAATAAAGTTACCCTCAGCAGTTTAAAGGGTAAGGTGGTCATCCTTGATTTTTGGGCTACCTGGTGTGGGCCATGTAAGGCTTCTTTTCCTGCCATGCAAATGGCTGTTAATAAATATAAGGAAGATCCAAACGTGAAATTTTTATTTATTCATACCTGGGAAAAAACAGCCACACCCACCCAGGATGCGAGCGATTATATTAACTCGCAAAAATATAATTTCGAGGTGCTAATGGATATCAAAGATCCTGATTCGAAAGTGAACAAGGTGGTTACCGATTATAAAGTGTCGGGAATTCCTTCCAAATTCGTGATTGATCCTGCGGGAAACATCAGATTTAACCTTATGGGTTTTGATGGTAGCAATGAAGCTGCAGTAGACGAAATTTCGATGATGATTGATATGATAAAAAAAGGTTAAACCTTTAATTTACCTGATTTTTAACCCTGTACAAACAACTGTACGGGGTTTCTTTTTTTGAAGTATTTTGATTCCAATCTAAATTACTGGATTTAACCATTTTCTATGGATACCCGAATGTCGCGCTTTTCGGTTTTATGTAGCGCTTTGCTTCTGATCCTGCTTAAGGTTTCCAATCTCATTCCTAAATAGCTTGCCAGATAACGGAGCGGTATTTTGTTTAAGTCTACTTTTCTGCTCTCTGCCAACTTTTGGTACCGTCGCAATGCATTGGGTATTCTGGCCAGTATCGATCTTTCGGATGCCGCGTAATAGTGTACGGCCAGCAGTTTCCTCCCTATAATATTGGCTTCTTCGAAATGGGAGTACGCATAATCGATTAATGTATAGGGAATGCGAATCAGTTCACAATCTTCCAGTGCCTGTAAATATTCTACAGAGTGCTTAGCTTGTAAATCAGGATGGCGGATAGCCCCTACAATATTATTCCCAAAGCAAAACCAGGTGGTAATATCTTTAGTACCATCTTTTACAAAACCGCGAACAATACCACTATTTACAAAGTAAAGTGCTGCATTACTATCAACAGGAGAAACAATGTGTTTATTCTTCCTAATGCTTACCAATGTGCAATGTTTTTCATACTGTGCAATAAGGCCGCCAGAAAGCTTATGGTATTGTTCCATATACTGGATAAGGGGCCGTACAAAAGAACTGGTGCTAGAATTGAGCATAATGTTATAAACTTTTAGGTTCAGAGAGGGATCTTTTTAAGATAAATAACCACTTGCTATTTCATAATATACAAAATAATCTGAATACCTGCATTTAAATAAGTAATAATACATGAAGATTGGTTGCGGTAAGTCCATGCGTCATTTTTTCGATTTTAAATTCTACCAGGTCGCCGATATTAATATTTTCATTAAGGGTTGCTAAACAAAATGCGATTTCCTGTTCATTTTCATCTCGTATAAATCCAAGGCCAACCGATTGATCGATTTGTATTATTGTGCCTTTTCTCATGGTATATCTGTTTAATTTTAATGGACATACGTTTAATGCAGCAACAAAGTTTTTTAGCATTGTTAATGCGCCGGATGGCAAAATGGGGCGATAGATTGCCATAATGAAATTAATCCTTCCATTTTGGTAAGGTGCCAATCCTATACGGTACCCGAAGAAAAAAAATAATGCCCCCTATGATTGTTTAAACTGCTATTTAGGTATTCATACTGGTTTGGGGCATTTCCTTTGTGATTGGCCTGGCATGAAATTTAAATCATAATGGATAACCACATCATTTTTGTGCGCATTGCCGATCAAGACGATGCACATTACGCAGAAGAAATTATACAGGAAACAGAACAATCGGCCATTGCAAGGGGTTCAGGTATTGCCAAAAGAACCTTAGCATCGGTAATTGAGAAAATGGCTGCCGGCAAGGCGGTTATTGCCTTAACCAATACAGGCGAGTGGGTAGGTTTTTCGTACCTCGAAACCTGGGAAGATGAACGCTTCGTTTCCAACTCAGGACTTATTGTTGCACCCAAATTCAGAAATTCAGGGGTAGCCAGGTCCATCAAAAACAGAATCTTCAAAATGTCGAGAAGATTGTATCCTCATTCAAAAATCTTTAGCATTACCTCTGGCCCTGCAATTATGCGGATGAATGCCAAACTTGGTTTTCTTCCGGTAAGTTTTGCCGAGATCACCCATGACGAGCATTTCTGGGAAGGTTGCAAAAGCTGTGTGAACTACGATATTTTAACACGCAAGAAAAAATGCAATTGTCTCTGTACCGCGATGCTTTTCGATCCCGAATACTTTTCTGATGCACAGCCCGTAGTTTATCAGCATGCTGAAATCTACCAGGAAATCACTTATTCTTAAAACACCTAAGCACATTGTTATGAATACGATCAGTAAAATAAAACTTACCGAAGGTCCTGATCTTAACCACCTCTATCAGGAATCACTCGAACTCCTTTCCTCATTAATCTCTATTCCTTCCATCAGTGGCGATGAAATGCTGACCGCCGATCTGATCGAATCTTTCTTAAACCTTCAGGGCATTAATACTTTTAGGAAACACAACAACATCTGGTGTTACAATAAATATATGGACGCTTCAAAGCCAACCATTCTGTTAAACTCTCACCACGATACCGTTAGGCCCAATGAACAATATACCAGAGATCCTTTCAGTCCGATTATAGAGGACGAAAAAATATACGGGTTGGGTAGTAACGATGCCGGAGGACCGCTGGTTGCTTTAACCGCCACCTTCCTGTACTTCTTTGAACGAAAAGACCTTTCGTTTAACCTTTGTCTGGCGGCAACTGCCGAAGAAGAAACCTCAGGAGAATTGGGTATCCGCAGCATATTACCTGATCTAAAAGAAATATCTTTTGCCATTGTAGGCGAACCCACAGGCATGCACATGGCTATTGCCGAAAAAGGCTCGATGGTAATCGACTGCGTTTCGAAAGGTCGCTCAGGTCATGCAGCAAGGGAAGAAGGTGATAATGCCATTTACCATGCGCTTAAAGATATCGATTGGTTTAAAAGTTATCTGTTTCCCATCATGGATGATCAACCGCAGCCTGTGAAAATGACGGTAACTGAGATCAGGGCGGGTATCCAACACAATATTGTTCCGGCCGAGTGCAGCTTTACGGTAGATATCCGTTTCGATCATAACTATAACGAAAGAGAAATCGTAAATACCATTATTAACCATACCTCATGCCATTTTACGGTGCGGCCAAATGTATTAAAACCATCATTTATCGATATGTTACATCCGGTGGTAGTAAGCGGACTGTCACTAGGCAGGAAAACTTACCTTTCGCCAACAAGCTCAGATCAGGGCTGGCTGGATATGCCATCGGTTAAAATGGGGCCAGGTAATTCTGCACGTTCTCATACCGCCGATGAATTTATCGGTATTGAAGAAATAGAAGAGGGGATTGATATTTACATCAGTTTGCTTGAAGGGCTGAAGCTGTAATTGTCATCCTGAACGGATTTAGTCTACTAGTCTTAGCGTCGCGCTAAGACTTTTGTTTTTTTGACACGGAGATTCAGAAAATATGTGATTGCACGATGAGATCTAATCTTGCATAAAAGACCCTGAAACAAGTTCAGGGTGACGACTCTACTACTGCTAGTCTTAGCGTCTCGCTAAGACTAATTTTTTTGCTACCCCCCTCTCTAAAAGGAACGTCATCTCGACTGAAACGCAGTGAAATGGAGAGATCTAATCTTGCATAAAAGACCCTGAAACAAGTTCAGGGTGACGACTCGCCCTATTTAGTCTTAGCGTCGCGCTAAGACTTTTGTTTTTTTGCCACGGAGATTCAGAAAATATGGAATTACATGGTGAGGTGTTTTTGCCACGGAGACTCGGAGAACACGGAATTAATGGTAGGTCTTAACTAGATGTTAAGACGAGGATAAGAATAGTCCGTCATTGCAAGAAGGCTTTTTCAGCCGACGAAGCAATCTTACAACGATTGCTATTTTCAAACTCTTAAAGATTGCTTCCCCGAAAGGTCGGGACGGGCTGTCGTTCCTCCTCGCAATGACGAATTCAGTTTTCCCACAATGAAAAAAACCTTTCCAAAATGGAAGGGTTTTTTAATGCCTGATTTTTCTATAATAATATCTTATGTGTGTAATTAATTGTAAATCAATTGATTAAATTCATTTTCTCTTTTATGGTACAAGAGTTGGCTAAGGGCATACAAAATCATTACAATCATGACAATACTAATTTTTTTAATCCTCATCCTGCTCTGCTGGGCTACTTACAAATCAATCGACTGGTTCGAAAAAATCTAACATTATGATCGCATTATTCATTATCGCCATCGCCGTATTTATCTATATGATCTACGTGCTGATCAAACCCGAAAAATTTTAATCCTGTCTCCTTTAGGGAGCGCAATTAACAAATCAAAAAATGAACACTGAATTAACAGGCATTATTGCCACATTCCTGCTCACCCTGGTCATCGCAATACCATTGGGTAAATACCTGGCTAAGGTTTTTGCAGGAGAAAAAGTCTGGACAGATTTTTTAAAACCATTGGAAACGGGTATTTACAAGCTTTCCGGAATCAACATTAAAGAACAGATGAACTGGAAACAGCAGTTAAAAGCACTGCTTACCATTAATATACTATGGTTGTTTTACGGCTTTTTTGTACTCATCTTCCAGGATAAACTTCCATTCAATCCGGATGGAAATCCCGGGATGACTCCGGATCTGGCCTTTAACACGATTATCAGTTTTGTTGCGAACTGTAACCTTCAGCATTACTCAGGCGAGAGTGGCGTAAGTTACCTCACCCAGCAATACGTATTGATGTTTCTTCAGTTTGTAAGTGCGGCAACCGGTATCGCCGCTGCAGTAGTCCTTTTTAAAGCCTTTAGAGATAAAACAACTACCGAACTGGGTAACTTCTGGGAATTCTTTGTCAAATCAATCACCCGTTTATTATTGCCATTATCACTTGTAATTGCCTTAATTTTAACTTTTAACGGCACACCTGCAAGTTATGAGGGCAAAGATCAGTTTATTTCGCTGCAAGGCGATACTGTTCATGTTTCGAGAGGACCAGCAGCTCAAATGATTGCCATTAAACATTTAGGTACAAATGGTGGTGGTTATTTTGGGGCTAATTCAGCACATCCTTTTGAAAACCCAAGCTACTTAACCAACATGGTGGAAATGATGGCGCAAACGATTATCCCTTTAGCGATGATCATCGCCTTTGGTTACTTCATCCGCAGGAAAAAATTAGCCTGGACCATTTTTGGTGTAATGACCATTGGTTTGTTCATGCTGCTTTTACCCACTTTAAGTTCAGAATTGGGCGGTAATCCGGCCCTGGCCAAAATGGGTATCTCCCAAACTACCGGGGCAATGGAAGGTAAAGAAGTGCGTTTCGGGCCTGCGGCCACCGCCTATTGGAGTACACTTACCACGGTAATCTCTACCGGATCGGTAAACGGAATGCATGATAGTACAATGCCTTTAACAGGATTATGGCAATTATTGGCCATGATGATCAACTCCTTTTACGGCGGTTGTGGTGTAGGTTTATTGAATTACTTTATTTATCTGATTGTTGCTGTATTTATTTCAGGCTTGATGGTGGGCAGAACGCCGGAATTTCTTGGACATAAGGTTGAAGCCCGGGAGATCAAAATTGCAGCCATTATTACGCTGTTGAGTCCGTTTTTGATCCTCGCCGGAACTGCAATTGCGAGTTACATCTTTACCAGTCATGGCGATGCCGCCTGGGCGGTACAGCCTAAAAACTGGCTCAATAATCCTGGTTTTCACGGTTTCTCTGAGATGTTGTATGAAATGACTTCATCTAATGCCAACAATGGATCGGGGTTTGAAGGACTGGGCGATAACAATATCTTTTGGAATCTATCTACTGGTATTGTGATTTTCTTAGGCCGCTTCTTACCGATTATCGGACCTGTTGCGATCGCTGGATTATTAGGTGCCAAAAAATTCATTCCTGAATCTGCCGGTACACTTAAAACCGATACCAAAACCTTTGCACTGATGACTTTTGCGGTAATCATCGTATTAAATGCACTTTCTTATTTCCCTGCCCTGGCTTTAGGCCCCTTGGCAGAATATTTTACCATGCTTAAATAAATGAGAGTTGTCACATTGAGCCTCCCGAATAAAAAATCGGGACAAGTAGTCGAAATGCAGTCATCAAAAGTCCTTCGACAAGCTCAGGATGACAAACACGCTATAAATCTGTGAAATCAATTAAATCTGTGAAATCACATAATAAATAAAGAAAATGAAACCCAATAATAAATTGTTCGAACCTGCCCTGGTGCAGACCGCACTAAAACAATCTTTCATCAAACTCGATCCACGGGTAATGGTTCGCAACCCGGTTATGTTTACCGTTGAGATTGGAACACTGGTTATGGCTTATGTTACAGTGTATTCTTTCAGCCATGACGGACAAGGATCGCCATTATACAATTTCTTCATCTTTTTAGTTTTATTGCTTACTGTGCTGTTTGCAAATTTTGCCGAAGCCATTGCTGAGGCAAGGGGTAAGGCACAGGCCGATAGTCTCCGTAAAACAAGAGAAGAAACACCAGCCAAAGTGCTTTTGGCCAATGGAACCATCGAAATCCGTTCATCCAACCAGTTAAAAAAAGGCGATGTATTTGTTTGCGAAGCAGGAGACACCATCCCAACTGATGGAGAGATCATCGAAGGCATTGCTACTATCGACGAATCGGCCATTACCGGAGAATCTGCCCCCGTAATCCGTGAATCTGGAGGTGATAAATCATCGGTAACTGGTGGAACAAAAGTTTTATCTGATGAGATTAAGGTTCAGGTGAGCACTGCTCCCGGCGAAAGCTTTTTAGACAAAATGATTGCTTTGGTTGAAGGTGCATCGCGTCAGAAAACACCAAATGAGATCGCCTTAACCATTTTGCTGGCCAGTTTTACGCTTGTATTCATTATTGTTTGCGTAACCTTAAAACCATTTGCCGATTATGCCAATACACCAATTACCATTGCGGCACTGATCTCTCTTTTCGTTTGTTTAATTCCAACCACTATTGGTGGATTACTATCAGCGATTGGTATCGCCGGAATGGACAGGGCATTGAGAGCTAACGTAATCACTAAATCGGGTAAAGCCGTAGAAACTGCAGGCGACATTGATGTACTGCTTTTAGATAAAACCGGAACCATCACGATTGGTAACCGTAAAGCCACTAATTTTTATCCAACTGCTGGCGTAAACATTAAAGCTTTTACAGATGCCTGCTTACTGAGCTCATTAGCTGATGAAACCCCAGAGGGGAAATCAATCATCGAGTTAGCCGCTGAGCAGGGCATCAAATCTACCGGAACACCACAGGGATCTACGTTCATCAAATTTACCGCCGAAACCCGCTCAAGCGGTTTAGATACGGCCGACGGAAGAAGGATTAGAAAAGGTGCTTTCGATTCGATCAGGAATATGGTAGAAAAAGCTGGGAATATTTTCCCTTCCGATATCGAAAACCATGTAAAGGCTATTGCGACCAATGGAGGAACACCACTTGTGGTATCTGAAAATGAGAAAGCCCTTGGCGTAATCGAATTGCAGGATATCATTAAACCCGGAATCAGCGAGCGTTTCGAACGCCTCAGGAAAATGGGTGTAAAAACCGTCATGGTTACCGGTGATAATCCGTTAACGGCTAAATATATTGCGGAGAAAGCAGGTGTGGATGATTTTATCGCTGAGGCCAAACCAGAGGATAAAATGAACTACATCAAGGATGAACAGGCGCTCGGCAAGCTGGTCGCCATGATGGGGGATGGTACTAACGATGCGCCCGCCTTGGCCCAGGCCGATGTTGGTGTAGCCATGAACAGTGGAACACAGGCTGCAAAAGAGGCCGGTAATATGGTCGATTTAGATAACGACCCTACTAAACTCATCGAGATTGTAGAAATCGGGAAACAACTGCTCATTACACGAGGTACGCTGACTACTTTTTCCATTGCGAATGATGTAGCTAAGTATTTTGCCATCGTTCCGGCTTTATTTATCGCTTCAATTCCTGCCTTGCAAAGCCTGAATATTATGGGACTGCATTCACCAGAATCGGCCATCATGTCGGCCGTGATTTTTAATGCCATCATTATTCCGATCCTGATCCCGCTGGCCCTGAAAGGTGTGGCTTATAAACCGATCGGTGCAACCGCTTTATTGCGTAGAAATCTATTCATATATGGCATTGGTGGGGTAGTTGCTCCATTTATAGGCATTAAAATAATCGATTTATTGGTAGGCTTATTTGTGTAAAGAATCCTGTCACGTTGAGCCCGTCGAAACGCAGTAACAAAAGTCCTTCGACAAGCTCAGGATGACAGATTAAAAAAAAGGAAGTTATTTCCAGTTTGATTGGGAGTGACGAATCGAACAAGAAGGAATAAAAATAAAAATAAAATGAAAAAGTATATCATTCAATCCATCCGCTTAACGCTTGTACTATTGGTACTGTTATGCGTAGTATATCCCATCAGTGTGGCCTTTATTGGTAAAATGTCTAAAGGAAACGGTGGAGGAGAAAAAATCACCAAAAATGGTAAAACAGTTGGTTATGCGCTGCTGGGTCAGTCTTTTACCAAACCAGAATATTTCTGGGGAAGGCCATCAGCAGTGGCTTACAATGCAGCAGGTTCTGCAGGTTCTAACAAAGGCCCGTCTAATCCTGATTATTTAAAAGAGGTGCAGTCGCGTATCGATACTTTATTGAAATACAATCCGGGCATCAAAAAATCGGATATCCCTGCCGATATGGTTACTGCCTCAGGAAGCGGGCTTGATCCAAATATTTCTGAACAGGGCGCTGCCCTGCAGGTGGCAAGAGTGGCTAAGGCAAGGAAAATAGAAGAGAAAAAAGTAAAAGAACTAATTGCCATGAATACCCTAAAACCCTTTATGGGCATGTTCGGTCCATCATCGGTAAATGTGTTGAAACTAAACCTTGCCCTTGATGAACTTTAATTGAAGCTTTCCTCCCAAAGTCGTCATTGCGAAACCAATTTTTCATTGGTTGAAGCAATCTTTATTGAAAGCTTATGATAGCAAAAGAGATTGCTTCGTCATTCTTCCTCGCAATGACGAAAACGGGGGAGCTTTAACAAAACAATATCCCAAAACAATAACAATAGCGATGCATTTGGTCCAAAACATAACAAAAGGGCCTCATGCTTTACCCAATAAAAACAATCAGATAAAATAAATAGAAAATACAGATGAAAAAATTATTATTACTAGCCGCTGCAGTTACCACTACATTCTTCGCGAAAGCACAGGAAGAACCAAAAATTAAAGTAAGCGGTTACCTTGAAGCCTATTACGGATATGATTTTAACAAACCTGCCGATCATAACCGCCCGGGTTTTATTTATTCGCACAACCGTGCGAACGAGGTAAATTTAAATCTTGGTTTTATTAAAGCGGCCTACGATAGTGGAAATATCCGCGCCAATTTAGCGGTAATGGCCGGAACCTATGCCAATGCAAACCTTGCTGCGGAGCCAGGCGTATTAAAAAATATTTTTGAAGCCAACGCAGGCCTGAAATTATCGAAATCGGAAAACCTTTGGATTGATGCCGGAATCTTTTCTTCACACATCGGTTTTGAAGGTGCGGTTTCAAAAGACTGCTGGGTACTCACCAGAAATATCTCTTCAGAGAACACCCCTTATTACGAATCAGGTGCGAAAATTAGCTATGGAACTAAAGATGGCAAATTTACAGCAACAGCACTGTACCTCAATGGGTGGCAGCGCATTACCCGCCAGAATGGAAATGATAAACCTGCAGGTGGACTTCAGCTGAGCTGGAAACCAACAGATAAGATCACCGTAAACTACAGCAATTATCTTGGAACAGAAGGCGTTGATTCGGTTAGGGTAAACAGATTTTACCACAACATTTATGGGATTTTCCAGCTTACCGATAAATTTGGCGTAACTGTTGGATTTGACTATGGAACCCAGCAAAAACAAAAAGGAAGTGATGATAAAAACGAGGTGATCTCACCTGTAGCAATCCTGCAGTATAAATTTGCACCGAAATGGGCTGTTGCCGGAAGATTTGAATATTATGAAGATAAAAACGGAATCTTTATCGCTACCGGAACGCCCAATGGCTTCAAGACAAAAGGCTATTCGTTAAACCTTGATTATGCACCAATATCAAATGCGGTGATCAGGATAGAAGGAAAAGCCTACGATAGCAAGGACAAAATCTTTGCAAGGGATGCAGCAGCGGTAAATGCCAATGCCACCCTTACGGCCAGTATCGCCGTATCGTTTTAGTTCCCCCTTTGAAAGGAGATAGGGGCATGAATTAGTCACTTTGTCATCCTGAGCCTGTCGAAGGACTAACAAAAATGCCTGGTGAAATGTTTCGACAGGCTCAACATGACAAATTCGAATCGAAATCAATCTTTTAATTATAAAACAATGCATCCGTACATAGAAATCCTGTTCAGCATTTTTTTGGCTATACTGGGCACGTTGATGATCAGAAAGCTTAATGCTTTGAAAAACAGCAGGAGTAGCAAAATCAAAAGAAGTTATGCAACAGAAAAGCAGAACAAGCTGCTTTCCAGGAAGATTTCACTTAAATTTATGTTGGTATTGTTTACGCTTATGATGGTGATCGCCGTTAGCATATTGATAGAAAAAAGAATAATGACCGTTACCTGGTAAAGATCATGGAAGAGGAACAAAAAGAAGAATCGGTCAGGCACTTTTTGGATCTGGTTAAAAAATCCAGGCGTGGAAAGCTCAAGATTTATATTGGCATGAGTGCCGGTGTGGGCAAAACTTACCGTATGCTCCAGGAATCGCATGCCTTGCTGCGAAATGGCGTAGACATTTGCATTGGTTATGTTGAAACCCACAAAAGAGCAGAAACAGAAGCGCTTGTTGTTGGTCTTCCCATTATTCCGCGGCGGAAAATCTTTTATCGGGGCAAAGAAATAGAGGAAATGGATCTCAAGGGGATCATGAACCGCCATCCCGAGATTGTTATTGTTGATGAATTGGCCCATACCAATGCCGAAGGCAGCAAAAATACCAAACGCTGGCAGGATGTTTTCGACTTGCTTGAAGCAGGGATCAGCGTCATTTCGGCCGTAAATATCCAGCACCTGGAAAGCATTAATGAAGAAATTGAGCAGATTACCGGAATAGCGGTAACGGAACGTATTCCGGATAAGATACTGGAGATAGCTGATGAAATCGTAAACATCGACCTTACAGCAGACGAATTGGTTACCCGCCTTAAAGAAGGCAAAATTTACGATCAATCAAAAATCGAAAGGGCACTCGGCAATTTTTTCCAGTCTGATAAAATCCTTCAATTGCGCGAACTGGCCTTAAAAGAGGTGGTGCACCAGGTTGAACGGAAAATCCAGACTGAAATTCCAAAATCAATTAAACTCCGGCCAGAACGTTTTTTAGCCTGCATTTCTTCTAACGCCGAAACCGCAGGGGTAGTAATCCGGAAAACAGCAAGATTGGCTTCCTATTACCGATCGCCATGGATTGTACTGTATGTGCAGAGCGATAGTGAAAGTATGGAACGCATAAAACTTGATAAACAACGTCATCTGATCAATCATTTTAAACTGGCTACCGAGCTTGGGGCCGAAGTGATCAAAGTAAAAAGTAATGGCATCACCAAAACCATTATCGATGTGGCTATCGAAAAGGAAATTACCACCATTTGCATCGGCAAACCCCATCTTAATATTTTTCAGGTCATCCTGCGTACCGCAGTTTTTAATGGTTTGCTGAAAAATCTGGCGATGAAAGATATCGACCTGGTTATCCTTTCTTAAAATAATAAGGGCTGGTTACATCATTCTCAAATTAATCAAAACCATATCCCTTTATGCGGGGTTGAAATAATAGAACTTATGGAAAGCGATATGGAAAAAAAAGATACTCAAACACGTTTGATTAATGAGATTACCACTACTGGATTGCAAAGTGCGGCCAAAAAACTGGGTGCTTCGGCAAGTAAGGCTCAGATTAGGAAGGGTGTTTCTAAAAACATTAGTTTAATTGATGAATTACTGTGCATTGCGCTGATTAAAAACAAAGATTCGTCTAAAAGGGTACAACAGCGTATCGAGTTTGTTGGCCTGGGCGTTATTGCAGCCCATACCTTTTACCGCGGTTTTAAAAAGAAAAAAAGGTTACTGATTTTAGAAGGCGTTTTTCTCACAGCTGCGCTCGGAGGGGTAATATTGGCTACTCAGCTTAAAACCCTAAAGTAAAAGGTGAATTGATGAAACCATTTATTGAACAAACCTGAGGCTGATCGTAAAATCATTAACATGCTGCAGTAATTTACTTTTGCCCTTGCCTGGCTTCATTTTTAGCATATTTCTATGACACTTTTTAACCAGAAAATTGTTCAGTTTGTATAACCCATAGGGCGATTGAAATTTTATCGTAAACATTATTTAAAAATCAAAAAATGGATTTACAGTTAAAGAATAAAACAGCTTTTATAAGTGGCTCTACTGCAGGTATCGGGTTTGCAATTGCCGAAAGTTTATTAAAAGAAGGGGTAAAAGTAATCATCAATGGGCGGTCGCAAAGCAGTGTAGATGATGCCGTGAAATCGTTGCAAGGTATTGCCGGAAACGAATTTATTTCAGGCATAGCCGCCGATTTTTCTAAAGCAGATGAAGTAAGCAACCTGATTACTCAGCTTCCGGAGATCGATATCCTGATTAATAATGCGGGCATTTTTGAACCTAAAGCTTTTGAAGATATCAGTGATGAAGATTGGTTCAGGTTTTTCGAAGTCAATGTGATGAGCGGGATCAGGTTATCGCGACAGTTTTTCCCTAAAATGTTAAAGAAAAACTGGGGCAGGATTATTTTTATTTCCAGCGAATCAGCCGTGTTTATTCCGGACGAAATGATCCACTATGGTATGACTAAAACTGCACAGCTGGCGATTAGCCGTGGCCTGGCAGAATTAACCCAGGGTACGGAGGTAACCGTCAATTCAATTTTGCCCGGGCCTACCAAATCAAAAGGCGTTGGTGGTTTTATTGAAGATTTAGCCAAAAATGGAAACATCTCCATCGCTGAGGTAGAAGCCGATTTCTTTAAGAACATGAGGCCTACTTCATTGTTGCAACGCTTTCTTGATGTGAGTGAGATAGCAAACGCCGTTACTTTTTATGTAAGTCCATTAGCCTCCGGAACCAATGGCGCTGCCATTAGGGTAGAAGGCGGCTTAGTAAGATCGATATTGTAATCGGTTAGGGATGATTTACGGGATCATATTAGGCTAATGAGCTTTTAATTTATTATTTTTAGGTTTTAATATTACGCCTCAGTTTTCATGGGGTGACTCATTCAAGAATCATTTTAACGTGCAAATCCAGAATTTTTTAACTACTAAAATCAAAAGCAATGAGTAAGATTACAGTAAAAGACGGAACCGAAATTTATTACAAAGACTGGGGAACCGGACAACCACTTTTTTTTCACCACGGTTGGCCATTATCTGGTGATGATTGGGATGGACAGATGATGTTTTTCCTTAAACAGGGTTACAGGGTTATTGCACACGATCGCCGCGGGCATGGAAGATCCAGCCAAACGGCCGAAGGGCATGAAATGGATACTTATGCCGCGGATGTGGCTGAGCTTACCCAGGCACTTGATTTAAAAGATGCCATACACATTGGACACTCTACCGGTGGCGGAGAAGTGATTCGTTATGTGGCCAAACATGGGAAAGGCCGTGTCGCCAAAGCTGTGTTAATTAGTGCGGTTACGCCAATAATGGTGCAGAACGAAAATAATCCTGATGGTATTCCACTTGCTGTATTTGATGAAATACGTGAAGGTACAGCTTTTAACAGACCGCAATATTTTCAGGATTTTACCATACCCTTTTATGGATATAACCGCGAAGGCGCAAAAATATCGCAGGGCGTTAGAGATAACTGGTGGCGCCAGGGTATGATGGGTGGTGTAAAAGCACATTACGATTGTATTAAAGCTTTTTCAGAAACTGATTTTACTGAAGACCTTAAAAGTGTAGATGTTCCAGTATTGGTGATGCATGGCGAAGACGATCAGATTGTTCCTTTCCCGCTTACAGGGGAAAAAGCCGTAAAACTCTTAAAAAATGGAACATTGATCTCTTATCCTGGTTTTCCTCATGGCATGCCAACCACCGAAGCGGCAACCATAAATAAAGACCTGTTGGCTTTTATCAAATCATAAACCGAAATAATTTTCCAATAAAAACAGAAGCCTTGAAATGTATTTTCAAGGCTTTTTTATTTTGTTTAAACAGGTTTCATGTGCGAATCAGCAAAGGTATTGATGGGTACGGAAATATTTTTTTGCGGCACGTAGGGGTAAGTGTTGTATTGGTTGTCTCATTTTAAAATTAGACAGAAATGAATACAACTTCGACAAAAATTAAAAACAGCTTTGCGGCCAGCATCCGTTTCAAAAAAGCATCTGGTATTAAAGCATTAGGTTTAGCCATACTATTAAGCACAGGATTAAATGGTTTTGCACAAGAAGGCAAAAAAAATAAAGTAAATATTGGTTTGGTATATCCTGTAAGTACGAACGGAACCCACGCGGCGCTGGATACAAATGTATTTTCTTTAAATGCTTTGGTTGGCGTTTCAGCAGCAGAAAAAGGGCTCTCCTTTGCAGGTCTCTCTAATATTGTGCGTAAAAATGCAAGCGGAACACAGTTCGCCGGTTTTTCTAACCACATTGGTGGACAAGCAAGTGGGGCACAGTTTGCCGGTTTTATTAATACTTATGGTGGTGGAAATGAGGCTGCAATTGCAGGCTTTGCCAATATCTCAAAAGAAAACAGTGGTGCCCAGCTGGCTGGTTTTATGAACTGGACTTCGAAAAATGTTTCAGCCGTACAGGTTGGAGGTTTTATGAATAAAGCGGGTGATGTAAAAGGATCGCAAATTGCAGGTTTTATCAATGTGGCTAAGAAAGTGAAAGGCGTACAGCTTGCGGGTTTTATTAACGTGGCCGATAGCAGCGATTATCCGATTGGGATTATCAATATTGTTAAAAATGGCGAGAAAAGTATAGCCTTAACCACCAACCAGAATTTAACTACCATGGCCACATTCAGATCGGGAGGGAAGGTATTGTATGGTATTATTGGTGCAGGTTATAATTTTAAGAATAAGGAAGAAGTTTACGCTTTCGAAGCCGGTTTAGGTGCTCATTTTTTTCAGTCAGAACACTTTAGGTTAAATGCAGAACTTACCGCCGGCTCATTGCAAAACTTTAAACGGGGCAATTATTTCAAATCTACCTTTCAATTATTGCCTTCACTTAGGATAGGTCCTAATTTAGAAATATTTGCGGGTCCGTCGTTCAATTTTGTATCAACCAATACAGAAGAAGGAAAAACCTTACAGAAACACTACGTAAAAAGTTGGGACAGAAAAGACAATACTTTACATGCCCTGTTTTTAGGTTATACAGGTGGTTTGGCAATTAGTTTTTAAGATAAATGATTGAATGAGTGAGATTTGAATGATTGAATTGGTGCACGAGTTAACATTCGGTCATTCTATCATTCCATCCTTCAGTCATTCCCTTATTCAAAATTCAAAAATTAATAAACATATATTTGACTACAATTAAACCCGTGGAATTAACAGCAATAGCTTCCGGAATTACAGATCAATACCATGATGATGCCGCATTTGAGCATTTGTTCAAAACGCATTACCATGCGCTGCACGCTTATGCTCAGGTGATTTTAAAAGATGAAGATGTTGCAGAAGAAATTGTTCAGGGAATGTTCTTAAAGTTTTGGGAAAAAAGGGAAAGCCTTAAAATACAATCTATAAAAGCATATCTCTACAAATGTGTTTACAACGATAGTTTAAACTACATTAAACAGGAAAAAACCAAAAGCAAATATCAGGAATTTACGGTACACAGCATGAATACAGAACATGAACCTGCCGCTGCAAAAGTAGAATTTACTGAGCTGCAGCAGCATTTAAGAGATGCCTTGAACCATTTGCCCGAGCAATGCCGCACCATTTTTCAAATGAGCAGGTTCGAAGAATTGAAATACCGCGAAATTGCCGATCATTTAGGTTTATCAATTAAAACGGTAGAAAATCAAATGGGGAAAGCGTTAAGGATTTTAAGATTAAAACTGGCTGATTTTCTGGTATTTATTTTACTCGGACTATGGTATTTTAATGATTTTTTTAATTAGAAGAAGCGCATGACTGATGAATTATTGATAAAGGTTCTTCTAAAAGAAAGTACTGAAGAAGAAAACGAAAAGGTAGAAAAGTGGCTAAATGCTGCCGAAGCCAACAAAAAACATTTCTCGGAGATGGAAACCATCTGGCAGGTAAGTAACACCCTAAAAAACGAAAACAAGAGGGACGAAGAGCAGGCATGGACAAGTTTTAAGGCGAGAAGAGCAGATTTAAAACCACAGAAGGAAAACATCAGGCCCTTAAATGCCGGTAAAGTGTGGCTAAGGATTGCTGCGGTATTGTTTATTGCCCTGGGCGGATGGATTGCCTACAGTTTATATGGTCCTGGAAAATATACTGAACTCATGGCTACCGCTCAGGTTCGTACGGAAACCTTACCTGATGGATCGGCACTAACCTTAAACAAGAATACCAGAATAAGTTATGCCGCTAACTTTAAAAATAACAGAAAACTAAAATTAGAACAGGGTGATGTGTTTTTTGATGTAGCGAAAGATAAAACGCATCCTTTTGTAATCGATATCGAAAAGATAAGCGTAGAAGTAGTGGGTACCTCATTCAATATTAAACATCTTAAAGAGGATACTGAAATTAATGTAGAAACCGGAATTGTGAAGGTTCGTCTGGCCAATGACGAAATTAAACTTTATAAAGGCGAGAAAATTATCATTAATGGCAATACCCGTAAACTGGTAAAAGAACAAAGTACCGATCAGCTTTACAGCTATTACCGCAGCAATCTGTTCCAGGCGAATAACATTGCTTTATCCAAACTGGTAAATGCCTTGAATGAGGCCTATAGAAGCAACATCACTTTGGATGAAAAGATTAAGGGTTTAACCATCAATACCACTCTAAAAATGGGATCGATCAACCAGAACCTTTACATTATCTGCCAAACCTTAAATTTACAGTTATCCCGTAACGGCAACACCATTTTGTTGTCTGATAAAAAATAATGAAGACAAGACTAATTATTTTATTGCTCTTTATTTCGGGCTATTGTAGCGCGCAGGTTACCACGGTCGATTACAGGAGGAATTTATCAAAAGGGGTAAGTCTGAATGTTAAGCGAGAAAAGGTTGGCACTGTTTTGCAGATGTTAAGCAAAGCCGGCGGATTTTATTTTTCTTATAATGGTGTGCTGTTCAGGCAGGATAGTCTGGTGAACCTGAATGTGAGAAATGTGCCGGTGCGTGAGGTTTTAGATCAGCTGTTTGATGGTAAGGTAGATTATAAAGAAAATGCCGAATACATTATTTTACGGTATGCTGTAAATCATTTAACCATAGAAGCGGAACATATTGCTAATGGTGACAATGAATATGCGATAAGCGGTTATGTGGTTGATACCAGAACAGGGAATAAAGTGAAGCAGGCCAGTGTTTACGAAAAAAAACTGCTTCAGGCTGCGCTCACAGATAACAGCGGTTATTTTACATTACGTTTTAGGGGGGAGCACAGTGGTGTCATTTTAACGGCAAGTAAAGAAACCTATCGCGATACTGCCCTGGTTTTCTTGGCTGATATCAATATAAAACCAGGGAAATATGAAGATCCGGATAAAGAGAAAGGTGCATTTTTCTCCAATACTTTTGGCGGAAGGGGAATATGGCGTTTTTTGCTTTCATCAAAGCAACGCATCCAAAACCTGAATATCCCCGATTTTTTAGCGCAGACACCTTTTCAGGCATCGTTTACGCCCGGCTTAAGCTCGCACGGTAGTATGAGCTCCAGTGTTGTGAACAAAGCATCGTTAAATATCCTTGGTGGTTATACCGCCGGAACCAATGGTTTTGAAATCGCTGGTGTGTTTAACTTAACCAAAGGGGATATTAAAAAGATTCAAATGGCAGGTTTGTTCAATGTCGTAGGTGGATCGGTAAAAGGTACGCAGTTGTCGGGGGCATACAATGATGTAAACCTCAATATGGATGGTGTACAGGTGGCTGGTTTGTTAAACAGAGTAGAAAGTAAAGTCAGGGGGTTGCAATTGGCTGGGGCAGGCAACATCGCAGGTAAAGATGTTAAAGGAGCGCAGGTAGCCGGATTGATTAATGTGAGTAAGAATACCACTGGCGTTCAGCTGGCAGGGGTATTGAATAAAACCTCGGGACGTTTAAAGGGTATGCAGCTTTCCGGATTGGTTAACCATGCTCAAAACATGGATGGTTTTCAGCTTGGAGTGGTTAACCTGGCTGATTCATCCTCGGGGGTCAGTATCGGTTTAATCAACTTATCCGATAATGGCTACCGTAAAATAACCGTGTATAGCAATGAGCTAATCAATACCAACATCGCTTTTAAAACCGGAAATGCCAATTTATATACCTTATTAATTGCGGGTAAAAATTTTTCAGATACTGCCCGGGTATTTACTTTTGGATTAGGACTTGGTCATGATTTTATCTTAAACAAACGCTTCTCCATCGCCGCTGAGGGCACCATCCAGTCGATATATCCTGGCCGTGTTGAAGAAGCAAATACCCTCTATAGGCTACAAACACACCTGCAGTTTAATGTTTTGTCGAGGCTTGCTTTTTTTGTCGGACCAGCTTATTCGTATTACGTAAAGGGCGAGGCAATTCCTGGTGAAACAGATCAAAAGGAAGTGGCTCCTGCCTGGCATCGTCGATTTAAAAATGGCACTCAAGGTTGGCTAGGCTGGAATTTAGGCCTCATTATTTCTTTATAGATTGTTGATTATTTATGACCTCTATTTAAACCGCCAATTAGCAAATGTTTTATCAACTTTTAATTATATTTAATTACCAATTTTAATCTTATGTTATTATTCGCAGTTCCACTATATTTTATTGCCTTTTTTGGATGGATTATTTATGCTGCATTAGTGAAGAAAAATTTGAAGCAACATATGCCAATGGTTTATTTTGGTGGGGCGTTTAGCCTGATTTGGATTATTATTATAACAATCGCATATATTTAATACAATCCATCTATAAAGATAGATTCGTTATCAGAAATTTAATTATTAACATGTATGCATTCCTTTAATCTCTAGTTTGCTCTATTTTACTTCTTTATTAAGCCAATCTGGCAATAGTTAACTTGTACATCTTGTTTGAATTATGGGGCATTTTCTGTAATATTGATTAAGTTCATTTTATTTATGCCTTTGAAAATTTATCGTATTTATCTGTTGACAGGTATTTTCCTGCTGATCTGTTTTGCCGTTCGCGCTCAAAAACAAGACAGTTCACCTCTTGGTGCATTAACCGATACTACAAAAAAAGGTTTTGTGGCCAAAATGCAGGAGTTTGGCCGTAGGTCGGCTATCAAGAGTAAAAGTGACTTCGATGCCGATAAAGCTACACTTGTGCAGACCAAAATCTTCGATGAAATCAGAACAGTTATGCAAAAGGCAAAAATGTATCTGAAAACCAGTGTGGATACTGTAGGGACAAAAACTGAATTGGAGCAGATCAAGGCAGATTTTATGCTTGCCGGAGATGGTGTTTTTACCAATAAAGGAACCTCGCAAACTTTTAGAAACCTTACTGCTACTTCAAAAATTATAAATGAACTGCTTAATAAAGCCAAAGTAAGGAAAACAAGTCTTGATTTGCGGCAACAGGAACTTGATAATTTTCGTTATCGTTTAGATTCTCTTTCAAGCGTGCCTGCGCTATTTAAGTTTCCAGCAGATTCTCTGGAATTGGCGGGATACCTAAAAAAAATCGCCGTAGTTGCCTATGAAATAGCACCCATTGATACTGCCCTTAAACAGGCCAGCGGAAATATTCAGACCCTTCTGAACCAGATTAATTTAGAAGTGTCGAGCCTTCAGGTCAGCCTGGATGAAATCGATATTTATCAACGTAAAATGGCTTACAATGTCCTTGGACGGGATTTCGGTAATATTTGGCAACCCGTGGGTTTTTACAGGCCATTTGGCGAAATATTAAGTTTCTCCAAAATAAAAGGTCTGCTCACGCTAAACTTTTATTCCGAAAATAATTCAGGCAAACTACTCATCTTGGTTTTGCTGATGGCCATTTCGTTTATTTACCTGCGTTCATTGAAACGGATCTATACCGCAAGGGAACTTTTAAAAGCAGATTTTGAAGGTCAGCTTGTATTGCGCTACCCGCTGGCATCTGCAATACTACTGGTGCTTAGTCTTTTTCAGTTTATTTTCATATCACCTCCATTTATCCTCAGTGTTATTTTCTGGTTAATCTCCTGCGTTTGTCTAACCATCATTTTTAAAGGATATATTTCTAAGTACTGGCTCCGTGTATGGACTGTTATGGTGCTGTTTTTTATTTTGGCGGCGGCTGATAATTTGATTTTGCAGGCTTCCAGAACAGAACGCTGGTTGATATTAATTGCCGCTGTTATAGGCGTAGTGTCAGGTTTTATCATACTCCTCCAGAAAAAGCAACAGGAACTTAGAGAAAAATGGATTACCTATTCTATCGGTTTTATGGTCGTGCTCGAAATATTTGCCTTTCTGGCCGATATATTTGGCCGCTATAACCTGGCAAAAACACTTTTTATCGGCGGTTATCTTAACGTGGTTGTTGCTATTCTTTTTTTATGGGTAGTCAGGTTTATTAATGAAGGTTTATTACTGGCATTTGATGTATATACCGTTCAGGACAAAAAGCTTTTTTATCTCAATTTCGAACGCGTAGGCAAACAAGCGCCATTACTACTGTATGCATTGCTGGTATTTGGCTGGCTCATTTTAATGGGACGTAACTTTCCTGCTTTCGAATATCTGGCAAAACCACTTGGTAACTTCTTTAGCCAGGACAGAACGCTTGGTAATTATACCTTTAGTATTAATGGTTTAGTATTGTTTGTGGCCATTATGGCTATTTCGGTATTGGTATCTAAAATCGTTTCTTTCTTCGCATCTGATGAGCATTTAGCGGTTGATAAAGATAGCAAGCAAAAAAAACGCGGACTGGGCAGCTGGATTTTATTGGTTAGGATTTTTATCCTGGGCATTGGCTTATTTTTAGCCATTGCAGCGGCAGGTATCCCGATGGACAGGATTACCATCGTACTTGGCGCACTTGGTGTTGGTATTGGTTTTGGTTTGCAAACGCTGGTGAATAACCTGGTGAGTGGTCTGATCATTGCTTTTGAAAAGCCGGTAAACGTGGGCGATATTGTAGATGTTGATGGCCAGGGAGGAACGATGAAATCAATTGGTTTCAGAAGCAGCGTAATCTCTACCTGGGATGGGGCAGATGTAGTGATGCCTAACGGTGATCTTTTAAATTCACATCTCGTTAATTGGTCGCTGGCCGGAAACCGGAAGAGGGTATCGATAACATTGGGAATTGCCTATGATGCCGATCTGGAGAAATGCAGACGTGTAATCGGCGAAGTTTTAGATGCAGAGCAGCGGATTAACAAAAACCCTGGCCCGGTAATACAGTACGAACAGTTTGGCTCGAGTACCATCGATTTAAGAATTTATTTCTGGGCGAAACACATCCGTGAGGCGAATGCCACCCGAAGCGACCTGATTGTGGCCATTTCGGAAGCCTTTAAAGCCAATAATATTTCCATTCCTTTTCCACGTCAGGATGTACACCTGCATTATCCAGACAAAGAAGGCGAGCTGCCTCAGGCTTAAAAAAGAATGGTTTAATACCTTAAAAATTTATGGCAACCATATCGAAAATTAAAATAGTTGATGATCGGGAACTGAGGGCTGAAATTGATCACCTTTACGAGAAAACAGATCAGGTGGCTTTAGCAAAGTGGGCAATCAGCTGTGCCAAAAATGTATTAACCTTTGTGCCGGACGAAAATATAAATTTATCCATTATTGAAACCGGATTCGAAATAAATAAACGTTGGCAAGCGGGAAAAGCAAGTGTTCATGAGGTTAGACAGGCTGGTTTCAAAATTCATGCGCTTGCCCGCACAAGTAGCACAGCAGTAATGACAAATGCGATTAGAACTGCCGGTCAGGCGGTAGCTGTTGGGCACATGAGAGAACATGCTATGGTATGCGCCGATTATGCCATTAAAACCATTGGCCTGGTTTTCCAAAATGATTTAAACCGGATAAAAGCCGAACGTATCTGGCAATTGGAAACATTAAAGCATGTTTTAGCTGAAGCTTAAATCAGTTATTTCCAAAATTTTATAAAAAATTAAAATCCACACTGACATAGGGTTGTCACTGGGGTTGCTAAATTTGTCGCATCATTAAAAATAATTTAAGGGCAATCTGTCATCAAAAATTATTGATTTGCGAAATGGTGGAAAACAAAGAAAAACATATAGAAACTTTTTGCCCGGGCAGCATTAATGAATGGCGGAACTGGTTAGTTGAGCATCATGAGCTTAAATCGTCGGTTTGGCTCGTTTATAGCAAGAAAGGCACGGGTTTGCCAAGCATTACCTGGAGTGAAGCTGTAGATGAGGCCCTTTGTTTCGGCTGGATAGACAGTACAAAAAAAACGATAGATGAGAGGACGTTTATGCAGTTTTTCAGTAAACGGAAACCCAATAGCGTTTGGTCGAAAATTAATAAGGAAAAGGTAAAGCGCCTATTGGCACAAGAACTGATGACCAAAGCCGGCTTAAAAGCCATTAAAAAAGCTAAACAAAACGGCTCATGGAAAGCTTTAGATGCAGCTGAAACACTTAAAATACCTAAAGATTTAGCTACAGAATTTAAAACCAGAAAAGACGCAAAGATTTTTTTTCTTGGCTTAAGTAAATCGGTTAAAAAATCCCTCCTGCAATGGATTATGCTAGCCAAAAAAACAGAAACCCGGCAAAACAGAATTCTGGAACTCGTAAATTCTTCATCCGAAAACGTATTGCCAAAGCCATTTCGCCGCTAGCGCAAACCATCTAAATTACTGTTAATGTAAATACCTACATTTTAAAAATGGATATTACCAAAAGATTTGACCGGATACTACAGATATTTTTTCTGCTGCAATCTAAATCCGTAGTCACTACAGATGAATTACAAAAGCGGTTCGAAATCAGTTTAAGAACGATTTACAGGGATTTAAAAGCCCTGGAGATTGCCGGTATTCCGATCGTAAATGAATTAGGATCTGGCTATTCGATTATGGAAGGGTTTAGGCTGCAGCCATCGAGGTTTAGCCAGGAAGAAATTCTCAGTTTAATGGTTGCCGAAAAAGTGATGCAAAAACATGAAACCGACTTTGTTAAAAAACATTTCGAAGCCGCGCTGATCAAAATAAAAAGTTCGTTTCAGGTAAATCAAAAAAGAGATTTCCTACATTTAGAAGATACCGTACATCTTAAAAACGACTTAAAGTCTAAAGATTATCTGCCCAATATTATCGATGTTTTACTCAATAGTACTTTAAAGAAAAAAATAACCCATATCAATTACCTCAAAAGTGGAGATATTCATGCGGTTGGCCGATCTGTTGAACCAATCGGTGTATTTTACGAACACAGTCTTTGGTATCTTTTAGCCTATTGCCATTTAAGAAAAGATTACCGCAATTTTAGATTAGACAGGATTAAAAAAGTTTCAATACTCGAAGAGAGTTTCACCATTACACACCCACCAATTAACGAATTCAGGGATAAAGGCCTATCCGAAAATATGCTGAAAATCGAAATCAGGGTAGACCGGAAGTATGCGCATTTTTTATATTGGGAACGACAGATTTTCGGATTTACAGGCGAAGAAATTTCAGATGATTTTGTAGTCATGTACTTCGACTGCTCTCTTTCTGAAGTTTCTTTTGTACGCTGGTTTGTTAAATTTGTTGATGTGGCCGAAATTATAGAACCAGCCCATTTGAATAATGAACTGGTTGAGATAATGGAATCTGGTTTAAAGAGATTAAAAAACAGAGAGGCCATATCATAAATATAGAATTGTCATCCTGAGCCTGTCGAAGAACTTATTTAAATACCTCGTAAGGTGTTTCGACAGGCTCAACATGACAGTATCTGAGGTGAAATAGCCTTTATGATACAGTCTCTTGCTTTTTAATAACGGTCCCAGAAAAATGGAGGCTCAATACCTAAGGCCCTTAAATAGACAAAGCCCTGACCGCGGTGGTGTATTTCGTTATCAATGAAATACAAGAGGTGGCTAATGATCGTAAACTCGTACTGCCCGAATAACTTAATGGTTTCTTGAAGCTGATCTTCGGAGATCTGGTTAAAGTATTCCACAATTTTTGGGGTATCCTCATCCCATTTTGTTAGGATCTCTTCCTTGGTATTCAGCGGAAGATCGTGACTAAACGGCGATGTTTCTCTGGTGACCATTTCTTTTAAACCAGGAACATCAATTGATAATAACTCTTTAATTAAGGCAGAAAAAGGCCTCATTCCACCGATCGAAAATTCGAATAATTCTTTTTCGGGAAATTTTTCAATGGTTTTTCTGGTTAGTTTTCTGTGGCCTAACCAATGCTGTAGTAATTCGCTTTTAGTAATCATAATTGCTGACATAATGTGATATTCATTTAATAGAACAAAGTTATATCCGCACTATGACAGCTGTTTGTCACTCGAAAAACAGCATGTTATTTTTTATTAAAATTTTTTGAACCGGGAAGCAGGATTAGTTTTTAAAGAGATCGCAGGTTCATCAGGTTCCGCTTACTTGTCAAGCACTACTGTAGCAGATAAATCTTGCATTTGGTTGATCTGTTCGCGATACATGTTGCCCCAGTCAGACATCGCATCCAGCATCGGTTTCATGGTACGGCCCAAATCAGTCAGGCGGTATTCTACCCTTGGTGGTACTTCCGGAAAAACAACACGTGTAATGATCTGGTCTTTCTCCAGTTCTCTTAGCTGTGCCACTAACATCCGTTCTGAAATGCCAATAATGTCTTTTTTAAGTTCGCCATAACGCATGGTGCCATAAGAAAGACGGCACAATATTGCAGGTTTCCACCTTCCGCCAATTACGGCCAGCGATGAAGACATGCCACAGCTGTCGATCATCATTTTTTCGTTCAAAGCATTGGTTGATGTTTCTTTTCTCATTTCTTACTTTTTTGTTAGTACCTAACAATTTGATGCTTACCTGCAAATGTAAAGTATCTCTTTTACTTTAGCAGAAAAATTAAAAAATACACATGAAAAAATTAACAGATAAAATTGCGCTGGTAACAGGAGGAAGTCGTGGCATTGGCGCAGCGATTGTAAAAAGGTTAGCCGCAGAAGGTGCTAAAGTGGTATTTACTTATGCCCATTCAGCCGAAAAAGCGTTGGCGGTAGTGGCTGAGGTTGAAGCTGCCGGGGGAGTTGCGGTTGCATTAAAAGCAAGTAGTACCATAGCTGATGAAGTAAGGGGTGCAGTGGCTAAAACCATTGTCGATTTTGGCCGTATCGATGTGCTGGTTAACAATGCCGGTATTTACATTGGCAAAGCCTTTGAAGAACATACCCTTGAAGATTATAACGAAATTATGGCCGTTAATGTACAGGCGGTTTTTGTAGCTGCTTTGGCCGCCGTAAAAGCTATGCCCGAAGGTGGTCGCATTATTACCATTGGCAGCAACATGGGCGATAATGCTGTTGGTCCTGAAACCACTTTGTATACCATGAGCAAATCGGCACTTCAGGGTTTTACACGCGGTTTAGCCCGCGACCTTGGTGCCAGAAAAATTACGGTAAACCTGGTTCAGCCCGGGCCAATTAATACGGATATGAATCCAGCTGATGCACCATTGGCCGATTTTCTGAGAACCCGTATGGCACTGCCAGATTATGGTACGGTAGAAGATATTGCCTCATTTGTGAGCTTTATTGCAAGTGAAGAAGCGAGATACATTACTGGTTCGTTTTTAACAATCGACGGCGGATTGAACGCTTAATGCGATTTCCAATAAAACGAGGCTTTGGTTGGGATGGCAAATCCCGGCCAAAGTTTTATTTGTTTAAGTTAATCTTTTGCTCCAGTGTTTCGCGGTAGTTCCGCCCGATCGGGATCTGGTGAGTGCCGATCATGATCCTGTTGTGCTCTATCCGTTTAATTGCCTTATGGGCAACTAGAAAGGATTTGTGTACGCGAATAAAAAGCGGAGCAGGGAACATTTCTTGTACCATCTTTATCGAGCCTTTAATCACAATCCTTTCTACTGGTGTGTGAATAATAGCATAATCTTTTAAACCCTGAATATGTGTAATCTGATCGAAATAAAGTTTAATCCTTTTTACCCCGCTTTTAACAAAGATAAATCCGGGCTCAGGTGCATCCGTATCCAATTTGTGATCTTGTAATTTAAGCGCAAGAAAATCTTTTACTTTATCCATTGCAGCCGAAAACCTGGGGAAGGAAATCGGTTTAAGTAAAAAGTCGATAACGCCAAGCTCAAATCCTTCAAAGGCATAGTTGCGGTAGGCAGTTGTAAAAATAGTAAGCGGCGGCTCTGATAAACGTTTTAGGAACTCAATTCCTGTCATTTCGGGCATTTCGATATCAAGCAACAATACATCGGCCTTATTATTTTCCAGGTAATGTAAAGCTTCACCAGCATGGCTAAATAACGATACCGAATACAGATTTTCAGTTCTTTTCAGATAACCCTCTAATATTTCGAGGGCAAGAGGTTCATCATCTATAACAATAACATTTAGCATGCTTTTCAATGGTTTAATCTACAGTTCAATGATCAATTTGACGCTGAAAATGTTGTTTTTATCTTCAATCTCCAGTTGGTGTCGGTTGGGGTAAAGTAGTTCGAGCCGGTTTCGCAAATTGATCAGGCCTATACCTCCATTCCTCTTGTCGCTTATTGAAGATGGTTTGGCATTTTCGATCAGGAAAGACAATGTTGACCCTGTCAATCCGATATTTATCTTTAACCAGCTGCTTTCAGTTTGTTTGCTGAGCCCATGTTTAAAGGCATTTTCTACGAGAGGAAGGAGTAGCAGTGGTGCAATCTCATCTCCATTAAGGGTAGCATCGCTGTTCAGCACAATATTGGCCGCTCCACTAAACCTTAACCGCTCGAGTTCGATATAGTTATGAAGATAACTGATCTCTTTTTCTAACAATACCTTTTCGTCATTACTGTCGTACAACATATATTCCATCATTTCTGATAGTTTAAGTACAACATCCGGGGCAAGCTCCGATTTTTTAAGGGTTAGTGCATAGAGGTTATTCAATACATTAAACAGGAAATGCGGGTTGACCTGTGCACGGAGAAAGTTAAGCTCTGCGTTTAGTTTCTCTACGGTTATCTGCTGGATAATAAGCTGCTGGCCATACCAGTCGATACTTAGCTTAAGGGCGAGCATTAAACCCAAATACCATAGTGTACTAAAAAAATTGTATGATAAGCTCTCCATGAGGTGGCTGTTGCGCATGGGACCTACCACATAGCCATATAAATAATAATCGAACAGACTCTGAGCGGTTAAATACCCTATTACCGAAATGAGTACCCATCCAAAATAGGCGAAGTATCGTTTTTTAAGCAAAAATCTGGGTAAAAAGTAATGGAGATTAAGGTACGCGATGATCATCAGCAATACAATCCTACCACTTACGCAGGCCACAAAGTAGGGCATGCTGGCTTTATAGATGAGGTACTTTTTCTCATAAATAAAGAATCCTGTAATGAGCAACCAATACGCAACATGAATCAAAACATATTTTAATGAAACGCTGCGTTTAGAAAACGGCAGTTTAAGCGGTTTGTCCAGTGAGTCCATTTTTTAGTTAATGATCTGTTGTTGGTACGGTTAATGCCGTTGATGATAAAGGAAACGAAAAGTATTTAGCCCGCAAAATTATATCGACAAACGACATAAATAGTAGATGAATATAATCATAAAAAGACTGATATCTATTATTCTGGTTGTTCGTCTATTATTTTTCTCTTGCCCTTCCCAATAACTTAATATTGTGTAGAAAGAATCAATTTTTCACTAAAAACGTGTCACATGAAACAAATCAAATTCAATCAGGCGTTTATTAAGATGTTTGCGCTGATTACCCTGTGTTTTACCACCCTTGGTTTTACCGCTAAATTTGGGTTAGACAGTTACGAAATTTTCCTCAACAACAAACTCATTTTAAAGCAGGCTGTAAACCAGCCCCTGAGTTTAAGAATGCTTAAACTGGATGCGGCTAAAGAAAGCGATCAGTTGCGGATCAATTACAGGCATTGTACCGGAAAGGGTGTAGGTACCGATCGGATTATCTTTTTAAAAGATGATAAAGGAAATACCCTGAAAAAATGGGCTTTTGCCAATGCTACCGGCTCAGATCTGAATATGACGATAGCCGTAAAAGAACTGCTGCAATTAGAAAAGAAAAATGCCAACCGCGAATTGAGCCTTCAATATACAGCCAGGGAGCTTCCTAAGGGCGAAACGCTGGCGATCCTGGATCTTTAAAATTATTTTAGCGTTGTTAAATATTAATGCGTTCAGGTTAAATTGCTGGGCGCATTTTTAGGTTAAGGCATTATTGTTTGCTTTGCCACTTAATTAAATCATCTTGCTGTTAACCGCCCGTGAAAGCGCTTCAACCATATTACTCACTTCCAGCCGTTCAAAAATCCTTCGCCTGTAATATTTTACGGTATCGGGGGCAACAAATATTTTTTCGGCAATTTGATTAATGGTTAAGCCCTGGGCGTGCAGTTGCAAAATTTCGATTTCCCTTTGGCTTAGTTTTGGTTTCGCTGATTTCTGCCAGATTTTATTTTCGATATTGAGTTCCCACAGCTCATCGGTACCCTGTTTGTAAATACAGATATTACCCGCCTGCTGATGGTGCGAGATGGAGACAATACACATCGCTTTCCACAACTTCCCTTCACTGGTTAAAAATAAGGGGGTCAGTTTATGGTTAATCAGCGTGGATTTACCTTCCTGGTTTTTCAGATGAAAATCGTAAGTAATGCTATAGTGTTTTTTTTCTCCGCCAGGCAGTTTTGCGAAAAAATCGAATCCGGCTTCGTTAATCAGGCTCAATAAGGTGAGATCCTTTTCAGGAACATTTTTAAAATAAAATTCATAACCCAGACCCAATACTTCTTCGGGCGAATAACCACCTAAAAACAAGGGGTTTTCTGAAACATACTCAAATGCCATTTTTTCGTAATCGATCACATATACGCTTTCGTAGGTTAAACGCGCAAAAGCCTTTATCGCTTCCATGTAATTTTGCTGCTGGAGAAGGTCTTCGGCTGATACTTTTTCAACCTTATTCTTAGTCAGCAAAGCGGAGGTAATCGGATCTTTCATTTTGGGGATGGCTTAATCGCAAATTTACACTAAAGTGTAGCCTTTGAAAATATTTTTGTACTCACTTTTACAGTGAACATTTTTTGAACATGAAAAAATACCCCGAATTAAACCTTGTAGAACTAAACAAGTGTAAACTGGCTTTAAAGAGCGCTTTAATCGTGCTCGTCATATTGGGTTTGGTTTTCGTATTCACATTGGTTCTGCTTAAGGCAAAATTTTATTTTATTTATTCCGGAAATGGAGCCGTTTATCGCCTGGACAGGTATTTATTTCTTTAAAAATCAAATTATGCCACATATCAATCAGTAGTTTTTTATGATACCCAATACCATGAACTGTAAAAATTGTAACCAAACCGTTAACACTAATTTTTGCGGCCATTGCGGTCAGCCAATGCAAATTAAAAGGGTAGATGCACATTATATCCTGCATGAAATTCAACATATCTTACATTTCGAAAAAGGAATATTGTTCACGGTAAAAGAACTGCTGATCAGGCCCGGACAAAACATCAGGACATTTATTGCCGATAACCGGAGCCGATTGGTGAAACCTGTTATATTTATCATTGTCTGCTCGTTAATTTATACGGTAATTAGTCATTTCTTCCATATTGAAGAAGGTTATGTTGAATTTAAAGAGGTAAAAAAAACAAGTATTGGTTTAATTTACGATTGGGTGCAGGGCCATTATGGTTATGCCAATATTTTAATGGGTGTTTGTATTTCCCTGTGGTTAAAACTGTTTTTTAAAAAATATAACTACAACTTTTTCGAAATATTAATCCTCCTGTGTTTTGTAATGGGCATTGGCATGTTAATCATTTCTGTTTTTGCCATTGCCGAAGGACTTAGCAAAATCAGTTTAATGAAAGTTTCGGGTATTACCGCGGCAGCTTACAGTACCTGGGCTATTGCACAGTTTTTTAATGGGAAAAAAGTAGTAAACTATGTAAAGGCAATGATTGCTTATTGCCTGGGCATGTTCATATTTGGAATTTTGTTAGTGCTTTTGGGCGTTTCAATCGATCTGTTGATCAGACATTAAACGCTCATAAAATTTCCATATTTTAGCACAACCGAAACAAAGAATATGCTGAAACTAAGGGGGCTGAAAAGTATAACGGCCCGAAAACTAACCAAATTGCCTACGGGCAGCACCAATACATTTTCTAAAGCCATTATTTTGCTGTTTGCATTCATTTTAACTGTTGGATGTACCGAAATCTTCGCCCAGCAGATCCCGGTTTGGAAAAGCAGCCAGGATCATTTAAGCACGGTTGATTGGCTGGTGCATGGGGAAGGCCACGCTGCTGCTGTTTTTAAAAGTGCAGATCAAAAGGACCTTATTTTAAGCAATGGGCTCCTTAAACGGGTATTCCGTTTATCGCCAAATGTGGCCTGTACCGATCTTCGCAATCTGAGTACCGGCGAGCAGTTACTCCGGTCAGTTAAGCCCGAAGCCCAGGTAAGCATTAATGGTAAAAAATACAATATCGGTGGTTTATATGGCCAGAAAGAGAATGCCTACATCACCACGGGCATGCTTGGAAGTTTGAAAGCTAGTGAAGGTGATTTTCAGTTCCAGGATTATAAAATCACGGCATTGCCCCAGTTTATCAAATGGAAACCGGGCTCCATGTGGACGGCCAATCAGAAAAATCCAACAGGCAAAACACTAACTTTTACCTATAAAAGTGCAGATGCTAAACTAAACGGTGTGCTGGTTAAGGTAAATTATGCGTTGTACGACGGAATTCCGCTGATGACCAAATGGATTACCGTAGAGAATAAAACGAATGCTGCTATTAAGGTTGATCAGGTGGTAAATGAGATCCTGGGTGTGGTGGAAGAGGAAAGCGCTGTTGTGGGCAGTACCGATAAAATGAAAACACCACATGGTATTTATATTGAGAGTAATTTTGCCTTTAACAACGCCATGAAGTACAGTTTGAGTGACCAGAGCACGCATTGGAAGGCCGATAGCCTTTATACCTCCCAGGTGAATTACGATAAAACTACCCCTTGTTTATTGGAAGTATACCCAGATAAAGGGGTGAATGTTGAACTGGCCGCAGGCGAAATTTTCAGCTCTATCCGCAGCAATGAGCTTTTAATGGATGGTTATGATCGGGAAAGACGAGGTTTAGCCATTCGTAAAATGTATAGAATGATTGCACCCTGGACAACTCAAAATCCAATATTTATGCACCTGGTGAGCAAGAACGATCAGCAGGTAAAGAGCGCCATTGATCAATGTGCGGCAACCGGGTACGAAGCGCTGATTTTAAGTTTTGGAAGCCACCTGAATATGGAAGATTCTACTGCGGCGAATATCCAAAAGTGGAAAAACCTGACCGAATATGCCCATGCTAAAAATATAAAGATTGGCGGTTATTCGCTTTTTAGTTCCAGAAGAATTAGTGATGAAGATGATGTGATTAGTCCGCTGACGGGAAAACCCGGAGGTGCATTTTTTGGTCATGCACCATGTTTTGGCAGTAAATGGGGGTTGAGCTACCGCGATAAAATCAAATACTTTTTTCAAAAAACAGGATTCGATATCTGGGAAAACGACGGGCCTTACCCTGGTGATGTATGTGCTTCGACCACGCATCCGGGACACAAGGGGCTGGCCGATAGCCAATGGACACAAATGGAAATCCAAAAAGAACTTTACCACTGGTTAAGCGAAAGGGGAATTTACATCAATGCACCCGACTGGTACTTTTTAGACGGTACCAATAAAATTGCAATTGGCTATCGTGAGGTGAACTTTTCTTTGCCAAGGGCTAACCAGATGATCCTGAACCGACAGAATATTTTTGACGGTACCTGGGAGAAAACACCAAGCATGGGCTGGGGTTTTGTGCCACTAACGGCCTATCAGGGAGGAGGAGCTGAAGCCGTGCTCGAGCCACTCGCCGATCACCTGAAAGACTATAAACAATTGATGATGCAATATTATGGGGCAGGGGTGCAGGCCTGTTATCGTGGGCCTCGTTTGTATGATACCGAAGCCACCAAAGAAACTGTAAAAGGTGTAATCAATTGGTACAAACAATACCGTGATATTCTCAATAGCGACATTATCCACTTACGCAGGGCCGATGGCAGAGACTGGGATGGCATTTTACATGTAAACCCAAGTCTGAAAACAAAGGGTTTGTTAATGCTTTATAATCCTTTAGATCAGGATATCGAAAGGGTAATATCAGTTCCTTTGTATTATGCAGGTTTAACCCGTAATGTGCTTGTAACCGATGAAGCCGGAAAGAAAACAAGCCATATAGTAGACGCGGCAAATAAAATTCAACTTAAAATCAAAATCAAGGCAGAAGGCTATACCTGGCTTAAGATGGAATAGGATTGTTGAAATATCCCAAAGAAAATGAATTGTCATCCTGAGCCTGTCGAAGGACTTGCGTAAATGTTTTACAAGGCGTTTCGACATTCTCAACGTGACAGTATAGACGAGATTTAGAACTTATGATCGTCCTCTTTTTATGTTAGCCAAAATGCTGATTTTTTATACAAACCATTGTTCCATTGCTTTTTGCAGTTCGCTGTAATCAATATCATGATCAGTAGCCCATGCAACAATCCCATCGGGCCGGATCAATACCGCGCAAAGGTCCAGTTGATTTTTTGCAGTTGCCGAAATATAATCGATCTGGTCGTTGTATTCATTAACCAACTTTTTGAGTGAAATATTTTGGTCAAAATCGAGCAATATGCCCCGGCCACTGTGCATCAATTCACCAATGGTTCTCCCATCTTCAAATTCAAAATTAGGAACACTGCAGCCAATTAGTTGATGCTTCCCATCGAGATTAATTTGGGTAGAAACGCCCCACACCCTGCCGGCAAAATAAGTGGCACCATCAGTGGTATTGATCAGGTCAGTAATAATGGCATGCAAAGCGCGGGCATTAGGTTCAGGTTTCATAATGGCTGCCTGGGCGCGCGACCAATCGAGTACTTGCGCACCAATGGGATGTCGTTCTGTGCCATAACTATCCAGTAAACCTTCAGGCGCTTTCCCGTGGATAGTGGCTGCGAGTTTCCAGCCCAGGTTCATGGCATCACCCAAACCCAGGTTAAGCCCCTGTCCGCCTAAAGGCGCGTGAATGTGCGCAGCATCGCCAGCTAAAAGTACGCGTCCGTTTCGGTAGCTTGTAGCTTGCCTTGCCCGGTCGGTCCAGGTGCTGGCAATATGGAGCTTACTGATGGTAACATCGGTGTTTGAAACACGGCGCAGTACCTCTTGCAAATGTTCGCGCGTAATGGCCTTGGCCGAACCATGAAATGCACCGCCATCAAAATCCTGTATGGCCAGGTAACCCGGCTGCGATTGCATGTACATGCCTGTTGGCGTTACGTTTCGTCCGGGTTTAAGCAACTCTGGATTGGCGAGGTCTATTTTAGCTGAGTAACCGGTAAATTCGGGTTCAGTACCCGCGAATTCAAAACCGCCAGTCTTACGCACCACGCTTCGGCTTCCGTCGCAACCCACAAGCCATTTACTTTCGAAAGATTGACCAGCAGTTTGTACCGTTACACCTTCGCTGCTTTGATGGAAGCCCGTAAAGGCAAAACCTCGTTTAATTTCAACGCCCAGGGTTTCTGCACGCCGGGAAAGTATGGTTTCCAGCTCCTCCATTTCCGTAATTAAACTGGTAGGTGTAGAACCTGGTAGGCGATATTTCCATTGTGTGCTATCAATATTGCCATCGTGAAATGGAATGCCAGCGAAATGCCCTGCTTGTCGGCGGGGTCCCTGAACGGCATTTTGATGTGGGTTTTTAAGGTGTTGATGTATTTTAAGTTCTTGCAGCAAACCACGGCGATAAAGTGCTTCAATGGTTGGCGCCGATAAACCACGGATGCCAAAGGGAAGCTGTTTTAAAGGTGAGTGCGCCTCCACTGCCTTTTCGAGTATCAGTACTGAACATTTGGCTAAAGCCAGTTCGCAGGCCAGGAACAAACCTACAGGACCAGCGCCTGAAATAATAACATCGTAAAAGGCATCTGGGTGTTCGAGATTTTTATTTGAATGTGTAGTGTTCATATCGTATGATTAAAACACAAAATTCTGGAATGCCCGGGTATTAGGCTTGTATAAACACGACAATCGTTGACAGGGTATCATTACAGCGTTTCAAAAATTGCTTATTATTCCCACGCAGCTATAATGATTGGACACATCTTTTTCTGGTAGTTTTTATGCGTTTGGCTACACCCTTTAATAAAAGCACAGGTTTTACCGAAGAGCGCCGTCAATCCCAAGGGCTAGGAAGATCAAAAAACAGGAGCAACTCAGCACCCATGTCACTTCCAAACATAAAACGCAGTGGTTTTGTGCATATTAAGTACAAACTTTAGCCTAGCAATATCTACACAAAACAAAGTGCCGTTGTTTTTTGATGTGCGTGAGATTGTGTAAAAAGCCCCTAGCTGGATTGATAAAGCGTTTTGGGTACTTTGGCGCTCCAAAGTACCATGCCGCCGCGGCATAGAGCGGTAAGGGAAATCTTTATACTAGCTGTGTCCACACGAGATAGTCGTAGACAGGCAACCACGAAGTATCACTGATTTTTATAAAATAAATTATCCCTCAAGAGGAAAGGTTAAGCATACCGTTGTTTAACATCTGTTTTCCTTTCTTTGCCTTTCGCGCGAATGCTGCGGGGCTGGTGCCGCTGTAACGTTTAAATTCTCTGCTGAGGTGGGGTTGATCGGTATAACCAAACTCATGTGCCAAACTGGCGAGACTGGCATCCGGATCATGCCACAATTGATTACGCACCTGTTCAAAACGCATCAGGCCGGATACATCTTTAACCGTATGACCGGAAGATCGTTTAAAGTTCCTTTCCAGTGTACGTACGGTAACATGGGCTGCGGCTGCAACCTCGCTCACGGGTATGGTGCCTTTTGCTTCCTGCATCGCCATCCCGGCTTTGAATAACATGCTGTTGGGAGCAAGCTGCGCCCTGGCCTGTAAGAAATACGATTTAACCTTTGCCACAGCTTCATCTATCTGGCCGGCAATAACAAAGGCATTCAGTCCAGCCTGAAGCCTGGCGATGGGGTGTTCGAACAGATGTAAGTCATGCTTGTCGGATGGGAGATCGAGTAAATCGAACACCGTCCATGGAAAACACCTGATCGCAATGATTTCAAAACGGTTTTTCGTGTAAAATATGGCCGGCTGATTAAGTAAACCCATCATAAAAGGAGAGGGTAAAGGCTGCAATTCTCCGTTAACCAACATGCTACATCCGCTGCCAAAATGAAAAATAATTTCTGCATAACCATCAGGTATGACTTCAAAACCCGATAGTTGCGCTCCAGATACTCTTCTGTTATACCAGAAGCATTTTATCGTGTCCTGCAGTTGCTCAGGAGCTTCGAATTCTTGATGATGCATTTTTAATAATGGCATATTCGAAGGTAGTGCTTATTACACTTATTTTCAATTGGCTAAAGTTTGCAGGGGTTTTTAGTGGCTATTTTATTGAAAAAGAATGACTAATGACTATCTTCGTTTATCAGAATAGCTAACCAAAAAGATGACCACAAGCCATTATTAAAAAATGAAAATAAAAATCATAGCCATATTGCTTTTAACCTGCATGATCGGATGTAAAAAAAAGGATGTTTCTTATGATCAAAATACCACCGCCTGTGGAACAAAAAATCCTTTAGCGAATTTAGCCTGGCTTAAAAACGAATTTCAGGATATTGCCAATTATCCTGATATGAATGGTATTGTGCTGTATAAATATAATGGTGAAGAAGTAATCAATATTTATAAGTCGTACTATAGCAGTACATACGGAAGACCGTTTTATTGTAATGGTAAACAAATGCAGTTTAATTCGGGTGACGATTTGAAAAACTACCTGGAAAAAAGGAAGAAAATAACTGTTTTATTCGGTAAAAAATTTGATCTAACGCCCTGAAACAGTAGGGGATTAAACCTCATCTGCGCCCTTAGCTTTCTTTTTGTTTCCGCCTTGCGCTGCTTCGAAAATCACTTTAAAACTTGTTCTTTCCCCTGGTATTGAGCTCACCTGAACTTTTAGGCTAAGGTAGCTGGCTATGCTTTTAACAATGGCAAGACCTAATCCGTAACCGGTATTTTCAGCATGTCCGGTTTTTTTAAAACGATCAAATACATGCGGTATATCTTCTGCTTTAATACCCTGGCCACTATCGCTCACCTGAATAGAATAATAACCTTTTTCAATAAGATCAGCAACCTGTATACTTCCATTTTCTTTGTTAAACTTAATGGCATTGTTAATGAGGTTGTAAAAAAGCTGAAATAAAAGATCGTGATTGATCTGGCTTAAACGCTGATTATGGCTGAGATTGATGTCGATCTGAATGTTTTTCTCTTCGAGCCTATGGCCTATTTCTTCCACTATTTCATTCAGGAGTACTTGCGGTTCTATCTCTTCCTGTTTAGAGAACTGCTCATTTTCTATTCTTGAAATAAGTAAAAGCGATCGCGATATTTTCTTCAACCGCTCCAGTGTTTTCATCATATCCACAATATGTTCCTGTACCGTTTCGGATGCCGATTCTTCAGTAAGCAGGTTTTCCATTTTGTTTTGTAAAATACTAATGGGGGTCATAAACTCGTGCGAAGCATTCGCGGTAAATTCCCGTTCCTTTTCAAAAGCTTCATTAATCTGGTCCATTAATGAAATGAGGGAATGATCGAGGTATTTAAAATCTTGTGTACTGGTATTAATATGACCATGTTTCTTTTTAAAAGGGAACCGGCTATTGCTTAGTCTTAATTTAATAATCTGCCCAAGTGGCTTGATTAGCTGCCGGGTAAAAATCAAATCTATAATAATGCTTAAGGCAATAAGAATGATGAGCACATATAAGGCAAAACGTTGTAATGCATCATTGTAAAGGTTAATGCTGGCAGTGGTTTTACCGATTTCCAGAAGGTAGTTTTTTTGATTTTTTTTAAAGGTAAAACTGAGTACCCGATAAGCAATGGTATCTTGCTCTACAATACGTTTGGTGTCGCGTATGGTATCTAGTTTCAGGGTTTGCGCCACCGTTTCGAGTGCAATATATTCATCTTTAAGCATGGTGTAGCTTCCATAACTGTTATCCCCTTCGAAGTAATAATCTAATCCTTTTTTATTGATGTTTTGGATTACTTTTTTCTGCTGGTTCCGAAGTGAAAAATTGGTGTAGTTAGAGGCGATCTGCCGGATCAGAAAAGGGAGCAATAGAATAAACAGACCTACAATGGCAAGTTTAGATCCGGTAATAAATAAAGTGAGTTTAGTAGATAGTTTCAAATTATTTTTTAATTCTATAACCAACGCCCCGAACGGTTTCTAACCATTCGGTAGGGGCGTAAATGTTTAATTTCTTTCTGATATTTTTAATGTGTGCATCAATGTAGTTCGAATCGTAATCATCATCTACGAAGTTGCCCCAAATATGTTCGCTCAATTGTATTCGGGTAAGCACCCTGTTTTTATGCAGTAAAAGGTAACTTAAAAGGTCAAACTCTTTGCGCGAAAGCTCAATCTGCTCCTCCTCAAAAAATACAAAACGTTTTTGCAGGTCGATACTAAAGTTTCCGAGTGGAATTAATTCTTCGGTAACCTTAAATTTTCGCCTTGCAATGGCCTGCATGCGCGACTGGAGTTCGGGTAAAAAGAAAGGTTTCGCTAAATAATCGTCTGCGCCCATGTCTAAGCCCGCCACCCGGTCTTCTAATTTACCTCTGGCCGTAAGAATGATGTAAGCGGCATCGGGATTGCTTTTTTTCGCCTTGCCCAGCAGCTCAAAGCCATCCCCATCCGGCAAACCTAAATCAATAAGCACATAATCATATTGGTTCAGCTCCAGTTTATTAACGCCCTGCTTAAAGCTATGGGCCAGATCACATAAGAAAAAAGCCTTTTTAAGGAATTTTTCCATTTCAAAGGCTAGTGTTTTTTCATCTTCTACAATCAATACCTTCATGCCGATTAAAATTGATAGTAAACTGCTAAACCAAAAAAAGATTGCTGGTGTTTTACGTTCTCTTCTTTTCTGTTTCCAAGTATAGAGAACTGATAACTGGCCTCTGCAAGGAAATTCCCGTTACTCCAGTTTAAAGGCAACTTAAAATTGTACGACAATAGTTTAAACTGATTGACCGTGTTCTCCACTACCGACGTCGTATTTCCGTTAACGATTCCAGGAGCCGTATCACTTTTTCCCTTTCCGTTTCCATTCGAATTCTGCCTTTTGTTTTTTTCGATGATATACGTTTCGTAAAAATGGGTAGTGCCCGCTGTAATCTCGATGGCTGGTGTAACTGAAATGAGGTTTTTCTCATTGAACACCGTTCCCAGTTCGATTTCTTTTGAATTTCCAAAACTGATAAATCCATCGGTTTGCTTTCCGAAGGCCACGTCTACACTAAGATCTGTTTTAAACCAGGGCCACTGGTAGGCAGCCGATGCATTGATGTTATTATTATTGGATGCCTGGAGCAAAGGAGAATTGGAAGGGAAAAAAGAGTGAGTATAGGCTATTCCCGCAGTGAGTTTTTCGTTAAAATCATAATCATAACCTATGCCTAAATCGGTTTCAGAAATGGCTGAGCCATAATTTAGCAGTTTATAACCACCACCCGAAAAATACAAACCGTTAGGAAATCGTAATGTGGCATTAAAGAGTACATAGGGATATTTTTCAGGGGTAACCTGTCCGTAATAGTTAATGTTACTATTATACATGGTCGCCAGTGTAAGCGTAGCTTTTGTCGAATCTTGCTGTGCCTTTACATTCGATATGACCAAAAACGAGAATAAAATTAAGAGACGTATGCGCATATATTTATCCTTTACGGCCTTTTAATCTTGGGTTTAATAATCTTGATGGGTTTTACCTTTACATTAGGCCTTACCGCCATGGGTTTTAGCTGCTTTTTGGCTTTTGGTACTTCTTTGATTTGAAGCAGCTCAGGTTTTTGATTTTCAGGCTGTTTGTCTTTTTTTCCTTTGTCCTGTTTTTTTATCACTTGTTCTTCTTGCAGATTCGCTACACTCAAAGTGGTAGAATCTTGGCGCATGGCGAAAACACCCGAAAGCGGGGCAATAACCAGACAAAAAATAACGGCGAATCGGATCATTTTATAAATATAAAAAAAGTTTACCCCCTAAGAGGTAAACCCTACCTAAAAACCACCATACATGGTGCGCTCACATTTCAAAAGTAGACTGGCAACATGAAAATAAGATGAAAAAAATAAATTTTAAATTTCATGTTGGTTTCATGTTCGGCCTTCAACTTTGAAGCGTAAAACTTTAAATAAAATCTACAGTTATGAAAACAAATTTTGTAAATACCATTTTAGCCGTCTTCGTTGTAATCGGGATGACTGCCTTTTATGGATGTAAAAAAAATGAATCGAGCCAGGGAACAACTAAAGTTCAGATTAAAATGACTGATGCCCCGGGTAACTTCGATAAGATTAATTTAAGTGTAAAAGAGATTGTGTTGGTATCGGGCGATAAACCTTATGTGTTTGCGGCCAGTACGGGTATATTCGATATTCTTGATTTTAGAATCGGCACCAGTAACCCTGATATTTTGGTTGCTTCGGGCGAAATGCCATCAGGAGAAATTACCGAAATCAGACTAGTGCTTAATGAAACCGGAAATACGATTGTAGTAAATGGTGTTCAACAGGAACTTAAAACGCCTAGTGCACAAACATCTGGCTGGAAGGTAAAATTAACGGCTAATCCTGAACTGGTTGAAGGCGCTGCTTATACATTGCTGTTAGATTTTGATGCAGCGAAATCGATCGTCAGTACGGGAAACGGAAAATATATATTAAAACCAGTGGTACGTGGAATTGCATCAGCAACCACCGGATTAATTTCAGGAACTGTTTTGCCTTTGGCCAGCCATCCTGAGGTATTGGTTATTGCAGGTACAGATACCGTAGGTACCGTTGCAGATCCTTTAACGGGTAAATTTACAGTGGGTGGCTTATCTTCGGGTACCTACTCGGTTAAATTCGTGCCGGTTGTGGGTTATAGAGATAGCACCATTACTGCTGTTAAAGTAGCTTTAGGGCAAAATACACTGCTGGGAACGGTTACTTTAAAACCGTAATACGAATTGTTCACATCTAAATTTAAACCGATGAAAAAGTTATTCTTGCTGTTATTAATGGTGGTCAGCAGCGGCTTTATTTTCAAATCTCAGGCCCAGGTAAGTGTAAACATCAATATTGGCGCACAGCCTGCATGGGGTCCAACCGGATATGATTATGTAGATTATTACTATCTGCCCGATATTGAGAGTTATTATTATGTGCCTAAAAAACAGTTTATTTATTTAGGTAGCGGAGGATGGGTTTTTACCACAGCGCTTCCACCGAGATATAGGGGCTACGATTTATATAATGGCTACAAGGTGGTAATTAATTCTCCTCAGCCTTACCGTTATTTTGAAACCCACAAAGTTAAATATGCCAAATTTAAAGGCAATCATGGCCAATCGGCTATAGGGAAAAGCAAAGGGCCAAAATATTCGGCGGTGAAGGGTAATGCCAAAGTTTATAAAGGTGATAAGGGAAAAGCTTCACCGCATTTTAACAAAGGAAACGGAAATGGCAAAGGCCATGGAAACGGTAAAGGAAAACATTAGTTGTTTGTGTAATAAAGAAAGAAACCCTCCAGATTTTGGAGGGTTTTCTTTTTTAATTCCTTTTTTGTTGTCCTGGGGCAAAAGGTTTGGCCGATTTTGAGCCTGTTCCTTTTTTAGCTTGTCCTGGGGGCACTTTGCCGCTGTTACCAGCAGTTCTGGTGCTATAACAAGCACTGCTAAGCAGCATTACCGACAACGCTACAATAAGATATATTTGTTTCATAATAGGAAATAAGCGATAACTGTGCCAATTGCTCACCGCTCTTTCGGTGATCGAATTTACCTGATTCAAAATAGAATCTACCAGATTCAAATCAGCGTATACAAGCAATGATTGAAAGCCTTTACTTTGAACTTAATAATTTCAAACAAGCAGATGCGCAGTACCATCATATTTATCCTTTTCTATTTTTGCCAGATCTTTTGCTTTGCACAAAAGCTGGAGATGAACCTGGATAGTATCCACCCTGTTATTAAATATGATCAGCATGGTGATTCTATTCGTAAATATTTCTCCAATACATTTTACAGCCACAATTCTAGATTTACACAGCAGAATAACCTGTTAATCTCGGCCTTTTATTCCAACAAACTGGCGGTAAACTACAGGCATGTGCTGGAAAAAATACCACAATTAAAAACCTATTCCAATAAACAATCGGGGGTATATGCCCAGGCCAGAGATAGTTATGCCGGTGTATTTGCGGTGCCCATCTTTGACTCAACCGGGATTGTCATCACCGTAAATGGCATTAATGCTCAAAATGCGACTAAATACCAGTTCAGGGTGCTGGAAAATAATAAAAAGGTGGTATTACCCTGGACCACGCCGAAAATATTTACCAATACGTATTGGATGACCAAAATTGCCGACTCTACTAAAATTGATGATGTGACGGCTTACCTGGGGCAGTTTAAAGGCGCTTATGGCAAAGCCTTAACTTTTCAGGTGCGGCAAACAGACCAACCAGACAGCATTAAAACTTCGTTATCTGCCTACTGGGTAAAATGGCAGCCCAGAGTAGTTGGTGTATTTACATTTTCGCAGCTCCCTGAGTTTCTAAGCATTTTTAAAGAACAATGGAAAGACCTGAGGATAAATGAAAAACCGGTAGACTGGGCTAAGGATTCGACACTCCTAAAATTGAAAAAGGAATTCCGATCCAATGAAAATAACCTGATCTTTTATTTAGACGATATCATCAAGTCTAAAAACATCATCGAATACAACCTTGTAAAAGGTGCAGACAGTACAGGCTGGACAGTAAACGATTTCGATTTTAACCTGGTTTGGCTCAAAAACCTTTCGCCAGGTAAATACGATTTGCTGATCCGCTATAGTGTGCAACGTACACACGTATGCAAATATACATTTACCATCCATCCGGCCTGGTACCAAACCCTATGGGCTAAAATAGGTCTTTGTATGCTTGTTCTGTTAGCCGTTGGTTTTATTGTGCTCTTGCGGCGCTCGGCTAAACAGACTGAAAAGCTCAAAGCCCAGGATACCTTAAAGCAATTGGTACAAACCGAGCTGAAATCTATCCGCTCGCAATTTAATCCGCATTTTGTGTTCAATGCACTGAGTTCGATCCAGGGTTTGATCACCAAAAACGACTCTGAAAATGCATCCAAATATCTGATCGAATTCAGTAACCTGATGCGCGAATCGTTAAAAGCCACCAACAACGAATTTGTAAGCATATCAAGTGAAATAAAGATTTTGGAGAATTATTTAAATCTAGAAAAATTACGTTTCGGTTTCAGTTATGAGATAAAAGCAAGCAGTCAGATAGACAGCAACGCCATAGAAATCCCGAGCCTCTTTTTACAACCACTGGTAGAGAATGCCGTAAAACACGGAATATCTTCACTGCAGGAGCAAGGAAGACTTATGGTCTTATTTGATAAAACAGGCAATGATATGTCTGTTCAGGTGAGGGACAACGGCAGGGGATTCGATCAAAATAATCCATCAAATGGATTTGGGCTGCAGCTCACTAAAGAAAGAATCAAACTATTGAACCAAACACTTAATGCCCAGCAGATTGAATTTTCTGTAAACCGAATACAAAACGAAACACAAGTTACCATCTACTTCAAAAACTGGCTAATATGATAAGAGCTGTAATAATAGACGACGAAAAAAACAATATTGAAACCATGGTAAGCTTACTCCGGAAGCATGAATTGCCTGTTACGGTTGTAGGTTCGGCCACCAATGCCGATGATGCCATTTCGACCATTGTCGCTACCAATCCGGATTTACTGTTTCTGGATATACAAATGCCGGAGAAGAATGGTTTTGATGTGCTCAAAGCATTACCACACTACCAGTTCGAAGTGATATTTGTAACCGCCTTCGATCAGTACGGTATTCAGGCGGTGAAATTTTCCGCTATAGATTATTTGCTTAAACCGGTAAATCCAGAGGAGCTAAAAACATCAATTCTAAAGGTAGAAGCCAAGCTGAATCAGCGTAAGCAAAACGTTCAGTTGGAAAACTTAATGGAGCTCATTAAGAATAAAGATGCCAAAAAAGACCACAAATTAGCCCTGGCCTCCACCAAAGAAATCAGGTTTGTACATACTGATGAAATTATTCGCTGTGAATCGTCCAATGCCTACACTCAATTCTATCTTGCTGATGGCAAAAATATTATGGTATCAAAGCCCATTTTCGAATACGAAGAAATGCTTAGCAATTACGATTTTATCCGCTGTCACCAGTCTCATTTAGTCAATGCAAAATTCATAAAAAGTTTGGTTAAAGAGGACAGTGGTTACCTGTTATTAAACGACGATACACGCATACCCATTTCAAGAGGCAAAAAAGAAAACGTACTTAAAGCATTAAACACCATCAAAAAATAAAACCAATCAAAATGAAACGTATCTTATATTTCTTATTACTGCTCAGCTGCACCCAGGTGCATGCACAAAGCAGCGGCCCTCTTCAAATGGAGGATGAAAAAATGAGTAGCTACCTTGCCAACCGCAAGCCGGCAACATTAAGCATTCAGGTCAAAAACCTTCCTGATAGCATCAAAAAGGTGAACATCGAATTAACGCTGGTACAGATGGGCGTTGGTTTTCAGGTTAGCAAATTTGCAGAAACAGATGCCGCCGGCCTGGCAAAAGTTGTGCTCGATCAGAATTTACCTTATCAGCAAATCTGGTTAACTGTTGGTCCCTATCTCTACGCGGGCATTTATGTTAACTCAGGACTAACCGTAGTGCTCGATGCAAAAAAACTAGAGAAGCGGGCATTTATGATTGCCGACGGAGTGGAATACCTGGGCGATGACGGAAAGCTGAACACCGTAATGAATAAAAATGTCCTTTTTAAACGTAAAGAGAAATCAGATCTGGATAAAAGCCTCAACAATTTTAGAAAGCTGAAAGAACTACATAGCGAAGAATTCTTTCTGGCGAAAATTGATTCTATAAAAAATGCGCTACTCCAGATTGATGAAGAATTTATTGCCGATCATTCCGATTATGCCTGGGCAATCAAAAACGAAACCCTATCCGGTTTTTACGGAAATATATGCGTAGCCTATCGGAACAATCTGATGCCAGTTAAACTTTTTAATGAGGTTAGCAATCACAAACCTTATTTTGTAAGTAATGATGGCTCCACTTTTTACCGGTATCTGCAAAGCTATTCTACGAGTGAAAAACTGACAAAGGGAAAAGGGCTGCCGGGTGCGCTTGCCTTAATAGACAGTTTGTATAGCCCACAGAAATCGGATATATTGAAGCTGTTTCTTCTGGATGATTATAAAGACCTGTTTTCTACCGCTTATCCAACTATCATTAACAGCATAACAACGCCTTGGTGCAAAAGCGTATCAACAAACGAGTTGGCTCAAGCTAATCTTAATCAAAAAAAGGTAGAAAACTTATTTGCCACATCAAAACAACCAGAAGATGCAAACATTGGCAAACCTTTAGTGAAATTACCTTTTGAGGCTGACCTTTATGAAGTAGATGAAAAAATAAAAGCTGAAGATTTACTAATTAATCTAAAATCAAAATTTCCTAATAAGGCACTGATCATCGATATCTGGGCTACCTGGTGTGGACCTTGTTTAGCAGATCTGCCTTCGAGCAAAAGCCTCCATGAGAAAAATAAGGATTTGCCAGTAGTCTACATTTATTTGTGTACTACTAGCGGTTCTAATACGGAATTGTGGAAAAAGAACATTGTCAAAATGGAGATTCCTGGTACCCATGTTTTCATCAATGAAAAAGTCTTGGCGCAGTTAAGAACGATCCTGAATGCAGAAGGCGGGTTTCCAACTTATGTAGCTGTCGACATGAATGGTAAAGCCAATTCAAAAGTGATTAGCTATATGGGTGCTTTGAATAGAGAAAGCCTCAAAAAAGTTGCAGGGCTTTAAGCGATATATTAAGCACTGTAACGAACTCACTATCCCAAAAAATCCTTCGGATAGGTTTGCTGATTGTATTTCAAATCCATCTCTTTTAATAATTGTTTTCGCTCTTCTGTTAATTCAGGAATGGGTAGCGTTTGGCCGGGAAGGACAGGCGCACCTATTTCCTGAAATAGATTTTCCAGTCCGGCGGGTACTACCGTGCAAAGCAGTCGTGCAGGTTTTTCAGAGATATTCTTAAAGCAATGAATGGCTCCGCCAAGTGGGATATTGACAAAGCCGTCTTTTGAAACGATTTGTTTGCCGCTTTCCGTTTTAAATTCAACTTCTCCCTCTAATACATGGAACATTTCCTGTGTATCCGGATGCGCATGAGGCGGTGGGCCGCCACCTGGAGGAACCGTCATTTCAATAACGGCATAGTTGCCACTGGTTTGCTCACCAGAAATGATGATCCTGTAGTTACCTCCGGCTATGCCTAAATATTCGCCTTCATTTTTATTAATGATCTTGATATTAGATTCCATCTTTCTTAGATTTTTCGATGTATATTTTTACACTTCAACCATTTGCCAAGGTCAGCCATCATTATCTGATCATCAGCCACCTTTCTTATTTCAAGCCTCTTTCTTTTAAAAGGTTTTCTAATTCCTGGTTGTCATATTTCGAATTATTGACCAGTTTATAGATGAAAAATAAAGGGATGAGGGTCAAAAAACCTAAACTGTTTTTCATCACGCTGTAAAATACCACACCAGCCAGAAAACCAATTAATACGGCGTTGGTTATGGCTGCTGATTTCTTCTTTTTTGCTTCCTGCAACAATTCCTCATCTGTTAATTCCGTTAATTCTTTTTGTATCATTTTTCCTGTTTTTTGAGCGTAATCGTCTTGTCGGTCACGTTCAAATATACGCGATAGACTCAATTCCTAAAAACTGTAAATTAGGTTTAATCAAAAAAATCCGCTTTTCCAGTAGCTTTTAATCAGAAGTTTTTCAAGAATGAATTTATTAACGATTTGGTTAAAATTTATGCTGTCTGGTTGCTCCGGTACTCGTTAGGGGTACTGCCAACCCTTTTTTTGAATAGCCTGATAAAATGCTGTGGATATTTGAACCCAAGCTCGTAAGCAATTTCGTTTACCGTTTTACTGCTGTCGAATATTTTATTTTTGGCCACATCAATAATCTTAGCCTGAATAAACTCCTGTGCTGATTTACCGGTTTCTTTTTTAATCAGGTCTCCAAAATAATTAGCCGAAAAATGAAGTTCTTCAGCGCAGTAAGCAACAGAAGGGAGGCCAATTGAATAAGGTTTTTCTGATTTAAAATAGCCATTTAGTAACTCCTCAAAATTTTCCAGTACGCCTTTGTTAACAGTATCGCGGGTAATAAACTGGCGGTCGTAAAATCGGTCACAGTAATTCAGTAGCAGTTCGATATTGGAGGCAATCAGTTTTTTACTGTGTTTATCGATAGATTGCTGAAGTTCGTTGTCAATTTTGGCAAACAGATCCAATACCAGTTGCCGCTCTTTAGCCGATAGGTGCAGAGCCTCGCTGGTGTGGTAGCTAAAGAAATTATACTCACTTAAGGTTTTTCCAAGTGAAGTACCGCGGATCAGGTCGGGATGAAATACCAATCCATGCCCTACGGGCTGGTAATAATCTATTTTATTTTCCACATCGATGGTTTGTCCTGGCGAGATGAAAACCAACGTTCCTGCCTGGTAATCGTAATAATGACGGCCATATTTCAGATCGCCACATTTCACATCTTTTAGAAAAATACAGTACAGCTCAAAATTCATTTTTGAACCTGTTCGTTCTTTTGCTTTTGAAAAATCGATTACACTAACCAATGGATGATGCGTTTCGTGGTTATTGAAATCATTATACGCACTGATTGTATTAAAATTAAATTCCTTTTCCATCGCCTTTTGTCTTTGCTCATACAAACTTAATCAATTCGCCGGGCTTATCACCGCGCGCAATCAGCGATCAGTAATATTGGTAGTAAAAGCAGGAATCTGTATACCTATACACTTACTTATTGAGCAGATATTTGTAATACGATCAGCATATGGAAACAGTTAAATTAAATAACGGCATTGAGATGCCGCTTTTGGGCTTCGGTGTATTTCAGGTAACAGACCTGGCAGAATGCGAACGAAGCGTATTGGATGCAATTGATACCGGATACCGTTTAATCGATACTGCTGCATCTTATATGAATGAGGAAGCAGTTGGCCAGGCGATTAAAAACAGCCATGTACCGAGAGAGGCGCTATTCGTGACCACCAAACTCTGGATACAATCAAACGGTTATACAAACACAAAAAAAGCTTTTGAAGCCTCGTTAAAAAAGCTAAAATTAGATTACCTGGATTTATACCTGATCCATCAGCCTTATGGAGATGTGTATGGCGAGTGGCGTGCGATGGAAGAGCTGTACAAGGAAGGAAAGGTAAGGGCCATTGGCGTGAGTAATTTTCATCCCGACCGTTTAGCTGATCTGATCATTCACAATGAAATTACCCCAGCGGTGAACCAGATCGAAACACATCCCTTTCATCAGCAGCTCGATACCCAGCATTTCTTAAATGAGAATAAAGTACAGATCGAGTCGTGGGGGCCTTTTGCAGAAGGGAAACACAATATTTTTAATGATGAGCTGCTGCTTGCCATTGCCAGTCAGTACAACAAATCTGTTGCTCAGGTAATTCTCCGCTGGCTTATCCAGCGCGGTGTAGTGGCTATCCCAAAGTCGGTGCGGAAAGAACGTATGGCCGAGAATTTAAATGTTTTTGATTTTAAACTGAGCGATGATGATATGAACTCGATTAAGAGCATGGATACCAAAGCCAGCAGTTTTTTCGATCACCGCGACCCGGCAATGGTGAAATGGCTTGGAGAAAGAAAGCTGGGACATTAATAAAATGATAAATATGAACAGTAGAATATTAGGGAAAAGTGGATTGGAAGTATCTACATTGGGCTTAGGCTGTATGGGCTTAAGCTTTGGTTATGGTCCGGCTGCCGATCAAAACCAAGCAATAGAACTGATTCGTTCGGCATTTGAACAAGGGGTTACGTTTTTTGATACAGCTGAAGTTTATGGGCCGTATACCAATGAAGAACTGCTTGGCGAAGCGCTGGCACCCTTTCGCAATGAAGTTGTTATTGCAACCAAATTTGGTTTTAAAAATGCCAGAACCAGTGAAGGACTTGATAGCCGTCCGGAAAATATCAGGGCAGTAGCAGAAGCTTCGCTGAAGAGGCTGCGTACCGATCGTATAGATTTGTTCTATCAGCACCGTGTTGATCCTGCAGTGCCAATAGAGGATGTGGCAGGTACAGTAAAAGACCTGATTGCCGAAGGTAAGGTAAAACACTTCGGACTTTCGGAGGCTGGCGTAGTTTCTATACGAAAAGCACATGCCGTACAACCCGTAACTGCACTGCAAAGCGAGTATTCACTGTGGTGGCGCGAACCGGAAAAGGAAATATTACCTGTATTAGCAGAACTTGGAATTGGCTTTGTCCCTTTTAGTCCGCTTGGTAAAGGTTTTCTAACAGGTAAAATCGATCAAAATACAAGCTTCGATAAGACCGATTTCCGCAATACTGTGCCACGTTTTTCTGAGGAAAACCGGAAAGCAAACCAGGTGTTGGTAAACCTGTTGGGTAGTATTGCAACCAAACAGCATGCCACGCCTGCACAAATTGCGCTCGCCTGGCTGCTTGCTCAAAAGCCCTGGATTGTTCCTATTCCGGGTACAACCAAATTGCATCGTCTGGAAGAAAACCTTGGTGCCGCTCAGATTCAGTTATCCGCAACAGAACTCACCGAAATCGAAACTGCGGTAGCTAAAATTGAAGTGCAGGGTCACCGCTACCCTGAGCAGAGCCAGAAAATGGTTGGCAGGTAAATAAATCAAATTAATCAACAATCTTATAAACCCCTAAAACATGATCATGAGAACATCAATTATCGGATTATTTTTCTTCATCTTTTGTGTGTCATTATGCAAAGCACAAACAGATAACACGCCTACAAAAGCCCAGCAGGAGATTATTACACTTTCTAAAAGCAAGTGGGATTGGATGGCAGACAAAAATGTAGATGCGCTAAGCGCATTATTTGATGAAAAAGCTGTCTTCGTGCACATGGGCGGAAGCTGGGGAAAAGAAAGGGAAATTGCGGTGATTAAAAGCGGCGGCATCCATTATAAAAAAGCAGATATCCATGCGGTTTCCGTAAATATTATTGGGAATACGGCCATACTGTTAAATAACATTACTTTGCTGGCCGTGGTTGGTGGAAACGAAGTTACCAATCCATTTATTGTCACCGAGGTTTATATAAAAGAGGGTGGAAAATGGAAAATGGGCTCGCTTTCTTTTACCAAAGTGAATAGCCCCGGCGCACAACGTTAAAACAAAGCCATACGATGAAAAAGTTATGTTTATCAGTTGTCGCGCTGTTGATGGGATCAACTTTGTTTGCCCAGCAAAGTCAAAAGCCACTAATGATTGCAGATCAGGGCAGTTTTCTGGTTGGCGGTACCAAAAGCATACAACCTGGGGTATTCGACATTAAAGATGCATTGAAACCTCAGGGGCAGACTTTTCATGGCGACCATGCTTATGCTTTTTATCAGGTGCCGGTAAAAGCACGTAAATACCCAATGGTTTTTCTGCATGGAGCCGGACAATCGAAAAAAACATGGGAAACTACTCCAGATGGAAGGGCTGGTTTTCAGAATATTTTTCTAAAGCGCAGGTTTAGTGTTTACCTGCTCGATCAGCCCAGACGTGGCGATGCAGGAAAGAGTAATGTTGCCGCAACATTAACACCAACTCCCGACGAACAGTTCTGGTTCAGCCAGTTCCGCATAGGCAATTATCCCGATTATTTTCCCAATGTGCAGTTTCCGAAAGATTCTGCTTCACTCGAACAGTTTTACAGGCAAATGACCCCGAATACAGGTGCTTTTGATGCCGTTGTGGTCAGAGATGCGGTATCGCAGTTATTCGACAAAATTGGAAAAGGCATCCTGGTAACACATTCACAAGGAGGTGGGCCTGGTTGGTTAACTGCCATTAAAAATGATAAAGTTAAAGCTGTGGTAGCATACGAACCGTATAGTGGTTTCGTGTTTCCGCAGGGAGAATTGCCAGCGCCCATCAAATCTGCAGGTCTTTTTGGCGAGTTAAAAGGCGTTGAAATACCGCTCGAAGACTTTAACCGCTTGACGAAAATCCCCATTGTGGTGTACTACGGCGATAACATTGCAGCCCAGCCTACCACCGTATGGAACAAAGACCATTGGCGTTCAGGGCTCGAAATGGCGAAGATCTGGGTTGCAACCATTAATAAACATGGAGGCAACGCAACGGTAATCCATCTTCCCGAGATCGGAATAAAGGGAAATACACATTTTCCTTTTGCTGATCTGAACAATGTGGAGGTGGCTGATGTATTGTCCAAATGGTTAAAAGATAAAGGATTGGATCAGTAATATTGGTTGTAATCTCTGTAATTCATCTACCTCAAAAGGCTTTAATTCTGTGAACTTTGTGTCTACAGGAGATCAAGAAGATGAAAATTACACTAAGTATCCTAATAAGTACAGCAATCTGTTTATTGTCTGGCTGTTCAAAAGCACAGTCTTCCGCTGCTGACCAGGGGGAAATGTTGAAGGACAAGAAAGTTTTGATCGTTTATTTGTCCCGGACCAAAAATACCAAGGCAATCGCAGATATGATACACCTAAAGGTTGGTGGAACATTAGTGGCGCTGGAATTGCAAAAGCCATACCCGGAAGATTATAAAACAATCGTTGATCAGGTATCCAGGGAAAATGAAACAGGGTTTCTACCACCATTGAAAACGGTTATTGATAGCATCGAAAAATACGATGTAGTTTTTGTAGGTTTTCCTACCTGGGGGATGCAACTTCCTCCGCCAATGAAAAGTTTTTTGAAACAATATAATCTGAAAGGAAAAATCCTGGTGCCTTTTAATACCAACGCGGGTTATGGTATGGGTAGCAGTTTTGAAACTGTAAAAGAACTGGCGCCTTCCAGCAAAATATTAGCCGGTTTCTCTACGCAGGGAGGTAAAGAACGCGACGGAATTTATTTTATAATGAAAGGTGACAAAGAAAAGCAGGCGCAGGCCGAAGTTGTAAAGTGGTTGCAGGAGATTAAGCTCCTCAAGTAGGAATTAACCGGTTACTGAAAAAATAATCTATGAAATTATTCAATATAAACTTATTAACGCTCGTAGTGGGTGTCACCCTTAGTTTACCTGCAAATTTGATGGCTCAACCAAGCAATGCGAAAAGTACTTTAAGTGCAAAACAGCAAAACCTCATTGCCATTGCAGGCCTCACCGCAAAAGGAGATCTGCCAGCACTGAAAGTAAAACTGAACGCTGGCCTCGATGCGGGTTTAACTATAAACGAAACAAAAGAAACCATGGTGCACCTCTATGCTTATTGTGGTTTCCCAAGAAGCGTCCGGGGGCTTCAAACGCTAATGGCTGTTCTGGAAGAAAGAAAAGCTAAAGGCATCGCTGATCAGCGCGGAGCGGAACCTTCTCCTGTAAAGGACAATAGGACTAAATATGAGCGTGGTAAGGAAATTTTGGGAAAGCTAACCGGAACTTCACAGAATGAACCTCGAACAGGATATGCGGCATTCGCTCCTGAAATTGAAGTTTTCCTCAAGGAACACCTCTTTGCCGATATTTTTGAGCGGGATGTATTGACTTATGCTGAAAGGGAGTTGGTAACCGTAGCTGTACTGAGCAGCATTGGTGGGGCAGAGCCGATGTTAAATTCGCATTTGAGTATCTGTTTAAATGTAGGCCTATCGCCCGGCCAGTTACAGCAGTTCGTTGGTGTTATCGCGCAGTCAATAGGGAAAAAAGAAGCCGATGCGGCACAAGTCGTTTTAAATGAAGTGCTGAAAAGCAAGAAGTAAAATTTAGAATAGTCATCAAAATGCAGAAAATAACCTCAATAATAGCCTTAGCCATCACAATGGCGGGCTTAGATAATGCAGAAGCACAAAGTAATACAAGAGCAGCTGCTCAAAACCCTTATACGCTGGTTTATGAGGGAGCCATTAGCAAGAATGAAGTTGGAAAAGTAAACATTCATCCCGTTACCTATAAACTAGATGGGATTAATATTGCTGCCAATATTTATACACCTGCCGGGTATGATTCATCCAAGAAATATCCTGCTGTAGTGGTGGCCCACCCCAATGGAGGGGTTAAAGAGCAAACAGCCGGATTGTACGCGCAACGTTTGGCCGAAGAAGGTTATATTACCATTGTTGCCGATGCGGCCTATCAGGGTGCCAGTGGCGGACAGCCGCGCCATGTAGATAAACCTACAAACCGCATCGAAGATATTCATGGTATGGCCGATTTTATTAGCCATTATGCAGGGGTAGATGTAAATCGACTGGGTGTTTTAGGTATTTGTGGTGGAGGCGGTTATACTTTAAAGGCCGCTCAATCCGACAAACGTTTTAAAGCTGTTGCAACCTTAAGCATGTTTAACTCTGGCGAGGTAAGGCGCAATGGTTTTATGAATACACAGCTTGCAACCATACAGGAACGTTTAAAGCAGGCTACCAATGCCCGCGCGCAGGAAGCTGCTGGTGGCGATGTGATTTATGCAGGCCTGGCGAATCCAACAGATGAGGAAATTGCCAAAATCCCAACTGATTTATACCGTGAAGGATATGTATATTATTACAGAACACACGCACACCCCAACTCGACCTTTAAATATACCATGAGTAGCCTGCTCGACCTGATGACTTTTGATGCCAGCACCAATATGGACTTAATCGGTCAGCCTTTATTAATGATTGCTGGTAGCAAAGCCGATACTTATTATATGACAGCAGAAGCCTTTAAAAAAGCAACCAACGCCAAAAAGAAAGAACTATTTCTAATTGATGGCGCCACTCATATCCAAACCTATTGGAAACCGGAATATGTATCGCAGGCGGTGAAGAAATTAACAGGTTTTTATCAAGCTAACTTATAATCATGAAAGATAATCTTAAATATTTCCTTCCCGCTATGCTGGCTTTTTTTACCGCCTGTGTAAACAATCAAAAGGCAACAACAAAAACGGATTTGGTTTTTCCTAAAGGTGAAAAAGTTACGAACAATAATTTTACCGGAACGGTTTATCTGCACCCCATGGTTGAAGGCGACAGCATAAATCCGAACAGTATTGGTAATGTTACATTTGAACCTGGCGCCAGAAGCAAATGGCACCTGCATCCGGCTGGACAAATTTTATTGGCCACTGGCGGTGTAGGCTATTACCAGGAAAAAGGCCAGCCAAAGGTTACACTCCGCAAGGGCGATGTAATAAAATGCCCACCAAATGTGGCGCATTGGCATGGGGCAAGTGCCGACAGTGCTTTTGTTCAGGTTGCCATTACAGGACGCGAAAAAGGACCAACCGTTTGGCTGGAGGTGGTGAGCGATAGTGTTTACCTCGCTAAGGGAAAGTAATGAAGAGTTAAAGCTGAATGAGTGCCGAGTACATTGCTACAAATTTTAACTATATTTAGATATAACAACTAACAGCACAAAAGATGAATACCCAGCAAATTAACAAAGGGAAACAGCGGGGAGCCCTTAGGGCCTTCCTGGTAATGGGAATCTTATCATCGTTGGTATGTATAATGGCTTCAGGCTTAGGAGAGGGCAATAAGCGCGCTGTGCCAAACCCATTGCAGGTGGTAAAGAAAGACAGTATTGCATCAGTTAAGGCTTTCGAAAAAGTATATGCTGTATTGATGAGTCCACGCTGCATGAACTGCCATCCCGCTGGCAACGTTCCGCTTCAGGGAGATGACAGTCACCTGCACGCCATGTTACCCAAAAGAGGAAGCGATGGTAAAGGCGTTTATGCGATGAAATGCACAAACTGCCACCAGCCTACTAACACACCTGGGCTTCATACCCCTCCGGGCAATCCCAACTGGCATTTACCACCTGCAAATATGAAAATGGTTTTCCAGGGGAGATCGCCACGGCAGCTGGCTAAACAGCTTACCGATTTGAAACAGAATGGAAATAAAGATATCAAAAAACTGATCGAGCATGCCGATGATGGTCTTGTGCTAGCCGGCTGGAATCCTGGCGAAGGGCGAAAATTACCACCATTAAGCCATGCCGAATTTAAAAAGGCCTGGATTACCTGGTTGAACACAGGCGCTTATGCACCTTAGGAAAAATAATCAAATGTTCATTTATCAATACATCCAACATGGAAAAGATTAAGACTGACAACAGCAGACGCGCCTTTCTTAAAACCTCTGCACTTGTAGGCGGAGGACTGATGATCCATTTTAGCGGGCTGGCCAAATTAGCCATGCCTACCAACAATGGAGAAATAGAAGCAGCTGTGCAGTGGAGTGAAATAAACGGTTATGTGAAGATCACGCCAGATAATTTAGTCAAAATCATCTGCCCAAATCCAGAGTTCGGACAGAATGTAATGACCTCCCTTCCAATGATCGTAGCGGAAGAGCTGGAGGTAGAATGGAATAAAGTAGTGGTAGAAATGGGACCGCATGATAATGTGAAATTGGGTCCGCAATTCACCGGCGGAAGTAATTCGATGCGGATGTACTGGCGCCCCCTGCGCGAAGCCGGAGCAACAGCCCGCAATATGTTAATGCAAGCTGCGGCACAGGAATGGGGCGTGCCTATAACAGAAATAACAACCAGGGCCGGAGTGCTTTATCACGAAAAAAGCGGTAAAAAAGGTAAATATGGCGACTTTGCCTCAAAGGCGGCCACTATTCCTGTTCCAAAAGGCGTTAAATTAAAGGAAGTAAAGAATTTTAATGTTGTCAGAAATTCGCAGAAAAATGTAGAAGGTAGTAAGATTGTTAGCGGTAAGCCACTTTTTGGCCTTGATTACAAACATGAGGGAATGCTGATTGCGATGATCCAGCATCCACCTGCTTTTGGTATGAAACTTAAATCTTTCGATGCCTCGCAGACCTTAAAAATGCCAGGTATTAAAGATGTTTTCAGTTTAAAACTATACGAAGATGGATTCGAACAGGGCGGATTCGATGTGCGCACTTTTAATGATTTGTTGGTGGTAGTAGGTAAAACGACCTGGGAAGTGATGAATGCCCGGAAAAAACTCCTCGTAGAGTGGATGCCTGCCGGTGATACCAAAGATACTATGGCAGGCAGGAACGGGGGCAGGCAAGCGATTGTCCCTGGAACAATCGAAAATACAACCGACCAATATGCAAAGATGCTGGAGAATGCAGCTAAACCTGCCCAGCAGTTGAGAAAAGACGGTGACCCAGAAACTGCTTTTAAAAATGCAGCACAGGTGATCGAGCGTACTTATACTGCGCCGTTTTTGGCCCATAACTGCATGGAACCCATGAATTTCTTTGCACATGTTACCGATGAAAAAGCATTGCTCGTGGGGCCTTTGCAGGCTCCAGGATGGACAGAGCCTACACTGTCGAAAGTTTTAAAACTTCCTGCCGATAAGATCGAAATCCAGATGACCCGCATGGGTGGCGGTTTTGGCCGAAGGGCCTATGGGCACTACCTGGTAGAAGCAGCACTAATTTCCAGAAAAACAAAAGCACCTATAAAACTGATCTACAGTCGCGAAGACGATACTACCTATGGCATTTATCGTCCAATGTATACCGCTACCTATAGGGCTGCCTTAGATTCGAATAAAAACCTAATGGCCTTTCATGTTAAAGGGGGCGGTATTCCCGAACATGCCATCCACGCCAATAGGTTTCCGGCCGGAGCGGTAGATCATTATCTTGCCGAGGGCTGGCAAATTCCTTCTAATATTACAATAGGGGCATTCAGGGCGCCGAGATCTAACTTTAATGCCGCAGCTGAACAATCTTTCCTTGATGAACTGGCCGAAGCCATGGGCAAAGATCCGATTGATTTTCGTTTGGAACTGTTAAAAAGAGCTAAAGAAAATCCGGTCGGTAAAAACAATGAGTACGATGCAGATCGTTATGCAGGTGTACTGAAACTGATTAAAGAAAAATCGGGCTGGAATGGTGCCGACCATAAAAATTACAACCGCGGGGTTGCCGCATATTTCTGTCATAATTCCTACGCGGCGCATGTGGTAGATATGATCGTGAAAGACGGAGAACCTTATGTAGAAAGGGTGTTCAGTGCTATCGATTGTGGTATTGTAATCAATCCTGATGCCGCTACCAACATGGTTCAGGGCGCAGTTGTTGATGGTATTGGAAACAGTTTGTATGGCGGTTTGACACATAAAAATGGTGTGGTAGAAGAAAACAACTTCCATAAATACCGGATCATCCGGATGCACGAAGCACCGAAAAAAATAGCAGTCTTTTTTGTGCAGAACGACATTGACCCAACAGGATTAGGTGAACCACCTTTCCCGCCTGTATTTGGTGCCGTGGCAAATGCTTTACATAAAGCCACCGGAAAGCGTTTTTATCAGCAGCCTTTTGCGATGCCGCAAACAAATGCAGGTAGTGTTTAATCCATTTCTATTATCATTAATGTTTTTAATATGATCACGCTAAATATCAATAAGAAAAACTATAAGGTTGCTGCAGACCCCAATACACCTTTGTTATGGGTGCTCCGTGATATCATTGGTTTAGTGGGAACCAAATATGGCTGCGGGGTGGCACAATGCGGCGCCTGTACGGTACATCTCGATGGTGAAGCTGTGCGTTCGTGCGTAACCAAAATAAGCAGGGCCCAGGGTAAAAAAGTGGTAACCATAGAGGGCCTTTCCGAATCCAATAACCATCCTCTGCAAAAAGCATGGCTCGAACTGGACGTATCGCAATGCGGTTATTGCCAGGCCGGACAAATTATGTCGGCTGCGGTGCTGCTCAAAGAAAATAAAAACCCTACTGATGAGGATATTAATGATGCCATGGCCGGTAATATTTGTCGCTGTGGCACCTATTTGCGCATTAGGGAAGCTATTCAGCTGGCAGCTAAAGAACAGCAAAAAGTATAAATGCCTTGAAAGCAACTTCAATGCATGGCGGCCTGTATGCGCACTGGAGGTTTTACAAAAACAGATGAGGACTAGTCTATGCTTAGGCCAGCTTTTTCTGCAACCATTTGCGTACAGGCTCATCATACCATTTCAACACAGCGTAGGCCAAAACAATACTACCTGTTAAAATGAGCAGGGCATAAGGCCAGGCCTGCACGATTGTTGTGCCTTTATGATTGCTGATCCAGGCCACGTAAAAATAAACCAGTGGATAATGTACCAGGTATAAAGGATAGGATATATCCCCTAAAAATTTGCATAGCCTGTGCTCTCTTTGTGTATGCAGCACACCGCTGGCGCCCAGGTATACGATAAGCGGAAAAACAATGATGATACAAACGGATTCATAAATTCCGTTCATCCACAGGTGTTCCGCACCGCCAATGCGCGGCATATACAATACCATAGCGATTAAGAGGCTGCACCATAAAAAGGCATTTTTAATCCGGGTTGGTTTTGCGATACGCGAAAGTAACAAACCGGCAAAAAAGGGATACAGGGTGCGGGTAAAACCAATGCGTACCTGTTCAATATTCAATGTCCAGCCCCCGCTTACGTCGCCGTTTGTAATGGCCAGCTGTGCCAGTGCGATGGCAGCGATAATAACTAAAATACTTAAAGCTGTTTTAGAAAACTTCCTGATCCACACGGCATAAAGGACGTTGGCTATGTATTCAAAAAACAACGACCAGCCTACGCTATTCATGGGATGCATCTCCTGCCAGCCACGTATATCAAGCGATAAGGGTATAGGCAGAATCGTATAACCAATCAGCAGCACCAGCAGCATCTTCCATAGCGGAATGGTATGAATCAATGGCCATATGGTAGAATCTGTAAAATAAAATCCGATAGCACCCAGTGTCATCCCCAAAATTACCATGGGTTGCAGACGGATGATGCGGCGTTTAAAAAAATTGCCAGCCGTCATTTTAGTCCACCGGTCGTCGTAAGCGTAGCCCATTACAAAGCCTGATAATAAAAAGAAAAAATCTACAGCCAGGTAACCGTGGTTAACCAAAATATCCAGGTGCCCGGTTCCTAAAGGCTCAGTGAGGTGAAAGGTAACAACGATGATGGCCGCGATACCGCGAAGACCGTCTAATATGGGATAGTGTGGCTTGGTGGCCAGTGCATTATTCAGGTTAGTTATCATGTAATAGCAGGTAAAATTGCAATGGGTAAAAATAACCAACATTCTTTACCCGATAACTTTGCATCCACAATAATACGTAACGTATTGAGGCTTGTTGAAAAGATAAAAGATAATAGTTTTTTGCCGATCAAAACAGAACAGGATTAAAATAAAAACGGGCTTTATGAATTAAAAACTTTAATCATTACATTTGCCCTTAGTGAAAAACCTGGTATTCCTTTTTTCTCTTTATCTGATCCTTCTGGGCCTCATGCCCTGCCAGGACAAGGAGGATATGGTTTCCAAATCACACACCGAAAGCACTGTGCACAGCGATCATGCAAAAGCTGAACATACGCACGGAGAATCCTGTCCGCCATTCTGCAGCTGTGCCTGCTGTTCTGTTGGTCAGCACTTCCCATCCGAAAAGTTAACAGACCTGATTGTTCCGGTATTCCGGAAACCCTACCCGGTTTTCCAGTGCTCGGCATTAAAGAAACAACCACTCGATATCTGGCAGCCGCCTAAACTCGTTTAATCAATTTTTTGAGCTCATGGCACTGTCCATGAAAAGCATGCACATGTTGCACCACACGGTGCAATGTTATCTCGCTATTTATTGATTTTTGATTTAAACAACAATGCTGAACAGAATAATACAATTCTCCATCAGGCAGAAACTGCTGGTGGGAATTATGATGCTGGCGCTGATTGCCTGGGGAATCTATTCTCTGCGGCAATTGCCCATAGATGCACTTCCCGATATTACCAATAACCAGGTCCAGATTATTACTTCCTCGCCAAGCAACGGCGCGGAGGATATTGAGCGATTTGTGACTTATCCGGTAGAACAAACCATGGCCACCATTCCCGGAATAGAAGAAATCCGCTCCTTTAGCAGGTTCGGACTTTCAGTTGTAACGGTGGTATTTAAGGAAGATGTAGAGATTTACTGGGCCCGCCAACAGGTAAGTGAAAGACTTGCCGAAGTAGAAAGGGCCATTCCGAAAGGCATCGGCACGCCCGAAGTTGCGCCATTAACCACCGGACTGGGAGAGATTTACCAGTATGTCATCCATCCCAAAAAAGGATATGAAAAAAAATATGATGCCACCGAACTCCGCACCATTCAGGATTGGATTGTTCGCCGCCAGCTGCTGGGTGTAGAGGGCATTGCAGATGTCAGCAGTTTTGGGGGATACCTTAAACAGTATGAGATTGCCCTCAATCCCGACAAACTCAGGAGCATGGACATATCCATCAGCGATATTTTTAAGGCGCTTGAAAAAAACAACCAGAATACCGGCGGATCTTACATCGATAAGAAACCCAATGCTTATTTTATCCGAAGCGAGGGGCTTATCAAAAGTATAGCGGATATAGAGAACATTGTGGTGCGGACCAATGAAAACAGCATCCCGGTGCTGATCCGAAATGTAGCTGAGGTGAGGATTGGTGCGGCCACCCGTTATGGTGCCATGACCAGAAATGATCAGGGCGAAGTAGTAGGGGCTGTAGTGATGATGCTTAAAGGTGCCAATTCCTCCAAGGTTATTGCCAACGTAAAAACCCGGATGGATCAGATCGCAAAAAACCTTCCCGAGGGGGTTGTTATCGAGCCATTTCTCGATCGTACCAAACTGGTAAACAGTGCTATTGGTACAGTGACCAAAAACCTGGCAGAAGGTGCCTTAATTGTGATCTTTGTGCTGGTACTGCTTTTGGGGAATTTCCGTGCCGGACTCATCGTAGCCTCGGTTATTCCACTTGCCATGCTGTTTGCGGTATGCCTGATGAACCTTTTTGGCGTCAGTGGAAACCTGATGAGCCTCGGTGCCATTGATTTCGGTCTGATTGTAGATGGTGCGGTAATCATTGTAGAAGCATCACTTCACCACCTGGGTATCCGAAAGAACAAAAACAGGTTAAGCCAGCAGGAGATGGATACAGAGATTTTTGAATCTGCGTCCAAGATCCGTAACAGTGCTGCTTTTGGCGAGATTATTATCCTCATCGTTTACCTGCCTATCCTGGCACTGGTTGGTATAGAAGGCAAAATGTTCAGGCCTATGGCCCAAACCGTGGCTTTTGCGATCCTGGGCGCCTTTATCTTGTCGTTAACTTATGTGCCGATGATGAGTGCGCTGTTCCTGAACAAAACCATCAGCACCAAAAGAAATATTTCAGATAAAATCATGTCCTTTTTTCAAAGGGTGTATACGCCAATGCTCAATTTTGCGCTTCGGGCGCGGGTGGCCGTGGTGGGCATCGCAATCGGATTATTTGCCATTTCCCTTATTATTTTCAATTATCTGGGCGCAGAATTTATTCCCACATTAGAGGAAGGCGATTTTGCCGTAGAAACCAGGGTGCTTACCGGAAGCAGCCTTTCTCAAACCATCGAAGCGTCTACACGGGCAGCAAAGGTATTAAAGGCCAACTTTCCTGAGGTAAAAGAAGTAATCGGAAAGATCGGTTCCAGCGAGATTCCCACCGACCCCATGCCCGTAGAAGCCTGTGATCTGATCATCATCTTAAAGGATAAGGGCGACTGGACAAATGCTTCGACCAGGGATGAACTTGCCGGAAAGATGCAGGCCAAACTGGAACAGTATATTCCAGGGGTTACTTTCGGCTTCCAGCAACCTATACAGATGCGCTTTAATGAACTCATGACCGGTGCAAGGCAGGATGTGGTGATCAAAGTTTATGGAGAAGATTTTTCGAAGCTGAGTGCCTACGCAGCAAAAATCGGTGCTATCGCCGGAAAAATCGAAGGCGCCGAGGACGTGTATGTTGAACAGGCCTCCGGACTCCCTCAGGTGATCATTAAATTTCACCGGGAAAAAATTGCGCAGTTCGGATTGAATATTGAGGATGTAAATACGGCTATCCGCTCGGGTTTTGCCGGAGAGGTTGCAGGCCTTGTATTTGAGGGTGAAAAGCGATTCGATATGGTTGTCCGCCTGGAAAAAGAAAACAGGCAGTCACTGGAAGATGTGAAAAACCTCTTCGTAACCGCACCCAATGGCAACCAGATCCCGCTTGAACAGCTGGCTGATATTGAGTACAAAGAAGGGCCAAACCAGATCCAGCGCGATGATGCCAAGCGGCGGATTACCGTTGGCTTTAATGTGAGGGGAAGAGATGTGGAAAGTATCGTGAAGGAAATCCAGCAGAAGATTGATGCGGAGGTTAAGTTTTCGCCAGGCTATTACCCAACCTTTGGCGGTACTTTTGAGAACCTGCAGGCCGCCACTAAAAGATTGGGGATTGCCGTTCCACTGGCGCTATTGCTCATTTTACTGTTGCTTTATCTTACTTTTTCATCCATTAAACATGCGCTTTTAATTTTTACAGCAATTCCACTGTCGGCTATTGGTGGCGTATTCGCGCTATGGGCACGGGCTATGCCATTTAGTATTTCTGCGGGCATCGGCTTTATCGCACTTTTTGGCGTGGCGGTACTAAATGGTATCGTGCTGATCAGTGAATTTAACAGGTTAAAAAAAGAAGGAATGAAAGATATGCTCGAAATCATTAAAACAGGAACTTCGGTCAGGCTTCGCCCGGTAATTATGACGGCACTTGTAGCCTCGCTGGGCTTCCTTCCGATGGCCATCTCGGGTGGAAGCGGTGCTGAAGTACAACGCCCCTTGGCAACCGTTGTTATCGGCGGACTAATCTCTGCAACACTGCTTACCCTTTTGGTGCTTCCGGTACTTTATATCTGGGTAGAAAAAATAGGCAGGAAAAAAATAAGAATAACTCCTGTAGCGGGAATAATGGTGATGTGTATTACCCTGTTTGGATTGCAAACTGCAAATGCGCAGACGGCATTAACCCTTGAGCAGTCTATATCTGCCGCACTGGAAAATAACAAGGCAATCAGCGGGGCGAACCTCGGGGTAGGGCTGCAGCAGGCGCTGCGGAAAAGCGCCTTTGAAATGCCCAAAACTGAAGTGTCTATGCTTTACGGGCAGTACAACAGTCTGGTTAAAAACGACAACAACTTTACCGTTTCGCAAAGTATTCCTTTCCCCACACTTTTTGCTGCAAATGCGGCACTCGGCGATGAACGCATTAAAGCGGGCCAGCTTCAGGTGGCTTCGGGCAAAAATGAACTCATTTTTCAGGTCAAGACGGTTTATACGAATCTTCAGTACCTGTATTCGAAAGAAAAACTGCTGCTCGGGCAAGACAGCATCTACAAGGGTTTTGTAAAATCGGCTTCGCTGAAGTACAAAACAGGCGAGGGGAACCTGCTCGAAAAAGTCGCCGCCGAGACCCAGCTCAAAGAGGTACAGAACCTGCTCGATCAAAACCAGTCTGATATCGAAATTTATACTGCGCAGCTGGCTACGCTTCTGGGCAGGAATGGAGCTCCGCTAATTGCTGACAAGTTTTTGAAAGAAACACCCGAAGTTTCGATTGGAGATACGGCGCTGTTAAATGAAAATCCGGCCATTGCTTATTTCAGGCAACAGATCGTAATCGCCGAAAAACAGCGGAAAGTGGAACTTGCTAAAGCATTACCCGATTTTACCCTTGGCTATTTTAACCAGTCGCTAACCGGTTTTCAGAATGTTAACGGAAATGATGTTTTCTTTGGCCGCGACAAACGTTTTCAAGGCTTTCAGGTGGGGCTTTCTGTTCCGCTATTTTACAGGTCCCATGCTGCGAAGGCAAAAGCCGCATCAATTAACAGGGATATTGCCTCGAACGACCTGGAGCTCCAGCAGCGAAAACTAACTGGCCAGTATCAGCAAGCCCTGGGCGAATACCTGAAAAACAGGAAACGTTACGACTATTTTCTGACTTCGGCCCTGGCCAATGCGGCACTGATCTTAAAAAACAGCCGGATTGCCTACCAGAATGGAGAAATAGGTTATTCGGAATACCTGCTGAACCTTAAACAGGCAAATGGTATTTACGAGGGGCGCCTGATGGCCCTGCTCCAGTTAAGCCAGAGCATCAATCAGATTGAATTTTTAACCGGTAATCACCAATCATTATAAACATAGCTCATGAGATCCATATATAAATATTTTATCCTGGTATCCTTTCCATTTTATCTGGCTGGTTGTAGCCGTCCCAAAACGGAAAAGGAGCCCGAAAAAGAGGCCGTTCACGAAGAGAGTGATATCGTAAGCCTTACCCCGGAGCAGTACAAGTTATCGGAAATTACGCTGGGCGCTATAGAGCAGAAAGAATTAAGCGGAACAACCAAAGTAAATGGCATGCTTGATCTTCCTCCGCAAAGCCTGGTATCTATCTCCACACCGCTGGAAGGGATAGTAAAAAGCACTAGTATGCTGCAAGGAAAGCGTGTAGCCAAAGGGGCGCTGGTAGCGGTAATGCAGAACCCGGAATTCATTCAGATGCAACAAGACTATCTGGATTATAAAAGTCAGCTGCAGTTTTTAAAACAGGAGCTCGACCGCCAGGAAGAACTGGCAAAGGAAAACGTCAATTCTAAAAAAGCACTGCAAAAAGCAAGGAGCGAATACCAGAGTGTGAGCGCCAGATTACTGGGACAACGTTCAAAACTTTCGATTATGAATATCAGTTTCGCAGCACTTGAAAAAGGACAGATTCAGAAAACCTTTAACCTCTATACCCCAATGGCGGGTTATGTTACGCAGGTGAACACCAATATAGGTGCCTTTGCCAGTACCACTGATGTGTTGTTCAAAATTGCCGATACCGAGCACCTGCATGCTGAGCTTACGGTATTTGAAAAGGATGTTCCGAAGCTTAAGCTGGGGCAGAAGGTGCGCTTTGTACTGGCCAACGAGGAAAAGGAACGCATGGCCACGGTATACCTCATCGGCAGGGAAATTAGTAAAGAGCGTACGGTACAAATTCACTGCCACCTGGATCAGGAAGATACACAGCTGCTTCCGGGCATGTACCTGAAGGCTTATGTGGAAAGCGGCATGAACAAGGTAGAGGCTTTACCCGATGCGGCTATTGTTGAATTTGAAGGTAAAAAATTCGTGTTTATCGATCAGCCTGCTGCTAAGGGCAACAACCCTTACCGGTACCGGATGATGGAAGTAAAAACAGGTGTTGCCGAAAATGGTTATACACAGGTTTCTTTTGCGGAGCAGATCGGTGAGGTGAAGGTGGTGATAAAAGGCGCGTACGACCTGTTAAGCAAGGTGAAAAATGCGGAAGAGGAAGGCGAGGAACATTAAAGGTTCAAGCCGGGCTTCGATTTATGGATAAATTTTGTCATATCGGGTTCCCTGAACGTTGAACTACATCAATTTAAATATTAACTTTAGTCGCCAGATAAAATTAAGATGACCACAAGAAGAAATTTTTTACAAACCGGAATATTGGGGCTAACTGCAGCCTCGCTGACCAATATTCCCTCAGTTTTCGCGGAGCCTGTTCAACCAAATGTTGCGGCTAAAGATGCTTTTAAATTAGCCATCGCCGGTTATAGCTTTCTGAACTTTAACCTCGACGAATCACTTAAAATGATGAAAAAGGTTGATGTACATTACCTCTGTATTAAAGACTTTCATTTGCCTTTTAAAAGTACAGCAGAAGAAATTACAGCCTTTCATGCTAAACTGAAGGAAAATAACATAGTTGGATATGCCGTGGGGCCTATTTACACTAAAAATAAGCAAGAGATTGATCAGGCGTTTGATTACGCAAAAAGGGTAGGTGTTGATTTGCTGATCGGAATTCCGGCCCATGCCGACCTGGAGTATGTGGCCCAAAAGACAAAAGAATACAACATCCGTTATGCCATTCATAACCATGGCCCCCAGGATAAACTATATCCAAATGCAGAAAGCATTTATAATCTGATTAAAAACCTGGATCAACGTGTGGGAATATGCTTTGATATGGGACATAACAAAAGAGATGGGCGGGATTCTGTGGCAGACCTTCAGAAATTCTCGAAACGGATTTTTGATATGCATTTAAAAAATGTAACGGTAGCGGCGAATGAAGGTACCACTTGCGAACTCGGTCGTGGTGTAATTGATATCCCGGCCTATGTGAAAATGCTGAGAAAGGTGAATTACCAGGGCTGCTGTAGTTTGGAATACGAAAAAGACATGAAAGATCCCTTAGCCGGAATAGCTGAATCAGTCGGCTATTTTAAGGGTGTTTGCGATGCTACCCGTTAATATTTGCAATTGATGTAAATTTATGATTGATATGCGGTTTTTAGGTCGCATATCAATTTATACACCCGGTATGGACAGGATCAGCCGGATTTTTCTTTGCCTGAAATGCCTGTCATTCGTTACCTTTATCAGATCAATAAAATATTCTATGAAAGCATTTTTGGGGACCGGCCTTTTGGGGACGGGTTTTATTAAAGCCATGCTGCGCCGTGGCGAAGCGGTACAGGTATGGAACAGGACTGCATCAAAAGCACAGGCATTGGAAACGGATGGTGCAAAAGCATTCGAAAATGTGGTTGAGGCGGTAAAAGGCGCAACTGTTATCCATCTTACCCTGAAGGATGATGCAACTGTAAATGAAGTACTGGCCGCTGCCAGTAAAGGTTTTTCGCCGGGCATCACCATCATCGACCATACCACAACCTCAGTGGAAGGCGCGATCGAAAGAACAGCACACTGGAAAAGTAATGGCTTTACTTATCTGCATGCGCCAGTATTTATGGGGCCGCCAAATGCATTGGAAGGAACCGGGAACATGCTCGTGTCGGGCGATCAGGCTGTTATTGCACATCTTGAACCTGAACTGGCCAAAATGACTGGTAAACTGATCAATTTTGGTCCTGAAGAAGGAAAAGCAGCCGGCATAAAGCTCATCGGTAACCTTTTTCTCATCTCGCTTACCGCAGGACTTGCTGATGCCCTTGGATTGGCCAAAGCCCTCGGCATTGATTCTGCCGAAGTGGCCTCACTGTTTAGCTCATGGAATCCTGGTGAAGGTGTTCCGGTTAGGTTCGATAAAATAAGGGCAGGGGATTTTAAGCATCCTTCCTGGGAACTCGATATGGCACGTAAGGATGCCGGTTTGATGATAGATGCTGCAAAAGAAAATGGCGTAAACCTTACCGTTCTGCCTGCCGTTATAGCACAAATGGATAACTGGATTGCAAAAGGCCATGGCTCGGATGACTGGAGTGTAATCGCTAAGGATAACCTCTGAAAGTTTTAGGTCGAATAAAATACCTCACTAGCGAAAGTCTTAGTGTAGGGGACAACGGGCAGGATGACTTGTGCATTCAAGATATTTGACTAATAAAATTCGCTAATGAGATTAATTTAATGAAAGCACAAGTCTGGCCAATGTTTCCGGCCAGTGACACTAAGACTTGCGCTAAAATGAGAGGACCCCTAACTAGCGCAAGTCTTAGTGTATAGGGCAACGGGCAGGATGACTTGTGCATTCAGGATATTTGACTAATAAAATTCGCTAATGAGATTAATTTAATGAAAGCACAAGTCTGGCCAATGTTTCCGGCCAGTGACACTAAGACTTGCGCTAGAATGAGTCTAGAATGCAATTTTGAACGAGATTACCAATGAATTGAACGAATCCACAAAACCCCTTAACCTTACTATAGTCACTTTTGTAAACAACAATTACATAATTACAAAAAGACTATGGGACTATCAGGTTTAGGAATTTTTCATACCATCATTGGTATTGTAGCCATTGTAGCGGCAATCATTTCATTTGTACGCTTTGGCAAAATTGATTTAACGCAGCTTAGTGGTAAAATATACTTTTATACAACTAGCGTTACCGCTTTAACTGCATTAGGCATCTCCAAACACGGAGGCTTTAATGCCGGGCATATTTTTTCGGTATTCATTTTTATTTTAGTAGTGGTGGCTTTTTGGCTTTCGGTAAAGCGAAGCGGCAATTATAAGGCTCGTTATATAGAGAATTTTTTACTCTCTTTCAGCTTCTTTCTGTCGCTCATCCCCACCGTGAATGAAACCTTTACGCGGGTTCCGCTGGGGCATCCACTGGCTAAAAACCCTACCGATCCTATCATTGCCCAAACCTTGCTGGTGCTCTTAATCGCATTTATTGCCGGTGCCATTTACCAGTACATTAAACAACGTCATGCGCTTAAGATACGGTAAAGCAAAGCTTGTGATTTTGGGATAAAAGATATTTTATCATATATCAACTAATGCATGGGGCAGAAAGGTCAAAGCATGCATTAGTTTTGCTATTTTTATAGCCTGAGGGTTTTTTAATATGATCATTGACCATAAAAAATACGATTTGTTTGGTAAAGCCATTATCCAGAACATCAGGGTAAAGGCACCCTTTACCTTCGATTTTCCCATTACCGATAATGCCTGTTTTTTGTACATGTTACAGGGCGAAATGCAATATCAACGCAACGAAGACCTGGTAAATATACCGCATAAACATGCTTTGTTTTTAAATTGTATACAAGCCAGCAAAACCATCAGTAACTTAAATGGAGGAGGTGTTAACGAAATGATGGTCGTTAATTTTCATCCCGATATTTTAAAACGGATTTACGACCGGGAGATGCCGGCTATCCTTCAGGCAACCGGCCGGATGGTTTCGAACAAAAGTGCCGAAGTATTAAGCAACAATTTTTTAATCGAAAAATATATCGAAGGTTTGCTGTTTTATTTTCAGCATCCCGCACTGGTTAACGAAGATATACTGGTTTTAAAGTTAAAAGAAATTATCCTGCTGCTGGCCCAAACTGCTAATGCTCGGGCCATACAAACCATATTTGCACAGCTTTTTTCGCCTGCTACCTATACCTTTAAGCAAATTATTGAGGCCAACCTGTTTGAACAACTCAATATCGATGCCCTGGCACAACTGAATAATTTGAGTTTATCGTCTTTTAAACGCGAATTTGCCAGACATTACAACGATACACCAGCCAATTATATCAAAACCAAAAGGCTCGAAAAAGCAGCCGAACTGCTCTTAATTTCAAACGAAAGGATTAAAGACATTGCTTTTAATTGTGGTTATAATGATCTGGCCAATTTTACCAAAAGCTTTCGCGATAGGTATCAGTGTACACCGAGTGATTTTCGGGAACGCCGGTAACTGAGCCGTACAGACAAAATATTTGAGCCGTAGAAGAAAGCCTCCGGTGTTTCGAATGCTGATCTTTGTTTCATGAACAACATCACAAAAATTCAATTGGGTCAGAATGGCCCCTTCGTATCTAAACTTGGTTTGGGTTGTATGCGGATGTCTTCTATCTGGGGTGGTGCGACACCCAGTGAAGAAGAAAGCATGGCTACCATTCACGAAGCACTAGATCGTGGCATTAATTTTTTAAACACAGGCGACTTTTACGGTGCCGGCCATAATGAAATGTTAATTGGCAAAGCGATTAAAGACCGGCGCGATGAGGCCTTTATCAGCGTAAAGTTCGGTGCCATCTTTCACAACGGCCAGTGGCTGGGATTAGATCTGCGACCTTTGGCAATCAAAAATTTTATCAATTACTCCTTAACGCGTTTGGGTATCGAAACCATCGACCTCTATCAGCCCTGCCGAATGGACGACAGCGTGCCGGTAGAAGACATCATCGGAACGGTTGCCGACCTGATTAGAGAAGGTAAAGTGCGTCACATTGGCGTGTCTGAAATTACCGCTGATCAGCTTCGTAAAGCAAACAGCACTTACCCCATCAGTGCGCTCGAAATCGGCTATTCGCTGGCCGACCGTCAGATCGAAAACGAACTGCTGCTGGCAGCAAAAGAACTGGGCATTGCCGTAGTGGCCTTCGCCAATACCGCAGAAGGTTTATTAACCGGTGAAATGAAAGCACCGCTTGCAGCGAACGATTACCATAGCCATTTCTCCCGCTTTCAGGGCGAAAACCTGGTTCATAACCTCGAAAAAGTAGAAGTGCTGAAACAAATGGCCCGGGATAAAGGCTGTACACCTACGCAGCTGGCCATTGCCTGGGTAAAAGAGCAGGGTGATCACATCATGCCTTTGGTGAGCATGAGCCGCCGATCGCGTTTACCCGAAAATCTTAAAGCGATGGATATTGTATTTAGCCCGCAGGAAATGAATACTTTAAATACTACTTTTGCAATAGGTGCCATACGTGGTGGTACTTACTTACAACGCTAAATGACCAGTCCAACAGAAATTCTCCCCGGTGTCATCTTTTATTCATACCTCTCTGCCCAGCGGAAAGAGAAAGTGTGTTTCTGGAACCACCATACCCTGGTACTGCAGGTTTCGGGGCAGTTTACCTTAGAAACCTCCGGTCAAAACCTTTCGATGACCGGAGGTGAAGTACTGCTGATTGGCAAAAACCAATTGGGTACGCTCACCAAAACACCGCTGCCCGGAGGGAACTATGAAACCATCGTCATCTCCCTGCAGGAAGAGCTTTTACGCAAGATCGTATTGGAAGAAAAATTAACAGCAGACCAGAAGTATATTGGTCCGCCAAATATCCTGATTCCATCAAACGAATTCCTGAAAGGCTATTTTCAATCGATTATTCCCTATGCCCGAAGCTCAGGCGCCACCATGACCGATGAAATGGGTATTTTGAAAGTGAAAGAAGGCATTAAATTGCTGTTACTTGCCCTGCCGGCATTGCGAAACTTTTTGTTCGACTTTTCTGAACCCCATAAAATCGACCTGGAAAAGTTTATGCTGAGCAACTATCATTTTAATGTGCCCATCGAAAAATTCGCGCAGCTGACGGGGCGCAGCCTGGCCGGTTTTAAACGCGATTTCCTGAAAACATTCGGTGTTCCACCCCGTCATTGGCTGCAGGATAAACGGCTAAGGGAAGCCAAACACCTCATCGAAAGTAAACACCAGAAACCCTCTGCCATTTATCTCGATCTGGGCTTCGAAAGCCTGTCGCACTTCTCGCATGCCTTTAAAAAGAAGTTCGGCATGGCACCTACGGCGCTAAATGCTTAAGGGATGGATCTAACGAAAGCAGATTCGGACTGTTTTTTAGCCGTGGAGATAATACTTGCTCCAGATAGTAGTGGTTAGCTTTGCGAAATTTGCATACGCGAGACGTGTGCGCTAACAAGGGCCCTTTCCTTATATAAGCCTGCTAGTAGTAGTATAAAACTTAGGCCAATCGGGCTGGCTAATAAAATTTCATTATGTCTTTCGATAGGTGTGAGAATATAAGTTACTCATTAATCTTTTTTTAAAATCTCGGTTAGGCTGTTTTTTATCCAGGTTAGACTCTTATCATTCTTCTTTACCGATGTGAAATAGTTTAGTCGACCTTCAAGGACGTTCAAATAATTTCTCCTGTCAGAATTTATCCGTTTAAGGTGTTCTTGAAGTCCGTATTTGGAAATATAATATACCTCTTGCCGCAATTTTTTTATTTGAGAATTTTTTATTGATAGCTTTTTGTTAACAACAATACCTGTAACCATTTGTCGCTGATATGGCTTTTTAACGGTGGTTTTTCTGGAATTAATTTTAAATCCATGATTTTTGATTATTGCCCGGATTTCCCTACTCACTGCTTTTGCCTCAAAATTTCCTGAGACTGATATATCATCCGCATATCTAGAATACCTAAGCCCTTTTGACTTGCAAAACGATAACAATTCAATATCTAGTTTTTTGGTTATGACTGAAGAAAGATAGGGACTAGATGGGCTTCCCTGTGGAAGCCCATTGTGCAAAGTGATCAGTGATGACAAATGTGAAGAAATAGATTTATTATAACCCATTTCTTGAAAAAACATATTCACCATTTTACCATTTATATTGTCAAAATATTTCTCAATATCCAGATTGAGTACTAAAGCCTGTTTGGTATGAAATTTTGCATTTGATATAATAGATCTTTTTTCCAGGTATGCGTTGTTAAGAAGATTTGGCGCGTTTTTTTTTATGATATTTTCTAATATCCAGTATTGAACTTCTTTAAGTCCAGGCAATGGTTCAGTTATGGTTCTTGAATTTCCATTCTTTTTGGCAATTTTAAAAGTCCTGTAAAAGTTCTCTGGCCGCAGAATGGCACGTGAGAGATAATCCTCTGTATATTTTGTTTGGAAAGAAAGATGTTTTAGATCATAAATTATTGGTAATTTATTGTTATGTAATTTTTCTGCATAGAACAGAAGCTCCTTAATCTTGGATGGGGAATATCCAAGATCAGAAGCTTTTTGTGTAAATAAGAACTTGTACTCGTTCCAACTAAATAGTGATTCTTTCATACAGAAGTGTCATACATTTCAAGAGAAATACACTCATATTATATTCTTTCCTCGTTATTTCTAATAATTAAAAGAAAAACAGTGGATTAACGAACGTAGCCAAAGCGTAGTTGAGTTAATGCACCCCCCGCGGGAGCGTCTCGGTGATTGATGAGCTCCGCGAATTTATAATTATTCAAAATGCTAGAAAGAAAGTTCCCCTCAGGCAAACGACTCGTTTGCCCGTAGTCCGAAGACTACTTGAGCTAAGAAAGATCTTCCACGAAGATATTAATTAGGTGGGATATAAATATCAGGAATTTCATTATTTTTATACTTTGAATTTGGTTCCCGAAGGATCCATTTATTTTTATCCTTTGAGTATTTGCCTTTTATATTGGTCGCGAGAGCTATTAGTTCTTTAACAATCTTTTTGTCTTTTAATTCCTTATCGATCTCAAAAAGAGTTTGTAAACTTGAAATCAACTGTGCAGGGAAGTCCACTAAGCTATCGTCTGTCGGGAAAAGTACTGATATTGGTTGGTCAAACAAAAAATCGTTTACAAATGAGATATATTTGTCAGATTTATCATCTTTATATGTCCAGCCTTTAGAGGTCAATATTGACCTTAACTGATTTAATAAGAGCTTAAAGCGCATCTATCTTTTTTAAAATTTTATTAAAATCCAGATCCATACGGTTTTCTTTGAAAATTTCTATGTTTGTAGTCGATGTTTTCTTCTTTAACTGCTTTGTCCTATCCATATCATATTCTGCCGTAGGATAGAACCAGTACGCATGTTTGGAAAGCATAACGTGATCGTCAAGGACTTCAATCCACTTATCCTCTGCTTCGGGTAGTACAAAAACAATCAAGAATAACTTAGTATAGCCTTTGAACTCTCTTCGATATATCAGGTTTTCATAAGTTCTTGCAGAAATTGCATAAGTAAAATTTCCACTACTATTTTGTTTAAAATTCTTTTCTGTGGTACACTTCAGTTGGATATCTGTTTTGATGGGGGATGGTATAAATGTTTCTTCACCACTATGACGTTTTCTCATAAAACTAGGACATACTGTGAAATCGACCCCTTCATCTGGAGAAGGTTTTGCAATTGAGAATCTGTTTTTCGCCATGATGAGTGTCAAAAATGCTTCTGATATTTTTTCTTTTACAATGCTAGTAGTCATTTATATTAAATGAAATCAACGTAAAATTAATTTTTTAGAAATAGCTGTAGTATAGAATGGAACTTCGCAGTTTAACTTTGATCCAGGATCTCTCAATTGAAATGCAGGGAGCCGTAAATGCGACTAGTGATTGTTCCTAGATTAAAGATGCCTATGAGTAGACAATTTTTATAATGGATCTTAAAGTTAGTGCTAGTGCGAAATTTTTCGAAAATGGACATTATTGAGATTGTTAATAAGCAAATATATAGAAAATATTGTCTGTAAGTTACTTTTTGTATTTTTCATAAAAATAGTTCTTCCTCACTAGTGTACTCCTGCTGGCGCTTGCGTCCCCATGTGCATGTTAGCTCGAGCGGAAATTGTGGTTAGTTAAAATCCCTTTAAACAAAAAAACAAATGTATCCACACAACCCTTGCACTTAGATTCCTGAAAAGAGATAAAATTTTGAAATTTAATGTCAAAAAGTTACTTTAGAGCGCATGACGTATTCTTTTGTCCTGAGGACTTAAACCAAATAAATGATTAATATACATTTCGAATGTGAAATTTTAAGAGCCAGCAGGAATAGGCTGTTGCGCTTAATTGAAACGAGTAATCACGAAATATTATTTAAAATTCCAGCGGGTTTTAACAATAATATCATCTGGCAAATTGGGCACTGCATCACTTCTCAACAGCGGCATATGTATATGCGTAGCGGATTACCCATGTATATCTCTAAAGAATTTATGGAGTCCTTCAAAATTGGATCGTCACCACGTTCCTGGCAAATTAATCCGGATGTTAATGAGGTAAAACATTTACTGATTGATACCGTTAACCACCTTGAATCAGATCTGGAATCCAGATTATTTGTCAACTATGAGCCCTTTGACTTACCGATCGGATTTCGAGTAAAAAATCATATCGAGGCACTACAAGCCGCTAATTATCACGAAGCGGAACATAGCGGGCAGATTTTGACTTATTTGAAGTTATTAGTCAAAGAATGAAGTCCATGATCTTAAACTATCTCCCAAAATTAGAAATATAGCTTTTATAGCTAACGATCTGGAACGTTTGAAGCCCATTCGATCTACTGAAACCGTATTATACAAAAACCGAAACGTTATTTATATTCACCAAATATTTATCAAGCGCTTTGCCTTAATGAAAAAACTGTTCACATTGATTACCCTATTTATTCTGGTGCAAAACGCAACAGCACAAACAAATGCGCTGAAAAAGATTGCTGATAACATTAAAGCAGAGGGTGAAATGCTTTATCGTTCTGAATGGGCTTCAGGTCATAGTACACAGATTTTCAGCTCCAGGTTCGGCAGGAAGAAGCAATTATCCGGGGGATACTTTTCTTATGAGACAGCAAAAGAAATGACTACGATCTTTTTTTCTAAAAATGACAATCCGGTAGTATTGGCAACAGTTAAGTTCGGCCATGGGTTAGACGCATCTAAATATAGTATAGACACCACCACAAGAAAATTTACCGGAGTTGAAAAAGACTTTTATGCCATCCGGTCAAAAGCGGCGCAGGCTGTTTCAAGCGACACGCTTTTTAAATTTTATGAAAATACCAGTTTAAATCTTGTTCCGATCATAAAAAATGGGGCAAAAAAAGTATATGTCATCACCGGGCAAACCGCACCGGATGAAGTGTTATTAGGAAATGATTACCTGATTAATTTTGACAAAAACAATAATATCATTAAGAAAACAAAGCTTCATAACAATCTTATTCCGCTGGGAACCGGTGGTATAGAAAAGATAGAAGCATCCTCACATCAACACTTAGGTGAAACAAGTCCTTATATTACCGCGACAGATATTTGTGCATTTAAATTATGGAAGGGAAAGACCACCTGGGTGATCAGTTTCATTGTCTCAGCCCGATATGTATCTGCATGGCACTTTCGCGATGAATTTTTAGAAATTCTAACCCAGGCCGAATTCGAAAAAATAATGAAAAAGAAATAGTTTAAGCTATTCACGTCCTAATGCTGGTCGTAGCCCTCGCAGGCGCAGGCCTACCGTGTATACATGTTTGCTAGAGCGTTAACATTTGCGATTAATTAAAACCCTTTAAACAAAAAAAAGCCCATCTTTCGATGAGCTTTTAATCAGTAGCGGGGAGCAGGATCGAACTGCCGACCTCAGGGGCTATGAATCTGTTAATCTAATTGAAAAGTATCCATAAATCACAACCAGATTGCTTTTTGGTATAAATCAATCAAATGATAAATGTTATTTAGTTAATTCTTCGTGGCATGTTGGCATCAATAATAGGCTTTAATACAATTACTGATTTTCCATAAACTGCATCAGGAATTATATTGGATATGCTATTTAAAAAGCCATTTTCATAGTCTACAGCATTATCTTTTACATTATAGTAATAAAAAGGAATAAGTACAATACTCGACTTATATTCTTTAAATGTGAAGTTATACGTTTTAATTCTTTTTAATAAAGAAGCATCTAGCGTATATAGCCGTTTGGTCTCAGGGTTCAATTTGTTTGAATAGTACAGCGTATCAATTTTTCCTTCGTTATTAAAAGAAAGAGCTATTGAATAAAAGTGGGCAAAATTCTTTTTTGTGCTAAGATGTGCATCTCCCTGTATGCCTTTAATAACACATTCATTTATAAAGACAGGTAACTTAGGTACTTTCTGCCCAAATACGGCGCTACTTACTAATGCAGCAAAAATTATTAATAAATATCTCATCTTTACAATATGTTCCTTGTTTATCAGTTGCTGTTTTTTGAGTGTGTCGTCTGTTAGTGTCCATTATCGCATCCCTTTGTGCACAATCTAGTCTTAGCGTTTCGCTGATATCTAAATAGACAAAATTTGTAGGAGATATAAAAACAAAAAAAGCCCATCTTTCGATGAGCTTTTTCTCAGTAGCGGGGAGCAGGATCGAACTGCCGACCTCAGGGTTATGAATCCTGCGCTCTAACCATCTGAGCTACCCCGCCGGGCTTAATATTTACTGTATAACGTAAATATTGATGTGGTTATTTTTAAGAGTTGCAAATATAGAATAAATATACATTCTATTAAAAAGAAATGTGAAAAATCCTTTAAAGCCTTATTGCTCAGTAAATTTGATTGTTATTTGCCGGCCATTAAAAAGGTTTCCATCCTTAAAATCACCTGATTTTTGGCTTAGGTTGCACTGCCGATTGCTAAATTTACCGATGTAGCAAGATTGCTTTTGCAAAAATAGAATGGAATTGTCCGATATTGATCTGCTCATAAAAGAACTCATGAGCTTGACTAATTATTGCCCTGTTCCTCTTCGTTGTCTGCTAGCTCTTCTTCTAAATTTGGAAAGGTTAAGGTTTTCATAAAACTATCTTGATTGGTATAAAAAGTACAGTTAGCGGGCAGTTTAAAGAAATTCGGTGTTAAATCGGTGATCAACCTTGTTGTAACATACATATTCAGTTGGGTAATATTTTTTACCAATTTTCCTGTTGATGCATCGTACTCTGGTTGTTGGAAATTGCTTTTAAGTACCAATCCATTGAGTAGCCTAGAGAAAAAACAAAATGCTTTAGGCCCTTTAATATTTGGGGCAACAAATAAGGTTGTTCGTAAGGTGTCGTATGGTACAATGGCCTTTTCTTCATTAATAAAAGCGTTTACATAATTGATCAACACTTTTTTGCATGCAATCTGTCCAATTAATGTATCCTGTTTAAAGAATATGGTATCTACACTGAAATATTTATTACTCGTATCTCGTGTATATGTGGCATTTTCATAGATCGATGCCATGTCGACATATTTAGTATTAATGGCGTTGTACTTTCCACTATCATTTGTAGTAAACAGGTATTCATTTGTGTCCCTTTCCGCTTTAATCATCGACCAAATTCCGTCCAATTTATAGCCTTCATTGGCAACTGTTAGCTTCAAAATTTCTTTGTCCTGATAGTAGTACGCAAATTCATAATTCTTTTGCGCCTGGCTTTTATTTAAGCAGAAAAGTAGAGAGAGCATTAAAAAATATTTCATGATGTAATTGATTGTTTATGGATTAAACATCGGGATTTTTTTTAATAGTTACTAACTGGATGGATGTTAAATAAGAATCTGTAATCAATTAATGAGGCATTTGTTGGCGGTGAGCATTTAATGCTGATTAACCTACTCGCGTTCGTCATCCTGAATTTATTTCAGGATCTATTAATAGGTATTAAATCAGTTTCATTATTCGATAAAGAACAACTGAGCTAGCGATTAGCTAATTTGCGTTTGGCGATCGGCGTTTGGCGTGAATTAAGTGGGTAAAACAATCAACTAATCTCCCAACAAGCCCAATAAACACTGACTAATGAACCAATGAACCAGTGAACCAATTGCAGTCCGGAGTACATAGTCGGTAGTCCTTAGTCGATTAATCCCAATGAACCAATGACCAATGAACTAATGAACAAATGACCAATGACAAATGAACCAGTGAACCAATGATAGTCCGAAGTCAATAGTCCTTAGTCGATTAACCGATTTAAACAATTAACCGATTAACCTCAATAATCAATGAACGAATGACTAATGAACTAGTGAACCAATGACTAATGAACCAGTGAACCACCACCTGAATCCAATAAAAATTATATTGTTGCAGATATAGAATAAATTACCTTTCTTTAGAAAAATAATATTAAAAAATAGTCCGGAAATTATCCTGGTAGTGTACTAACATGGCAGAAAAGAAAAAATTTACACTAGAGTACGAAGTTAGATCGTCACCAAGAATATTGTATAGTTTTATTAGTGAGCCAAACGGCTTATCGCAATGGTTTGCGGACGATGTGAATTTCCGCGATCAGGTATATACTTTTACCTGGGACGATGAGCAGCAAAAAGCAAAACTGGTTTCCATTAAAGAAAATAAGCTGGTTAAATTTAAGTGGCTGGACGATGAACCTCAATGTTATTTTGAGATGGAAATTGTACAGGACGAACTAACCAATGATGTAGCCCTCTCGATTACTGATTTTACTACCGACGAGCTTCTTGCAGAGAAAAAATTAATCTGGGATAACCAGATCGATTATCTGATTAGCGTATTGGGTGCATAATATTATCTTCGTATTGTTTACCTTTGTAGGGTGAAAAAAATACATCTTCTATTAATAAAAGCATTTGTGAAGCCATTCATAGCAACATTTTTTGTTATGATGTTTATTCTATTAATGTTTTTTCTGTTTAAATGGATCGATGATTTAATTGGAAAAGGTTTCGAATGGTACACCATTCTGGAGCTGATGTATTATGCCTCGGCCGCCAATGTATCCATGGCGCTGCCGCTATCGGTATTACTTTCTTCCATCATGACTTTTGGTACACTGGGCGAAAATTATGAGCTGGTGGCCATTAAATCGGCAGGGATTTCTCTGCAGAAAGCCATGCGCCCCCTGTTTGTGGTGATTTTGATCCTGACCGTTTCCTCCTTCTTTTTCGCCAACTACATGTTGCCCAAAGCCAACTTAAAATTTGGTTCGCTGCTGTACGATATCAGGAATAAAAAACTTTCATTTTTAATTAAACCAGGGGTTTTTAACAATGCCATTCCGGGTTATGCCATCCGTGTCGATTCGAAAGAGGAAGACGGTACGTTGCACAACATCATGATTTACGATCACCGCGAGAATAACGGCATTCCGAAGGTGATTCTGGCCAGAGAAGGTAAAATGAATAAAACCTCCGACGGTAAGTTTTTGGTGCTTAACCTTAAAAATGGGGTGCAATACGAGGAGCAGGCTTCGAAAAACGGGATGTACAACCCAAGACAGATTTTTACACGGAACCGCTTTAAAGAAACCTCGCCGCGTTTCGATATGTCGTCTTTTGACCCCAGTACCACCGATCCGAATGCTTTCGGAAACAGTACGCCCATGTTAAACCTGAAAGGCATTACGAAAAAGCGCGACTCGCTGAACAAGCAACTGGATACGATGAAAATACGCACCATTGCCAACCTTACCAGTAACTTTAAGCAGTTTAATGTAACGAAAGGTTATATGAAGGTTAAAGCCGTACCGAAAGAGATTGATGATGTCATCCTAAAGGACATCCCTAACGGATCGCGGAAAATGGCCCTCGATAATGCCAACAATACCGTTGCGAATATTATGCAGCACGTACCCAACTGGGGCCCGCGCCAAACGGATTTAACCGGTGAAATTATTTTTGCAACTGTAGAGTACCAGCGTAAATTTACCCTGGCTGCATCCTGTATCCTGTTGTTTTTTATTGGTGCACCATTGGGTGCCATTATCAGAAAAGGAGGCATGGGTTTACCCGTGGTGGTGGCCATTTGTTTCTTCCTGGTATACCACATTATTACCACGGTGGCCGAAAAATCAGCACGTGAAGGTAATCTGAACCCGATCTTCGGAATGTGGATTGCCGTGATTGTTTTATCGCCCCTGGCGGCCTTTTTAACCTATAAAGCGACAGTCGATTCGGCCTTGTTTGATGTAAATTATTACAAGCAGCTCTTCATTCAGCTGTTTAAAAAGAAGGAAAAATAGGCAGCTTTTCCTTTACTTACAGATGATATTTTAATCCAAATATTGCTCAATAAGGTTGTACATTTGTACGGGTTATTGTTTGTGGTATAAATTGATTTTAATACGCCTTACACACCATTTGCCCCATAATGTTTATAAAATGCAAACAAAATTAAACACAATAGAAGAGGCCATCGCAGATATAAAAGCTGGTAAAGTGATTATTGTTGTAGATGATGAGAATAGAGAGAACGAGGGTGATTTTTTAACGGCAGCTGAAAACGCAACGCCAGAGATCATCAATTTTATGGCTACTTACGGCCGCGGTTTAATCTGTGCGCCACTTACAGAAGAACGTTGTAAAGAGTTAAACCTTAACCTGATGGTGGGTAAAAATACGGCTGCTTACGAAACTAATTTTACGGTTTCAGTCGATCTGGTTGGTCACGGTTGTACCACAGGGATTTCGGCAAGCGACCGCTCTAAAACTATGTTAGCCCTGATTAATCCTAAAACCAATCCTGAAGAGTTGGGCAGACCGGGACATATTTTTCCTTTAATTGCTAAAGATGGTGGTGTCATACGCCGTGCAGGTCATACCGAAGCTGCGGTAGATTTAGCCCGCCTGGCTGGCATGAAACCTGCAGGTTTATTGGTAGAGATTTTGAAAGAAGATGGCGAAATGGCCAGACTTCCGGATTTATTTAAAATTGCCGAACAGCACCAGTTAAAAATTATATCCATCGAAGATTTAATTGCCTACCGTTTAACCATTGATAGTTTGATTAAACAAGAGGTGAGCATCGATTTGCCTACCGCCTGGGGCGATTTTAAAATGACCGCTTATACGCAGTTAGATAATAATGCTACACATCTGGCCATTTCTAAAGGCGAATGGAATGCCAACGAACCTATTTTAGCGCGTGTACACAGCTCTTGTGTAACGGGCGATATCTTTGGGTCATGCCGTTGCGATTGCGGTCCGCAGTTGCACAAAGCATTAGAAATGATCGAAAAAGAAGGTAAAGGTATTGTGGTATACATGAACCAGGAGGGCAGGGGTATCGGACTAATTAATAAATTACGTTCATATAACTTACAGGATGCCGGTTTCGATACCGTAGAAGCGAATATTAAATTAGGCTTTAAAGGCGACGAACGCGACTATGGCGTAGGTGCACAGATCCTGCGATCGGAAGGTGTAACTAAAATGCGTTTAATGAGTAATAACCCAACCAAAAGAGCCGGTTTAATTGGTTATGGTTTGGAAGTGGTGGAAAACATCCCAATCGAAATTGCCAGTAATGTGCATAACGAACGTTATTTAACTACCAAAAGAGATAAAATGGGCCATTCGATTATGAAAGGATAATTCAGTTGGCAGTTAGCAGTTGACAGTTTGCATGGTGCAAACTGAAAATTGTAGATTGAAAACTTATGCAAGACCAACAATTGAACAAGTGTTCGATTGTTGGTTTTTTTGTGCGTATTTGTAATCCTTCGGTTCATCCGCTTATGCTTGTTTCGGGATCTATTTCTCCTGGGATTCGTCCTCCTGAACTTGTTTCAGGATCTTTATAACCTAAGTTTGATTAATATTAGCAGCATGTATCTGCTTTTTATCGCTTGCTAATCTAGGCGTCGCGTCATGCTGAATTTATTTTATTAGTAGACTTTATTGCTTCAAAGACGTAATAGGCTACAAGGAATCGTCATTGCCCGAAAGCTTTTTCAGCCGACAGCCTGTTCCGACCTTTCGGGGAGCAATCATACAACGATCGTTACTAGCCTGCGCTTTAAGATTCCCGCCTGCGCGGGAATGACGATCATTCTATTGAAGTCTTGCTTCGTTCCTGGCAATGACGATGGGTTGGGAAAATGAAACAATGACTAATAAACCAATGGCCAATGAACTATTGACCAATGAACCAATGAACCAATGGCCAGAAAGAACCCCCTTAACCCTAACCTCTAACCCCTTCTACCTCCGTTGGTTCCCCTTGCTCTGATTAATTATCGCTTCCTTATTAATCGATTTATTCGTTTTAACAGGAGCCTGACTTTGTTTCCTTTTCAGGTTGCGGCGGTAGGCACCCGAAATTTTCTGAATAAACTCTTTAAACGTATCAAACTGCTGGGTATACACCAAACCAAAAGAGGTTACGTTTGCAGTTGAGCTGATCCCGCTGTTTAAGAATATACTTTGTTGCGTAGGTGGTTTATTTGCTGCTTTCACGGTTAAACTTCCATCTTTTTTAATTAAGAAAAGTGCCTCAACCTCTCTGCCCACATTGTCTTTAGAGAAATCGATCACCGTAAAATCGTTCACACTGTTCCGGTCTACAATACCCGCATTAATAATTAAACGATCGCTAAAGAATTTGAACGATGCATTGGCCTCGCTTAATGAGCGTACGTTCAGATCGACAAAGTTTAAGTTTAAGGAAGAAAGTACATTGTTAAACTGGTTAAATACCAACTCCGTAGCGGTACTGGTTGCGGTAGAACTGAGCTGGTTTCCGATCGATTCGCCACCATTTCCAGGCGCAAAACTTCTTCGGATAATTAAACTGAAGGCCTGCAGGTTCAGGTTGTTCTGATCGCTTAAATAGGTTTGCAATTCTTCTTTAATAGAAGGTTGTGCAGGGAAATTGATATCCAGTTTAATATCTGGTTTTAACAGTAAACCCGTTAATCCCATCTCTACCTCGGTATTTACCCTTTGGTTGGCGTTACTGCTGGCATCTCGGTTGGCGGCCTTGTAAAGATCGTTTAAGCTCGCCCTCAACGCATATACTGCTTTTAAGTTGATCTGTGCAGCGGTAGGGTTACCCGTCCAGCGGATGGTTCCACCTTGCCTGATTTCGAATTTTTTGTTGATAACCTCCTGGGCTGTAAAGTCGAAACTTCCGGTCTCGATGATATAATCGCCCGACATTTCGAAATCGCCGAAACTATTGATGTTTAAGTTCAGCTCGGCATTACCCTTGCCACTTAAATTACCCAGGGTGGTAAATATATTCGCCGTGGTATTCGGATCGATGGTTAACTTGAAGGTCAAGGTTAAACCATCAAAGTTGGTTTTTTTCTTCACCAGTACAGTCGAATCGCGGCTTACAAAATTAATGAAGTCTTTGTCCGATATGGTTTCAGAACTGTTTAAAGGCAGGTTAAATACGGTTCCTTTCTCCGTTTTCGCCTTAATATCAATCTTCATTTTATTGGTAGGACCAGTAAAGGTAAACACACCAGTACCGTAGGCACGGCCATAATATACCGAATTGTCTTTCGCGGTGGTATTTAAGGCCATTAAACTGTTGGCATTTACCTTAACATTCAAGGTAGGGTAGTTAATGTCGTTTAAATCTACTGTACCATTTGCGGTGGCTTCGTGGCCTTCCAAATCGTTAAGGACAAAATCTTCGAGTTTAATGACACTGTTGTTGATTTCTACCTTATCGGTAATGACATATGTGGTTTTAAGGTAGTTTACCATCAGCTGTCCTTTATCTAACGATAGACTTCCATTAATTTCCGGTTTCTCTAATTTACCTTTTACGGTTAAATCAGCCGAGATATTTCCTTTTAAATTGGATACGAGTTGTTTCACAAAAGGCTCTAGAATGGTGAGTTTGCTTTCGTCCATTTTTACGTCAAGGTCGATTTCTTTTTCTTTTAGATCCAGATTTCCGGTCAGTTTAAAAGTCTCCGAACCGTCGGCCATGATGCGGGTAAATACGTTTATTTTTTTGTTCTCGTTGCTGTAAGATGAGGTATCAGTTAAGGTGCCGATATAGATATCGTTAAAGTTTAACGAATCGATTTTTAAATCGTCGGTTACCCTTGGTGCTTTTAATACCCCATACAAATCGGTAGTCCCGTTTAGGCTTCCACCCAATTTAACACCAAAGCCTTTGGTAAAAGGGTTCAGGGTTTTTAAGTTGAAATCTTTAAAACCAACACTAATTAAATCTTTCGGATCTTCTGAAATTAATCCATCAATGATCACCTGCTGCTTTCCGTTGGTTAAATCGAAATTAGTGATCTCGGTTTTGCCATTGTTGAGCACAATACGTACTTTCTCCTGGATGCGCCACTCTTCGTTATTAATTTTTAAGATAGAAGGTAATACGCTGAGTCTTGCGGTAGTGTCCTGGTTTTTGGTAAATTCTACCAAACCGTTTAAATCGAGCTGATTATCCTCTTCGGCGTTCGACATTTTTACGTTGAAAGCCAAACTGTCGTTCCGCAGGATATTGGAAATGTTTACATCTTTAATAAATAAACTATCGTTAATCTGCACACGATCGGAGGTGACAATCAGTTGAAGTTGTTGGGTGGTGGTATTTTCATCGAGGATGATATTGTTGACCACAATGCCATTGTATTTCAGTTTCTTCACAAAACCATTCAGCGTTGCGGTATTATTGCGCGAATCGAAATCACCTGTTACCGTTGCACCTTCTTCTAATTCGAGGCCAGGTACAAATATCTGCGCCAGCGGTTCGAACTTTTTAACCTTCAGGTTAAACTGAAAAATCTGGTTCTTGTATTTGATGATATCGGCCTTTAACGAAGGGATGTAGGTTTTGGCGATGGCTTTGTAATAAGAAACAATCGAATTTAAATCATATTCACCTTTAATGCTGGCATCTAAAATATCTGAACGGATATCGAGTACGCGGCTGGTACCGATACCGTTGGCCATTAACTGCACCGAATCGACACTGTAAACGCCTTTCGGGTTTTGCAGCCTGATTTCTTCAATTAATAATTTGCCTGATATATTGTTCAGGTTGGTGCCCGAGAAATTGGTGGTAAATTTAGCGTCAACCTGCAACGAATCTTTCAGGAGTTTTAAAGCCTTTAATTTTGCTTTAGAAATCGTGGCATTGAAGTTAAATACCGGCAGTTTTGGATTCAGGTTTACCCCGCCATCAAAAACCAGTTTCACGTTACGGTCGTTAATGCTCAGTTTGCCGTCGAAATATTTTTTGTTAAAAGTTCCGTCAATTTTCACATTGTGGTAACGGTAACCATTAAAATCGATATAGGCTACGTCACCGTTTATTTTCTCGGTTAACTCTTTAAGCTCCGTGCCACGGCCTTTAACATATAGGGAAGAACTGATGCGGCCAAGGCTTTTTTCATCAATCAGGTTACCCAGGTTAAAATCATAGCTTTTTACGTTCCCGGTATAAGAAGGAACATCGTTTTTATCGATTTTCATGTTCACATCCGAAACAATACGGCCCAGTTTGGTTTTAAATTCGCCATAGGCAATAAAGTCGTTCTGGAAACCGGTGAAACTTCCGTTAAAGTTAATGTTGCCAAATTTGTTTACAATTACCGGAACAATTTTTTTCTTGCTGTTGGTAATGCCGGCCAGTACTTCATCCAGATCGGTTTTATTCGTGCCCGCCATTTCAATGTTGAGGTCCATAAAGGTCTCTTTCCATTTCGGCAGCCCTTTTAAAATAAAGTCACCTTTAATGTGTGTGGCTTTTCCGGTTCTTAACGATAGTTTTTTGGCTTTAAGGTTATTCACTAATCCTGTAATCTGACCATCAACATCGAGGTCGAGTTTCATCGTGCTCAGCTCAGGCGCAAAGAAAGCAACATCCCTGGAGGTGATGTGGCTATCCTTAAAAATGGCTTTCATCCGCACATTATCCACGTAGTGGTTAAAGTCTTTATAACTTTTAAACCGCATTTGATAGTAATCGGTTAAACGGCTCTGATTGGTTTCGAGCAACAGGTTTTTCAGCTCAATGGCATTACTGTCTATCGTGGTTTGGGCAGTAAGGTTTTTCAGGTAAAATCCGCTTCTTTCTTTGAAAGTCAGGTTTTTGATATTGGTTTTAACCAAATGTGTTTTGGTATCTAGCCCTTCAAAAATACCGCTGAGTTCTTTAACATCAACATTATCGAAGTTTACACTTTTGCCCTGAGTGGTATCTTTTGCTGCGTAATTTTTATACCTGAAGGCAAATTTGTTTAAAATAATACGGCCGATATTGATATCATATGGCTTGCTTTTCTTTTTCTTTACAGTGGGTTTACCAGAATCGAAGTAGTTTATAATGAAATCGAGGTTAGAAGACTTATCTTTGAAATCCTTTAGGAAAAACCGCCCGTTGTTGATTTGAACGGTATTGATATCGATAATCTTTTTTTCAATGGATAATTGATTAATATCGACCATGAACTCCGGGGTTCTCAATAAAGTGTCTTTTTGTAAATCCAATATCAATAAATCTTCCAGTACGATAGATTTAAAGGGTTTAATGTAAAGACTTTTAATGGAAACGGTGGTTTTAAGCTCTTTTGATAAGTACGCAGCAGTTTTCTGCGCAAAATAAGTTTGAACGGACTTAAATTGTAGCGAAAAAATAAGAAGCGCAAGCAGCAAGATTATTGATGCGATTACCCAAAGGAGTATTTTAAATAGTTTTTTAATAATTTTGCAGCTTAAATATTAATAATTTGTCTGTTATACTTGCTATTGAGTCTTCTTGCGATGATACATCCGTTGCTATTTGTAACAACGGCAAAATTACTGCCAATGTTATTGCAAACCAAACAATTCATCAAAATTATGGTGGTGTTATACCTGAATTAGCTTCAAGGGTACATCAACAAAATATTGTGCCTGCCGTACAGCAAGCTTTAATTAATGCTAAAGTTACAAAACAGGACATTAATGCCGTAGCTTTTACACGTGGTCCTGGTCTTTTAGGTTCGTTACTGGTTGGTGTTTCTTTCGCAAAATCTTTTGCATTAGCTTTAAATATACCTTTAATTTCTGTCAATCACATGCATGCGCATATCTTAGCGCATTTTATTGATGATCCTAAGCCTAGTTTCCCTTTTATCTGTTTAACCGTTTCGGGCGGACATACGCAGATTGTGCTGGTAAAAGATTACTTTGATATGGAAATTGTAGGCGAAACGTTAGACGATGCTGCCGGTGAAGCTTTTGATAAAACCGCAAAATTACTGGCCTTGCCTTATCCGGGGGGACCACTGATTGATAAACATGCGCAACATGGAAATCCTTTGGCCTTTAAATTTGCCGAGCCGCAAATTGCCGACCTGAATTTTAGTTTTAGCGGTTTTAAAACTTCTATTCTGTATTTTATCAGGAAACAGGAAAAAGAGAACCCGCATTTTATTGCCGAAAATTTAAATGATATTTGCGCATCGGTTCAACATAGTATTGTACAAATTTTGCTGAACAAGTTAAAGAAAGCAGCAAAACAATACGGAATTAATGAAATTGCTATTGCAGGGGGTGTTTCGGCAAACTCTGGTTTAAGAAATGGCCTGCAACAAACGGCCGATGAGTTGGGCTGGAAGATATACATCCCGGCATTTCAATACTGCACTGATAATGCGGGCATGATTGCCATAGCAGGTTACCAGAAGTACCTGAAACAGGATTTTGTAGGACAGGATGTTTCGCCAATGGCGCGGATGGAGTTTTAAAGGGATGGTTAATCGGTTAATTGTTGAAATTGGTTAATCGACGGCTAAACGCGCAACTCCAAACGCATGGCTTGTTCATTGGTTATCCATCGTTCGTCATTGCGAGGAACTGCCTGCCCCGACTCTTCGGGGAAGCAATCTTACTACGGTAGTCAACGCTATTTACTTCTGTGTTACCGTGGCAAAAACTGTAAACCGCCAGCTGAAAACTGGCAAAGAGAATTGTTTAAATTAAATATACATATGACTGGAGCATCGTTAATATTTTGGATTGTTTGTGCGATACCGCTGATTGGTATTTTATATTGGTTAATCAGAAATGATAAAAACAAACTGAAAGGAAGTTGGGGGGTAATTATCCTGGGTGCCTTGGTAATCGCTGCACTGTTGGTTATTGTGTATGTAACCAAAGATTTTAGCGCCATATTTAGTCAAAACTAATAGCTGCGCTTTTTCAGCAAAGCCTGTAAATAAATCAGCATAACGTATAAAGCAAAACGCCCTGCTAAAATAATTTTAGCAGGGCGTTTTAATATTATAGCATTGAAGCCCGGCTTATTTCTCAGCCAATTTATCGCCTGTTACTTCGGCTTTAATTTTAATTTCCAACTCTTCTGCAAGTTCAGGATTGTCGCTTAACAATTGTTTTACAGCGTCTCTACCTTGCCCTAATTTGGTATCTCCGTAAGAGAACCATGACCCCGCTTTTTTGATGATACCAAAATCAACACCTAAGTCGATAATTTCACCGTTTTTAGAAATACCTTCACCAAACATCACATCAAATTCTGCAATACGGAAAGGTGGAGCTACTTTATTTTTAACAATTTTTACTTTAACGCGGTTACCGGAAACTTCATCAGAATCTTTGATCTGCGAAATACGACGGATATCTAAACGTACCGATGCATAAAATTTCAATGCATTACCACCTGTTGTGGTTTCAGGGTTACCAAACATGACACCAATTTTATCACGTAACTGGTTAATGAAAATACAGCAACATCCGGTTTTAGAAATCGTTCCGGTTAATTTACGTAGTGCCTGACTCATTAAACGGGCATGTAAACCCATTTTACTGTCGCCCATTTCGCCTTCAATTTCACTTTTAGGAACCAAAGCCGCAACAGAGTCGATCACAATGACATCAATAGCACCCGAACGGATTAAGTTATCGGCAATTTCTAATGCCTGCTCACCATTATCTGGTTGAGAGATTAAAAGGTTATCTGTATCTACACCTAGTTTCTTTGCATAAAACTGATCAAAAGCATGCTCTGCATCGATAAAGGCAGCAATACCGCCTTTTTTCTGTGCTTCGGCAATAATATGTGTAGCTAAAGTTGTTTTACCAGATGATTCTGGTCCATAAATTTCAATTACACGGCCTTTTGGAATACCGCCAATACCTAAAGCAATATCTAAGCTGATTGATCCGGTAGAAATAAAATCTATCGGTTCAACGGCAGAATCGCCAAGTTTCATGATGGTACCTTTACCGTAAGATTTCTCTAGTTTATCTAAAGTAAGTTGTAAAGCTTTTAATTTATCTGGATTTGCAGTGCTCATGTCTTTTTTCATTGATTGCGTAAATATAATCGATTATCGGCTAATATGCTTAAATGTTGATATTTATAATACTAATATATTTAGCTAAGGTAAATGTTTTTTAGCTAATGTCAATAGTAAAGTGAAAATAATTTTTTAAGCTTTTAATTTATCTCTTTCGTTTTGAGCGGTTAAACGTTCGAAGTACCTGCACATGTAGGTAATTTCGCAAATCTCACATTTAGGGCTTCTGGCTACGCAAACATAACGTCCGTGCAGAATAAGCCAGTGGTGTGCGATGTGGATATCGTGTTCGGGCAGGTTTTTAACTAGATCTTTTTCAACCGCCAATGGAGTTTTGCCATTGGTTAAACCCAAACGGTTGGCCACACGAAAAACGTGGGTATCAACCGCCATTGCCGGGGCGTTATAAATTACCGAGGCGATTACATTGGCCGTTTTGCGACCCACACCAGGCATTTTCTGTAAATCGTCAATGCCCGAAGGCACTACGTCATTAAATTCGTTAAGCAAAATATTCGCCATGCCCACCAGGTGTTTTGCTTTATTATTGGGATAACTGATGCTTCTGATGTAATCGAAAACAATATCGGGGGTAGCTTCGGCTAAAGCTTTGGCATTAGGAAAGCGTTGAAAAAGTGCAGGGGTTACCATGTTTACCCTTTTATCGGTGCATTGTGCAGATAGGATCACGGCCACTAAAAGCTGATAGGGATTATGATAATGTAACTCGGTTTCTGCATCAGGCTGCTTGGCCGAAAAATGTTCTACAAAAAGTTTGTAGCGTTCTTTTTTAAGCATGTGCAAATATAGGGGAAAGATGGAAAATGTAAGATGGGAAATGTAAGAAGGATGATGGAAGCGGTAAAACTGCGGTTTGTTACCCTGAGGAATAATTTTATTGCATAAATAAAGCTTAATTACTACATCAAGTCCAAACGCATTACCCGACTGTAGGGCGATAATTATATAAACATTTTCGGTAAAAGTATAACATCCCGAAAGGCTATGCCGCTAGCTTTGTTTAAAAATAAAACCCGTTCCGGTTTGGCGAGTTAATGCAAAAAAGCAAGCCGTTGCTGGCTACGAGGAAAATATTGGTAACATTTAACTTAAACACAAAATGAAAAGGTTATTTAAATTATTTACAATCATTGCGATAATGGTTACAGGCAGTGTCTCGGCACAGGAAAAAGCAGCAACGGTTAGCCCGCTACAGGCCTATTACGATGTTAAAGATGCTTTAATCAGCAGTAATGCAGGCTTGGCCGGCACGAAGGCTACGGTATTAATTAACGCTATAAAAGCCAGCGAAAAAACCAACGCTTCAAAAGCATTGCGTGATAAAATATTATTTGATGCCGAGCACATTGCCGAGAGTAAAGATATCGAACATCAAAGAGATCATTTCACCTCATTATCAACCGATTTTTATGCATTGGTAAAAGCCGTAAAACTTAACGATAAGCCTGTTTATTACGCTTATTGTCCGATGAAAAAAAGCTATTGGTTAAGCGAAGGTGAGGCGATAAAGAATCCATATTATGGCAATAAAATGTTAACTTGTGGTAAGGTTGCCGAGGTACTTAAATAAAACACACGCTACAAAATGAAGTTTATTTTAGTTTGTTGCCTTAGTATTTTGCTCAGCAGTTTTGCTTTTGGCCAGCATCAGCACAACGAGGTAAAAGCAGCTGCCCCCAAAAAAGCCCCCCAGAAAGCAAGCGATATCGAAACTTTAAGTAGCAACAAGCTGCCAGGGGTTGTTCGTTATGATTTGTACATTGCCGATACAACCGTAACTTTTGGCGGAAAAGCTAAAAGAGCCATAGCGGTGAACGGGCAAATACCCATGCCCACACTAACCTTTACAGAGGGCGATACCGCAGAAATACATGTGCATAATAGACTTAAAGAGTCAACCTCATTGCATTGGCACGGGTTATTTCTGCCGAATCGGTATGATGGCGTTCCGTATTTAACCCAAATGCCTATTGAACCCAATAAAACCCATGTTTACCGTTTCCCTATTATACAGAACGGTACGCATTGGTACCATAGTCATTCCGGTTTGCAGGAGCAAATTGGGATGTACGGTGCGATGATTTTGAATAAAAGAAAAGAACCGGCTATACCTACAGTACCTGTTGTTTTAAGTGAGTGGAGCAATATGATGCCCCACGAAGTGGACAGGAGATTACATAATGCCAATGATTGGTTCGCGATAAAAAAAGGCACTACCCAGAGTTATGCTGAAGCCATAAAAGGCGGATACTTTAAAACCAAGCTCACCAACGAACTGAAGCGGATGACCGCCATGGATGTGAGTGATGTGTATTATGAAGCCTTTTTGGTGAATGGAAAAAATCAGTACCAGGTACCCAACAACCTTAAAGCAGGGGATAAGGTAAGATTACGTATTGCTAACGGAGGAGCATCTACTTATTTTTGGCTCACTTATGCCGGTGGTAAAATAACGGTAGTGGCTAATGATGGTAACGATGTAAATCCGGTAGAGGTAGACCGGCTAATTATTGCCGTTTCCGAAACCTATGATGTAATTGTAACTGTTCCCAAAAATAAAAGTTATGAGTTTTTGGTAACGCCCGAAGATCGTACCAAATCGGCTTCGCTGTGGCTGGGCAGCGGGCAGAAAGTGCCGGCTCAAAAATTGCCCAAATTGAAGTATTTCGAAGGCATGAAAATGATGAACGAAATGATGGATATGAACGGCAATCTGGTGCAGATGGATGGGATGAAAATGCAGAACCAGGTGATGGATATGAATACGGTCATGTATGCTGAGCTGGATGACGCGGGGACAGATACGGTTGCTTCGGATGCACATCAGGGCCATGACATGGCTAATGAAAAAGGCGTGAAAGGTCCGATAACAACTTTAAACTACGATATGTTGCGCTCGCCTGAAAAAACGACTTTACCTAAAGCTCCAACCCGGCAAATGGAGTTTCAGCTAACGGGCAATATGAGCCGTTATGTTTGGACTTTGGACAATAAAACCATCTCAGAAGAAGATAAAATCCACATCAAAAAGGGCGAAAACCTGCGGATCATTTTATATAACAATAGTATGATGCGTCATCCTATGCACCTGCACGGACACGATTTTAGGGTAATTAATGGTCAGGGCGATTATGCGCCTTTAAAAAATGTACTGGATATTATGCCCATGGAGCGCGATACCATTGAGTTTAGTGCTTCTGAAAGTGGCGATTGGTTTTTTCACTGCCATATTCTGTACCACATGATGAGCGGGATGGGTAAAATTTTTAGTTATGAAAACTCGCCGTTGAATCCTGAAATTCCGAACCCTAAACTGGCGCAGCGAAAACTTTATGCTGATGACAGGATGTTTCATTTTATGGCCGAAAACGATTTTGCCAGCAACGGAAACGACGGTATGGCCATGTTGGCAAATACACGCTGGAGTTTTGGAGCGGAGTGGCGCTTAGGTTATAATAAAATGCACGGCTTTGAAACCGAAACCCATATTGGCCGTTATGTAGATCGGATGCAGTGGTTAATGCCATTTGTGGGTTTCGACTGGCGCTACCGGAAAATGGAGGCTGGCGAACAGGAAAGTAATATTTTTGGCCAAAAAAGTACAAAGGATAAAAGAACCATGTTTAGTGTGGGGCTTGCCTATACTTTACCCATGCTGGTGATTGCGCAGGCAGAAGTGTACCACGATGGTAATATTCGTTTGCAGTTAATGCGCGAAGATATACCCATTTCTAAGCGTTTGAGGGCAAGTTTTATGGTAAACAGTGATAAAGAGTTTATGGGCGGATTTAAATTTATTACCACTAAATACATGGGCATTTCTGCGCACTACGATAGCGATATGGGTTTTGGCGCAGGTTTAACGCTTAATTATTGATCTAACCATTAGTAATCTCCCTCAACAATTTATCGCATTCGGCAAAGGCATTATATAAATATTTATTGCGGTGTTTTTCTCCCTGCCCGCTAAAAGAAACCGATTTCATAATCAGGCCCTGCATCCATTGTTTGGTTTGTTTGCAATAGGCCTGGTCTTCGGTTCTTAAATAATTAAAAGTATTAAACCTGTTGTAGCAGGCCATACGGTCTTTAAAATCGACCAGGTAAGCGATGCTTCCCAGTACATCGCAGTTGTACCAGTTAAAAGTATGGCTCGGGTCGATGGTTTTTTTACTGCTGATTGCATACATATTCATATCAGTCAGGCAATACCTTACCTGTTCTACAATTTTCACAGCCAGTTCGGTATCGGTAAGGTGTCCGGCTTCGAATGCATACCTGATCTGTTCGAGTGTGCCTGTTACGGTATCTTTAGACCAGATTTCGGTGCTTGGTATTTCCAGGTAAGTGTTATGCAGCTCCTGCGAAATTTTAATAATTTCATCAGACAGGAAGGAAGAACTGAACGGCATCTCTAGATTATTGGCGCTGTTTGCCCAAAAGAAGAGTTTGAAACTTGTGAGTTCGGGATACTTGAAGAAATGAAATAAAGGAATATCGTCGGTTGTGATGGTGATGTGTTTTTTATGGCTGTTCTTGATGGCTTTAATGTTATCCAATAAATTCCGAAGATAGCCAACCATATCTAAATCTTCGTTTACACTTAAATAGCTAAAAGTAACAGATAACGATTGTTTCGGGCTGTACAGGAAAGGCACGTCAAAACAATCAGAAAGTTTGATGATTTGCTGGAAGGTAAGGTTGCTGTCGCCCCTGATTTTCTTATAAGCTTCGTTGGTGCTTATTCCTAACTCTTCGGCTACACTCAGTGCCAGGTTCTGGTATTCAGGTAAGGCTGCTTTGATGGCCTGAAAAAATAATGCTTGCTGATTATCCATAAAGATTAATTTATAAATGAAATCTTAACGTTTTTAATAATCGAATGGATTATTGTCGACAGTTAATTTAATAATTATAATTTATAATCATATTGTAGATTCATAAATTTCTTTAAAGGATATTTTTATGATGTATAGTAATCTTTAAGATTAATGGTTTAATGTTCAGTGTTTTAGATTTGATTAACAATTTAAAATACATCAAATGAATATGCTAATCTCAACCTCCATTCAGCCTCATGTCCATTACAATAGGCTGAATGATAACCTACGTTACTTTAAGCAGTCTGTCTGCATCATTACATGTTGGCTGTTTTTTTCGGGCTGTGCTTCTTTTTCTGACAGGCCCATTAGTCGCCATAAGGTTAAACTGGATAAAGATGAAGTATCAAAACTTTCGGGTACCTATCAGGTATTTCCTGATTTGATTTATACCAAAAAAGGGGTAACCGAAACGCTTGGTGATCAGCCTGCAACCGAGCGCTTTCATCGATACATCAGCAAACGCGAAATCGATTTCAAACCTTCTGAAAACCTCACTGTAGATCTAAAGGTGATGGAGGATAACCAAATCAGCTTTCATTTTAAAAAAGACAATTTGATTGTTGATAGCGTAACCTTATCGGCCAAACTGCAATCACGAGGCTTGTTGCTATTGGGGAATAAATATGTGGAATTTCACGGAGTGCCTTACATTTTAGGGGGCTCAAAGAGTGAAAAAACACGGATTGGTTTAGCAAGCGACGGAGGACTTATCGTGAATCATGCTTATGATAGTTCTGGTGCACTTTTACTATTTATAGGCGCAGGTCGCTCTTACGATTCTGCTTATCATTTTAAAAGGATTAAATAAATAACGACATGAACAAATTAAGATTTATAAAGGATGAAGGCTCAGCATTCTATAAAGAATTAAATGAGCAGATAGAACTGTATTTTGTGCAAAATGGATTGAAGAAAACCGGGAACGCGAAGATGTTTTTTAAGATTTTCTTGTATTTCGGATTGGACATCCTGTTTTATATTTTAATGATCACCAGCGATTCAGTATTGGCATTCTATGTTTTTTACCTGCTGATGGGGCTTTCTGTTTTGTTAACCGCTTTTAATGTTTCCCACGATGCTGCCCATGGTGTAGCGGTTAAAAGCAAGTTTTGGAACCGATTATTGTTCTCTCTCAGTTTTAATCTGCAGGGCAATAATGCCTATGTGTGGGGTAAAAACCATAACGAATCGCACCATTTATATACGAACATAGAAGGTAGTGATATTGATGTGCTGAACAATCCGCTGTTTAGAATGACCGAATCGCAGCCTTTAAAAGGGTACCACCGGTATCAGTTTATTTACGCGCCATTTCTCTATCTCTTTTATTCTATTAACTGGTTCTTTTTTAGGGAAAGCCTGATGTTGTTCAATTTATCGAGCCGGACGATTAAAGTGGAAATTCCCCGCATTGAAGCCATAAAGCTGGTGGTGTATAAACTCTTGTATATAGGTTATATGATTGTATTGCCTGTTTATCTGTTGCCTTTCGGCTGGGCAGTAGTTTTGATGGCTTTCCTGCTGAATCATTTTATCATTTCGCTGTTATTTGTGGCGGTGTTGGGCGTTGCACATTTATCAGATTATGTGAGCCACCCGGTGCCCGATGAAGATAATCAATTGAACATGAGCTGGCCGAAACTGCAGTTGCTTACTTCTATAGATTACCATGCAGAAAGTAAATTTCTAAACTGGACATTGGGTGGCTTTAACGCCCATGCCGTACACCATCTGCTTCCTAATGTTTGCCATGTGCATTACCTTCACATTATTCCAATTTTTAAGGCATTGGCTAAAAAGCACAAACTTACCTACATGGAAATGTCGTACGGTGAATCGTTGGCCTCGCATTTCAGGTTTTTGAAAATGATGGGTAAAAATGAACACTTAATTCCGATGCGATATGAAGGATAAACACATTCATGTAGCGGCTGATAGTCAGTTGCTAAAAGCGATATACAAACGTGTAGAGCAGGAGCTGGTGATTGATAAACCTGCTTTTATGAGGATGATTGCCGCTAAGTTTCTGGTGTATTTTTCGCTCACGGTATTTGCCTATCTAACCTTGTATAAAATTACCGGTCCGATGAGTTTTATAGGTTGTTTTGTGCTATATGGTTTTATCTCTTTGCTCTTTGCCTTTAATTTTTCGCACGATTTTTCGCACAATACCATTTTTAAAAGTAAGCGGCTAAACCATATCTGCTTTGTGGCTATTTATACATTGGTCGGTGCGCATGCCGAAGCCTGGAAACTGCGCCATGTTAATTCGCATCACTACGCACCAAATGTAGAGGATTATGATTCGGACCTTAAAATATCGAAGCTAATCCGTGTGGTGCCTGATAGTAAACATTATTGGTTCCATGCTTATCAGCATTTGTATGCGCCATTGGCTTATACCACTTATTCGTTGTTCTGGATTTTTATTAAAGATTTTGTCATTCTTTTTAGCAATGATGGCTTTGCCGTTAAAAAGAGCTTTAAGTATTACCTGTCTTTTGTGCTTCAGAAATTAGTCTACATCAGTTTATTAGTGATATTGCCTATACTTTTTTCGGCTCAGCCATGGTACGTAGTGTTATTTGGTTTTTTGATGATGCATTTAAGCCTATCGCTGTTTTTGCTGTTTACATTCTTTATGACGCACCATGTAGAAGAAACGCAATATCCGAAAGCAGATGCGGAGGGTTACATCAATGCTTCCTGGTTAATGAACCAGATTAAGAGCTCAAACGATATGCATCCTTTTAGTAAAACGGCGAACTTTATTTTAGGTGGTTTTAACAATCATATTGCCCATCATTTATTTCCGCATTATCACCATGTATACTACCCGCAGATCAGTAAAATATTGTACGAAATGTTAAATGAAAGTGGTGTAACACCCAATTGTACCAGTTATTTCGGCGGGATAAAATCTCATTTAAAGCTGCTTAAAAGAATGGGAGCTGCCGCATAGTCCTCATACTCATCTAAATTGAACGTTATGAAATATTTATTGATATGCTTTTGTTTGCTAGGGTTTACAGCTGCATCAGCGCAACAAGATACCTTACACAAAAATCATAAATTTTACTATGGTATAGCTTTGAGCGGAGGTAAGGGAACCGAAGATGGGGGTTACGGTGAGCTTCATCTTTATTTGCAGCGTAAAACCAATTACATTGCTTTTAAATCATCGGGTATTTCGGAATTCGAGCTTTTTGGAGATAAGCCTAATCCCAGTATTTCCGATGTTGGGATTATTGTAGGCAAAAGTTATAGTTTCGAGCGCTATATCAACATCAAGCTTGGTGCAGGACTGGCATTTACGGAGCAGATATCAAGAGGCGCATTTTTGTACAATACCTGTAAGTCTATGTTCTGCCTGTTTGATCATGATGTTTATGAAATTGTTACCACCCGAACTCTTGGCATTCCGATAGAAGTAAGGACCAGTTTTTTGGTGGGGAGGGCTGCAGCGTTAACCCTTGGAATAAGTGCCAATCTCAATAGCGCGAATAGCTTTTGTGGCTTCTCGGTGGGTGCTACCTTTGGGCGTTTGAGAGATAGAGTGAAGTGATTATTGAATGATGGAGTTTCGAATGAGCGAATGATTATATTTTCTCATTCACTCATTCAAAAATGGCGCACTGGGTTTTTAATTAACGGCATGACCTTTCATTTTAAACCTGATGGGAGCGATAGCCCGAGCTTTTTCTGCGAGGCTTTAGCGGACAGCAGGACTGAAAATTTTTTCTTGCACTAACCTATGTTTTCCAAAAAAATGCAATATTATAAATTGCTTCACTCCCATCACAAAACACCGCTTCGTTCGCAATGACGAATATTTTTAGTGAAAAGAAGCAGCAGGTACTTTAACCTGTTCGGTTAGCCCCTGGTTACTTTTGATCAGCCAAAATGCAAAGAAAGCACCAACCAGAGCCATTGCGGCACCTACATAGGCTGGCGAAGTATAATCGAAGCCATATACTAACGGAAGGCCACCGAAGAAAGCACCCAGGGCATTACCGATGTTGAAACTTGCCTGACTGGCTGAGGCCGCCAACATTTCGGAGCCTTTGGCACTTTGGATCATTAACATCTGTATAGGAGCAGCCAACGCAAAAGAGACAGCGCCGGTAACAAAAGTCATAATTAAAGCTAAGGGCTGACTTGCCGATACGAAGTGCACAATAGTTAGGGTGATCACCATGGTTAATAATAACGCAGCAGATGCCTTTGCCGGCGAAAATTTATCGGCCAGTATACCGCCAATGTAATTGCCACATAACATACCAATACCCGCTAACATTAAAATATAAGTTACTGCATTTGGCGAAAAACCAGCAACGTCAGTCATTAACGGGGCGATATAACTGTACCACGTGAATAAACCACCGGTTCCGATCGAGATCATAAAAATGATGATCCATGCTTCTCTTTTTTTGAAAAAACTTAGTTCGGCTTTTAAATCGCGGTTTTTAGTAGCTTCTAAAGCAGGTAACCATAACTTTAAACTTAATAAAGTAACCAGACCAACAAATACCACAACAGCAAAAGATATTCGCCACGAGAAATTGTGACCAATAAAGGTGCCCAGCGGTACGCCGACAATATTGGCGATGGTTAAGCCCATAAACATGAGCGATACGGCCTGAGCCGCTTTCCCTTTTTCGGCTATTCTGCTGGCCACTACCGAGCCCACGCCGAAAAATGCACCATGTGGTAAGCCTGAAAGCAATCGGGCAATAAACAGGGTATCGAAAGTTGGGGCAAATGCTGAAAAAGCATTGAAAACTGTAAACATGATCATCAAAGCAATCAATATCATTTTTGGAGGATATTTACCCGCAATCATAATCAATAACGGGGCACCGATAACCACGCCCAAAGCGTAAGCTGAAATTAAATGTCCGGCTTGTGGAATGGTTACGGCTAAATCTTTAGAGATATCGGGTAACAAACCCATCATCACAAATTCTGTTATGCCGATGCCTAAACCGCCTAAAGTGAGTGGGAGCAAGTTCTTGTTCATAGCGTACTTAGTGTTAAAATTACACTATGTAAAGGTAAGGCTTTTTATTTAAGGGGATTGTAAAAATTAGGCCATTTATGCGGATATGGAAGATGGGAGAGGTGAAATGTAAGATGGGAGAGGTAGGATGGAAGATGGGAGAGGTGAAATGGGAAAGGTGGGATGTTGTTGTAAAATAGCTTATGGTCCAGAATTCACACACCATTCATCTACATTTTCCATCATCCATAGATACAAAAAAAGCTTGTCCCACCCTGTGGAACAAGCTTTTTTGGCTCATGTAAAGATTTACTACTTGGTACGGCTGTAAGCTAAAATCTTGTTGATGGTTTCATCTTGAGGATTTTTAGCCAGTCTATCTAACTTACCTTTGATTTGATCATAAAATAAGTCGATTTCTGCGTCCGATTCAATATCAGTTTTAGGCTGAAACATGTTAGGTGTAGGTAAATTTACATTTGTTTTTGATGTAGAGGTTTTTGTCATAAGCAACTGAATGTGATAAGTTTTATAAACTTAACGATAGTTCAGATGCTTTATTTCAAGCCCTAAAAAATTTTATGTAACATTTTTACTACCCTTTGTAGGTCATCTCTTTTGTTTTAAGCATTTTACGCAAATTACTAAGGGCATAACGCATACGGCCTAAGGCGGTATTGATGCTCACGTCAGTTAAATCAGCAATCTCTTTGAAGCTTAAATCGGCGTAATGGCGCATGAGGAGCACTTCTTTCTGCTCATCGGGCAATAAATGGATCATTGCTTTTAAATCTTTATGGGTTTGATCGCGAAGCATTTTGTCTTCTGCGCTCTCGTCATAAAAGTGTAGCATATTGAATACATCCATTCCATCAGCACTGGTGATGATTGGTGTTCTCTTTTCTTTTCTGAAATAATCGATAACCAGATTATGCGCAATACGCATTACCCAAGGCAAAAACTTACCTTCTTCGTTATATCTTCCTGATCGCAGGGTATTAATTACTTTTATAAAAGCATCCTGAAAAATATCCTCCGCCAGATATTGGTCTTTCACCAATAAGTAGATAGAGGTATAAATTTTACTTTTATGTCTTCTTAAAAGTTCCTGCAATCCATTCTCGTTCCCGGTAATATATACCTTTACCAGGTCCTGATCATTATATGATTGTAAATTCATAGGTTTACCTACACTAAATCCCGTACTATTTGCTAAAAATTAATTTGTAGATGTTTAATTTCTATAGCTGCTCTCCTATGTTTTTTGAATGTGTCAGTTTGGTTTTGAGGTTGTTAATATTCAAAGAAAGTTATTTTTTTATCAAAAAACAAAAAATAAAATGTTAAAAAATAAATTAACCATCTCAGTACCCTATTTTTGTATGTTCTTAAAACCCTAACAACATTCTGGGGTTATACATTATATTCGTTATCATACATGAGCAAAAAAGAGGCCGAAAAAGATCCGCATAAAAATATTATCATAAAAGGTGCCCGTGTGCACAACCTCAAAAACATCGATGTTGCCATTCCAAAAAACAAACTTGTGGTGGTAACCGGTATGTCTGGTTCGGGGAAATCTTCGCTGGCATTTGATACTTTATATGCAGAGGGGCAACGCCGATATGTAGAAAGTTTATCTTCTTATGCCCGCCAGTTTATGGGCCGGATGAATAAACCCGATGTTGATTATATTAAAGGTATTGCACCGGCAATTGCCATCGAACAAAAGGTAATTACTTCCAACCCGCGTTCTACCGTCGGTACCTCAACCGAAATTTACGATTACCTGAAACTGCTTTTCTCCCGTATCGGGAAAACCATTTCGCCTGTTTCGGGCAAAGAAGTGAAAAAAGATTCGGTAAGCACGGTGGTCGATTATGTAAATGCCATGCCTGAAGATACAACGGTAACCATTTTTTGCCCGCTGTATCCGCACAATAACCGTACGATTAAAGAAGAACTGGCTATTTTATTACAGAAAGGATTTTTAAGGGTCCTGATTAATGATAAAATAGAAAAGATAGAAACGGTTTTAGATGATGCTGATTTTAAAGATGCAGAACTCACCGATGATAAAACCGTTCAGATCCTGATCGATCGTATTGTAACCAACCAGGAAGAAGAAACCTTGAGCAGATTGGCCGATTCGGCGCAGACAGCTTTTTTTGAAGGTAAAGGCGATTGTTATGTAGAGGCCCAGGGGACTACGAAACATTTTAGCGATCGCTTTGAACTGGACGGAATAAAGTTCGAAGAACCTACGCCAAACTTTTTCTCTTTCAACAACCCTTATGGCGCCTGCAAGCGCTGTGAAGGTTATGGAAACGTAATCGGCATTGATGAAGACCTGGTGATTCCTGATAAGAGCAAAAGTGTTTACGATAATGCCATTGCCCCCTGGCGAGGCGAAAAAATGAATGTGTGGTTGCAGAATTTTATCAAAGCTGCACCAAAATTCGAATTCCCGATCCACCGGCCTTATAGTGCTTTAACCGAAACAGAACAACGTTTACTCTGGACAGGGAATAAATATTTTGCAGGCCTGGATGCTTTTTTCAAAGAACTGGAAGAGCAGACTTATAAAATTCAATACCGCGTCATGTTATCGCGTTACCGCGGTAAAACCACCTGCCCGGATTGTAAAGGTTCTCGCTTGCGTAAAGATGCTTCTTATGTAAAGATTGCTGAAAAATCGATTATCGATGTGGTGCTGATGCCTTTGGCAAAAGCCCTTGTTTTCTTTAATGAGCTGAAATTAAATACCAACGATACCAAAATTGCCAAACGTTTACTGGCAGAGATTGATAACCGTTTTCTTTATTTAAACAATGTAGGTTTAGGCTACCTTACCCTAAACCGTTTATCGAATACGCTTTCGGGTGGTGAATCACAAAGGATTAACCTGGCCACATCATTGGGAAGTAGTTTGGTGGGTTCTATTTACGTTTTGGACGAACCGAGTATCGGATTGCATCCACGCGATACGAATAAACTGATTGAAGTATTGATCTCGCTCCGTAATGTAGGCAATACCGTTTTGGTGGTAGAGCACGAAGAAGAAATGATGCGCGCAGCCGATTACATTATCGATATTGGCCCTGAGGCTGGTACCCATGGTGGTAATTTAGTTTTCAGTGGTAATTACGAAGAGATTTTAAAAGATAAAAATAGTTTAACCGGCCGTTACCTGTCGGGATTGGAAAAAATTGCCATTCCGGATAAACGCCGTAAATGGAAAGACCATATCCTGATTAAAGGTGCGAGGGAAAACAATCTTCAAAATATTGACGTGAAGTTTCCGTTAGGTGTTTTTACCGCAGTAAGTGGCGTTTCTGGATCAGGAAAAACCAGTTTGGTTAAAAAAATCTTATATCCGGCATTGCAAAAAGCAATCGGAAATTACGCGGGTGAACAAACGGGTGCTTATGATGGCATTTTTGGCAATTACGATCTGGTCAGCGCTGTAGAAATGGTCGATCAGAATCCGATTGGTCGTTCCAGCCGATCTAATCCGGTTACTTATGTTAAAGCCTGGGATGATATCCGTGCGCTGTTTTCTGGTTTGGCTTCGGCAAAAGCTGCAGGCTTAAAACCAGCGGCTTTCTCTTTCAACGTAGAAGGCGGCCGTTGCGATGTTTGCCAGGGTGAAGGCGAAGTGAAGATCGAAATGCAGTTTATGGCCGATATTTACCTGCCTTGCGAAGCCTGTAACGGTAAACGTTTTAAACAACAGGTTTTAGATGTAACCTATAAAGAGAAAAACGTATCCGAAATTCTGGATATGACCATTGAAGAAGCGGTAGAATTTTTTAAGGATGAACAAAAGATCCTCAATAAATTAAATCCATTGGTTGATGTGGGTTTGGGTTATGTGCATTTAGGTCAATCTTCTAATACCTTATCGGGTGGTGAGGCGCAACGTATTAAACTGGCTTCGTTTTTAATTAAAGGAAATAATGCCAATAAAACGCTGTTCATTTTTGATGAGCCAACAACTGGACTGCATTTTCATGATATTAAAAAACTGTTAAAAGCACTGAATACACTTATTGAACAAGGGAACACAATTTTGGTGATTGAACATAATATGGACATGATTAAATGTGCCGATTGGGTTATCGATATCGGCCCTGAAGGGGGCGATGGCGGTGGCCAGGTGGTATTTGAAGGCATACCTGAAGATTTAGTTCAGGTAGAAAAATCGTACACCGGAAAATATTTAGCATCGCATTTAAATTTAAATCCATAATTTCGGCAATGCTTTTTCTAACGTTTTTCATAGGCATCATTCTCAATGCCATGGGGTATATTCCTCCCGGCAATATTAATCTCACCGTTGCGCAGCTCGCCATTAACAAAGGCATGCGGCAGGTTTGGTACTTTATTCTTTCCTTCTCTTGCGTAGAAGTATTTTTCACCTTTGGGATGATGCGTTTTGCCCGCTGGGCCATGAGCGATATCAATCCGAACGAAGCGGTAAGTGAAGTGCGCTTAAGTACTTTGGTCGATTGTTTCATGATCGTGATGTTTTTGGTGATGGGAACGATTACCTGGAAAAACAGGAAAAAAGTACCCAAAACCAGCAATAAAAAAGAAGATAAACGCAGTGGAAGTGTGTTATATGGATTGATTTTAGGCGTATTAAACCCTGTTCAGATTCCATTCTGGCTGTTTTTTGGTAACTATGTGATTTTACATCAATGGATCGAAACTGATTATCTGTCACTTGTAATCTTTAGTTTGGGCTCCGGTGTGGGTTCTACACTGGCACTTTACCTATATGCGCATTTTGCAACTTATATTCAGGAAAAGTTTGCGCTGAGCAGTTTAATTATTAATAAATCAATTGCGATATTTTTATATGCATTGGCGGCCTATCTGGTGGTAAAACAGCTGATCGTTATTCTATAGTCTAATCAAAGCGGTTGTATCATAAATATAGAATTGTCATCCTGAGCCTGTCGAAGGATCTACTTAAATACCTTATCCCAAGGTCTGTGGAGACACAGACCTTTTGTTTTTTGGAAGTTTCCTGAATTGGTAATTTGTTTTTTTTGCCACGGAAACACGGAAAGCACGGAACAGATGCACTTGGTTTATTATCTTGGATAATCGAACAACCGTTTTCTTTCCAAGATCTATGTCCTCACAGACCTTTTGTTTTTTAGGAGTTTCCTGAATTGGTAATTTGTTTTTTTTGCCACGGAAACATGGAAAGTACGGAACAGATGCACTTGGTTTATTATCTTGGATAATGTTGTCGGTCTGAGCTCGCTGAAGATCGAACAACCGTTTTCTTTCCAAGATCTATGTCCTCACAGACCTTCCAGTTGGCTTTTATCAAGTATTCAATAGGAAGAAATTATTTGTTTTTCGTTCTGCGAGGATACAGACCGGGAGTATAGTATAAGGGCAAGATCCACAGCATGTTTCTGTTATAAAATTGATACATAGTTATGCTTCGGTTAACCTAATCATAACATTAAATTTATGTTTAAGAAGCCTAACCAAGCTAATATTGGGCTTTGATACAAAACATATCTTATCCTTATGTCTAACAGACGATTTTTTCTGAAAAATAGTTTGGCCGCTGCTGTAGTAGCCAGTATTTCGCCGGTTCTTTCCTCATTTGCTGAAGAACACAGCGCTGCCGCCAGACCGGGCAAAGCACCTAAACTTCGTTTCGCCATTGCATCCGATGGGCATTATGGCCAGCCCGGAACAGATTATAAACTGCATCACGAAAATATTGTAAAGTGGTTAAATGAATCTCACGACAAAAATCCTTTAAACTTTGTGATCATTAACGGAGATCTGGTACACGATCGTCCGGAACTATTATCAGAAGTAAAAAAAGAATATTACGATAAACTTAAAGTTCCTTTTTATGCTATCCCGGGTAACCACGATCATGCCGACGCGAAGATCTGGAAATCGGTTTTTGGTTACGAGGATAACTTTTCTTTCGAAAAAAATGGAGTAGGTTTTGTTTTGGCCAACACGTCAGATACCAAAGGAACTTATTTATGCCCTAACAACGATTTTTTAAAACAGGAGCTTGATAAGTTTAAAAACCTAAAAACTGTTTTCGTGGTGCTGCATATCCCACCTCATTTCTGGGTGCCCGAAAGTCCTTTTGTAGAATGTCCTGATACGATTAAACTGTTGCACAGCTATGCCAATGTAAAGGCTGTATTTCATGGCCACGACCATAGTCTCGATGCCGTCTTTTACACCGATAAACTTCCTCATTTCTTCGATGCACATATTGGTGGAAACTGGGGCACAGCCTATAAAGGTTACCGGATTGTAGAGGTTGATGAAAATGATAAGATCCAAACTTATCAGGTTAACGCAAGTGGATCACCACTGTTGAATGAAACGAAATTCTAACTGATATATTAAACTAAAATGAAAAAGATACTTATAGCAATCACTCTTGCAGGTATTGCACTGAATTGTTCTGCCCAAAAGATTACAGAAGGTCAGTCGGATGCTAAGATTGGGACAGATGCTGCACAACCCTTTTTGTTTTCTTTGAACACGCTAACCGCAGAAAATCCCCGCTGGAATATCCATTATTCTGGAAGTTATGGAGAAAGAACCAATGGACAGTTCGGTTATGATGGTTTAGGGCAACAGTTTGGTGTTAAGGGATATTTGGGGAGCAGGTTTACTTTGTATGCCACTGCGGCAATCGGTTTTGCCAATTCAGGGGGCGTAACCAGTGCAGAACAAGCTGAAGTGATCAGAGATTTTGTGGGCGGTAAAGGCTTAGCTGGTTTTAGATTAGGTGCTGGTTTAGGCTTAAGCAGAGATTGGTCGAACGTAGGTTCTGCAATTAGCCGGATTACCGCTTCATTCGATCAAACAAACTGGAGAATGGCGGGTAACCTTCGTTTCGAAAAAGCTTTTGATAAAACAAGGGATAAGCTTGATTTTATTACCAGTTTTGGCTATCAGCACCGCGTTTCTAATGTTTTGTACCTTGGTTTCGAAGCCTTAGGGCAGGATTTAGAAGGGTTTTGGGAAAAAGACGAGGCAGAAGGAGGTGCGAAGGTAATGATCGGTCCCTCAATCAATCTGGAGCCAAACCATTCAAAACTTTCGTTTTCTATTTCCGGCGGACCTGTTTTTTATGCAACCCGCAGTCAGGCTATTCCATCCGAGGCCATACGTGAAATCGGTTCGGTAGCATCGGGTAATGGTTACACCATCAGGGCCCTGGTTAATTTTAATCTTCACCGCTAGTGCTGCTATCTTCAATTTAAGAAAAATGAAAAAATCATACTTATTATTACTCTTGTGTTTCTTTTTTATCCAAAATGGATTTGCACAATGGCCGGGCAAAAACGAAAGCACCCAGCAGATTTTATTGCCCAATGGCTGGAAACTGAGTCCGGCGGGGCATTCCCTGCAATTGGGCGATTTGCCTTTAAACATGCAACTGAGCGCTTCGGGTAAATATCTTGCCATTACCAACAACGGACAAAGCATACAGTCGCTGCAATTGCTTGATGCCAAAACAGAAAAGATTATTGATGAAAAAGTCCTGAGCAAATCGTGGTATGGAATCGCATTTAGTAAAGACGAAAAACACCTGTATGCCTCAGGTGGTAACGATAACTGGATTTTGGATTTTAATATCCAGAACGGTAAACTGGGCAAAAGCGATACAATTAAACTCGGTCCGGTTTGGCCAAAGGGAAAAATCAGTCCGGCAGGGATTGTGGTAAACAAAAACAACAGTAAACTATATACCGTAACCAAAGAGGATAGCAGTTTATACATCATCAATCCAACAGAAAAGCAGATCCTTAAAAAAATCCAGCTTCCGGCAATTGCCTACAGCTGTGTTTTATCAACGGATGAAAGTAAACTCTATGTTTCGCTCTGGGGCGGGAAATCAGTTGCGGTAATCGATCTGATATCAGAAAATATCTCACAGCGTATTCCGGTTGGCGATCATCCAAATGAACTATTGCTTAATAAAAAAGGTAATATTCTTTTTGTAGCCAATGCAAACGATAATACCGTTTCGGTCATTAATACCTTAAACAATAAGGTAATTGAAACCATTGCTACTACACTTTATGCCACGCAGTTAACAGGCTCGACCACCAATGGTTTAGCTTTAAGTGCCAACGAAAAAACTTTGTACATCGCCAATGCAGATAACAATTGTTTAGCCGTTTTTGATGTAAGTAAACCTGGACTAAGCCTGAGTCAGGGTTTTATTCCGGTAGGCTGGTATCCAACCAGTGTGAAGGTTCTGGGTTCGAAAATTCTGGTTACCAACGGTAAAGGGAATACGCCTATGGCGAACCCTCAGGGGCCACAACCCATTTCTAAAGTAGATAACAGCGGTTATCACATGGGTAGTACGGCCAATAGCAGGCTGCAGTATATTGCTGGTTTGTTTAAGGGTACCTTATCTTTTATCGATGCGCCAAAACCTGAACAGTTAAAGGTATATACCAAACAGGTTTATGCCAATACACCTTTTACTGATAAACGGACAATTACTGCCGATGGTGAAGCCGGAAATCCTATTCCACGTAAACAGAACGAAAAATCGCCCATTAAACACGTTTTTTATATCATCAAAGAAAACAGAACCTACGATCAGGTGCTTGGCGATATGCCAAAAGGAAACGGAGATTCTACATTAACACTTTTCGGCAGAAAAATTACACCTAACCAACATGCTTTTGCCGAAAACTATGTGTTGTTGGATAATTTCTATGTAGATGCGGAGGTGAGTGCCGATGGACACAACTGGAGCATGGCTGCTTACGCCACAGATGTAGTCGAGAAAACATGGCCAACCAGTTATGGCGCACGCGGTGGAAGCACCAGCTTCGAAGGCGGCAGGCCGGTAACCTATCCGAAGGGTGGTTTTATCTGGGATTACTGCCAAAGGGCAGGAGTAAGCTACCGCAGTTATGGTGAGTTTGGCGATTATGGCAAGGCAAATATTAAATCGTTGCAAGGCCATATGTGTACCGCTTCGCCGGGTTTTGACATGGATATTAAGGATCAGGTGCGGGTAGATGCCTGGCAGCATGATTTCGATTCGTTATTGGTTGCAGGTGTTGTACCTCAGTTTAATACTTTAAGAATATCCAACGATCATACCAGCGGACAAAAGAAAGGTAAATACTCGCCACAGGCCGCAGTTGCCGATAACGATTTGGCTGTAGGCCGTATTTTGGAACATTTATCGCATAGCAAAATCTGGAAAGAATCGGTTGTTTTTATTCTGGAAGATGATGCGCAAAATGGCCCCGATCATGTTGATGCACACCGTTCGCCGGCTTATGTGGTTGGTCCTTACGTAAAAAGAAATACACCTGTTCATACGATGTATTCTACTTCCGGGTTTTTAAGAACAATGGAACTTATTTTAGGTTTGCCGCCCATGAGCCAGTACGATGCTGCGGCCATGCCTTTATATGAATGTTTTACGGCTACGCCTGATTTTACACCTTATAATGTGATTCAGCCGCTTATTGATTTAGATACGAGGAATGTCGCCGTAAATGAGAGCAGCAGGCGTTCTGAACTGTTCAATTTTGCCAAAGAAGATTCGGCACCGGATTTAGATTTAAACGAAGTGGTATGGAAATCGGTGAAAGGCGAACAATCGGTAATGCCGGCACCAAAGCGAAGTGCTTTTGTCATCCTCGAGAAGAAGAAAAAAGATGATGATGATTAGCGACCAGTCATGATTACATTTTAAACAAAAAGGCAGTTTTCGATTCAGGAAGTTGCCTTTTTGTTTGAGTGATCTGCTTCCATGGTCTGTGTCCTCACAGACCAATTTTTTTTGTACGTTACATCAAGGATTTCTCCAGATGAATTTATATCGTCATGTCATGAAGTGCAACGAAATGTATAAATCTTTTCTAAAAATCTAGGTGGTCTGTGGGGACACAGACCACGGGGATCAGGATTGACGAAGTTCTTCGGCAAAGCCTGAACTTTATTAACGTTGTTTAGCAAAGTGCATAAAAACCCAAATCAAAAGATCTGTCCACGATAAGAAGAGTCGGGGAAGGCAGTGCCTTGTAATAACGATCTTATTTATAATTTCCAGTCTGGCCTTTCAAAATGGCAGGTATAACCGTAAGGGTTTTTCTGTAAATAATCCTGGTGTTCTTCTTCTGCATTCCAAAAATCGGTTTCAGGTAGCACATCGGTTACAATTTTACCGGGCCACTTGCCAGAAGCATCCAGCTCGGCAATCAATACATTTGCCGTGTTTTTCTGTTCTTCACTATTGTAGAAAATGGCAGAACGGTACGATGTACCTACATCATTTCCCTGCCGGTTACGTGTGCTCGGATCGTGGATCTGGAAGAAGTATGCTAATAATTTGCGATAGGTTAAAACAGTTGGATCAAAGGTAACTTCAATGGCTTCGGCATGTGTGCCATGGTTCCGGTAAGTGGCATTGGGAACATCACCTCCGGTATATCCAACCACTGTGGAGATCACCCCAGGATAATGACGGATCAGTTCTTCTACTCCCCAAAAGCAGCCGCCTGCAAGAATGGCTTTTTCAGTATTCATATATCTTTCCTTTTTTAATTAAATAAAGGTACGGCGAAGATGTGTAAAAGGAAAGTAATTAGTTATCAGTTGACAGCTGGTGGTTTTCAGCTGGCCGTTCTGTAATTGCAATAAGAAGTTCTGATCGAACGGTTAATCGTTTCATGCTTGCAGGCGGTGGTTTTAAAGTCGCAGTAAGAAGTTTTAAAGTCGCAGTTGGAAGTTTTAAAGTTGCAGTAAGGAGTTTTAAAGTTGCAGTAAGGAGTTTTAAAGTTGCAGTAAGAAGTTTTAAAGTCGCAGTAAGGTGTTTTAAAGTCGCAGTAAGAAGTTTTAAAGTCGCAGTTGGAAGTTTTAAAGTTACAGTAAGAAGTTTTAAAGTTGAAGTAGGAAGTTTTAAAGTCGCAGTAAGGAGTTTTGAAGTCGCAGTAACAAGTTTTAAAGTTTTGGGCGTGCTTTTTATCCGGTTTTATCCCCAAAATCATTTAACCGCATTACAAATGCGAATCTCACCAATCCTCGTTACAAACGAGGACTATATGTCGCCAAAAGATTTTTCATTTGTTTTTGGTGATAAATTTATAAATAGAAAAAATAATTAAAAAAATTAGTATTAATGTTACGACTGGCCAGATAGCTAAACCAACCTGAGGTGATAATTTTGCGATGAACATGGTGTTTTCTAGTTTAGCTAAATAAAAATGTAAAACAAACGTATGGAAATTAAGACTTAATTAATAGAGCATCAATACAAACTTTTCTCAAACCACCTTGTGGTGTGTCATTATTGAACATTTCAATTAAAATATGGTAAGTAATTATGCGTATAAAGCTAATAAACCTGATTTAAATAATATTTCGTGTAATTTTCCCTTTGATGATGTAAAGTGCCTGAATACTTTTTTTGTGGATTACCGTATCGCCTTTAAAATTTGGATTTGAAGAACGGAGGATGAGTTTGCTCTCATCAGCATGCTGAAAAATTAATTTTATGGTACGCAGACTGTTACTGTTTTCATCCGTCATCACCACATAAGCTTCGCCCCACTGTAAGATTTCGTAATTGGTAATTTCTTTTATGGCTATAATTTCGCCTGCGGCATATTTGGGATACATGCTATCGCCATAAACCGGTAAATAAGCGGTGCAATCGTTAAAAGGAAGATAATTTACCAGGTATTCTGCGCGTTGTTCTTCTACGATGAGCTCTTTAGCATCAGATAGGCTCATGTCAAAATAGGGAACACCCTCTTTGCTTTCGCCAACGGCCCGTTTCTTTTTAAAGAAGGGTTCGCCGGTTCCATTTTCAAGCCAGGTTAAATTTACATCGAATTTAAGCTCGAGTTTATCTTTAATGGAATTGGATACGTTGATCCTTTCTCTTAAAATATCCGAAAGAGAGCCTTGTTTGATATTCAACGCCATAGCAAAATCTTTTTGGGTTCTAAATCCCAACAAATCCATGAGTGTTTTTAAGCGTTGATTTTCATTCATGAGGTAAAGATGTTAATAAGTTTTATGTATAATTAATAGTTAAACTTATTTCGTTTTGCTAAATTCGTTAGCTAATATAATCATTTAAAAATATACGGCTATGGAAGGGATCTCAAATTTTAAAAAAGAAACGATGGCATTTATTGATGCTATTGAAAGCTTTTTTTTGTCAAATGGTATAGGCCATCATTTACAGTTTCTAAAAAACTGGTTAAACCCACCTCAAAACGAATTTGATTATTCGCCGCAAAAACATCCTGCGCAACTGTTGGGTTTTTACGAAAAGCTGTTGCCGCTGTTCGATTATTCAGATTTAATTTTTAATCGGATTGAAACCGATACGGCCTTTGTAAAAGCGATTGAGGCTGATGAATGCAGCCTGGCACGCGAAGCGGTTTTGCTTGAATATTGTCCGAAATTATTGAGCAAAGTGGAAATGGAAAGTCCAAAATTTACCTTTCTCGATATTTTTATCTTCTTTGAATCGGAGAGCTATAAATTAATTTACAAAGAATGGTTACTGGCCGGATTGGAAAATAAGCTCGATCTGGATTGGGACCAGTATATTTTTCCGTTTTACGAAAACACAAAAAAAATGCTGGAGGCCTGCTGGCTCATCCACGAAAGGGTAATCACTAAAAATAGTTTTAAAAGTCTCGATCGCTATTATCATATGGCCATGTTCGAAAGTACATCGCCACTGGCTTTTGATCAGGAATTATTTAATGATCCATTTCAGGCAATTGAATTTTTCTTTAGTTTGGATAACCTTGCAGGCCACAAAGCCTACCTGAAAAAATGGTATAAAATAGCCTTGTCAGAAGATAACCGTGTAAGTGATGTTGCCGATTATTTTTTCCTTTATAACCAGTTTACAAAATTGCTTAATACCGGCTATTTAATTGCAAGCAAAAACCTAATTTATCAGGAAGACTTGCCCGAAGGCCTGGTTGCCACGAAAGGGCGTTTCATATCAAACGATGTGTATAATAAGGGGCTCTGCGAAGTAAATACACTCCCTGCCGAACATTTCGAAAACCCTTACCGGTTTGTGGAGTCTTTTTTCATTCCTGAAAAAATTAAACAGTTGCGCTTAGGGCTTCTAGAATGGCTGTATGCCGCATTGAGTACCGGGAGCAGCATTAAACTGATGGATAAGGAATTTTTATTTGAGCAGTATGAAGCCATGCTGATGATCGTGGAAGCTTTTTTTCTGATCATCGGAAATCCTTCACTAAGTGATGATGTTAAAGCGGAAAGGAGGCCTTTATGCGGAATAAATTTTTAAACCTTAGCCATCATGCCGTAAAAGAAGAAACTGTTATGCGCTTGTTAAAGGGTGTAACAGCCGCAGTACCCACTCAGTATATTTATCTCCACACTCACTTTTTTGCCGGTAAGGCGGTACAGGAAATGCTGATTATGGTTTCGATTAAACATGTATGTATTTTGAACGAATTAACACCAGTACTAAATATTGTATTTACCGGGCAAATGGAATTTAGTTACCGGGTTTTCCATGTGCACGAGGTTGAGCAGGCTTTGCTGGATGGCAGTTTGTTTTTTTACTATGCCACTGCGGCTCAAAATGCTTTATTTAGTAAATCTGGAAGTTTTCTTGATTGTGGAACAGCTCACCTCCTTGCAGATCGGGTTAAAAACATTTATCGACACGAAATTAATAAAGCCAACCAATTTTTATTGGGTGCAAAGTTCTATTTTAAACAACAAAATTTCGAATACTGCACTTTTATGCTGCACGAGGTTTTCGATTTAATGTACCGGGCCGTTGAAGTTTTGGTGATGGGAAAGGATAAAAAAACACACCGCATCAAAGCCCATCAACTGTATATTAAAGCTTATGTAAAACAGCTGTCTGAGCTATTTAGCGATGACGAGGAAGAACTTTGCCTGTTGCATTTGCTTGATGAGGCTTACCTGGCTGTTCGGTATGAAAACAATTACCAGATTGGTGAACCAGATGTAATACGCCTGTTTGAAAAACTAGATTTATTGTACCATGTTGCCGAACAGGTATATCAGGCAATCATGAACAATCATTTCGATCAGCAGGTTACGGAAAGGTTTACTGGTTAATCATTGCTCATGAACTCACTCGGGGTTTTGCCGAAATGTTTTTTAAACTCTGAGCTAAAATATTTCCGGTCGTTAAAACCTACTGAATAAGCAATCTCGGCAATGTTTCCTGTACCCTGTTTAAGTAATTGAGCCGCTCTTTTTATCCGCAACGATTTAATAAAGTCGTTTACCGAAAGGTCGGTCAGTGCCCTTATTTTTTTATATAACACAGGTTGGCTCATCCCAACTTCTGCTGATAAGGTAGGAACATCAAAATCAGGATCGGCAATCCGGTCTTCGATAAGCTGAATAATTTTATTTAAAAAATGCTGCTCGGTGGTATTAATCACCATGTTTCTGGGCTCGAGCGTAATTACCTGTGCAAATTTTTGTTTAATGGTTTCCCGTGCATTTAACAGGTTCTGGATGTTCAGTTCAAGTATTTTTAAATTAAATGGCTTCATAATATAGGCATCAGCTCCGTTTTCGAAACCGTTTACCTGGTGTACGTAAGCCGATCTTGCCGTTAATAAAACTACCGGGATATGGCTGGTTCGCTCATCTGTTTTAAGTTTCCGGCATAATTCTAAGCCATCCATTACGGGCATCATTACATCGCTGATAATTAAATCGGGAATCAGATCTAATGCGCATTCTAGTCCGTTTGCCCCGTTTTCGCGCTCATATATCTGATATGAAGGGCTTAAAGCCTGTTTAATAAAGGTTCTCACATCTTCGTTATCTTCTACCAGTAAGATGCTGTTCTTTTTGTTTTTTCCTAAACCATCCGGCAGTATATCATCCTCCTTAAACTGTTCGGTTACCTGCGTTGTAGTACTAAGGCTGTAATTTAAGGCATCGTCGTAATAAACATAATCGGGAATAAAATCGGATGGATTAAAATGTTCTTTTCCTGTTTTTAAACTTACAGTGAAAGCCGTATTGCCAAAGGCTTTATCATTTTTAGGGGTACTTTCGAAACTAATCTGGCCATGATGCAGTTCTACAAGGCTTTTAGAGAACGATAAGCCCAAACCTGTACCAATGGTGGTAGTGGCATTGGCCTGATAAAAATTAGTGAATAAACTGGCCTGGTTCTCCAAAGGAATGCCCTTGCCGTTATCGCAGATTTTAATATTAACCAATTGCTTTTCTGTTTCTATTTTTAGGCTGATTTTTCCGTTTACAGGTGTAAACTTAAAGGCATTTGAAAGTAGGTTAAACATCACTTTTTCCATTTGAACCTTATCAAAATAAAGCTCAATTGCTGCCTGTGTGGCTTCGAACTGGTAATCGATGTTTTTAGAAATCGCCATGTTCTGAAAAGCCAGAAATATTTCCCTGCAGAATTTTACCACATCGCCAGGACTTACATGTAAGGCCATTTTTCCACTTTCTGCCTTTCTAAAGTCGAGCAGTTCGGTAACTAAGTTCATCAAACGGTCGGCATTATTTTTAATCGGTTGCAGATCCCGGTTCAGGGCAGGGTCGTCTTTAGCGTTTTCGATCAACTTATCTAACGGACCAACGATGAGGGTTAAAGGCGTACGTATTTCGTGAGAAATATTGGTGAAAAATTCTAACTTATGTTCATTAATTTCTTTTTCTTTTTTAAGTACGGCTTTTATCAACAAGTAACGTATAAATACAAAGGAAATGGCTGCAAAAGCACAAAAATAAAACAGATAGGCCCACCATGTTCTGTAAAATGGCGGCAGAATTTTGATATCTAAGGTGCTGGTTTCATTGGTCCAAAGGCCATCGTTATTACTTCCTTTAACCATAAGCGTATAGTTTCCGGGCGAGAGGTTGGTATAACTGGCTGAGGGGATATCTACATAGTTCCAGTTTTTTTCAAAGCCCCCCAGTTTATAGGCATAACGGTTTTTATCAGATTTAATAAAGTTGAGTAGCGTAAAATCAATTGAAAATACATTCTGATCTGATTCGAAGGTAATTGATTTAATGGTGCTGATGTTTTGTTTAAGTAAGCCATCTCCGGTATGCAGCGCTATGGGTTTATTAAACAGTTTTAATCCTGTAAAAATAACCGGTGGGGTGTTTTTATTCTCTTTGATTTCATTAGGAAAAAAGCTCACCATTCCACTTAATCCACCAAAGAAAAAGGCACCTTTACTGTCTCTCAAAAATGACTTGTAATTAAATTCGTTGCCCGGCAGTCCATCTTTAATGTTATATGTTTTAAACGTTTTCTGCCTGGGGTTGTATTTACATAAACCTTTGTCGGTAGTTATCCAAAGGTTATTAAAATCATCTTCCAGTATGCCCATGATGTTGTTGCTGGGTAAGCCATCAAATGTGGTCATTCTAGAATAGCTATGGCGACCAGGGTTGAGCCTAAACAAACCGTTATGCGAGGTGCCCATGAGCAAATAACCTGCTTTATCGGTAGTTAAGCAAGTGATTTCATTATATTTCAAAATTTCCGGATCGGCAGCAACGCGGCTAACAAACCGCTGACTATCTTTTTTTATCTGGTAAAGGCCTGAGTTGGTCGCTACCCAAAGGCATCTTTGGGCATCCTCAAAAATGTAATGCACCGCATCGGTTAAGCCGTTTACCCGGTTTCGGATAAATTTACCGGTAGTACTGTTAAAGCTATTTAAGCCACCATTGGTGCCTACCCAAAAGCGCCCATAACTATCTTCAAAAAGGGCTGTAATTTCATCATTGCTAATGGATGAGGTATCGTTTTTGTGCTTGGTATATCTGACAAAAGTTTTGGTTTCTGGTTGAAAAAGGTTTAACCCTCCATAATGTGTTCCTACCCAAATTCTGTTTTTTTTTATCCCGTATAACCGATTTTACCAGGTTTGCGCTTAAGCTTTTCGGATCGTTCGGGTTATTTTTATAACGGGTAAAAGTATCGTTTTTTCTGTCGTAGTAATTTAACCCTTCGCCTTCGGTACCAATCCAGAGGTTTTGGTGCTGATCTTCCATGATCGAACTGACTACATTGCTGCTTAAGCCATTTGGCGCTGTAGTGCTTCTATAAACCTTAAATGGCGTATAATTGGGATATACCATGTTAATGGCCCCGTAATAGGTGCCTACCCATATTATGCCCTGCCGGTCCTGGTAAATATCGTAAACGGAGTTTTGACTCAGGCTGGTTGGATCTTCGGGGATATTATGCAGGGAACTGAAATTTTTGGTGGCAGGATGGTAGATGTTAATACCATGTAGCGTTCCAATCCATAATTTGCCTTCCTGATCCATCATAATTTTGCGGACGTTATTGCTGCTAATGCCCGCTGGGTTAAGACTGGAGTATCGGTAGCTTGTAATGGTTTCCGTGCTAAGGTTTAACTTGCTTACGCCCGTTTGTTTGGTGCCGATCCATAAATTATTTTCACGGTCTTCAACCATGGTTGTAATGTGGTTATCAATTGCTTTATTCAACTCTTCGCTAAAATCTTTAAAATACCTGAGGTGTATTTTCCCATCTTTAAAGCGCATGTTTACTAAACCATAAGTTGTACTTAACCATAATGTTCCGTTATGGTCCTCTGTAATGGCATAAATTTGCTGGCGTTGCTTTTGCTTATCTAAAAAGCGTTTAAATTTATACTTTCCATTGGTGCTGAGCAGGTTTAAACCATTTGTGGTACCGATCCAAACACGATTCTTTTTGTCCTGAAAAATGCAATTTACTCCGGAATTACTAATGCTATTCGGATCTTTGCGATTGTACGCATAGCGGTCGAAGTTATCATCCCCTTCATTATATTTATTCAGCCCATTTGAGGTGCCAATTAATAATGTTCCATCTTTTAATGCTAAAATAGACGAGAGAAAGGAAGCATTGCTTAGGCTTTTCTCATTATTGTTTTCGTGATAATATACCTTGAAAGATTTAGAATCGTATTTATTTAACCCGAACCGGGTGCCAAACCAGATAAAACCCCTGGCATCTTGAGCAATAGATAATACCGAACTTTGTGTTAGCCCGTTTTCTACATTGAGGTGTTTAAAAGCATATTTGTTTTGGGCATTACTTACAATGATAAAAAATATTAAAGTAAATGTTAGCAGGTATTTCATGTTGGCAGAAAGTGAGGGATGTTTAGCTTTTACCTGATTAAAAGTACAAAATGTTTCTATTATAAAAATCAAATCTGTTTGGCAAGGCAATTTTAATACTTTATCTGCTTATTTGCCCTGTTTAATGCTGGTTTCTGCCTTTATTTAGGATTTTTATACCTATTTGTTTAGGATTTTACCCCCTTCTTTTTTTCGCTTCTAAATAGATTTGACCCTATGCATTTGTAACTGATTGCATTGTGATAACCAAATATTTAATAACCAAAATTTATCCGTAAGTAAAGCGAATGCCCTGCCATTCCTTAACACCGGACAAGCAACTAGCCAACAAACAAGAACTATATGAGGAAAACTTACTTTAAGCAATTAATGCTTTTTTCGTTAACCGTATACGCTGTATGCCCAGGTGTGGCCAATGCAAATACCATACGAGTCAAAAGCCATGTAAAGGGAAAAATTGGGTTTACTAAAAACCATAGGTTGGAAGTAACTGGAACGGTGACCGATAACTTTGGTAATCCATTGTTTGGTGTAAAGGTTTCGATTAAAGAAACCGGAACCAGTGTTTCTACCGATAAAAACGGGAAGTATAAAATAAGTGCTGTAGAAGGCGATGTTTTAGTCTTTACGCTTAACGGCTATCTGGTAAAAGAGGTAGAAGCGAATCAGGCTTTATTGAACGTGAGTTTAGGCGAAAGTCAAAAACGCCAGGCTACTACACCCGTATTATATGGCGAACAAAGCGTAACAACCAACCTGCAATCTACTTCAACCGTTTATAACAGCGATTTAATTAAGGTTCCGGTAGCCGGAATAAATAATGCATTATCTGGTAGATTGGCTGGTTTGTATACTTTACAAAGCAGCGGCAGGCCGGGTGCCGATGGAACAAGTATTACAGTTAGGGGAAATGTACCATTAGTTTTAGTTAATGGCGTGCCGAGAGATTATCCTTCTATCGACCCTGAGGAAATAGAATCTGTAACTATTCTAAAAGATGGTTTATCTACGGTAATGTTAGGGCAGCAATCTTCTAACAGTGTAGTGATGATAACCACACGTAAGGGGGAAGTTGGAAAACAGCGGATCTCGTTAACCGCACAGGCAGGTTTACAATCGGCTATTAAATTGCCCCAGCCCTTAGGTGCTTTTGATTACGCTACTCTATACAATGAAGCATTGGCAAACGATGGAAAAGCACCACGTTATACTGCTGCTGATTTAAATGCCTGGGCAACCGGATCAGACCCTGTATTTCATCCTGATGTAGATTGGTATGGGACGATCTTAAAACCAAATACAGTTTTTAGCCGGTATAATTTAAATACCTATGGTGGAGGTAATTCTACAAGATATTTTCTTGACGTAGATTATCTCAATCAGAGCGGTATCCTTAAACAGGATGATCAAAATACTTACAGTACCAATACCGATTATAAAAGGTACTTGGTTCGTACGAATATCGATATAGATATTACGCCTACAACTTTATTAAACTTAAACTTATTTGGTCGCATCCAAAATGGCAACCAGCCAGGCGGGGCAGGGGCCAATACTGCCATTTTTACGACTGGCACAACCTTATCAAACTTTGGTGGTAACAATATTTTTGCGCAACTGGCTGCTACACCAAATAATGCTTATCCTGTTTTTAATCCTAATGGCTCGCTGGCTGGTAGTTCTGATTATCAAACCAATTTATGGGCAGCAACTACTCGCTCGGGTTATTTTTATAACAGTACAAGAGATGTTTCTGCGGATATCTCTTTACGGAAAACGCTCGATAATGTAACCAAAGGTTTATGGTTAAAAGCCCTGGCCAGTTTTAATACCAGTGTATCAGAAAACATTATCCGCACCAAACAGTATGCGGTTTACAAACTGGCGAGTACCAATCCTGATGTATATCAGAAATTTGGTATAGATGGTCAGCAGATTAATCTTTCTACCAATTCTGGTCAGAGCAGAAATTTATTTGTTGATTTTTCTGCCGGGCTAGATAAAACTTATGGTAATCACAGTATTAATGCACTTTTAAAATACAATTCGCAAAGTGCGCAAACGGCCAATCAAATCCCAATGATCTTTAGTAATTTATCCGGAAGGCTAGATTATAACTATAAAGAAAAGTATTTGGCTGAGGTTGCTTTAAGTTATAGCGGCTTAAACAGATATGAGGAGGGCAATCGCTTTGGGTTCTTTTATGGCTTTGGTTTAGGATGGAATATTGCGAAAGAAGATTTTTTAAAAGATACCAAATGGCTAAATGCGCTTAAAGTAAGAGCCAACTATGCTTATACAGGTAATGCAAATGCTGGTTATTTTGCTTATAAGCAATATTATGTAACGGGTGGTACTTACAATTATGGCACCACGCCAACAGCAATCGCCGGAACAACAGAAGGTACATTGGCTAACCTGAACATTACCTGGGAGAAAGCAAACCAATATAACTTTGGTATTGATGCAAGTTTGTTTAACAATAAGCTCTCCATAGCTGCTGATTATTTCAATAATGAGAATTTTGATCTGGTCCAAACCAGGGGAAGGAGTTCGGCATTATTGGGTACTTCCTATCCTGCAGAAAACATAGGCATCAACAGATATTCGGGAGTAGAGTTCGACCTGAAGTACAGCAATAATATCGGTAACTTTAACTATTACATTGCTCCAAATGTTTTCTCGCTCCAAAAAATCATTCAATATCAGGATGAGATCGATAGGCCATACCCATGGATGGTTAGAACAGGGCAGCGCGAAGATCAAACCTTTGGTTATATCGCCGATGGTTTGTTTCAAAACCAGGCCGAGATTAATTCAAGTGCAAAAATACAAGGCTACAGCCCGGTACCAGGCGATATTAAATATAAAGATTTAAATAACGATGGCATTATCAACGAGCTTGATATTCAGTCACTCAAAAACAATAATCCAATCTGGTTTTATGGTTTAAATTTAGGTTTTAGCTATAAAGGTTTCGATTTTTCTGCCCTGCTACAGGGTGTTCAAAACCGTTATGTTTATGTTTCCGGCTCAACAGAATGGGCATTCCAGAACAATGGTTTAGGACAGGCTTTTGAACAAAATCTTGGCCGATGGACACCTGCCACAGCAGGCACTGCCACACAGCCGCGCTTAACTATTGGTTCAAACCCGAATAACGAAGCCATCTCATCATACTGGTTGCACGATGGAAGTTATGTACGCCTAAAAAATGTTGAATTAGGATATACACTTCCCAAACTGCTCACCAGTAAACTAAAACTGGCTTCAATCCGCTTTTTTGTAAATGCTGTAAACGCAGTTACATTATCAGCTTATGATAGGGTAGATCCTGAGGTTTACGGAAATGGTTATCCGCTGCAAAGAGTGGTTAACGCTGGTTTAAATGTGAAATTTTAATGCTGGGTTGATATGAAAGTTCACAGCATTCAGGGGAAATTCTGAATCATGAGCATTTCATCACCATTAAAAACAAATTAGAAACAGATGAAAATTAAGATAAAAGAAATAGTTGGTGTTTTAGCCATGACCATCATTGGTTTTACGGCATGTAAAAAGCCACTATACGAAACAGAGCCAACCAGTCAGGATATTACTTACGTTTTCGATAAAACAGACTCGCTGGGCATACAGGCCAAAACATTTTTAGCAGATATTTATTCTTATCTGCCAAATGGATACAATAGAATAGGCAATGATGTATTAGATGCAGCTTCTGATGATGCCATTAGTTCATCGCCAGCAAGCACCATCGAGTATTTTGTTAACGGCCGTATTTCTGCCGTGGCTACTGTAGATAACTCGTGGGACAATAATTACAAAACCATTAGAAGGGCCAATATATTCCTGGCCAATATTGATGTGGTGCCATTAAATCAAAAAGGATTAAAAGTGTTCTGGAAATCGGAAGCCAGAATACTTAGAGCAATTGCTTATTTCGAACTGATTAAACGTTTTGGTGGTGTGCCATTATTGGGTGATAAGGTTTTAGGTTTGGATGATAATATTCAATTGCCCAGAAATACTTACGCTGAGTGTGTAAAATATGTGGCTGATGAATGTGATGCTTTAAAGGCTATTGCCAGACCCGATAACACGCTGGCTGCTGACGAAGATTATGGAAGGGTAACCCAGGGCGTTGCACTTGCCTTAAAAGCACGAATTTTATTATACGATGCCAGTCCATTAAACAATCCAACTAATGATTTAACCAAATGGGCTGCGGCAGCACAGGCGGCTAAAGATGTAATGAACCTGAATATATTTTCATTAACTGCCGCTTATACTTCGGTTTTTAACACACGTAAAAATAGTGAGGTTATTCTTGCCTACCAGCGAGCAGTAACTTTCGATCTCGAAACCAGGAATGCACCTGTCGGATATACGGCTACCAATGCATCGGGTTCTGGTTACACCAGCCCTACGCAAGAACTGGTTGATGCTTTTGATATGGCTAATGGTAGAGCGATAAGTGATCCGGCATCAGGTTATAATGCTGCAGATCCTTACACAGGCAGAGATCCAAGGTTTTACAGAACTATTTTTCACAACAACGCAAAATGGTTAAATAGAATAATCCAAACCTATGATGGGGGTTTAGACAGACCTGGAAGTGCGGTAAACGTGCAAACCCGGACCGGTTATTATATGCGTAAATTTTTGAACGAAACTTTTGAAAGTGCTTCGGTTTACAGCAATCAAACACACAATTTCCCGATTTTCAGATATGCAGAGATTTTGCTCAATTATGCCGAGGCCATGAACGAAGCGGCAGATAATGCCGTAAACAGAACTGAAGCTTTTAACCAGTTAAAAGCTTTAAGGTTAAGGGCGGGTATTGCGGTAGGCAGCACAGCAGGATATCAACATGGATTAAAAACCACTATGACCCAGGCAGAAATGAGAGAGGCGATCAGACATGAACGTAGGGTGGAAATGGCTTTCGAAGAGCAGCGTTTTTGGGATATACGCAGATGGAAAATAGCCGGAACAGTATTGAATGGCACTTTGCATGGCATGCAGATTATCAAAAATGCAAATGGCACATTCTCTTATACTCAAACAAATGCGCTCAATGTGTCGTTCGATGCCGCTAAGATGTATCGTTATCCAATTGCAGCCAGCGAGGTGAACAAGAACAGAAACTTAACGCAAAACCCAGGCTGGTAATTGGAGATTTTAAAAATTGTTAAATGATAACCATACCTATTATGCAAAAAATATTATATAAATTATTAATCCCTTTTATCCTTTTGCCCGGCATTTCTTTGGCGCAAACGGTTATTAGAGGAACTGTAGTCGATAATTCGGGCCCCTTACCTGGTGCTACAATTGTAGAAAAGGGCTTAACCAACAATGGTGCCGTGAGTGATGGTGAAGGTAAATTTCAATTTACTTTAAAAGGCACCTCAAAAACCCTTATTGTTAAATCAATCGGTTACTTAACCCAGGAGGTTAATGTTGCTGGAAAAACAGTAGTATCCATCAATTTAAAGGCCGATACTAAGGGCCTGGATGAAGTGTTGGTTGTTGGTTTTGGTAAGCAAAAGAAAATTACCAATACCGGAGCTATCAGTTCGATTTCGGCATCAGAGATTAAACAGAATCCAAGTGCAAGTATCCAGAATACCCTCGCAGGTCGATTGCCAGGTTTTACTTCACAACAAAGAAGTGGCCAACCTGGAGCAGACGGGGCAGCTTTCTTTATCCGCGGCGTAAGTACTTATGCCGGTAGTACCTCTCCTTTAATTATTGTTGATGATGTGGAATATGATTATAACCAGGTTTCCGATATCGATCCCAATGAAGTAGAAACTGTTTCCATTTTAAAAGATGCCTCCACCACTGCTGTTTATGGAATTAAAGGTGCGAATGGCGTATTGGTGATCACCACTAAAAGAGGATTAGCCGGTAAACCACGAATTAATCTAAAGTCGGAGGCAGGTTATCAGATGGATGTAAATACTCCTGAATTCTTAAATTCTTATGAGGCTAAATTATTAAACAATGAGGCACTCAGAAATTCGGGCGATTTAACCAATAAAGCTTATGCTACAGACGCCGATTTGGCTGCTTACCGAGATCATACCGATCCTTATGGACATCCTGATATTGATTGGTGGAAAACCATTTTTAAACCAGGTGCTATGATTACCAGGCAGAACCTCGATTTTCAGGGTGGAACAGAAAGTGTAAAATACTTTGTATCGGCAGGTTATTTATGGCAGAATGGTAATGTAAGGGATTTTAGTTCAGATAACGGTGTAAATAGTAACTTCTATTACAAACGTTATAATTTTAGATCGAACTTAGATATTCAGGCAACCAAAACCTTAAGTATCCGCTTAGATTTAACCGGACGTTTCGGCGAAACCAACCAACCTTTTAATTCACAACAGGGCAATGCCTATTATGCAAACGGAAATGGTATTGTTGGCGAAATTTACAGTGGTGGTTATTTGCCACCCTGGGCTTTCCCGGTTACCAATCCAAATGGCTCGTACCCATACAACCCTTTGTTAACCAATGCAAATACCAGTATTATTGGCCGTTTGGCAGAGTCAGGTTATTCGAGAACTTTTGATAATGACCTGAATATTGTTTCGAGCGCCAGTCAGAAGTTAGATTTTATTACACCTGGTTTGGCGGCCAAAGTATTATTATCATATGCAAGTGCCCAAAGTTATAGTGTAAGTGCAAGTAGGACCGCATTACCTTATTATTTATATAATTCGGCTACGGGGCTTTACCTGCCACTAAATGCTACGCAGTACCGTACTCCGCCATTTGCAGCAGGATACAGCAATACCAGTATTTTCCGTACCTTAAGTACACAATCATCTTTAAATTACGATCGTAATTTTGGCGACCACCGTGTATATGGTTTGATATTGTATAACGATAACCGTGTAATTAATTCCACTACCACAGGTGATGCCAATCAAGGTCCAGGAGTGCCAACAGTAATTACTGGAACAACGCTTAGGGGTGGTTACGATTACAAAAACAAATATCTGATTGAATTTAACGCCGCCTACAATGGTACCGACCGTTTTACAGGTTCGAAAACCAAAGGTTGGTTCCCTGCTGCATCGATAGGCTGGAATATTTCTGAAGAGAAGTTTTTCTCCGATAATATCAAGTTTATAGATTTATTTAAAATCAGGGCATCATATGGTATGGTGGGATCGGATGATATTGGTGGGGCGAAAAAATTCCTCCAGCTATATACTTTAGGAACGGGTTCTTACAATTTTGGTACATCACCTACTTCATATAACGGCATTACCGAGGGTAGTTTAGGAAACCTGGATGTAACCTGGGAGAAAGAAAAGAAACTTGATGTGGGTATTGATCTGAATATGTTTAAAGGTAAGCTAAAAATTACTGCCGATTATTTCAATAACGACAGGTACGATATTTTAACCACCAGACAAAGCGTTCCCTTTACCATTGGGGTAGGTTTACCACCAGTTAACCTGGGTAAAGTAAATAACAGAGGTTTTGACGGAGAGGTAAGCTACAACGAAAAAATTAACGATTTCTCGGCAGGGGTAAGGTTAACCTTTTCTTATGCCAAGAATAAAATCCTGTATCAAGATGAAGCACAGCCTGCTTATCCCTGGTTAGCGGCTACAGGCAACCCAATTGGTCAGTATTTTGGATGGCACTTTTTAGGCTTTTATACTGCAGCAGAAATCGCCGATCCTAATGTGGCCAAACCAACAACAGCAGTCGGTCCAGGTGATATGAAATATCAGGATTTGAATGGAGATAAAATTATTGATGATACCGATAAAGGGGTAATTGGCAAACCAAACCTGCCAAACACTACCTATGGGGCAAACTTTAATTTCGGGTATAAAAACTTTTATCTGAATGTATTTTTCCAGGGTTCATATGGTTATAGTACCCGTTTCCACTCGGAGACTATTACTCCTGGAAACTCGAACTATCAGCCGATACATTTGCAACGCTGGACACCAGAAACAGCTGCTACAGCTATCTTTCCACGATTGGGTGGGAATGCGGTAACCAATTTTCCAAATGCAACCAACAATTTCTCTGATTTTTGGACGAGAGACAATTATTATGTGCGTTTAAAAACGGCAGAAATCAGCTACCTGTTTCCAAATGCATTGGCCAAAAAACTACGCCTTTCTGCAATAAGGCTATATGCCAATGGTAACAACCTGCTTACCTGGACCAACGTAACCGACCTTTACCAGGTAGATCCTGAAAATGGAAACAGTACCACAACGGTAATCAGTGTTTATCCAACCCAGCGTATTTATAATCTTGGATTAAATGTTACATTTTAATTAAATGATCATGAAACCATCATGGGCATGCTGTTTAAAAATAGTGATGAATATGCCCATGATAGCTTCATCAACTAGAAAATAAATCATTATACAGATGAAAAAGAAAATTTCCATCATAGCCTTATTTGCGCTTATCATCATCAGCTATTCCTGTAAAAAAGGAGGCTTATTGGATGAGAGTACTTTAACTACCTTAAACGAAGAAACTACCTTTGCCGACAGTATAAATACCCAGGCGTTTTTAACGCGCATCTATCAGCAGGTTGGCTTTCAATATGATATTCAGTACCTTGATGCCGGTGGGCATTCGGGTGCGGCTGATGAAGGTGTTGCGGGCCGTTACAACGGTACCCAAAATTCAGCAGTGGTTATTGCCTTTGGTCTGGTGTCTAAAAGCTCAACCAATAGCGATTTTACTGGTATGTGGTCAGTGCCTTATCAAAATATCAGAAGGGTAAATGTACTTCTGCAGAATATTGGTGGTGCACCATTAAGTGCAGCAACCAAAAAAGGCATGATTGCCGAAGCCAGGTATTTAAGAGCCTGGTATTATTTCCTGTTGATCAGGGCTTTTGGAGGTGTTCCATTACTGGGTGATAAGGTTTATGATATTACCGAGGATTTTAACTTGAAAAGATCAACCTACCAGGAGTGTGTAAATTATATCGTTTCAGAATGCGACGCGGCAAAAGCAGATTTACCAACCAATGTAACCATTCTGCCTCAAAATTATGGTCGTATTACCCAGGGAACCTGCATGGGTTTAAAATCGCGTGTTTTACTATATGCCGCAAGTCCTTTATTTAACGGTGGTCAGCTCGCTACGGGAGGTGAAGTGCGTGAGCTAACAGGTTATGCTGCTTACGATAAAGAACGCTGGAAAAAGGCTGCCGATGCTGCATTGGATATTATCAATACCGGTAACTATTCTTTATATGTAGATAATGGTGCGGCAAGCGGTACAACCAACAGAAACGGATATGGCTTTTATAAGGTTTTTCAGATGCGGGTAAACAGCGAATACCTGTTTGCGGCAATGAGGGGTGCACAACGTGAGTTTGAAACTTTTTTACTGCCACAGAGCAGATCTGGTGGTTATGCCTTTACGGTAAGCCAGCAAACAGTAGATAAGTTTCCGATGATTAATGGTAAAGCCATTAATGAAGCAGGTTCTTTATACGATCCGGCCAATCCTTACGCCAACCGTGATCCCCGTTTTGCCAATTCTGTCATTTATAACGGAGCACCCTGGATTTTAAGCGGTAATAATGCTGCTCCGGTAAATACTTATGTAGGTTCTGGCACAACAGACGCTGTAAGTGGGCCGCTTGGATTTAATACGGGTTACTTTCCACGTAAATATCTGTTAGAAAATTCTACAGGGAATGGAGAGCGGTGCTGGGGGCTAATCCGATATGCAGAAATTTTATTGAATTATGCTGAAGCCCTTAACGAGTATAGCGGACCAGTAGCAGAAGTGTACGCGCAGCTAAGGAAAATAAGAGAGCGTGCTGGTATTACTGCAGGTACAGATGGTAATTATGGAATTAAGGCCGATGCCACACAAGATGAAATGCGCACCATTATACAAAAAGAACGCGATGTAGAATTGTTTATGGAAGAACACCGTATGTGGGATGCCAGAAGATGGAAAACAGCTGCGGTTGATTTTGAAAAACCAATACGTGGCGTTAAGATTACCAAAACAGGCAATACTTATAGCTACGAATATGTAGATGTGCGTGAACATCATTTTCCAGCCAACTATGGTTTATTCCCGATGTTGGCTTCAGAAATCGCAAAAAATACCGCATTGATCCAAAATCCAGGCTGGTAAAAAATAAGAAACATCAGTTCAAACTGATAAAAAATGGTTAGTCGTTAGTTTGGGCCACCTTGCCTGGCTTGGTGGCTTTTTTAAATGTTAAAATTTATTATTGAAGCGAAAATTAAATAGAAATGCCGTTTAACAAATTAAGATACACCCGTAGCTTACTGAAAGCATACCTCTCTGTACCCTTGCTGATATTGCCTTACATTACCTGTGTGGCGCAAATACCAGCTAATGAGGTAAACTGGCCTGTTTTTATGGCCAGGCAAAACTTAAAATGGGATCATCTTGGTAAAGATTATTACAGTGGCATTATCCTGGGTAACGGGCTGCTCGGTACCAATATTTATAAAGAAAACGACAGTCTAATCCGTTTCGATATAGGCAGGAGTGATGTCGTAGATCACCGCGAAAAACTGATGCCTGCCGCAGGTAAATTATATACGCAATCACGTTTGCCCATCGGTTATTTTACGCTTAAAACTGAAGGTAAAATAACAGGTGCCAAAATAGAACTCGATATTTACAATGCCGAAGCCAAAGGCAGTATATCTACTACGCAGGGAACAATCTCCTTTACGGCCTTTGTAGCAGCCAATCAAAATGTAATTAGCATTTCGGTCAATGCCACGCAGCAAGAAAAAGTTTCAGCCTGGAAATGGAACCCGGGTAAAAGTATCAGCCCGAGATACCTGCAAGGCTACCCCACAGATAAACCTGCAAACTATCCGGAAAACCCGCCTGTAAAAATTTCGACTGAAAACGGTTATACCTTTTGTAATCAACCCTTATTCAATAATGGTGGTTATACCACAGCTTATCAAATTAGTGGTCATGCCAGTGCTGGTAAACTGCTGGTCAGTGTGGGCTACGATGGATATAATAATCTTGATGAAACTCAAGAGGCCTTAACTAACCTTAAAAACTTTAATTCCGGTAAGGAAGGTATTGCGGCACACCGCAATTGGTGGCATCGCTATTATCAGCAGAGTTTTGTTGCCCTGCCCGATAAACGCATGGAAAACTTTTATTGGATACAGCTTTACAAACTTGCTTCGATAACCCGTGCAGATAAACCCATAGCCGACTTAATGGGGCCATGGACAAGTGCTACACCCTGGCCAGCCATCTGGTGGAATTTAAATACCCAGCTTACTTATTCACCAATATTTACGGCCAATCATTTAGAATTAGGCGAATCGCTGTTTAAGTCCTTAAATGTTCATCAGCAAAATTTAATCAACAATGTTCCGGCGCAATGGCGTAATGATGCTGCTGCCATAGGAAGGAGCTCTTCTTACGATCTGGTCAGCCCAATTACGGAAGCAGAGATTAACAAAGGGACTTTTGAGCCTGCAAACCTCACCTGGATGTTGTATTATTATTACCAGTATTATGCCTATTCCAAAGATGAGCAGACCCTCCGCACTAAAATTTATCCTTTATTAAAAAGATCGGCAAATTTTTTAATCCATCAGCTTAAGCAGGATGAAAAGGGGATTTATCATTTTCCAATGTCTCATTCTCCGGAATACAAAAATGCAGAAGATGCAAATTATACCTTATCGAGTTTAAGCTGGGCTTTGCAAACTTTAATTAAGGTAAATAAAGCACTGCAGTTAAAAGATGCCGATGCCGATAAATGGAGTTTGATATTGAAAAACCTGGCACCTTTTCCCGTTGGAGATACCGGGTTTTTGATCGGCAAAGATGTGCCGTTAAACAGTTCGCACAGGCACTATTCACACTTACTGATGATTTACCCATATAATCTGGTGAATTGGGAGCAGCCAGAAAATAAGGAACTGATCAGCTTATCTTTAAAAAACTGGCTTTCTTATAAAAATGCGCTTGCTGGATTTTCTTTTAGCGGTGCGGCCTCCATTTATGCCGGTATGGGAAATGGCGATATGGCTTACCAGTGGTTAAATGAACTGTTCGATCGTTTTATGCAGGTCAATACCCTGTACCGCGAATCAGGGCCGGTTATCGAAACACCATTGGCAGCAGCGACGTCGGTGCAGGAAATGCTGATCCAAAGCTGGGGAGATAAAATCAGGATTTTCCCTGCCATTCCATCCAGCTGGAAAAATGTGTCGTTTAAACAGCTTAGGGCAGAAGGTGCTTTTTTGGTCAGCGCAGATATGCAAAATGGCGAGACAAAAAACATTAAAATAAGCAGTTTAAAAGGAGGGACCCTAACATTAGTGAGCAACATGGGTAAATTTTCCATCCGGTCGAATAAGCGGAGTAAAATTGATTATGAGCAATATGAGGAAGGCGAAAAAATCAAAATTGAAATTAAAAAAACCATAATTGGAGAAACCATACAGCTGGTTTCTGCTAGCTTTGAAGAAAAACAAGCGCCAGATTTTCCTTATAGTCAATATCAAAACTGGTTCTGGGGCTTAAATAAAAAATAAAGATGTTTGCCGTAAATAAAAAAACAAACGACAAAATAAAGTTTCACCAAAAAGTTAGACTTGGATTCCTGGCGGGATGCTTAGTGCTGATGAGTATACCAGTGAAAGCGCAAAACGAACCTTTTAATATGATTCTGCAACGTATTAATCAAGATTTGCAGACTTTTGTTAAAGATAAGCCCTTGGCTGATGAGGTTAGTCAGCACCTTAAAAGTCTAAATACTGATGGCAGCTGGCAGGATGTTAATTATGCCGATGCCCAATATGATCCCTTAAAACGGATTAAAGATATGGCAACGGTTTATATCCGCCCATCGAACAAGCTGTATAATAACACCGAGCTCCATAGCGCGATTGTTAAGTCATTACAAAATTGGCTGGATAAAAACCCGAAGAACAAGAATTGGTGGTACAACGATATTTTTTATCCGCAAGCGATCGGGCAAACCTTGATATTAATGCGCAGTGCAAAAACAGGACTTCCTCCAGCGTTAGAGAATGCATTGATTAAACGGATGATCAGAAAGTTAAGAGTTGGTGATGGCGCCAACACTTCTGACGAGGCCTTACATTATTTATACCGGGCCTGTTTAACTCAGAATAAGGCAACCCTCGATTCTGCCGCGAAATATCTCTTCGAACCTATTGCCATAACCGACGGAAAAGAAGGTGTTCAGGTTGATGGCAGTTATTATCAACATGGAAAACAACAGGCCATTGCCAGTTATGGAAGGGTGTTTGCCGGAAATTCGGTTAATGCGGCTTTTTATTTGAGAGAAACGGAATATGCCTTGCCGAAAGATCAGTTGGCTATTTTGGTCAATTACCTTAAAAATACTTTCTTAAAAACCATAAGAGGATCGTTTTACGATTTTAATGTACGCGGACGCGGGATTAGCCGTAAAGATTCGTTGAGCAGTGGCATGGGCGGTATGGTCAGTAAAATTAAACTTTTCGATCCCGAAAACACGGCTTACTGGGATGCTTCAACATTAAGAACGTCGGGTAAAGAGCCTGCCAGTTATGGTGTTATGCCTGGTCACAACCAATATTGGAAAAGCGGCTATACACTGCATGTTCGTCCTGCATATACCTTTAGCGTCCAAACCGCATCTACCCGAACCTTGCGTACAGAGCGTGGCAATAACGAAAATATATTGGGGAAATTTTTACCCGATGGGGCAACCAATATTCAACGCAATGGAGCTGAATATGCCAATCTGATGCCGGTATGGGAATGGGATAAAATCCCCGGAACCACCAGTAGAGATTATGCCGATGATCATGGCGCAACCATAAAAAGCGATTGGGGAATTCCGGGTACAACCAAATTTGTAGGCGGAGTTAGTGATGGTGTTTATGGCGTTTCGTGTTACGATTTAAACTACGATAGTGTTCAGGCCAAAAAAGCCTGGTTCTTTTTTGATCAGGAAATAGTTTGTTTAGGCGCTGGGATTAGGAGTGACTCGAAAGAAAATATCACCACCACCATTAACCAGACCTGGTCGAGGGGTGAGGTCATTTCCTCAAATGGCACACATGCTAATGGCAACAGCGAAATCTGGGCACTTCATGATAGTATTGGGTATATATTTCCCCAAGGTGGGGAATTAGAGATTAGCAATAATCCCCAAAATGGAAGCTGGTACCGCATCAATCAATTTCAGAGCAAAACCGAATTGCAACATAAGGTATTTAAAATCTGGTTAAATCATGGTCAAAATCCCCAGCATGCCAGCTACCAATACCTGGTTTTGCCGGGAATTGATGCTAAAGGTTTAAAGAAATACAACCGATCGATGATACAGGTATTAAAAAATACAGAAGAAATCCAGGCGGTAAAACATATAGGTTTAAATATGCTGCAGGCTGTGTTTTACAAGGCAGGCACATTATCGGTTAACGGATTATTCCTCCATGTTGATCAGCCTTGTGCCGTTTACATTAAAGAGTTGAATACTAAAAGCCCAGTGCTTTACCTGGCAGATCCTGCACAGGAACATACTACTGTACATGTAGAACTTAAACTCCCGGGTTTATCAAAACCAAAAAGCATAGCTTGTACTTTGCCAGATGGTGCTTTTGCAGGTGCTACAGCAAGTTTTAAGATAAAAGAATAATAATAAACAGACTAGGATATGCGCTGCGAAGGAGCGCTTCATTACCTTTAAAAACACAAATATACAGATGAAAAAAATCAATTTAATTGCCGCATTACTCCTGCTTACGGGGGCTGGCTCATTTGCCCAAACCGCCAGGAAGCCAATGGCCCAGTTAATTAACGATGAATTTAAATTCGCCGCTGACCAATATAAAGTGCTGGCTAAAAATATACCTGAGGGCAAAACACCTCAAAGTTTCGATAAAGGTAAATCTATAAACTACGATATTAAGTGGTGGTGCAGCGGTTTTTATTCAGGCAGTTTGTGGTACATATACGAACAAACCAAAGATCAGAACATTAAAAAAGAGGCAGAGCTGGCCTTAAAAGTAATAGAACCCAACCAAACTTATACCGGAAACCACGATTTAGGTTTTATGATGTACTGTAGTTTTGGGAATGCTTACCGTTTAACAGGCAAAGCAGAATATAAAGCCGTAATTCAGCGTTCTGCTGAATCTCTCGCTACGCGTTACCGTCCGGTTGTTAAATCAATCCAATCATGGAACAAAAGCAAAATGTGGGAGTGTCCGGTAATTATTGATAATATGATGAATCTCGAAATGATGAACTGGGCAAGCGATAATGGTGGAGATAAGAAGTATAAAGAGATTGCTATTACACACGCCAATACCACTTTGAAAAATCATTTCCGACCAGATTTTAGTTCTTACCATGTGATAGATTATAACCCACAAACTGGCGAAATCATTAAAAAAGCAACCTGGCAGGGCGCTGCAAATTGCTCTGCGTGGTCGCGCGGACAAGGCTGGGCCTTATATGGTTATACCATGATGTACCGTTTTACCAAAGACGAAAGCTATTTAAAACAAGCCAAAGGTATTGCGCACTTTATATTAAACCATCCAAATTTACCAGCCGATAAAATACCATTCTGGGATTTCGATGCACAAGGTATTCCTTTTGCCAAGCGCGATGCCTCGGCAGGTGCATTAATCGCTTCGGCATTGTTAGAGCTGGGGCAGTATGCTTCAGGAAGCGAAAAAGCTGAATTCAAATCTGCGGCAGAAACCATGATTTATTCACTTGCGGGTAATGCCTACCATGCAAAATTAGGTGAAAACGGGGGCTTTTTATTAATGCATAGCACCGGTGCTTATCCATTAAACAGCGAAATAGATGTGCCTTTGGTTTATGCTGATTACTACTATTTAGAGGCTTTGGCGAGATATAAAAAATGGTATTTGTAAAGATTGATCATGACAGGATTTTAATAAAAAGCGTCGTTATCCTGAATTTATTTCAGGATCTTTCCTGCATTAAAGCATGCCGATGCCGACGCTTCAGGACAGCATGACGATTTCGTAAGGAAAAGAAGCTAAAAATTGATCAATACAAAATAATACAGATCGCTTAATCGGGTAAAATAGTAGCAGATCACAGGCCACCTAGACCCGATTGAAGTGGACACGAGCCCGATTTTCATCGGGAGAGTAAAACGGAAAGCGGGAAGAAACTTGAATGGTAGTGCAGAAACCTGCTCTCCAAATAATTTAAATCTAACACTGAGTTTTAAGACTCACACTATAAAGAAAATGAAATACAAACTAATTTTTTCGGCACTGCTGATCTTCTCACAGTTTGCTTATGCACAAAAGAAACCGGCCACTGGCGCCGAAGACCGTGCCTTTTGGGTTAAAACCTTAAACCGCATCGCTTACCCGGTAATCCATAACCTGGCTAACGAAACGTTAAAAAAGAACATGCCTGTAGAAAAAGCACCCGGTTATGGCTTAAATGCGGCTAAAGTTACTTATCTCGAAGCATTAGGACGCACCATTGCAGGTGTTGCACCATGGCTGGCTTTACCAGACGATGATTCTGCAGAAGGTAAACTTAGAAAAACCATGCGTACCGAACTTTTAAAAGGTTTGGCCAATTCGGTAAATCCCGAGAGTCCCGATTATATCAGTTACCGCTCAGAAAGTCAGCCTATTGTTGATGCGGCCTATGTTGCACATGCCTTCTTACGTGCACCAAAAGCGCTGTGGGAACCACTTGATGAGCTAACCAAAAAAAGATTTATAGAAGAATTTAAATCCTTACGTACCCGGAGTGGTGCTTATAACAACTGGCTCTTGTTTTCGGGTTTAACCGAAGGTTTTCTGTTAAGCATCGGCGAGCAGTATGATCCTGCCCGTGTTCAGTTTTCGATCAATAAAATGAAAGAATGGTACGTAGGCGATAGCTGGTATAGTGACGGGGAGAAATTTAGCATGGATTATTACAATTCTTATGTCATCCACCCGATGCTGGTTGATCTGTTAAAAGTATTGGTTGACAAGAAAAGAGCAGCTCAGGCCGATTATGATATCGCATTGAAAAGAATGGTGCGTTATTCAGAGTATTTAGAAAGGATCATCTCACCAGAAGGCACTTATCCGGCTTATGGCCGCTCGATCACTTATCGTACGGCTGCCTTTCAGGCATTGGCCCAAACGGCCTTAATGGAAAAACTACCCGAATATGTAAAACCATCGCAAGTTCGTGGTGGCTTAACCGCGGTTATGCATAAACTATATGATGGAAAGCAGAATTTTGACGATAAGGGATGGCTGGTGCTGGGCTTTAATGGTCATCAGCCGGAAGTGGCAGATACCTACACTTCAACGGGAAGTTTATATATGGCCACGCTGGGCTTTTTAACCTTGGGTTTACCCGCCGATAATAAATTCTGGACAGATGCACCTGCACCCTGGACCAGTTTAAAGGCCTGGAGTGGAGAAACCATAAAAAAGGATTATAAAGTTGAGTATTAATACAAATAATAAGTAAGGTATAAATATATTTGCGGATAGGATCTGATATCAGTTCAGGTCTTATTGCAAAACTCAATTTTTAACCAATGAATAAATTCGAAAGCCGTTACGCTCAAAGCCCCAAAGAAGTTAAACAAATGGATACCGCTGCTTTGCGGGATAATTTCCTGATTGAAAACGTATTTGAGGCAAACCAGGTAAACCTAACCTTATCTCATTTTGACAGATATATTGTTGGTGGTGCAATGCCTGTTGATCAGAAAATAGCACTTCCTAATCCAGATGATTTAAAAGCCACCTACTTTTTAGAGCGTAGGGAACTGGGTATTATTAATGTTGGCGGAAAAGCTATTGTTACTGCTGACGGCGAAAAATACGAATTGGATTATAAAGAAGCTTTGTATATTGGTAAAGGTGCCAAAGAAGTGTTTTTTGAATCTGCTATCCCTGGCGAAGCTGCAAAATTATACATCAATTCTGCTCCTGCACACCATACTTATCCAAACAAAAAGGTCAGCAAAGCTGAGGCAGAGATTGTAGAATTAGGTACGCCTGAAACTGCAAATCATAGAATAATTAATAAGTTATTGGTAAATAGTGTTTTGCCTACCTGTCAGTTACAAATGGGTATGACCGAGTTAAAATCGGGCAGTGTTTGGAATACCATGCCTGCGCACACACATGATAGAAGGATGGAAGCTTATTTCTATTTCGAAGTTCCAAAAGGACAGAGCGTTTGCCACTTTATGGGCCAGCCACAAGAAACCCGTCATATTTGGATGCAGAACGATCAGGCGGTTATTTCGCCAAACTGGTCAATCCATTCAGGTGCAGGTACAAGCAACTATACTTTTATTTGGGGTATGGCAGGCGAAAATCTTGATTATGGCGATATGGATCACTGTGCCATTACCGAACTGAAATAAATTCTTATCGTCATCTCGACTGGCACAAAGCGAAGTGGAGAGATCTTTAAAATAGAACTTTAGAAAAAAACATGTCAAACATATTCAATTTAGCAGGTAAAACTGCATTAGTTACCGGCTGTAAAAGAGGAATAGGAAAAGCAATGGCTTTAGCTCTAGCCGAGGCGGGTGCCGATATTATCGGTGTTTCTGCAAGTCTCGAACTTCAGGGCAGTGCGGTAGAGAAAGAAATTTTAGCGCTGGGCAGAAAGTTTTATGCTTACCAGTGTGATTTTGGTAAACGCGAAAATATCCTGGCTTTTGCGGCTCAGGTAAAAGCAGACCATCCCGTTATCGATATTTTGGTCAATAACGCCGGAACGATTTTACGTCAGCCAATTGCTGAACATTCTGATGAGTATTGGGATGAAGTCATTGCGGTAAACCAAACGGCTCCCTTTATTTTAACACGCGAAATTGGTAGAGAGATGATTGCGAGAGGAAGTGGAAAAGTGATCTTCACGGCGTCATTATTATCATTTCAGGGTGGGATTACCGTTCCTGGTTATGCAGCGAGTAAAGGGGCAATTGCATCTTTAACCAAAGCTTTCGCCAATGAATGGGCATCAAAAGGGGTAAATGTAAATGCCATTGCGCCTGGTTATATTGCAACCGATAATACTTCTGCTTTACGCGAAGATCAGGATAGAAGCACCTCTATATTATCGCGTATCCCTGCCGGAAGATGGGGCACTCCAGAAGATTTTAAAGGACCAACCTTATTCCTGGCTTCACCAGCAAGTGATTATGTTCATGGAACAATTTTGACCGTTGATGGCGGTTGGATGGGAAGGTAGGTTAGTTCTGAGTCTTGAGTCCTGAGTCAGAAGTCTAAAGTAGTAACCCGAAGATAATAAAACCCCGCAAGTTTTAAACCTGCGGGGTTTTTATGTCATTAGGACTAAAGACTTCGGACTTATGACTACGGACTAATAAAGGTTATAAATCTCCTTAATGTCTTTCAAAATTTTTTCGAAATCGATTTTTAGATCAATTAAACGACCGGTGTGGATGTCAAATACCCAACCATGAACGGTTAAGCCACGTCCGGCAATTGCTTCCTGCACGGCTGCGGTTTTTAACAGGTTAACACATTGCTCCTGAACGTTAAGTTCTACCAATCTGTTGTAACGAAGACCTTCGTCCTCAATGGCATTCAGCTCTTCTTTGTGGATACGGTATACATCGCGGATATTTCTTAACCAGGGGTTTAATATGCCCAAATCTGCAGGTTGCATGGCTGCTTTAACACCCCCACAATTGTAATGGCCGCAAACCACAATATGGTTTACTTTTAAATGGCGTACGGCATAATTTAAAACCGTCATTACATTTAAATCTACATTGTTTACCAGATTGGCCACATTTCGGTGTACAAAAGCCTGACCTGGCTGTATGCCCATTAAATCTTCTGCGGTAACACGGCTATCTGAACAGCCGATGTACAAAAACTCAGGGCTTTGACCTTTCGATAATTCAGTGAAATAATCAGGATTAATGGCCAGTTTCTCGGCAATCCATTTTTCATTATTCTTAAAAACTTCTTCTACATTCATGCTTTTGCTTTAAATAGAATTTTTGGATATATAATTATGATGCGTGCTAAACAAGGTGTTTATACAGCTATAAAACTAAAAAAAGATTTCCTGATTTCTGCATGTTCTTCATCGCTAATTGTTACATCCGAATTGAAATAAACATGGCCTTTAAAATCCATCTCCATGTAATTGGCGGTCATAAAAAATGGTGTTGTAAAACCGTCGGGTAAATCACCATCTGTTCCTACGGCAATTAACTGTACTGTTTTTCCTTTTAGATTTCGGCCCACTTCTTTATTCAGGGTTACCCAATCTGTCAGGCGATCGAACAGGTTTTTCATTCGCCCACTCATGCTGTACCAATATACGGGGGTTGCAAAAATAAGGTGTTTATGATACAGGATTTCTTTTGCAAAGGTTTCGAAACCATCTTCAACCGGATATTGGTTTTCGTAATTATACGGCAGAAAATAATGCTCCACTAAATTTAGCTGATCAAATGCAATTTCCTGAGTGAGTTTGCTGATAAACTTTTGTGTATTTCCATTCAATCTGGCGCTACCGTTTATAATTAAGATATCGGGCATACTGGTGTTCGTTTAATTAAACAACAAGTTTTAAGCTTTAAATGTTTAGTGTTCGCTCAGGCATGGAGAAACAAAGCGCATTTGGGCGTTTGTGGAGAGATGTTCTGTAGATATCTCGCAGGAAAGCAATTAATCCTAAAGATTTGAGATTGTGTGATGACGCGTTAAATATCGATAACGACCAATAACTCCAGGGAGCGTATTAAGTAATGATGAAGGTAAAAAAGAAAAGCCAATATCAATACCTTAAAATATATAAAAGGCATTAATATTGGCTTTAGAAATTTAATTTTTTTTAGCTCGCAACGGCTACCGCATTTTTGTTAATGTGGTTAGGCAGTTCTTCAAGTGTATATAAGTTAACCAACGATTCTCTTAATGCGTTTTTAGCATTGTACCACACATTCTCCTGGGTAAAATGACAAACGCCATTGGTTAATTCAGTAATAATAGCCCCAATTAAAGTTGCAAAATGGTTTTCGAAAACATCACCTGAATGATATTTTAAAGAAAATACTTTATTGTACTGCTGTAATTGTGTTTCAACCTCTGCACTTAATTTTACAGGCTTGGCTACTTTCTTTTTCTTCTTCTTAAATAACCCAAATATTTTTTGAACAGCGCTTTGTTTGATGATTTTTTCTTTAAAAAGCTTTTTCTTGTATTCTTTAAGATCGAAAGATTTTAGTGAAACACTAAAATTTAATTTTAAATTATTTTCGTTGAATATTTCCAGGCTTGGCTTGTCCCACTTAAAAACAATTGGAAGAGTCCCGTTTGTATTTCGAAATGAAAAGGATGAGTTAATGTCCAGAACATTTTCATGTTCATTTAACCGTTTTAAAATTGTTGGAATTAGATCGTCTGTTAAAGAATTGGTGTAGATGTTAATATAAGCACTCATGTTTAATTAAGATTAGCTGAATCAATGTAAATGGCATAGGTTTTGCCTGCGCCTTATTTAAATGATAATTAAGGATATCGTTTTATTGCAGAGTAAGCTGGTACTCCAGAATATCGATTAACTTGGAAATCTTAATGTGAATTGACGGTTGTAGTTTTTCATTTGTATATGTGGTTTTTTTGTGTGGCATTGTTTTCCGCAAAAATGCGGCCTTGTTAAATTTCAATTACTTAAACGAATCAAATTGCCGAAACGTTACAGTTAATTTTTAAATACCTTCGAAGCAATAATTATACCACAAATAACGTTGGTTATTTTAATCGTTCGAGTAGCTTTTTCATATTGGTGAGCTGGAGCACATGCTTAAATTCGGGTGTATCAAAACCTCCTTTATCTATCACTTGCTTTAAGCTTCTGTTAAAGCTTCTTACGGAAATGCCCAGATAGGCAGCCATGTCTTCTTTTGAGATGGAAATGTGCTCATCGGCCTGCAGTTTGAGCAATTTTAAAAGCGCATATTCTAAAGTATATAGCTGCTGGAAGGATGCCCGTGTACTGGTTTGTATAATTCTGGTAGACAATTCCTGGAGTAAGATTGTAGTAAATTCGCTACTTTTATGAATCAGTGAAAGGAAAAGATGATCGGGAATAACGTAGGCCGAAACATCACTTATTGCCGCTACATTACATAAGCAATCTATCTTTTTTAAAGCTTCCAATTCGCCCACCACTTCGCCCTTGCCTAAAAATTCGATAATAAAATCTTTACCGTTTTCTTCAGAAATAAAACACTTGCTAATGCCATCCTTAATGATGTAAATATTGTTGATTTTTTCACCCTGTTCAACAAAACGATGTCCTGCTTTAAAGTTTTTAAGGTTAATGGTTTCTCCATTATTTTCGGAAGAAAAACGTTCGATAAAGGATAAGAAAGTAAGATTAGTACGAAGCATATTTATTTAGTCGAGACAAATGTCCTTTTTTAACGGTATCTGTTGCTTTACTTTTGTGCTACTAAAGTAAGCATAACCATGAAAAATCAAATTACCGTAATTGCTTTTGATGCTGATGATACCCTTTGGGTAAACGAACCTTATTTCCGCGAAACCGAAGAGCAGTTTGCAGGTCTTTTAGAAGATTTTATGCCCCGACACAGCATCTTAGCAGAACTTTATAAAACAGAAATAGCCAATTTACCGCTTTATGGTTACGGGATTAAAGGTTTTGTTTTAAGCATGATCGAGACCGTTTTAAGGATAACCGAAGGTAAAATAGATCCTGTTGTGATTAGTAAAGCGATAACACTTGGACAGGAAATGCTCAATAAACCGGTTGTATTGCTTGATGGAGTAGAAGAGGTATTAAAAACCCTACATGGGAAATACAAACTGGTGGTCGCTACCAAAGGTGATTTACTCGACCAACAACGAAAACTGACCAAATCAGGGCTGGACCACTATTTTCACCATATCGAAATTATGAGCGATAAACAGGAAAAAGATTATCAAAAACTGATTAAACATCTGGATTGTAAACCTGAGGCCTTTTTAATGCTGGGCAATTCTCTGAAATCGGATGTTTTACCCGTATTGAATATTGGCGGACATGCTGTTCACATTCCTTTCCATACCACCTGGGTGCACGAAAGCATCGATCATACCATCGAACATGCAAACTTTTATCAGATGGAAAATCTATCTGAGATTTTACCAAAATTAATTGAATGAAAGAAAAAATAGATATAAACACCTGGATCAGAAAAGATCATTTTAAATTTTTTAGCGCCTTTGAAGAACCTTTCTTCGGCGTAACCGTAGAAGTAGACTGTACCGCTACCTACGAAGAAGCAAAAGCACATCAAGTTTCTTTTTTCCTGCTTTACCTGCACAAATCGCTCGTTGCTGCCAATCAGGTAGAACCTTTTCGTTACCGCATTATTGATGGCGAAGTTTGGAAGTACGAAAGCGTGCATGCTGCAGCCACGATTAACAGACCAAACGGCACATTTGGATTTGGCTACATGGATTTCTATAATGACTTTGAAGATTTTAGGACAGCGGCCAATAAAGAGATTGAAAAGGTGCAGGCCAGCAAAGGTTTAATCCCTTCCTCATCAGGCGAAAATGTAATCCACTATTCGGCACTACCCTGGTTAAATTTCACTTCTTTATCACATGCCCGCAATTATGCTTATCAGGATAGCTGCCCTAAAATATCTTTTGGTAAAGTTAGAGATGAAAACGGGAGAAAAATAATGTCGGTTTCCATACACGTAAACCATGCCTTGATGGATGGCTATAACGTGGCCCAATTTGTAGATTGTTATCAGGAGCTGTTAAACAAAAAAGAAGTTAACGAATATATTTAATTCAAAACTTTAAGCAATTAAACCTAAAGCATATTTAATGTTCGGTTAATATTAGGAATTTATTTTCGGCGATGTTTATAGCTGCCGTTATTATTCCTTTTTACCTTTTGGCTGTTGTAGCCATGTGTTATATGGATACCGTTTTTAAGGCCATTATGTTTTTTGTGCTGTTGCTTATTGCCACATTTGTACTTTTTCTGTTCATCAATTATCCTATGCAATCGGTGTTTGCGGTAATCTGTTTAATGGCCTTGCTTGCTTTTAAACCTAAAGATTAATTAAAAAATGAATTATCATTTGCATTCGAGAAAGTATTTGCTATTTTTGCTGCTCGGGCAGGAAGCTTGAAAATTTAAAATTGGGGGATTAGCTCATTTGGCTAGAGCGCTTCGCTGGCAGTGAAGAGGTGATCGGTTCGAATCCGATATTCTCCACCACATTAAAGGCTACCTGTAAGGTGGCCTTTATCATTTAAAGGGTTTCTTCCCTTGCATAGCAGCTTAAATATCCACCAAGTTTGTTACATCAACAGTCATAGATATGCAATTTTCATGAGCGTTTTTACAGGTATAACCACTTTTTTTAGACTTTAAATAAAAAGACTACAAAATCTATAGGAATTATATATATTTGCTCCTGCAAGGAATAATTTTGCAGACTTATCCAGAAAGACTGAGGGAAAGGCCCTGTGATGTCTTAGCAACCTGTTGCCAAATAAGGTGCTAAATCCTTCCTCTAACCAAGGAAAGATAAGAAAGATTTCGCTAAAGAATCTGAATGAGCCTGTGGTAAATTTTAAAGATTAAAAAATGAACATTTATTTAAACACCAGCGCTGACGATACCACTCCCGAACAAAGTTTTTGCCGGGATGAAACCTGATATCTTCCAGCTGAAAGGCAACAACTATTTCGAGCGTATTATCAGGTAGTTGGGCTTACATGATGTTTCAACTTTGAACTTAATTATTTTATAAAAAGAACCCATAAAACCAAAAACCATGAAAAAATCACTACTAATTGCCATTAGTATCCTTCCGGTTGCAGCAATGGCACAGAAACCGTTCTCTATTGAGGGAACCCTGAAAAAATCATCAGCCCCCGAAAAAGTATACCTCAGTTATGCTCAGAACGGACAATCGCTTACCGATTCTACAGAATTAAAAAATGGATCATTCTCCTTTTCTGGCCATGTAGCCGATCCGGTTAGGGCATCGCTTTATAGAAAACCAGTTGAAAAAAACGGAAAAAGGGATGTATTGTCCTTTTATCTCGAAACAGGTACCCTTAAACTCGCCACCGCAGATTCTTTAAAAAATGCTTCAATTACCGGATCGAAAGTAAATGCCGATAATGATAAGTTAAAAGCACTGACCAAACCTGTACAGGATAAACTTGCAGCCATAAGCGGCGAATTTGGTAAACTTAGTCCTGAACAAAAAAAAAATAAGGCACTAACCGATTCGATTTATAAACGTTATGAAGCAGCAAGTAAGGCGCTGGAACCGATATACCTTGATTTTGCAAGGAAAAACCCTAAATCTTACATAAGCTTAAACGCAATTCAGCAGATTGCCACCAGTGAAACCGTACAGGCAGAAGCCGAACAGGTTTATGCTGGTTTAGATGGGACGGTAAAAGAAAGTAAAGCTGGTAAAGATGTTTCAATTTACTTCAACGCAGTAAAGAAAACCAAAATTGGACTTCAGGCAATCGATTTTACACAAAATGATGTAAACGATAAACCGGTAAAATTATCTGATTTTAAAGGAAAATATGTTCTGGTTGATTTTTGGGCTTCATGGTGCGGACCTTGCAGACAGGAGAATCCTAATGTAGTAGCAGCCTATAATCAGTATAAAGATAAAGGGTTTACCATATTGGGTGTTTCTTTAGATCAGCCTGGGAAAAAAGAGGCCTGGTTAAAAGCCATTGCCGATGACCAGTTAACATGGACACATGTTTCTGACCTAAAATTTTGGGACAATGCGGTAGCAAAACAATATGGAATCAGATCTATCCCGGCAAACTTTTTAATTGATCCAGATGGAAAGATTATCGCAAAAGGACTTCGTGGAGAAGCATTGAAAGAAAAACTGGCGTCGCTTCTGGAGGCTAAAAGTAAATAGATAAGAATACGGTTCAATAAAAATTAATTAATAAGTTTTAGAAATAATAAGAGAAAAAAGACAGCTGCCCTTTTATGCAAAGTGTATAAAAGGTTACCAGATAAATAATAACAGGGGCGATTGAGGCCGCCCCTGAATCAAGTGATTTATCACGGTATGTGACCAATAATGCGACTTAATGTTTAACCACTCAAACAAATATAATGAAAATATCCTAAAAAATTAGTTCGTCAATTAAATGGATGTCCCTTAGCCGTAAACGATTGTATTACTGCTTAAACTATCCTATTCTCCCAAATTACCCCATTTTTCTTCTTAAAGCATTGTGTTGATTTAAGGCTAGGCAGTTTTTCTGTTAGCAATGAAATCGCTGTGGGTAAAATTTCAATATCTGCCATGAATTGGGACCTGGCATCAACATTCATTAACTAAAACCATCATAAATGAAACGAAAGTTATTTTCGCTTATTATACTGTGCCTTTTTGCAGTCTTTAATGCCAGGGCACAAACCAAAGTTATTACAGGAAAGGTAATAGCTGTGGCAGACGGGCTGCCCATTCCTGCTGTTTCTGTAAGAATAGCGGGCAGTAAAATTGCCACGCAAACTGATGCAGACGGGAGGTTTTCCATCGTTGCTCCATCTTCGGCAAAAACAATTGAGTTTAGCTACCTCGGTTTTGTAACGCTAAGGGAGAATATTGGTGACCGTAAGGCAATCAATATCAGCTTACAAGCCGATCAAACAGGTTTAGAAGAGGTTATCGTTACTGGTTTCGGCCAAACGGTTAAAAAAAGAGATATTACAGGTGCAGTTTCCAGTATTTCTGCAAAAGAGATTGAAAAAGTGCCTTTAATAAGTTTCGATAGGGCCATGCAGGGTAGGTTACCCGGGGTTAGGGTAACCACCAATTCAGGAACACCAGGTGCTTCGGTAAGTGTATTGATCCGCGGAACGGGCTCATTTAACGCCAGTACTGCACCACTTTACATCGTGGATGGTATCCAGATCAATTCAGGTGATTTATCCAGAAGTTTATCTACATCTAATATTTTAAACAACCTGAATCCCGATGATATCGAAACCATTGATGTTTTGAAAGATGCTTCATCTGCCTCCATTTATGGCTCACAGGCTGCAAACGGTGTAATTATCATCACAACAAAACGAGGGAAAGCAGGGAAAACCGAATTCGATTTCAGTAGTTACTTTGGTTACGCAGAAGAGGTTAACAGACTTGATGTACTTTCTGGACCTGAGTGGCTATCGGTATATACAGAAGAATATGTTAACCGATACGGTGCCAATAGCAGCCAGGTTATTGGTCCTTCGGGCATTAAAACGGTTTTTGGTTCCGACCCATCTGCCGCACCATCTTATAGCTGGTATGATGCCGCCTACCGGAAAGGCCAGACGCAAAACTATCAGTTAACTGCCCGGGGAGGTGACGCCAAAACCAAATTTTATATTTCTGCAGGTCTGTTTGATCAAAAAGGGCAACAGATTCAGCAGGATTTCAAAAGAGGTACCTTTAAAACCAATCTTGAGCACAATGTAAATGACCGGTTATCGTTGGAGGCAAATTTAAACCTGAGTACCTTTACCCAGAATGGAACGCTAAGTGGTTCAACATTTGCAAACCCTTCATTTGGAGCAAACTTTCTGATTCCAACCCAGGCCATATACACAGCCTCGGGCGATTACAATGAACCTTTGCTCGGTGCAGTAGCCACCAATCCAATCAAATCTGCAAATTACGATATTAACAAAGGGACTACCAACCAGCTTCAGGGGATTTTTGCCTTGAATTATAAAATTATTGATGACCTGAAGTTTAGGGCAACAGGTTCGATCGATTATGGAGATATCAAAGAGGACCGTTTTCAGGATCCAAGAACAAGAGATGGTGCCGCACCAAACGGAAGATATACCTTTTTGGATACCGAGTTTAAAAATTACCAAACCAACGCAACTTTAAATTACAGCCACCTGTATGGAGCTAAACATAAAGTATCTGCTTTGGCAGGTTTCGAGTATCGCCATCAGGTAAACAACTCCGTAACTACCCAGAAAACAGGTTTTCCAAACTATTTATTCAGGACATTGAACGGCGGTACTGTTCTGGCTTCTATCTCGTCGAGCTTTACAGAGTTTAAAAACCTGGGATATTTTGCCCGGGCAGAATATGCTTTTGATGATAAGTATATTGTTAACGGAACAATCCGTTACGATGGAAATTCAAGGTTTGGTGAAAACCAGAAATTCGGGCTCTTTGGATCGGGATCACTTACATGGCGACTTTCGAGAGAGAACTTTTTAAAGGATGTTAAATGGCTGAATGACTGGAAAATCAGGGCCAGTTATGGTAAAGTTGGGAATTCGGGTATCGGAAACTTTGCCTCTCTTTCCACCTTTGGTTCGAACTCAGGTTATAATGGTGTAGGCGGGATTTCGCCAGGCGGCCTTCCGAATGTAGAACTTACATGGGAAGACAGTTATACCCTGAATCTTGGTACCGATGTGTCAATATTGAACAATAGGTTAAGTTTTACTGCCGAATATTATAATAAACTGAATAAAAACCTGCTTTTAACGCGTACACTGCCCAGTACAAGCGGTTATAGCGGAGTGAGTGATAATGCCGGTAAAATGCGTAACCGGGGTTTCGAATTTCAGATAAATTCTGAAAACCTGGTCGGTAAATTTAAATGGAGCAGCTCATTCAACGTCTCGTTTAATAAAAACAAAGTGCTCGAGCTTATTACCGATGATCTTGATCCACGATTCCAGTTGGTTGGCAACTCCGTAAGCAGGATTCTTTCTTACCAGTATGCGGGGGTAAATCCGGCTGATGGAAGACCGCTTTGGTTAGATGCAAACAATAACCTGACCTATAACCTCACCACCAACGACAGGAAAATTATAGGCGACAGCCAGCAGAAATATTTTGGTGGGTTTACCAATAACTTTTCATACGGTGGAATTGGCCTTGATATCTTCTTCCAGTATGCTACAGGCTTTTTGCTGATCGATCAGAATAAAAACTTCCTGGATAGTTATGCAAATGCATCAAACCGGAGTACGGATGTTTTTAGAAGATGGACAACACCTGGGCAGATTACAGATGTGCCGCTTGCATATACCGGAGGAAATTATGTAACCGGGGGAATTGCCTCTACTGCCTACAGTACGCTATCAACCCAGTGGTATAAGCCAGGAGATTACCTGCGACTAAAAGAAGTGAGGTTGTCTTACAAATTTCCTAAAAATTTCATCTCCAAAGCAAAGCTTAATAACGTACTTCTTTACGCAACCGGTACCAATCTGTTAACCTGGACCAAATATACAGGGACTGATCCGGAGAGCGTACTTTCTGATAATGGGGGAGTGCCGCAGGCGAGAACTTATACTTTAGGATTCCAAATCGGACTGTAGATAAAAATAAATCAAAATGAAAAAATACTTATATACACTTATACTAACCGGGCTGGTTGGGATTTCAGGATGTAAAAAAACATTGGAAACGGCGCCCAGAGATACTATAGCTGCGGCTGATGCCTTAACCAGTCTTACAGGCGTTAATAGTCTGCTCAATACCGTTTACAGTAATTTAAGGGGAACCGGATATTACGGGCAATCGTTTAAAATCAACCCTGATATCATGGCTGATAATATTTATCCGATTCCCGGGCTTAATTCTAACCGTTTGATCACCAATTCGGTTAATGCAGCGGGTGCCCACATGAGCCTTTGGGGGCTGTACACTTCGGGTATTAATCAGGTTAACCTGGTTATCGAAGCAACAACTAACCTTGCTGGTGCGCAGGCAGACAAAAATAAGATCTTAGGTCAGGCATATGGCTTACGCGCCTTATTTTACTGGGATCTGGTAAAGTTGTACGGCTATAATCCTCAATTTATCGTCAATGGATTTGATAAAGGTGTGCCGCTTGTTCTGAAGCCGACACCTACACTCGCAGCAGTTACTTTTCCTGCAAGGAATACAGTAGATGAGGTTTACAAACAAATTGAATTGGATTTATTGGCTGCAGAAAGTATTCTGGATAATGCCGCCGGGAACAGGTACATTACCAAAACGGTTGCACAGGCTATTTTGTCTAAAGTTTACCTTTACTGGGGTAAGTATAGTCAGGCCGCCACTTATGCAGATAAAGCAATTGCTGCAGCAGGCTCAACCTTTGTGAGTAATGCCGCATATGCCTCCAGTTTTTACGCTGATAATAATCCCGAAGCCATCCTGAATATTGTAATCACTTCCGAACAATCTAATATCAATGAATCCTTACAGTCTTATTACGCCCAGTTTCCCGCTGATTACGGTAAGCGCCAGGATCAGACTGCTTTTGATAACAACAGTGAGCCAAAGGTAGGATATGGCGATTTTACGCCAACACCCGAGTTACTGGCATTGTATGAAACGGGAGATATAAGAAGAGGTACCATTACAACAGGCAAAAAAAGTAATGTAACGGTTAATTATGTGCGCAAATGGGTTCCGACAAATGGGGTTAACTTTTTACAGAATATACCCTTATTTAGGGTTTCTGAACTTTACCTGATCAGGGCGGAAGCCAATTTTAGGGCAGGTTCGGCCATTGGCGCAACCGCCCAGAGTGATCTGGATAAGATTAGAATAAGAGCAGGTTTAACTAGTGTTCCCGTTTCATTAGCTGCAATTCTGAAAGAAAGAAGGATTGAACTTGCATTTGAAGGGGACAGGTGGTTTGATCTGGTTCGCCTTGGTTTAGATGTTCCAAAATCTACGGCATTGGGAACTATTGCGCCTATTGCCTATAATACCGATTATAGAATCCTTGCCCCCATACCACAGGCCGACCTGAGTGTGAACCCGAATCTTGTTAAAAATCCTGGCTATTAAAATGATAAATCATATGAAAAAAATAATATTTCCAGCCGCTATATTGGCAATACTGCTGTTTTTTGGATGCAAAAAATACAGGATAGAATACGACCAGCCATCGCAGGTAGAATTTAAGCCGGTTACTGTAACACTTGCGAAAGGTACAACGGCTGCTCCCGGAAGCACCACAGTACTTATCCAACTGGTAGGGCCACAACAGGGTTCTGATATTAACATCGACTATTCGATAGATCCTGCAAGTACAGCTGTAGTAGGTACACATTATACCATCTCGGGACCGGCAGGGAAAATTACGATTCCTGCCAATAGCAGTTCGGCGCAGTTGGTCATCACTGCTATTCCTGCAAATCTGGCAACGGCTAAAAAGCTGATATTGACCTTGAAGGACGGTACCCTGCCGGTGAGCCAAAACTATAAAACCTCAACCATAACGCTTCAATAAATAACCGCGGGCAGTGCTGTTTGTGTTGCCCGCATTTTTAATTTTTATCCGTTACCGATGCGCTATACATAGTCAGGAGGACTTAGCTACCGGAATTTACCTGTAGCTTATCTAAAATTCCTGTTATCGGCCCTTTTGCCCTTATTTTTCGGTTAAAGAAAATAGCGACGAAGACCAGCAGTAAAAGACATATTCCTGATAGCAGATAGCTGAATTGCATCAGTACTTTTGCCCAGCTGACGTTTTTCATGAAAAATTCTTTGTACAATAAAAGGCCTACACTGCCCAGGTAGCCCACAGCATCACAGATGTAAACAAAAAATCCGGCATTTGCTTTTATTTTAAAAAGGGCAATCATCCGTTCAAATAGCACGACCTGGATAGGCGTATAAGCCATAAACATCCCCATTCCTACCAGTAACATCCACCAAAAAGGACTGATGAGGTTAAACTGGAAACACAAGGTGCTGCCTCCACTCAGTATTAAACCTAAAGCAATCAGGTATTGAGTACCCCAAAAACCCTTAATATTATTTCTGATCAAAGATAAGCTGCCAATAAAAAGCAGTACGATCGTCCCTGAGATACCTTCAGTAATAGAAAAAATAGCCTTGTCCCACTGACTGTCAATCTCAGTCCAGATCTCGACCGAAAAATTATCCCGAAAGTCTCTCATCGTAGTAAGCATGGTGTAGATAATGCCAATGCCTATGATCGCAACGCGGTATTCACGGAGACATAACTTTTTGTCTTCCGTATTCATGGGTAAGCGCTCTACGCGGAGGAGTTTATCGGTTTCATTGGGTTCCGGAATAACATTCAGCATCCAAACGAACAGCAGGAAGAGGGGTAGAAAAAACAAGCCTACGGTAGCAGGCATCCAGAATTCTGAAACCCAGGGAAGCCATTCATGTATGGTGAAATATATGGTTTTAATTATTCCGGAAGATATAATAAGGCTAATGCTTAGCCCCATGGCCAGCATTTCTGTAAAACGCCTTCCTTCCAAATAGCTGAATATGATTCCCCAGACCATGCCGAGGGGAAGACCGTTTAAGCATAGAAAAATGAAATTGAAAGGGTATGGAACCAGGCCAAAGAGCAGCAAAGATGCTTCAGCAAAAAGGATAAGGCCAATAATGAGTTTTTTTCTGCCAGATTTTTTAAGCTCTGAGATCACTTTTATACCAATAAATTTTGAAATCATATAGCCTAGTACCTGCGAGATGATTAAAACAGCCTTGTAATCAAGATTAAAAAGCGTTAAACTTGTGTAGGTACCGCTGGTGAAGGGTTTTCTGAAGGCGTACATGCAAAAGTAAGTGCCAAATGCAGCTAACATACACCAGATAATGAAAAACAGCTTAGAACTGTCGAGAAGGTGTTTAAGTTTGTTCATGCACGTATCAGTTTATTCGCTTCTAATTCGCTTTTTTAAGGCATATTATGCGCTTCAAGTTTCCGCTTATGGAGTTGAAAAAGTAATTCTGGTAGTTTAATTATACTGTACTTAGTTTAGTATTTGTACAAACATAAGTACTAATTATTAAATGACTTTATGTTATATTTATTTTTTTTAAAATTAGGCGAATATCCATCATTTTAATACTATTGTTTGTTATTGACGTATTTTCGAAATATAAGTTTGCAGTTGCGCTGGTATGCAGATAAAGGTAGTTAATGGATTATGTTGCTGATAAACCATTATTGAAGAATAAAAAAGTAATTTTTTTTGTTAAACTTTGTTTAGTATTTATATATTTGGTGTAGCCAAATATGCTGATCATTAGCAGGATTTTAACTTTACTGATGTCATGAAATTAAGTCTAGCCCAAGGTAGAAGTGATGCAGAATTATTAGCACTGATTAGCGTTTCTGATAATCTGGCTTTTAATGAGTTGTACGACCGTTATTGGAAACAGGTTTTTAATGCAGCATACAAACAAATTAAAGACATCTCTTCTGCACAAGACATTACGCAAGATATTTTTACTCAATTGTGGCTAAGGGATAAAGATTCCAAAATTGAAAACCTCAGCGCCTACCTTTTCACTGCCGTAAGAAATCAGTCTTATAAAATGATGGCCAAACAGAAACGCAGCAGCCCCATTCTGGATGTATTAATGGAATCGGAGGTATCTTGTTACCAGGCTGATGACCAGATTTTGTATAAAGAATTTCTCTGTGCTTATGAAGCACTGATCGATAATTTACCCGAGCAACAAAAAATAATTTTCAAAAAGCGCTTTAACCAAGGCCTAAATACGCTTGAAATCTCCACTCAACTTTGTTTATCTCCTAAAACAGTACGTAACCATTTAGGAAGAGCCCTTGCAAAACTCAAAACAGCTTTGCTCATTATTCTTGTTTTATTCATGCTGGTTTAAGCACCAGGACTCATTTTCTTCCAAACCATAGGATTTAAAAAAATATTTTTATCCTGACTGGGCTTTTTCTCTTTTCGTGGGTCATACTGTTAAAGCAGCCACCTGATGAAACATATAAACGAAAAGCAACTCTTAAAGATTTTAGACAGATACAACAAAGGAACCGCATCTGATGAGGAAAAAAAATTTTTGGAAACATATTCGATGCTGGTTAATAATGAAACCGATATCACAGATGTGCTGGATGAGCAGGCAATTAAAAGTAATATCAAACAGCTTATAGATGCAAATGTAGGGGAGGGAAAGCTGAAGCAGGAGAAAGTTGGGAAGAAAATAGACTATAGATGGCTCTCGGCCGCTGCTGCGATCCTGCTCGTTGTTGCTATCGGTTATTTAAAACTTGATAAAAAACCAGCGCTCGCCGGCAGGCCTCAGGCCAATCCTCAAACCATTACACCAGGTGGTAACAAGGCATTTTTAATTTTAGCTGACGGCAGCAGAATCAATCTGGATGCTGCAGGCAATGGAAAAGTTGCCCAACAGGCAGGAATCAGTATTTCCAAAACGGCCAGCGGGCAATTAAGTTATACGGTTAGCGGAGCATCAAATCAGGGTTCAGCCAGTGCTTATAATACCATCGAAACACCTAAAGGCGGACAGTATCTGGTGAAATTACCAGATGGGACACAGGTTTGGCTAAATGCAGCATCATCTTTAAAATTTCCACTTGCCTTTTCGGCTAAGGAAAGAAAAGTGGTGTTAACCGGTGAAGGTTATTTTGAAGTAGCAAAAGATAAATCTAAACCATTCAGGGTGATAAGCGGAAATCAGATGGTGGAGGTGTTGGGTACACATTTTAATATTAACAGTTACGCCGATGAAGGTAATATTAAAACAACCCTGGTTGAAGGCCGTGTAAAAGTTCATTCAGCTGCAAAAACCAATGCAGATCTGATACTGGTTCCAGGTCAGCAGGCTATAAATACCGGACAACTGATGAGTTTAAATGCGAATCCCGATATCGAAGAAATTATATCATGGAAAGAAGGTTCTTTTCAGTTTAACGATAGCAGTTTATCATCCATTATGCGCCAGCTTTCCAGGTGGTACGATGTAGATGTTGAATTTGTAGGGCAGGTTCCCGATTATCATTTCCGCGGACGGATTTCAAGGGATACCCCGATAACTCAAATTTTTGAAATACTAAAAACCGGAGGCTTAAACTTTACGATTGAAGGAAGGAGGATTATAGTAAGAGACTAACTTGAAATAAAACTGCCAGGCAGTTTTAGCCGGATTAAGCCAAAAAAACCGAATGTGTTTCGACCACATCCGGCAATAGTTTAGGCTGAATCTGAAAGAAAAATATTGGATTAACTTTTTACAAAACAACCAAACCAAACAAAAATATGGATTTTTTTACTCCGTACCTACCTATTTATAAAAATAGGCAGGCAAACAGAATTGCCCAGGCTTTTTTTGCCTGGTACATGGGGATAGACCTCGATAAAAAAAGAAGATTTATCATGCGAATCAAACTGACAGCCTTGATCTGTTTTATAACCTGCCTTCATATTTATGCAGCAGGTTATGGACAAAGCATTACTTTATCCGTAAAGAATGCATCACTGCAACTTGTGCTGGATAAGATTGAAAAGCAGAGCGGATACAATTTATGGGTGCAAACCGAATTGCTTAAAAAAAGCAATAAAGTATCTTTAGCGGTTAAAAACAAACCACTGGACGCCGTACTGAAAGATGTTTTTAAAGACCAGACGCTTAGTTACGCCATTGTAGGCAAAACAATTGTAGTCAAAAACAAGGTTGAAGAGCAAAACAACATCTTCGGTGGCCCCTTGATGGTTTTTGTAACTATTGAAGGTAAAATAGTAGATAGCAAGGGAGCGCCGCTTCCCGGAGCATCCGTGAAAGTGAAGGGCACCACAAAAGCCACTACTGCAAATACAGAAGGAAAATTTTCCCTTGTGGCAGATAAAAACGATGTCCTGCTGATTTCTTTTGTGGGTTACAAAACCAAAGAAGTTCCGCTAAATGGACAAAGTACGCTAACCATACAACTTGAAGAAAGTGCAGCAGAGCTGAGCGACTTTGTGGTGGTCGGTTATGGATCGACCAAAAAAGTAAATTTAACAGGCGCCGTAAGCACTGTTAGTGGTGATGTATTAAAAGACCGCCCGATTTCAAACATTGCACAGGGTTTGCAGGGTGTGATTCCCAATCTAACCATCACCAATTTTAGCGGGCAGCCTGGCCGGACTTCTGATTTAAACATCAGGGGATATGAGTCCATCAATGGCGGATCTCCGCTTATTGTAATTGATGGCGTGCCAACCACATCAAATAGCAGCCTTTATTCCCTTAATCCACAGGATGTAGAAAATATCACGGTATTAAAGGATGCGGCGTCGGCGGCTATATACGGAGGAAGAGCAACCTTTGGGGTGATCCTAATCACGACTAAAAGTGGCAAATTTAATTCTGGTTTGAATATAGAATTTTCTTCTAATTTTTCAGATAAGCGATTGACCGAATTGCCCAATATTGTGACCGATCCGGCAACTGTAATGCGGGTTAAAAATGAGGGTTATAAAGCTTATTACGGAACCGATTTATACAACCAAACTTTTATGGATTATGCGAACAAACGTTCAGCCGATCCGAGTTTGCCACCTTATTATATAGATCCTGCTGATCCGACAAAATACGTTTATGTAGGTTCTACCAACTGGTTTGATGAACTTTTCAGAAAAAATACGCCAACTTGGGATAATAATTTATCCATCAGGGGAGGCACAGAAAAGGTTACTTATAATGTCTCTGCCGGCTATCTGCGTCAGGAAGGATTGTTTGAAGGAAATCCGGATGTGTACAGCAGGTATTCATTGCGTAGCAAAACAGAATTTAAAGCCACTTCATGGTTGAAATTGGGTAATACCACACAGTTGAGCAGGACAGGTTACAAGTATCCTACCCTGTGGAATGGACCTTCGAGAGGTGATTTGTTCCACGCTATAGGTAGAATACCAAGCTTTGAGATTGTAAACAATCCAAATGGTTCCTATACCGCAAATGGCGTACTACTGGGCTATTTAAATGATGGTGGACGCGGGGAATCGCAGAAAAATGATTATTTAACCACCTTTGAGGCACAGACAAATTTTTTCAAGAATAGCCTGAGGGTGACCACCAATTATACTTTCCAAAGTGTAAATGGAAACTTTCTAGATCCATATATTCCTTTAGAATATCAGTATGCCAACCCAAATGTAAATATTCAGGATGGACAGAGCGGGCTTGGCCAGGGATACAATACCAGTAAATACAATGTATTTAATGTATTTGGAGAATATGAAAAGAATTTTGGCAAACACAATGTTAAAGCCATGGCTGGTTATAGCCAGGAAGGTTATCATGAAGATAGCAATTCGATATTCCGAAATGACCTGATCAGCTCAAATACACCAAACATTGGGCTTGCATTGGGCAATCCTTCCTATACTTCAACAGCAGGTGAATGGGCCTTAAGAAGTCAGTTTTTCAGGGTAAACTATGCCTATGATAATAAATACCTGTTAGAGATTAATGGACGGAGAGATGGTTCATCCCGTTTCCCTGTTGATGACCGTTATGTATTTCTTCCTTCAGGATCCATAGGATGGCGCGTATCTGAAGAAAATTTCTTCAAAGGATTAAAACCTGCCATCAGCGACTTTAAATTAAGGTTCTCTTATGGTTCTTTAGGTAACCAAACGGTAAGTAAAGCGGGTAGCAGTGACCCAGATTATTATCCATACATACCATTAATGTCAAGTTCATCTAAAATAACCAATATTTTAGGAGGTATCCAGCCACCTGCGGTATATGCGCCAGGTTTGGTTTCACCAAGCTTAACATGGGAAAGACAATACACCAAAAACTGGGGAACGGATATTGCCCTGATGGGAAATAAACTGAATATCTCTTATGATTATTATATCCGGGATGTTAAAGATATGCTGACCTCATCGAGGCAACTTCCAGCTGTACTTGGTACACCTCCTCCCAGAACTAATGCTGCTGATTTGAGAACAAGGGGATGGGAACTCGCTTTAAATTATAATAATAAGTTCAACCTCGCCAGTTCTGATTTTAAATACAATTTCAGATTCGTTCTGGCGGATAATTATACCGTGATCACCAAATTCGATAATCCTAATGGCAATATTGGAGAATATTATGTAGGTAAAAGAATCGGAGAAATATGGGGAATGGAAACTGAAGGATTATTTCAGTCTGATGCTGAGGTAGCTGCACATGCCGATCAGTCTGCTGTAGACGGTTACTATGGTTTTCATGCAGGAGATCCAAAGTACAGAGATTTAAATGGCGACGGAAAAATCAATATTGGAAAACTGACCCTTGGCGATCATGGCGATCTGAAGGTGATCGGAAATAGAGAAGCACGTTATACCTACGGTATTAGCGGTGGTTTTAACTGGAAAGGATTCGATATGAGTTTCTTTTTACAAGGTGTAGCTAAAAGAGATTTCTGGTTAGGTACATCAAGTTATTTCTGGGGTACCTATCGTGCCCCGTGGGAGCATGTTTATCAGCATCAGCTGGATAACATGTGGTCGCCGGAAAATCCGGATGCCTACTTTCCAAGGTATGCGGCCTGGAGAACAGGTGATATTGCAGAATGGCGGGATCTTGATGTCGTGCAGACCCGTTACCTGCAGGATGCTTCTTATCTGCGGTTAAAAAACCTGACCATTGGCTACAGGTTGCCGGAGAAGCTGGTAAAAAGAATCGGACTGAAGAGCTTTCGCTTCTATTTGAGTGGAGAGAATATTGGAGAAATCAATAACATTAAGTTCAAGGTGCTTGATCCCGAAACACTTGGCGGAGACGGCTCATCGTCATGGGGAACTGGAAAATCATATCCTTTCCAAAGAAGTTACTCAGCAGGTATTAATGTAACACTTTAAGATATAAAATTGAAGATCATGTTAAAGAATATAGGTATTTATTTAAGCATTGTTATAATTTTAATATGCTTTGGAAGTTGCAAAAAAGACTTTCTTGATAAACTCCCGATTACGGATATCGCTCCGCAAACTTTTTTTAAAAATGAAAAAGACCTGGAGTTATATTGTAACGGTTTGTACAGTCTGGTTCCTGGTGCAGGCATCATGACCGATGATACACAAAGCGATAATATGGAAACCCTACCTTATGATAAAGTAGTGGCCGGCGAATATCTGGTGCCAAGTACAGGTGGTGGCTGGAGCTGGAGTTATTTGCGTAGTGTAAATTATTTTCTCGAAAACTATGGTAAAGCAAATGCGGCTGCCGAGGCAAAGAACCATTATGTTGGCGTGGCCCGTTTGTTCCGTGCATGGTTCTATTTCGATAAAGTGAAGCGGTTTGGAAATGTGCCCTGGTATTCGGGAACAATGAACATTAATGACGAGGCGCAGCTGTATAAACCACAAGACCCGCGTACGCTGGTAATGGATTCTGTATTAAAGGATCTTGATTATGCTTCAGCAAATATTCGGACATCTAAAACCCCGCTGTGGACAATAAACCGTTATGTGGCACTATCCTTAAAGTCGCGAATTTGTTTGTTTGAAGGTACCTGGCGCAAATACCGTGGAATTGCCGATGCAGATCGTTTTCTTACTGCTGCAAAAGATGCGGCTAAAAAAGTGATCGATGAAGGAGGTTATTCTTTGTACACTACAGGAAAGCCCGACGTAGATTACCTCAATTTATTTGGCATGTCTGATGCGCCTCAAAACGAAGTCATACTGGCTTACGAATATAGTACTATATTAAACTTAAGGCATGCATTTAGTGCCGAATCAGGGGCTTATGGCAGGGGTTTTACCAAAGAGATGGTCAATTCTTACCTGATGAAAGACGGTACTCCATTTACTTCAGTTGCTGGTTATGCGACAAAAACCTATATGGATGAATTTGAAAACAGAGATCCAAGGTTGATTCAAACGGTGCTGAATCCACTTTATACCCGTACAGACAGAACAGATGCAAGCAAAAGATTTAGTCCCATTCCGAAGATTCCCGGAGGTGCTCCAACAGGCTATCTTCAGGTGAAATTTTACCAGGATGATCCGATTAAGGAGATTTACGGTCAATCTGATAATGATGCTCCGGTAATCAGGTATGCAGAAGTGCTGCTAAATTATGCTGAGGCAATGGCTGAATTGGGAACAATTACCCAGGCCGATCTCGACCTGACCATCAATAAACTACGCGATCGTGTAGGAATGACCGGGGCTGCACACCTTAACATGGGGGTGGCTAAAGATCCGGTTTTGGCTGCGCAGTATCCTGATGTAAGCAGTGCCCTGATTTTGGAAATTAGAAGAGAGCGCCGTGTGGAGCTTGCAGGCGAGGGTTTCAGGTACAGTGATATCTTACGCTGGAAAGCTGGAAACCTGCTCGCAAAGAAATTTTACGGAATTTATTTCCCTGGACTTGGGGAGTACGACCTGACTAAGGATGGCAAACTCGACTTTGCGATTGTTGCCGCTATACCTGCAGTAAAAACACCAGGCGTTACTTATGCTGTGATTAATAAGGATATCTACCTTTCCAACGGGAACTCAGGCAATATCGTTCCTTATCCAAATCAGGTCAAAACATTTAACGAAAATAAAAATTACCTATTCCCTATCCCTACTTCAGAGTTATTACTGAATAAAAACCTTATTCAAAACCCTGGGTGGCAATAAAATTGGTTACCGGTTAGTTTGAGATAGCCCTCCTTCGGGAGGGCTTTTCTACAATTGTTTAAAAATGATCGTATACGATCGATAGAAAAAATAATATGAAAAAAGCAGGTATTCTATTCTTGTTTATAAGTTTGGTTAATCATTTTGCTATTGCACAGCATAGTAATAAAGCCGGGAACCTCATCATCATTTCAATAGACGGATTGCGGTGGCATGAGGTATTTCAGGGAGCCGAACAGCAACTTTTAACAAATAAAAAATACAATTCGCAGGATTCTACCGAGCGGATTAACAAGTACTGGGCCGATAATGAGCAAGACCGGCGGGTTAAACTCATGCCATTTGTATGGCGTACAATAGCAAAGCAAGGGCAGCTTTATGGCAACCGAAAAGAAGGAAGTTTGGTTAACGTTAAAAACACTTTTTGGTTTTCTTATCCTGGCCGAAATGAAAATTTAACAGGTTACCCTGATCCTAAAGTAAACAGTAACGACTATCCTGATAATCCGAATAAAAATATACTCGAGTTTATAGATCAGCAAAAAGGCTATAAAGGCAAGGTGGTGGCCTTTGCTTCATGGGATGCCGTGGCCAGAATTATTAACCGCAATAGAAATGGATTAATGGTGAATAACCCATTTGAGGATGTTAAAGGAAACAACCTTACAGAAGCCCAAAAACTGGCTAACGAAGTACAACATTACGAGCCGCAGTTATGGGGCAGTGGCGAGCGCTGGGATGCAAGTACTTATGCTATAGCAAAATCATATATCACAGCCAACCACCCTAAAGTAGTATATCTGGATCTGGCAGATACCGATGATCATGCACATGATGGTAAGTATGATTTCTATTTGGATGCCACCCATAATATTGATGCCATGATCGGCAGTTTATGGAACTACATTCAGAAGGATCCGTTTTATAAAGATAATACAACAATCATTGTCATGCCAGATCATGGCCGGGGCGAAGGAGGACAATGGACAAGTCATGGTTCTGGTACACCACATTCTAATGATACCTGGTTGATGGCTTTGGGACCAAATATAAAACCGCTGGGCGAAGTGAAAAATAACGGACAGATTTATCAGGATCAGTATGCCAAAACAATTGTCAGGTTATTGGGCTTTAATTTTACTTCAGTAAACCCTATTGGCGATGTGATTGAATCTGTTGTGAAATAACAGGAACATGAAATGATAAGCCATTTTATTCGCTGTAGATACCTATTTGTCCAAACCAGGCTAATGCACGGTTAAGCTTTAAAATAGCTGTCGCCTACCATATGCAGGATGTTAGACCTCATTTCAGCTTTATTTCTATATGGGAAAAACTTAACCCAATCCAATTAATGTTGATGCACGATCTTCTATTATATTTTCATCAGATCAGGCAGCGGTAATCCCGGTTTTCAATTATAAGCTGACAAATTATTAATCACAAATTAAAATAATCATTATTCTATTTATCGGCTGATGTTTTTTTTGTGTATAAGTTGTTGTTGTTCATGATGGTAAGCAGGGGTGTGCATCATAAAATAAAATAAAAAATAAATTAATATTTATAAACTTTGTTTAGTATTTGTATATTTGGTATGACCGAATATTAACTGGTAGTAGTCGTATTTTAACTTATGTATAAGGCGGGGCTGGTTTTGAGTAAAACCGCTTATCTCCAAAGATAACCTTGCGTTTGCAGCAGAAAAATATACCTAACAACTAAGCCATAATCTAAAAATAAATGGACAGGAAAGAATTTTTAAAAACAACAGGACTGGCGGGTGGAACTATGCTTTTTGCCCGGTTTCCTGAATTAAGTCCGGCCAAAAAGAAAGTCAGGATTGGCATGATCACCGATCTTCATCATGATGTGATGCATGATGGCCTATCGCGCTTATCTGCATTTATTGATGAAATGAACAGGGAGCAACCCGATTTCATTATACAGGGTGGTGATTTCTGCTATCCAAAAAAAGCTAATAGTCCACTAATGGATGTTTGGAATCAGTTTAAAGGTCCTAAATACCATGTAATTGGTAATCATGATACCGATGGCGGATATACACGCGATCAGGTCGTAACGTTTTGGAATGCCAAAGCTAAATATTACGCTTTTGATGTTAATGGTTTTCATTTTGTCGTGCTGGATGGAAATGAGCATAACGAAAGTGCCGATCGGCCAAAAGGTTACGCCCGTTTTATTTCGCCTACACAACTCGATTGGCTCAGAAAAGATCTTGAATCAACTGATTTAGAAACCGTGGTTTTTTGTCATCAGGGACTGGATAATGATGCAGGCGGATTGGAAAACGGCACATTGCTGCGGTATACGCTGGAGCAGGCCAATAAAAAAGCAGGGAAACAAAAGGTAATTATGGTGATCAGCGGCCATCATCACCAGGATTACTACAATTACATTAATCACATCCATTATGTGCAAATCAACAGCGCATCATACCAATGGCTTGGCGATAAGTATAAAGAAAGCCGTTATTCGGAAGAGGTAGATAAAACACATCCATACATTAAATATACTGTGCCCTATAAAGATCCGATATGGGCAATGATTGAGATTGACCATAAAAACAGAATTACGATTAGGGGTAAAAAGACTGTTTTTGTGGGTTCCTCGCCCGAAAAATCAGGGGTAAATATGGACGATTACATTTATCCGATCGTACCCTATATTTCAGACCGAAACTTAGGATAAATAAATTAAAACACACAAATGAAAAGAAGAGATTTAATTAAAACACTTGGAGCTACGATAGGAACGATTGCTTTGACGAGTGTTGCAGAAACATCGGTTGCTGCGCCAATCAAGAAAAAGAAGGCTTTAAAAATTGCACACATTACCGATGTGCACATCAGACCTGAGCACAATGCTGTTGCCCGTTTTAAGAAATGCCTCGAAATGATCAAAAAGGATAAAGTAGACCTGATTCTTAATGGTGGCGATTCTATTTATGCGGCTGATTACGATCACATTACCAAAGATCGGGTAGAGCAACAATGGGCCTGCTGGAATGAAAGTGTGCAGGTTGTAAAAGGTATCCCCATGCACCATGTGTTGGGAAATCATGACATGTGGTGGAAAGGTAAAGATGACGAGTTGGGCGGTAAAGCAGGGGTATTAAAGATGCTGGGCATGAGCAATAATTATTATAGCTTCGATCGAAACGGCTGGCATTTTATCATGCTGGATAGTAACCATCCAACAAATCCGGGTATGCTGGATGACGAACAGTGGAACTGGTTTGTAGAAGATGTAAAAAAGAACAGTCAGGATAAGCCTACACTAATCATGTCGCATTATCCATTGTTGAGCTGTACCGGTATTGTAGATAACAAAGCAGATTTTAGAGGGCCATTTAAGGTTAGCGGGAGTTACAACCACCTCGATATTATGAAGTTTATTGAAGTGTTTAACCGGAATAAGAACATTAAACTTTGTTTAAGTGGTCACATTCATTTACTGGATAAGGTCTGGTACAATGACGTTGCTTATTTATGTAATGGCGCAACCAGTGGTTTCTGGTGGGAGCCGGGAGATGATGGTAAAAGCTCCTATAAACAAACCGTGCCAGGTTATTCTCTTCTTAATCTGTACGATGATGGAAGTTTTGAGCATGAATACATTAAGTACGAATTGAAGTAATGAAACGGATATTTACATTGGTTTTAGGTTTAAAGCTGATTTTAATTTCTGCTGATCTTTGCGCACAAGTTACCACTTACAATCAGTTTTGGAACGATTTTCAATTTGTAACACCGATAAAAGGCAGGTGGAGCAACGAAATAAATCTTGGCCAGGTATGGACGGGTGTGCCCGCAAATAACAATCCTTTTTATGCCAATGCACAACTTTATGCCAGGGTATGGATTCATTATTCACTTTCAAAAGCTAAATTTTCGGTGTTTACCGGCTATAACCATAACCCCGAAATTATACTTGCCGGACAGGATGGTCTTCCGGAAATCAGATCTGCCATTCAGGGTATTTATTATTTCAGAAAAACGCCTTTTACCTTATCTGCCCGATTGAGGTTAGAAGATCACCGTGACAAACGAAGCCTAGGTGGCTTTGATGAAAGTTACCGGGTAAGAAGTCAGTTGAAGCTGGTAAAGCCGCTAAATGCATCACAAATAGTTAAAGGAGCCGTTTACATGGTCGCTTCTGAGGAAGTATTTACGCAAACTGCCCCCAATGTGTTTAGTCAGCCAAGGCTGGGAAGCAATAGACTGACCATTGGGTGTGGATATGCACTCACCGATGATTTTTTAATCGAAGTGGATTATGCTAATGATTATTATCCTGATAAAATACAGCAGCTTTCTTACCACAGTATGCAACTGAATTTAAGCTGTTACAATTGGGTGAAAAACCTAAAGGATGCTTTGCTGAAGTGAGATGAAATATGATACCAATAAAAAAAATATCCAGTCTGGTATGCTGGAGTTACAATCAATTTACCTTCTAAATAAAATAATATGAAGTCGAAACCTGCAACATTAAAGGAAATTGCTGATTTACTTGGTCTTTCTATCAGTACTGTTTCACGGTCCTTGATTGATCATCCAACCATTTCTCTGGTTACCAGAGAAAGAGTGAAAAAATTAGCAAAGAAGGTAAATTACAGGCCAAACCATTCGGCTCTTTCTTTTAGGTCGGGACGTACATTTACCATTGGACTTATCCTGCCTGATCTTTCCGAAACTTTTTTTTCTACGGCAATGACTGCTATAGAGGAAATGGCAATGGCCAATAATTATGCAGTTTTTGTAGCCCAGTCTATGAATAGTGAAGAACAAGAAATAGCCCTGGTAGAAAAAATGATTGATTTTAGGGTAGATGGCTTATTGATTGCGCTGGCAAAGGAAACGCAGACTTTTGGTCATTTTTCCAGGCTTAAAGATAATGGTATCCCAGTTGTATTTTTCGATCGTGTCCCCCCTTATTTCAGCATCAATTCAGTATGTTGTAACATCGAATTGGCTACCCAGCAGGCAGTTGACTTTTTATTAAAGAAGGGGCATCGGCGAATAGGCATGATTAACGGACCCGAAAGCCTGCTTTCGAGTACGGAACGTAAAAACGGTTATATCAAGGCGCTGGAAAGGGAGCAAATCTCTTTTGATCCTTCCCTGTATACAGAATGCGATCTAACAGAAAGTGGCACCGAAAAAGAAATGGATAGGCTTTTGGCAGTACCCGGCAGGCCAAGCGCAGTGCTTGCATTTAACGACTACGTGGCGATTTATGCAATCAGGAAACTTAGGGCACAACACATCACTGCTGCTGAAGCAATAGACTTTGTCAGTTTTTCAAACCTTTCTGTTTTACGGTTTATGGATTACAGACCCATTGCCACGGTTGAGCAGTCACCAGCCCTGCAAGGCAAAACCGCAATGCAGATCTTAATGGACCTCGTTAATTCCAGGTACAATGGCTCGGTATCAGAACAGCGGTTCAGAAATGTTGTTCTTGAAGGAAAACTGGTGCTTGATCAATAATATTACATCACGATCTTAAAAGAATTAAAGTTCTGATGTGCTATGTGCATGTTAGATTAAAAGCCCTGCAAATTAATTGCAGGGCTTTCTGTTTATCTACGTTGATTCTATTAAACACCATCATTAGTGCGCATTTCGGCCAAATTTTATTTTGTATGTTTAATAATATTTATCAGACTTATTTATTTGTATTTTAAAATCAAAATCCGGTATAATTTGGTTAATAAACAGCCGTTTTTGTGTTTAGCATTTGTTAACTTCGGTTATGTTATTTTATAAATTATTGTAAGGATTTTTTTTTCGTGTTTTATAACGGTGAAAATGAATTGGAGGTTTCTTAAACACTGAATGGCTTTTTAATGGCTTAAAAACAATTAAAAAGCAGATAAATCTTGGTTTGGGGCTTAACAGAGGCGTTAGGCAAAATATGCTTTCGCATTAAATCATTCAATCTAACCATAAAACAAAAAGTAATGAAAACAAACAAAAAGATTTACCTGGGCGTATTCACAGCCATCCTACTCAGTATTTCAGTTATAAGTTGTAAAAAACAGGGCATCGAAAACAATGCTGAAACCGATGTGAAAAAGCTAGACAACATGCATGAGTTTAATTTCGGAGGAAATAAAATCCTGGTGAAAGAAGATAAGGGCATCTATTACCTTTCAGACGATGTTATCTTAACTGAACAACAATTTAACCTGTTAAAAGCCAATAATAATGCCGCCATGTCTTCCACTGCAAGGGCATTAATTATGAATTCGCTGGTTAAACGCTGGACAAATTCCATCGTATACTACAGTCTGAGTAATCTGGGTGCCGATACGGCTTCTTCGCTAAAAGCCATGCAATATATCGCCAGGGTATCGCCACTTACTTTTGTGCAAAGAACATCGCAAACAAATTATATCAATTTTGTTAAATCTACCGGGAACAGTTCTTCAGTAGGTATGGTTGGGGGCGCTCAAAACCTCAATTTATACAATTATAATACACCTGGTATTATCATTCATGAGCTGTTTCATGCACTGGGTGTAATGCACGAACAATGCAGAACCGATCAAAGCAGTAATGTAATTATCCATCCTGAAAACATTCCCGATGATAAAGAATTTAACTTTAATCAGGTGTCGGCTACCAGTTATACCAATCATGGTAACTTCGATTTCGAGTCGATTATGATGTATGAGCCTTATGCTTTTTCGAGCAATGGTCAGCCTACCATCACCAAACTGGATGGTTCTACTTATCAAACCAGTTATCCGGCAGCTAACATGTCGCCAACTGATATCGCAGGCATCAACCAGCTTTACACAGGCTTTACATACGTAGGTTTACCGGCAAATACCAGTTACGAAATTGCTTCGGCATTGGATAATACCAAATTGTTAAATGTACCTGGCAGCGCTACGGCTGATGGGACACAGGTAATTATTTATACCGATGGAAACTCTAATAACGCCAGATGGAGTGTAACCAAAAATGCCGATGGATATTACAGGCTATCACCTTTACATGCACCTACTAAAGCGCTTACGGTGGTAGGCAGTGCTACAGCAAACGGAACCAAATTAGAAATCAGGACCCACACTGGCGCCACTTCGCAACAGTTTAACATTACACCTGAGGCCAGCGGTTATTATATTATTTCGCCTCGTAATGCCCCTTCAAAAAATGTGGATGTTCCGGGCAGTGCTACCGCCAATGGTACATTACTTAATATCTGGAGTTACGGTGGTGCCAACAACCAAAAATTTAAGTTTAATACTTTCTAACAAGTCATCTCCATATATACCTGTTTCATCCTGCCCCCCTAAAGTTAATGCTTTGGTGGGGGCATTTTATTTTAAGCAGGAATTAACCGAAGATTAAATTTTAGTGATTTAAACCCCATCACCCTTCTAAAATGCTGATATAGCACATTAATAGATTCTAACTATTCCATTATAGAATTAAATGATTGTGATTAGTTATTTCAATTCTCTAAATTTATAATCATCAGGTTAATCTGTTAACGGATCAGAATTCACTAACAAAATAGTATACATATGGAAAAAGAATCGAACGATATTAGCAAGTGCCCGTTTCATAATGGCAGCATGAAAAGTAATGTAGGTGGTGGCGGTACCAGAAATGGTGACTGGTGGCCAAAGCAGTTAAAGTTGAGCATTTTACGCCAGCATTCTAATTTATCCAATCCAATGGATGGTGAATTTAATTATGCCGAAGCTTTTAAAAGTTTAGATTTAGCCGCCCTAAAAGCAGACCTTCATGCACTGATGACCGATTCGCAAGATTGGTGGCCGGCAGATTTCGGTCACTATGGAGGTTTATTTATCCGCATGGCATGGCACAGCGCCGGAACTTACCGGGTAGGCGATGGTCGTGGTGGTGCCGGTGCCGGATTACAACGTTTTGCACCGCTGAACAGCTGGCCAGACAATGTGAGCCTTGATAAAGCCCGCAGATTACTTTGGCCAATTAAACAAAAATACGGGCGCAAAATTTCGTGGGCAGATTTAATGATTTTAACCGGGAATATCGCTTTGGAATCGATGGGTTTTAAAACCTTTGGTTTTGCCGGTGGGCGCGAGGATGTCTGGGAAGCAGACGAATCGGTATATTGGGGTTCAGAAACAACCTGGCTGGGTGGCGATCTTCGTTACGCACATGGTTCTGACGGCGCAAATAAGGCACATGGAGTAGTGGTTACTGATGATGATGCCGATGGCGATGTGCACTCCCGTAATTTAGAAAAACCATTGGCAGCGGTGCAGATGGGATTAATATATGTAAATCCTGAGGGACCAGATGGAAATCCAGATCCAATTCTTGCCGCTAAAGATATCCGCGATACTTTTGGCCGCATGGCGATGGATGATGAAGAAACGGTAGCATTAATTGCTGGCGGACACACCTTTGGTAAAACCCATGGTGCAGCTTCGGCCGATCATGTGGGCAAAGAGCCTGAGGCCGCTGGTATCGAAAGCCAGGGTTTTGGCTGGAACAATAGTTATGCTTCTGGTAAAGGTGCAGATGCCATTACGAGTGGATTAGAAGTAATCTGGACCACAACACCAACGCAATGGAGTAATAACTTTTTCGAAAACCTGTTTGGATTTGAATGGGAATTATCAAAAAGCCCTGCTGGTGCACATCAGTGGAAAGCTGTAAATGCAGAAGCCATTATTCCTGATGCATTTGATGGAACAAAAAAACACCTGCCAACGATGCTGACCACCGATCTTTCTTTAAGATTCGACCCGGCATATGAAAAAATATCAAGACGTTTCTTAGAAAACCCCGATCAGTTTGCTGATGCATTTGCAAGAGCCTGGTTTAAATTAACCCACCGCGATATGGGACCTCTGGCGCGTTACCTGGGACCAGATGTACCACAGGAAGAATTGCTTTGGCAGGATCCAATACCTGCGGTTAACCATGCATTGATCAATGAAAGTGATATTGCCGCATTAAAAGCAAAAGTACTGGCTTCGGGATTGAGTGTGGCCGAACTGGTTTCTACCGCATGGGCATCAGCTTCTACTTTCCGCGGTTCTGATAAACGTGGTGGTGCCAATGGTGCACGGATCCGTTTGGCTCCGCAAAAAGATTGGGCTGTTAACAATCCTCCGCAATTACAAAAAGTATTGGGCGTATTAGAAGGAATCCAACAAGAATTTAATGGAGCACAAGTTGATGGCAAAAAAGTTTCGCTTGCCGATTTAATTGTACTGGCGGGTGCTGCTGCAGTAGAAAAAGCTGCAGGGCATTCAGTTACCGTTCCTTTTGCACCAGGCCGAATGGATGCTTCGCAAGAACAAACCGATGTAGAATCTTTTGGTTATTTAGCGCCTGTTGCTGATGGTTTCCGTAACTACCGTAATTCAAAATCTCCGGTTCCTACAGAAGAATTCCTGATTGATAAAGCCCAGTTGCTTACTTTAACAGCACCTGAATTAACGGTGTTAATAGGCGGCTTACGTGCGCTCGATACCAATTTCGATGGTTCTAAAAATGGGATCTTGACTACAAGACCAGGTCAGCTGACCAACGACTTCTTTGTAAATCTATTAGATATGGAAACCGCATGGAAAGCCATTGCCGAAGATAAGGAACTTTACATTGGAAGCAGCCGTGCTACGGGTCAGCCAAAATGGACCGCAACCCGTGCCGATCTGGTATTTGGTTCTAATGCCGAGCTTAGGGCAATTGCAGAGGTATACGCAAGCACAGATGCGCAAGGTAAATTCGTAAAAGACTTTGTGGCTGCATGGAATAAAGTAATGAATTTAGATCGTTTTGATTTGAATTAATTTTAAATACACGATACGTTAATAAGGCACCGCAATTTTACGGTGCCTTATGTTTTTACAATTACCTCATCGAAAGGTGAGTAATCTAAATATTAGGGTTTCAGGAAGTAAAAATCAATTTGATAATTCCGTAACTAATTACGTAATTTGTTTTATTAAAATAATTAAGGATGAATAATCACTTGTTAAAAACAGATGAAAACATTTACATTATCGGTAATGGTGTAATTGCTAAAGGATTAGCGGTTGCTTTATCTTTAAAGGGTAAGAATGTAACAATCATCCGGGGAAGCGTTGATCATGAAAAAGCATACCAGGAAAATATTGAGGTAAACACCGGAGCACAAAGTTATAATGCAATAATAACTGTTAGTACTTTTAGTAACCACTCCACATTAAACGGGTTAATTTTGTTGGCTAATAAGTCTTTTGGAAATGAACAATTGGCAAAGAAGCTAAAATATATGAACAAATCAATGCCAATCATTTTCCTTCAAAATGGGCTAGGGGTTGAAGATCCGTTTATAGCAAATGGTTTTACCCAGCTCTACCGCTGTGTGCTCATGGCTACCAGTCAGGCAATCGGAAAAAGTAACGTGACCTTAAAGGTGGTGGCACCTTCACCTATCGGAATCATCAAAGGGTTTGATCAAAATTTACAGGAAATTGTATCACAAATTAACACTGAGCTCTTCTCCTTTAGAACCGAAAAAAATATTCAGAACCTGATATGGAAAAAAGTTATTAGCAATTGTGTATTTAATTCCATCTGCCCTTTACTGGAAATTGATAATGGTGTTTTCCATAGAAATCCTGCCGCACTTGAAATCGGAAAAAAAGTAATCAGCGAGTGCATTACTGTAGCCAATACGAATCATATCGCGTTAACAGCAGATGAGGTACTTCAAAATGTGCTGATGATCAGTAAAATGTCTGACGGGCAAAAAATATCTACTTACCAGGATATCTTACAAAAGCGGGAAACAGAGATTGGAACTTTAAATTTCTCGGTAGCAAAGTTGGGGCACCTTTCAGGTCACAGCCTACCTATTACTTCACTTTTAGGTGAAATGACGAAGCTAAAATCTGAGCTTTTTAGAGAATAACGCACTTTTCCTAAAATTTATTTAATAAATAAGATTTAACTAAAACAAATCTCAAACTTATTTGTCTTTTAATTTCATTAGTTTGTTTGGTTTGGTCTTATCCGTGGATGCTGATAAGACAAAATAATTGGCCTCATAGCAATATGGGGCTTTCTCATTTAAATACAGTAATCACCCATAACACCACAATTAGAAAACTAATGTCTATTCTTTTTTAAAAAAAAACTAAAATTTTTTACCCAATGCTTAAAATCAGACTTAAGTAGGTGAGGGATAATGGATTTCGGTTGGGCTATTTTTGATTGACCCGGAATATCTATTCAAAAATTTTGGCTGCTGTAAAAGTAATCATACTGTAATCGGATTTATACGATCGGGTATTTCTAGGCATCAAAATATTATTCTTGATTTTGTGATAAAATATTTAATATTGAGTTGATAAATCGTTTTATCAACAACCGAATATGATGATGAGCTTAGGTGCATTTATGCCTTATGGTGTAGTATATGTCTGTGTAGTTTATTTGCGTGTAGTTTTTAAACAGTTTAAAAATACGATCTCCATCACGCAATGACCTTTAACCCAAAGCCTTCTGATTAACATGATTATTTGCCGTCAATTGTTTTTATTGAATAATTGATAAAACGTTTTAGCTGCTAGCAGTTGAATTATATTATTAACTAACCATTTACTAAACCTAAAACCGATGAAAATCAATCTACTAAAGATTTCAGGGCTTTCCGTGCTTTTTTTGCTCAATGGCCCTGTTTTTTCGATGAATTTGGTTGCTGAAAAATCCGAAGGGTTTTCCAAGCTAAGTATGCCTTTAGTGCATATCCAAAACCGAAAAGTAATTACAGGAACCGTATCAGACGAAAAAAACATGCCTATTCCAGGAGTGGGCATCAAAAACATTTCTTCAGGTAAAACTGCTGTAACTGATGAAGCGGGTAAATTCAGCATTGAGGCCAACCCAAACGATGTGATCCGTTTTTCTTATGTGGGCTATCAAAATAAAGATGTTACGGTAGGCAATGAAGCCAATATTAGCGTTAAAATGGTACCTGCCGAGGCCAATAAGTTAGATGAAGTAGTGGTAATTGGTTATGGATCGGTGAAAAAAACAGACCTTACCGGTTCTGTTGGTGTGGTAAAAGCCAGCGAACTACAGGAACGTCCGTCTTCATCCCTAAACCAGGCACTAGCTGGCCGTATTTCCGGTGTACAGGTCAATACCAACTCGGGTAGGCCAGGCGGTCAGACCAACATTAAAATCCGTGGATTTAGCTCCATCAACACGAGTAACAATCCGCTTTATGTGGTAGATGGTGTGGCTTTGCCGGTGGGGTCGCAAACGCAGAACAGTAACGCTATCGATTACATTAACCCTAGCGATATCGCTTCAGTAGAGGTATTAAAGGATGCTTCTTCGACGGCCATATACGGCGCAAGGGGAGCCAACGGCGTAATTTTAATTACCACCAAAAAAGGAACAGCAAATGCCCAGCGCATTACCTATGATGCAGATTTTGGCGTAAATACGCTGGCGGCACATCATGTGAAGATGCTTGATGCTTTTGAGTATGTTAAAGTGCAGGACCTGGCTTACGAGAATATTAAAGTTTACGATCCGGTAGGATGGGCAGCAGGAAATTATGCATCTACACCTGTTCCAAAAGCATCGAGAATAGCCTTGCCTCAGTTTTTCGATAGCAACGGAAACCCATTATATAACACCGATTGGTTAAAAGAATCTACACAGAACAAACTTTCGCAAAATCACCAGCTGGGTTTTACAGGTGGAAACGAAAATAGCACCTACGGCGTTTTTGCAGGTTATCGCGATGACCAGGGACTTTTATTGAACTCTTATTTAAAACGTTATTCGGGCAGATTTAATTTCGATAGTAAAATTAAACCCTGGTTAAAAGTCGGCGGTAATTTGAGCTACAATAACCAGGATGAAAACATAGTTGATCAGGGAACAGGTGGTTTAAACTCAGTCCGCATGATTACCGAAGCATTTCCTTTTCTTCCAATCAAACTGGCAGATGGCAAGTGGGGCGATAATAAACTGATTCCATGGGCAGAAGGAGGCTCCAATCCGGTGCATATCTTAACTGATCAGAAATATGGAATGATCACTCAAACCGCTTTGGGAAGCATTTATTCTACCATTAGCTTTAATAAAGATTTAGAGTTTCGTACCCAGTTAGGGGCTAATGTTGTAAGCCGCAACATCAATGAATATAACGCAAAACAATTATACGGCATATCTGACGGACAAAACGGAACAGCAAATGTGACCAATGACCGTGAAACCTTCTGGTCATTAGAAAACTATTTAACCTATAACAAACGTTTTGCCGAATCGCATGCCATTAATGCCTTGTTGGGTATCTCCTGGCAGGCCACCAGTTTCTTCAGCAATACCAGTCATGCGGAGAATTTTGTAACCGATTTTTACGGGAACAATAATATGGGCTCTGGGAGTAAATCGATTACGGTGGGCTCCAGCCGCAACAGATCGGCTTTTAACTCTTATTTTGGAAGATTAAACTATGCCTTTAAAGATAAATACCTGGTTACTTTTACGGGTAGGGTTGATGGATCATCCAAATTCGGAGAGAACCATAAATTCGCCTTTTTCCCTTCGGCAGCACTGGCCTGGAAAGCTTCAGACGAAGATTTTCTGAAAGGGAACAAAACCATTTCAAACTTAAAACTAAGAACCAGTTACGGTTTAAGTGGTAATTCAGAACTTCCTGCTTATCAGTCTTTAGCCACACTGGTTAATAACTCAGCCATTATTAATGATGGTAAGGTAACCGGTATTGGTATAGGTCGTTTAGCAAATCCTGATCTGGTTTGGGAAAAAACAGCACAGGTTGATGCTGGTTTAGAATTGGGTTTGTTTAACAACCGAATTAATTTAGAGGCCGATCTTTATTACAGAAAAACAACCGATATGTTATTAGATGCTCCTGTACCACGTACCACGGGATACTCGGTAATCAGAAAAAATATCGGGTCTATGCAGAACAAGGGTTTAGATTTAGGGATTAATACGGTAAACGTACAAACTGACGATTTTACCTGGAAAACCAGCTTTAACATCTCCCTTAACCGCAATAAGGTACTTTCTTTGGCTACGCCTGACGATATTTTTGGTGTGGGTAATCCAAATTTTACCAATCAAACGGGTATTATCAGGGTAGGTGAGCCTGTGGGCTCATTCTGGGGACTGGTGCGTTTAGGAACCTGGAGCGAAGCCGAAAGGGCAGAAGCAGCCAAATATGTCAGTTACCGCGGTGGTAAAACTTTGCTTCCGGGCGATATTAAATATTTGGATGTAAACGGCGACCATGCCATTACAGATGCCGACCGTCAGATTATTGGTAACGGAACGCCAAAAGGCTGGGGATCGTTTGGCAACTCATTCCGTTATAAAAATTTAGAGCTGATTGTAGAGCTCCAATACTCATATGGTAATGATGTGTTGAATATGACCCATCACTCCGGTGAAGACAGACAGGTACAGGCCAATAGTTTTGCCAGCGTATTAAATGCCTGGACTCCTCAGAACCAGGATACACCGATTGCCGCCATCAGGGATCAATCTGCCGGATATGTAACCAACGTTGATACCCATTGGTTAGAAGACGGTTCTTTCATCCGCGGTAAAAATCTTTTACTCGGTTATACTTTTGATAAAACACTTGTCGAAAAATTACGCCTAAGCAAGCTCCGCGTTTATGCATCTGTTCAGAATTTCTTCCTGGCCACCAAGTATACCGGTAACGACCCTGAGGTAACCACTTATGGAAATGCATTTGCACAAGGCCAAACATTTTTCGATTATCCAAAGCCCACTACTTTCATGGTAGGCTTAAACATTGGATTATAAACATTAACTAAAGAAAGGATATCAAAATGAAAATAAACATAAAAAATATCGCTGCTTTGTTGTTGCTAAGCAGTGCTATCATCGGGAACTCGGGATGTAAGAAGTTTTTAGATGAAACAGATCCCACCAATCTTTCGCCCAGCAGTTTTTATACTTTACCAGAACATGCAGAAGCAGGTATTGCCGCGGTTTATGCAGAAATCAGGTTTATAGGTGCCGGTGCTGGTATTTATTCCAACAACTGGCAAATGCTGGATGCACCAACGGGGATACAATCAACTGAAACCGCGCAAAACTCCGATCTCAATAATTTATATTCTCTGATTTATGATGGAACAAACCTTCATGTTAACCAAACCTGGAATGGTTTCTATAAGGTAATTGCGCAAACCAACCTGGTGTTGGATAAAGTTCCGGGCATTAACCCGATGGATAATGCACAGAAAAAAAGGATTTTAGGCGAGGCATCTTTCATCAGGGCCTGGGCCTACTTTTACCTGGTGCGTTTATGGGGTGATGTACCTTTGATTACAAAACCGATTACCAGTCCTAACGATCCCAATTTTTCTCCTTCACGCACACCTCAGGAACAGGTTTACAAACAGATTGTTGATGATCTGGTGGCTGCAGAGGCAGCTGGTTTGCCTTTTATGGATGCAAGTGGGCGTGTTTCTACAGCAGCCATTAAATCTGAACTGGCAAAAGTATATTTAACTATGGCCGGACAGCCCCTTAACAAAGGTGCAGCTTATTATAAATTAGCTGCAGATAAAGCGAAAGAGGTCATCGATTATTCAACCGGAAACCCGGCATTACTCGGTTTGTTTCCAGCTTATGGAGCATTGCACGATGCAAAGAATGACAATAAAGTAGAGCATTTATTCGGCATCCAGTATAATGACGCTGCCGGATTTGGCAACCCCTTACAGTCGTCGTACCTGCCATTGCACCAGCCATTGGTTTCTAAAATTGATGGAATTGGAACTTCTATCCCAACTGCCAGTTTTTATGGCTCGTATGAGGCCGGAGATTTAAGGGCAAAAAACCGAGATGGTTATTTCTTTACCGACTATTATACCGATGGCTTTAAAATGCCGCTGATTAACCGTGGTAAGCCTTATGTTTTTAAACATTTCGATCTGATTGCAAATGGAACGTTAGGGGTAGAGGGTACCAGTAGAAGCGATCTGAATATTCCACAAATACGTTATGCAGAAACACTCTTAATTTATGCTGAAGCGCAGAACAGGGCAGATGGTAGTCCGAATCTTGCGGCCTACGCTGCGGTAAATGCAGTGCGGAAAAGAGCACAACTGGCTGATCTGGCAGGTTTGGGCCAGACACAGTTTGAAGAAGCCGTATGGAGAGAGCGCTGGCACGAGTTATGTTACGAAGGCATTACCTGGTTTGATATGGTGAGGTTGCGTAAAGTGTATAACGAAACCACTAATGGTTTCGATAATTTTGTTGGCCACATTAATAAAAGTGTAAACCAGCCTTTGCAAACCAAACATTTGTTGTTCCCGATTCCGACTTCGGAAATCAAAAATAATCCTAACCTGACTCCAAATCCAGGTTACTAAGCAGGTATTATAGTGGTTGGTGTTACATCGACCATAAATAAAAAAACGGGTGTCCGATATGAGGCACCCGTTTTTGTTTCAATAACGTTATTTATTGTCCTTCCATTTCCTAAACCTAAGAATTATCATCTATATCGTTGACTGGAAATGAATGGTTCCTTGTTTTTGGCACCTTTTGTCCCGCTTTTCCTCCTGCCAATTTGAAGGAAATTGGCATCCGTTTCAATCGGGTTTATTTAACTCAAGCCAGTGCAAGAACTGAAACTTTTCCTCCGCAGATAGATGAATCTCAAATTTTCCCAAGCCCACCATCAATAAAGGCAAGCTCTTCCTTACTGATCTCTAACTCCATTGCAGCTGCATTTGATACCGCTTGCTCAGCATTCCTGGCACCTGCCAGTACAACGGTGATGCCTTGTTGAAGCGTTGTCCAGCGCAGGACCAATTGCGCAATGCTGGCATTTTTCTCTTTTGCCAATGGCGAAATGCGCTCGAGAAATGTTTTAACAGCGTCAAGATCAAACTGACTAAAATATCCATTGCGGTGGTCGTCAGCTTTAAGTTTTTCTTTTTCAAAATACTTGCCCGATAACAGCCCTCTTTCCATTGGGCTATAGGCAATAATGCCGATATTATTTTCCAATGTGTAAGGGATTAAATCTTCCTGGATAGCCCTGTTGAGCATACTAAATGGTACCTGGTTTGATGCTGGCAGATGTACAGCAGCAGCTTTTTCCAGCAGTGCATGATCAGCATTCGAAAGCCCGGCAGCCAGTATTTTGCCATCTTTAATGAGCTGTGCCATGGCCTCCATCACCTCATCTATCTCGTTTGTTGGATCGGGCCAGTGTTGCTGAAGAAGATCAATATAATCCGTTTGCAGGCGTTTAAGACTGTCTTCAACCTCTTTAATAATCGATGCCTTTGTAGCGTAGCGATAAATGGGTACCGCTTTACCATCGTTTTGTGCATCAAAAAAATGTTCGCCTGAACCGTTGTTGCTACCGTCCCAAACCAGGCCGAATTTGGTTAATAATTGTATTTTAGTTCGGTCGTACCCTTTAATGGCTTCACCGATTAGCGCTTCACTAAGTCCAAAGCCATAAAAAGGAGCCGTATCAATTGTCGTTATTCCATTTTCTATTGATGCTTTAATTGATTCGATAGAATCCTTTTTTTCGTTTCCTCCCCACATATTGCCACCGATAGCAAAGGCGCCATATGCGATTGCTGATAACTCCAGCGGTGTATTTCCTAGTTTTCTGTATTCCATGATATGTACTATTTTTTGTGAAGGCAAAATTTCACAAATAGCTGCTATTATCAAAATAAGTTAAATTGCATGATGGTATCAGAAAAATGATAGCATTGGGCGCTGTTCTTGAAAAGGAAAGGTTCTCCGGCTCCGCTCTTCATGACAAACGTATTCCGTGTTCGCTGCGCTTCCGTGGCTAAGTAAATCACACTAACAAGAGCCGTGTTTAACTGTGCCATCTGTGGTTCATCGAGCACATAAATATAAAACCCTGAAATTAATTACATCGTTGTAAATTCAATCTGACGCAGATTTAGGGCTTATTCTGATTATAGTTTTTTATATCTGGCGCTGCGGGTTTTTATATTAGATAAAATAAGTCTAACCAAATCATCCATGTTCAAGAGTCAAGCAAGGCAGCCATTTGCCAGCGTTATTCCTTTTTTTCAGGCTAATATCCATTTCAATTTGAGCAGCCGATTTGCTATTTAACTTATTGTGATCTGAAATTTCACAGGTAATCATTAACTAAACTATAACTATGAGTAAAATTTATAACCAAAGAGGAGTATTGCTATACCTCGGGCGTATCTGCGCAGGTAAAGCAAAAATTTTAGCGGTTTTGCTGCTGGTGCTATCCGGGAGTTTTAGCGCTTTTGCCCAAACCGTTATTGTGGGTACCATTAAAGATAATAAAGGGATCACACTTCCGGGCGTAAGTGTAAGGGTAAAAAATACATCGGTCGGAACCTTAACCGATGCTGCGGGTAAGTATAGCATAAAGGCTCCCGATGGCAACCAAACCCTGGTATTCACCTTTATCGGTTTTACCACACAGGAAGTTGCCTTAAATGGGCGAAGCACCATCAATATTACGATGGATGACGGTGCACAAGGCCTTAATGATGTAGTGGTCATCGGATATGGTACTGCACAGAAAAAAGATGTTACCGGTGCGGTTTCGAGCATTAAAGCCACGCAGCTGGAAAATGAAAATCCAAATAGTGTTACCGATATCCTTCGTGGTAACATCCCGGGTTTAACGGTTGGTTTTAACAATAGCGCTAAAGGTGGCGGAGATCTGCTCGTACGCGGAAAAACAACGCTAACGGGGACCACAACACCGCTGATTGTGTTAGATGGGGTTATTTTTATCGGTCAGCTGTCTGATATTAACCCTAATGATATTGAATCGGTTGATGTACTTAAGGATGCAAGTTCGCTTGCGGTTTATGGCGCAAAAGCAGCAACCGGTGTAGTCGCCATTACCACCAAAAAAGGAAAAAGTGGCGCACCAACCATTACCGTTAATACAAACTTTGGCATGGCTACCCTGGCTCAAGATCAACCTGTGTATGATGGTCCGGGTTTTCTCAACTGGCGTGCCGATGTACAACGCAGTGGTGGGGTAAATCCACCTTACATTTACAACGATCCGAATAACCTGCCAGAAGGCGTAACGCTTACCCAATGGTTAAACGGGCAAACCACCACCAATCCAACCGATCTTTGGTTAAGCCGTCTGGGTCTTTTGGCTAACGAAAAGGCCAATTATCTTGCCGGAAAAACAACCGATTGGTACGATATGCTTTTTGTTACCGGCCAACGCCAGGATCATACCCTCAGCCTCAGCGGGAAAAAAGAAGAGGTTTCCTATTACATGTCCTTAGGTTATCTTAAAAACGAAAGCATTATTGCCGGAGGAGGCTTCAGTACCTTCCGTACCCGGTTAAATCTGGAAGGTAAAGCGGCTAAGTTTTTAACGCTGGGTATGAATCTGCAATTTGCCGACCGCGATGAGGGAGCTATTGAAGCCCAGTTTTCGCAACTGCCAGATTTATCTCCTTACGGCGATTTTTATAATGCAGATGGCTCTTTAAGAAGAATCCCTACCGATGATAACGGCCTCAATGCCCGTAATCCTTTTCTCGACCGGACTTATAATTCAAGGTTGCAAAAACAAAGCACTTTGTTCGGTAGTCTTTATGCCAAAGTGCAATTGCCGTTTGGTATCACTTACCAGGCTAATTTTAGTCCGGGTTTAGATCAGTACCGCACCTTTAATCACCAGTCTTCTAAAAATCCAAATGTAACCATACCTGGTGGTTCAGCATCGAGGGCTCAGGAAACCCGGTACAACTGGCAGCTGGATAACCTCTTAAAATGGAACCGGACTATTGCAACAGATCATAACATTGATGTAACGCTATTGGTTAATGCCGAGAAATATTCTACCTGGTATACCATCGCCAGTAATGAAGGCTTTGCACCAACTGATGTATTGGGATTTCATAACATTCAAAGCGGTAACAAACCAACCGTAAGCAGCGATGATAAAGTTTACACGGGCGATGCTTTACTGGCCAGGGTGAATTATTCGTACAAAGGCCGGTATGCTTTAACAGGCTCTATCCGTCGAGATGGATATTCTGCTTTTGGAGCCTCTAAAAAACGGGCTAATTTCCCTGCAGCGGCAGTAGCCTGGACCGTAAGTGAAGAAAGCTTTTTGAAACCGGTTAAATGGATCGACTTTTTAAAACTGCGCCTATCTTATGGTATCAATGGAAACAGAGAAATCAGGGATGCGAACAACGTCATTGATCCATATGTTGCCATCCAGACTTTAACCGGAGGCAAGTATCAATCCGTTAGCGGCAGCGGTACACCAGGAGAGGTGAATACCGTCGTAAATAGCCCGCGTTTGGGTAATCCAAACCTGGAATGGGAAAAGACAAAATCGTTGAATCTTGGTTTGGATTTTGGATTTTTGAACAATAGAATCAACGGATCTATTGAACTTTATGATAAGAAAACATCAGATCTTTTAATCGGCCAGTCCTTGTCATCTGCATCGGGTTATGCAAATGTTATTGCCAATTTAGGTCGTGTAAATAACAGGGGTTTTGAGCTGAGCATCACCAGTAAAAACTTCACAGGTGGAAATATTACCTGGAGCACTTCAGCAAACCTGTCGCTTAACCGCAATAAAATTGTTGGCCTGGCCACACCGAATGATGATCCGGGTAACGGATGGTTTATCGGTAAAGACATCGATGTAATTTGGGAGTATCAAATTTTAGGCGTATGGCAGGAAAATGAAGTAGCAGAAGCCAATAAATTTAACAAGGGCATTAAGCCAGGTGATTTTAAATTATTGGATGTGGATGGAAATTATGTGTACAACGACCTGGATAAACAGTTTATCGGCTACAAAAGCCCAAGGTTCAATTGGTCGTTCCGCAACGATTTTAATATCTATAAAAATTTCGATTTTTCATTCCAGCTTATCTCAAGCTGGGGACAGCTTAGGGCCGATAACCAGACCAAAAACCAACCCGGAAGTGTAGGTTTTGGCCGATCGAGCTCTTATGTTATCCCTTATTGGACACCAGGTAATCCCCTTAATGATTATGCCCGCCTAAACTCGGGTTTAAGTGGGGTTAGTTTTAATGCTTACCGTAAAAGCTCGTTCATCAGGTTAAATACCATTGCACTCGCCTATAGCCTGCCTAAAGATTTTCTGGGCAAACTCAGGATACAAAATGCAAAAATATATGCCAATGTAAGTAATGCAGGTGTATATGCCCCCAATTGGAACCAATGGGATCCGCAAACTGCAGATAATAACGGAAATCCTGTTCCAACACCTAGAGTTTACACTTTCGGACTGAATGTTACCCTTTAAAAAATGAAGAAGATGAATATCACATATAAAAAAATAATTCCGTTTGTGGCCCTGGCCCTTCTGCTGTCGGCAAATGGATGTAAAAAATCAAATCTCGATTCAGAATTATTGTCGCAACTGGAACCGCAAACCGCTTTGACGAGTGTAGCGGCGATGAAAGCGGCAATAGCAGGCATTGGAGCCAATGTGAGGAGAGAATTTACCGGCGATATGGCACCCATCGTTACCGAATCTATCTTTTCGGAAGTAGCTGTTGATGGAACAACGGATAAAACCACACAAGCCCAGGATATGGATACCCGGATAACACCCGATGCCAACCTGGATAACCCCGATTTTAACAGGATTGGGTTTTACTGGACTGAAGGTTTTAGAGGGGTACGTATGGCCAATACCGTTATTACCTATATCGACAATGTAACCTATAAAGATGAGGCCGAAAAAAATGCTATTCTTAGTGCCGCCTATTTTTACCGTGCCTATTACTATTACCGTTTGGTACACCAATTTGGCGATGTGCCATTGAATTTAAAAGACATCACCTCCCCTAAACTGGATTATTTTTCTACCCGTCGTGAGGTGATATTAAAAAAAATGCAGGAAGATCTTTTATTTGCCGAAAAATGGTTGAAAGATAATGTAGACCGAGGTGATGTAACCAAAGGTGCGTGCAGCCACCTGCTGACCAAAGTTAACCTTGCTTTGGGTGATTTTGATGCAGCCATCACCTCAGCCAACAATGTCATCAACAGTGGGACGTATAGCTTAATGCGGAACCGTTTCGGGAGTACCGCTGGTGATGCCAGTAAAAATGTGGTGTGGGATTTGCACCGGATGGATAACAAGGCCATTCCTGCCAATCGTGAGGCACTTTTTTTAACCATCGACAGAGAAACGCTTGCAGGTGCTACCGATTTGGGATCGCAGGTAATGCGGAACTGTGTACCTGCCTGGCATTTTGCCAATTTGAAAACGCCATCTGGTGCCACCCAGGCCATTGTTGATGGCGTTAATGTAGAAATACCCTTAACTTTAATGTACGGCAGGGGAATTGGACGCTACCGTGGTACCGCCTATAGTACCAAAAATATCTGGACAGATAATACCGATTATCGCCACGCACCGGGCATGTGGATGAACATGACCGACCTGGTGTATAACAATCCAGCTATTAAAACAGGAAGTAACGTTGCTGAAAGAGCGTTATATGGCAAACCTCTGGTAGATGTGACCCCCGGCAATGTAAATAACATGTTTCTGAACAAAGGTTTAGATACCATCCGCCATTTTTTCGGCTGGCCACACTATAAAACTTTTATCAATTCTACCAATGCACTTGCGGCTGATAAATATTGGACGCCGCCAAGAGGAACCAATACCGACTGGTATATCTTCCGTTTGGCCGAAACCTATCTGTTAAGAGCTGAAGCCTACTATTGGAAAGGTAATCTCGCTTTGGCCATGGCAGATTTAAACCAGGTACGCTCGCGGGCCAATGCAGCTTTGCTAACCGATGCTTCGGCAATTAACATTGGTACCATACTGGACGAAAGAGCAAGAGAGCTGTTTTATGAGGAGCCGCGAAAAACAGAACTTACCCGCATTGCCTATATCTTCGCAACGACTGGAAAACCTGCCTACAACGGAAAAACCTATAACCTTGCCTCCTTCTCTGATAATAATTTCTTTTATGACAGGATTATCGAAAAGAACGATTTTTACCGCAATAAGGTACCTACTGTATTGGGCGTAAACTTCAGAATTTCTCCATACCACGTGCTTTGGCCGGTTCCGGCAGCAGCGCAGCGTTTTAATACAGAAGGCCGCATCAATCAAAATAAAGGATACACCGGTTACGAGAACAATGTTCCGGCCCTGGATAAGATTCCATAGATAGTTAATTTTTTAGCGGGTTAGTGCTTAGTTATATATAATAAACACTAACCCCTAATCCCTAACCTATAAAAGGTTAAGAGGCACCAAACGCTAACCATATTGTAACGCTTAAACATCCTTTACCTATGGAAAATAAACCTGTTACATTAAAATTAATTGCAAAAGAATTAAAACTGTCTATTTCTACCGTTTCCAAATCGTTAAAAGATTATCCACGGATTAAAGAGAGTACCAGGCTACGGGTTAAAGAACTCGCCGCCAGTTTAAATTTTACGCCTGATATTTCTGCGCTAAGGCTTAGAGATCGTAAATCGAGGATTATTGGCATTATACTACCCAATCTTTCCGACCATTTTTTTACGCGTAGCATTTATGGTATGGAACAGCTGGCTACAACAAACGGTTACAATATTATTATCAGTCAATCGCACGATAATTTTGAAATGGAGGTGACCGCTGCGGCCACGCTTTTAGGATCGAGGGTTGATGGATTAATTGTTGCCATTTCCAAACATACCTCTGATTTCGCCCACCTCGATCAATTCGAGAAAATCGGGATTCCTGTGGTTTATTATACCCGCAATCCGAGCTTTAACCTTAACTGCCATAAAGTATTAGGTAATACCCATCAGGGGTGTTATATGGCTACAGAATACCTGATTAACCGCGGGCACAAAAGAGTAGCTTACCTGGGTGGACCAAAAATGGTTAATTTCAGTCACGATCGATTCTCCGGATACATTAATGCACTTAAAGATAACGAAATCCCTTTTAATGCCAACCATGTGGCCTATACCGATTTTGATGATGAAAATACCCTGGCAGCCATTAAAAACCTTTTTAACGATCCTGAAAACGGACCGACAGCTTTAGTGGCTTTTAAAGAAAAGTTGTTGTTCGATACGATTAAATTTTTACGTTCAGTTGAGCATCCTTATGCTAAAAAACTCGAATGTATTGGTTTCGGTAACGATCCCATTATTACTTATCTCAGCACTCCGCCAATTGCTTCGATCGAAGAAAATCCCGAGGCCTTAGGCGAACAGGCTGTTATGTTACTGGTGAAACTCATTAATGGCGATATTGAAGCCAGGGATTATAAAAAAGTAATTGTGAACTGCAGTTTAAAAATCCACGAATCTTACGCCCTGTTATAAAATAAGGTTTTCCAATACATTAATCGAAAATATTTCAATCGTTGTAACATCAGTTAAATCCCATTTAGCTGTTTTTAAGGTCGTTGTCGTCTGTTTGGGATTACATTTTTGATTAGGTTAGGGTATCAGATCAAGCTAACCCAAGAATAAAAAACAGCGACCAAATTAAATCCGTAATAAACTATCAAGGATAGGATATTGCATTTCACCCGAAAAAAAATCACTAACCAAATTTAAATCTAAACTAAAATTAACATGAGTCAGAAAATGAATTCAACGCATTTTATTGCATCACTAGTGCTTATATTTTCCCTTAGCCTTTATGGTTGCCAGAAAGAAAAAGTAGCAGAATCAATCCCCGAAAACATCGATGTTGCCGCGCAATCAAATGCAAAAGCGACTACAGAAGCTATTCCAAGTAGTATCAATACCGGTTTTACCCATGCTGATGGTACATACACCTATGGCGAGGCCAGTGCCGATTTTGGTGGCGCAACCTTAACAGGCTGGAACGAAAGCAGGGCTTACATTTCGGGCAATTGGGCCAGGGCTACCCTTGCACCTAATTCTGTTTCGAATGGTTTAATCGCAGGTGCTGATATATCAGATGGTTCAGCATACGAGGCTACCTTTAAAGTACGTTTCCATAGCCAGTTCGATTGGAGCAGGGGTGGAAAAGTTGGCTTCGGCTTCCTGATCGGGGAGGGTAACACCGGATGCGACATTGCCAGCGACGGGAACGGAGGAAGTTTGCGTTTAATGTGGTACAATACCGGCAGCCGTGTGTTTTTTCAGCCCTATGTTTACCACAGAGATATGGCAGGCCCTTGCGGCGATACTTTCGGCAAGTCTTACCCTTCATCGGGTAGCCTGGTAAAAGGCGATACTTATACCGTTCATCTTTATGTGAAAAGTAATACCGGATCGAATAAAAATGGGCAGGTACAAGTAATCATCAATGGAACAACGGTATTGGATCAATCTATCCGCTGGACGACCAATGATGCACAACGTTTAATTAAGAGGTTATCATTCCACAATTTTAGAGGTGGAAAAGATGTCGCCGTTTGGGGCTCAAGCCAAACCAGCTATATTTATTTCGATGATCTTGTGGTGAATAAGATTCAATAATTTAAAAGATTATCAAGTATAGAATCCTTAAATAAAGTCGTCATCTCGACTGAAGCGCAGCGAAATGGAGAGATCTATAGTAGTTAGATTTAGCTTCGCTGAGCACTACGTGGTTCTCGGCTGCGTTGCACTCCGCTCGAAATGACGACCTTTTGCCAATTTGTAAACAGTTTATGTGCTTTAATTGTTTATCTCGACATGACAATCGCATCCAATGAGTAATTAAAAAATCCCTTTTTTAATCAATTACCGCTTTACCACTTCAGCCTTTACATTTTTGAAGTTGTTCTCCCCAATCATATTGTCAAAAGGAGCAACACTTTGCATTACTGGTGAAGGGTATCTTTTGGTATCGAATTTCCCTGTCCAGTCTGCATCCTTACTATCGCCAAGCAATATCCCGGTTGTGGCATTCGATAGGGTATTATTTTTTATTGTACAATTGCTTGCTGCGATATAAAAACCAACTTCTTCTTTTCCTTTTGCCATGCCATACATTAACCGAATGGCCGTTTGGATGCCATCAATTTTATTGTTGATCACCATGTGCCCCGTTCCATTAATCCTGATGCCGCCTGTACCGCCTTTAAATGTATTATCGGCAATTACACAATCATGTCCGCCACGCATCACCAATTCCCCGTCGTTATCTTCGAAATAATTGTTCAGGTATTTATTGCCACTGCTTTTATTGCTAATCACTTCGTTTTCGCCATTACACCGGATAAACCTGTTTTTACGTACAGTACTTTCGGGACGCTGATTTCCCAGCAATACCGGGTCTTGACCTACCTGCACACACTCACCACCATTACCATTTGGCCAGCTCACTTTCACTTTATCACTAAAAATATTGTTTTCAATCAGCGTGAATTTCGGATAAGATTCTTTGGTGATTTTAACCTGCACATCCTGGTTATCGACATTTGCCACAAAACTACAGCCTTCTACAACATTATTGCTGCCATTACCCGATACGACAACTAAGGGCGTAAACTGCGATTGAACCTGATTTGCAGAAAAATTACAGCCTGATATCCTGCAATTGTTGCTGGTGTTTAACTCAATGAGCAAACCCGTTTTGCTTAGTACCGCATTTTTGAAATTAATTCCCTTTATAAAAATATAATCTCCGGAAATTTTAAAAACCGGTTTAGTAATGCTCCCTGAAAAAGTAACCAATCCCGATTTTTCTGCACGGATAATAATCGGTTTGGCCAGACTACCTTTAGCGCTGATGGCTATTGCCCAATTGTTATAATTCCCGTTTTTAATTTCTACCTCATCGCCCGGAACCAAAATAGATTCAATTGCCTTAAATTCCTGTTCACTGCTGATATGGTAAACTTTAGCAGCAATTTTTTGGGTAAAAACAAGAAAAAAGAAAATATAGGTAACGAATTTTTGGATCATTTTTAGCAGCTATTTATTGTTAATCAAACATACTAAAGCAAAGGGGTATATCACACTTACTAAAAGGTTTTTATCAGTAATTTTACAGCCTTTAACCAGTGTATAGGCGGTTTTTAAGACGATTCGTAAATTGAGTTTAAAAAAATAAAAGGCGCAAGAAGGCTTTTTTAATTTATTAGGCTTATTTTTGCGCCAAATTATAGAACCACACAGGCGATTAATTCATACCTGTGCGCCTCGACAATCATTAGAAAAACTAATATTTTACCAATGACAAACGACAAAAAAGAAATATTCGAAAGCGTAGCACAACGTTTAAAAATTGAAGGTTTTAATGTAGTAAACCGTGATGAAACCCGTCCTTGGGGAGGTTTCTTTGTAATAGACGAAGCGCAGGCGCAACAATTTGCCGATACTTATTTTGATGGTTTAAATGTTGAAGACCTTAAAATTGGTGGTAAATTAAGCCCGAAAATTTTAATCGTTGCACCAAATACACGTCTTTCGTGGCAATATCACCACCGCAGAGCTGAAATCTGGCAAGTGGTTACGGGTACTGTTGGTATCAAAACCAGCCAAACTGATGAAGAAGGTGAAGTGAAAAAATACGCACCAAAAGACCAGATCAAATTACAACAAGGCGAACGCCACCGTTTAATTGGTTTGGAAGACTGGGGAGTTGTGGCTGAAATATGGCAACATACTGATGCTTCAAACCCATCAGATGAAAGCGATATCGTACGTGTTCAAGACGATTTCGGCAGATAATAGAATAATTAAAAATGGAATCCTGTTCTATACCCTGGAACAGGATTCTTTTTGTCTAAACGCTTAAACCAGCCTAGTTTTTATACACCATGAAAAACTAAACGCCCTCAAAATACGTTTATATAGCATACACCCCATACATGATCATCTTCATTTTTTTTCTTTGCCATTGGTTTTTATCCCTGTTTAGCCAAACCTTTTTCCTTCACCGTTACTCATCACACAAGATGTTTAAAATGGAGCTTTTTTGGGAACGGTTTTTCTACCTGGTATTGCTGATTTCGCAGGGTTCTTCATTTTTAAACCCGCGTGCATATGCCATTCTGCACCGGATGCACCACGCCTACAGCGACACAGAGAAAGATCCACATTCTCCACATTTTTTTAAGGATGTTTTCGGGATGATGATTGCAACGAAAAATATGTACATGAATTACCTGCAATTTAAGATACAGCCAGAACCAGCTTTTCAGGGGAATTATCCAGAATGGCCGATGGTTGATAAGATTGGAAATTCATGGGCCTGGAGAATTGCATGCGGGCTGTTTTATATCGGCTTTTATTTGGCTTTTGCCAATTACTGGTGGATGTATTTATTGTTGCCTATTCACTTCTTAATGGGACCGCTGCATGGCGCAATTGTAAACTGGTGTGGTCATAAATATGGCTATTCAAATCATGATAATGACGACCATAGCAAAAACTCATTACCCTGGGATTTCTTGTTAATGGGTGAACTTTTTCAGAACAACCACCACAAAAAACCAAACAGTCCTAACTTTGCTACCAAATGGTGGGAATTTGATCCAACCTATCCGGTAATGAAGGTATTGCACTGGATGCGTATTATTAAGATCAGAAAGGTTTAAGGAGAGGTTGAAAACATATTTAGCTAATTAATTTGCTACCCTGAGCGTAAGCAAAGGGTTGTTACGTAACTATAAGGTCTGTGTCATCACAGACCATTTTTTTTGCCCTATTTGGTTCACTCAATAGGCCTTGTCTTTTTTCGCCACGGAACCACTGAAATCACGGAATTAACGGTGCAAATTGTCATCCTGAGCCCGTTAAAGGAATAGTATAAATTTCCTTTGATGATTCTCCTTCGATGCTGTATTGCACCGTTTTACCCCATCTAAACCCGACAGCAGCGAAAATCCTTTTTGTTTGCAGCAACTTTAATACGCGCTGATGCTGAGGTACGAAGCAGCTGTTTCATAAGCGGCAAATACCTGGTGCCCGCACAAATTACCTCAAAAAGATTGTAGCGAATGGCGGGACTGCCATAGCCGAAACAAACAGCAACATTCTTTTCAAAAAACACACATTTACTTTTAGCCACGGATGCACGGAAATCACGGAGAATATCCCGGGGTTTTTACAATAAAATCCTTTTTGCTTATCTTACCGTATATAGGGCAATCTGGTTTAAATAAATTTCCATTCTGATGATCAACTTCCTCAAAATTGTTTTCTCGGCCTTGCTGGTTTTTATGTGTTATAAGGTAATTGCTACCTCGCTGGAGAGTAACCTGTTCGATCAATGGGACTTTCTAGGCAGCATCCCCTGGATGCGCGCCACATTGTGGGATTTTTATACTAACATCTTCATTATCAACCTTTGGATGTTTTATAAAGAAAAAAGCATTATTCTTAAAATCTCTATGACCATTTTGTTCGTATGTTTAGGTAGCATAGCAACCTTAGCCTATGTTTTAGTGCATTTATTCAAACTAAAAGATGGCGAAGGTGTTAAAGAATTACTGATTAAGGCATAGGATGTAGGATTGAGGGTGTGGGGCTTTTGCTTTGAAGTTTAATAAGCTTGCTAGTTGGGCTTTTTGGCCTTAAACCTTTTACCTTAAACCTTATGCCGCAAACCAAACATCTACTTATTATAGCCCTCATCTCTCTTATTGCCTGTTGTTTAATTATGGCCCTGGTTTGGCTCTGGGCAAAAAAAATCAAAAATGCCGGAGTAGTTGATGTTTTTTGGGCATTGAATTTTCCGGTAATTACACTGATTACTTTTTTTCTGTCGGACGGATTTGATCCCCGCAAAATTTTAATCTGTGGTATGTTTTTAATCGCCGAGCTCAGGCTGGGCATGCACCTTTGGCAGCGCGTTATTGGTCATTTAGATGAAGAAGAGGGCCGGTATGTGCAACTTCGTAAAGAATGGGGCGACAAAGCGGACCGGAATTTCTTTATATTTTTTCAATTTCAGGCGATATCCAATGTTATCCTGGCCATTCCGTTTTTTATTATTACGGCCAATCCTTCACAAGCTATTTCTAGTTTAGAATATATTGGCGCTGCGGTTTGGGTAATTGCATTCTTTGGTGAAATGATTGCCGACAGGCAGCTTGCTGCATTTAAAAAAGATCCGGGTAACAAAGGTAAAGTGTGCGATACCGGATTATGGTACTACAGCCGGCATCCAAACTATTTTTTCGAATGGTTAACCTGGATGGCTTATTTCATTTTTGCCCTGGCCTCGCCCTGGGGTATCCTGGCCATCATCAGCCCTGCTATTATTTTATATTTATTAACCCGGGTTACCGGCGTTCCGAATAATGAAGAGCAAAATTTACGGAGCAAACCTGTAGCTTATCACAAATATCAACAAACAACGAGCGCTTTTTTTCCGTGGTTTAAGAAGAAATAATTGAAATCTTCAAAAAACCTTAAACCTTTTACCTTATAACCTTCTACCTTAAAATGTGGTACGATAAACTTTTAGAAAACGACAAACTTCCGGATACGGCATTGCGTATCGGCATCAGAAAATTATGCAAACAACGCCTGGATGATGAAACGCTGGGCAACGAAGAATTACAACAGGAAAAATTTATGGACCTGGTTGCCGAACTGAAACAATCGCCTATCGCGGTAAATACGGCCGATGCCAACGAACAGCATTATGAATTACCTACCGCATTTTTTCAGTATTGCCTTGGCAAAAACTTAAAATATAGTAGTGGTTACTGGAAACCGGGCGTTAAAGATATAGATACTTCGGAGGATGATATGCTGGCCCTAACCTGCAAAAGGGCCGACTTGCAGAATGGCCAAAATGTTTTGGAACTGGGCTGTGGCTGGGGTTCGCTTTCGCTTTATATGTCGGCAAAGTTTCCGGAGAGTACTTTTACCGTCGTATCTAATTCTGCTACACAGAAAATTTTTATTGATGAAACGGCGAAACAGCGCGGCATACAGAACCTAACGGTTTTAACTGCCGATATGAATACATTTACGATTGCCGATACATTCGATCGGGTAGTTTCGGTAGAAATGTTTGAGCACATGCGTAATTATAAATTTCTGTTAAACAAGGTGGCTTCCTTTATGAAACCTGATGGCAAGTTATTCGTACACATATTTACCCACAAAACGCTGGCTTACAAGTTTGAGGTGATTGACGAAACCGACTGGATGAGTAAATACTTTTTTACGGGAGGCATTATGCCTTCCAATCACCTGTTTTTTTACTTTAACGACGACCTCAAGATCGATAAACATTGGGTAGTAAATGGAACCAATTACGGTAAAACCTCCGAAGCCTGGTTAAGCAATATGGACAAACATAAAAAGGAAATCATGCCTATTTTAGAAACGACCTACGGTAAAGATCAGGCGGTGAAATGGTGGGTGTACTGGCGGTTATTTTACATGTCCTGCGCCGAACTGTTCAATTACAATAAAGGGAATGAATGGATGGTGTGCCATTATTTATTCGAAAAGAATAAATAATGTAAAAGGTAAGATGGAAAATGATGGCTGCTAAATCTCCATCTTCCATCTCACATCTTCCGTCGTCAATATTACATTCTCCACATTACATTTTCCATTATGAAAACTCTCGCCATCATTGGCTCAGGAATAGCAGGCATGGGTTGTGCCCATAAACTGCAACACAAGTATGATATTACGCTTTTCGAAGAAGCCGGTTATATTGGCGGACATACGAATACGATCACACTAGAAGAGGATGGTAAACCTATTTATCTGGATACTGGTTTTATGGTTTTTAACTATCAGACTTACCCAAACCTGACTGAAATGTTTGCAGAAATCGATGCACCGGTCATTAAAACCGATATGTCTTTCAGTGTTCAGTTTCTGCCTAAAAAGTTAGAATATAGCGGTTCGGGTTTAAACCATTTATTTGCGCAACGCAAAAACCTGTTCAACATTTCCTACCTGAAAATGCTGATGCAGATTAATCGTTTCAACAAACAAAGTGTCGAGATTCTGGATAAACCAGCATATCAGGCTTATTCTATTGGAAGGTTTTTTAAGGAGTTTGGTTACAGCGATGATATGCTTTGGCAGTACCTGATTCCGATGAGTGCTGCAGTGTGGAGTGCGCCAATGGAACAGATTCTGGATTTTCCTGCTGTTACCCTCATTCGTTTCTTTAAAAATCATGGCTTTTTGGGTTTAGATACCCAGCATCAATGGTACACCCTCCAAAATGGTAGTCAGGCTTATCGCGAAAAACTGATTGCACCTTTCCGCGATCGGATTAAAATCAACCATAAAATTAGTTCAGTCAAACGATTAGAAAACGGTAAAGTTGAAGTCGAAAACGATAAAGGTGAAGTATTTGAGTTCGATCAGGTGATTATGGCTACTCATGCCGACCAGACTTTCGAAATTGTGAAAGATAAAACGGATTTAGAAACTGAACTGCTTTCTAAATTCAAATATCAATTGAATAAAGCAGTGGTACATACCGATGAAAAACAGATGCCTGAAGCCAGGTTAGCCTGGAGCAGCTGGAATTACCGTGTAGAAAAACAGGGCGATAAATTATTGCCGAGTACCATTTATTGGATGAATAACCTGCAGGGTGTTTCTAAAAAACAAAATTACTTTGTATCCATTAACCCGACCGGAAGCTTAAACCCGGATAAGATTATTAAAGAAATCGATTACCATCATCCTTTGTTTGATGTTTCAGCCATGCAGGCACAAGCGCAATTGCACAGGTTAAACGAAACAGGACCGATATATTATTGTGGTAGTTATTTTAAGTATGGTTTCCACGAAGATGCGTACAAAAGTGCAGTGGATTTGTGCATAGAGTTATAAAGTAGTTACGTCATTCCCAACTTGATTGGGAATCACGAAGCGCTCATCGGAGATAATCGTAACGCTTTAGTCTGGCTTGTAAATTGTATTAAGATTCCCGCCTGCGCGGGAATGACGTTAAGTTAGCGAGGGCGCTCTGGATATAGATTTCTCGACTGCGTTGCACTTCGCTCGAAATGACGAACTCAAAATGGAGACATGAACTATAAATTTCGTAAATTGTAATAACAATGGAATTCACATCAAGCATATATACCGCAAAAGTGATGCACCACCGCTTAGCGCCCAAAAAACATTCTTTTTGGTACAGGGTGTATATGTTCTACATCGATCTGGATGAATTGGACCTGCTGAGTAAAAAGCTTCGCTGGTTTAGCCATAATAAATTTAATCTCTTTTCTTTTCGGGATGCAGAACACCTTCAATTACCAAAAGATAATCCCGATCAAACTAAAAATACCCGTCAGCATTTAGAAGATTATTTAAGAGAAAACGGGGTAGATGGTGCCAGGCTGAAAATTAAACTGCTTACCAATCTTAACGTTTTGGGATATAATTTTAATCCGGTTTCTTTTTACTATTGTTTCGATCAACGGGATAATCCGGTTTGTTGCGTGGCAGAAATTAGTAATACCTACCGCGAAATGAAACTTTTTTTCTTTGGAAAAGACGAATTGCAGGGCGATACTTTCAAAAAAATAACCACAAAGTATTTTTATGTTTCCCCATTTATAGATCATGATGATACCTTCGATTTTAAATTAAAAGTACCGGTGGATACACTCGATATTAAAATTGATGACCTGGATAAAAATGGTAATCTGTTTTTTATCAGTACCTTAAAGGGAGCGAAAAAAGCCTTAACCAACAGCAATATGCTGAAGTATTTTTTTTCCATTCCACTAATTCCATTGCAGATAATGGGCATGATCCATTGGCAGGCTTTTAAACTTTGGGTAAAAAAAATACCTTTTCACCCAAAAGCCGAAAACCCTGAGCTACAACGTAACGTATATAAGCCCTATAAACCACAAATAAAATAGATTGAAGATTATGAATACGCTTACCGCTACCAAAACATCTACAGGTTTTTTTGAAAGAGTAGTGCTTAATGCACTTTCTAAAATGACCCTGGGTAAATTAGAGCTATCATTGCCTAACGGACAAACGCTGGTTTTTGGTAATGGTGAACATAAAATTGAAGCAAATATCCAGGTCAATCACCCCGATTTTTTTAAATCAATAGCACTGTATGGCGATATTGGTTTTGGCGAGGCTTATACCGTTGGTTTGTGGGATACGACGAATATCACTAACGTAATTAAATGGGTAATCCTGAATATCGAAAATGCACCTTCTGTTACCGGGAGCAAAGTAAAATCTATTGCATTAAACCTTTTTAAATGGGTGAATAAAATTTACCATGTGCGAAGGGCGAATACGCTTGCCGGATCGCAAAAAAATATTTCAGAACACTATGACCTCAACAACGATTTCTTTGCTACTTTTCTCGATAAAAGCATGACTTATTCTAGCGGTTACTTTTCTCCGGAGCACTTAAGTTTAGAAGAATCGCAATATGCCAAGTATGATCGATTGGCGAAGCAGCTAAAAATTAAAGCCACCGACCATGTTCTGGAAATCGGAAGCGGTTGGGGTGGTAATGCCATTTTCTTAGCTAAAAATTACGGCTGCAAAGTTACTTCGGTTACGATCTCGAAAGAACAGCAGAAGTTAGCGATAGAAAGAGTAATGGCTGAAGGTTTAGCGGATAAGGTTACTATCCTGATTCAGGATTACCGTAAAATTGAAGGTACTTTTGATAAGATTGTTTCCATCGAAATGCTCGAAGCGGTTGGCCACCAATACCTGGAAACCTATTTCGAAAAATGCCAGGAGTTATTAAAACCCGATGGGATTTTTGCCTTTCAGGTCATTACCTCGCCTGATAGCAGGTATGATAAATTAAGAAACGGGGTTGATTGGATTCAGAAGCACATTTTTCCGGGATCACTTTTGCCTTCGGTGGCGGCGATAAATAAAGCGATAAATGAAACCGGAGATTTAACGCTTGTTGATTTAAAGGATATGGGCTTAGATTATGCCCGAACATTACATTTATGGTTTATCGAATTTAATAAGAACCTTGAGCGGGTTAAGGCATTAGGTTTTGATACCACCTTTATCCGCAAGTGGAATTATTATTTGAACTATTGCGAGGCAGCCTTTGCCATGCGGAATATTAATGTTATGCAAATGGTTTATTCAAGGCCGAATAACATTTCGAGATAAGGTGTTTCATGTAAGATGGATGAGGTAAGATGGAAAATGTAAGATGGATGATGTAAGGTAACTTTCCCATCTTCCTTTTCCCATTTTCCATCCACTTGATTCCTTTTACCGATAAAAGCGTAGTGTTTGCCGACTAATTAAAAGAGTTGGAGTGAAAAGTATAGGTTATAATTGTAACAAAATGCAATTTGCGTAGACTAATTACAAAAGACTAACTTTTAACATGAAAAAACTTCTACTACTTACCTTCACCCTAGGACTATTTTTTACCGCACATGCCCAGTTTACGGGTGGCGGCTTTGGTGGAGGAGCAAAAAAATCTACTGTTACCGGACGTATTACGGCTACTATACTCGATTCATTAACTAAAAAACCAATTGATTATGCAACGGTATCGTTAATTAATACAAAGGATAATAAATCTGTTAATGGTGGTGTAACTGATGAAAAAGGAAAATTAAGCTTACAAAATGTATCGCCTGATTCATATAAATTAATGATCGGTTTTATGGGTTACAAAACAAAATCTGTTTTGGTGACCACTACGCCATCAAAACCCGATAATAATATGGGTACAATTTATATATCATCAAGCGAAAATACTTTGGCCGATGTTCAGGTGCAGGGAACCAAAGCCGTTATCGAAAATAAAATCGATAGGATGGTTTATAACGCCGAAGCGGATGGAACAAATGCAGGTGGCGATGCTACTGATGTAATGCGTAAGGTACCAATGCTTTCGGTTGATGTTGACGGAAATGTTCAGTTACGCGGTGGCGCAGTTCGTGTATTAATCAACGGTAAACCTTCCGGAACCATGGCAAGCAGTGTTGCTGATGCTTTAAAAATGATCCCTGCAGAACAAATTAAAAGTGTGGAGGTAATTACCAGTCCATCTGCAAAATATGATGCAGAAGGTTCGGGTGGTATCATCAATATCATTACTAAAAAATCAAATGCTCAAGGGGTAAGTGGAACAGTAAATGTAGCTGCCGGTACTCGTCAAAATAACGGCGCTTTTAATTTAACTGCTAAAACCGGCCGGTTAAGTGTAAACGCTAGTTTAGGTACCAATTTGGCTTATGCTCAGGATTCGAGAGTTTTATTCGAAAATAATACGCGTACCGATACTATTGGGAAAACAACCATCACTAACATTATTCAGGACGGGGTATCTAAATGGAGCCGTCAAGGATATAATGGTGGTTTTGGTGCTGATTATGATTTTAATGCCTACAATAATGTAAGTACCAATTTAAAATACAATAACTTTTCAAACGGAGGTCCCGGAAGCGCTGATTATGTTTTAAATGGCATGCCGTTTAAAAATAAAAGTGATATGGATATGGGCTTTAATAATTTCGACTGGAATGTTGATTATAAACATACGACCAAAAAAGAAGGGGAAGAATTCACTATTTCTGGTCAATTATCTTCGGGGAGGAATACGACAGAATTCCAGAATGAAATTATCGGTAGTTCGTTCCCAGCTGTAAATAACAACAATACCGGAAAAAATAAAGAATATACGATACAAACAGATTATACCTATCCGTTTAACAAATCCACTACTTTGGAGGTTGGTGCAAAAGGGATTTTCAGGAACATCAATAGTGAATTTTCTAATGATGCGAACCAGGATTTTGAATACAAACAAGATGTAGCCTCTGCCTATGGGGTAATCAGCTTTAAACTGAGCAAAAAATTAAATTTTAAAGGTGGTTTAAGGTCTGAATATACCAGTATCAATTTTAATACTGCTAAAGCGGGCATCCAAAAAAACGATTACTTTAACTTATTTCCAAGTGCAATCATTTCTCAAACACTTAAGGGAAATGCAACTTTAAAACTAAGCTATAACCGTAGGGTACAAAGACCAAGTTTAGCTTATTTAAATCCTTTCCGTAATGAGAGCGATCAGTTTAATATCCGTCAGGGAGAACCGACATTAAGCCCTGAGTTAAGTGATAATTTTGAGCTGGGTTATTCAACTTTTATTAAAGGATCTGTGATCAATGCATCAGTATTTTATCGTCGTACAGGTGGAGTAATCGAAAGTTCTATAATTCCATTAAAAGAAAACGGCTTTGAAAAAACATTATCTACCTACATTAATGTGGGGGTAGCGCAAACTTACGGAGCTAACGTTTTTGCTTCCTATAATCCAAAACCAAAGTGGACTTTGATGACTAACCTTGGGGTTAATACCTACGAGGTGAGCAATTCATTAACAAATGTAAGCACAGGTACCTATTTGAATTATAACATCTTTGGCCGTTCTGCATATGGTTTTGGTAAAGGTTACAATTTCGAATTGTTTGGTGTGGTAAACTCACCAAGAAGAACTTACCAGGGTAAAACAGATGCCATGGTATTTTATGGAGCATCATTCAAGAAAGATATCCTGAATAAAAAAGGTTCAATAGGAATTAATACCTTAAATCCATTTACCCGCGATTTACATATTAAAACGGTAAATAACTCTGTAACTACGCTCGGCAATAAAACAAGTACACTTTATCAAAGTACCAATATTTATTACCCATTGCGTTCTTTTGGTGTTAATTTTAGCTACTCATTCGGTAAACTGAAATTTACAGAAAAGAAAAAGATCAAAAACGACGATGTTAAGCAAGATCAGCAACAAGGAGGTATGGGTGGCGTTCAACAATAAAACCCAATCTAAATATATAGTTCAGGCCTCCCGATCAAATCGGGAGGCTTTTTTTTCTAATATTAATTAAATATTTAAGGGCTCTTGCAGATTATTCCAGAAAAATAATATATGGATGGAATTATTCGTGACGCGATAAAAGATCGAAGTTTGTTTTGTAATCAGACCAATCCTAACATTTACCTCAAATGAGGATTCTTTAAACATATAAGGTTGTTCTGAAATTAATTTTATTGTTTTTTCCGTTTTTTTGATAAACTTATCAGCAACATGATCTCCAAACTTCTCTTGTATGAAAAGATAAACAGAGGTAATTGTTTCTTTTGCTCTTTTTGTATAAAAAATACTTAAAGCCATTAACTGCCAATCATTTCCTTTACGCCTGTATATGGTGTCAGATCACCTGAATCGGCTTGTTGCAAAGATTCTTTAACCCCCTTTATTATTGCTTTAGGTATCACCTCACTTTTTTGTTCAAAAGTGATTTTCATAACTTTCATAACTGCTTTTAAAGCGGTCATCTGTTCTTTATTCTCTGGGTAAACAATTAAAGCATCCATACTCAAAATTAAAGATAATTATTGCCATTAACAATAAAGCTTTGTCATTCTCCTATTAACATCAGTTGCTCTTTGCAGTGAAAATGAAAAAGCGATATTCTTTCTAATTTTTCTTTATCCGTTTTAAAATCATCAGACTCAATGGATTGAAAGAATACCCGCTAATGTTATTTTGAAGCATTACTACCGATTGATCATAGAAAAGCGGAACAACCGGTGCATAATCCATTACCATCTGATCCATTTTGCGGTACAGCTCAAAGCGTTTTTCGTTATCGGTTTCGTAATAGCTTTTCTCGAATAACTGATCGAATGTTTTATTGTAAAAAGCGGTATAATTTGGTCCGTAAGGGACTTTGTTTTTGGAGTAAAACATAGATAGGAAGTTCTCGCCATCGCCATAATCGGCCAGCCAGGAACCACGGAAAAAGTTTACGCTGTTTTTAGACATTAAATCCCTTAAGCTGGCACTTGGGCTTACATCAATTTTAGCTTTAATGCCAACTGCAGTAAGCTCGCCCTGAATAAATTCAATAAGGTCTTTATAAGTTGTAGTTGTATTTAAGGTTATCTCTCCCATGCCTTTTCCTTCCGGGAAACCTGCTTCTGCTAAAAGTTTAGCGGCAAGTTTTGGGTTATAGGCATATCCCCGAACGGCCAAACTATCAAAACCGGGCATACCTTTAGGAATGAAACCAGAGGTTGCCGCTACGCCAATGCCATTTCTTAGATATTTTATTAATCGGTCACGGTCGATAGCATAGTTAATGGCCTGCCTGATTTTTTTTAAGCGCAATGGCGATTTCTTCACAATCGAAAGATTGGTATCTACCAATATCCCCACATATTCGGTACACAGGTATGGGCTTTTGGTTAATGTAAATTTTCCTTTATATTTTGAAGTCATTTTTCCGCTTTTGGTCAGGATATCATCGCGGTAGCTGCCATCTACATTATAATAAAAATCCAGATCCTTTTTCAGGAAACTCATAAAACCACTTTGTTTATCGGTAATGAAACTGGCTTTAACAGCATCGAGATAGGGTAGTGCCATTCCTTTGGCATCTTTTTCAAAATAATGGTCGTTTTTTAAAAGCACCAGTATTTCGCCTTCCTTCCAGTATTTAAATCTGAAAGGACCTGTACCAACAGGATGACTCCTGAAATCTTTACCATAATGTTCTACAACTTCTTTGGGCACAACAGAACAATATTGCGTAGTAAGTAAACTCATAAACGGTGGGAAAGGACGCACCAGTCTGATCTGGAAAGTAGAGTCGTTTAAAGCGATAAAATTATGTTTATCCTTTACTTTATCACTAAAAATCCACCCGCCTGAGGAGGCTACTTTTGGATCAATTAAGCGATAAAAACTGTATACAAAGTCGCTTGCTATAACTTTCCGTCCTTTACCGTTCTTAAAAATAGGATCATCATGAAAGTAAACATCATTGCGCAGGTTAAAAGTGTAGGTTAACGCATCTTCTGAAACCTGCCAGCTTTTGGCTATACAGGGAAGTGTTTGCAAGGAGGAATCGATTTGTACCAAACCATTAAAAATCTGGTTGGTCATCCAGATCGCATTCTGGTTGCGCGCAAATGCCGGATCGATGGAGGTTAGCCCCTGATCGAGATTAATATTAAAGACTTTTTTGTCTTGATGATCAGCATGCTCCTTACATGAAAAGAATAAGCTTATACAAAAAAGACAAAATATATAATTAAATGAGCCTCGCATGCGATCAGGAATGTTATTTTTGCACAAATTAATAAATTTAATGCAGATGTCTTTTTTAAACGATTTATTTATTGGCCTTGATGCGGCTAAACAGGAAGAATTACAGGAACGTTTAGATTTGGTGGAGCACAAGATTAAATTTATGGATAAAATGCCTGTCGCCTGCTTAGATACGGACAACAATCCGGCTTATTTTTTATCAGAAGAAATTTCGCTGGCTGGCGGAATGCTAGAGACTGACATCCTTAGTGCTGTATTTATTATTTATTATCAACCCGGTAAAACGTTAACCGATTTAATGAGAGAAGTGCCTACAGCATTAAATACCAATTGGCAAGCCGTGCAAAATAACCGCATCATTTTATTGAATGATGATGTTAACCGAGAAAGAACGGCCGAAAATGCGGTTTCACTTATAGAAGATATTGCCGAAATGTTACACCCAGGCTCTTTTATCTTTGGCCACGAAGGTGATAAATGGATCAGGTTTGGCGCATAGGGACGATGTAAAATGGATGATGGAAGAGGGATAATGGGCCAGTATTTCTACCCACAACCTTTCATCTTTTCCAATCTCCAACCTTTGCTCAAATTTCCCTAATCTGGTATTCTTCTATTTTACGGTAAAGTGTGGTTAAGCCGATACCCAATAATCGTGAAGTTTCTGTTTTATTTCCTTTGGTATGGATGAGCACTTTTTGGATGTGCTGTTTTTCTATCTGCTGCAGGTTATAATCGTTTTCTATTGGTGCAAATTCAAAAAATTCAGGAGGTAAGGCTGTAGCGCTTAAGGTATCGCCATCTGACAGGATGACCAAACGTTCAATCACATTTTTAAGTTCCCTGATATTTCCTTTCCAGCTATGATCGCTCAAGATGGATAAGATTTTATCATCCATTTTTGGTGTTGACCGGTTTACCTTATCCGCAAATTCTTTCAGGTAATACTTTGCCAATGCAGGGATATCTGCTTTGCGCTCGCGTAGCGGAGGTAAGGTGATGGTAAAAACCGAAAGCCGGTAATAGAGATCGGAACGGAATTTTCCGGATGCCGCATCAGCTTTTAAATCTTTATTGGTGGCGGCTAAAATCCGAACATTTACTTGTTGTGTTTGGGTATCACCCACCTTGATAAAAGTCTGGCTTTCGAGTACACGCAATAATTTTGCCTGTAAATCGAGGTTCATTTCGCCAATTTCATCCAGCAACAATGTGCCGCCGTTTGCTTCTTCCAATAGTCCTTTTTTATCTTTGTTGGCACCTGTAAAAGCCCCGGCTTTGTATCCGAATAATTCACTTTCCAATAAATCAGGACTAAAACCACTGCAATTTAGGGCAACAAAAGGTTTTGCAGCCCTCGGACTTTCGTAATGAATAGATTGCGCGAAAACTTCTTTTCCAGTTCCTGTTTCGCCCAATAACAAAACGGTAGTATCGGTGGCACTCACTTTTTTTGCCAGATCGATCGCTTCCATTAAAGACTTTGATTGACCAATAATGGTTTGGAAGCTATGTTTTTTCGCGATTTTGTTTTCCAGGTCTGAAACCCGGCGTTGCAGATTTGATTTATCCATCGCCTTGTACAAAAGCGGAATAATCTTATCGTTATCGTCGCCTTTTACGAGGTAATCAAATGCGCCGTTTTTAATAGCCAAAACGCCATCGGCAATGGTGCCATAAGCCGTAAGATTTATAATTTCGACGTAAGATTTAATAGCTTTAATATCCTTAACCAATGCAACTCCATTAACATCAGGTAGTTTCACGTCACTGATTACAATGCTTACGTCGTTGTTTTTAAGCAATTTAAGGCCTTCTTTTCCAGTGTTGGCCTGCAAGGTTTTGAAACCCTCTAATTCTATAATCCTGGAAAGTAAACTGCAGATTTTCTTTTCATCATCGATGATGAGCACCATGCCATTCATAGGTAAAATTTATGCTGCAATATTAAGTATAAAAATATCGAAAGATGATGAGGTGGATAAAATAAACGGCTTTGGTGTTTAAGCCCCGGACTTCAGACTGCCGACTCCGGACTTATTTTGTACCTTTTTCGTTTCCGAAGCATTAAAGTAAAAGCTTTTTAAGCATATTTGGTTTTTGCAAAACAAATTCTATGTTTAAGAGACTAACCGCAATATTCATATTTTGCTTTCCGGCTGTTTTTTGTGCTGCCCAACAAGTACGCCCATCCAAATCTTCAGAAATTTACAGAGAGATAAAAACGTTAAAACATCTTCCGAAAGTTTTATATCTGGCTGCTCACCCCGATGATGAGAATACTGGTTTATTATCCTGGTTGATCAATGATCAAAATGTAGAAACGGCTTATTTGTCGCTGACCAGGGGAGATGGCGGACAAAACCTTTTGGGCACTGAACAAGGTGCAGCCTTAGGCCTGATCAGAACACACGAACTTTTGGAAGCCCGCAGATTAGACGGTGCTCAACAATTTTTCACCCGGGCAATTGATTTCGGCTTCTCTAAAAATACCAACGATACTTTTAAACAATGGGATGCTGATAGCATTACCGCTGATGTGGTTTGGGTGATCAGAAAATTCAGACCCGATGTGATTATTTGCCGTTTTCCGCCAACTGCAGCTGCTGGTCATGGACAACATGCTGCTTCTGCTGTTGTTGCAGAGAAAGCATTTAAGGCTGCTGCCGATAAAAATATGTTTCCAAACCAGCTTAAATATGTTTCTGTTTGGCAGCCAAAAAGACTATTGTGGAACACATTTAGGTTCGGTTCGGTAAATACCACAGCCGAAAATCAATTAAAGGCCACAGTTGGTCAATACGATGCACAATTGGGAATGGGTTATGGTGAATTAGCGGGATTAAGCCGGAGTTTACACAAAAGCCAGGGGGCAGGAACACAATCGGTGGCTGGTGTACGTTCCGATTATTTTACCCATGTTTTAGGCGATCCTGCCAGGAGAACGCTTTTTGATGGGTTAAGCGTCAACTGGTCAGACAAAGGTATAGGCGATATTGATGAACTGATTGATATTATCCTGTTATCGTTTAATTATAACCAGCCTGATAAAAGCCTGCACGGACTGTTGATGCTGAGAAAGAAAATTGCAGAACTGCAGGATGTCGCGTTGAGAAAAGATAAACTAACGGCTATCGATAACATCATTTTAAGCTGTGTAGGTTTTATGGGCGAGGTGGTAACCAATCAACCAGAAGCGATTGCCGGTAACAGTTATAATTTCCGTTTAAACTTGATTTCAAGATCTGCTACTCCGATAACTGTAGAAAGTGTGAACTGGTTAAATCAAACGGATAATTTAAATAGGAAGCTTGCTAACGATTCGCTGATTACCATTGAACGTAAAATCCAGATTCCTGCAGATGCGGCACTTACTGAACCTTATTGGCTGGCCCGGCCTGCAAAAGATGCGGCAACATTCAGTGTGGCTAATGATACTTTAATCGGACTTCCCGAAATGCAATCGCCCGTTAATGTGTTATTGTCGCTGAAAATCGAATCGGAAAAATTTGAGATCAGATTGCCTTTATCTTATAAAAAATTAGATCCTGTTAAAGGTGATGTTGTGGAAGCCCTGAGGATCATCCCAGCACTCGATTTAAGTTTTAGTGAGCCGGTTTATTTTGCTAAAGAAAAAGAAGCTTTAAATGTTAGCCTTCGCTTAAAGGCCAATAAAAACATTAATTATGGTAAGGTGAGTTTCAAAATTGGTAACCAGGTAGTGAAAACTTTTCAGGGGGTCAACCTGGTCGAGAATACCATTAATACGATGAACTTTCTTCTACCTGTTGAAGATTTAGCCAGAATTAAAACCAGCCAGAATAAGCTGGAAGCTGTTTTTTCATCAGAAGCGAATGAATATTCGAAAGGACAGGTATTAATTCAATATCCTCATTTGCCAACCCTACAGTATTTTGTTCCGGCCACGACATGGTTGATTAAGGGCGATGTAAAAGTGCTGGCAAAAAAGGTTGGATATATTGAAGGGGCAGGAGATCTGATTCCCGAATTTTTAAGACAGGCAGGTTTGCAGGTGGATGTATTGACCGAAGCAGATATTCTAAACACGGCCAAGCTGGCCAGCTACGATGCCGTGGTAACAGGCGTAAGGGTAATCAATACCGAAAAAAGAATTAAAAACTGGCAAACTGCTTTACGGAGTTACGTAGAAAACGGTGGAACGATTGTGATGCAGTACAATACCACACAGGATATGGCCCTGCAGGATTTTGGTGTTTATCCATTCAGCATCAGTGGTAAAAGGGTGACTGAAGAAAATGCTGAGGTTAAATTTTTGAAACCTGAGCATAAACTGTTAAACTATCCGAATAAAATTACCGCTGATGATTTTAAAGGCTGGGTGCAGGAGCGTGGTGCTTATTTTCCTGATAAATGGGATGCTAAATATGAACCACTTTTCGAGATGCACGATACGGATGAAGAACCGCTTCAGGGGTCGACACTTTATGCCAAATACGGTAAAGGGAATTTTATTTATACGCCTTTAGCCTTTTTCAGACAATTGCCTGCCGGGAATGTTGGCGCAGCCAGGTTGTTCTTTAACTTTTTATCAGCTGGGAAGTGATGAAAAATCAATTTAAAAACTGGAATACCTGGTATATTTTACTCGCTTTGGCGCTGGTATTTCAGATTGTATTTTATTATCTGTTTACTAAATTCTGGGCATGAGTAATATCGATTGGGCAGTATTGATATTTACCCTGCTGGCTGTGGTAGCTTATGGCGTTTTTATTGGTCGCGGGCAAAAAAGCAACGCATCTTATTTAAAAGCCGATAATAAAATGCCCTGGTATATTGTGCTTTTGGGTATTATGGCTACACAGGCGAGTGCCATCACTTTTTTATCAGCGCCCGGGCAGGCTTATACAGATGGTATGCGCTTCGTGCAGTATTATTTTGGTCTGCCACTGGCCATGATTGTGATCTGCATTACTTTCATTCCGATTTTTCAGCGATTGAATGTATATACGGCCTATGAATACCTAGAGAACCGTTTCGATAAAAAAACAAGGGTTTTAACTTCATTGCTATTTCTGTTCTCGCGAGGATTATCGACCGGGATTAGTATTTATGCACCCAGTATTATCCTATCGAGTGTTTTAAACTGGAATATTTATCTGACCAATATCTTAACCGGCGGGATTCTATTAATTTATACCTATGTTGGAGGAGCTAAAGCGATTGCCCATACACAGAAACTGCAGTTTTTAATCATTTTAGGTACAATGGCCTTTGCCGGATACCTTTTGATGCAAAATATGCCCAATGGAATCGGGTTTAAAGACGCCCTTTACCTGGCCGGGAAATCGGGTAAATTAAATGTAATTACCACAGAATTCGATTGGAAAGATAAATACAACATCTGGAGCGGTTTAATCGGAGGCTTTTTCCTTGCACTTTCTTACTTCGGCACTGATCAGAGTCAGGTGGGAAGATACATTACCGCTAAAGACAATACCAATGCTAAAATGGGTTTACTGTTAAACGGATTGGTTAAAATCCCAATGCAGTTTGCTATCCTGTTAATCGGCGCATTATTGTTCGCTTTCTTTTCTTTAAAACCCGCGCCGATTTATTTCAATGAGCGTTCTTATCAATATTTAAAAGAAACCCAGCCCCTGCAGGCAGCTGCTTTCGAAAAAGAACACCACACTTTGGCGCAGCAATTTAATCAGCAATCAAAAGATATCCTGATAGAAAAGGAAAAGCAATCACCACTTCTAAATTCTTCGATTGCGAATTTTAAATCAACTCAAAAACAGGTGAAAGAGCTGCATGGCAGGGTAGAAGAGGCCATTAACAAATCGAATTATAATGCAGAGAAAACCGATACCAATTATATCTTTTTATACTTTGTAAAGAATACCCTTCCGGTTGGGATGATTGGCCTGCTATTCGCAGTCATCTTTTTGGCCAGCTGGGGGTCTATTTCAGCAGCACTCAATTCACTGGCTGCCTGTTCGTTAAAAGATGTACACCTCATTTTTAATAAAAAAGAAGTAGATGACGAAACCGAACTAAAATACAGCCGTTTGCACACTTTGGCCTGGGGCATTTTTTCAATAGCTGTTGCCATGTTTGCTACGCAAATGGGCTCGCTAATCGAAGCCGTTAATGTACTGGGCTCTCTTTTCTATGGGCCAATACTGGGTATTTTTCTGGTGGCATTTTATTTTAAAAAGATAAACGGACCTATCGTATTTATTGCGGCTATCTTATCCGAAATTGCTGTTGTCGCGGTATACGAATTCGATATTGTTTCATTTCTTTGGCTCAATGTAATTGGCGCAGCAGCAGTAATTATGTTTTCGGTAATTGGTCTCTTGTTTTCTAATCCAAAAACCATAGCCGACAAATAACATTTAAAATCAGATTTGTTGGAAGAAAGAAATAAGGCGGTTTTAATCTGTACGTAGAAATAAATTTAAAGTAACAAAAGTTCAGCTCAATTTTTTCGACACTAGGATTATAGTTTTTATCAACCTAAAGCCATAAATTCGTAAAATCAAAAACAACAAAAACAGATAAATATAATACTATGAAAACGATGATTAAATCAATCGCGTTGCTATTTACAGCAATTACTATTTCTGTAAGTGCAATGGCACAAGATGCTCAGCCTAAGCCAAGTCCTGCAGCTACAGCAACAGGAAAAGTAAAAGGTGCAACCATTACCATCAATTACAGCAGCCCTGCCGTAAAAGGACGTAAAATCTGGGGCGGTTTAGAAGCCTTTGATAAAGTTTGGCGTGCAGGTGCTAACGAGGCTACTACTTTCGAAACCGATAAAGACATCGTAGTTGAAGGTAAAGCATTGGCAGCAGGAAAATACAGCTTCTTTTTAATCCCTAAAGAAAGTGGAACCTGGACAGCAATTTTTAACAAAGAACCAAAACAGTGGGGAGCTTACAAATACGAAGAAGCTAAAGATGCTTTGCGTGTTGATGTTAAAACCAAAGCATTAAAAGCTACACAAGAACGTTTGGTTTATAAAATTACCAAAAGCGGCTTTGCTTTAGAATGGGATAAAATTTCTGTGCCGGTTAATATTAAGTAATAAGATAAAATTATTTAGCGCCGTTCCGATGTAAAATTGGAACGGCTTTTTTATGCCTTTTTCAATGATTGAATTAATAATGATATTGAAAAATAGTTTCATCAATAATGAATTATAATGTTAAATTATTTTCAGCATCCTTATATAACTATAAAGGCCCTGAAATAAATTCAGGGTGATGAACAGAAAAGCCCCTTTTGTAAAGAACCTAAAACATAATATCTACTTCATGTTAAAATGCTAATTTAGGCCGATTTAAAAACAACACAAATAATGAAGCTTTCCCTTAAACTACTGGCTTTACTGCCATTCTTTTCGTTAAACGTTTTAGCTCAGCAAAAAGCACAGAATTTTTCTGTTAAAACAGCCAAACCTGTAGATCAGGTGAATGTTTTTTTAGGTTCTTCTGCAGATCACGGGCAGATGTCGCCTGCGGCTTCGGCTCCTTTTAGCATGTTGAGCATCGGCCCTCAGACCTACCCTAAAACGCATACGGGTTACGAATACCTGGCGAAGAAATTTGAAGGCTTTACGCACAACCGTTTCGAAGGGGTAGGCTGTCAGGGCTCGGGTGGTAATATTTTCATCAAACCATTTTTAGGGGGCGATCCGGCGAAGTCAGAACTGATCAAGGTTGCTGAAAAAGCAAGTCCGGGTTATTATGAAGTTGGTTTTGAAAATAAAATTAAAGCCAGTTTTACCGTATTAGGCAAAGCCGGGAAGCATGCCTATCAATTCCCGAAGGGAGCCAAAGGTTTTTATCTCGATTTGGGTTATGCCTTTAACGGTGCCTTTGTGGCCGAATCGCACGAGGTAAACGGTAATGCCGTAAGTGGGTGGATTACTTCAAAAACAACCTGTGGTGCAGGTAAATACAAGTTGTTTTACTATATGGAAATCAGCGATAACGTATCGTGGAAAGTAATCGACGACCACAAAATGATTGCCATGCTCAGCGGAGAGGCGACTTCGGTGGGAATCAATATTGCACTTTCTGCAGTAAGTGAAGCAGCTGCAAAAGCTTCCATCAATAAAAACCCGTTCAATACCGTAAAAGAACAAAGCAAAGCCGATTGGAATACAAATCTCTCTAAAATTGCCGTAAATGGTGATCTGGAAAGTGCAAAACTTTTTTACTCACTTTTATACCGTACCATGCAGTCGCCGTATGTGATTTCTGAAACTGATGGAACCTATCGGAATACAAAAGGCGAAATTCAGAAAGATAAAGAAATCCGTTATAACGGCTGGGCCATTTGGGACAATTACCGCACGCAGTTGCCTTTGCTTTCGCTAATTGAACAGGATCGATATGCCGGAATGGTGAGTTCTATTGCAGATCTCTATCATTCTGGCAAAAAAGATTATGCCGGGCAAAATGAGCCATCAAATACCGTGCGTTCTGAACATGCCATTGTGGTTTTGCTTGATGCCTACCGCAAGGGTTATCCGGTAGATTTTAACAAAATTGCCGATTCGTTAGTGAAAGAGGTAAATGGGCTGGATTATAAATCTCCGGATAAAGCTTTAGAATCAAGTTATGATAACTGGGCATTGGCGGAAATTTTTAAGATTTTAAAGCATAAAGAAAAATCTGATTTTTATCTCAATAAAGCGCTTGAATACAAGAAGTATTGGAACAGGGATTTTAAAGATATGACCAAAAACGATGTTGACCGCATGCAGGCCCGTGGTTTATACCAGGGCACGATCTGGCAATACCGGTGGTTTGTTCCCTATGATTTTAAAGGATTGATTGAACTGGACGGGGGAGAGGAAGCTTATCTGTCAAAATTGGATGAATTTTTTGCCCGCGATTTATATAACCATGCTAATGAACCGGATTTGCAGGTACCATTGATGTATAATGTAACCAGGTCTGGTTATAAATCACAATACTGGATGCATCAACTGGCTGCTGATACCGTAATCCAGAATTATTTTAATGATAACAGCCGCGGAATAGGGAGTTATATTGGTAAAATTTACCGAAACCAACCACACGCCTATCTCCGTACGATGGATGATGATGCCGGAGCGATGAGCGCTTGGTACGTATTTGCAGCAAGTGGTTTTTCACCTGCTTGTGTAGGCTGGCCGGTTTATTATTTAAATGTGCCTTTATTCCCATCACTAAGTTATCTTCTGCCAAAAGGAAAAACTTTTACCATTGAAACGGAAAATTTTAGCCTGAAAAATAAATACATCAAGGCTGTGTTCCTCAACGGAAAACCTTTCAATAAGAACTACATTACGCAAGAAGATATTAATGCCGGAGGTGTGCTGAAAATTGTTGCTTCGGCTGTTCCCGTTAAAATTTCGGATACTGAAAACTGGATTTCGAGTCTTGAAAAATAATTTTAAAAATTTACAAAAAACAACAAACTTATTTCCGATAATCCTGTTGTTCTAGTATAAATTTCAAGATCATGGCACCTTTAAAATTAAGCGAAGAACAGCATGCTACATTAGGCAATAGAAGCACATCAGAACAAATTAACGAACAACCTTTAGAACTTCACCCCGAAGCCTATAAAGTGAAAGGCCCATCTCCGGATAAGATGAAGACGGTATCGTCCTCTTTAAGGAATTATGCCCATGGGTTGTACGGATTGTTGTAAAACACCTCTAACAAATCTCAACATATTAGATTATATAAAGCAGCCAGGATTTAAAAACCCTGGCTGCTTTTTTATTGCGATAAACGGTAGTCTATTGTTATAGATGATCCCAAGCACTTTTAGGTCATTGAAAGTAATCAAAGATATCCTGTTGCAAAACAGATGCTGAAACAAGTTCAGCAAGACGTAACGTAAGGTTTGTCGTTGTTAATTCCTAGAAAGTGTCGTCATCCTGAACTTGTTTCAGGATCTTTATAGAAAGATGTTAAGCAAGCTAACTTTTAGTTTTTAATTCCAAATCCCTACCTTACCCTTATGAAACAAAGCGCAGGAATATTGCTCTTCAGAAAAAAAAATCAGCAGGTAGAATTTTTTCTGGTTCATCCTGGCGGACCGTTTTTTGCCAAAAAAGATCTTGGCTTTTGGACAGTACCCAAAGGCGAATTAAATGATAGTGAAGAAGCCTTAACGGCTGCTATCCGCGAATTTAAGGAGGAAACTGGTCAAGATTTAGCCGGCGACTTTATTGAATTAGCTCCAATAGTACAGAAGGGCGGCAAAAAAGTATTGTGCTGGGCCTTAGAAGGAGATCTTGATCCTTCAATAATCGTTAGCAATACCTTCGAAATAGAATGGCCACCCCGATCAGATAAAAAACAAAGTTTTGCGGAGATAGATAAAGCTGAATGGTTCACTTACAGTAAAGCCATTACATACATCAATGAAAAGCAGATTGCTTTACTCGATGAATTAAAATCCAAACTAAGCCTTTAATTCAAAGTGTGAGATTTCCTTCTCGGCACCATTAATAATTATCGAAATTTGGTGGTCGCCCAAATGGAATTTACGCGTAGTAATCAGCACGAATTTTTGTTTTCTGATCACGTTTATTGTTGCACCTGCAGGATAAATCCGTTCCGAAATTTTGTACACTTTCCTGGTATTCTGCCCATTTTGTTTTTTATAATAAATAGCATATTCCAGCCTTACTTTTTGTTCAGTTGGATTTTCGTTGAGAACGGAAAAAGAAAATTCCAGGCTTTCGCCGATTTTGATCTCGGGCGTTAAAATTTTGAAATCTTTTAATAAAATCCCTGCATCATCTAGTCCATAATGTTTAAGGATATCGCTATGGCCCTGTTTAAGTAAGGTACGGCTGCCATGTTTAATAATGGCATCTGTTGCGGTGCCCAAACCCGACCAGTTTTTAGCCACATTTAAAACCACCTGAGGATGATCTTTTGCAATATCATTTAAACTGTTGGCAACACTCCGCCTTACATATTCAGATGGATCTGTTTTAAGGTTTTCCAGTATGGGTAAAATAGATGTCGGATCTTTTTTCAGAAAGGGGATACCCATAGCCCAGGGCAACCGCGGGCGGCTGCCTTCGCTGGCGAGCCTTCTCACTTTATGGCTTTCGTGTAAGGACCATTGCTGCATTTTTAAAATCATTTCATTTTCGTATTTTAAAATGAAAGGACGAACGGCAAATTCGCAGCTTACAAACTGCGTCACAAATTCGAGTGCCTCCACAGAGTTTTCGAAATCATCAATGCCATAGGTTTCAATGTAGTCAGGAAGGAACATATAAGCCAGGCCATCCTCTCCAATACCCTGAATCCTTAACTGTGTGATTGTTTTTTTGATCAGTGCGATCGTCAGCGGATAATCTTCTGGCAAAAAATCGTGTAATACCTTCGAGGTATGTTTCATCCGTTCTTTCAATTCTTTTGATTCAAATTCGGGAGTGAAAATCTTTTTGATAAATTTCCCTTTGTCGAAACCGGGAATGGTAGTCGCTAATGCATGGGTTAATCTATCGTAAAAGGCAGGTGAATATAAATCTTTAAGCGGGCTGGCCATATTGTTTGATAATAATGAAGTGAGGTATCAAGGGTATAATATAATGTAAATTTACTAAAAAAATTAGTATTAGAATGTGCTTCAATCAAATAATTGTTTCATCGTATCATTTTTACCTGGCATTTAATAATTTCAGCTTTTTCTTTGCCACATTTGTTTAATCATAAAAATAGCGAAATGAATCATACAAAAATAGGTTGGATCGGGTTAGGGAACATGGGTATCCCGATGGCAGAGCAATTGATAAAAGCAGGTTATACAGTTACGGTTTATAACAGGAGTGAGGGTAAGGAAGCTTCGTTGAAAGAGATGGGCGCATCAATTGCCCAAACACCTCAAGAGCTGATTACCACTACCGATGTGATAATCGTTATGGTTTCTGACGATGCCGCCATAGCACAGATTTTTAATGGAGAAGGAGGTCTTTTGCGTGTAGAAACTTCGGGTAAGATCATCATCAATATGAGCACGGTTTCTCCTTCGATTTCAAAAGAAATGGCTGCGCTGTGTAAAGCGAAAGGAAATTTTTATTTAGATGCGCCAGTTTCAGGAAGTGTAAAACAGGCAGAAACCGGTCAGCTGGTTATTATGGTGGGTGGTGAAGAAGATGCATTTAACCAGGTAAAACCGATTCTTGAAAAAATGGGCAAACTTGCTAAGCTTGTCGGCGAAAATGGCGCGGGTAACAGTGCAAAACTGGCCATCAATTCACTTTTGGCTTTATATGCCCAAGGCTTGGCCGAAACCGTTTTGTTTGCCAACGAACAAGGGATTAAAACAGCGGATTTATTAGAATTGATCAATAACGCGGCCATCGGCAATATTTTCACCAAAATTAAAGGTGATGCTATTATTGCTGATCATTATCAAGCTGCTTTTGCGCTTAAACATATTGTAAAAGATCTGAACCTGGCTAAAGCAGAAGGCATTTCGTCGCCTTTGGCTAAAACCGCATTAAATACTTTCGGAGATGCCGCTGCAAAATATGGAGAAGAAGATATTATTGCGGTCATTAAACAGCTTAGCGGCAATTAATTTTGATAACTGAAAATGCCATGGTAAAAACAGCATTTTCAGTTATTCTTATCAAAGGGCTATATATTTAATCCACCAAAAGTGCTGCCTAATATAATTGCCAGTACAATTAAGGTAATGACCACATATAGTTTATCTTTTTCCTGGATAAAGGCAAATAACGAAAATGCGATCCGCATAATGGGGGTGATGATTAAAAGCAAAACGCCGAACTGAATAATTGCCATAGGTTTTAGGGTGAAAACACCCATAAAAATTCCTTCAAAAGTAATGTAGCTGCTTTCTTTCCCTTTGAAAATGTGGTAGTCGGGTCTTATTCCTGTTCCATATTGTATCAGGAAAAGTATGCCGCCTGATAAAACAATTAAACTGGCGGTTATTACACCAAACCTTAATAATTTTCCAACAATTTTTTCTATATCGCGGTCTTGTATGGGATGGGCTGAGCTGATATTTTTCATTACTTTTTAATTAAAATTTATGTTGATATCCATTGTAGATCATTTCGAAGGCTACAAATGTGATGGCAATACAGAAAATGATCCTTAAGGTAGATGGATTGATGCGGGTTAATAATTTTGCGCCTGTAAATGCTCCTCCCAATACACCTAGCACCACTGGAAATGCTATTCCCGGATCCATATAGCCACGTTGCAGGTAAACTACAGCACTGGCTGCTGCGGTAACACCAATCATGAAATTACTGGTGGTTGTACTTACCTTAAATGGAATTTTCATTGCGGTGTCCATGGCCAGTACTTTTAAAGCGCCGGATCCGATACCTAGCAAACCCGACATTACTCCGGCTACAGTCATGATTGAAAAACCTGCACCAATGTTCCTGAGTTTATACTCCACAGTACCGGTTGGTGTGGGGTAACTGCTGTTCAGCTTCAGGATGGCGGAAAGTTTACTGCCCTCCGTTAAGGCTTCCTGGTTCTTTTTCCTAAGTGTCATTGCTGCAGAGAAAAGCAGTACACTGCCGAAAAGAATGGCAATGGTATTTGTAGGGGTGTAAACAGCAATTAAGGCACCAATTACTGCACCCACTGTGGTGGCGATTTCCAAAAACATCCCCAGGCGTATATTGGTAATTCCTTCTTTAATGTATGCACTTGCGGCGCCGGATGAATTGGCGATAGAGGCTAATAATGCTGCACCTATTGCATAACGAATATCGACATGGAAAACGAGTGTAAGTAACGGAATGACAACTACTCCTCCGCCAAGACCGGTTAATGAACCAACCAGGCCAGCAAGGTAGGCGCCAAGGATTAAAATCAGGGTAAAAGTTAAAATTGACATGATATTTAGTGATTATTATTCAGTATTGTAACGGTTATTTCTCTGGCACGCTCTGCATTACCTTCTTTTATTGCATTATACAATGCCTGGTGCAAATGGTGACTCATGGCAAAATGCGCAATGCCAGAGGGCGCACGTTTGGCAAAGAAATCGCGGATAATTACCGTAAAGCTTTCATAGAGATCGGTCAGTACATGGTTTCCTGATGCCCGTGCAATAGCCATGTGAAATTCGATATCGGCATTGGTACATTCGGTCCTTAGTGCCTGTTCGATAGAAATTTTTCTTCTTTCGAGTGCCTCACTGATCAATAGGAGATCGGTTTCGCTGCGGTTTTGCGTAGCCAAACGAACAATTTCCTGCTCAAGCAAAGCCCTTACCTGATTGATCTCTTCAAAATCAGAGCTGCGCAAGCGTTGTTCTATCGGTTCGGTAGGAATGGCATTTACCTTGGTGCCAAATCCTTGTTGAACGTTTAAAATTCCGGATAAAGTAAGCGATTTGATGGCTTCCCTGATGGTAGAACGGCCAACGCCATATAGCTCCATTAGTGCAGGTTCCGATGGAATTTTTTCGCCCACTTTAAATTTTTCCTCTTTAATATCCTGACGAATTTTTGCTGCTATCTGCTCGAAAAGTTTGTGCTCCTGTTTCATGATGATGAATTTACAGCACAAACGTACGATGTTTATTTTAAACATCAGATGTTTAATGTCTTGTTAATATCATTTTGCAATTGCGCTAATGTTTGAGGGCTTAATGATTGATATTTGGAGTTAAGCCCTGAGGTGCTGCGTTAGCATCAACAAGCTAGTGATGGAAGAGGTCTGGTTAAATCAGGAAATGAAAGGATGGTGTTTCATAGGAGAGGCTTAGTCCTGCTTTGCATTGCAAGTCCTCGCTCGTCCCTCGCTTGCGGGCTTTTCATTACAATCAGGTTTATGAAGAAAGTATTGTAGCCTTGCAACCTAACAAATGAACTAAGTTATCGCCATCTAGCCCCGGTTGCAGCGTTACCCTGCAGCAACGAGGCATCCCGAAGTTTCGGGAAAACATAAAAGCGTAAAATGGGAAGGAGCTTATTGTTTTGCACAAGCTTTGCGCTCCAAATAATAAACATGTTTTTCCTTAGAAAGAAAGACCTTACCAATCTCTTGTTAATTTATTTTTATTTAAATCGTTCAAAATGAGGTTTTTATGTTTTTTTATAAAAATATTTAACCTAATATTTGTATCGTACGAAAAATGTCGTACCTTTAGGGTATGAAAACTAATCAAACTGAAAATAACCTGCCCGAACCTACTAAAGCTGAATTGGAAATTCTTCAGGTGTTGTGGGAGTTCGGTCCATCCACGGTTCGGTTTGTAAACGATAAATTGAACGAACAGCGGGAGGTGAATTATACCTCAACTTTAAAGCAGATGCAGATCTTAACCGAGAAAGGGATATTAAAACGTGATGAAAGCCAAATGAAGCACATTTATATTCCTGTTGAGGCTGAAGAGAAAACCAAAGTGCAGTTGTTAGACCGTTTTGTACATACGCTGTATAAGGGATCTGCTTCGCAGTTAATGATGCAGCTTCTGGGTAACGAAAAAACCTCAAAACAGGAAATAGAAGAGATAAAGCGGCTATTGGATAGCATGGAATAATTAATAACAGCAGATTCTAAAGAACCACAATGATGGAATTTAAGTTAATTAACCTTTTACCCGAAAACTGGTTGCATGCCCTCGGCGCTACATTATTCCACTCGCTATGGCTTGGGGTAATTTTGGCCTTGCTTGCTGGCCTGGTGATGTTTACCACCCGAAAAGCAAGTGCTGTAATGCGCTATAACCTGCTCACCATTTGTTTAGTGCTGTTTGTTGTGGCCATATTCTTCACCTTTTGCAAAGAACTGCAAAAGCCTGTGGGTTCTGGTGCCGATCAGGTCGTAATTAATCTCCCTGATACCGGACAGCCTGTAATTTCAAACGTTCAGCAGGACATGTATTCGGGCCTGAACAAAATTCTTTCTTTGTGGAATGCATATGCTTATCAGATTGTACTGATCTGGTTTTTAATTATCTGTGGTAAAAGCATTCAGTTAATGGTAGGTTTAAATGGTGTATATCATTTACGTAGACATAAAACCTACGCTGCGGGTAAAAAATGGGATGAAAAATTAGCTGTGCTGGCCGAAAAATTAGGTTTAAGTCAATCGGTTAAAATTATGCAATCGGGTATTGCGCAGGCGCCAATGGTGGTGGGGCATTTTAAGCCCTTAATTTTAATTCCTTTAGGTTTGCTTACCGGCCTGTCAGATGCAGAAGTTGAGGCGATTCTGGCTCACGAACTGGCCCACATTAAACGCAAAGATTATCTGGTAAACCTATTACAAAGTTTTATCGAAATCGTTTTCTTCTTTAACCCAGCGGTACTTTGGGTATCACAATTAATAAAAACAGAACGCGAACATTGCTGTGATGATTTGGCCATTGCCAGTGTAAGCGATCGCAAAAACTACGTTCAGGCCCTCATCATTTGTCAGGAATTTAAGCAGCGTGCACCTGCTTATGCCATGGCGATAACGGGTAAGAAAGGTAGCCTGCTGCATAGAGCAAGCAGGATGTTATTCAACACCAATTCAACTTTAAACAAAATGGAAAAGACAATATTAACCATCGCCCTGGTATCGGTAGTGGTTTGCAGCGCCGCCTTTAAAAGCGTAGGCCATGCAAAAACAGTTACCAGAAAAAAAATAGCTACTTCAATACAGGTTTTACAGGATACAGCTAAAAAATCTAAACCTGTTGAAGGGAAATCTGCCGATCAATTGGAAAAAGAAATCAATTCGAAAATGGATCGTCAATTGAAACAGCTAGCAGAAAACAAGCGAATTAAACGTAATGAAACCGCTGAAGATGCAAAAATGAGAATTGCTGATCAGCAGGCCAGAAAGGAAGATGCTAAAAAGGCATTAGAAGATGCGAGACTGCGGAAAGAAGATGCCAAAGCCAGAACTGCCGACGAAAAACTAAGGATAGCAGACGAGAAACTTGCAAAAGAAGATGCTAAATTAGCGAAGGAAGACGCCAAATGGGCAATAGAAGATGCCAAATGGGCTCAGGATGATAAAGAAGGTAGAGGAAACCGTGTACCAAGGGCACCTCGTCCGCCGCGCCCACCAAGAGCGCCAAGGGCACCCCGCGCTGCTACATATGCTGTGCCACCGGCCCCACCGCTACCTCCGGCTCCGCCAGTGCCAGCTAATCTACCAGCTCCGCCTACACCACCAACGCCTCCTGTGTATAACGAAAGGACAAGTACCAGAACAGGCGTACAGCGTACAGTTACCTCGAAAAGTGTAACCAACGGAGATGGACGTGATTATACTAAAGAAATCAATCAGGAATTGATGAAAGATGGCATTATTACCAGTACCAATAAACTATCGTACAAACTCAATAAAGACGATTTAATTGTAAATGGCGTAAAACAAAGTGCTGATGTGCAGAAAAAATACAAGCAACGGTTTTTGAAAAACGAAAATCATTCGCTGATGTATAATTTCCTAGTAGAAAATCATAAACAATAGATCCTAAAAGCGCTAATCCAATCAACACCCCATGAAATATAAGCTCCTGGCTTTTTTAGCCTTATGGATAAATATTGCCTTTACTTTTGCTCAAGCCCAAACCCCTCAATCCAGAATTTATGGTCGTGTATTGGATGCCGAAGGAAAAAATATAGAATTTGCCACCGCTGCGCTGCTTAAAGATTCGGTGTTGGTTAAAACGACCTTCACCGGAAAGGATGGACTGTTTAGTTTTGATCAGCTCGCTTATGGGAAATACCAGATTAAAATATCGGTAGTCGGATCGCCAATATATCAAACCGATACATTGGTGCTATCAGCCAGCCATGCTGTTATTGGCCTATCAGACATCAAGATCAAAGCGGGGGTAACCAACTTAAAAGAGGTAAACATTTCTGGGCAGAAAGCTTTTGTGGAGCGAAAAATAGACCGTACTGTTGTGAATGTTGATGCTTTGATTTCGAATGCAGGCACAACCGCACTGGATGTGCTGAGTAAATCGCCTGGGGTTAATGTAGATCAGAACGGGGCAATTTCGCTGAAAGGCAAAAACGGGGTGGCCATTTTTATTGATGATAAACCAACTTATTTATCGGGTGCCGATCTGGAGAATTACCTGCGTTCGCTGCCTTCCTCTTCGCTTGATCAGATTGAACTGATGACCAATCCGCCGGCCAAATATGATGCGGCCGGAAACGGAGGCGTAATTAACATCAAAACCAAGAAAACCAAAACCGCTGGTTTTAATGGTGGGATTAACCTGAGTTTAAATCAGGGGGAGTTAAGCCGCTCGAACAACAGTTTCAACTTTAATTACCGCAAGGATAAGATTAATGTTTTCGGCAACCTGAGTTATAACCTCAATAACAGTTTTACCGATCTTGACCTGAACCGGAAATATAAAAATGCTGATGGTAGTGCCAAATCCTACTTTAATCAGAATTCTTATTTCCGCAGGCATGGCAATACTTTTAACCTAAAAACCGGACTTGATTATTACGCGTCAGACCGTACAACCTGGGGCGTGGTACTCACCGGAATGAACCGGATTTCTAAACAGGTAAATAACAATACCAGTAACCTGTCTAATGCTTCAATGCAGTTAGATTCGATCATCAGGGCCGAAAATATCGATCAGATTAAATACCAGAATGGGGGTGTAAATTTAAATTACAGGCACAAGTTTAAGCAGGCAGGGCGAGAATTAACCTTTGATGCGGATTACCTGCTTTATCGCAATCAAACCGATCAAACGTATTATAACTTCAGTTACCTGCCTGGAGGAGCCTTAAAATACCAGGATATTTTAACAGGTAATCTGCCTTCGAATATAGATATCTACACCGCTAAAGTAGATTATTCACATCCACTGGAAAATAAGTGGAAGCTTGATGCGGGGGCTAAAACGGCTTATACCAAAACCGATAACATTGCCGATTACTTTAATACTGCAAACGGAAAAACCAGTGCCGATTATGAAAAGAGTAATCACTTTTTATATGAAGAAAATATCAATGCGGTTTACCTGAACATCAGCAGGGAAGGAAAACGGTTTTCGCTTCAGGCTGGCCTAAGGTATGAAAACACAGTTTCTAACGGGCATCAATTGGGGAATCTGATTAAACCCGATTCGAGTTTTAAAAGAACCTATAACAGTTTATTTCCAACGTTTTATTTCTCCTACAAACTTGATACTGCAGGGAACAATCAACTGGGGCTGAATTATGGAAGAAGGATCGATCGTCCGTATTATCAGGACCTTAATCCATTCTTTTCTCCTTTGGATAAGTTTACTTATTATGTTGGTAATCCCTTTTTGAAGCCTTCTTTTACGCAAAGTGTAGAACTGTCGCATACGTATAAAAATAAGATTACCACTACATTTGGTTACAGCTGGGTGCGGGATGAGGTGAACGAAACCATCGAAATTTTAAACGGAACTTACTATAGCAGACCGGCAAATGTGGGGAAAACAAGAGTGGCCAATGTTTCGGTAAATGCAGAGATCGACCTCGCAAAATGGTTAAAATTAAATGCCTATATGGAATTTGCCAAAATAGTTTCAAAAACCGATTTCTATACGGGTTTTTTGGTGACCAATGGCAGTTATTTTAGAACAAACCCGAATCTGCAGTTTAAAATCAGTCCGACATGGAATGCAGAAATGAGTATGAGCTACCAGAGTAAACTTTCTAATGTTCAGTTTTTACTCGGATCGGTGCATGAGTTTGGTGCAGCAGTGCAGAAAAAGCTCTCGGCAAAAAGCACCTTGAAATTAACCGCAAATGATATTTTCAGAGACCGGATATTTAATGGCGTGATTAACAACCTGGCGGCAACCGAGGCCAATTGGAAAAACAAGCAGGATTCGAGAAACTTTGTTTTGAGTTATAGTTATCGTTTTGGTAAAGCTTTTTCTTCGCCCGCCAAACACGAATCTTCTGGTGCCGATGCAGAAAAGAATAGGGTGAAGAATTAAGGTTTTTGATGGTTTCGTCATTTCGAGGAACGAAACAATCCTATAGCCAGGTGTGGAAGCAATCATTCAGATTCAAGCAATTTTTTTTGGAAAGCATTACCTGTAGTGCTTAGGGGCCGTTAGTCCCGCCCTTTGCTTAATCGCGTAAAAGACTTATCGTGAACACATCTTTTGATTTGGGTTTTTTATGCATTTTGCTAAACAACGTTGATAAAATTCAGGCTTTGCCGAAGAACGTCGTCAATCCCAAGTGGCAGAAAAATCAAAAAAACAGTTGCAGGATAGAACAAATAGCACTACCAAACCTTAAACGCAGTGGTTTTGTGTTCAATAATCATGATTTACGGCTTTTAAAAGGTATTGAACACAAACGAAGTGCCGCTGTTTTTTTGATGAGCCTGGAGCAGTGAGAAGCCACCTTGCCGGATTGACAAAGCGTTTTGGGTACTTTGGCGCTCCAAAGTACCATGCCCCCGCGGCAGAGAGCGGAAAAAATAATATTTGTAACCACAAGATAGTTTTTAAGGACAAGGGGCTCTTACTAGCAGGAAAGATGCTGGTCCCGGAGCTTCAGGACAGCAGGACGATCGACTTTGGAATAGGTGAAGGATGGGCTAACGCTGCCGGTCGGGTTAATTTTACCCAGGATAGCAGTATTATTTAAGCCCACTAAACCCGATCGAAGTGGTTTCGATTTTTCATCGAAAAGAACGGAGAGCGGGGCTGTTTTAACCTAAAAGATTCTGCAATTGCTTTCCCGAAAAAAAATACTCAGGCTTTGGATAAGAGTTGTCAACTTACTAGCGACATGGCTATAAAAAGTTGACAACTCATTTCCCTTACACAAATTGATTCAACACCAGCACCCCAACAAGCCCTAGAACAGAAACCAGGCTTTCCATCATTGTCCAAGTGCGAAATGTTTCTTTCAGGCTCAGGTTAAAATATTCTTTAAACATCCAGAAACCGGTATCGTTTACATGCGAAAACATTAAACTCCCTGCGCCAACTGACAATACCATTAACTCGGGTGGCGTGCCAGGCCCTATTAAAGGCAAAACCATACCCGAAGCGGTTAATGCTGCTACTGTTGCTGAACCAAGGGTCACTCTAAGCGATGCGGTGATTAACCATGCCAGTAATAATGGCGATAAATTTAGGCCGCCTGTAAGTTGTTTTACGGTTTCGCCCATACCACTATCAATCAAAATCTGTTTAAAGGCGCCGCCTGCTGCAATAATCAGGATAATCATGGCAATACTTTTTACCCCTTCGGCACAAGATTCCATTGCTTTCGTAATCGAAGTTTTTTGAACTGCTAAAGCAATAATAACCGAGATTAAAAGGGCTGCAGTAGGATCGGCTAAAAATATAAACAACGGTTTACCGATATAATCGATTTTGAAACTGCTTCCTATGGTTCCGGCGATGATTAAAAATACCGGAAGCAATGCAGTGATGAAACTCCTTGAAGCAGAAGGAAGGTTTTCTTCTTCGCTGATACTAAAATGTTGAACAGTTACTGATTGATCTCGTTTAAGGATCAATCGTGGAAAATAGATTCCGGCAATAACTGCAATAGGAACACTTAAAGTTAAGCCGTAAATTAAGGTTTTACCAATATCGGCATGGAAAATACCAGCCAGTGCAACAGGACCGGGATGAGGTGGTAAAAAACCGTGTGTTACCGAAAGGGCTGTGGCCATTGGAATGCCAATGTATAATTTTGATAATCCTGTTGTGGCCGAAATGGCAAAAACCAAAGGGATCAATACCACGAAACCTGCATTGTAAAATAAAGGAATCCCGACTAGTAAACCGGTGAGAAGCACCGCCCATTGGATGTTCTTTTTACCAAAAGCACCGATCAAAATGAAAACGATCTTTTTTGCCGATCCGCTGTCTTCAATCAATTTGCCCATCATCGCGCCAAGCGCCAAAACCATAACCATGCTGCCCAATGTGCTGCCAATGCCATTGCTGATAGAAGCCATTACTTTTGTAGCTGGCATACCTAATAAAAGACCTGTAATAATCGCCACCGCAATCAGGGCAATCATGGGGTTGATCTTTTTTAAGATCAGCACGAAAAGCAACAGGATACCGAAAAGCAGGATAAATAATGACATTTGGTTAAGGCTTAAGGTAATTTACTTTTTAATAGTAATGGTTCGTCCGGTTACCAGATTAAATTCGTAAACCCGGTACAGGCCATCATCACTAATTTCTATATTTTCTACCAAACCTGTTTTGCTAAAGGTATCGGTTACCATATCGCCGATTTTTACATCCTGAAGAACGTCGCTTGGCGTATCGTTGTTTAATCTAATCATGATGTAAAAGTATCGATTATTAATAAAACCTTTAAGATTTTTCAATCATGGTAGTATGGCGTTTGGCGAATGGCGTTTTGTAACGGGGTATTTTCATTCAGCCCCGATAGCATCAGATCAGTATGGCGACTATCCGATTCTAAACCCTTAACACTTTCCGCTCCCCGCTTAACTTTCCGTCCTTAAAATCTTCAGCGGTGGCTGGTTCAGGATGCTTCTGGTACTTAATATTCCTGTAATTACCACCAGCAACACTATTGAGCCAAATAACAATAAGGTTGGTATAAACGGAGGTACGAAACTTGCATCGAAAGTAAATTTAGCTAATGCCCAGCTTCCGCTGATGGCTAAAATTAATCCTGCCCCGGCTGCAAAAGCCCCTAAAAAGAAATACTCAATGGCGTTTATCGCTAAAATCTGTTTTCTGCTTGCGCCCATCGTCCGCAATAAAATACTTTCTTTTATCCTTTGGTTTTTACTGGTTAATACCGAAGATATTAAAACAATCCAGCCGGTAACCATACTAAAGCCAGCCATAAACTGAATCACAAAACCGATCTTGCTTAGCAACTCATCTAAGAGTTTTAATACGAGATCTAGATCGATGACTGAAACATTTGGAAATTTTTGCACGACTTCACCCTGAAAACGAGCTGAAACTTCGCCCGATGGTACCCTGGTCATTAATACATGAAACTGTGGTGCTTCTTCCAATACCCCAGCCGGAAAAACAACCCTGAAATTGGTCTGCATCCGGCTCCAGTTTACTTCCCTCAAACTTCCAACCACCGTAGGGATCATCATACCCTGCACATTGAAAAGGATTTTATCATTTAGTTCCACATGGATTTGCTGGGCATAACGCTGATCGAGAGAAATGTAAACCGTTTCATTGGGTTTTATTTTTCCGATCCATTTTCCCGATGTAATTTTTTCTGCTGCGGTTAAAGTATCCTGATAAGTAGCCCTGATTTCGTTGCGATAAGCCCTTCTGTTATTGGTGTCGGCACTGGCTTTCTTTCCGTTAATTTCTTCAATCCGCATGGTAATTACGGGAACCTGGTTCATTAACGGCAATTTGAAAGCTTTGGTTAAACTGTCTAATCCTTCTTTTTGCGTATTCTGGATGTCGAACATCACCATATTGGGCTGGTTGGCACCTGATGAAAGCGTAACACGACTCATTAATATTCCCTGAACAAAAAACAGTGTGCAGATAAATGCAGTGGATAAACCTATAGAAACGGTAAGCATCAAGGTTTGGTTATTGGGCCGGTAGAGGTTAGCAAAACCCTGCCGCCATAAATAAGGCGATGAATTAGGCAAGAGTTTTCTCACCAGAAACATCAGTAGTTTAGACAATATAATCAACAGCACAAAAGCGATGGCAATACTGGCGGTAAAAGCCAGCGTTTGGATCCATGTTTTCATCTGCAAGTGCGTAAAAGCTGTAATAAAGACTGCCATAAGCAGGTAAACCAGCCAGGTTAGCGGATCTCTTTTTCCGGATGCTTTTTCGAAAGATATGCGGATGGCATTTAAAGGTGAAATCCTTCTAACGGAAAGGAGTGAAGGGAGGGCAAAGAGCACCGAGATGATGAGCCCCAATAAAACACCCTGGCCCACCGCCAGCCACGAAACCTGCATGCTGATCTCGATCGGCAGAAAATCTTTTAACACCAGCGGAAGTAAAAACTGTATGCCTGTGCCCAAAGCTGCTCCTAAAACGGAGGCAATTAAGCCAATGAAAAACACCTGGATGAGGTAGATTAAAAAGGCATGACGCGATTTTAGTCCTAAACACCTCAGCGTGGCAATCGCGCTTAATTTTTCCTGAATGTACACATGGATGGCACTACCTACACCAACACAACCGAGTAGTAAAGCGATAAAACCAGACAAAGCCAGGAAACGGTTTACATCTTTAAAAGATCTTCCGGTTTGTTCTTTTCGCGATTCAACGGTGTCGGCATCAAAACCTTCTTTCTCTAATTTGCTGTCCTGCTTTTTTACCCATTCATCTATTTTGGAGGGATCGTTATACCGGAAATAAAATTTATTGTTGATCCGGCTTCCGGTTTTAATCAGATTGGTTTTATCGAGCGTTTGTAGTGGAATATAAACCGTAGGCGCAATACTTGCACCAATACCGGTTTGGCCAGGGGCTTTGGTTAACGTACCCAGGATATTAAAATTGAGATCGCCTATTTTTACCGAATCGCCCACTTTTGCATTAAACTGCATCATGAGGGTTTGATCTACCAATGCATTTCTCCCCGATTGAAAATGTTTTGCGGCAGCCAGTGGAATGGTTTCTATGGTGCCGTAATAAGGGTAATTCCCCTCCAGGGCTTTCATTTGTACCAAACGGCTGCCTCCACCTTTCTGAAAATAAATCATCGAAGCAAAGGTTTTCTCCTGCGATCGCTCATCACCAAGTGTATCGAGCATTTTTTGCATGGCTTTGCTTACCCCTTTGCGGCTATCTAAAACAAGGTCTGCGCCGGTAAGCTCTTTTGCCTGTGCATCAATATCTTTTTGCAGGTTATCTTTAAAGGAATAAACGGCAACAAGGGCTGCAATACCCAAAACAATGGATGAGATGAAGAGCAATAAACGTGCACGGTTTTTTCTGCTATCGCGCCAGGCCATTTTAAACAGCCACGAAAACTTTATAGATTGTTTTGGGAGGTTATTAGGCATAACTAGGATTTTCGTCTGAAATGATTACGCCGCCTTTAATTTTAATGCTTCTTGCCGTTCTGGCAGCCAGCTCTAGATCGTGTGTTACGATAATCAAGGTGGTTCCTGCATCTTTATTTAAATCAAAAAGCAATTTGATTACCTTTTCGCTGGTTTCTGCATCAAGGTTTCCGGTAGGTTCATCTGCAAAGAGAATAGCCGGTTGATTGGAAAATGCCCTGGCCAGCGAAACGCGCTGTTGCTCGCCGCCTGATAATTGTACAGGATAGTGATGCGAACGATCGGCCAGGCCAACTTTATCCAGCAGTTCTAAGGCATGTGCACGGATGTTTTTTGCACCCCTTAATTCTAAGGGTACCATTACATTTTCGAGCGCCGTTAAAGTGGGTAAGAGTTGAAAGTTCTGAAAAATGAAACCCACATACTGATTTCTAACCGCCGCCCTTTCATCTTCATTCAGTTTTTCTAAGGCAATACCATTCAGCTCAACCGTTCCGCTGCTGGCCCTGTCTAATCCGGCACATAAGCCGAGCAAGGTTGTTTTTCCACTTCCCGAAGGGCCTGTTATGGCTACCGTTGAGCCCGCTGTGATCGAAAAGTTAATGTTATCCAAAACGGTGAGTTCCCGTCCGGCACTTTGGTAAATTTTGCTTACATTTCGGATGTTCAATATGCTTTCCAATAGCTGAATTTTTAGGGTTTGCGTATAGATGATGGCCAAACATAACAGGGCGCTGCCTGTTAAGGTAATGGTTTAAATAATAATTAGATATAGATTAAATAGATATGTTACGAAAACGATTAATGGGGCTATTTGTTTTGAGCCTTGTACTGCTAAGCTGCGGAAACCGTGAAAGTAAACGCGATACGGATAAAACTTTAGATTCGGCTGACCAAAAAACTGCAGTTACAGCTGTTAAACAGAAGAATATCCTCTTTTTTGGCACCAGTTTAACAGCAGGTTATGGGCTCGACCCAACAGAAGCTTACCCGGCATTGATCCAAAACCGGATCGATTCTTTACAAATGCCTTACAAAGTAATTAATGGTGGTTTAAGCGGAGAAACTTCTGCTGGTGGAAAAGGCCGGATTGATTGGTTACTTAAACAGCGTGTGGATATTTTTGTGCTCGAACTTGGCGCAAATGATGGTTTACGTGGCTTACCCGTATCGCAAACGATTAAAAACCTTCAGGCGATTATTGACCGTGTAAAAGCTAAATACCCGGATGCTAAAATGGTGCTGGCCGGTATGCAGGTTCCGCCGAATATGGGCGCAAAATATGCTGCAGATTTTAAAAACATGTTTCCTGATCTGGCAAAGAAAAATCAAATGGCCCTGATCCCGTTTTTATTGGATAAGGTAGGCGGCATTCCGAAATTAAACCAGGCCGATGGCATACATCCAACCGCCGAAGGCGATAAGATCCTTGCCGAAAACGTTTGGGTGGTATTGAAGGATTTGTTGTAGATGAGAGGGAAAGGCGATTTAGTCGCCACTAAACACTTGTTGTGCACTACAAATGCATGTCTCGCTAATTATGGTTAATTCTCTCATTCATCTTACATTTTCCATCTTTTAAGATCCTGAGCTAAACTCAGGATGACGCCAGGGGCATATGAGTGGGGGAAAGCCGATTTTATCGCCACTAAACACTTGTTGTGCATAGCAAATGCATTTCTCGCTAACATTGGACTCAAGGTTAATTCCCTCATCCATCTTACATTTTCCATCTTTTAAGATCCTGAGCTAAACTCAGGATGACGCGAGCATATTCTATTTATGGACGATCTTCCAGTGTGCCTAGAAATGCAATAATTTGTTTGATCTCCGGTTTGCTTAAGTTCAGCTTATCGGCTGATAAAGTCTGGTTTTGAACATCGATTCCCATGCCTGCGCCACCACCTCGATTATAAAAATCCATCACCTGATCTAGGGTTTTATAAACACCGTTATGCATATATGGGCCTGTTTTGGTGATGTTTCTTACCGTTGAAGTTTTAAAGGAATGTTTATACTGTGGGTAAGCATAAAGGGCATATCGGCCCAGGTCGGGATCTATTTTAGGTTTTAAAGTATCTGTAGTAGCGGGTACGCCTAAAACTTCTGCTTCACTTTTAATAAAGAGTGGTGCCTGTGTGCCATTAAATAAAGGTGCAAAATGACAGCTACCACACTTTGCTTTTCCCATAAAAAGATTAAAACCCGCTTTTTCTTCCTGATTTAACTGTTTTTTATCGCCCTGCATGTAGCGGTCAAACCGGGCGTTAAACGGAGATAAGGAACGGATATAAGATGCCAGTGCATGCTGGATTTTCCAGGGATCGGCTTTTGCAGTTTTATCCTGATAAGCTTTTTGAAATAAGGTTAGATAGATTTTTGATGAGTTAATTCTCGTTGCGGCCTGGGTTAGTGAACCATTCATTTCCTGTTTATGATGAATCACATCAAGCGCCTGATCTTCTAAGGTTCCGGCCTTTAAATCATAAAAAAATCCACGCTGTAAACCAGCATAAGTTAAGGTTGGTGTATTCCTCAGTAATGCTTTTCCGTTTGCTATTCCTGCCGCTTTAGTTAAACCATCGGTAAAGGCAAGTGATTGCTGATGGCAACTGGCGCAGCTCCGGTTATTTCCATTAGAAAGTATAGCATCGTTAAACAGGATTTTCCCAAGTGCAATTTTATCATCGTTGATAAATAGGGTACTGTTGCCTACAAATTTGTTTACATTAAAGGCATTTACCTGAAACATACTTGTCGCATCATCGCATAGCGCAGTACCGCTGGCAGCAGTGGGTGTTTTTTTTTCTAAACGAAGTAAATTGATGTGCTTGCTGATTGGATCAAGATATTCGGTTATAAAAGTCAAACGATCGAAATGATTGAAATCAGGGTTTTTATCCAGGTAGCTTATCGCTGAAGGTATCAATTTACCTGATGCATCATTTTCATACTTTGCCAATACATTTGCAATTCCCTGTAGTGCCGAAGCCGTTTCGGGTATCGATTGTAAAGCGTTTGGGGTATCAAAACCTGTAATGCCTAAACTGGTAATCCTGAAAATTTCTAAACGGATGGCATCAAATAATTGTGCATCGGTAATCTCGTACTGTTCATTAAAACGGCTAACACGCTGCAGGTTGAGCTGCATTTTTTTTACCTCGTTCCCTAATTCTTTTCGGTTTTCTGTTGTTGGTTTTTCATAGATAATTTCTTCCATCACCTGAAAGCCTGTTGGATTTTCAATGAGATTTTCACCCAGTTCAATTTCATCTATGGGTGCTCCGTTAAGCAGGGCAGAAGTTGAAGGAAAAAAGTATTCGATATAATACTCCAGCTCTTTGTATTTTTTTCTGGCCTGTAAAAAAGATTGTTTTATGGCTTTTTCGTTCCTGTTTTGAACTGCATTCGATAATTTTTGGTCAATAATGCTTTGAAATTCAGTGAGCCGCCGGTCAAAATCTGCTTTTATCAGTGCTGCGTTTGATCTGTTTTCCGTTTTACAGAAAATGGACAACAGGCTAATAAGGGTAATCAATACAACGAAAAAAACAATTTTTTTAAGGCTAAACATGCTTAGGAAAGAGTTGAAATAAAATAGAAAAATCCCTTCCAACATTTGCCGGAAGGGATAGAGAGGTGATTTGAGTTATTTAGAAACGCCGCGAACAATTACAACTTGTCCGCCTTCGTTATTATTTACCAATCTTGTTGTACCACCATCCGCATTTTTGTATTTATCACTTGTCCAGGTGTGCGGGTGTAAATTAACGATGAATGTATCAGGAATGCCTGTCAATGCAGAGATATCGTACATCGCACCATATTCCCATGTACTTAATTGTACACTGTTTGATGGATTATATTTAGCGTTAAATGCAGCATCTGTTCTACGGTGGTTCATTTGTAACATCGGTTTTAACGATTTTGAAGCCATAGAAAATTGCCAGATGGTTCCATCATGATCATTGTTTTTATAGAACGAATCCCCATCTTCCTGGATGTACACATAGTTTTCAGTTACACATAAGTTATCGGGATTGACAATGCTTTTTCCAGGGTTGTCATTGCCATCAACCGCAACTTCTAATTTACCTTTTAACGGATTGCTTGCATCCAAAACTAATTTGTATACGCGACCCCACATGGTTTTTCCACTTACAGGTGTAAGTTTATCGCCCTGGCTAACACCGGTTGCGGTAAAATATACTTCGCGTCCGTTTGCTGCACTGCCTTTTCTATAATCGATATCTTCTACACGGGCCAGCATTAAAGCTTTTTTATCGATGGTTTGTTGCTGCAATTGTGCCCCTGTACTGCTTTTTACATTATCTAGCTCCACAAATTCAACATCGTAGCTTTGTCCTTTGTCCATGTTCGTTTCTATAGGGTCGTTATTGCTGCGTTTCATCACATATAACTTTCCATTTTCTAAATCACCCTGGGTGTTAGATACATACATGGCCAATTGCCCATCTGTTTCATCCTCACCAATCAGGATAACGGTTTTGCCAGAATATGATGCTTTAGGTAGTGGTACCGCATTTTCAGCGCTCCATCTGCCCAATGCACTGACTGTTCTTTGTTTGTTCTTTTTATCTGCAGCGGCAAGTGGATCGATCGCGTGGATCATTGATTCTGCACCACTTTCTCCGGCCGTTAAGAAAACTGGTTTAGAAAAGCCATGTTCTTCTGGCGTTACCATTGTAGCAGAACATAAACGGGTCATACCGCCATCAGAATCTACAATATATTCTCCTTTTACAGGTTTGAAATTTTTATCTAAATATACCCTCGATACCGATTGAAGAATTTCATGGTTATTAATCATGATAAAGCCTTCTCCAGCTGGATTTTTAATAATTCCGGCTCCATCGGGTTGTGCACCAAAAATAAAATTTGGTGATTCTGCCAGTACATCATCCGAGCTGATCAGCGTAGTAATATTCAGACTTTCGAAACCAGGCATGGCTTTTACCAATGAAGGGTTTACCGAATAATCTTTAAGCGTAACCGGAGTGGTTTCAGGGCTTTCTGGCTCATTATTCTTTTTACAGGCACTGATCACAACTGCCGAAGTAACGAATGCAGCCACAGCAAGGGCTAAAGCCCTTTGCTTTAATAATGTTTTGTTCATAAGTTTTGTTTTCCGTTTGAGGCAAAATTACATGGCCCATGTTTCCGGAAATTAAAGTATATGTTAAGCTAAGCTGCATTATGTTATTTAGAATTGTTCTTGCTATCGTGGATTTATTTAAGACTCGTGAAAAAATGGTGATTCACTCCAGGCATAATATTGTAACCGCTTAAATAAACGAGCAAATAAGGTTTTCAGCTATTTATTATTTAAGTTGCTGTTTTTCGTAATCACTTCCCTTTAATGCTATGGCCATTGCCTGCCAATAAAAATTCCTTCCAAAAAAGCGATAAAATGGATTTCTGTATTGTTTCATTGCCAGTACATCCCACAATCCGAGATAGTTCCATTCCATGGTGCCAAATAAAGTTGACTTAAGCGCTTTACTTATTTTTTTAAATTCATGCTGATCGATTCCAATACCTGTTAGTTTTTGGTTCTGTTGCAACATTACTTTCAGATTAAGTTCAGTATCCAGATAATCCCTGGTCAGTATGGCCCAGGTATCGATATGCGTAGTTTGAGGGATTTTATTTCTCGCTGCAAATGCTGGTAGCAATTCCGTATCGCCATGATTTAGGAAAATAATTTCCCTGTTATCTATAATTAGCGAATGTGGTGAGGTGTTGAGATCGACAGCGTTTATTCTATCCCGGTTAACTATTCGGTTTTGGTGGAGCGTGCTAAAGAACAGGTTATACCGTTCAAATTCAATACTATGTGCTAATATGCTGTAGCTGCTCTCTTTTATCATCGTAAGCTAATTTTGTTTGTGATCAGTATTGCCTGATTGAAAACCTTTGATTACCTGGTGTTTACTTTTTAATATTTGCTGATCTACAAACACTTTACAGCCATTTTGGATCACATCGGGCAAAAGGTCAATATCATTTTTACGCCAGGTAATTTCTTTAATCGGCCAGTCGCAGTTTTCGTTGTACGCTTTATGGGCTTTCAGCTTTTCGCTTGTCACTTTAAAATCGTTAATCAGATAAGCGTGACCTAGCCTAAAATTGTTATAAAAGCTATCCATATCATCAAATAGCGCATGGATATATGCTGATGTTTTTAATATATTTTGCCATGCCGTTTCTTCCGTAATTAAGCCTGCCATAAAAGAAGTTCGCGATAGTTCTATAATGCGCTGGAGGTCGAAACCCCAAAGTAACAATGGAGGTTGATCATCTTTTGCTTCCCAGCATGCTTGCACATAACTTTCGGGCAGTTGTGTAAGGTCGGCCAGGCGGGTGATCATTTTTTTGATTTCTTCTGCTGGCATCAGGCGTTTCTCGGTAGCAAACAGTTCGCTATGCATGCCGTTAAAAAGGCGATCAATAGTTTCATTGTACGATTTTTCTGACAATACGCCCCAGCTTTGGTCGTTGCCTTCCAGCCGTTCTTCTTTTGTGGTAACGATAAAGGTTTTAAAATCCACTTTTTTAGGCAACCTTATTTCGCAAGGCCAATATTCAAGGGTTTCGATCCATTCTCCATATTTATACCCATCAGGCGCATCTAACTGCAGCGCTTCCCGTTTTGGTTGAGGCAACCAGTTTGCACCCGTTAATTTGTAATATTTCTTCTGCTCGTTTATTCTTCTCCGCGTTATTTTCTGGATAAAAATTTTACCCAGTAAAGCTCCGATGACCAATGCAATGGCAAGCCCCACATAATACATCCAGGTTTCTATTTTGTTAATTTCTTTTAGCCTGGAGAGCACGGCATAAGTAATTACTACGGGTACGCAGGCCAGTACTAAAAACGCCCAACCTGCACTATTGGTATTGCCATCCTGCGGATTGTACCTGGGCTTTGCTTCTGTTTCGCCGGGATGGTTCTGAATAAATTCCTCCATTATATTTTGTGTATCCTGGTTATTGCTATTATTTTATTTTCCTGTTATACTATTTGTAAGGTTTGATAGTCTAATAAACTTAGGCCTAAAGGTCTGGGGTGTTTTCTCCACATCATAGATCTATTGTCTGTACTGCCTTCAGTAAAATCCTCGCGGATAAAAGAAAACAGGTAAATATTATGTTTTTGAAACACCAGTTCGTCATCTTTAATCAAGGGATTTTCCTGCAACGCAGAAGCCATTTTTTTGATTAAACTTAATGGGTTGGAGAAAACAGCAGTGCCCTGGAAATGAAGTTGCCTGGCCCTGTCATCGGCAAAAAAATCAGTCAGTTTGCCATCTTCGTATTCCAGCGTTATCCCTGTTGCCCTGTGCTCCGTTTCAATAAATCCGCGTTGTGCACCAGTTTCCTCTAAAGCTTTCATAGCTGTTTTTAAATCTTCTTCGGTAAAAAAATCCTTAAGCATATGGAAAGTGTCCAGCAACTGTTCTTTTTGTGACAGAGAATTTCTTTCGGCAGTAATCTCGCCTAAAATATTTTTAAATGCGTTTACCTGTAATCGGGTCATCTCAAATGCCACTTTGCCCAGCCCAACACCAGGTAACAGGGCCCAGTTATTATCGTATGGTATGTTTGTTGGCATGACATTAATTTTATTCTGATTACGTCCAGGCAAACTCACCATTAAGTTTTATTTCCTGTTCAAATCGGTTATTAATAATGGATTGTCTTGTTGTAAACGATCGATTAATTCTTTCACAGCTGCCATTGAAGGATTTTGCTTAAGTTGTTCTACTTCTGCATTGGTAATGCCCACCAACTGTAAAAAACTTACCTCGCCGTGTGGAGTATCTATTTTCCCCAGTTCTGGATCTAATGCAAAAACAAATCCTGTTATTTCAGTGTCGTCATTTAGTTTAATAGGGCCGTTAGCTGGGATAAAGTGGTTCTCTTCAAACCATTTCCCGCTCGAGAATACATACCTGGCCAGGTTATTCATCACGTTTATGGCCCAGATGGGATCATGCTCATCATCTTTGAATGGGACCAGCCTGAACGTAAATTCAAAACCCCATTTGCTAAATTCTCCGCCGGCTTTATCTTCGCTGTAATACAGTTCGCTCATGCCATAACTGATGATGTGCCGATGAAAGGTTTGGTGACTGCTATCATAAATACTGGCGCCATCTATCGGGTCTGTTCCACCAGCCATGTAGTGGATTCCGCACAATGGCGGGTAATGGCGTGCCTCCAAATCACCGTATATCTTCTCCAATTGATCATCTATCGCCTGCCATCCTGGTGTATCTTCAGGGGTAAATTGTTGTTTGTAGAGTTCTGGGTTCATCATGTTTTTTTATTAAGCCAGTTCAAAGATTTTGCCATTTCTGCTGTTAGGGCAATTAATCACTATCTACGTAATTATTACAGCTTGTTCATTACATAGGTAAATGATTCTTCATAAGTCACATTGTTGATGGTTTCTGTTTCACGCTGCGATAATTCCAATTGCGTATCAGAATTAAATTTGAATTTAAAGAAAACAGCACCATTTCTATCTCCTCGCATGATCATTTCATCGCCCTCTATAGTAAACGAATAACGCTGTTTAGAACCACTTTTTTCGATATAATTTAGTGTGTTGCCCGCAAATTCAAAAATAGTCGTGCCACTTGCAATCTTTTCCTCATCTTCAACCTTTTTGCCATTATTAAAAGTAACGGACCGGGTGAGTACCAGATCCCATTTGCCTTGTATTTTTTGATTATTGATGTCGTTGTCGCTCACTTTATCTTTTTTACATCCGGTAAGTGCAGTTACGGTCACTAATAAAACCAATATATAAAGTTTCATAATTTTAAGTTTTGGTGCTGTTCGTTATTTTCTGCTATAAATGGTTTCTGTCACTTCTTTCATTTCAATAGCGTTGTTTTTATAATCATATTCTTCAGTATGGGAGTGCTGCGTATCAGAATAAAATTTCAATTGATAATAAACGCCACTGTTATCTTCTCTTAACCTTATTTCGGTACCAATAATGGCATAGCTGTAAGTATCTTCAGGGGTTCCGTTAAAGTAATAAGTTATTTCATTTCCCTTGTATTCAATTTCCCTTTGGTTGGCTTTATAAGGGGTTGTTTTTTCGGAGACCAGCTTGTTGCCAGCCTTCTCGTAAACCTTTTCTACCTGTGAGGTAGCCATCCATCTGCCCTGTAATTTGGCTATAGTGGCCTGGCTGCTATCGGTTTCTTTATCTTTTTTGCAACTGGTTATGAAAACTGCAAATGCCATAATCAGCATGATCATTAGGTGTTTTTTCATTTTTATCTAATTTAATTGTTACCTGTTCAAAATCATGGTAAATCTTGAAGTTGTAGTATTGTTGCTTTGTACTGATTCTATTACGAACCTGTTGGCGGTCAGTTCTTTAATGTTATAAGTATAATCTCCTATGCGCATAGAAGTATTGCTGGTAACGGTATACGGTTCTTCTGCATCGCCCTCCAGATTATTGAAAGAAATCCCATTTGTACGGAATTCAAAATACATACCTGGCCTGCCGGTAAGGTTTTCTGTTTTTTCTGGATTGGGCGGGTTGGTGGTAATGATGGTGCCTGATTCAAAATTCCATTTGCCTAGTACCTTGGCTTTAACTGCTTCTGCTGGGTTTTCAGTTGGCGCTTTATCTTTTTTGCAACTGCTTATGGTGAGTGCTGATGCGGCAATAAGCAGGAGTAATATTAATTTTTTCATTGGATTTGATGTAAAGGGTTTACAATTTTGTCTACCTATTCGCTTTTATCTGCTGGTTTTGCCATGGTAAAAATTGTGATGCCGTCTACCGTCAGTGATTTTACATAAATGCTGATTTGCGGAAAACTATTGGTTGTCGTGGCAGTGTAAAAGCTTTCAGATGAGCTGCCAGTCTTTCCATCAGTAAAGACAATTTTTCGTGGTTTTTTTACGCTGCCAATATGTACAATCGTAATTTCTCCAGAGGCATTTTTGATGGCTCCTGCAACCCATTTCAATAGAAATTCATCTGCTTCCTGCGCCATATCAATACTAATTCCACAGCTCCCATTATTTATCAGCTTACTTTCATCTTGCATGTAATAAGGATTGTTTACTGAATAATTGATGCCATAAAGTTTATAAGTCTGGCTTTTATTGCTTGCGTGATCCGTCAGTTTAAATTCAATTTTAATCGTTGAATCTTCTCCTCCGCGCTCTTCTACCTGGGCAAATACGCCGAACCCAGATAACAGCAACAATAGCATTAGCGCAGCGCGATACCATTTGGTTTTCATAATTTCTGGTTTTAGTGTTGTTTATGGAGTGAAATTGAATTTCCCCTCAAATACTTTCCCGATAAGCGGTAAAGGTTTTTCTACCTCATTATTGGCCGCTATAATGCCGAGCAAGAGCAATACAAATGGAATTAATAAAATGAGATAAAAAACACTTCCCAAAGATGGGATGATGGCCAGCACAACGCCACTTACAATACTTAAAAGGATAGAAGTGATGATAAGCCCGAGCGATTGGCCCAGGTGATAATTAACCAGCGTGCTTTTTTCTGTTGATTTTTTAAACTCGAGGTAAGAAATGATCCAACCGATCAATGTAATGTAGGCCAGGATAGCCATTGTTTTCTGTTTCATAGGATTAATTTTTTTGTTGAATTGAATAATCCAAAATTACCAGGGTATGGACGGGCAGCCAAGAAAAGTGAGACTACTCTGCGACTACCTGTTTTCATCAGAGCGACTACAAGGAGTCTACAGAAAGCGTTTAAACTGTTATATTCCAGTTATTTGTTGTAATTCTGCTTCCTCAAAAGTGTTTCTTTTTTCTATTTTTGATTATGCAGCTACCACTGAAAACATTATTAATTACAGTATCATTTGTCCTTATTTTTTTTAAAAGTGCGGATGCTCAGCAGATATACCTTGATTCGTTACGCGGCCTGCTTTCGAAGGATGGTGTTTCAAAAGAAGTACGTGTACAACTATTGTGTAAACTGGCTAAAGCGAATTTTGAAAAGAACCTGCCACTTTCTTTCCAGCAGGCCAATCAGGCGCTCCAAACCAGCGAAGGGCTAAAGGATGGAAAGAGTAAAGCCATAACCTATGCAACCTTAGTTCACCTATATGTTTGGAAAAAAGACTTAAAGCATGCTTACGAAAGCCTGGATAGTGCTATGTATTATGCAAAAAGAACAAAAGACCCGGTTGCATTGGGCTTTGTATGGTTCAGGAGTGGTTGGTTAGACCTGATCAATGATGAAAGCGATAAATCTATAGCAAAACTGCTTAAAGCCCTTGATTTTTTTAAGGGGCAACAGGCATATGAATACGAAAGCACTATATATCACTATTTAGCCAGCTTTTATGGATATGGTAATAACCCTGCAAAACAAAAAAAATACGCCGATTTATGCTACTCCACTGCTGTGAAAAGCCAACAGGTAGATTTGTTAAATAATGCCTATTTTACTATTGGACAGACCTATTTCGACAGATTTAAGCTGGATACCATTAAACGTAATCTGCTCGATTCGGCTTTATTGGTTTACAAAAAAGCACTATTGCTTTCTAAAAAACAGGAAGGACGTCTGCTGATCCACAGCAATACAGCAGCAATTGCCTTAAACACGGCTAATACTTATTTTCAATATTTTCCAAACACTTACCGTGATAGTGCCGAAAAATATGTAGACATCGCGATAGAAATTGCAACAAAAACCAATTTGCAAGAGGTGCTGTTAAACTGTTATGGCTTAAAGAGCGAGTATGCGCTGCGTGATGGAAATTATGATGAGGCAGAAAAGACATTGTTAACCGGACTGAACAAAATTGCCGATGGCGTAGTAAAAATGCCACTTACCCAGGCCAGGATTTTCCAGGGACTTGCCAATATAGCCGAGAAAAAAGGAGATAAAGGAGCAGCGCTAAACTATTTAAAGCAATATTTAACTTATTATAAGAAAGCTTTCGATGAGGAGAAAGTAAACAGTATAATAAGGGTGGAAGCACAATATCAGTCAGAAAAAAAGGAACAGGAAATTGCTTATCTCCATCAACAAACCGCATTTACCAAAAAACTGAATATTTTTTACATTATTTCTGGTCTAAGTGGAATAGCCGCATTACTTTTTCTGCTTATATCGTATAATTATAAACTTAAAGCATCGGTGAGGAAGCAGGAACTGATTGATCAGGAAAAAGATGCTGCTGAGCTGAGGGCACAGTTAAAAGAAGCAGAGGCTATTCAACTTCAAACAGAACAGGCCCTGCTTAAAGAACGGCAGGAACGTTTGGAGAAAGAGGTGCTGGCGGGTAACTTACAGATAGAGGAAAAAAATGAGCTGTTGGAATTATTATCGGGTAAGGTAAATCACGAAAGCCATCTTTCGCTTGATGAACAGATTAAACGAATTGTGAATCAACAGAAAAAAATGGATAAAGACTTTGAAGAGCATAAAACTGATTTTTTTGATACCAATCCTGTTTTCTTTGAACGTTTGCAACAAAAAGCGAATCATACGCTTACCCGACTTGATTTAAAATATTGTTCGTACATGCTTATGGGCTTATCCAATAAGGAGGTTTCTATCCGTTTAGGTATCGAACCTAAAAGTGTGCGCATGAGTCGTTATCGCTTAAAACAGAAACTGGATTTAGGCAAAGATGAGGATCTGAATTTGTTTTTGCAGCAGGTGGCTAAGCCACAGGGGACGTAGGGAATGATTAGAGGGTGTTGGATTTTGTCAAGTGAGTCCGGACGCTTAACCTAAAGGCACTTGTTTAGGCCAGCCAGTAAATCAAAAGGCCAGGCTTTTATGCCCGGCCTTTTGATTTTAATTTTTAGCGAGTGTTGCACCCGGACGGTAATAATATTCCTCTTCCTCAAAAACATCATCAGATTTATGCTGAATATGGATTACAGGTGTTGGTTCGTCTAACCTCACCATCGGCCCGTCTTTTGCAAGTTCGCTACCAGGCACTTTCGATTTAAAGATAGGCCATAACAATTGTGCATACCATTGGTCGCCTTCATAGTGCGAAATGCCATAAGCCTTAGGGTATTTCCGGGTAATTAAAGCTGTACCGAAAATGATATCCCACAAGAAAAACATGTTGCCAAAATTTCCTTTGTAATAGCCAATGCCGTCATCGGTAGTAGCAGCATGATGTGCATGATGGGTTGCAGGTGTAGAAATTGTTCTTTCCAAAACCCAGGCCAGCGGATGCAAAATTTTGTATTTATAAAAAGGTTTATCCCATGGTATACTCGAGTGTGCCAGTGTAGTAATTGTACTTTTTATGCCTTTTACCACAATGGCTGGAATGCCCAGTCCTAAATAAACCAAAGCTGTGGTTAAATAAGTCTGTGAGAAAAACAAGGTATAAATGGCATTTTGCCGGCTCGCCATGGCCATGCCCATGTAAGATGCAGAATGATGTGTACGATGAAAGCGCCATAACCAGGGAATTTCGTGGTGTAACCTATGGTACCAGTATTGGGTCAGATCATCTGCTACGGCAATAATGAAACAGCCCCAGAAGAAAGGGACCCATTCAAATGCATTTTTAAGATCCGGCAATACAGCAGGCAAGAACTTTAACCCATAATAGGCAACAACTGGTCTGATAACCAGTCTTGGTAAGGTAAAGCAGGCTATATCTACAAAACGTTCATTTTTTGGCCATTTGCCTTTATACAATCCAAAAGAAAACTCCAGTAAGCCAATAAAGAATACTAAAAAAGGAAAACCGAAACCATTCAGGTTTTCAATAATATTTTTGATAAAATTAATCACTTGTTCCATTGTTTGTCGCATTTTTAGGGGTTACAGATTTATTTTTTTCGGTTTTATGCTTTTGTTTTAGCCAGGGTCTTTCACCGGTTATGGTAAAAGTGGCAAACATAAGGGCGATGGGTAGTGCGTAGATAAAAAGGCTTAAAAATGCGTTTTTTATAATCCGCTTTCGGGTAGTTTCCTCAATTTTCATAGATGAGTTCTTATTTTGTATTAATGATGTTGGTTGATTTTTTATCGCTTAGTAAATGCCTGGTGAGGTATAACCCACCAAAAATGATAATGAAAGGAACTAAGGTTACAACAATGCCAACCAATATTTTTTTTCCCAAAATGGTAAAATCTGATAATGTCATTTTCTTTAGGTTTTATAGAGATGATTAAAGTTTAGATAATGCCTTGCTGTAAAAACAGGATGGATGTTTTTAATTTGACATTAAACCGCACTTCATTTTAATAAGGGTGAGTTCGATGCTACTGAATTAGCAACAACAGGGAGGGTACATGCGCATAGAAAAAATAAGTAAGTGTGACATATATTTTTATTAAGCGTTAATATTCAACGTGTTTTGACAAATATAAAAATTTTTATTAAAAGACTATAAAAACTATAGAATTTGTAGTTATTTTTTTGTGCCCTCCTACAATACCTTTAAATATTCTTGCTCAAGACGGCGCAAAAAGGAGATTTAATTTCAATTATAGCCGATAAGTCCTGTGGCAATCATTCAATTATTGAATTGATGATATTCTTAATGCTACAGTTCAAAGTGGTTTAATTTAATAACCTGCTGCGAAAAAAACATAGGTATTAGTTAAGTTAAGGGTAGTTTAGATTTGACCAAAATTGAACCTTTACAGGGATGAAATTAATGATGAGCATAAAGAACTTAAAAATAGCTTTAATCTGTTTGTTAATGCCAGGCACTGGTATTGCTGCTGGTGCGCAACAACCGCTTAATAAATTATTGAAGAATTTGAATGGTTCTTTAAAAGGATCCGTTAAAGAGTTCAATGGCACTGATTTATTAACCGAACATATTTTTCATAAAAATTTCCTTCAAACTAAAACGGGCAGCTGGGCTTTACAGTTAAAAACAACAAGCCCCCCCGGGCAGGGAGATGTTATAGAAGCAGTTGCCAGCTTTCGCCTGCATAGCGGCGTAGCAAAATCTACTGCAGTTTCGGTGTCATTTGATTTTAGCAAGTGGAATCCGAAAAACTACGTACTCGTTCCTGCTGCGGTATACAATGGCAACCGATACAGATCAATTGGTAATGGTTATAATCCAGATTATCCAAAGGATATGTATTATAATCCCCTGGTACCCCTTACCATTTCCAATAATCCCAGGCTTTCCAATGAAGATGGAAAAGCATCATTAATTGAGTTACAGACCGGCAATGTAGCCACGCCAGCCATGTGCTTTTTTTCGGAAACCGAGAAAAAGGGTTTTATTGTGCTTACCGGGCAATTGACAAAATTGGGTGCTAATGGCTTAACCATTAGCGAAACTGCAAAGAAAGATAGTGCTTCGTTTGGCATTTCAGTGCCTGCAGTACGTAAAATGGCTGCCGGATTCGGCGATTTTCATTTGAGCGGGGATCTTGCCCCAGACTGGAAACAAGGCGATGAAGTGGAACTGAAGTTTAAGGTATTTGTGTTTAATGCGGAGAATATCCCTGCACTTTTAAAGAAATTTATGGAAGTGCGCAAAAGCCTGTCAGGTTTAAATCATCCACGCAATTTATTGCCCATGAGCAAAACTTTCGAAGTGGCTACGAATATATGTAAGGGCAATTTTGTGCAGGTAGAGGCAGGCTCCTATTATCTGCCAGAAAATAATAAGGATTTTCAGCTGGGCTGGGTAAGCGGGATGATGAATACCTATCCCATGCTGGCTTTGAATGATAAAAAAGAACGGGAGAGGGTGATGGCCGAATTGGATTTTGTCGTAAATAAACTCCAGGGGAAAAGCGGATATTTCTTTGGAGGCATTAAGGCCACGGGCGAGCTTATCCCCGAAAAGATGTCGCCGTACTTTAAGCCTATGCAAACCCTGGTGCGAAAGAATGCAGATGTGCTGCTTTGGTTAACCAAACACTTGTTATTGTTAAAGGCACAAGGTTATGGAGCCAGTATTAAGCCGGAATGGGAAAATGCTGCAAGAAAGCTGGCTACAGCTTTCGTTCGCACCTGGAAAAAGGATGGTCAATTTGGACAGTACATTGTTCCCGAAACCGGAGAAATTGCGGTATACAATTCAACTGGTGGAGCAATTGTGCCGGCAGGTGTAGCGATGGCCTCCGATTACTTCAGGGAGAAAGAATGGATGGAAATTGCTGCTAATGCTGCAAAATTTTACTATAAAAGAGATGTAGAAAAGCAGGGTTTAACCGGTGGGCATTGTGGCGATATATCGCAGGATGCAGATTCTGAATCTGCCTTTGGATTTCTGGAATCATTAATGGCCTTGTATTATTATACCGGACAAAAGGAGTGGTTAGATAAGGCTGAGGTTCAGGCGGCTTTAGGTGCATCGTGGGTATTTTCATACGATCCGGTTTTTCCAGCAAAGAGTGCGATTGGCGGTTTAAAAAGTAATATGGCCGGAGCCATTTGGGCCAGTATCCAGAATAAACATGCCGCACCGGGTATATGTACGGCATCAGGCGATTATATCTTCAAGTTATTTAGGGCAACCGGAAATATGTTGTATGCCGACTTGATCAGAGACATTCAGCATGCCCATGCCGAGGCAATAAATATGCCCGGACACATCACAACCAATTATCTTATTGGCTCTTCTATGGAAAGGATTCAATTGAGCGATGCCGAAGGAAAGGGAAGTATTGGTAACTTTATACAAACACGTAATTCCTGGACCGAAACCAACGGCATGCTGATGGCCCTCGAAATTCCGGGAATTTACCTGAATGTAGATACAAAGAAGTTATACGTTTTTGATCATGTTAATGCCGAACTCCTTTCTGGCGATGGGGCTGGGATGATTTTACAGCTCCAAAATTCTACAAAATATGATGCTGATGTATCGGTGATGGCAGAAACAGAAAAGGAGAAACTAAAGTCGATGGCTTATACCGCATTTTTAGACTGGCCCAAAGTTAAGGTTAAAGCGGGCGAAACCATTCGGATAAAGATTAGCCCTTCAAAAGGCATTACAGTTTTATAGGTAAAAAAAATCGTCGATAATTAAATCATGACAGGCTCAGTATTAGACAATGTAATTTTAGGAACTGCTGCCCTGGGTGGGATCTGGGGAAAGATTCGACCTGAGGAATCGGCTATTACCATTTTTACAGCCCTCGAACATGGCATTCAGGCAATAGATACCGCGCCGGCATACGGCGATGCAGAAGATATATTAGGGGAAGTGCTCCGCCAGTGGGAAGGTAAACGCCCGCAAATCAGTACAAAAGTTGGGCGTAAGAAATGTTATGCAGTTGACGATGGTCACTATGATTTTACCCCTGATGGCATGTTAAGAAGTGTCGAAAATAGCTTAGAAACGCTCGGGATTCCTGAAATAGACATCCTTTTTCTTCACGATCCGGATGCCATTGTTCAAGCGGATATCGATGGTGTTTTAAAACAACTCGAATACTTTAAGCATGCTGGTTATGCCAAAAAGATTGGTTTAGGCGGAAATCCACCCGCGGCACTTGAACCCTATCTTCAATCTGATCTGTTCGAGGTAATTATGGGCTTTAACCGGCTTAATGCCTGCAATATTGAAGCTTTGGATACCATCATTCCCTTTTGTGCGCAAAATAATAAGGCCTATTACGCAGCCAGCCCGCTAAATATGGGGCTGCTGGGGGCTAAGTTTCCTGAATTTACGGCCTCTCGACCCTATTGGCTCGGTTTGGAAAGTGTAACACAGGCTAAAAAGATAGATGCGATCGCCAAAAAGTACCATATGCCCCTTCATGAACTTGCCCATCGCTTTCTTTTTACAATCGAAGGCGAATTTAAAGTGGTAATGGGGGCGACAGATAAAGAACAGTTAACAGACACATTGAAGGCAATAGAGCAAGGCCGGTTGTCTCCGGAAGTATATACCGAGGTATTTAAAACGCTAAATCAACGATAGATGTACAATATAGATAACGAGATTTTTGATATAAAAAAGATTCGGATAAGAGTTTTAGAAAAGGTTAAAGCCATAACCCCATTTCAGGATGCAACTATGGGCCCCTTCCCGCATTATTCGATATCCATTATTACCATTGAGGATGTGGGCGGAAATATTGGAGAGGCACCCATATATAACAGCTATACCAATATATTAGAAACCTGCCTGTTTCCTATATTATTCCACAGTCAGGGCATGCCTTATCAGGAATTTTATCCAAAATTATACTGGTCTATCCGGAATGAAGGGTTTAAAGGCGCTGCTTCGGCTTTGCTGGGACAGATTGATATGGCGCTGTACGATTTGGCCGCCAGGCGAAAAAAAGTTCCCTTGCACCAATACATCGGGGGCCTTCGGAATGATGTGAAAATGTATGGAAGCGGTGGCGGGACCAATTATAGCCTAAAACAATTAGAAACAGAAGCTGGCTTATTTATAGATGCCGGGGTTGACTGTTACAAAATGAAGGTTGGAAAGGATTTCGGAAAGAAATTGAATGAAGATATAAAAAGGGTAAAATTTGTAAAAAGCCTTCTTGGTGATAAAATTAAGCTGGCGGTAGATGCCAATCAAATCTGGTCGTGTGCCCAGGTGTTTAAGTTTATTGATGCCGTAGGAGAAGAAAATATCCACTGGCTGGAAGAACCGATTCATTCGGCCGCTTACGATCAGATCGAGATGCTCTGTGGAAAAACCTCCCTTACCATAGCTTATGGCGAGTCAGAGAGAACCTCGAAAATTTTCAGGACACTGGTGAATAGCGGAGTGAAACATTTGCAGCCTGTTCCCACGCAATTGGGGGGCATTAAAGAGTGGTTAGAAATAAGGGATCTTTGCGAAGCAGAAAAACTACAGTTTTCTTCAGGAGGATATTCTTTGTATTCAACTTTCTTAATGACCACCGCCAATAATAATGCAATGATCGAATATTTGTATTCCATTATGTATGGACTGGAAAAATATTTTCTGCTTAAACCAGAATGGAAGAACGGCAGATTTTTTCTCCCTGAAATAGAAGGACTGCCGGTAAGAATTGACTGGGAATATTGTAAAAAAGAAAATAAGATCATTAGGGAGCAGTTATGGGAACAACAAGATGTTCCAAAATATGCGCCTGTGGTATCCATGTAAAAAAAGAACCCGACTGTGAGTTTATCATTCAACTATATAGATTATTTAATTTTAGGCCTTTACGCCCTTGTCTTATTTTTTGTTGGCTTTCGCTTTAGTAAAAAGGGAAAAAATGATGAAGATATTTTCTTAGGGGGGCGAAGCCTGAAATGGTGGCAGATCGGCTTTTCTATGTTTAGTGCAAATGCAGGCCCAATGATGTTAATTGGTTTTGCCGGCATTGGTTTTTCACATGGCATTGTGGGCAGTAATTTCGAATTATTAGCCTGGATATTTTTAATGTTATTATCCATGGTCTTTCTGCCTTATTACCTTAAAGCCAAAATATCAACTATTCCACAGTTTTTAAAAATCCGTTTTGGTAACCGGTCTTATAACTTTCTGGTCATCTACAGCCTGATTTCGATACTGGTGGTGTGGCTTGGAAGTGCCCTTTATGCCGGAGGCCTGCTCATTTCGGGAGTATTTGACTGTTCGTTATTTACGGCAATTATCATCATCGCATTTGTAGCCACAAGTTTTACCGCCATTGGTGGCCTAAAGGCTGTGGTGCGTACCGGTATTTTTCAATCTATCATTATTATCATATCTTCTATAGTACTTACCTTTTTGGGTTTTCAGAAAATTGGAAGTATGGACGCATTGGTTAGCCAAACACCAGAATCCTATTGGAAACTTTTTCTGCCGGCATCACATCCCGAATATTCATGGGTTTCTATTGTTTTGGGCTACCCGGTTGTTGCTATTTATTATTGGTGTGCAGATCAGACCATTGTGCAAAAGATGCTGGCCGCTAAGAACTTAAAAGAAGGACAATACGGGGCTTTATTTATCGGTACCCTTAAAATTATAATGCCCATCATATTCATTCTTCCAGGGGTGATGTGTTATGTGTTATTTAAAGATTCGGCACAGCCGGATACGGCTTATATCACCATGATTAAAAGGCTGATGCCGCATGGCCTGCTCGGCCTGAGTATTGCCGCATTGATTGCTGCATTAATTGATACGGTATCGTCGAGTTTAAACGCCTTCTGTACCGTTTTTACACTAGATGTTGTTCCGCAGTTTACACCGCTTAATCAGAAACAGCAGATAAAAATGGGCAAATGGATTACCATTGTGGCCGCTATTGCGGGGGTGGGGATTGCCATGCTTTTCTCTTATTCGGGCAAAAACTTTTTTGAATTAAGCCAGGGCCTGGTTTCTATACTCTCGCCCCCATTGGCTGTGGTTTTTCTGGCCGGAATCATCTGGAAACGCGTGAACAGCATCTCCGTAGAAACTGTACTTTACGGGGGAGGCCTGCTCTGTTTACTTCTGGGTACCTGCCACGTATTGAATTATCCGTACAAAGGATACTGGCCCCATTTTTTGCTATTATCATTTTATATATTTATAGCGCTAAGTGTTGCCATTGTGGTGTTAACCTTAATTACAAAGCCACCAGTGGTACAGGTACAGCCATCACTTCTTGAAACGAAACATCAGGTGGCCGATAGCACGAAACCAATATGGTTCATGTGGCTCGGCCTGGCGGTGATCATGGTTTTAATTTATTTACTTTTCAACTAAATCAATATGAAAAATAGCGTTCTTCTGCTTGTATGTGTAATTTTTGGATGTACCTTGCTGGGCTGCGGTTTGTCAGGCAATGAAGGTAAAGCGGATGAATATGCCGAAAAAGTATTTGTTGTGAATACCGTTGATAATCAAAAAAAACTGCAGGAATACTTAAAGTACCACAAGAATATATGGCCAGAGGTAGAAGGGGGATTTAAAAAAGCTGGATTTAAAAGTATTAGCCTCTATCGTTTTAACGACCTTATTGTGATGCGGGTTACTTTTCCGAAAGATGCCGATCTGAATAAAATGAGCCAGTTGTCAGAATCTTTTAGCCCCCGTTGCGCCGAATGGAATAAATTAATGAATAATTATCAGAAGGGCGTTAACGGTACTTTGCCAGGGCAGAAATGGGTGGAGGTTATTCCTTTTTATAAGTTCAGTAACTAATTAAGCGCTGATTTTATATTGTTTAACAAATTCTCTTGGCGATAAGCCTTTTACATCTTTAAAGTGTTTGTTGAAATTGGAAATGTTATTATAACCACTCTGGTAACAGGTTTCGGTTACGTTATAATTGCCTTCCATTAACAATTTGGCGGCGTGTCCAACCCTTATTTCTTTAATAAACTCTACTAAAGTGCGGTTGGTTTTTTGTTTAAAGAACCTGCAGAAGGCACCTGTAGACATGGGTACAATATCGGCCACATCGTTTAATGAAATATCTTTCTTAAAGTTTTTAAATATATAATCGAAAACGCGGTTAATCTTGTTTGCTTCGTTAGAGGTTTCGACAATACTGAATGAAGGCGAGGAGAGTGTTTTATAAGAATCAGATCCGGCAAGCACATCTAAAAGCTGCAGCATTAAACCCGCCCGGTAAAGGCCTGTTTCAAACAACATCTCGTTCATAATGGTTTTAACTCTTGCAATGGTTGTGTCTGTAAATAAAATACCTTTTGCGGCATTTTTAAAAAGTTCGTTCAAACCAGCTGCCTCAGGTTTGGTTAAGAGTTCCTTCCCCAGGAAATCAGGGAAAAAATGTAACACAATTACCTTAGGCTGCAAACCAGGGTCTACGGTGCTATAATATTGCCAGCAATGTGGTAAATAACTTCCCAAAAGAACGAGCTCTGTTCCGCTGAAGTCTTCAATATGATCGCCTACAAAACGTTTTCCACAGCAATTTTCGATCAGGGCGATTTCAAAATTAACATGTGATTTTAATGAGGCGTATTTTTTTATTTCCAGCATTTCCGAACGTACCGTAAAGGACTGATCGGGCGGAAAAGTGAAGTTCTCATAAATATACTGCATGCTGGTTAGTTTTTTTTGGTCAACCGAGAGCGTTTGGTGTATTAAATATACCCTAATATTTTCGCGAAAATAAGCAAATGCAAAAAAAACATCAGAAATAATCAAATTAATGGTAGTTGCGTCAGGTTATTCTCCTGAGTTTAGCCGCAAGAGGGAAATCATTGAAACTATATTCAAAAGAATAATTATGGAGAAACTGGCGGAATTCCTGCTAGCAATTTTACAAAAAAATTAATCCCGGCGACCGTTTATGTCAATGCAGCGGGATGAAATACTGCCTGCCTGCATTTTTAATTTAGCCGATAACACCATATTGCTGAACTTCAGGATTCATCTACTTCTTTCTAACTTAACCAAACACATGATGAAAAGAGCAAAAAATACCTACACTACCGATGAGAACATCATAGAAAGTACTATGCCTGCAGGAATAAGTATCAATAGAAATTTATCTATTGACCAGCTGGAAGCTTTAAGAGAGGGGCAGTTAGTCACCGACGAAAAGGGGATGTCTGCCATTTTGTTGACTGTGGAGATTAAAAGCCGCCCAACCGAAAAACATGTATACCTCAAACTTTCCTCATGTCCGAAAACGATTCTCATTATCAAATAACCATTTAACGATTGTTATAAGTATTGAGCCTGGAAGCTCCGCTTAGATTTTCCGCTGGAGCGCTTTTCTATTTTATTAACACGCTTAAGGCCAATAAAAAGACCATTTTACAGGCTTTAATTTTTTTTTTGAAATGTGGTAAAATATTATAAATTTGTAATATGTATGAACATATGAACAAAATACCTCAGTTGGATCATGATAGTAAAGTACCACTGCATTATCAGGCAGAAGAGCAATTGAGAAAATTAATTCAGCTTCCTGAGTTTAGTAATGGAGAATTATTTCCAAAAGAAACGGATTTGGCCATGCGATGGGGAATTTCCAGAAATACACTCCGACAGGCCATCAACAACCTGGTAAATGAGGGATTACTGGAAAGGAAAAAGCGAGTGGGGACAAGGGTTACGCAACGAAAAATAACGACTAACCTAACCAACTGGATGAGTTTCACGCATGAAATGGAAGATATGGGATTGATTTTTAAAAATCTCGTACTCGATGTGCAGAAAAAAAAGGCCAGTGAAGAAGTATCAAAATATTTGCAGATCGAAGCCGATACCGATGTAATCTGTCTTAAACGTATCCGAAGTATTGATGAAAGTCCGATGGTGTGTTTCGAATCATACTTTCATCCCCGTATCGGGCTCTCTGAAGATGAAGATTTTAAAAAGCCTTTATACGACTTACTGGATATGGACCACAATATTGTTCCCATGTATTCTCAGGAAGAAATAAAGGCGATCGCTGCTACAGCGGAAATAGCCGATCTGCTGGGCATAAAAAAGGGCTTACCTGTGCTGGAAAGGAAAAGATTGGTGCTCGATGCAGGCAGAAAGCCCATAGAGTACAATATCTGCTACTACCGTAACGATTGGTTTACCTATAGTATTGAAATTAAGCGATCGGTGTAAAAATGGCAAACCATCAAAAATTTGGGATCGATGTGGGCGGAAGTCATGTCACAATAAGTGTCATTGATGTAAATAACCTATTGCAAACATCCTCGGCTCTGGTACGAAAGGATCTTGATGCTTTTGACACAGGATTTAACATTGTAGCCGCGATTGGTAAGGGGATCAGGGAAGTGATGACGAAAGCGGGGATTGTACCTGATGCGGTAGGAATTGCTTTTCCGGGGCCTTTTAATTATGAGAAAGGGGTGAGCACCATAGCTGGTGTAGGCGGGAAATTTGAACAGACATTCGGAATTCATCTGCAACAGGCATTAGCAGATTATACAGGTTTAACCCATACAACATTTGTTTTTTCAAATGATGCACATTGTTTTGCCGAAGGAACTTATAACCGCCATCAACTGAATAGTAAAAAAACCGTGTTTTTAACATTGGGGACGGGTTTTGGCTCCGCATTTATGGAGAACGGAACACTGCTTACCCAACATCCGGCATTGCCTGTTTCGGGCGCTTTTTACGATCAGAATTTTTTAGATGCCAAAGCTGATGATTATTTTTCTGTGCGCTGGTTCCTGAATGAATACACAACATTAAGTGGTATAGAGGCAACATCCGTTAAAGATATAGCCTTCATGGACAGTGAACTTTCACTTTCTATTTTCGAGCAGTTCGGCACCAATTTAAGCGCTTTTTTACATAGCTGGTTAGCGCGCTTCGAATGTGATGAATTGGTTATCGGCGGCAATATTGCAAAAGCCAGTTCACTATTTCTTACACCACTAAAAGAAGGCTTAAAGCACCTGAATAAAGCAATAAAAATTACTTTCTGCAATGATACCGAGGAATGCATTTTAACCGGAGCAGCTGTTATTGCAGGCGAAAAAACAAATATTTACATGGATACTAATCAGAAATTAAAAAGAAAAACAACTCAACCCGTTTTACCACTAAAAGCAGTTGTAACCAATCATTCGGGCTACGAAGTTTTTCCGTCATTTCACTCCGATGGCCAGGTTTACGCAGGATTTGATACCCTGGCCGACAAAATAGATCAGGAAAAAACCATCATCATCGACGGGTTTGAAGGTGTTTTATGGGAGGAGTTCAGGACACAGTTACATGCATATTTGCTTTCGAAAAACAGAAAAGTATTTTGGTACGATATCAATTCTTGTCTCAAACCTACTGCGGAGATCGATGCTATGGTAAGCGCCAATTTAAATGGAGCTGATCCGGTTTTTGGGAATAAATATCAGGGCAGTCTGTCTGATTTTTTTGATCTGCAGAAACTGGAAATGTTGCAGCCCGATCCATCAGTTGACCTGTGTATCCTCTATGGAACCGGCGCCGAACTGGCTAATTGGAAAGGATTATTGGTATATGTTGATGTGCCCAAAAATGAAATTCAATATAGAATGAGGGCTGGTGCAGCAAAAAATATTGGCTGTACGGATCTGGCTGATCAGACGCAAATGTACAAACGGGCCTATTTTGTGGATTGGCCTGTATTGAATAAACATAAAGAACAGTTGCTTTCTAAAATGGATGTGATTGTTGATGAACAGCGTGTGACGGAAATTACATGGATGTGCGGTGATGATTTTAGAAATACTTTACATCAAATGCTCAAGCAGCCGCTTCGCGCACGACCTTGGTTTGAGGCCGGAATTTGGGGTGGGAACTGGATGAAGAAACACATTAAAGGACTTAACGAGGAGGAAATAAACTACGCCTGGTCTTTTGAACTGATTACGCCTGAAAATGGAATTGTGATCGAGGGCAATCAATATCTACTCGAAGTATCATTCGATTTTCTGTTATTTTATAATAATGAGAAACTTTTGGGAAAAGCAGCCCGAAGGTTTGGAATAGAATTTCCGATCCGTTTTGATTTTCTGGATACCTATGACGGTGGCAATCTTTCTATTCAATGCCATCCGCGTACAGCTTATATCAAAGAGAATTTTGGTGAAAATTTCACACAGGATGAAACCTATTATATCCTGGATTGTGAGCCTGATGCCGATGTTTATCTGGGTTTTCAGGAAGATATTAATCCGGATGAGTTTAAAACGGCCTTACTGGATGCACAAAATAAAGGCATCGAAATGGATGCCGAAAAATATGTGCAGAAATTTAAGGCAAACAAGCATGATCTCTTTCTCATTCCAAATGGAACTGTTCATGCATCGGGAAAGAACAATATGGTACTGGAGATCAGCAGTACGCCATACATCTTCACTTTCAAAATGTACGATTGGTTGCGACTGGGCTTAAATGGCAAACCCCGTCCAATTAATATAGAACACGCTTTTAAGAACCTTTATTTTGACCGAAAAGGCGATTATGTTTCGCAGGAGCTAATTTCTAAACAACAGGTATCAGCCGAATGGGATAATGGAAGGAAGTTATCACTTTCAACCCATCAGGAACATTTTTATGCAGTAGACCGATATGAGTTTGTTGGAGACACGGTTATTAGCACCAATGGCCAATGTCATATTTGCATGCTGGTTGAAGGAGAAGCGGTAACAGTTATTGCAGGCAATACAACCAGCCAGTTCAGCTATGCCGAAACTTTTGTCATACCTGCAGCCATAAGCCAGTATACCGTTCGGTACCAGGGAGCGCAAAAAGCCTTTTTGGTTGTGGCCTATGTAAAAGAAGATTGTTGTTGAAAGCTAACCAAATCATCAATTAAAAAAACAACCAAATAACCAAACCATTATGAGAAAACAAGGAGCAAATTATTTTATCTTCCTAATCACGCTTATTGCGGCATTAGGTGGTTTTTTATTCGGCTTTGATATGGCCGTGGTCAGCGGTATCATCGAGCCTTTAAAGTCACAATATGGATTGTCGTCCGCACAGGAAGGATTATTTGTATCCTGCGCTTTATTGGGCTGTATTGTGGGGGTATCCTTTTCGGGTTACCTCAGTGATAAAGTTGGCAGAAGAAAAGTCTTGTTTTTGGCTGCCATATTATTTTTAGTGAGTGCAGTTGGTTTTGCATTTTCAGCAGCTTATCCTGTATTAATTTTCTTCCGGGTGCTGGCCGGTATGGGGGTGGGTGTGGCTTCCAATGTATCGCCACTTTATATTTCTGAAGTAGCCCCTTCACAAAAGAGAGGTCGTTTAGTCGTTTTTTATCAGCTTGCCATTACCATAGGTATTTTAGCAGCTTATATCAGCAATTTATTCTTGCAACGTTACGCCACTGCCCATGCGGGTGCCGGCGAGGGTATATTACATTGGTTATTTGTAGAAAATGTTTGGCGTGGAATGTTTATTGTTGGGGTTGTTCCGGCAGCTGCATTTTGTTTGTTATTGTTAATTGTGCCCGAAAGCCCACGCTGGTTGGTGCAATACGGCAGAAATGAAGAGGCTTTAAACACGCTGATCAAAATAAACGGAGCGGAAACAGGCCGTCTAGAACTCGATTCCATTAAAGAAATGGCCAGTCAAAAATCGGGTGGTTATAAAGAGCTGATGCGTTTGCCATTAAGTAAGCTACTCGCACTGGCTACAATTCTTACCGCTTTATCACAGTTTAGTGGAATTAATGGCGTTATTTTTTATGGCCCGACCATTTTAAAATCAGCAGGTATTGTAACCAGCGATGCGCTGTTTTACCAGGTCATATTAGGATCGGCCAATGTGCTGTTTACTTTTATTGCCATTTCAAAAGTTGATACCTGGGGACGCAGGCCTTTATACATCATCGGTTCATTATGTGCTGCAGGTGCTTTGGCTTTAACGGGTTTTTGCTTTTTAATGGACATCACCGGATGGTTCATGTTATTTAGTATTATTCTGTTTCTCCTGTTCTTCGCGTTTTCACTAGGTCCGTTAAAATTTGTAATCTCTACAGAAATATTCCCCACCCACATCAGAGGAACCGCTTTATCGATGTGTATTATGACCATGTGGGTTTCAGATTGGGTTGTCAACATGTTATTCCCAATTATGAGGGATGGACTGGGTATCTCAACCACCTTTTTTATCTTCTCTTTCTTCTGTATCCTTTCCTTCTTGTATGCCAAGAAAAAGTTGTTTGAAACCAAAGGGAAAAGTCTGGAAGAAATTGAAAAAGCCTGGAATTCGGAAGTAAAATAGATCATGAAGATACAATTCTATTATCCGCGCTGGGGTTCTGAAAATATCAATTGGGATCAGTTTTGCCATGATGTAAAAGCGGCAGGGTACGACGGTGTTGAAGCTCCTGTTCCTGAAAATTCAGATGAGCAAAACATCATGATCACTGCACTGAAAAAATATAAGCTGTTTTTGATCGCGCAGTATTATCAATCTTTCGAAAAGGATTTTGAAGAACATAAAGCCAACTATACAAAATATTTACGCTTTTATGCTTCGCTACAACCGGTAAAGATAAACGCACAAACGGGAAAAGATTATTTCAGTTTTGAGCAGAATGCCGAACTGTTTGCTATTGCAGATACAGTAACTCACGAAACCGGGATTACTACATGTCATGAAACGCATCGTAATAAAGCACTGTTTGCCGCTCATATAACGCATGATTTTTTAAAAAGGCTTCCTGATTTAAAAATAACAGCCGATTTTTCTCATTGGTGTAATGTAGCCGAGAGTTTATTGGAAGATCAGGAAGAGGCCCTTGCTCTGGCATGTAAACAGGTTGAACATCTCCATTCAAGAATAGGCCACTCACAAAGTGCACAAGTAATAGATCCACGGCTGCCAGAGTTTAAAGCCGAGTTGAATGCCCATTTGAACTGGTGGGATGCCATTGTAAAAGCATATCAGGATAATAAAAAAGAGGTGTTAACCATCACCACTGAATTTGGTCCTGCTCCATACATGGTTCATTTACCCGCTACCAATATGCCGATAGCCAATCAGTGGGATATCAATTTGTATATGATGCAGTTACTAAAGGAGAGATATTGTAAATAGTTGATTTTAAGCTTTAAGAAAAATAATATGGAAAAGGTAAATCTCCATCTGTCTAATGATCTGGCCGATTATAGCCATCCAATCGCCAATATTTTTGTTCAACCAAAATCTGCAAAAGAATGGGAGCAATACATGTTGTCTGATGAACAGGTGGCTGCTTTTAAAAAAGACGGTTTCATCAAAGGGATTAAAATTTTGTCTGAAGAACAGGTAGATCTGCTTAATGCAGAGCTGATTAAATTACAGTCCTTAAATGAAGCCGATAAAAAACTATTTTACCACTATGAAAGCAACGAATCAGAAGATCCTGACAAAGTACTTTTTCATGCCATTGGCGCCTGGCGTTTAACGCCTGGCTTTCACGATTTATTATGGGCACCTGCCTTTCGCATGGCTGCTTATCAGTTGTTGGGGCAATCTTTTAGGATTTTTCATGATCAATTGTTCTGCAAGCCGGCTAAACATGGCGGCGTAGTGGCCTGGCATCAGGATTTCTCCTACTGGACCTTTACCAAGCCCATGCATCACCTTACCTGCTGGATCGGATTGGATGATGCCAATACCGAAAATGGCTGCCTTTATTTTGTTCCAGGAAGTCATAAATGGGGATTGCTCCCCATTACCGGATTAACAGGTGATATGGATGCCGTAAGAACGATATTAAGTAAAGAACAATTGGCGGCATTTGAAAAACGGGTACCTAATGAACTGCCAAAGGGTTACGCCAGTTTTCATCACCCCCTGATGGTGCACGGCTCTTATGCCAATACTGCTAACCGACCAAGAAGAGCAACAGTGCTGAATACAATGAATGCGCATACGCTTGGAAACACTGCGGGGTACCATAGGCAGGAAGCCTTAAGCAGCTTTCCGCCAATGCCCCAGGATCAACAGCTTGATAGTAAATTTTTCCCCCTTTTATTTGATGGAGATAAAGAATTAGCAGCTTTCGGAAAAACAATCCCTAAAGTGGATTATAAGGAGTTATACGATTACGATACCCAATAATTCGAAAAATATTTTTCCCTTAAAAATGAAATTTTATATACCACATCTAAATAAATCAGATATGTTTTTAAATAACTTTTACGGCAGTCTTAAAAATGCAATACTGTTATTGATCATTACCCTGTTTGCGCAAACAGCATTGGCGCAGAAGGAAGTGCCCTATTTTGGGAAAATCAACTGGATCAACGGTTTCGCAAAGGAAATAAGTGGCGAAAACATCACTTACTTTTCGGCTTTTCCGGATTATGCCACAAGCGCTTTGTTAACCCGGGCTACTGATGGAAAGAAAACCATCGAATGGGAAACTGCTAAAATTCCGCAAAACAGTAAAGGTGATTATGTTTATTTCAGTTGGGTAGCCGCACATTCTACGGCTACCAGTAGCGGTAACCGCAATTTTGATTTATATGTTAACGATCAGAAATTATTAACCTTTACTACACTACCAGGAAATAAGACACCCGATTGGATTTTTAAAACAGTAGATGGTTCTGCATTGGTTTTTCAACAAACGAAAAGAGATGGTGCCAATGATGCCCACGGGCTGGCTTTCCTGCGCTTGCCTGCGAGTAAGGTAAAACCGGGACAGGCGATACGGATTAAAGTGATTGGCCAGGCGCAAAATAGCAATGATTGGTACATGACCTTTAAATTTTCATTCGAAGAAAAAGTAGATATTAATCCCATGCCTTTTCTGTTGAAAAATGGAAAACAGCCTATTGTATTAACCGCTTTGCATTTTGGAAAAGATGAACAACTTAAGGTTAAAGTAAATAATAGCGAATCTTATTCTTTCGTGATAAAAGATGGTGTAAACAATTTTGATATCCCCGTAAATGCCGTAAAAAAGGATGACAGTGTTCGGATTTTGGCCGTTTCGGCTGGAAAAACATTGGTTAATAAGTTTATCGCCGTAAAACCGGTTGTTTACCGCGAATTAAATTTCATACACCACTCCCATACCGATATTGGTTATTCCCACCTTCAACCTGAGGTTTTAAAAATTCACCTTAAAAATATTGATGATGCTTTGGCGATGATCGAAAAAACGAAAGATTATCCCGTTGAAGCCAAATTCAAATGGAATATAGAATCGTTATGGGCAGTCGAAAATTATTTGAAACAGGCCTCACCAACACAAAAGGAAAAATTTGTTAAAGCCGTAAAAGAAGGAAGTATCTGTTTATCTGCTCTGTATGCCAATATTCTTACGGGTTTAAGCCAGCCTGAAGAAATGTTTCATTACACAGATTATGCTGCTCAACTCAGAAAAGAATTTGGTTTCGAAATTAACAGTGCCATGATTTCGGATATCCCGGGTTTTGCCTGGTCTACAGTAACCGCTCTATCCAAAGGAGGAGTAAAATATTTTTCGAGCGGACCAAATTTTATGGGCGAAGATCACCCTTATCTGGGTGATAGGGCAGGATATTTTGTGAAAGCCTGGGGCGATAAACCGGTATGGTGGACATCACCCTCAGGAGAAGAAAAAGTATTATTCTGGACGGGTGCCAAAGGCTATTCCTCCTGGCATGGAACAGCCATAGGTGGCGTATTTGATCGCGGACCAAAGAAAATAGCAGCCTATTTACAAGAGCTTACCGCCAAAAATTATCCTTATGAAACAGTACAATGGAGGTACAATATTGTGGCAGATAATGGACCAATTGATACCGGAATCTCCGATTTTGTAAAACAATGGAATGAAAAATATGCTTCTCCAAAAATTGTACTCAATACAACCGAAAAACTTTTTGAAACTTTTGAAAAACGATACGGAGCGCAGATCCCAACGGTTAAAGGAGATATTAGTCCATACTGGGAAGATGGGGCGGTTTCTACCGCTTCTGAAGAAGGAAAAAACAGAGCCAATAGTTTGCATTTGCAGCAATTAACAACATTGTATTCGATGTTAAACGCCAAGCAATACAACGCGCAGCAGTTTTACGAGGCCTGGACGAATATTATCATGTTTCATGAGCATACCTGGGGCGCGTACAACAGCATCACCGAGCCTGATGTACCATTTGTTACCGAACAATGGCGCATTAAAAAACAATTTATGCTCGATGGAGACGCGCAAATTAATAATCTGGAAGAAAATTTACTGCAACCTTTAATCGATTCAAAGTCTAAAAAAATTGCGGTATTCAATACTTCATCCTGGAAACGGACCGGACCGGTCGTATTATCGGGAACGGTAGCAGGGCGATCGGTAATAGATGCAGCAGGCAACAAAAAACCTTTGCAAAAACTGAGTAACGGAAGCTATGTGTTTATGGTCGATGTACCCGCTTTAGGTACCGCGACTTATGAAATTTCTAATGATGCCCCAAATGGTTCAGCAAGTCAGTTTACTGTTGCCGAAAATTCGATCTCGAACGGGAAAATTGGATTTACATGGGACAAAATCAATGGAAGTATTACAGGATTAAAAGCAGAAAATAATTTCAATTATGCGGGTGGTTTTAGCAACCAGGGATTAAACAGCTATTGGTATGTGCCGGGCATGAATCCACAAGAGGCCGTAAGTAATGGAAAGGTGCAGGTAAAAGTAATAGAGAACGGGCCGGTGCTGACCAAAGTGTCGATTATTTCGGATGCACCAGGCGCGAATAAACTGGAAAGAACATTGTCTTTATTCGCGGGGAGCGATGCCCTGTTGATCGAGAATATTTTAGATAAAAAATCAGTTCGTTCTAAAGAAGCCGTTCACTTCGGTTATCCCTTTGATGCCGCGCTAACCGAAACAACTATCGATGCCGGTTATGGCACCATGCGTTATTTAAAAGATCAGTTGCCAGGTTCGAATATGGATTATCTGTATGGTCGCAGGTGGCTGGATGTATCAAAAGCCGATAAAGGGATACAATGGATGTTGCTCGAAATGCCTTTAATAGAACCAGGAAATATGATTGATGAAAGGCAAACCATGCCACCAAAGCATAAAGAATGGAAAAAAGAAGGGCAACCCACTTCAACCTGGTTCAGTTATGTGATGAACAATTATTGGCATACCAATTACAAGGCTGATCAGGAAGGAGCGGTTCATTTTAAATATGCTTTGCGTCCACACAATATGGTGAATGATGTTGAAATGGAAAAAGCTGCAGCCGAGTTTACACAGCCTTTAATTGCTGTGCCAGTTAAAAAGGAGCAGACACTTCCAGCAACACTTTTCGAATTAAGCAATCCAAAAATTGTGGTGACCAGCATTACACCAAATGCAGACGGAACATATATAGTGCGTTTGTTTAATCCGGAACAAGCTGTTCAGCAAACACAATTTGTGTGGAAATCATTGCAACCAAAATCTTTTATCGAAATGAAATCAGGAGAGAACAGGTCAGCTACAACTAAAGTGAATATGGCGGCTATGGGTGTTTCGGAGTTTTTATTACTGAAGTAGATTTAGATTGGCGTAATAACGATATCAAGCAGGAGAAAATCACAAAAGCATAAACTGGAATTATAGCTATAAATAAAGAATCATGAAAGTAATCAAGCTGTTTTTTTTATTGTTGTTAGGCAATAGCGTGGCTTTTGCGCAAAGTTATGCCCCTGAATTTAAAAATAACTGGACAAAGCCACCTGTTCATATCCCAAACCATGTTTCTATTGATGCCCCTTTAATGGGAAATGGAGATGTGGAAATGAGTGTAGGGTATCAGACCAATCAGTTGCGTTATTATGTATCGAAAAATGATTTTTGGAGGTTAAAATCACAATCGGATAATTTGTCCGGACCGCGTGTAGCCGGTTTTGTTGATCTTAACATTGGAGGTTTTGATGGCGCCGGTTTTTCTGCTGAACAAGGCCTCAAGAATGGTGTTACGACTTGCCTGCTTCATAAAAACGGGCAAAAAATTGAAATAAAATCATGGGTATCGGCAACTGATAATTTAATATTTATTGAACTCAATGCGATTAATAAAGCCGCAAAAGTCTCCATTAAGCTAACAGCGCCTGAATCCCCACATGCGAAACTAAAAAGCGGTAAAGTAAATGATACTTACTGGCTTACCCGTGCATTTGTCGACAGTGTAGATATCGCTACTGAAGTGGCTCTTGCCTTAAAATCTATCAATTATACTGGCAGTAACCTTGTAATACAGCCCGGAAAAAAAATGATTGTTGCCCTGGCTGTTGAAAGCAGGTTTAAAAAGAAAGAACCACTGGGATATGTGCTGGGTCAAATCAAAAAAATCAATAAAAATGCTACGGTAACCTTGATGCGGCAGCATAATCAATGGTGGGATCAGTATTGGAATAAATCGGTTGTTTCTCTGGAAGATACTGTACTGATGAAAGCTTATTATCAGGGACTTTACACCATGGCTGCCTGCAGTCGTGATCCAAAATTTCCACCGGGAATATTTGGCTGGACAACTACCGATAAACCAGCCTGGAACGGAGATTATCATTTGAATTATAATTTTCAGGCCCCGTTTTACGCCCTGTACTCTGCCAACCGTTTAGCGCAAGGAAAACCACATGATGCGCCGCTGATTGATTTTATGCAAAGAGGTGAGTGGTATGCCAAAAATATAACGCATACAAGGGGAGTTTTATATCCTGTAGGCATTGGTCCGCTTGGAATCGAAGTAACCCGTAATCACCCTGCTCACCTGAATAGCAAAGATGAGGAACAGGGAGGTTTGTTCTTAGGTCAACGCTCTAATGCAGCTTATGGGTTAATAAACATGGCACAACACTGGCGCTGTACTTATGACGCGAATTACGGTAAAAAGATATATCCCTACGCACTTGCGGTTGTGAATTTCTGGGAGGATTATCTAAAGTTTGAAAATGGAAGATATGTCATCTATGGAGATGCAATTCATGAAGGTTCAGGAAATGATAAAAACCCTGTTTTATCGCTCGGGTTGATCCGCAATGCGCTGAACCTCATCATTGACCTAAGTTCTACATTGAAAATAGATGAAAACAAACAGGCAAAGTGGAAAGAAATTTTAGCCAATCTAAGTGCTTTTCCGGTTCAAATGCGGGAAGGGAAAAAGGTTTTCCGTTATACCGAAGTAGGTACGGCCTGGTGGAACGACAATGGTTTAGGTATACAACATATTTATCCGGCGAATGCAGTTACGCTTGATAGCAGTGAAGAATTACTCACCGTTTCCAGAAATACCATCGGAGAAATGAAACGCTGGCAGGACAATAATACATCGAGTAGTTTTTTTGTAGCCGCCATTAGGGTAGGATATGATCGCGAAGTGATTCTGAACGAACTGCATCAATACGCTCTTCACACGCATCCAAACGGCTTCCAGTTGAACAATCCGCATGGTATCGAAAACAGTTGTACGGTAGCCAATGCAATCAATGAAATGTTTTGTATGAGCGCAGGAAATAACATTCGTTTGTTTAACGGCTTCCCAAAAAATAAGCAGGCAAGTTTTAAGAACATCAGAACATGGGGTGCTTTTTTGGTTTCCGCAAGTTTAAAGAATGAAATTATTGCTGATGTTAAAATTGTAAGTGAAAAAGGAAGACGTTGTAACGTCGTCAATCCATGGACTGATCACAAAGTACAATTGGTCAGAAATGGTAAAAAGGCTGAAATAATTGAAGGCGCTCAACTTTCTTTTAAAACAGCCATGAATGAAACTGTAGAATTGAAATTTTTATGATAAAGAAGCTAAAGGCACTTTTTATTCTTGTCCTGCTCACTTCGGGATTAGCTGCACAAGAGCAGAAAACGGTGAATTCAAAAGTGACCGATGTATGGGTCGTATTTAAAACGCATTTTGATCTGGGCTTTACCGATTTACCTGAAAATGTTTTTAAACGCTACCGTGAAGAAATGATGGATAATGCGTTGAGTGTAATAGAAAAAAACACTGGAAACGGAAAACAGTTTGCCTGGACGGTGCCTGGCTGGCCTTTGTATGCCCAAATTCTGGGACCTTTGCAAAGTCCGGAACGTAAAGCACGGATAGAGAAAGCAATTAAAGCGGGCTCAATTGTAGCCCATGGACTCCCGTTTAGTACGCATACAGAGTCATTGGATTATGAGGATTTAGTTCGAGGTCTTGGTTATTCATCTAAAATTTCACGCACCTATGGAATTCCCTTAACCATTAGCGCAAAAATGACCGATGTGCCCAGCCATTCCTGGATATTGCCAACTTTATTAAGCCATGCAGGTATAAAATTTTTGCAGTTGGGCTGTAATCCCGCCAGTCAGTATCCGCGCTTTCCTGAACTTTTCTGGTGGGAAGGAGCTGATGGTTCAAAGATATTATGCAACTATACCGCTTTATACGGATCGGATATTAAACCAACAAAAGACTGGCCCAGCAAAAATTATTTAGCCATGCAAATGACCGGTGATAACCATGGCCCGCCTAATGAGCAAGATATCGCCAGATTATTAGCCTACGCAAAAAAGGAAATGCCAGGGATAAAGATCCATTTTGGAACCCTTGATGATTTTGCCAAAGCTGTTTTAGCTGAAAAACCAAACCTGCCTACGGTCAAAGGAGATACACCAGACACCTGGATTCATGGATTACTGTCAAATCCGCAGGAAACCAAAATTGCCCGCAATATTCGTCCATTAGAATCAGCACTCGACGGACTGCATACACAAATGGGGATTTGGGGCATACCTGCCGGATCCATTTCAGGAAAACTGGCCAAAAGCTACGAACAGAGTCTTTTATATGCTGAACATACCTGGGGTATGAATGCCGAATATGGTCCGCGTTATAGCTATGGTGAGGACTGGAAAAAGTGGATGGCGGAAGCTGCTGCAGAGCCTGTTCCTGAAAATGGAGATTATTCAAAACTGAAAAACAGCGACGCGCATAATACCAAAGCGGGGAGTAAAAGAAAGTGGCTGAATTCTTATGATGTAAAACGTCAGTATATCCTCAACACAAATGACATCGTAAGCGGCGAATTAAAGACCCATCTCGATTTACTGGCGAAAGCGGTGAATATAAAAGGAAAACGCATGACGGTATACAACCCACTGTCATGGGCCCGATCCGGAATGGTTGCGAATCCCTGGAATCCAGGGGAATCTATTTTTGTGAAAGATGTGCCGGCAGGAGGATATGTTTCCATATCGGCCTCGGAAATGAAAAAAGAAACCATTTCTACCGATGAAAAAACGTCGTTTAGTACGCCCTATTTCAACGTAGTTTTTGATTTAAAAAGAGGAGGCATATCGTCATTAATAGAAAAAAAGACAGGTCGTGAATTAGTTGATCAATCTTCAAAATATGTTGTAGGGCAGTTTTTACACGAACGCTTCAGTACAAATGAAGTAGATCAATGGTTTAATGCCTACAGCAGGATAAAAGACGGTTGGGGTTTAAATGATTTGGGAAAACCCGGAATGCTTAATGCTGAGAAAGCACCTTATGTTGCATTTACGCCAGATGACTGGAAAATCTTAGTATCTCATGCTGACTTGGCCGATATTGCAACCCTGACCGTTTCTGATACAAAAGGTTTTGCCGGTAAATACACCTTAACATTTACCTTTCCCCGAAATGCGGCTTATGTAGACGTTGAATGGTCTGTTAATGCTAAAACACCAGACAAACAACCTGAAGGTGGCTGGCTTTGTTTCCCTTTTGCGGTTAAGGAACCGACATTTACGGTAGGGCGTTTAGGAGGTCCGGTAAATCCGGCAAGAGATATTATTTCCGGCACCAATAGTTATTTGATGGCTGTAAATTCTGGCGTTTCAATTACACAGACAGATCAGTCAGGAGTTGCCCTATCGCCAATGGATTCTCCTTTGATTAGCCTGGGCGAACCTGGGTTATGGAAATTTTCCCTGCATCATGTACCAAAGACACCATCCATATTTGTCAACATTTATAATAACATGTGGAATACTAATTTTCCATTATGGCAGGAAGGTTCATGGACTGAACGGGTTCGCATATGGGCAATTGATCAGCATACACCAACCGCTCCAAATCTCACCCGAAATTCATGGGAGGCTCGTTTACCCCTGTTAACCGGAGTTGCTAACGGAGAAGCAGGAAAACTACCTTTAAAAAATCAGGGCATATCAATTTCAAGGGCAAGTGTTTTAGTAACCGCCTTTGGCGAAAATCCTGATGGTAAGGGAACGCTTTTGCGCTTGTGGGAACAGGGAGGTATTTCGGACAACGTCATCGTTACTTTGCCCAACAGATCTAATTACACGAGTGCAACACCTGTAAATCTTCGTGGCGAAATAGTCGGTAAGCCAATCCCTGTAAAAGGGGGCAGGCTGATTCTTCCGTTAAAAGCATATGCACCTGCCAGCTTTATTTTGAAACCGGATTTTCATGAAAGGAAAGCCACAGTAGCCACTGCCATCAACCATTAACAAGGGTTGTTTATTAATTAAAAATTAACCAATTGCATACATGAAAAAAATAACCACTATTTTTTTAATCTTCTTTATACCATTTCTGAGCACCTCGGCACAGCAGATCAGTCTAAAAAGCGAAGGTTTGAGCCTTAATTTGTCTGCTAAAGGACAAATAACTGCATTGTCGAACCCTGGTTCAGGTAAAAATTACCTCGCCACTGGCGAAAAAGCACCATTGTTACAAATCCGGGTAGGTAGTGAGTGGTATCAGCCCGCTGAAGCTACTTTTAAATCGGGCATAATTACGCTCGTTTATCAACCGGTAAAAGTTACAGTTCAGGTTAAAGTAGCCCAAAAGAAAACACACCTCACTTTTGAGTTGCTGAAAATGGAGGAGAAGGATAAAGTAAATGCAGTGATTTGGGGATCTTACCCAACCATTATCAATAAAACGATTGGTGAAGTGGTCGGGGTGGTGCGCGATGGGGAATACGCTATCGGCATCCAGGCTTTAAATCCAAAAACTATTGGTGGTATTTTAAATAATGAAGAAGGTGCCAATGAATTACGCGGTTCAACTGCGCTTGCACAATCTTATGGAAGTAGTTTGCAGGCCTTTAGTTTGGATCGTTCGAAAGATCGAAAAATTACTGTTTGGGGCCGCCCTGAAATGCCTGTAAAAGCCATTCCAAACGAAACCACCATAGGTTCTAAAATTGCCCTTTTTGGATGTGCTGAGCCACAGGTTTTATCACTCATTGGCGCCATTGAGGTTGCAGAAGGTCTCCCTCATGCACTGATTAACGGCGTTTGGTTCAAACAATCGCCCGAAACCGGAAGCGCCTATCTAATCTCTGATTTCAATGAAAAAACAGTCGATGCCATGCTGGATTATACGCAGCAGGCCGGTTTGGCTTCATTGTATCACGAGGGACCCTTTAAATCCTGGGGGCATTTTATTTTGGATTCAAATGCTTTTCCAAACGGACTAGCGGGGATGAAAGCCTGTGTGGATAAAGCCAGTAAAAAAGGTTTACGAATTGGGGTACATACCTTGAGCACTTTTATTAATACCAACGACCCCTATGTCACACCAATTCCCGATAAACGTCTTTCCATAACAGGTTCATCGGTTTTGACTGAAAATGTAAGCGCAACTGCAAATGAAATCCCGGTTTTATCTGATCAATATTTTAAAAATATAAAATCCAGTACGTTACATGCGGTAAAAATTGGAGATGAAATCATTCGCTTTAGAGAGGTTTCGGCAGTGGCGCCATATAAATTATTGGATTGCCAGCGGGGCATGTATGGTACAAAAGCTGCTGATCATCCAAAAGGTGAAACGGCCGGTATGCTGTTCGATTATCCATATAATACTTTGTTTCCTAATTTCGAATTACAACAGGAAATCGCGGGGAATCTGAGTCGTTTCTTTAATGAAACTGGTGTTTCGCATATGGATTTTGATGGCCATGAAGGTTGTTTGTCGGCAGGTGAAGGTGAATATGGGATGCAGGTTTTTGCCGATAAAGTAATTAAGGATACCAAACAGACTTTGGTAAATGGTACAAGCCGCTCTTACCACTACTACTGGCATCTTTGTCATTACTGGAATTGGGGAGAGCCCTGGTATGGTGGATTCCGCGAATCTCAGGGCGATTACCGTTTAGAAAACCAGCCTTTTCTTGAGCGTAATTACATGCCCAATATGTTGGGATGGTTTTTACTTTCATCAACAACTACCGAAGAGGATATTGAATGGATGATGGCCCGTGCTGCTGGTTATCATGCAGGTTTTGCATTGGTGGCCCGATATAAAAGCCTTCAAACCAACCCGAATACGGGCAAGTTACTTGCATTGGTTAAACTTTGGCAGGAAGCCTACAGGTCGAACATTTTCTCTGCTGAACAGACTGCCCGATTGAAAAAACCGGAAAACGATTTTCATCTTGAAAAAGTAAATAACAGCTGGAAACTGTATCCCTTTAAGAAATACAAATTTGAACATGAGAAGAAAAACCTTCAACCGGGCGAGCCTACTTTTTCTCAATGGGAATTTACAAACAAAGAAGCAGAACAGCCGCTTAATTTTACCTTAACCTTTATGGGTAAAGAAGGGAAAATCAGCAATCCCTGGTTCGAATTAGATGGTTATTTTAAAATGGAATTACCTGGCGACTACGAAGCGGGAAGTTCATTGGTTTGTGATGGAACCAGCATCAAGTTGTATAACAAGAAAGGTGCTTTTATGAAGAATATTGCTTTAAAACAAACGATTCCTGTGCTAAAAGCTGGAAAACACATGATAAAATTTGATTGCCAGTTTACGGAAGATCAAGAATTAACCAATCGCTTTATTATTAAAACCATAGGCAACCCGGAAATCATTTCGAAATAAATAATTTTTAATCAGCTGGTTCAAAAACTAAAAATATATGAGAAGTTATTATGCGTTAATAGGATTATTATTTGCCTTTGCAAGTAGTTCCGCACAAGTCAAAAATGGTGAATTTAAAATCCAGAACGAGGCTTATTTCCCATTTGTAAAAAACAAAGCCCTGGAAGTAATGAAATCAGGATTTAATGCTGGCGATGGCTATCGCGAAGTATGGATCCGCGATTACAACACTTTTATCGAACTGGCCGCCCAGGTAAATCCAAAGGAAGTTTTGAAAGAAAACCTGTTGGTTTTTTGCAGAATGCAGGGGGAAGATGGCAATATAATAGATGGATTTACCCCGATTGAAAAAGTAGGTACTGCTGCATCCGATTTTTCATATTCGAAATTAGAGTCTCGTTATGCCGCGCACAAGAATACCGTCGAAACCGATCAGGAAAGCTCTTTGGTTCAGGCCGTTTACAAATACATTCAACTAACAGGCGATCGAAGTATTTTGGGCGAAAAAGTAGGCGATAAAACGGTTGGTAAACGATTGGAGTGGGCTATGGATTTCCTGATGAAAAACCGTTTTAACAAACAATACGGGTTAATTATAGGCGCTACAACAGCCGATTGGGGCGATGTACAACCTGAACACGGTTGGGGAGTTGATTTGGATCACAATACTCACACGGCTATTGATATTTACGATAATGCCATGTTTCTTATCGCTTTGAATAACCTGACGGAAATGCTGCCGGCAAGTCAGCAAAAATGGAATGTGATCAAAAAAGAAGTAGCCCAAAACTGCCGGAAGTATTTATGGGATAAAAAAGCGCAAAAGTTTATTCCGCATATTTATCTGAAAGGTTCTCCTTTCCCTGCGGATTTTGATGAGCATAAGATCTACTATTTCGGGGGGACTACCATTGCCATTGAAGCCGGACTGTTGAGTAAAAAAGAAATAAAAGTATCGTTGGATGAAATGGTGAAAAGGGTAAAACAGGCGGGCGCCGGCTCAATAGGATTAACCTTATATCCGCCTTACCCGAAGGGATATTTCGAAAACAAAATTATGAACCCCGAGTACAGTTACCAAAATGGTGGCGATTGGACCTGGTTTGGCGGCCGAATGATTCAGCAGTTAATTAAGTATGGATTTGTTGAAGAAGCGTATGAACAAATGCTTCCGATGGTGAAAAGGGTAAAAGACAATAATGGTTTCTATGAATGGTATTCGGTAGATAATAAACCAAGAGGCTCGGGAACTTTTAGGGGCGAAGCCGGCGTTTTGTATACCACCATTATGATGTTCGAAAAACTGAAATAATCCTTCAATACAAAACCATCTGACAATTGGTTCGCGATGGGAAATTGAAGGCTTATATAAGCCAATGCGGATATAATTATATAAAATGCGGATACAATAATATAAAATGCACATGTAATAATATAAAATGCACATGCGATAATACAAAATGCGCATGCGATTATATAAGATGCACATGCAATAATATAAAATGCGGATGCGATAATATAAAACGCTGGTACAGTAATATAAAATGCAGATGCGATAATGTAAATTGCTTGCAATACATTTTTTGCTGCCATTTAGTTTTTTTCAGCAAACGTTTGTCTGATAATATATTTATAATAAACTCAACAATTCACAAGTATGCCATAACCATGGTTTTTTGTTTTGGTTAATAGCGCTTAAATCAGTTATTTGTTTATGAAATCTTATCAGACAGCTTTTTATTTGTACCTGATATTGTTGCGGTCGAACAAACGTTTGAGCTAAAATTAAAGGCTTTTATTTGGCTAATAATGATGCTGCTTTTATAACTTTAGAGAACAAATTTTTACCATAACAATTATGATGGCACAGGGTATATTAATGATATGCCTATGGTCATTTCTAACCAAAGCCTATTTAATATTAAGATAATCATATGATGAGCTTACCGAATGCATTGAAGCGCTTAAAAATTATAAGCCTATCCACTATATTTTTTAGTTTAACCCTTTCCTTAAGTGCGCAGACAAAAGTGAAAGTTTATCATCTTTCTACTTACGGAATTATACCCAACAATGGAAAAAACAGTACATCAAAGTTATCGGAGGTACTTAAGAAGATTAAAAATGAAACAAAATACAATGACTCCGTAGTCGTAAAGTTTAAAAAAGGGCGATATGATTTTTATCCCGAAGGAGCCGCAATAAAAACGTATTACGTTTCCAATCACGATCAGAATAATCCGAAAACTGTTGGAATAGCACTGGAACAATTCAAAAACCTCACGATTGAAGGCAATGGTGCTGATTTAATGTTTCATGGACGTATGCTTCCGGTTGCACTTGTGGAGGCTAGTAATGTAAAACTCCAAAACCTGAGTATCGATTTTGAAAAACCACAAATTGCGCAGGTCAAAATTATTGAAAATGATACCATAAAAGGAAATATTGTTTTTGAAACCGCGCCATGGGTGAAATATTTGATCAAAGACAGCGTATTTTATAATACAGGAGAGGGATGGCAAATGCAACCAACATCGGGCATTGCATTTGAAGGCAAAACCAAACATATTGTTTTTAATACCGGAGATATCCGGGTAGGAACGAAAGGTGTTTCCGAAATATCTCCGGGTAAAATAAGGGCTTACAACTGGAAAAACAAGAAGCTGGTTCCTGGTACTGTAATCGCAATGAGAAGCTGGGCGCGCCCTGCACCGGGTATCTTTGTGCATAAAGGTAAAAACATCAGTTTGGTGAATGTAAAAGTGCATTATGCTGAGGGCATGGGACTGTTGGCCCAGTTAACAGAAAATATTTATATGGATGGTTTCGGCGTGTGTTTAAGAGGCGATCATGATCCAAGATATTTTACCACGCAAGCAGATGCAACACATTTTTCTGGTTGTAAAGGTATTATTACCTCTAAGAATGGCTTATATGAAGGGATGATGGATGATGCGATTAACATACATGGTACCTACCTGAAATTAGTTAAAAAGATTGATAGTAAAACGGTTATTGGTAATTATATGCATAGCCAGAGTTATGGCTTTGACTGGGGTTATGCAGGCGACAGTGTACAGTTTATCCAATCCAAAACAATGGAACTGTGGGATGCTAAAAATACCATTGCCGCTATCAAGCCCATAAGTGCCAATGAAAGCGATCCGATCAAATCCTTTAAGATTGAATTTACAAAAGAGCTGGATGCAGAAATAGATCCCTCGAAACAGGATATTGGGATTGAAAACTTAACCTGGACACCTGCCGTGCAATTTACCGGCAACACCATCAGGAATAATAGGGCAAGAGGAGCACTCTTCAGTACGCCCAAAAAAACATTGGTGGCCCGAAATCTGTTTGACCATACTTCCGGAACCGCTATTTTGCTCTGCGGCGACAGTAACGGCTGGTATGAAACCGGTGCCTGCCGAGACATAGAAATCACAGATAATAAATTTGTGAATGCTTTAACCAGTATGTATCAGTTTACCAGTGCAGTTATCTCCATCTATCCTGAAATTCCGGATCTGAAGAACCAAAAGAAATATTTTCATTCGGGAATACGGATACATCATAATCAATTTGACACTTTTGACTATCCGATTTTATACTCAAAATCAGTTGATGGATTAACGTTTAGCGACAATAAAATAATCATGAACAAAGAATATCCGGCATTTCATGCCAATAAAAATGTAATCAGTTTTAATCGTGTCATTCGCGCGGATATCAGGAATAATTCGGTTAACGGACAGGTAACAGATCTTTCAGTTAAATAATGTAGAGCTTTAGAAATCTTTAATTTTAAAATTTGTGTTATGTTTGTTACATTCAGCTCATATTGTAAAACGATCAGATCAACTTAAATTTAATTATGGCAGATTTGTTGCCCGATGATAATGAGTTATTAGTTTCATTCGATGAAATTTTTAAACTTTATTATCCTCGATTGTGTGATTTTGCTGCCCGAATGATGGGTGAACATACAGATGAGGTAGAAGATGTTGTGCAGGATAGCTTTGTTGTATTTCACCGGCAGATGGGGCAGATCGCTGCTCATCCCATAGCCATAAAAAACTATCTCTATACATCAGTAAAACATGCCTGTTTAAAGAAACACCGGCACGATAAAGTAATTCGTAAATATCAGGAAACGCTAAAGCTGGAAGAGCCATCGGAAGCCTACACACTGGATGCGATCATTCATGCAGAAATTATTGGCGAAATACATAGAACGCTGAAAACACTACCTCCAGGTTGTGCTGAGGTATTTAAGCTGGGTTATTTTGATGAACTTTCCAATCAGGAAATTGCAGATCAGCTAAATATCAGCGTTAATACCGTTAAAAGCCAAAAGAAAAGAGCACTTGATCTGCTCAGGACTAAACTCAAACCAGGCGCACTTTCATTACTGCTTCCGTTTTTGTTAAGATAATTTTCTTGCTGATTATCAGTGCTTTAATTTTTTTTTATTTTTTCTTCCATCCTTCTTGGCCAGTTAAGTCTCTTTACCTGCAAAACCAATAAACAATTTGATGAGCAAGCTGTACCCGTTTGAAATCGCAAGATTAATAGAGGGCCATTTAAATCAGAAGTTAACTGCAGAAGAAGAAGCACGGTTTCAGGATTTGCTGTCTTCTGATTTACGCGTTCAAAAGTTATTGGATGAGTATAAAGATAAAAGCGATTTAAACAAGCGTTTAAATTATCTAAACAACCTGGATTTAGAAGCAGCCCTGCTAAGCGTAAAACAAAAGGTAAACGCTGCTAATCCAAAATCAATTACTTTAAAGCTTATACTAAAATATGCTGCGGTTTTACTTTTAACCGGAGCCGGTATTGCCTGGTACTACCAATCTAATCTTTCAAACCCTCAACCGCTAACTAAAACTGTATCGGTAACCGAACCCGACAGGAATAAAATGATGCTGACTTTATCTGACGGCAGAAGCGTCGATCTGGAAAAAACGGCCGAAACCGTTAAAGAAACAGATGGTACAGAAATTAAAATTAATCAGCATGCTGTTTCTTATCATAAAATTTCTGGCTTAGCTGCATCTGCACATAATATTCTTCGTGTGCCAACAGGAAAAACCTTCAGGATTAATCTTGCCGATGGTACAGCCGTGTGGTTAAATAACTTGTCTGAATTAACCTTTCCGGTATCATTTGATAAAAGTAATAACCGTATCGTATCCTTAAAAGGAGAAGCCTATTTTGAGGTTGCACATGATGCTTCACGACCTTTTAAAGTAATGGTAAATGGTATTGAATTAAAGGTATTGGGAACGAAGTTTAATGTTAACGCATTTCAGGCAAAAACGGTGTCGGCTACTTTGCTTAAAGGATCGGTAAGCATGGCAACAAATAACGCGCTGTGTTTGCTAAAACCTGGAGAGCAAGCCGTATCAAATGAAGGAAAAATTAAACTAAGTCCTGCTGATTTAGAAAAGGTAATGGCCTGGAAAAACGGCTACTTTTATTTTAAAGAAGATGGAATCGAAGCCATATTGGGAGAGCTTTCCCGATGGTACGACATCAAAATAAAATACAACACCAATAAAAACCCAGAATTACATTATAGCGGAAAAATATTGCGGTCTGAAAAATTAGAAGATGTGTTGAAAATCCTCACTGATCTTACAGGCCTGAGGTTTAAAAGAAATGGGAATACGCTCTCAGTTGATTACCAGTAATTGATGTACAACAAATTAATTATAATGCCTATGATGAAATAAAATTTACAATTACCTATAAAAAATTGGCCCTTAAAAAAAATAAACCGGGAGTAATCCACTACTTCCGGTTTTGTAAGGTCTGATTTGTATTACGTGTATACCTAACCAAATTTTAACCAAACATTACTAAAGTATGAAATATCTGTTTTATGTCAAAGAACATGAAAGAAAATCGCTTTGCCCAATATTTATTCAGAGTATCAGGATTATGAAGCTAACCACAATATTGATTTTTTTGTTTTCGCTCGGCGTACATGCCGGTGGGCGGGCACAACAAATCACTTTAACACTTAAGAATACCAGCTTAAAGGTCATTTTTAAGGAAGTTGAAAAACAAACCAACTATGCGTTTTTATACAACGATGAACTATTGCAGAAAGTTAAACCTGTTACCCTGCAGGTGAAAAATGCTTCAATTGAAGAAGTTTTAAACCTGGTCTTTCTGGGCAAACCATTATCGTATAAGTTACGCAATAAAACCATAACCATTGTAGAAAAAAAGGAAGAAGAGACTACTGGTATTCCCGATTTTACATTGAATGGTCAGGTTCTTGATGAGACCGGAAAGGTGGTTCCAGGGGTAAATGTAAAACTCGAAAATTCAAATAATGGCGCCTCTACAGATTTTAATGGAAAATTCTCCTTAAAAAATGTAAAGGTTAACGACGTACTTATCGTATCTGGAGTAGGGTATATTACACAAAGGATCATCGTGAGCAAGGAGGGTGATTTAAAAATCACTTTACTGGAGGATAATAAAGGATTGGAGGAGCTGGTGGTGGTAGGACAAGGTGTACAGAAAAAGGCTAGTGTAATCGGATCAATTTCTTCAGTATCTACAAAAGAACTAAAACAGAGTCCGGTAGCGAACCTAAGTAATGCCCTGGCAGGAAGATTACCTGGATTAATTTCGATTCAGCGAAACGGCAGGCAGGGAAGTGACGGAGCAACCTTATTGATCAGAGGGGTAGCTACGTTAAACGGCACCAGCCCAATGGTTGTGGTTGATGGAGTTGAAGGACGTACCCTTGCTGATATCGAACCAAGTGATGTAGAGAGTGTGAGTATTCTTAAAGATGCAACAGCTACAGCCATTTATGGGATAAGGGGAGCAAACGGCGTTGTGCTGATTACGAGCAGAAGAGGTTCTGCAGCAAAAGCACCATCCATTAGTTTTACCAGCCAATATGGTCTTCAGGAACCCACAAGAATACCTGAAGTGGTCAATTCTTATGAGTATGCAACATTAATTAATCAGGCAAATAAAAATAACGGAACGCCACTAACCTATAGTCCGGCCCAGCTGGAAGGATACAGAACCCATTCAGATCCATATTTATACCCGGATAATGATTTTGCCAAGATTTTATTAAGAAAATCGTCTGTGATGACCCGTCAGAACCTTACCGTTACCGGAGGTTCGAATTTTGCGAGGTTCTTCGTTTCGGCCGGTTATTTGTCTCAGGCGGGTATCTATAATAAATTTGAAACGCCATACCCTTCAGATCAGGTTTTTAAAAGGTATAATTTTCGCGGTAACGTTGATGTTGACGTAACCAAAACCACGCTCTTAAGGTTAGATTTATCGGGAAGTTTCGGTTCTGTAAACAGACCGAGATACGAGAATGAACCATTTTTTGCTGTCGTTCGTTTTGCACCGAACATATATCCGATTAAAAACCCTGATGGAACATGGGGTTCAGCAGTTTCGCTAACCAACAACCCGGTAGCCGAACTTTCAGATAATGGTTATGTGGTATCGTACACCGGGCGTTCGCAGGGTACTTTTGCCATCACCCAAAAATTAGATGTCCTAACTAAAGGCTTATCGGCAACGGCTTCTCTTTCTTACGATGCCAATTACACTCAGGATCAAACCAGGTCTAAAAACTATGATGCTTTCCAGTATAATGCAAATGGTAGCTATACCAGAACCAGAACCGGTTCTAAACTTGGCGCGGTGAGTGGCGCTTATGGCTTAAGCCGTTTTGCCACCTACAGGGCGATACTGGCTTACGACAGGACTTTTGGCAATCATGCGCTAACCAGTTCTGCCATCTATACCCAGCAAAAATCTTATAGCAACGTAGATATTCCTGCTGCCTTGCAAGGATTATCCGGAAGAACAACCTATAATTACCGGAACAAATATTTTGCCGAGGCTACTTATGCTTACAATGGCTCAGAAAATTTTGCGAAGGGCAAACGTTTTGGCTTTTTCCCGGCAGGAGCCATTGGATGGATTGCTACCGAAGAGGATTTTTTCAAAGAAAACCTTAAATTTCTTTCCTTTTTAAAGTTAAAAGCATCGTATGGCGTAGTTGGTAATGATCAGATCGGTGGTAGCCGTTTCTTATTCAATAGCTATTTTGCTGATGCTACAGGTGGTTCATTCGGAAATCCTCCGGCAGGTACACCCGGATTGGCAGAGTCTTTTTTGGGGAATGAAAATATTACCTGGGAACGCGGGTATAAGAAAAACATCGCCTTTGAAAGTAAATTCTTTAACAACATCATTACTTTAAATCTCGACCTCTACCGTGAAGACCGAAAACAGATTCTGGTCAACTCTTTAGTTCCGCAATTGGCTGGCCTCCCTAATTCGCCACCAATAAATAAAGGACAGGTAAAAAACCAGGGTTTTGAGGTTGAATTGGGCCTGCGTAAAAACTTCAATAACCTACTGGTAAATATTAAAGGAAACATCGGCTTTAACCGGAGTGAAGTAATTGATAACAATGAGGCTACACCACTTTTCGATTATCAATCGGGTAAGGGAAAACGTGTAGGACAGCCATTGGGCTTAATTTCGCAGGGATTTTTTGCCAATAACCAGGAAATAACCGCAAACCCAACACAAACCTATACCAGTAAAATAGTACCAGGCGATTTGAGATACCTCGATTACAATGGAGATGGATTGGTAAATGATTTTGACCGCGTAGCGATTGGCTATTCCACCGTTCCAGAAATGCAATATGGGTTAATATTTGATTTAAGCTATAAAAACTTTGATTTAAGTGTGCTTTTTCAGGGATCAGCAAATTCGAGTGTTTATTTCGATCAGTTTGGTTATGTTCCATTTGATAGACAAGGAACTGCTTTAAAGGATCATTTAAACAGCTGGACACCGGAGAATGCGGCAACAGCCACTTACCCAAGGATAGACATTGGTGCAAACGCCAACAATACCCGGCTTTCTACCTTTACCCAGCAAAATGGAAATTACCTGAGGTTAAAAAATGCCGAGGTAGGCTATTCATTTTCACAAAACCTTTTGAAAAAAGTTGGTTTAAAGAGGGTAAGGGTATTTGCCAATGGTCAAAACCTGGTAACCTGGTCTAAAATTAAACTGGTTGATCCCGAATACGGTAGCGGAAGTATTGGAACTACTTATCCACAGCAGAAAGTGTACAATTTCGGCTTAAACCTTGATTTCTAGAATTTTAATATACAGCGTCATGAAAAAAATAATAATCATAGCCGTTTTGTTGGTTGCCTGCACAACTTTTTATTCGTGCAATAAGGATTTTTTAAACCTTGCACCCAATGAAAATATAACTGAAGCGCAGGCTTTCAGTACGATGATCCAAACTGAAAATTTTGCAAATAATATTTATACCGGCCTTCCGTCGCCCTTTACCAGAACCGGAGATGGCAATACCCCTTTAGATTGCCTCAGCGACGAAGGGGCGCCAACCTTCTTCCAAAATGGCCGTGCATTTAACGGTGGTGGATATGGTCCGACAAACATTACCACCTTTATAGGCAACATCTGGGCAAATTCGTTCAGAAACATCAGAAAGGTAAATATTCTGTTGGAAAAGTTACCTGGTGTGCCTGCAGTTAGCCCTGAAGACGAAGATGTTAGAAAAAGATTAAGAGGAGAGGCTTTATTTTTAAGGGCTTTCTATTACTTCGATATTATTAAAGTATTTGGAAGGTTCCCAATCGTTGATAAACGCTTAGCTGTAGATCAGGAATTTCAGATCCCAAGAAATAGTTATGATGAATGTGTGGCTTTTATTCAAAAAGATCTTGATGATGCGATTCCTTTACTGCCACAAAGTTATGCCACAAATCAATTAGGAAGGGCGAATAAAGCGATGTGTATGGCTTTAAAATCGAGACTTCTGTTATATGCAGCCAGTCCATTGAACACTGCAGACAATATCGCAAAATGGCAAAATGCGGCTAAGGCAGCAAAGGATGTGATCGATCTCAATCAGTTTTCTTTGTACAATGCCAATGCCAATAAAGCCGAAAATTACAAAGCGGTATTTAATATTTTTGCCAATCAGGAGATAATCTGGTTTATCAATCTTGGTAATGGAAAAACATACGAACAGCTCTATTATCCGATAGGAAGTAATGGCTGGGGAAATATGACCCCCACCCAAAATATGGTTGATGAATACCAGATGGCCAATGGAAAGGATATTTCCGATCCAACTTCGGGATACGACCCAGCTAAACCTTACCTGAATAGAGAACCTCGTTTTTATGCTACGGTATGGTACAATGGAAGCATCGTAAGAGGTCTTGCCGTACAAACTTATCCTGGAGGAAGAGATGCCATTAACGGTGGTAATAATAATACCAAAACAGGCTATTATCTACGTAAATACTGCGACGAAACAGTGAATTTGTCTTCAGGTCCCGGCAGGCAAATGATGAGTGTTTGGTTCAGATTGGGAGAGTTTTACTTAAACTATGCAGAAGCAAGCAATGAAGCTAACACAACTCCAGCAGCCGATCCCTTAATTTATACTTATATCAATCTGATTCGCAGCAGGGCGGGATTACCAGACCTTCAGGCAGGATTGTCTAAAGAGCAGATGCGATTGGCCATCAGACATGAAAGAAGAGTGGAACTTGCCTTTGAAGAACATCGTTTTTTTGATGACCGAAGATGGAAACTGACTTTCGGTGGCGAAATTAAAGGTATTGTTTGGACTGATGCAGCTGGCTCAAGTTACAATCTGGTTACCGCAGAAAACAGGCCTTTTAATCAAAAGATGTGGTACATGCCGATCCCTCAAACGGAAATTGATATTACAAAAATGCAGCAAAACCCAGGCTGGCAATAACAATTGTCTCAGGATTTTGATGGGTTAATAAACCAATTGGTGAAAAGCGCGTGTACTAAAAGCACGCGCTTTGTCATGAAAATCATCTAAACTGGCCTTTTTCCAATAGTGAAATTGTACTGAGCTGAATCTTATTTAACCTTTCCTGAAGTTCGAGGGCTTTGTTCTTTTCAGTGAGCAAAGCCTTTAACCGGTCAACTTCTGCTGCCAGCCGTTTTTTTTCCTGTAGCTCGATCTTGGAGAAAACCTTTCCGCTTTCGTAATAGCTGAAAAAATTGTAATTCAGGAATTCACTCACGCGTACCAAAGTAAGGATATCAATCGTTGCGGCATTCAGCATTTCCTGTGCCTTTGTTTTGCTGATCTCAAGCGCGGCAGCAATGTCTGAAACAGAAATATCTTTCTGCTTCATTTCCTTCCAGATCATTAAGCCTATATGCACACTCATCTTGTATAATTTTAAAACATTGAAATTACGGAAAGCATAACGATTTAATCTTTTTTTGTGGTAATGATAATTAGTCTAAATATTTATTTAGCGGCTTGTAATAACTACATCACTTTTTAACGGAAGCGTTTGGTAGACAATCATTTTAATAACTGATGCTGCTCATATTTTTAACCTCAGGTTTTTACAAACTTTATGCTAGTTAAACGGCATAGAATATGAAAAAGATCCTGGTAGCTGTTGATTTCTCTGCAGCGGCAGAGAACGCAGCTGATTATGCAACCAATCTGGCCCATGGTATAGGTGCCCGGGTAGAACTGTTAAATGTTTTTCAGGTTCCGGAGTTTTCTCCTGCCGCCGCATCTCTGGTATGGCCGCTCGAAGAATATAAACTTATAGAGCAGGAGGCTAAAAAAGCCTTAAACCAACTGGTTGAAAAAGTTGAAGAAAAATATAAAATGGCCCATCATGAGCCTGGTTTTAAAGCAGAAGTGTTTGGAAGATCTGTTCGTGGCGAAGTAGAACAAGAGGTGAGTAAATATTTTGCTGATTGTAAAATGAACCTCGTGGTGGCGGGATTAAACCGGGCAGATAAGTTAACCAAAACACTTATGGGCAGTGTGGCCCGAAAAATCATCGAACAGGAAATACCTGTTTTGCTTATTCCTGCGGGATATCGGTTTAAGAAACCAAAAAAAATCGCTTTCGCCACAGATTTTAGCCATAGCGATATCCCGGTTTTATGTACACTTGCCGAATTTGCAAAACCTTTTAATACTGATATCCTCATTACACATACCGGTAATTCACAATCTGATCCGAGGCTTCACAAACAAGAAATCGAAGATTTTTTAAATCGGGTTGCCGATAGGGTTAACTATAGAAATATCTACCACAGGCATGTAAACAGTGAGCGGGTTCAAGATGGCTTAAACTGGATTGTCGAAAACGGACAGATCGATATTCTGGCCATGGTGCACCGAAAACACAGTTTTTTTCATCGCCTGCTTAAAGGGAGCTATACCCTGAACATGTCTGATCATATTCAGATCCCGCTTTTGGTTTTACCTCCCGAACATTGTACCCCAATGTAACAGCTTATCATTATAAAATTCAATTCTTAAACAGACTATATATGTATCCCAAAACAATGAAAGCCGCAGTTATTCATGAATATGGCGGACCACTGGCCATAGAAGAATTGCGGGTTAGACCGCTCAATCAATATGAGATTTTGATTAAGGTAATTTCATGCGGTGTATGTCATACTGATCTTCATGCTTGTAATGGAGACTGGCCGGTAAAATCAAAAATGCCCTTGGTGCCCGGCCATGAGGCCATCGGACTGGTAGCGGCAATGGGCCATGATGTTAAAAGTGTTCAGGAAGGCGATGTAGTTGGAGTGCCCTGGTTGTACAGTGCTTGTGGTTGTTGCGAATTTTGCTTAACTGGTTGGGAAACATTGTGCTACGAGCAACAAAATGGAGGATATAGTGTTGATGGAGGTTTTGCAGAATATGTAATTGCCGATTCGAGATATGTTGCCCATTTCCCTTCGCATGTAAATTTTGCAGAAATGGCACCCATTATCTGTGCCGGCGTTACCGTTTATAAAGGTTTAAAAGAAACTGATGCAAAAGCAGGCGAATGGGTTGCCATATCTGGTATTGGTGGCCTCGGCCATCTTGGTGTTCAATATGCAAAAGCGATGGGCTTTCAGGTTGCCGCAATTGATATTTCCAACGATAAACTGGAGATGGCTAGAAAACTGGGGGCAGATATTGTGGTTAATGCACAGGAACATGATCCAGGCGAATTTCTTAAAAAACAAACTGGTGGTATGCATGGTGTATTGGTAACGGCGGTAACGCCTGTTGCATTTAGCCAGGGGCTTTCAGCCTTGCGCAGAAAAGGTACTTTATCCCTAAATGGCTTACCTCCAGGCAGTTTTGATCTGCCTATATTCGATACCGTGTTGAATAGGATAACCATTAGAGGTTCAATTGTAGGCACAAGAAAAGATATGCAGGAAGCCATCGAATTTGCGGTAGACGGAAAGGTAAGGGCGCAGGTTAAAGGAGCAAAATTGGAAGACATTAATAATGTGTTTGATCAAATGAAAAAAGGAGAGATTGAGGGACGGATTGTCCTGGATATTTCTGGTGATTAGGTGTTTATTAATCAATATTTAACGATAAGAAGATGTTAGGCATATTAAAAGAAGAGGAAATAGAAAAGCTCCTTAAAGAACAATATATTGGCCGTTTGGCCTGCCATGCCCATGGCGTAAGTTACATTGTGCCCATCAATTATGTGTACAATAACGGCACGGTTTACGCGCACTCTGCTCCCGGGCAAAAAATCAGGATGATGAAAAGTAATCCTCAGGTATGCTTTCAGACCGACCAGATCCGCGATACCTTTAACTGGAAGAGTGTAGTGTGCTGGGGCAAGTTTGAAGAAATCAATGATAATGCAGAAAAGCAAAGAGCACTTCAGGGGATTATCCACCGGATGATGCCTTTAACCAATACCCCTTCGGCACAGCCGTCACATGGTACGGGCAAAGCAGATACTTATGATGAAGATATTATCGTGTTTAAAATTATCTTACACCTTAAAACGGGCAGATTTGAGGTTCACGATACCGTAGAATAAGTACTTTCCGTAAAATCATTAAAAAGTGATCTCACTCACTTTTCGTTTTGACTGGCATCATGCTTTGGTTGGTTCAACTGCGATAGTTTTGCTGTCGAAATCATCGGCTTTTTGTTATAAAAGGCCAAACCTATATCACAAAATATCATGCCACATTCATTCCATATCCCCGTATTAGGCTTAGGTTATTCTATTGATACCCCACTTAAAGTTGCCAGATACGGTATTTCATCCGTGCTTTCTATTGTTGATGACGAACTGATCGAGCGAATGCGTGCTTATCATTCAAAAAAACGCCTGATTCATTTCGATGCAATTCCAAAAGGAGAAACGGATAGCCGGAGTAAACGCATCACCGCCTACCTCAATTTTTTGTCGGATACCATCACCGACGATTTCAAAACTTTAAAACAACAGGATTTTTCAATTGGAAATGATATTTGCCGCTATTTCGAACTTTTGCCCGATACCGCTAAATTAAAACATGGGTATGATCTGATGTTGGAATATCCTGAAGGTGAAACCAAAAAGACCTTCCAGTCGCTTTTAAAAAATGCGATGCGGATGGGGGCTATTGATGTGAACATCATGGCCAAGGTAGATAAAATGAATTATGCAGATGGCGAATATTCCGGCGATATGAATACCGATGCATTGGCGGCACTTCGTGGTTTTGCAGAAAGTAAACTGAGCGCTTCAGTGGTGTTATCTGCAGGTATGAACCCGAAATTATACAGTTATATGGAAAATTTTGAAGACTTTTTTCCAGATGAAAATGGCAAGCTGAAAAAGAAAATCATCTTAAAAGTTAGCGATTTCAGGTCGGCATTGATCCAGGCTAAATTTTTGGCAAAAAAGGGTTTGTGGGTTTCAGAATTCAGAATAGAATCGGGCTTAAATTGTGGTGGCCATGCCTTTGCAACGGAAGGATATTTATTGGGGCCGATTTTGGAAGAATTTAAGCTCAAAAAAAATGATATGCTCATCGAGCTTTTTAAAATGTACCAATTTGCTTTGGCGCAAAAGGGAATCCAAACAGAAAAACAGCCTAAACAACGGATCAGTGTGCAGGGTGGCATAGGTACTGCAGCAGAACACGATTTCCTCCTTCAATATTATAATCTAGATGCCACAGGATGGGGAAGCCCTTTTCTGTTGGTACCCGAAGTAACCAATGTAGATGCCGAAACATTAGTAAAATTGGCCGGCTCGACAGAAAGCGATTTTTATTTAAGCGGGGCCTCTCCGCTGGGTATCCGGTTTAATAATTTTAAAAATAGTACAATAGATCTCCAGCGCACCGAGCGGATTAAAAAGGGCAGGCCCGGAAGTCCGTGTACCAAAAAATACCTCTGCAACAATACCGAATTTACCGAACAAGCCATCTGTACGGCATCCCGCGAATATCAGCACTTAAAGATCAAAAGCTTAAAAACAGCTAGTCTATCAGAAGATGAATACCAGAAACAGTTTAACCTGGTAACCGAAAAAGTTTGCCTTTGTGAAGGCTTATGTTCCTCAACTTATTTGAAATATAATATGGTTAAACCAAAAGAAAATACCGCAATAGCCATTTGCCCGGGACCAAACCTGGCTTATTTTTCTGATGTATATTCATTTGAGGAGATGGTTGGCCATATTTATGGAAAAATTAACCTGCTGAGCAAAGTGGAAAGGCCACATATTTTTATCAAAGAGCTTAACCTATACATCGACTATCTTCAGGAAGATATCAAACAGCAGCTTCAAAATTTTAGCGATAAAAAAAGAAAGCAATTAAACGGATTCAAACTCCAGCTGGCCGAAGGCATTAATTATTATAAAAAGCTTTTTGCCGAGGTTGCCGATCAGGCATCTGGTGAATTAAAAGGATTGTATGAGCAACTGGCGAAGTCGAAAGACAAACTGGATGGATTGATTGTTGAATAAGGGAAAAAAGATCGGGAATAACTTTTCTATATTTACAAGGATATACTGATGTGATACATGGATAGATCGAAATTTTTAGATGCAATTATTGAAAATGCCATTGATGGAATTATCACTATTGATGATAAAGGGATTATTGAACATTTAAACCCGGCTGCACTTGAGCTTTTTGGTTATGATAAAGCAGAACTGGTGGGAAAAAATGTTTCGGTTTTAATGCCGGAGCCCGACCATTCGCGCCATGATGGCTACTTATCCAGATATGAACATACCGGGCAGAAACACATTATAGGTGTTGGGAGAGAAGTTTCCGGAAAGCGTAAAGATGGTTCTGTTTTTCCCTTTAGGCTGGGCGTAAGCGAAATAGAATTTAGTGACCGTAAAATTTATACTGGTTTTATCCACGATCTGAGTAAAGAAAAAGCCAATGAAGAGCAGATTAGAAGTTACACCGAAAAACTAGAGGTTAAAATAAAAGAGCGTACACACGATCTGGTTAAACTGGTATCCGAACTCGAAATGGCCAAAGAAAATATGCAGGCGCTATTTCAGAAAGAGAAAGAACTTAATCAGCTCAAAACAAGGTTTGTTTCCATGGCTTCGCATGAGTTTAGAACGCCACTTAGTTCTATACAATTATCAGCTTCTTTAATAGATAAATATACTTCTAAACAGGATGTGGCCAGTGTAGAAAAACATACGCTGAAAATCAAAAATTCGATCAATAACCTCACTACAATCTTAAACGACTTTCTTTCGCTGGAAAAACTTGAAGCCGGAAAAGTAGAAGCATCTGCCCAAACTTTCAATATCATCAGCTTTGCAGAAGAAATTGCAGAAGAAATGCAGATGATGACCAAAGAGAACCAGCATATTATTTACGAACATACCGGTACAACTGCCGAAGTTTATCTTGATCCGAACCTGTTGAAAAACTGTGTGATTAACCTCATTTCCAATTCGATAAAATATTCTGGTGCCGATACTTTGATCCAGTTCAATTCTATTTTAAAAGATGATGAGCTCCTTCTGGAAGTGAAGGATAACGGCATTGGCATTCCAAAAGTGGATCAGAATAACCTGTTCGAACCTTTTTTCAGGGCGCATAATACTGGCGATATCCCTGGCACAGGTTTAGGCTTAAACATTGTAAAAAGATATGTAGGCCTGATGAATGGAACCGTAGCCTGCCAGAGTGAACAAAATTCGGGTACGGTTTTTACACTCCGCTTTAACTTCCATAAATAATTTTACAGTTTAATACCCATTCCCATGAACAAGAAAGTTTTGATTATTGAAGACAATGATGACATCAGGGAAAGTACGGCCGAAGTACTGGATCTGGCCGGTTACGAAACTTTTACCGCCAAACATGGTAAGTTAGGTGTAGAAATGGCCCTGAACCATTTACCTGATGTAATCCTTTGCGATATCATGATGCCGGAACTGGATGGTTATGGGGTGCTGTACCTGCTGAATAAAAATCAGAAAACGGCAAACATTCCTTTTATTTTCATTACGGCGAAAACTGAGCGGGCAGACATGCGAAAAGGTATGGAAATGGGAGCAGATGATTACCTCACCAAACCATTTGATGACATCGAACTCTTTAAGGCCATAGAAAGCAGGTTTAAGAAAAAACAACAATCATCGGGTTTTAATTCAGGCGCAGGCAATAGCGAAACGGTGATGAACGAACTTCGCAAAAGGGGCAAATCAAGGCCAATTGGCAACAAACAAATTATTTATGTGGAAGGGGATGAACCGACCCATCTTTATTATCTAGTTAAGGGCCAGGTAAAAACCTACAAACGTTTTAAGGATGGCAGGGAACTTTCATCCAGCCTGTATCATGACGGAGATTTTTTTGGATACGAAAGTTTATGTAATGGCGAGGTATACACAGACAATGCGGCAACCTTAATAGAATCAGACATTATCCAGATCCCCAAATCCGATTTTATGGAATACTTGCTCAACCATCAGGCGGTATCCAAAACTTTTATCGCTTTATTATCTGGAAATGTACGCGATAAAGGAAAGCAAATGCTCCAGCTGGCTTATTCATCCGTACGAAAACGTGTGGCAGAAGCATTGTTACAGGTGGCCGTTAAATTTGGCGACGGTACTGAAGACAGCTGTACCATCAGGATCTCGCGCGATGATCTTGCTGCATTGGTAGGTACGGCCAGCGAAACAGTAAGCAGAATGCTCGCTGATTTTAAAGATGAAAAGCTCATCGATAAAACAGGTAATGCCATTAATATCCTCTCCTTAGAAAAGCTAAGGAATATTAAACAGTAATTGGGTTGATTGCCTAGAGGTTAATCGGTTAATTGTTTAAATCGGTTAACTGTAAATTGCAAACTGAGAACTGGTATTTGATACTCAGGTTGTTGATAAATGGTTGATTGCCCAGGGGTTAATCGGTTAATTGTTTAAATCGGTTAATCGACTCCAAATGCCCGACTTATTCTGCCCATTAGTTAATAGCCGGATGGTTCATAGTTGATAGCCAAGTCGTTCATGGATTAATCGACTGTGGACTAAAGACTTCAGACTCTGGACTACTCAAGCGCTTAACTGACTCCAAACGCCCAACTTATTCTGCCCATCGGTCAATAGCCGGATGGTTCATGGTTGATAGCCAAGTTGTTCATGGATTAATCGACTATGGACTAAAGACTTCAGACTGTGGACTAATCAATCAGTTAATCGATCCCAGACGCCTAACTCCAAATTCAGAAATGTAACAAAAATCATTTTTTTCTCTAAGCATCCTCATCTGTTGCCGCTTACTTCCACTATAGTTTTGTATAGATAAACTCTGTATATGAAAGCTATAGCTTATAACATCAAACCCGATGAAAAGGAATGGTTGGTACTGGCCAATTACAAAAAACACGACATCACCATAATTGCCAACAGTTTAACCGCCGATACACTTTCATTTGCAGCAGGAAAAGAGGCCTTATTGGTTTTTAATAATGATGAGCTGAGTGAAGCCATGATTACAGGCCTAAAAGCATTGGGCATAAAATATATCGCTACTTCATCATCCGAAACCGATCATCTTGATTTAAAAGCCGCCGGTTCGGCCGGTTTAAAGGTAGCAAATGTTCCCCTGGCCGCTGGAGATGCAGAAGCTAAACTCCGCATGGAGCAGGTCATTAAAAACCTCGATCAATGGGCTGCAGGCAAATGTGTAGGTAAGGCATGTTGCTGCCAAAACGAATGTTCTACTCTTAAAATGCTAAAATAATGGAAACTTCGGCATTGCTTAAAAAATATAATGTTGCGGCCCCCAGGTATACCAGTTATCCAACTGTTCCCTACTGGGATAATGAAAATTTTAATAAGCAAAACTGGTTAACAACCGTAGCAAAAACCTATGCAATACATCAGGAAGAAGGAATAAGTTTATACATCCATCTGCCGTTTTGCGAAAGTTTATGTACCTATTGTGGCTGCAATACGCGCATTACTAAAAACCATTCAGTAGAGCTGCCCTACATCATGGCCGTACTTGCCGAATGGGAAATGTATGTTAAAGCCTTAGGTTGCAAGCCCAAATTAAAAGAGCTACACCTTGGCGGCGGAACACCTACTTTTTTTAGTCCGACCAACCTCGAAATACTCATTAGCGGAATTACCCTAAACTCAACATTGGCTCCGGATATAGAATTTTCTTTCGAGGCACATCCTGCAAATACTACTCCCGAACATCTTGAAACCTTATTCAAACTCGGCTTTAAAAGGTTAAGCCTGGGTATACAGGATTTTGATCCTAAAGTTCAGTTTTTAATTAACCGGTTTCAAACGCCTGAAGAGGTTGCACAGGTTACCATAAAAGCCAGGGAAATTGGTTATCGCTCCGTTAATTTTGACCTGATCTACGGTCTTCCGGGGCAAACCATCTCAGGCTTATCAGATACCATGCAAGAGGTTATTGCTATGCAACCCGATCGGATTGCTTTTTACAGTTATGCTCATGTGCCCTGGTTAAAACCCGGCCAAAGACATTATACCGAAGAAGATCTTCCTCTGGGCGACGAAAAATTTGCGCTCTACCAGTTGGGCAGGCACTTGCTCGATGAAGCGGGTTATAAAGACGTAGGCATGGATCATTTTGCACTGAAAAGCGATTCTTTGTTTAAGGCAATGACCGAACAGAAACTGCACCGCAATTTTATGGGTTACACTAACAGCCATACCCATTTATTGATTGGCCTTGGGGTGTCCTCCATCAGCGATAGCTGGACGGCTTTTGCACAAAACCCGAAAAAGGTAGAAGATTATCTTGATAAAATTGAACAAGGTGTACTACCGGTAGAAAAAGGACATTTCCTTACAGCGGAAGATCTTGAAATAAGAAAACATATCCTTAATATCATGTGTAAGGAAAATACCGTGTACAAAGAAGGTATCCCCGAACTTGTTTATGACAGGTTGTTGCCCTTATTACGCGATAAACTGATCTGGGTAACCGAAAAAGAAATCAGGATTACCACCAAAGGGCGATCGTTTTTAAGAAACGTGTGTATGGCTTTCGACGAGAAGCTATGGCTTAAACAGCCCAAAACCCAGTTGTTCAGTTCATCAATTTAAGTAAGGCAATAATGGAAGATCAAAATAAAACCGCAACACAGGCCCTTTGCTACCATTGTGGCGAAGATCTGCCCAAGGTAAAATACCATACAGCAGATAAAGATTTTTGCTGTGCCGGATGTATGGCTGTTTTCAAGATCCTTTCTGACAATAATTTATGCAATTATTATGTGTACACTAACAACCCGGGCAGGCAATTTAAAAATGAAAGTCATTTAGAATACCTCGACGAACCTAAAATTATTGAGCAGCTGCTGGATTATAAACAGGAGCGTTCGAGTATTATTACCCTCTATATCCCGGCTATCCACTGCAGTTCGTGTATCTGGTTGTTAGAACACCTCTATAAAATCAACTCCGCTATATTCAGCTCAAGGATCGATTTTCTTAAAAAACAGGTTACCATAAGTTTCAATCACACCGAAATCTCTTTGAGGCAGCTCGTAGAAACTTTAAACCAGATTGGTTATGAACCTTTAATCAGTCTGCAGGATGTAGTAAAGGAACACAGCAGTTCGGTAGATAAAGCTTTGGTATTAAAAATAGCCGTTGCCGGATTTTTAATGGGCAATGTAATGCTCTTCAGTTTTCCGGAATATTTTGGTTTATCTGGTTTTGAGAGGCAGTTTCAATCGCTGTTTGGCTGGCTAAACGTTGCTTTCTCTATTCCTGCGGTTTTTTATTGTGGCCGCGATTATTTTACCTCGGCCATCACAAGTCTTAAACACAGGCATATTAATCTCGATACCCCTTTAGCGTTGATTATTGCAGTACTTTTCCTGCGCACAGCTTTTGAAGTTGTTTTGGGCACAGGTCCAGGTTTTGCCGATACCCTAACCGGGTTGGTATTTTTGCTTTTAATGGGGAAATGGCTCAAACAGCGCACCTATCATCACATTTCATTTGATCGTGATTACCGCTCCTACTTTCCAATTGCAGTAACTAGCTTGTTAAATGGCAAAGAAAAGCCGGTATCGATAAACGAAATCAAGATTGGCGACAGGTTATGGATCAGGAACGGCGAACTGGTTCCGGCTGATGCCATTCTGATGAAAGGTGAGGCCTGGATGGACATGAGTTTTGTTACGGGCGAATCGGAACCCGTACACAAAGTTTTGGGTGAGATCATTTATGCAGGGGGCAGACAAACCAGTGAGGCCATAGAACTCGAAGTAATCAAACCTGTTTCACAGAGTTATTTAACTGGTTTATGGAACAACGATAATTATAAAAACAATACCGAAAAACAGAATTTTAACGATACTGTAGCGAAATACTTCAGCCTGGGTGTTTTCCTGATCGCATTTACAGCTACCACATATTGGTTGTTCCAAAACGATAGCCACAAAGCATGGTCGGCATTTACAGCAGTGATTATTGTGGCCTGTCCATGCGTACTGGCTTTAAGTACCCCATTTACCTTATCTGCCATTTTATCGGTTTTTGATAAAAAGGGATTTTATGTAAAAAATACAGATGCAGTTGAAGAACTTGCCAAATGTGATACCCTTATTTTCGATAAAACAGGTACGCTAACGAGTAACGAAAATGCCGAAATTGGTTTCAACGGATCTCTAACAGGCGAGGAAAAAAGTATGGTAGCCTCATTGCTGCGAAACTCTATCCATCCCCTAAGCCGGCATATTTTAAAAGCCTTAAATGTTGACCGGTTTTATTCGCTCAGCGATTATAAAGAGGTGGTTGGAAAAGGTTTGACCGCCTTAATAAACAACCACAGTATTTATGCCGGGCACCTGTCTATGTTACCGATTGCGGTAGAGTCTGCAAGTGAAAGTGGAGTGCATGTGGTGATCGACCATGTTTATAAAGGATGTTTTGACATCAAACAGCTGTGGCGTTCAGGTTTGGCTGGATTGATTTTAAAACTTTCGAAATTTAAGTTACAGGTTTTATCTGGTGATACCGATAAAGACCGGTGGATGCTGGATACCATTTTTACAAAAAATACAAGTATCAGGTTCCGTCAGAGCCCGCATCAAAAACTGGATGCCGTTCTACAACTTCAACAGCAAGGAAATAAAGTAATGATGCTGGGTGATGGCTTAAACGATGCCGGTGCCTTAAAACAAAGTAATTTTGGAATCGCGATAACCGATAACATCAATAATTTTACGCCCGGCTGCGATGCCATTTTGAAAGGTGATGCCCTAAATTTTCTGCCTGACTTTATCCAGTTAAGTAAGGACGGGCTGAAGATCATTAAAACAAGTTTCGCTATAGCCATTGCGTATAACTGCATTGGTATTTATTTTGCCGTGCAGGGAACCCTTTATCCTTTGGTGGCCGCAGTGCTGATGCCGATTAGTACGGTTACCATTATCTCCTTTACAACCCTGGCAACCAGATGGTTTGCCCGCAAAAATAAATTGATATGAACATCCTTTACTTTTTAGTGGGCTGCAGCCTTTTAATGGCAATCATTTTTCTTGCTGCGTTCTTTTGGGCCTACAAAACTGGTCAGAACGATGATGTACATACCCCAGGTATCCGTATGCTCTTCGATGATGAGGTTGAAGCCGAAAAAAGTGAAGAAGATCACTTTTCCAGCTAACTGCTGTCATACTTTGTCAGCCCACTGCCAAATACCTTTGGTGTACAAAACATACAAAAATTCAGCTTCTATTATGCAGTTAGAAAAATTTACTTACGATAACAAGATTGTCCGGAACTTTGGTATCGCCACCCTGGTGTGGGGAATTATAGGGATGACAGTTGGTTTGCTTGTTGCAATGCAACTGTTTAAACCTGCAATGAACATGGGCAGTCAGTATACCACATTTGGCCGGATCAGGCCGCTGCACACCAATGCTGTCATCTTCGCCTTTGTGGGCAATGCTATTTTTATGGGCGTTTATTATTCCCTTCAGCGTTTGTTAAAGGCACGGATGTTTAGCGATGTGCTCAGCAAAATCCACTTTTGGGGTTGGCAGCTCATTATTTTATCGGCAGTAATCACGCTTCCGCTAGGCTTTACCACCTCACATGAATATGCGGAACTCGAATGGCCAATTGATATTGCCATCACCATCATATGGGTGGTTTTTGGGGTAAACATGTTCGGAACCATTTTTAAAAGAAGAGAACGCCATTTATATGTGGCCATCTGGTTTTACATTGCCACTTTCGTTACCATTGCGGTATTGCATATTGTAAACTCTTTCGAGTTGCCCATTTCTTTTATGAAAAGCTATTATGTATATGCTGGTGTTCAGGATGCACTGGTACAATGGTGGTATGGACATAATGCGGTGGCATTTTTTCTAACTACACCTTATCTGGGCATGATGTATTATTTCTTGCCAAAGATGGCCGGAAGACCCGTTTACTCCTATAAATTAAGTATCCTGCATTTTTGGTCGCTCATTTTTATTTACATCTGGGCAGGCCCTCATCATTTATTATACACTTCATTACCTGGATGGGCACAATCATTAGGTGTTGCCTTTTCGATCATGCTGATTGCCCCAAGCTGGGGCGGTATGATTAACGGTTTATTAACCTTGCGTGGTGCCTGGGATAAGGTAAGAGAAGATGTAACCTTAAAATTTATGGTGGTTGCCCTTACCGCTTATGGCATGGCCACTTTCGAAGGCCCGTTATTATCCTTAAAACAGATAAACGGTGTAGCCCACTTTACCGACTGGATTGTGGCGCACGTGCATGTTGGCGCTTTGGGTTGGAACGGATTTTTAACATTCGGTGTACTGTATTGGTTAATCCCGCGTATTTACAAAACAGAATTATACTCTAAAAAATTAGCGGGTTTCCATTTCTGGATAGGCACTTTAGGTATACTTTTTTATGCTGTACCCATGTATTGGGCTGGTTTTACCCAGGGTTTGATGTGGAAAGAATTTACGCCCGAGGGTTTATTAAAGTATCCGAATTTCTTAGCCACGACACTACAGATTATACCAATGCATGTTTTACGTTCAATCGGCGGGGCACTATATTTAATAGGGGTAATTGCCATGACTTATAACTTGGCGAAAACCATGTTAAGAGCTAAACTGCTGGCCAACGAACCGGCCGAGGCCATGCCTTTAACCAAAATCATTGTCGAAACTTCTCCAGCTGATAAAGCCTGGCACAGGGTTTTGGAACGCAAACCGATGAAATTTATGGTGTTATCGTTGATTATTATCCTCATTGGGGGCATGGTTGAAATGATGCCTACTTTTACGATTCAATCTAACGTGCCAACCATTTCCAGCGTAAAACCATATTCGGCGCTAGAGCTTCAGGGCAGAGATTTATACATCAGAGAAGGCTGTGTAAACTGCCATTCGCAAACGGTAAGGCCTTTCCGTTCTGAAACTGAGCGATATGGCGAATACAGTAAAGCAGGAGAGTTTGTTTATGATCACCCGTTTTTATGGGGAAGTAAAAGAACAGGCCCCGATCTTCACCGCATAGGCGGAAAATATTCAGATGCCTGGCATTACAATCACCTGGTCGATCCTGCATCAATGTCACCAGGAAGCATTATGCCTCCATACCCATGGCTCATCGAACAGAAACTGGATATTACAACCACAGTCAGCAAGATCATGGCCATGCAAACATTGGGCGTTCCTTATTCCGAAGGTTACGATCAACGTGCTAATGATGATTTAAAAGTTCAGGCCGAAAAGATTGCACTCGAGCTAAAACAGAACAACATAAAAGTTAAAAGCGATAGAGAAATAGTCGCCATTATTGCTTATCTGCAACGTTTGGGTACCGATATCAAAGCAAATAAAGAAAACATTCCTTCAAATCAATAAAAGATGTTCAACCAGATCAAAGATTTAGCCGGTGGTGAATTATACCTCATCACCTCATTGCTCATGTTCATGGTGTTTTTTGTAATTGTGGGTATTTACCTGCTCAAACTAAATAAAAAACATATCGAAGTGATGAGCCAGCTTCCTATTCAAGATAACCAACCTATTGCACATGAAGAAGATTAAACTATTGTTATTGTTCCTGTTCATATCAGTTACAGCCTTCGCTGCGGATGAGAAAACTGCAGAAACCATAACACCTGCTCAGGCAGGGTTGGGGTTAAACCAGTCGGAAATACTGATTATCATCCTCCTGGTTTTCGCAATTGTGCTGCTTTTCGTTTCTGTAACGCTGCTAAATGCATTTAAGGTCATGTATCAGGAACAGTTAAATCCTACACCATACACCGAACCGATAAAAGAACCAGTTTTAGATTACGATGCCTGGTTAAAACAACAACAGGTTAAACCTTCCATCTGGACCAAAATTTTAAGTTTAAGGCCCATTGAAGAAGAAAAGGATCTGATAATTGATCATGCTTACGATGGTATTAAAGAACTGAATAATCCTGTTCCAGCATGGTTTAATTTTCTTTTCTACGGGACCATGATTTTCGCAGCAGCTTATCTTTTTTATTACCACATCGGTGGATATGGAGATTTGCAGGACAAAGAATATGAAAACGAAATGGCCAAGGCGCAGGTAGAGAAAGCGGCTTATCTCGAAAAATCGGCCAATACCATTGATGAAAACTCAGTAAAGTTTGATAATACAGCAACTGTACTGGAAGACGGTAAAACTATTTTTAATACCAACTGTGTGGTTTGTCATGGCGATAAAGGCCAGGGCCTCATCGGGCCGAATTTAACTGATGAGTATTGGTTGCATGGAGGCGGTGTAAACAATGTATTCAAAACCATAAAATATGGGGTTCCTGAGAAAGGGATGATTAGTTGGGAGAAAAACCTGAACCCAAAACAGATCAGTGCCGTTACCAATTTTATCCTATCGCTAAAAGGAACAAACCCTGCAGGAGCCAAAGCGCCTCAAGGCGAGAAATACGAAGCAAAAGATTTAAAAGACAATGAAATGAAAGCGCCGAAAGACAGTGTGAACAAAGCCGATGTTATTAAAAAATAAAAAAGAAAATAAAGGCAAGGGCAGAAATTTTATCTATCCTAAAAAACCATCGGGCAGGTTGTATACTTACCGGAAATGGGTAAGTTATGTGTTGCTGTTGTTTTTATTCTCCTGTCCGTTTTTAAAACTTAACGGCGAGCAGCTGGTACTGCTTAATTTTATTGAGCGAAAATTTATATTCTTCGGATTGATCTTTACCCCGCAGGACTTTTATCTTTTCGCCCTTGCCATGCTGATTTTCATCATGTTCATCGTGTGTTTTACAGTCGTGTTGGGCAGGTTATGGTGCGGATGGGCTTGCCCGCAAACGATCTTTATGGAAATGGTATTCCGCAGGATTGAATATTGGATTGAAGGCGATGCCAATAAACAAAAAAAACTAGACCAGGCCGATTGGAATGCAGAGAAAATATTCAAAAAAGGAAGTAAACATTTTATTTTTCTGGTGATTTCTTTTGCCATTGCGAATACCTTTTTGGCATACATGATTAGTTCGGATGTACTCCTTAAAATTATAACGGAGCCGGTATCAGGCCATATTTCTGGCTTCGTATCCATCTGGCTGTTTACATTTATATTCTATGGCGTTTTTACCTATGTGCGCGAAGTGGTGTGTACGGTAATCTGTCCGTATGGAAGGCTGCAAGGTGTGCTGTTAGACAATCAGAGTTTGGTTGTTGCTTACGATTTTACCCGGGGAGAACCGCGTGGTCGTATGCAGAAACAGGAGTTGGCTTTAAACACGGGTGATTGTGTTGATTGTGGGCTTTGCGTACAGGTTTGCCCCACAGGTATTGATATCCGAGAAGGTACACAGCTTGAATGTGTAAACTGTACCGCCTGTATCGATTCGTGTAACGAGGTGATGCTTAAACTCAACAAACCCAAAAATCTGATTGGTTTTTTTAATCAGGATTTTATTAATGCGCGTAAACCTTATAAAATTGGCTTAAAATCATACGGTTATGCTGCGGTACTGTTTGTTGTAATGATGGTTTTTTCTTCATTGATTTATAAAAGAGAAGATATCCAAACCACCGTTTTAAGAGCAAGTGGCACCTTATACCAGAGCAGGGGTACAGACAGAACGAGTAATTTGTATAATGCAGAGTTGATTAACAAAACCAATAAGGCTGTAAAATTTACTTTCAGATCGAAAGACAAGAGAGACGAAATTAATTTTATCCAAAAAGCCGATGTTTTGCCAAAAGAAGGTTCAGCACATCTCACATTCTTTTTAATCAGGAAGAATAAATCCATCAAAAAATATAAAACCGACGCGGTTTTCGAAATTGTGGTAAATGGCGAAGTTTTAAGTACGGCAAATACAAGTTTTTTCGCGCAGCCGGAAGGAGTGGAGTGATTGAATGAGAGATGATTGGCATGTGGAATTGCCGTTAACATGAAGTCATTCAAAATTCATGCATTCAAAATTAAAAAAAGAGATATGAACTGGGGAACAAAAATAGTATTGGGTATGCTTACATTCATGATGTTTATTGTGTGTATGGTGGTTTATATGTTTCATGTACACGGACGTGACGCTCTGATCGAAGAAAATTATTATGAAAAGGGAATCCATTACAATTCAGAATACGATGCCAAACAGCGTGTTATAGAGGATAATGCCAAACCCAAAATCACGGTTACAGCAACTCAGATTATTATCGAAATTAAAGATAGTGCTACTTACCACCTCATTTTAATGCGCCCTGTTAATAGTGATGATGATGTTAAGCTAAAAGGAAACACCTCGGGAACGGCGAATCTCATTCTGGTCGATAAAACTAAAATGGCCAGAGGTATGTGGTTTTTAAACCTTCAATGGCGCGCTTCAGGCAAAGATTATCTGTTTAAAGACAACATCACGCTATGACCAATTTTTTGCCACTGGCATTTTTGATGGGCCTTTTCGGAAGCCTGCACTGCGCTGTAATGTGCGGTCCGATTATGTTGGGTATGCCGTTTGCGAAACAGAATTTCTTTCGAAGCGGGTTTCAGCTTTTACTCTACCAATTTGGGCGCATTGCAGTATATACCATTTTAGGGCTTTTAGTAGGCATGTTAGGAAACAGTATCCGCATATTTAGCGATCAGAAAACACTGAGTTTGTTAATCGGTTTTATACTTATTCTATTCACTGCCCTTCAGTTCAGTCAAGCCTACACCAGTAGGTTTTCGAAAATACAGTTAAAGCTATTACAGCCACTTGCCAGGCTTATGGGTAAAGTATTCGGCATGCCATGTTGGGGGCTGTTTGCGGGTATGCTGAATGGCATCATCCCATGCGGAATGGTGTATCTGGCACTTGCAACTGCTTTGAATACGGGTAGCATTAAATCTGGTGCTACTTTTATGTTTCTTTTTGGTTTGGGTACCGTACCACTTATGCTCATGATTTCGCTGGGAGGGATCTTCCTGAAGAAATACATTCACTTTAATACCAACAAACTTATCCCCTGGTTTATGTTTTTTATGGGTGCCTTACTTATATTGCGGTCGGCCGATTTGGGTATCCCCTTTATATCTCCTAAGACAACCAGTGCCTATGGCCATGCCATAGACTGCAGATAAAATAATCCTAATAAAACCTAAAAGACTACAATAAACAAAACATTAGGTTAAACGGAATTTACGTAGTACGCTGGTAATTTTCGTTAATATCTGTTTCTTCGCCGTCAACATCGTATGATAAGCTCTTTTATCTTTAGGTTGAGACAATAGATAGGGGGAAATATCTTTAGGTATCCGCCAAAAATCGGGAGGTGGATTTTCTTTAAAAATCAAGATATAAAGTTTCAGTGTTTCCAGGTACCAATCCTGATGTTTATTATATTCCACTATACCGCCTACATTTGGGTAATGGTGTAATTCCCGCTCCAAAACCAAAGGGCAAAATTTTTTCCAATATTCCACCGTATAAAGTAAGTGCATATGCCATACTTTATCTACCACAATTGAAGGTGATGCCCCGTTGCGTAATATGCAGCAGAGGTACACAAAACGCTTATATTCTTCAATTGCCAATAAGGTAAACCGTCTTGTCCAGCCTTCGGTAACCGCCAGTTTCCTGGAGAATGGGATTGCGAAATCATCATTATCCGGCGAATAAGCATCAAGTCGTTGCCACAGTGGGTTTTGTGTATAATTTTGATGTTCCTCATCCGGTAATACAGTGGTGAATATAGGTTTCATCATGATTTATTTAACAGCCGCAGGAAGACCAGGTTTCATAGGTATAAATACTTTTGGGGTAGTAGTACTTATTCAGTAACTGGCAGAAGTCGTCAAAATCGTACTCCAGATCTGTATTCAATAAATTCAGTTTAAAGTCTAACGCTGGCGACGTACCAACAGAAACTGAGAGCTCCCGGTTAATAATCTGAATATCTGTTATTGCCCTCCATTCGATCAAGGTGAGGTGCTCATAATATTGGAGTCCCTCTTCAGATACCTTTAACCGCATGTTTTTTGCTTCATGTTTAGACTTATAAGCGATTAGTCTTATGCCCAATAATACCAATAGGAGCACCCCCACGGCGTAAAGCGCTATATGCAAGGCCCCTTTCTCATCCGAAAAATAGGAAATGATTATCATGACAAAAAATGTAAACAATAGCAAAGATGCCATACAAGAATACCCGCCATAATCGTGCGATTTTTGGTGTAAAACCATTTCATCTTTTGTCATAAAACACAGTAGTAGCTGTAAATATGGTGAAGATAAGGAAAAAAATATGTTTACGATAGTTTGGATGCTTTTGATGAAGGAAGAAGTCGTCCGAAATACTTAACCCAAAAATTGCATAAATTGATTACACCATTAGAGCCATATAGTTGGCTAAGCATCTCATCCATACCTTCGAATTGCAATTTTGAAAACATGTCCAACTGCAGCTGTGAAAAGCGGCTTTAGAATTGTAATTTGCGAGTTAAATATTGTTAAACGACTCTCAAACAGAAATAAAATGCGAACGCCTTTTGATGACATCAATAAAATTTATAGAACAGCAGATGAGATAGCCCAACAACTGATAGCCGATTATAATTATGCTTATGCAGAGATGGAAAATCTCTTTGACTTAATGGCATATGGAGAAGAACTTAGATTCAATAATATTATCGAGATCAAGTCCCACAGGACTCAGCTCAAAAAAGCTATACAAAAATCTTGCCTGGAAATGGATTATCTATATTGCACGCCGATTCTAATTGACGGGATATCGAAATACTATGAAAATAAAAATCCAATTGATGAGACGCTTTTCGGTGTCGCCCTGAAAACAGCTTTGGGATTTGTCTGGACCGGTAGCTATCATCATCAAGCACGTGATTCCAGATCCTATTCTGCCCTCAAACTCATCCTTGCCAAGTGTGTTTTATACCTAGTGTTGGAACATATCATCAGGGTCTGGGAACAGGTCGACTTGTCGGGTCTAGGCTTGAAAAAGAATGGAGCCGTCGAATCGGTTAACTTTCACAATTTCAACACTATGTTAGAACTCCAGGGCAGACATGAGTATAAAGTCATAGAGGAAGCCATTAACTACATTTGGGAAAACCAGGAAATTGACTTACAGCTTGAAGGTATTATCAACGGAACTATTCTGCCTAAAGAAGTTTTTTTGGGATCATTTTTGTCTGATATCAGCCCTAAAGAAATTGGATTTTGGGTAAAGATCTGGTTGCTGCGAAAACTTTGGCTTTCTGTAATTGTTCATAATCACCAAAATGCCAGAAGTCCCCATCGTTTATGCATTATTCCGGAAACGGCGATGCTTTCATATTCTCCTATACCAAGGGAGAAATTACAGAAAATTGTATACGAATGTTTCTGGCGGCAGGATTGGCACCGCAATAGCATTGATGGCGACATAGATGTGCTACAGGCTATGATTGCAGAACGTCCTTGCATTAGAATACGTGACCTCAGTGGCCTATTTGCGACCTCTTCATTGCTACTGATGGACGGCATCAATCGTTGCTTAGAGCAATATGTTCATGGTAACTCTCAACTCTACGAAAAATATTTTACCAAACCATTTGAAGAAAAAGTAATTCAACTGTTGCAAAGATATGGCTTTATATGCGGAGAAGTGAGCGAAAAAGGCACTTGGAAAATCGAAAATGGACCTGTCGAATTATCAAACAAAAAGAAAATTCCAGGCCAAATCGATGTCTTGGCTTTGGCGCCAAATAAAAAAGAAGCATTGTTGATCGATTGCAAGCTCGTGCGTTTTCCCGCTAAATCCTCGGCCTTGAGAAACATGATCGCCAAATTCGATGATCGTGATGTGGAAGAATTTCATCAAAAATTAGCCAAAAAGCGACGATGGCTAAACGATTGCAAGGAATTTGAGCAAGTGGGTATTATTAATGCACATATCACCAATCTTCATATCCCAATTCAAAGCCAGGATAAATTCGTGCTCAGCTACTCGCAACTTGAGAATCTGCTAGCGAACAAATATGAATAACGCTAAAATAAAAAGCAAAAAGCCCGCTATCATACGATTTGCGGGCTTTGAATGGCTTTAAGACCATTTCGGCGGAGAGCGAGGGATTCGAACCCCCGGACCTGTTACAGTCAACAGTTTTCAAGACTGCCGCATTCGACCACTCTGCCAGCTCTCCGCTGCAAAAGTACGAACTTGGCGCAAATCTGCAAATGATTTCGAATCAAATATTTGCATAAATATTTTAAGCGTTGCTAATCATTTAGTTAGCTCGCATAAAAACGTTCAAAAAAATAAATAAAGGGCCAATATTGGCCTTTTTAAGCGAAATTTTGGACTTCAGCTTTAAGCTAAAGCGCTTGTTTGGGGTAAATTTTTTCCCGGTCTACCGATAAAACGCCATTTCCCTCAATTGCAAAACAAACGAGTCCGATTAATACCGAGACCGAAAACCAAAATTCTGAATAGGGTTTAAAAATACCACCGGAAATATTCACAAAGAATACCGCCCCGATGAGTATGGGTAAATTAACCAGGCAAAATATGCGGGTATGGGTGCCCAGTGTAATGGCTAAACCCCCAATAATATGTAGCATGATAATCAGATGAGCCAGCAAACTTATGCTCACCGCTGTGCCTAAGAAAGCGCCCCTCATTAAATTACTAAAGGCTTGCATATTGATGTAAAAATCAATGCCCTTCCAGATTAAAATAAGGCCTAATAAGATTCTAAAATAGTCTAACCATTTTGGGTGATGGTGATCGCCCCAGTGCTGGATTTTCTTAAGCATGTTCATAACTTCTATATTTTGGTTATGACAATTTACGGAAAAATAAAGAAAATAACAATGCCTAACCCTTTGATTTTAAGGCTTTTTTTTATCGGCGGTTTTACTGTTTACATAGTCGGTAGGCGACATGCCGAACTGCTTGGCAAAGTTTCTTCCAAAGTGCGATTGAGAGCTGTAACCTACCATCTCGGAGATTTCATAAATTTTTAGTACCCCTTCATTTAAAAGTTCGGCAGCTTTTTTTAGCCTGGCCAAATTAATCAGTTCATTCGGACTCAGGTTAGAAATAGATTTGATTTTCCGGTATAAGGTTGGCCGGCTCATGTTCATCTTTTCGGCCAGATGTTCTACATCCAGGTCCTGATTGCTGATGTTTTTGTTGATGGTATCCTGTAATTTTTCTAAAAACAACTCATCGGCCTTAGAATAAGCAATGCTTTTAAGGTGAAGGAGGGGAGAACTGGAGAAATATTCCTTAATCTTGTTCCTGTTTTTAATCAGACTGGAAATCTGTACCTGCAGAAATTCTGGCGAAAAGGGTTTTTCCACGTAAGCATCGGCACCCAGCTCTAAACCTTCAATTTTAGATTGCAATGAATTTTTTGCGGTAAGCAGGATTACGGGGATGTGGCTGAATTCTAAGGTGGATTTTACTTTTGCGCAAAATTCGAACCCGTCCATTTCGGGCATCATTACATCACTGATGATGAGCTGAACAATTTCACGCTGTAATATGGCTAATGCTTCTAATCCATTTCTGGCCTGTAACACCTGGTATTTTTCTTCCAGATCATCTGAAATGAAATCCAGGATATCTTCATTATCATCAACCAATAACACTACAGACCTTTCCATATCTTCAGTATCTTTTATGGTAAGCGTGCCTACAATTTCTTCCATTTTCCGTTCAGGTTAAATTCTATAAGTTGATGGATAGGCAGTGCTAATACAAATATATTAAAATCACGGTCATTAAAATCTAAATAAAGCTCCCCTCTATGCAACTGCGCAAGCGATTTTGAAATCGATAAACCTATTCCGGTTCCTGCCTTTATTTCTGTTTCTTTGCCCCTGAAAAAAGGCTCAAATATTTTATCCTTAATTTCAATAGGGATTCTATGCCCATCGTTTTTTACCATCACCGCAAACTGATCACCTTCCTGTAAGGATAAGTTAATTTGTACCGTTGTTTTTCCATATTTAATGGCATTGTCGATCAAATTGCTGATCATTTTGTAAAAAGCCTCTACATCGATATAGGCATGGAGCTTTTTTTCGGGTAAATGAAGGTTATACTTGATGTCGTGCTGTTCGGCAGCGGGTTGAAACTGAAGAAATACATCTTTCAGGATTTCAGAAATATCGGCCTTTACAAAGTTTAATGAAAATTCGCTGGTTTCGGTTTTTCTGAAATCCAATAACTGATTGGTCAGTTTGAGCAACCGATCGGTATTTCGTCCCATTATCCGTAAATTCTTTTCTATCGCAGGTACGGCATCGGCCTGTTTAATCAGTTTCTCCATCGGGCCGATGATCAAGGTGAGTGGCGTTCTGATTTCGTGGGCAACATTGGTGAAAAACTCGATTTTCGCCTGATAAACTTCTTTTTGTTTTTCATGCTCAAAAACTTCCATCCGCCTGCTGTTTTTTAACGCAATTTTTCGGTGGTACCTTCGCACCAGGAAGAAAATAATTCCGCCTGCGGCAATCAGATAAAGCAGGTAAGCCAAAGGGCTGAGGTAAAAAGGAGGACGTATTTTAATCAGGAGTTTGGCATTTTTGGTGCTCCAGGTACTGCTTCCTTCAACCAATGCTTTCACTTCAAAAATATAATTCCCCGGGGCAAGTTTGGTGAAATAAACCTTCCTGTTGGTTTTTAAATATTCCCAGTTTTTATAAAGCCCCGTCATTTTATAGGCATACTCTGTCATTTCGGGCGATAAGTAGCTTAAGGCGGCAAAATCGATACTAAAAGAAGATTGGTTGTAGTTCAATTCGATGGTATCGGCATAAACAATCGATTGGTTGGCAACAGAATCAGTCCCGTTTAAACCTATTTCTGAACTGTTGATCTGGAATCCGGTTAAAAATACAGGGGTTTCATAGGTGGTTGCCTTTAAATTGGCCGGATTGAAGCTCACCAGGCCTTTTACGCTTCCAAAATAGGTTCGGCCAGTCTCGTCCTGATAGGCAGAACTGTAGTTGAACTGATCGGTAAGCAATCCGTTGGCTTTAGAATAGGTTTTGCTCAAACCAGTGGTGGGATCGAAATGGATAAGCCCCCTGGTGCTGCTTATCCAGAACTTATTTGCCGCATCTTCTTCAATACGGAACAGGTAATTACTTGGAAAACCATTCTTGATGCCGTAACGCTTAAACTGCTGTGTTTTCTGATCAAACCTGCAAAGTCCGCCACCATCGGTGGTTACCCAAATTTGTTGTTTGCGATCTTCAAAAATACTATTTACAGTGTTATGGCTTAAACTTTTAATAACTGTTGGATTATTCCGATAGTTCACATAACCGGGTTTGGATAAGTTAAACTGAAATAAACCATCGTTAAAGCTGCCTGCCCAGATATTGCCCTTGCTATCTTCAATAACCGAATCGTAAAAAATAAAGGGGAGGCCGGCAATGGGTTCAAAATCGTCGCGTTTGCGGTTGTAACGATAAATCCCGTTAATGGTTCCAACTAAGATTTCACCCGACCGAGTTTTACAAAAAGTAACAATAAAATTAGTACGTAAAGCATTTCCGGCACCTGCCTGATAATGTTTAATTACCTTTTCTGTTTTCAGGTCTAAAACATCCAACCCATGTTCGAAAGTGCCAACCCAGAGTTTGTCGCCGTCAACCAATAAACCATGGATATTGGAATAGGCAATGCTTCCGGGTTTTCCGTCCGGTAAAAAGTGTTTAAATAACCCTGTTTTGATGTCGAGTTTATTCAATCCTGCATCTTCCGTACCGATCCAGAAATTCCCGTTAGCATCTCTGGTAATTTCCCTTACATCACTTCCGCTAATCGAATTGGTACCTTTCTGCGGAAAGTATTTGGTGAACAAAGATGTGCGGCTCGAATAATAATTTACCCCTCCAAAATAGGTGCCTGTCCAAACCCCGCCTTCACGGTCGAGGCAAATGGTGTAAACGGCATTATCACTTAAAGAATAATCATTGTTATACTGCTTTTTGATGTGGATAATCGTTTCGTTTTCATCATTATAAATGTAAATGCCCGATTCTGTGGCAATCCAAAACTCATGAGGTCCTGTTTTTTTAATGTCCCGTACAAAAATTGGCGTTTGGTCGTCATTTAAGCTGAGTATATTTTTTGAGGCTAAGGTAACCGGATTAAAGAGTTTAACCCCTTGATTGGTGGTGCCGACCAATAAACTGCCATTTTCGGTTTCGGCAATTCTCGATACCCAGCCATATTCGGTTTTGGCATTTTTTCCATTGATATTAAACTGTTGAAAATTATTTTCCCTGGGATTGTATTTCTCGAGCGTTCCCTTTCCGGTACTGATCCATACACTACCATCCTTTAAAACCGTTACCAGCGAGGCATCGAAAGGTGCATTATGGGTAAAAGCCTGTATTTTCCTGGTCCGCTTTTCATATAAGTATATTTTGAATGAAGATAAGATCCATAAATTTCCACGCTGATCGCTGGCCAGATCGATAATCCGCATGCCTTTGGTTTCTTTGATGATGGCGAAGCTTTCTTTTGCAGCATTGTATTGGTATACGCCATTATTTGTGCCTACCCAAAGGTTTTGTTCCTGATCGTGGTGCAGCGCATAAATTAAATCGTTGCCTAAACTGCCAGCCTGATCCGGATCGTGGCGATAGGTTTTAAAAGAATAACCATCAAAGCGGTTTAGGCCGTCTTTTGTGCCAAACCACATAAAGCCCTTTCCATCCTGTACACTGCAAAACGCTGTATTGTTAGAAAGCCCGTTTTCTACCTGATAATGCCTGAAATAATAGGGTTGCGCCCAAAGCAGGTGTACCGAAAACAATAGAAACAAAAGGGTGAAGAGTTTTTTCAAGATATCTTGGTCAGCTGCATCAAATATATTAAAGAAATGCTTTGCTTTCAGGCTAAATTGAATTTGAGCAGATTAGTAGAAAGATTGAGACAGATCGTTGTATGGGTAAAGAATGCTTTTTCTAAACCTGAAAACTGCGAACTGTTAACTGATATGGGCGTTACCCAATCCCGTGAAATACGGGAAAGGGTCGGGCTTTTCAGGGCTGCGAAACCTATCATGTTAATCCGTTGTCATTAAGATCCTGCGCTAAACTACCATTGACAGCGTCCAGTAGAATGGTCGTCATTGCTAGAAAGATTGCTTCGTCGGCTGAAAAAGCCTTCTCGCAATGACGATACTTTGTGGCCATTAAAATTCTGCGCTAAACTCAGGATGTCGCATTGAGCAGCATTTTCCGTTTTGCTGTGCCTCCGTGGCAAACAGACTCCTTAATTACAAATCGAGACAAAATGAAGAAAGATTGATACAAATGCGTATCCCTCTGAAAAGCTAAAAACCGAATCTTTGGATAAGAATTAAATAGAACTAAATCCATTTACTTCTATAACTAACCAAATCCCTAACCTAATATGAAAAGAAGTTTATTCTCTTATGGCGGCTTTGTACGCCTGGATGGGTACCTGCTTCAAAAAATGTTTTTGAAACGCAAAGTCCTCTCCGTTATTTTTACTTCCATCACCCTAATTTTACTTTCCTTTCAGCTCAGGGCCCAGGAGCAGACAGCCGTTACCGGAACAGTAACCGACGAAAAAGGCGAAACGGTTGTTGGTGCCAGTATTAAAGTTAAAGGTACCAGCACAGGCGTAACTACCGATGGCAATGGAAAATTCAGGATTCAGGTAGCTGATAAAAATGCCACACTGATCTTTATTTATGTGGGTTATGTTAATCAGGAAGTTGCATTGGCTGGCCGTACGCAAATCAGCGTTCAGCTTAAGCCATCTAATAATGACCTGTCGGAAGTTATTGTGGTGGGCTACAATACACAGAAAAAGGAGGCCATTACAGGTGCTATTTCATCAATAAGCAGCAAAGACCTTGAAAAAGTGCACGGCGGTTCTACCGTGAGCACAGGTTTAGCAGGAAAGTTACCTGGTGTATCGTTCAGGATGCCTGACGGAAGACCGGGTTCGAGCGCCAATATCCAGATCCGTAACATGGGTAATCCGCTTTATGTTATCGACGGTATTCAACAAGATGCCGGCCAGTTTAATAATATTTCACCTAACGATATCGAAAGTATCAGTGTGCTTAAAGATGCATCAGCTGCGATTTACGGTAGCAGGGCATCAAACGGTGTAATTTTGGTAACCACCAAAAGGGGAAAAAACAGTACACGAAATACCTTTAGTGTTGATGCTTATACCGGCTGGCAGAACTGGGTACGTTTTCCGGAAACGACTGATGCTTACCAGTGGAAAGTAGGGCAGGCTACTGCAGAAATGAACCAGAACGGATCAACCAGTATTACCCAGGCCGAACTGGATAAATGGAAAGCAGGTACAGAATATGGTTACCAGAGTCAGAACTGGAAAGATATTATTATTGCACCAAACGCACCACAAACTTCCGTAAACTTAAGTGCTTCGGGTGGAAGTGACCGTGTAAACTATTACTTTTCAGCTACCCGTTTAGATCAGAAAGGAGTATATGGAAAAGCAAGAGAATTCGATTTTAACCGGACCAATATTCAAAGTAATATCGAGGCTAAAATAACCGACCGTTTTAAGGTGGGTATGCTCATCAATGGGCGTATCGAAAGCCGCGACCAGCCAGGCGTACCGGGTGGAGATGATTACTGGGCCGCCCGTTTTGCTTTGTTGAGAAACAGACCTACTGAACAGGCTTACGCCAATGGCAATCCAAATTACCCGAATGATATCGGTCACAATACGGAGCAGTTTGCTGTGCAGAGTAAAGCTTTAAGCGGTTACTGGAAATCAGACTGGAGAGTTTTGCAAACCAATTTATCCGCCTCTTATGAAACACCAATAAAAGGTTTGGAAATAAAAGGTTTATATTCTTATTACATTGCCGATAACGTAATCAACGGACATGAGTACACTTATAATGTATATACCTATCATCCGGAAACAGGCATTTATGAAGAAAAAGTAGGCAGTTCAAACCCTTACAGAGAGCGCAGAAACGAAAAAGTATATACCAATACCTATCAGCTTCAGGCGAATTATAACCGCACTTTTGGCAAACATACTGTAGGCGCTGTATTGGTGGCCGAGCGTTTGGACCGTTTTAGGACCTATACCTTCCAACACGCGGTACCACAGACTAATATTTTGCCTGTGCTGCAGTTTGCCGATATGGATGGGCAGGATTTTGCTGATATACAGGAAGAGCAGGCCCGTATTGGTTACGTGGGCAGGTTAAACTACAATTACGACAATAAATATTACCTCGAGCTTTCTGGTCGTAGAGATGCTTCATGGAAATTTGCACCAGATAGACGCGTAGGTTATTTCCCTTCAGCATCAATTGGATGGAGAATTACGCAAGAGAAATTTATGAAATCGCTTTTGGGCGAAAGCAATATCTTAAACGATTTGAAACTCCGTGCTTCTTACGGGCAGCTTGGGGATGATGATGTGGGTATCGATCCTTTTGCCTATATCCCAGGTTATAACTACAACCAGGGCAGTGTGATATTGGATGGAAAAAACATTACCACTTCAAGGGATAAAGGTCCTATTATCAACAACCTGAGTTGGTTTAAAAGCAAAATTACCGACATCGGTCTGGATTTTACGATGTTCGGCAGTAAACTTTCCGGAACTGCAGATTATTTTTATAGAAAACGTTCTGGTTTACCGGCCATTAAAAACGACGTCATTGTTCCAATAGAACTGGGATATCCTTTAAATGTTGAAAACCTGGAGAGCGATGCACAGTTTGGAGGTGAATTCTCTTTAAACTACAGAGATAAAATCGGTGAGTTTAATTACAATGTTGGTGGAAACATTTCCATTAGCAGAAAGAAACTTTTAGAAAGATATAAACCACGTTTTGGCAACTCATGGGAAAATTACAGAAGTAATGGTACCGATAGATATGCGGATATTTTTTGGGGTTATGAAGTAACCGGTCAATTCCAGAGCATTGATGAGATCAATAACTACAAAGTGAATATTGATGGAAAAGGCAACCGTTCTTTATTGCCGGGCGATTTAATTTACAAAGATCAGAATGGCGATGGGATTATTGATCCTTTAGATGAAAGACCAATAGGTTATACCACGGCAGGGCAACCAAATGTAGGTTTTGGATTTACCATCGGCGGTTCTTATAAAAACTTCGATTTTACGGCCGATTTTTCTGGTGGTGCGATGTATTCGTGGAACCAGAACTGGGAACAGCGCTGGGCATTCCAGAACGGTGGTGCTTTACTGCAGAATTTTGCTGACGACAGCTGGCACCGTACTAATCTCTATGACCTGAACAGTCCCTGGGTGGCTGGTAAATATCCTGCAATCCGTTTTAACGACCGCGATCATAGTAACAACACCAGAAATTCAACTTTCTGGTTGCACAACGTGAGGTACCTGAGGGCGCGTACACTTGAGATTGGTTACACCTTGCCAAAAAGATGGGCAGAAAAAATCAAGATCCAGAATGCAAGGGTATATGTAAACGGATACAACCTCTTCTCGATCGATAACCTGAAAGATTATGGTGTAGATCCTGAAATTGCAGACGATAATGGATTACAATATCCACAGAACAAGTTTTTTAACATCGGTCTTAAATTATCGCTATAACATGAAAACGACTAATCAAATGAAAAAATATATATACGCATTTGCTGCCATTGCATGTTTAAGTTTTGCGCAGTCATGTAAAAAAGATTCTGAGTTTTTAGATAAACAACCCACCAGTACCTTACCCATTGATGCGGTATGGAAAGACCCTAACCTGGTGCTTACCGTAGTTGGTGATCTGTACGATCGTTACCCTGACTTTCAGCGCATCGAATCGTGGTGGCTTTTTGCCGATTTTGATGAGGGTTTTGCCTCTGCGGGCGGTGATTATTTTCGCCACCAGAATCTAGAATATGGATACGATGCATGGAGATACTGGGATATGGAAGTTTACAGACTCGTAAACGACCTGAACCTGTTTATTAAACGCGGGCAGGAAGCGACTGCTTTAAAAGCTGAAGACCGCGACCGTTTTTTAGCCGAAGCGCGTTTTATCAGGGCTGGTGTATACTTCGAGATGGTAAAAAGAATGGGCGGTGTTCCTCTGATTACAGTCCCCCTGGCCTACGATTACAGCGGAGATCCAAGTTACCTGCAATATCCAAGGGCTAAGGAATCAGAAATTTATGATTTTGTGATTTCAGAATTGGAAGCCATTAAAACCATTCTTCCTGATAATGCAACCATCCAGAGCAGGGCTACAAAAGCTGCGGCGCTGGCCATGGAATCGAGGGCTGCTTTATATGCTGGTTCGATTGCCAAATACAGCAATGCTCAATTAAGCCTTCCCGGTGGAGAGGTTGGCATTCCTGCGGCAATGGCTAATGGTTATTTTACCAAAGCCTTAAATGCGGCGAAAGAAATTATCGATGGCGGTAAATATTCACTTTACAAAAAGAACCCAAACCTATCTGATAATTTTGCGGCCCTTTTTACCGATAAAGGCAGTAATCCGGAGGTCATATTCGCTAAAGATTTTAAATTGAAAACCAATAAGGTTCATGGTTTTACCATCGATAACCAGCCGCGCTCTTCTGCCGAAGAAGCACAAGGTGGAAGATTAAACCCATCATTAAATCTGGTTCAGTCTTTCGAAAAACTGGATAATACCTATGCCTCTTTAGCTTCGGTTGATGGCAGTGGAAATCCGGTTTATTATACCAACATCACCGATATTTTTGCTGACCGCGATGCGCGTTTAGCCGGAACGGTAATTCTCCCTGGAACACAGTTTAAAGGGAAAACAGTTGATATCTGGGCGGGCTACCAATTAGCCAATGGTACCATCATTACCGGAGATAATTTCGGGCAGAGCAAAAAAGAGGTACTGCCAGATAATCCGGCATCGGTACAGGTGGTGGGAAGAGATGGCCCTGTTGATGGTTTAGAATTCAGTGCGCAATCAGGCTTTTACGTGCGTAAATATTTAGATCCTGCTACAGGTTCGGGTCAGATTGGCACCCGGAGCGATGTATGGTGGATCCGCTACCGTTACGCCGAAGTATTGTTAAATGCTGCGGAAGCCGCTTTTGAACTGGGTGATGCCGCTACAGCAGCCAATTATATCAAACCGGTAAGAGACCGTGCAGGATTAACCGTTGCATTAAGTCCGGCAAATATTACTTTCGACCGTATCGTACACGAACGAAAAGTAGAATTTGCTTTTGAAGGACATCAGCTTTGGGATATGAAACGCTGGAGACTGGCCGACAAAGTATGGAACGGCAACAACATGTCGGCCGCCGATTTTATCAATGCAGCCAATATTGGAAGCGCAACGCGTACCAGTACACAGGTGTTTGGCTTGTGGCCATATAAATACTACAACCCGGGTAATGCCAATCACCTGAAGTATATTTTTAAGGTCATTAAACCCAGCCGTGTTACCGCGGCACACCGCTTCCGCATCGGTAATTACTACTCATCTATCGGGCAGGATGTACTTAACGGCAATCCGAAAATTATCAGAAACCCTAATCAATAATCATATATAACATGAAAAATAGATTTTATTTCATCATAGGGGCAATTATAGCCATGTTTTTCTCCTCTTGTAAAAAGGATAATTACGAGGCTCCTGCAGCCGATTTCACAGGCAGGATCGTATACAAGGGCGAAGCTATTAATGTTCAGTATGGCCAGGTAAATTTCGAACTTTGGCAGTCAGGCTTTGGTAACTATTCCGCACTAAACGTAAATGTAAGTCAGGATGGTAATTATTCAGCTAAATTATTCGATGGGAACTATAAACTGGTTTTCTCACCCAACCAGGGTCCGTTTTTATGGAAAAAGAATGCTGCAGGTAAACAGGATACCCTGGCGGTAAACATTAGCGGGAACAAGGTGATGGATATTGAAGTTGTACCTTATTACATGATCCGCGGTGCTAGCTTAACTGCGGCTTCCGGCAAAGTGAATGGATTCTGTAAACTGGAAAAAATTATCACTGATGCCAATGCAAAGGATATAGAAAGTGTATCGCTATATATCAACAAAACACAGTTTGTAGACGGGGGCAATAACCTGGCAATACAACAACTCACCGGAGCGGCTATTGCCGACTTAAATAACTTAAATATGAGTGTAAGTATCCCTACGATTGTACCGGCACAAAATTATGTGTTTGCCAGGATAGGCGTTAAAATTGCAGGAGTAGACGACCTTATTTTTACGCCTGTTACTAAAATAAATTTTTAAAAAAAAGAAAGTTTAAACCTAAACAGAATTTGTCACGTTGAGCTTGTCGAAACGCTTTAATCATATATTTAAGCAAGTCCTTCGACAAGCTCAGGATGACATGTTACCCTAATAAACATCCTGGATAATCAGTATCTTACCCTTAGAAATCGTTATTAAATGAAATATCTTTTTGCCTTTTTTTTATGCTTCTTCGTATTTTCTATTGGTAAAAATGCATTTGCCAAGCAATTAAACGATACCATTTACCTGGCCGATCCAACCATTTTTTTAGACAAGGGTATATACTATTTATATGGTACCAGCGGCGATGAAGGCTTTCTGGTTTATGCTTCCCGCGATCTTAAAAACTGGACCAAACCAATCGGAAAAAATAAGGGATTTGCCTTAAAAAAGGGCGATGCCTTTGGAACTAAAGGGTTTTGGGCACCACAGGTATTTAAAAAGGGTAAAACCTATTTCATGGCTTATACCGCTGATGAACAGATTGCTATTGCCCATAGTAATAGCCCAACAGGACCTTTTGTTCAGGAAGAATTAAAAGCAATATCAGGTATAGGGAAACAGATCGATCCATTTGTATTTACCGATACCGATGGGAAAAACTACCTCTATCATGTAAAACTTGATCAAGGGAACCGGATTTTTGTAGCTGAACTGAAGGATGATTTTTCGGACGTAATCCCTGAAACAACAAAATTTTGTTTATCAGGAACTGAGCCCTGGGAAAATACCGCAAAAACCGATTGGCCGGTAACAGAAGGCCCAACAGTAATCAAAAAGGAAAATCTTTACTATCTTTTTTACTCCGCAAATGATTTCAGGAATCCTGATTATGCCGTGGGTTATGCCACTTCAGGTTCAGCCAAAGGACCATGGTTAAAATATACAGGCAATCCGATCATCAGCAAAAAGACCTTGCAGCTAAACGGAACCGGTCACGGAGATTTTTTTACGGATAAAAGTGGTCAGCTGCAATATGTATTTCATACCCATTACTCGAACCACAAAGTATCGCCGAGGGCTACTGCTGTTATTAAAGCGGCCTTTGTAAAAGATAAAAATGATCGCTACCACATGCAAATCGACCCTGAAAGTTTTCGGTTTTTAAGGCAAAGTGTTACAAAAACATTCTAGGGTTAAATTGATTGCATTTGTAGAAATATTGAGATGAAAATGAATCGGTTTAAGAAAAGAAATTGCTTTTTTTAAGGATTAGCGAATGCCACTAGTCGTATAACATAAAAGATGTAAAGCTTTAAAAATGAACGCTTTGAAAATAAGATGCTTGCTAAGTACTTTATGCCTGTTATGGGCAGTGGGCTTACCTGTACAAACATTTACCAACCCTTTACTGCCATCCGGGGCCGATCCTTATAGTTATTATAAAGATGGATATTACTATTATACCCATACCACTGGCAACCGTGTAGATCTTTGGAAAACCAAAACCTTAGATGGCTTAAAAGATGCAGAGCGCAAAACCATCTGGCATGCACCTGCAGGCACCATGTACAGTAAAGAAATCTGGGCACCGGAAGTCATGTTTTTAAGAGGCAAATGGTACGCTTACTTCGCTGCCGATGACGGAAGAAATGAAAACCACCGCATGTATGTTTTAGAAAATGCTTCAGCCGACCCCATGAAAGGCGAGTGGGTATTTAAAGGCAAAATTGCCGATCCAACCGATAAATGGGCCATTGATGGGGATGTAATCGATTTTAAAGGCCAGTTGTATATGATCTGGTCTGGATGGGAGGGTGATGAAAACGGCAAACAGGAAATTTTCATCGCCAGGCTTAAAAATCCATGGACGGTAGAAGGAAAAAGAGTAAAGATTTCTACACCAAAATTTACCTGGGAAAAAATAGGGGATTTGGGTGGAGGAGCCCATGTGGATGTAAACGAAGGGCCTCAGTTTTTGCCGCATGGGGATAAAATATTTGTCATTTATTCAGCCAGTGGCTGTTGGACAGATTTTTATGCCCTGGGTATGCTTTCCGCGTCGGCTAAAAGCAATCTGCTCGATCCTGCTTCCTGGACAAAATCTGATCAGCCTGTTTTCCAGCAGTCGCCAAAAGACGGCGTCTACGCGCCGGGTCATAACTCATTTTTTAAATCGCCAGACGGAAAAGAAGACTGGATCCTATATCATGCCAACGATAAACCGGGTCAGGGTTGCGGAGGTTTCCGCTCACCCCGTGCCCAAAAATTCAACTGGAATACCGATGGTACACCAAATTTTGGAACTCCGGTAAAAACAGGACTGAGCATCACCTCACCATCAAACCGAAATAAATAATAATCAGATAAATACCGATATGAATTTAAAAAACTATGCGCTTCTTGCTGTACTGAGTTTGAACATCAGCCTGGGCTTCGCGCAAAAAACAAAAAAAAATACTGAGCCTGCAAAAGTTTGGTCAGTAGAAAAAGCCAATGCCTGGTACAAGGAACACAAATGGTTAACAGGCGCAAACTACATTCCTTCCAATGCCATTAATCAGCTGGAAATGTGGCAGGCCGATACTTTTTCACCCGATTTGATTGATAAAGAACTGGGTTGGGCCGAAGGAATTGGTTTTAACACACTGCGTGTATTCTTGTTCAGTAAGGCCTGGAGTCAGGATCCTGAGGGTTTTAAAAAGAGAATGGATCAGTTTTTAACCATTACCCAAAAACATGGAATTAAACCGATGTTTGTCTTTTTCGACGATTGCTGGAATAAAACTTCAGCCATTGGTAAGCAGCCGGCACCTAAAACAGGCGTTCACAATTCGGGCTGGTTGCAAGATCCCGGTGATCCTGCTTTTAAAGAAGAAGCCAATTTTCCTGAACTCGAAAAATATGTAAAGGATGTGCTTAGCCATTTTGCACACGATAAAAGAATTTTACTTTGGGATTTGTACAATGAACCCGGAAATAGTGGAAAGTTAGAGGCTACCATTCCCTTGTTAACCAAAACCATCAGCTGGGCAAGAGCAGTGAATCCCGATCAGCCGATTTCTATCGGATTGTGGAGCTGGGGTTTCGAAAAGCTTAACGAAATACAGCTGGCCAACTCAGATATTGTAACCTACCACAACTATGAGGCACCAGACTGGCACCAAAGAACCATTGATCTGTTAAAAGCCAGCGGCCGGCCATTGATCTGTACCGAATATATGGCCCGATCACGCAACAGCCGCTTTTCAAACATTTTGCCTATGCTAAAAAATGAAAATGTTGGCGCCATTAACTGGGGATTTGCTGCGGGTAAAACCAATACCAAATATGCCTGGGATACGCCACTTGCCGATGGATCTGATCCGATTGAGTGGTTCCACGAAATCTTTCAGCCCGATGGCACCCCGTACCGCCTGGATGAGGTGAACCTGATTAAAAAACTCAATAACAAATAAATTTTTTTCAGTAGGGAGATCCGAAGAAGGGATTCATAAAAATTATTGTCAGTCTGAGCGGAGTCGAAGACCCTTAGTTGAAAATTGAAATATTTGTCTTTCCAGAGGCTATCATTGATAAACTCCAATAGAATAGTCGTCATCTCGACTGTAGCACAGTCCCGAACGTTCGGGAGAGAGATCTATCTAGACAGATTTCTCGACTGCGTTGCACTTCGCTCGAAATGACGGTAACTATGGGGATTTTAAGCGTAAATTAATTGCTGTCATTCATATTGACTTTTATGAAACAAATAAGCCCTCAGGAAGAAACTATTCTTTGCTTAAATTAAAAACATTGCCAAACCCAATCTTAACACACAAATTTAAACCAATGAACAAAAAAGTATCCATCCTTATCTCGCTGCTGGGGCTCTCGTTATCCCTTTTCGCGCAACAGGACAAATCGTGGTCGATGGTAAAAGGGAAAATCTCTTCACCATGGGCGCAGGAAGTTAATCCTAAAAATGTTTTGCCAGAATATCCACGCCCACAGTTTGAGCGTAGTGGTAACTGGAAAAACTTAAACGGACTTTGGGACTATGCCATTTCCGGAAAATCGCAACAACCGGCAATTAACCAGGGTAAAATCCTGGTTCCTTTCGCGGTAGAATCTTCACTCTCGGGTGTGGGCAAAACCGTTGGTAAGGATAGCCTGCTTTGGTACAAAACCAGCTTTACCGTACCGGCCAATATGAAAGGCAAAGAAATTTTGCTTCATTTTGGTGCGGTTGACTGGAGAAGTACAGTGAGCATCAACGGTAAAGTGGTAGGTAAACATGAAGGCGGTTTCGATCCTTTCAGTTTTAATATTACGCCGTTTCTAAACAAGAGCGGAAACCAGACTTTAACCGTAGAAGTCTGGGACCCGACAGATGAGGGCCCTCAGCCAAGAGGAAAGCAGGTGAAAAAGCCTGAAGGCATCTGGTATACCCCGGTAACCGGTATCTGGCAAACCGTTTGGATTGAAGCGGTAAATAAAGTACACATCGATCACCTTAAAATAACACCAGATATCGATCAGGAAACGGTAGCGGTTACCCCATTTTTGACCGGTGCAGGTACTGGCGATCAGGTTAAGGTTTCGGCATGGGATGGCACTACGAAAGTGGCTGAGCAGATCGCTGATGGTAACGGTGCAATCAGTTTAAAAATTGCGAACCCTAAACTTTGGAGCCCTAAAAATCCATTTTTATATGATTTAAAAGTTGAACTGATTGCTAAAAATAAAAAGCTAGATGAGGTGAAAAGTTATTTTGCCATGCGCAAAACCTCAATGGGCAAAGATGAGAATGGTATTCAGCGTATGCTGTTAAACAATGAATTTGTTTTTCAGTATGGTCCGCTAGATCAGGGCTGGTGGCCAGATGGTCTTTACACTGCACCAACGGATGCAGCCTTAAAATTTGATGTCGATAAAACCAAAGAAATGGGTTTTAATATGATCAGAAAACACATTAAGGTAGAGCCCGCACGTTGGTATTATCACTGCGATAAAGCGGGTATGCTGGTTTGGCAGGATATGCCAAGTGGCGATTTGGGTAATGGCTGGGAGAACCGTCCGGGTATTTTAGACCATGGCTCAGATCAAAACAGGAGTGCAGAATCTGAAGGCTATTATAAAAAAGAGTGGAATGCCATTATCGATGCGCTTTACAATGTGCCTTCAATCGTGGTGTGGACGCCTTTCAACGAGGCCTGGGGCCAGTTTAAGACGGTAGAAATTGCCAAATGGACGAAGGAGAAAGATCCTTCAAGGCTGGTAAATACGGCTAGTGGAGGTAATTTTCATCCGGTAGGCGATATTATCGATCTGCATAATTATCCACATCCGGCTATGCCGAGCCCTGATTATTTTGGGAAAGATTATGCGCTTGTGCTTGGTGAGTTTGGCGGACTTGGCCTGCCTATTGATGGCCATGTTTGGCAACAGAAAAACAACTGGGGTTATCAGAGCTTTAAAAACAAAACCGATCTGTTTAACAAATACGCCCAGTTTATGAAACGTTTGGAAGAATTAATCCCCTTAGGACTTTCTGCCGGCGTGTACACGCAAACGACCGATGTGGAAGTAGAAACCAATGGACTAATGACCTATGATCGAAAAGACATTAAGTTTTCGGAAACACAGATGAAAGCATTACATGATAAATTGTACAATATTAGGATTCCAATTAAAAAGTAGATTCCTATAAATGCAATTTGTATTTAGCGCTAATAAAAAGACCGCAGCATTAACTTTCTGCGGTCTTATATGTAATAGGCCCTACTAAATAACTCCTCTGACTATAAATATTAGAGATAAATCTTAATTCAGATAAGTTAAACGATAAAAATTTAATTCATCTTTTTAAAATAAAAAACAGGTTTTGGCATTTCATCTGGCTGTGAAACCCAACCTCCTGATAGTTCTTTATCATTTAATAAAAGTATTCGAAAACTATTTCGATTCGATTGTGCACCTACAAACGAATAAAAAAACTGACCACCAACCTGACTTTGGTTTATTAAATAAGCGTTTGGTAAGGAATACCACTTGCTTTTATTTGTGCGATACGAAATACTTGAAAAATCGAATATTTGTCCTTGCATCAAATCGATTTCTATATGTTTCTGCGAACCATTAAAATCTCCGTGCGAAAATTTCCATCTTCCAATTAGCAGGGATCTTATTTCGGCAGTCTTTAAGTTTTGGTTTGATTTGTTATAAATGGCTATGCCGAAAGGCCATGATATTATCGCAAGACCAATACAAATAATAGCTATAATGATGATCTTTTTCATTTGGTAGTTTTAAGTTGCTTAAAATCGATTCCGTCAAGTATTGAGGGTTGTGCATCTTTGTAGCGTACTGTAAAAGATTCTGATAAATCAGGAAAAGAGCGCTTATTATCTTTTAATTTTTTCAAAATCTTGTTTTCAAATGCTTATTAATCTTGATTGGAGTAAATAGAATCAAAAAATAAATATTTCTAAAATAAATTACACTTTTTATTAAAATGGCAATTTGGAAGAATTCTTTTCTTTAATCAAGCGATTACCAAAATACACATATGGATGTTCCAGGTATGCTCACCTATATCCTTACTTCAAAGGGCTAAATTTTGGCTGTTGGCCTTACAGATTATCATTTCTAAAAACCATCCCTACGGTTCATTGCTGATACGATAAAATGAACAGGAAATTCTATCTTAGTTAAGTCAACTAAAAAGGCTTAAAACAAGTCAGAATTAACGATTTGAAATAGTCGATCTAGTTATATGCTAGCCAGGAAATGTTTCAATAATGGTTCAGGTTATTTCATCACATAAAGGTTACAATGAAAAAATATTTATGCTTCGCATTTTTAATCTGTCTCGTTACAGTCAATGCTTTTGGTCAGGAGGCTGCCCGTATCCGCGAATATCAGAAGGCATTTAAAACTTATCCCTTTTCTGATCCTAATCCAATTCCTTCGTTTACCCACATTTATCCTTATTTCCGCTATGATGGATTTACCGATAAACCCGTTCAAAAAGAATGGAAAGTTATTGAGCTGGAAAATGCTTATTTAAAACTGACCATCTTACCAGAGATAGGAGGAAAGATATGGTCGGCCATTGAAAAATCGACAGGAAAATCTTTCGTTTACGATAACCATGTGGTGAAATTTAGGGATATAGCCATGCGTGGCCCCTGGACCAGTGGTGGAATTGAGCCGAACTATGGCATTATGGGGCATACACCTAACACGGTAACGCCGGTAAACTATTTGACCAGAAAAAATGACGACGGCAGTGTAAGCTGTTTTATTGGGGTACTGGATCTGCTAACCCGGACAAACTGGACAATGGAAATTAATCTGCCCAGGGATAAATCATATTTTACCACCAAATCTTTTTGGTTTAATTCAACATCTGTTGAGCAGCCCTATTACCATTGGATGAACACCGGGATAAAGGTGAGTGGAAATTTAGAATACATTTATCCGGGCACCCATTATCTGGGGCATGAGGGCGAGCACAACGACTGGCCGATAAATAAAGAGAATGGTAAAGACATTTCTTTTTATGATAACAATAATTTTGGTGGGTATAAATCTTACCATGTATTTGGCAAATACACTGATTTTTTTGGGGCTTACTGGCATGATGACGATTTCGGAATTGCAAGATATTCTGGTCACGATGATAAGGCAGGTAAAAAGATATGGATCTGGGGACTCTCAGATCAGGGCATGATATGGGAAAAGCTGTTAACCGATACAGATGGTCAATACTCCGAAATCCAATCAGGAAGATTATTCAACCAAACTGCTGATAAGAGTACGTTTACGCCATTCAAACATAAAAGTTTTTCACCTGGTGCTGCTGATTTATGGACAGAATACTGGTATCCTGTTTTAAAGACGAAAGGTTTTGTAAAAGCCAATGAGTATGGCGCATTGAATGTGAAACATGAAAATGGCTGGTTGAAAATTTATTTGAGTGCTGTACAACAGATTTCAGAAACGCTAAAGGTGACGCAGGGAGGGAAAAATATTTATGATAAAAAAATAGCGATCGCTCCATCCAAAACTTTTACTGATTCTATAAAAATGGATGTGAATCCGAGAGATCTGGTCGTTACTTTAGGTGATAATAAGCTGATTTATGAGTCTAAACCGAATGCCTATAACCTGAGTCGCCCGCTTGAATCGCCCAAAGATTTTAACTGGAATTCGGGCTATGGCCTTTATTTGCAGGGTAAAGCGCTGATGGATCAGAAAATGTACGCAGCTGCAGCAGAAAAATTAAAGGCATCTTTGGCTAAAGAGCCTAATTTTTTACCCGCATTGGTTAAAATGGCCGAATTAATGTACCGCAATATGCAGTATGCGGAAGCTTTAACAGTGATAAAAAAAGCATTAAGTATGGACACCAATGATGGTGCAGCTAATTACTATTATGGCATCATCAATGCAGAACTGGGTAATGTAATTGATGCTAAAGACGGCTTTGATATCGCAAGTTTATCTGTTGAATACAGAAGTGCAGCTTATAATGGTTTAAGTAAATTATACTTGGTAGAAAAAAACTGGAACAAGGCAATGGAGTATGCAGGCAAAGCGATTGATTATAACCGTTTTGATATTGCAGCATTACAAGTACAGGCTATTGCCATTCGCTATCAAGATAAAAATGCTAAACCGGTATTGGATACGATTTTGTCTTTTGATCCACTTAATCATTTCGTACGTTTCGAAAAATATCTGGCAAAGCCTTCAGCAGACAACAAGACAGCATTCACTTCAATGATACGCGACGAACAGCCAACCGAAACCTTTTTAGAACTGGCTGTTAGTTATTACGAAAGCGGGTGTTATGAGGAATGTGAAAAAGTATTGAACCTGGCGCCTGCAAATGCTTTGGTAAATTATTGGCTGGCATTTTTGCAGCATAAAAAAGGATTGTCTTCCTCTCTACTATTAGAACAGGCTGATGCTACCTCTCCTGCATTTGTATTTCCGTTCCGATCAGAAGACCTTGAAGTATTGTTATGGGCAACCCAAAACAGCAAAAGCTGGAAACCAAAATATTACCTTGCCCTTTTATATAAAGACCGGAATAACATCGCTGAAAGTAAAAAATTGTTTACCGCATGTGGCGATCAGCCAGACTTTGCAGCTTTTTATGCCGCCCGTGCCGCAATGCTAATGGGGAACTCAGATCTTGCTGATCTTAAAAAGGCAATTGCATTAGACAAAAATGACTGGCGTTACATTAAACTATTGGGCGATTATTACATTAGCCATAAGCAGAATGCGCTGACGGTAATTGAACCTTATTACAACGCACACCAGGACAATTATATCATCGGTATGTTGTATGCAAAAGCACTGTTGCTTAATAAAGATTACCGAAAATGCACTGAACTTTTATCAAAAATTAATATCCTGCCCTTCGAGGGGGCTACAATTGGGCGCGAACTATATCGGGAGGCAGAGCTGATGCAGGCCATTGAAAGGATACAACATCAAGATTATAACACCGCAATTACCTTCATTGATGAGGCGAAAAAGTGGCCATTGAACTTAGGCGTAGGTAAACCCTATGCAGAAAATCTGGATGAACGTTTAGAAGATTGGATGAGTTATCTGTGCTTTAAACAAATGGGAAAACGAGCAGCCGCACAAGCCTCTTTACAAAAGATTATTCAGTTCAAATCTAAAACTGAGAATACGGTGAATAATTTCATTGCTTCCAATCATCTGGCGACGGCCTGGGCACTTGAAAAACTTGGAAAAAGAGCAGAAGCGAGCAAATGGCTGAAAGGGCAGGTTAAACAATATCCCGACAATAAAATAGTAAAGTGGTGTTTGCAGGTATTTGAAAATGAACAACTGCCGAAAACCGACATAGATGATGCGGGAATACGCTTACTGGAAAAGCTAAAACCGTTTAAATAAAGTTACCACAATGCAAATGAAATAGGTCTGCATTTAGTTATGAATAGGGTAGCGTGCTAATGCGCTTCCTTCCAAACTTTAACTTTTAATTCATCACCAAGATGTATTGTACCTAAATGATGATGAAGCAGGTTTTGTCCGAACATGATTTTTTTGCCCACTGTACGGTAGCCGGCCAGCGTTCTCAATGGTTCCTGGCCTTTTTCACCGGTTTGCTGATCGATCGTGATTAATACACATCTTGCACAAGGTTTTACCGCAGAAAACTGTACCTCGCCAATTTGAAAATTTTGAAAACGGTCCTCCACATGAGGCTCGCCACCCGTAAAAACAAAATTTGGACGGAAACGGTTCATCAGAATGGGTTGGTCTAGCTTGTCGTTAAGCCCGTCAAGCGAAGACTGACCGATAAGCAAACAGGGATAACCATCGGCAAAACTCACTATTTCATCATTCGAAGCATAATCACGGTCTACCCATCGTTTTTCGGTTAAAGGCATTTTTACCAATCTAACCTTAAAGTTCAGGAAATCAGAAAACCAGTCGCTTACGGTTTTATTTACTTCAAGTGCTGTAGCGGTATCGTTCCAGATTACAACAGAAATTTGCTCCCCGGTATCTTCATCTAAAGAAAAAGATATACTTCGCTCAGGTAATTTTTTATGGGAAACTGTTAATTTACCATCGCCAATATTTACCTGCAATAGTGCCAGTTCAAAGTGTTTCCTTTGGGTAATAAAGATGCCTTCCTCGTCAACAAGCATCCATCTTCTATCATATTGCAAGCCCCTTTCTTCGAGTTGCGCTTTTTCAAGTCGTATTCCACCCAGCGATTTGATGGGATAAATATTGATTTCAGAAAGGATGAATTTGCTCATATTGTAAAGGTAAATAACACATTTTAATTTATCGTTTAAATGTTTTGCTGTTAATAAAGGAGATATGTAATGTTTACCAGATTATTATAATGTATTTTCGGATTTTTAATTTTACCATCATGACCGAAAACCAAAAGAGCAATGTTTTAGTGAATTTGAACTCTATTTATCATTCGAATCCTACTATGGCGCGCATGGGGTTGGCATTTACACTTCTTCCAATTCTGATCCTGATTCCCGGGTTAATGATTATTTCGTCAATTAATACTGAATATTATCAAAAATATAATTTAGATAAAATTGATAAAGAGGGTAAATTGGTAAAAGGCAAAATCACTAAAATACAGGTTGATAGGATGTTTACAATAAATGATGAGCATCCAAGGGTTATCACTTATACTTACAATGATGGTAAAATAGCTGATAAGATGAAAGTACTCGATCCAGATGTTACGATCAATATGAAAATAGGTGATACTGTTGATGTGAAAAGTTTAGGGAAGGAGTCTAAGCTTGTTAATATAAAAGCTTTTGCTTTCCCTTTTTATATATTTTTTTTACTGCCTCTTATTTTTCTAGTCTTAGGGATCATATTTTTAACGATATTGGTTATCAAACATAAAAAGCCTTAGCTAGTGCAAATGATGTCATTTTCATCTCTTTACTAAAATTCACTTCTTCTGTCATACCAATATCATTAAGTTAAGCGTTTTTTAACCACAGATAAACACGAATTTCCTATCTGTGTGCATCCTTTCTATCTGTGGTTATTTATTTTTGCTCGTGTCGAATGGCTTAACTTAATGAAATTGTTAGTTATATTGACCTAGTTTCATTATCCATCATGCTTTATTACATGTGCTCATGTGCTCAAAATCTGAACATATTGTGGCCATATGTTCAGATTTGAAGAAAAATTGGACATATTAAAAAAAACTAATTATATAATTTCAATCCCCTTTTCTTCAAACACTTCGAAAATCTGCGCATTGATCATGCTTCTGGTGAGATCAGCTTTAGAAATATCCTTACACCAGAAATAAATATTGATATTGCTGTTGAGCTTACTTACCGGGCTAATCATAATAATCGGCTCTTTACTGATAAAAACATTGCTGTTCTCTACAATAATTTCTCTGATCAGGTTTACCACTTCAGTTGAATTAAAGGGTTTGGCAATTGATAAAGAAATATCTACCCGCATCTGGTTATTACTCAGTGTCCAATTGATGATGTTGTTCGATAAAATGGAGCCGTTAGGAATAATAATTTCGGCACCTTCGTCGCTAAGTAGGGTACTGGCGCGTACGCCGATTTCTTTTACCCTTCCTTTTTTATTGCTCAGTTCTACAATGTCACCTATTCGGATCGTTTTATCAAAAATAAGGATAATGCCCGATACAAAATTGCTTACGATATTCTGTAAACCCAGACCAATTCCTACACCCAGCGCACCCAGGATCACCGTTATTTTATCGATTGGCAGTCCGGAGGCTGCAACCGCGATTAAAAAACCGCCAATTAATAACAACAAACGGGTGACCAGTAATTTAGATCGCTCTCCTTTGTTATCATCAAAACTATCATCGCCGGTATCGCCAAAGAAATAAGCAATGTATTTCTGCAAAAAGTTGGCAATCCAGATAATGCCCAAAAACAATACAATGCCGCCAAAGGTAAAAGAGAAACTGCCTATGGTTCTTTTCTCAGTCAGGATTTCCATTACCGATTCATACAGCCCGTTAAAAATATTCAGGTTGGTGGTAAAGATGACAAACCAGATTAGGGTAGCGCCAATACCCGTGAGCCTTTTAAGTCCGGCAATTACTGGCTGCCAGTCGAAATATTCCGGAAATCCCTTTCTGATTCTGCTGCTTTTCATCTGTAGCAAAAAGGCTTCTACCAATACTTTGGCCAGGATGGTTAACGATATGGCGTTTAAAAGCGAGCTTACCCCGGTAGAATAAAAAATCTGCGTGAGGGTAAAGCGGCCAAATAGATTACAAAAGGTAGCTATGATGGCAAAGACAACATAAATAAAACCCGTGGTCAGGATCATTTTATATCGTTTGGTTTGCTCATCGAGCATTTTCCATACCATAATGCCATAGGCCACCGAACTGGTCGTGAGGAACAGCAGCAGCCAGCGCTGGTATCTTGGTGGCATACCCAGAAGGCGTAAAAAAACAGGAGCAAGAAGGAGTACCACAAATATGCACCAATGGTAAAATAACTTTGCGCTTAGCTTTTTGCGGAAAAATACCGTGAGCAAAATAGCCAGTATAATCTCCACCGCTTCTATGTAAAGTGCAGGCGCACGCAGATCGAAGATTGGCGCCAGTGCAAAGAGCATAATAAAGGTGATGAGGTAAGGCTGCGGACTGATCAGCGAAAAACCATCAAGGGTTTCTAAACGGCCACGCTGTTTTACACTTCTGAAATTGAAGAACACCCAAAAGAAAAATATGGTACAAGTGAACAGCAACAAGAGCCGGCTGCTTCGGGTATATACGAAATAATAGCCCGATATTTCCTGCTCTCCTTTGATAAACCTGCGAAAGCCCATGCTTCTATTGGCCCTTTTGTTTACCGATTCCCATAAGTAACGGCGCTCTTTACCAAAAGCTTTAATGCTCACCGCATCGAGCTGACTGTCGGTCAGATACATTAACTCTTTAATATTGATTAGGTTAGAAGAGGTTCTGGCCTGCAGATTGTTAATTGATAAGGTAGTTGTTTTCAATAAACTATCCATCACTACCCGTTTCTTCTTTAACTCTGCAAACTGATCTTTAAACATCACCTGAATGGCAGGCACAGTAAATATTTTAATCAGTACGGTATCTTTACGCAGGTTCAGAATCTCGGTTTTTAAAGCCCGTAGCTCTTTTTCATATTCGTCAAGGTCTGATAAACAATCTTTGTTATTGCTTTGTAGTTCTTCCAGCAGGGTTTGGTCCATCTGCAGGTTTTGCAGGTTTGGTGACCTGTCGCTTTGTGTTAAGCGGCTTTTAAGCAGTGCCAGTGCGGCTTCATCCTGCGTTAAATGTGCTTCTATGGGCTTAAGTTTCTTAAATGAGCCAACAGTAACCGGAACTTTATTAACGGTTTCAAATACTTTTTCCAGGTGCGTGAGATAATCACCCCTGGTCAAGGTAGCAGAATCGGAGAGAATAGCTACATCCTGACCTTTATCTTGCTGGGCAAACACATGAGCAGAAAAAAACAGGATAAAAAGTAAGGATATGGAGTTCCGGATGGCCGGGTAAAAAGAATTTCGTGTTATCATCTAGCTTAAGCAGTAGTGAATATTATCTTTTATTGAAAATATGGGTTTTCAAAAATAGGGATTAGAATTGATTTTCTGAGCGTATCACTTCGGCCACATTCTTTGGCCATTTCTTAAATTGCCTTACTGTAAAGCGAAACCAGTTTCAGACCAATGGTGAAGTTGTGTGCGGATAAGACCACAGGAAGACTTATTTCTGAACAAAAATTTCAACAAAAAAAAGGGCGGCAAAATATTTTTGCCGCCCTTTACTAATATTGTAATAAACTTATTTTGCTAATGAAGCTGTTTGTTCTGTACCAGTTACTGGAGAGCTCATTTGTGTTTTCAATGCTGCAAACCTGTCAAGATTCAATTTTGGAGTGCTTCCCATTACTAAGATATGTTCTCCTGTAGCTCCGCTTAATTTTAAATCTGCACGGCCTTCAATTACAGTATATAAACTTTCTGTATCAGAATCGATTTCAGCAACCGCATTTCCTTTTAAAAACAACTGTAGGTATTTAGCATCTAATTTACCAGCTGTTTTTACTACTGCAGTTTCAGAAGCCTGTACTCTGTAGATATTGTTTACATAAACCGTAATCTTAGCGGTATTTCTATCTGCCGAACTAATTTTTAATGCATGTCCATCCTGGATTACTTTTACTTTACCAGTGTTATCATCATTGTAGCTTACGCCTTCTTTTTCTCCTTGTATCAATGTAATTTCTACATTTCCACTTACGATAACCTGGCTGATGTTTTTAGGTGCCGACATTTTAACTGGCTGTTTTTCGCCTGCCATTACATTTGTTGAGAAAATAGCAGAACTTAAAACGATAGCTGCTAATACTGATTTTGTTAGGGTTTTGATTGAGGTTTTCATAATGCTGTTATTTATATTTTTAATTAATATTTTGTGATTGTTTTGTAGATAAGACGCCACTATGGGCAAAACGTTGCAGCAGAAAATGCTCAATTATACCAACGCAGTGTAATTCTCGACGAACGGGTTTAAAAATCGGGCGAAAAGGAGTTCGTTTTTAGAGATCATTCTGGTTCGGGTGCGTATTATCCCAATGATTTGGGATCAACATGGTTATAGGCGGTATCAATAATTGCAGGACAGACCTGAAATGATCAGCGGTACAATGATGAATCTTGCAGCCTACTGTTATAACTTATGGTGAAAGTTATTTTAAAAGCACTTCAACTTTTAGATCGGATATAAGTGTGCTGGAGGCAAACATTTTTTTATATTCCCTGTTTGTTTGAAAAGAGCTGATCTGAGGTTATAATTAATTAATAGATTTAGGCTTTAAAATTTAAATGAATGGCTAAAGTAAAAAAGCAGTCGGAAACGCGCTCATCAGGTACAATTCCTAAAACACTTACTGGTATTTCCGGACTTGATGAAGTCACGCTGGGGGGGCTGCCCTCGGGAAGGCCTACACTTGTCTGCGGCGAAGCGGGTTCTGGAAAAACACTTTTTTCCATAGAGTTCATCGTAAAAGGGGCACTGGATTATAACGAACCCGGCGTATTTATGGCTTTTGAGGAAAAAGCCGAAGAACTTAAAGCAAACGTAGCCTCACTCGGATTTGATCTGGATCGCTTAGAAAAGGATAAGAAAATAAAGTTGGATTATGTGCATATCGACCGTTCGGAAATAGAAGAGACCGGAGAATATGATCTGGAAGGACTTTTCATTCGCCTGGGTTATGCCATTGACAGTATAGGCGCGAAAAGAGTTGTACTGGATACCATCGAGAACTTGTTTTCGGGGCTAAACAACGCTGCAATATTACGGGCAGAGATCCGGAGGCTTTTTCAGTTTCTAAAATCGAAAGGGGTTACTGCAATCATCACAGGGGAGCGCGGTGGAAATGGACTCACCCGCCAGGGACTGGAAGAGTATGTGTCAGACTGTGTGATTTTACTTGACCATAGGATTATCAATCAGATTTCCACCAGACGACTTAGGATTGTAAAATACCGCGGATCGGTTCATGGAACCAATGAGTACCCTTTCCTGATCGATGATGAAGGCATCTCGGTACTTCCGGTTACCTCTTTGGAACTGAATCATGAGGTTTCTTCGAAAAGCTTGTCTTCAGGTATTCCTGCACTTGACAAAATGCTGGGAAATTCTGGCTTTTATAAAGGGAGTAGCATATTGGTTTCAGGTACGGCTGGAACTGGCAAGACCAGTATAGCGGCTACATTTGCCAATTCTACCTGTGCGCGAGGCGAAAAATGTCTTTTCTTTGCTTTCGAAGAGTCCCCAAAACAAATTATCAGGAACATGCGCTCTATTGGTGTTGATCTTCAAAAACATGTAACCAAAGGGACCCTGGAATTTTATGCTTCACGCCCTACTTTATATGGCCTGGAGATGCATTTGGTAGCGATTCACAAGGCGATCAAAAAATTCAAACCCTCAGTGGTTGTGCTTGATCCGATCACCAACCTGATCACGATCGGATCTGTAAGTGAGGTGAAAACCATGCTTGTGCGTTTAATCGACTTTCTACAGGCTGAGCAGATTACGGTAATGTTTACGGCACTTACCCTCAATACTATCGTGAACGAACAAACAGACGAGGGTGTGTCTTCGCTTGTTGATGCATGGTTATTGATCCGGGATATCGAGAGCAATGGCGAAAGGAACAGAGGCCTGTATATCATGAAATCAAGGGGCATGAAACATTCCAACCAGATTAGGGAATTTGTCATTACCGATCAGGGACTTGACCTGATGGACGTATATCTTACCGAAGATGGTGTGCTTACCGGATCGGCAAGAGAGGCACGGGTATTGTTAGAGCAAACCGGTGAAGTGATCCATGCCCAGGCAGTCAGCCGGAAAGACAGGGAACTGGAACGTAAGCGGAAAATTTTACAAGCAAAGATTGAAAGTTTAAGGTCAGAATATGAATCTGCAGAAGAAGAGCTTAATAAAGTTTATGTAGAGGAGGCCTTAAAAAAACAGATTATGGGAGAGACCATAAGCAAGATAGCCGATATGCGCAGGGGAAATACGGGTAGAGAAGAACAAAATATAAATAAAAAAAAGAAATAAATAGTGGGTAAAGCATACGAACTCCGGCTGTATGTAGCCGGTAAAACGAGTAAATCGGTAGCGGCACTGGAAAACCTGAAGAAGCTCTGCGAAGAACATCTGAAGGGAAAATATAGCATTGAGGTGATCGACCTTTTGGAAAAACCACAACTGGCTGAAGGTGATCAGATATTTGCAATTCCGACACTGGTGAAAAAAGTGCCTGAACCCGTTCGCAAAATTATAGGTGACCTTTCAAATGAGGAAAAGGTTTTAGTGGGACTGGATATACGTACAAAGGTTAATAATTAATGATGTCTACAGGAAATCCAGATCATCCAGATAGTACCCCAGGCGCAGAATTTTTTTCGCTTAGGCTTTTCATTGCAGGTGCATCACCGGTTTCCGCAAGGGCAATTGTTAATATCCGTGCAATCTGCGAGGAATTTATTGCCGGCAGGTATGAGCTGGATATTATTGATGCACATCAGCAACCCTTACTGGTACAGCAGGAGGACGTTACCGCCATTCCGATGTTGATCAAAAAATCACCTCTTCCTATCAGAAAGCTTATCGGTGATTGTTCAGATCGTGAAAAAGTATTGAAGGGCTTGGGTATCAGGTATTAAATTATGCAGAAGACAAGTGAACATATTCAGCTTGAACGTGCCTATGAGGAACTTCGTCTCCAGCTGGAGGAAGCGAACGATATCATCCAGGCCATCCGCTCGGGAGAAGTTGATGCCCTGATTGTAAATGGTGAAGATGGACATCAGCTCTTCACGCTCAAGAGTGCTGATCATACCTATCGGATTTTTATCGAACAGATGACCGAAAGCGCACTCACCCTTGATGGGTCCGCCCGGATATTGTATTGCAATTCACAGCTGGCCAGGCTTTTGGAACTACCTTTAGAAAAAGTTATCGGCCGAAACTTTTTGACATTTTTTTCAAGAGAAGACCAGGCGATTGTAGAAGAGCTGATCAATAGTGCCTGGCAGGCAGATACTAAAGCAGAAATCAATATTATAAGCAGTTCAGGCATCTATTTGTCCGTGCAGCTTTCTTTGAAAGTGCTTAATCTTGATGAAGGTACCGCGCTAAGTGTCATTGTTACTGATCTGAGCGAGTTGAAGAAAAACCAGCTGCTTTTAGAAACCAGGAATAAGGAGCTTGAAGCAGCAAGACGAACGGCTGATGAACTTAATGAAAATCTTGAAAATACCGTCAGGCTAAGGACAAGGGAACTGGAAGCGATCAATGAAGAGCTCGCAGCAGTTAATGATCTTCAGACAGAAATCAACGATAAACTTAATGATGCACTTCACGCCTTAAAGGAAAGTGAAGATAACCTGCAATCGGCCTTCGATGCCGCTGAGCTGGGCAGTTGTAACCTGGATATTAAAACAGGACGGGCAGAAGTGTCACAAAGATTCAGGGAACTTTGCGGTATGCCATTGGAAGAAGAGGTGAACCGGTCAATGGTGCTGGCTTGTGTTGATACTGAATACCTTTCCGATCTCGAGCAGGCTTTTCAGGATTGTATCAATCTTAGAAAACCATTGGATTATACCTATCCGATCAGGCATCTTATTTCAGACGAGCGCCGTTGGGTAAGAATAGTTGGCAAGGCTAAAAAAGGCAGTAATGGCGATTTTGATAGCATTTATGCCGTGCTGATGGATGTAACAGATCAAAAACGCGACGAACAGCGGAAGAATGACTTTATTGCAATGGTGAGCCACGAACTTAAAACACCGCTTACTTCCATGAAAGGTTATATCCAGGTTATGCAGCTGAAAGCCAGGGGTAATCAGAATAGCTTTGAAGATAAAGCCCTGCAGCGAGCTGAACGCCAGGTGAATAAAATGACAAGCATGATCAATGGTTTCCTTAACCTGTCACGTCTGGAGTCAGGCAAAATGTTGATGGATTTTCAGCCCGTAGAAATGTCTGTGCTGCTTGAAGAAGTGCTTGAAGAATATATGGCCACGGTAAACAGCCATAACATAAAATTTGCCTTCCAGCCAGGGTTTTTTGTGAGCGTGGATAGAGACAAGCTTGGACATGTGGTTAATAACCTGATCAGCAATGCGGTGAAATACTCACCTGTTGATAGTGAAATAACTGTAGACTGTTATCTTGAAGGTGAGACCGCCGTATTCCGGATTAAGGATCATGGAATGGGAATAGATGAAAACGATATTCCAAAGCTTTTCGAACGGTTTTACCGGGTAGAAAGTAACCGGATGAGCACTGTTGCCGGTTTTGGAATAGGACTTTATCTGTCTGCGGAGATTATTCACAGACATGGCGGGAAAATATGGGCAGAAAGCCAGATAGGGAAGGGATCTGTTTTTTATTTTAGCCTGCCTTTAATTAATTCTTCCATAAGTCTTTAGGCTTAAATCATAGCACTAAAATTTAATTGATAGTTTCTCCGAAACAAGAACATTGTTTTTGTAGTACTCGAAAAACCAGCTTCCATTCTTTTTTAAAACGACACCATTTGCATTCCCATTGTTCGAAATATAACAATCCTCTGCTGAAGTTTTGAGTAAAGTCATTACAATTTTAGGCGTCGCGTCTATTAGTTGATAGCCATTGCTAATGGGTTGTGCATATAATAATCCTTCTTGTTGTTCTGTTTTGACAGCTACTGGCTCATTAACGGGTACAGGGGCGGTTTTAGCTGCTGTATTTACCGTGGTTGGTGCCGGGCTGGTAACCACAGTCGGGTTGCCCGCTATATATTTAAAATCGTTGAAGGAGGTGAAAGCATCTCTCAGCGCCAGATTATACGAAGTTTCATATTCTTTTTCCCTGCTTTTGCCTGCCTTGCTTTTGATCACTACAGCGCCCTTACAATCTTTAAGCAAAAGCGTAAGGTTGGTCACGAACATACTGTTGTTTTCCTGCAGTTCTACAATCAGGGCCTTGCATCTATCGCCTGCAATTTCTTCAGGTATCTCCGAATTATCAAAATATACCGTAAAACCTTTCTCCTCAAAAAAAGACTTGGTCAGGGTATTTAAACCATATTGATTAACCTGCTTTAAAAAATTGAATTTCTCGGGCACGATAATGTATTTGTAATTGCCTGCATTAGACTGTGCCTGTACAGAAAAAGAGATGGCTAAAAGGATAATAAAAAGATACCTTTTCATAACGGTTAATGGAGTTTGGATAAGATTCCGCCTCAATTTATAGAATGAAACGGAGAAAATCAAATTTTATGCTCCACATCCAATATTATCTAGAAATTAGCTGCAGATTTCTTATCATTGAGCCAGCCAAATATCTTATTGACATGAAAATCATCCAAACCAAACAGAAAATTGTTCTGCTTAAAGAAGTCGTAGTAGAGCATTCAGGCTTCATTGCTCACCGCTAACCCACCATACAAATTAAATGTTGATCCCGATCGCACAGACAAAATAAACATGAATAAGTTTCTTACCATACTGTTTTTGATAACATTTAGCCGGTTTGTACAGGCAAAAGAAGTTAAGATTTTGAGCCCGGACAAAAAAATAGTCCTAACCCTTAGTACGGAAATGCAAAGTAAATCTGCATTAAACTATAGTGTTACGTTTCAGGGAAGTGTTGTCCTATCACCATCACCGCTTGGGCTTGAACTTGAAGGAGAAAGACCTTTGTCCGCTCATCTGGAAATTGTTTCAGTTAGCCAAAAACTAGTGAATGATACCTGGAAACCGGTTTACGGAGAGAAAAATATATATACTAATCACTATAGGGGACTAACCATCAGGTTTAAGGAAAATACAAAACCTTTCCGTTCTTTTTCGATGGATTTTCGCTTATACAATGAAGGACTGGCCTTTCAATATAACATCGATACCAAAAAACCGGTAACGATTACCCGTGAGCTTACTGGTTTTCAATTTACCCGGGATCATGCTTCATGGATAGCCAGGGAATCGCAGGCAAGTTATACCAGGGGGCGTGTGAGCAAAACACCAAATGGTACTGAGCGTCCTTATGTGATTGAAATCGACCCAAAATGTGTGGTAGCGCTGGGCGAAGCTGCTTTGACCAATTATGCACAGATGAAATTTGAACGTTCTCCAAAAGACAGTTTGTTGATAACAGCAGCATTAAATGGAAAATCGGTTTTTGATAGCAGTTTTTCAACACCTTGGCGTTATGTAATGATTGCTGAATCACCAGGAAGGCTATTAGAAAACAACTATTTCATCCTAAACTTAAATAAACCATCTTCATTGAAGGATGTATCTTGGATAAAACCTGGAAAGGTAATCCGCGAGGTCACTTTAACAACAGCTGGAGGCAAGGCCTGCATAGATTTTGCTGCCAAACATCATCTCCAGTATATAGAGTTTGATGCCGGCTGGTATGGTCACGAATATGATAACGCATCCAGCGCGCTTGCCGTAAATGTAGACGCTTCAAGGTCTCCAGGTCCATTGGATCTAAAGGAAGTTATCGCTTATGGAAAAAGCAAAGGTGTTGGGGTAATCCTCTATGTCAATCAAAGAGCGTTAACAAAACAGATCGATACAATCCTGCCTCTGTATAAATCCTGGGGCGTGGCAGGATTAAAATATGGCTTTGTAAATGTAAATTCACAGCAGAATATGAAATGGCTTCATGAGGCCATCAAAAAAGCAGCAAATCATCAACTGATGCTGGATATTCACGACGATTACCGCCCAACAGGTTATTCGAGGACTTATCCGAATTTAATGACCCAGGAGGGCGTGCGTGGTGATGAAGAAAGTCCTGATAGCAAACAGGCATTAAGCACCATGTTTACCCGGATGCTGGCTGGTGCTGCCGATGCTACAAATTGTTATTTTGCGCCAAGGGTAGATCAAATGGGCTCGCATGCCTCGCAAATGGCGAAAGCAATCTGTTTATATAGCCCATGGCAATTCGTTTATTGGTATGACCGTCCTGCTGATGCACCCAGGGCTAAGGGAGGGGCAGGATCGGCAGCTTCCGTAATAGATGAAATACCTGATCTTAGTTTTTATGATGCTTTGCCAACTGTATGGGATGATACCAGGGTACTCGGTGGGAAAATAGGTGAATACGGTACTATAGTCAGAAAAAATGGAAACGATTGGTACCTGGGTACAATGACCGATCAATCAAGAAGTTTCACTTTACCGCTTAATTTTCTAGACAAAAAAACAAAATACGAAGCCACGATTTATACCGATGATGCTTCACTACAAACGGCCACAAAAATTCTGATCAGGAAAATAGAGGTTGATTCTTCAACCGTGCTGTCGTTTGATTTAAAAGCAAAAGGTGGAGAGGCTATTATTTTCAGGGCATTATAAAAATAGCCGATTACGATACCATCTGGTTTTTACACTTGCAAAAAAAACATAAGTAATTGTCAAATTACTTGTAGTTGGGCGCCCATTATATTTGAACCTTTATAAAATTAAGAATGCCGGATGTTTTTTCTTTGGCGTTTATGTTGCTGATAAAGATTGCAAGATTTTGAGCTTACTGTGCTGTTTTATAGTAAGATAGTCCATCGTAATGAGTAGGATAATCCATTGTGTTAATCGTTTTAGTTATTTATAATTATACCAGCCCTACCGATGATCATCTCATCAGCGAGGACCGAAACCAAATATAATCAGTATGAACCGCAGGCTTATTTATATAATGCTGTTGTTTTCGGCTATTGTGTATGCGATACAGGCATGCAATAGCTCATCAACGAGCCAGATCGCCGAGGAGCAGGTGCCTGATAGCATCAGTTACAATTTTCATGTCAGGCCGATTCTGTCCGATAAGTGTTTTATCTGCCACGGCCCCGATGCCAATAAACGTGAAGCAGATTTAAGATTGGATATCGCTGAAGAAGCCTATAAAGCTTTGAAAGATAAACCCTCTGCGCACGCATTAGTCCCGTTTAAGCCCCTGTCCTCTGAACTTTTTTTGCGCATATCTAGTCAGGATTCAACGCAGCTTATGCCTCCTAAATCCTCTAATCTCAAATTAACCGCACATGAAATTGCCGTCATTGAGAAATGGATCAAGCAAGGCGCTAAATATGAGCGGCACTGGGCCTTTACGCCCCCAAAAAGTCCGCGGATCCCAAAAGTAGAAAATAAAGAGTGGGCAAAAAATGAAATCGATTATTTCATCCTGCAGAAACTGGAGCAAAAAGGGTTAAAACCAAATGAGCAGGCAGACAAAGAAAGGTTATTAAAACGCGTCAGCCTCGACCTTACCGGCCTGCCGCCCGACATGGAGACGATGAATAGATTTATGGCCGATAATAGTAGTAGTGCTTATGAAAAGGTTGTAGAATCGCTCATTCAGCGCCCCGCCTATGGAGAGAAGATGGCATTACATTGGCTGGATGTAGCCCGTTATGCCGATTCGCACGGTTACCAGGATGATAACTATCGCAGTCAATGGCCCTGGAGGGACTGGGTCATCCATGCATTCAATACCAATATGCCCTACAAGCAGTTTATCACCTGGCAATTGGCGGGAGATCTGATGCCCAATGCCACTAAAGAGCAGCTACTCGCTACGGGATTTAATCGCAACCACAAAATCACCGAAGAAGGTGGGGTGATAGATGAAGAATACCGCGTTGAATATGTAACAGACCGGGTAAATACCTTTGGCAAAGCCATGCTGGCCGCAACCATTGAGTGTGCGCATTGCCACGATCATAAGTATGATCCCTTCTCTCAAAAGGAATACTATCAGTTATATGCTTTTTTTAACAATGTTAAAGAAGTCGGACTTCAATCAACTGTAGGTGGCCCTGAAACCTATGCGAAAAAGCCACTGATGGAAATCAGTAATGAGGACATCAAAAAGATCCTAAGCTTTGTAAATAAGAAAGATACCAATAGACTGATTGTATCGGTAATGGGTGATAGAGATACCCTGCGTAAGACCTACATCCTCAACAGGGGTGTTTACGATGCGCATGGACAAGAAGTACAGGCGGGTACCCCGAAATCGTTGCTCGCTTTCAGCGATAAGTATCCCAAAAACCGCTTAGGTTTAACCCAATGGCTTTTCGATAAGCAAAATCCACTTACTGCAAGGGTATTTGTGAACCAGATCTGGCAGGAATTTTTTGGACGCGGCATTGTTAAAACCTCAGGTGATTTTGGGATGCAGGGTGAACTTCCCTCTCATCCAGAGCTATTGGATTGGCTGGCTGTAGATTTTATGAACCATGGCTGGAACATCAAACGACTGGTTAAACAGATTGTGCTGTCGGCAACTTATCGTCAGTCGGCAATCGTATCCAAAGAGAAATTAAAAACCGACCCTGAAAATATTTTGCTCGCACGCGCGCCACGTTACCGCATCCCGGCGGAATCTATTCGAGATGTGGTACTCGCCAGTAGTGGTTTATTGGTGAAAACCATAGGCGGCCCAAGCGTAAAACCTTATCAGCCTGCCGGCCTTTGGGAAGGAGCAACATCCGGGCGGGGTATATTGGCCGCTTACCGGCAAGACCATGCTGAAGACCTGTACCGCAGGGGCATGTATACCTTTATCAAACGTACAGTTCCACCACCTTCAATGGGTATTTTCGATGCCAGTAACCGCGATCAGTGCGAGGTGAAACGCTTAAACACCAACACCCCGCTTCAGGCCCTGGTGATGTTAAATGACCCTACGGTACTGGAGGCTTCACGCGTTCTGGCAGCAAAGCTTTTACAGGAAAAGAATACGACTGAGGCAAAAATCAGGAAAGCATTCAGGCTGATTGTATGCCGCATGCCGAACGAAAAGGAGATAAAACTGCTCACTTCTTATTATGCAGATCAGCAAAAGGTATTTCAGCAGGGGAAAGATGCAGAAAAAGTATTGGCCGTGGGCGAATATCCCCTTGCTAAAAACGTCAGTAAGGTCACGCTGGCTGCAATGATGGAGGTGATTACCACCATTTATAATTTAGAGGAAACCATTACAAAAACCTGATATATGGAAAAGGATTTTTTAGAACATGGCCTTAACTTTAACAGGCGCCGGTTCCTGTCCAGGTTAAGTTTAGGACTTGGAAGCGTTGCCCTGGGCTCCTTATTAATGCCCGATCTTTTTTCAGGGGGCATGGATGATGGCGATATTTTAGCCGGTCTTCCCGATTTTGCACCAAAAGCCAAAAGAGTAATCTACCTGTTCCAGAACGGGGCGCCCTCACAGCTGGAGTCTTTTGATTATAAACCCAAACTCAGGGAGATGATGGGGCAAGAACTTCCGGCATCCATCCGTGCCGGACAGCGGCTTACCGGGATGACGGCCAATCAGGCATCCTTCCCGCTGGTGGGATCCTATTATGATTTTAAACAATATGGCGAATCCAGGGCTTGGATAAGCGACCTGTTTCCGCATACAGCAAAGGTAGTTGATGATATCTGTATCATTAAATCCATGTTTACCGAGGCGATAAACCATGATCCGGCTTTAACTTTCTTTCAAACCGGTGCACAACAAGGCAATAGGCCAAGTATGGGGGCCTGGCTGAGTTACGGGCTGGGCAGCGAAAATAAAAACCTGCCGGCTTTTACTGTTCTGCTCTCACGCGGCAAAGGTAACGGGCAAGGGGTATACTCGAAATTATGGACAAACGGATTTTTGGATTCAACCCATCAGGGGGTACACTTCAGCAGTGGTGAAGATCCAGTACTCTACCTTAAGGATCCTGAAGGACTGAACAGGTTTGAAAGGAGAAAAATGCTCGATAAGCTGGCGGAGATGAACGATCTTTCCTACAAAGAGTTTGGTGATCCGGAGATCAATGCAAAAGTGCAGCAATATGAAATGGCCTACCGGATGCAGACTGCTGTGCCCGAAATCACCGACCTTTCCAAGGAACCGGATGACATCATCAAACTCTATGGCTCAGACTGCCTGGTACCGGGAACCTTCGCGGCCAATTGTCTGATTGCCAGAAAATTAAGTGAAAACGGTGTCCGCTTTGTACAGCTCTACCATCAGGGATGGGACCAGCATGGAAACCTGCCTAACGAAATGGCCGGGCAGGCAAAAGATGTAGATCAGGCTTCTGCTGCATTGATTACCGATTTAAAGCAACGTGGGTTATTGGATGAAACCCTGGTGATTTGGGGTGGTGAATTTGGCAGAACCAATTACTCTCAGGGTAAAATGACCAAAGACAATTACGGGCGCGACCATCATCCACGCTGTTTCAGCATATGGATGGCAGGTGGGGGCGTAAAACCCGGGATCGTGCATGGCGAATCAGATGAATTTGGCTATAACATCATTAAAGACCCTGTACATGTGCATGATTTTCAGGCTACTGTTTTGCACCAACTCGGATTAAACCACGAGAAACTGATTTTCAAACATCTGGGCCGCCGCTACAGGCTAACCGATGTATCCGGTAAGGTAATCAATGATATTTTAATATAGATTCCGTTTATGGACAGAAGAAAATTTATAAAGCATACTACAGTAGTTTCTGCGAGTTTTTTTATTGCCAAAGATCTGCTGGCAAAACCTAAGGGACCTGTATATGGGCATAACAACATGCGTTATATGCTGGATAACAAGTGGGGACAATTGAATCCTTTGCAACATCCGGTAAACGATTGCCATGAGATGGTACAGGATGCTAAAGGAAGGATTATCCTGCTGACCAACGAGACTAAAAACAATATTCTCATTTATAATAAATCCGGCAAACTACTTGACTCATGGGGACATGAATTTCCTGGTGGCCATGGGCTTACCCTGGCAAAAGAAAACGGGAAGGAATTTCTTTTTATTACCGATACAGCGCGCAATCAAGTCTATAAAACCACATTGGATGGCAAGATCCTGATGACCATCGACTGCCCGATGGAAACCGGACTGTATAAAAAGAAAGAGGAATTTGTTCCTACTGAAACCGCGGTAGCTGATAATGGCGATTTTTTTATTGCAGACGGTTATGGCCAGCAGTATGTATTTCATTATAGTGCCGATGGTAAATTACTCAGTTATTTCGGGGGCCGGGGAACGGAAACCAAACACCTTGACAATGCCCATGGGGTGTGTATTGATAAACGAAATGGAACACCATCGTTACTGGTCACAGACCGTGCCCGCAACTGTTTTAAACGTTTTGATCTGCAGGGTAACCTGAAAGAAGTTATCACCCTCCCTGGCGCCTGTGTTTGCAGACCGGTGATCAAAAATGACTACCTGTATGCAGCGGTATTACGCTCACCTGATTTGGGTAAGGATGGAAGCGGCTTTATGACCATTTTGGATAAAAACAATAAAGTGATATCCAATGTTGGCGGAACGATCCCGGTTTACAAAGATGGTGTATTGCAGCCAATGGCTCAGGCCGAAAAGATATTGTTGAATCCACATGATGTCTGCGTGGATAATGATGAAAACCTTTATGTAGCGCAGTGGGCATCAGGAAAAGTTTATCCTTACAAATTCACACGCATATAATGAAGATCACGCTCAAGGGTTTTGCAGAGAATGTGCTGTTCATGGCAAATGCCTTTATTATTTTTTTGCTGGTATTTGGCAACAGGATTACAGTGCCATATTGGTTACAGCCTTTGGGAAGGATGCACCCTATGGTATTACATTTTCCGATCGTTATTTTGCTATTGGCGATGCTGCTGGAGTTTTTCCGTTTTAAAGATACCTATGCCAAAGAAAAACTCTACCATGATTTTACTTCCTGGCTACTGCTTGCTGGTACCCTTTTTTCTGCAGTAACGGTTATCATGGGGCTCTTCCTCTCGAAAGAGGAGGGCTATTCCGGAACTATTTTACAATGGCACAAATGGACAGGAGTAGGTATCGTTTTTATCACCACCTTTATTTATTACTGCAGGAATGCTGCCTGGTATAAACTGCCTGTAGCAAGAAGTGGTGCTGTGCTTACCATACTTTCGGTAATCTTTGCCGGCCATTATGGCGCGGCACTAACCCACGGCGATAATTTTGTGCTCGAACCGGTAAGTAGCCCTGCAGAAAGCGCTAAAGTTCCACTGGAGCAGGCAAAAGTATTTGAAGATGTGGTGATGCCGATATTTTCTCAGAAGTGTCTAAGTTGTCACAATATCGAAAAGGCTAAAGGCAATCTGATCATGGATAATGCCCAGGCAATTCTTAAAGGCGGGAAAACGGGGAAGCTCTTTGTGCCCGGCAAACCTGAGCTTAGTTTGCTAATAGAACGGATACACGTGCCATTGGATGAAAAAAAACATATGCCTCCAAGAGGAAAATCCCAATTGACCGAAAAAGAAATACAGCTTTTAAAACTTTGGGTAAAAAACAATGCCGAAATGAAGAAGAAAGTCGTGGACTTGCCTGCAACTGATTCTTTAAGGTTATTGGCAACGACCTTTTTGGCTCCTGCCGAAGCGCCCGAAGAGAAATTCGAATTTGCTGCAGCAGATGAAGCCACTGTTAAAAAGTTAAACAATAACTACAGGAATGTTTATTCCTTAGCGAAGGAATCGCCGGCACTGGCCGTGAATATTTATAATAAAAGTGTTTATAAACCGTCGGTGTTGAAGGAGCTGGGTGAGGTTAAAAAACAGATCATATCCTTAAACCTGAGCGGAATGCCGGTAAGCGATGACGACCTGAAGATCATTGCCGGCTTCGAAAACCTGCGTAAATTGAACCTGAATTTTACGAACATCACAGGGACGGGATTAAAACATTTGGTCATCTTGCCTCATTTAAATGCATTGTCGCTCTCTGGTACCAAAGTCAGTTATAATCTTGTCAAACAGGTTATGAATATGCCTGGCCTCAGGCAGCTAACTTTATGGAACATGGGCCTGAGTGGGGCAGAAGTGTCTCAGCTACAAAAACTAAACAAGAACATAACTGTAGTAGCTGGTTTTAAGGATGATGGAAAACATCCCGTTAAATTAAACAAACCACGCCTAAATACGGATATAACTGTTTTCAAAGATGCGATTACTTTGCAGATGAAACATCTGATCAACGGGGTTAAAATCAGGTATACTACAGATGGAACTGAACCCGACAGCCTAAAATCCCCAATCTATAACAAAGAAATTGTCCTGAGCGGGAATACAACCATAAAGGCTAAAGCATATAAAGCCGGCTGGTATGGAAGTGATGTGCTGGTTGCTAATTTTTACAGGAGCACCTATAAACCCGATAGCATATCATTTTTATTGCCGGCCAATGAGAAATACAGGGCCGGTGGAGCAAAGGTTTTGATCGACAATCAATTGGGAGATTATGATTTCAACCTGGGTAAGTGGATCGCTTTCAGGGAAAATAATATGGAGGCGATGCTGTATTTTAAGCAACCCGTAACCCTGCAGTCGATAACCTTACATGTGATGAAGCAGATACAACCGTACATATTCCCACCTACCGATGTGGAGGTATGGGGTGGGGCAACTCAGAATAAACTGCATTTATTGGGAAGGTTAAGACCCGATATCCCCAAAAAAATGGAGGAACGGGAGTTCATTAAAATTGAGGCTAAGTTCAAGTCGCAGCGTATTTCCTGTCTGAAAATTGTGGCCAAAAACCTCAAGAAACTACCTGAATGGCATCCGGCTAAGGGACAACCAGCCTGGCTCTTTGTAGATGAGCTATTTCTGAATTAAGAAAAAAACTTTTGTTCATTCCAAAATTAAAACCAATATAAACCTAAACATATGCTTAACATTCAAACGACCAAACTATTCTGGGCAAGCTGCCTGGCATTATTGGTAACTTCCCTTTCCTTCGGTATCCGTGCCGGGATCATGAACCAGCTGGGGACCGATTTTCAATTAAGTACCAGTCAGTTGGGCACCATTACAGCTGCGGCCTTCTGGGGATTTCCGCTGGCCATTGTGGTTGGAGGATTTGTAGTTGATATGATCGGAATGAAACGTTTGCTGGTGATGGCCTTTATCTTCCATCTGGCCGGAATCGTCCTCACTATTTTTGCACAGGGTTACTGGAGCCTGTTTTTATCGACCCTATTGATTGGCATAGCCAACGGTACGGTAGAGGCCGCCTGTAATCCGCTGGTTGCTGCTTTGTACCCTGAAAATAAAACCACTCGCTTAAATCATTTTCACCTGTGGTTTCCCGGAGGTATTGTGATTGGCACTTTGCTGGTGACTTTGTTTGTTCAGCTTGGACTGGGCTGGAAGGTACAGGTTGCCATGATGATTATTCCAACTTTGATTTACGGGTACCTGTTTTCAAAACTGGATTTTCCGGTTACGGAAAGGGTGTCCTCTGGTTATTCCAGTTCAGATATGTATAAAGCAGTACTTTCGCCATTGTTTATTTTTATGTTCATTTGCATGTTCGGTACTGCCATTACCGAATTGTTTACTGGTCAATGGATCGGTTTACTACTCAAAAACGTAACGGACAATGCTATTTTATTACTCACCCTGACTACCGGAATTATGGTAATCGGCCGCGGTTTTGCCGAACCTGTGGTTCACCGTCTTGCTCCTCAGGGTGTATTGCTCTTATCGGCAATATTTGCTGCGGCTGGGCTTTACATGTTGAGCACTTTTACCGGAAATTCCGTTTTCTTCGCAGCCATTATCTTCGGTATAGGTGTTTGTTATTTCTGGCCAACGATGATCGGTTTTGTGGCCGAGAATGTTCCTAAATCGGGAGCCCTGGGCCTAAACCTGATGGGCGGGGCAGGAATGTTTGCGGTTTCTATTTATACGATGTTTATGGGAAGTTTTTACGATAACCTGATCGTTAAACATTTACCTTCCGGAGCCTCGCTTGACACTTATTTAAAAGCGCCGGAAAGTTCAGCATCAGGGCAGGCGCTGGCCAATGCTAAAAATCTGGCAGGCCCTGAAATCCTGCAGACGACACTGATTATCCCTCTAATATTGATCATAGCTTTCGGCGGAATGGTGATATATCTTCGTTCACGAAAAAAGAGCAGATCCGTAGCTTTATAATTAAAATGTAAATGACTTTGTAATATCTCCGTTTTACCGGTAAGAAACATAATAGCTACAAGTTGATGATCCTAATTCCATCCTCACTTGTAGCTATTTAGCGTATTATTTTACAATAACGAACTACCTGGTGAAAGCTCATATGGGGCTTTTCCTGCTTCAAAAATCCTGGTATCTTCACTTCCCTGCGTAGTAATTTCCTTTCCCAAAATCCTGATCCAGTTGCCTTCGCGCAGCCCCACTACCTTTATGTTATTCTGCGTTAGAAATTCCATGATCCTGGTTTCTCTGGTTTCCCCGTTATGTTTTAACTCCGGATTTGGGTCAAGGTAATGCGGGTTAAGGTTGAAAGGAACCAGGCCCATGCAATCAAAAGAAGGAGGATACACAATTGGCATATCATTGGTGGTTTTCATATTCAAACCGCCAATATTGCTTCCGGCGCTACAACCCAAATAAGGTTTGCCCAATTTAATGTTTTCACTTAAGGGACTCATCAGTCCTAACTCATGCAGGGTTTTGACCAGCAGAAAAGTATTGCCTCCACCGGTAAAAAAGCCTTTGGCAGCATGGATGGCTTTAATGGGCTCATTAAATTCGTGCAGGCCTTTAACACAGATATTAAGTTTTGAGAAAAAATCGCGGGCTTTGTCCGTATATTCTTCATGCGAAATACCTCCCGGCCTAGCAAAAGGAATAAATATAATTTCATCTATCCCGGAAAAGAGTGTAATAAGCTCATCTTTTAGGTATTCCAGATAATTGCCGCCAAACAGCGTAGAGGTAGAGGCAAGGATAACATTCATTTTGTTTTGGATTGCTTTCGGCAATTATACTATTTTTCCATTAAAATAGCTGTCCTTATGATCCAACATGCTTAAAACGTGTTTTCTTGATGCTTCAAATAAAAACTAATGCTGGGCGTTAGGTAGCCCTGTTGCAGAAAGATACCTCCTTCGCTCATTTATCCACACTTTTAGCTTTGGGACAATAAAAAGGATTGCAAAGGCCAGTATGGAAATGATCGCCTGTAAAGAGAGGTTTATCTTGGTCACCGGATGAATATCTGCATCACCCATTACGACGTAAAGGCGGTATACGCTCCTGATAATGATTAAGACCAGCAAGTATTTGCTCCATTCGAACCTGCGTTTGATCAGGATAAAAAGCAGATAGCGCGTGATGAGGATTGATATAAAGATAATCAGCTCCTGCGCACTCTTGTAATCGTAGAAAAAAAGATTTACGATCCCGATTAAAAAAGTAATTAAAATAAGATTAGAAGATAAGGAATACTTATTCTTCATTAATTTAAAATTTATCACTTAACTAGGTTTTGGACGACAGACAGTACAAATGTCTAGATAATTTCTTTATATCAGGTAATTTCTTGTGCCAAAGAAATGTAAATCTGTTGATATTTATCAATATAATGAGCTAACGACAAAAAAAAGCGGATTACTTTTTGGCAATCCGCTCAGTCTATTCTGTTTGAGTTAAAGTATTATCGCTGCATTACGCGTTCTTTAACCTTCAGGGCAGGGTTGCCCTGGTAAATAACATAAGGCAATAAGTCTTTTGTTGCCATGCTTCCCATCGTTAAAACCGCATGACTGTGCAAGGTTACACCAGGGCCAACTTTAGCTGCGGCACCTATCCAAGCACCATCTTCCAGCACAATAGGACCAGTCATTAAGTCAAAATTTGTGCTGCTATAATTGTGATTTCCGGTAATCAGAACAGCCTGCTGCGAAATACAGCAGTTTTTGCCGATTTTTACCTGGTCCAGGTTGTCTATATAACAATCAGCCAGCCAGCTATAGTCGTCAATTTCCAGTTTCCATGGATATTTAATGTGAATACCAGGCTTGATGCGCACCTCTTTACCCACCCTGGCACCGAATAAGCGTAACAAAGCAACCAATACCGAGCTGACTGGCATGATGCGGCTCTTAAAAAAGATAACATCTGTAAAGTACCATAAAAACTGCTTAACAATAGAAGCGCCCACCTTAAAATTGCCGGTATCAAAATCTTTATGTAGCTGTGTTTTTAGCAAAATTTCCGCTTTATCTGTTGTTGGCAATGGTTTGATTTTTAGCTAGTTTGTTGCTTTTTCTGATCCACAAATATAACATCGCGAAAATGCAGATGTATACAATAATATTGAAAATTTCATGGTGATAGGTGAAATTGTTCCGCTGCGATTTAAAGAATCCGAGCAATACGCCCAGGCCTGCAATACGCAATACATTCAGAACGTAAATCGCAATAAAACCGATGATGAGCATTTTAAAAGTCGATTTCCATGATGCAGGAAAAGCAAGTACGAAAGCGGCTAAAAAACTCATCACACCAAGGCCAAGGCACGAATAATTAACGCGGAGATAGGGGCCGGCCACAACCATTACATCCATTTCGTTATAAATGGCATAAAAGCCAAAAGCTTTGATAATCCATACGGCAGGTACAATTAAGGCTGTTTTCAAGCCCTGGATATAATCAAAGTGATCAGCAATATAGGCATTATGAAATCTGGAACCAGGTGTCATTACACTATTCATAAACAGATTACCCTGGCTGAACAGGATATATAAGATAAACAGGGCAACCACAAATTTGATGGCCTTTTTATTCGCTTCTTTTTTTGCTTCTTCTGGGGTCATATATTATCGGCATTTATAAATTTAACTACTGTTTTTTTGAATGACTTTAATTTTTTTATCTACCAGTTTTCTAAACCAGAAACCTTGAAGATAATGGAATTTGATACCTGTGGCGCCTTCAAATATACCCAGTTTAAAAAACATCCGGTAACTAAAGTAAAGATAGGGGCGAAATCCAAGAGGGAGTTTCCACCACAATTGTTTTAACCATGCCCGTTTTTCGTCAGGGCTGCCCAATAAGTTAGGCTTTAAACTTTGTGTACGCAGCTTCAACATCCTTTCTACTTCTTCCAGTGCAACCAGGTCACTGTAGCGTTCGTGTTTAGCTTTCCAAAAGGTTATATCGTTTTCTTTTAAGTTTTCTTCTAAAATCCATCCTTTTTTCCAGATTTCGGTTTTCCCCGGTACAATAAAGCGGTGATCCATATTCTCGTTCAGATCAGAAAAACCGACCCCGGTCCTGAACATTTTTAAAAGGTAAAAGGGATAAAAGGTGCCAAACCTGATCCAGCTTCCCTGAAAGAAATTTTTGCGGTTAAAGTAAATACCATTAACATCAGCATGATCTTCCTCTTTAAAGTTGGCCAGCATTTCGAACAGCTCAGGGGTAACCGTTTGATCCGCATCCAGGCCGATCGTCCATGGTGTTTCTATTTTAAAATTTTTTAATGCGAAATCCCATTGTTTTGGGTGATTTATAAAAGGATTTTGTTTTACCTCAGCGCCATAGTGTTTAGCGATTTTTAAGGTTTCGTCGGTACTTCCGCTATCTAAAATGAATATGCTGGCATTTAGTTTTTTAATCGATTCCAATAATCTGGGTAGATGTATCTGCTCATTAAAGGTTAATATGATAAAACTAAAATTTTGATTCATTTAAGGATTAATTCCTGATGGAGTAGCTAAAATTTCTTCGTAAAAGTCGATGTATTGTTTAGCCAAAACATCATCGTTAAAATCGGTATTGATTTGTAATGGAGCAGTCGTCCTGATTGCCTTTCTTTTTTCAATATCCAGCTGGGCCGAAATTATTCCGGTTTTGATCTCTTCAATGTTTAGACCGGTAATCCATCCCAGGTTTTTATCTGCCACATAATCAGCCAGACCAACAAATTTGCTGATCAACACAGGTGTGCCCACGCTTAAACTTTCAACCACCACATTAGCGAAATTTTCGTTATAAGAGGTGAGCACAGTTAAATCATGAGCGGCCATTAAGTTAAACTTATCCTCATTACTGACCAGTCCGAGCCAATTAATTCGTGCGCTAAGTTTTAGCTTTTCAGCCTTGTCTTTTAAACCTTGTATATATTCTTCCTGCCCTGTGCCTCCAATAGTTAATCTCCATGGAATATCGACAAGAGTTAAGGCGTCAAAAAGTAATTCAAGCCCTTTCTTCTCTTCAATACGGGAGAGGAAGAGTAAGCGAAATATGTCATTAGTTGATATCTGAAAACTGGAAGTTGAAAACTGAAAGCTGACCAAATTAGGAATGACTTTGATGCTTTTTGGCGTAATTATTTTAAGGATATCTGTCTTCTCCTGTTCGCTGGTGGCGTGAATATGGCAATATTTTAATAATTGTTTACCCAGTAAGTTGTGAATGATTTTTTTCGAAAGGGAATTCCGGTTACCAAATGTATAGGAGGTGAGCATTCCACGCGGTGATAAAATAACGGGGACTTTATACCACCTGGCCACTAAACAGCTTAATACCGAAACCAAATTCCACCAGGCATGAATGTGGATAATGAGTTTGGCGTTTGGCGTTTGGCGTTTAGTATTATTGTCATCCTGAGCCTGTTGACGGATCTCTTTCCTTAGTCTCAGTAACAACCCGGGCGAAAAATGACTGTGATCTTTTGTCCAGCGTTTAAAATAAGTAACCTTTACACCCTCAACCAGTACAGGTTTACCTATTGCCACATCTAGCTCATTTGTTCCATTTGCCGTTGTCGTTAATATCTGCACATCATTAATGCCTAAGTCCTCACCGCTCACCGCTAACCCAATTAAGGCTTCGCACAACTTCCCAACACTCTGTATAGGCCCGCCGTAAATGTACGCCGGTTTGTAAGAAGCAGTAATGTGAATAATTTTCAATGTAAATTCTTTAAAACAACTAACCCTCTTAATCAAACACAGGCTTCAATACCTTTATGGTTCTGAGCAGGTAAAACAGGAACCACATAATTACATAACCCCAAAAAATATTGTTGAACATAAATTCGAAGTTATTTCCCCGCCAAAGGCCTTGAAAAATACTGTTAAACATAATTACACAGCCCAATTCGTAGCCACCGAATAAACTTTCAGCTAAATCGGAAAAATGTTGGACTATCATTCCATACAAAAGCATGAAAAGGAACACTCCGGGAATGCCGAAACTTAGGTAAGCATCTACTATTGGACGAGTTTTGGCTGAAACAGTTGACATTTTGTGTGCCACACCTGCATCATAAACACGTTGCATGGACACGGTTTCCATATTGGGCTTTCCTGCCCAAAAAATTCTGGGAATAAGCCCTTCTAAGGAATTTTCTACAATCTCCCAGTCGTAATAGGGATGATGATCAGGTACATAGTCTACAAATTGGGTAAACATCTCAATCTCGCTCAGCCTTTTGGTAAGGAAGCCCCAGTTAGTATCCTCAATTTGTTCCTCGTTTTTAGACTCAAGGTTTTCAAAGGCTTGGTTTTGTGCTTCCTCCGCACTTACTTCTCCACCCCAGCTCTGTCTTACGGTGTTATTATAAGTTGGAAGGAAATAAAGTAGTATATAAGCAATAGGAATGCTCAAATAAAGTATGGCCTTTTTATAATACGGAAAAAATACACAAGCTATAACGATCACATTGATAATGATCGGTTCCTTGTATCCAGATAGCGAGGCATGTATAAAATTAATGATGAAAATAGTAGCCCCTATACTAAGATATCTGATATTTTTTGCCGTAAATCCTTTAACGAACAGTACGGCTGCGCACGAAATTCCGATAATGGTGAGAGGAAGAGAAATTTGACTAAGTCCAGAAAAACGTTGGCAGATTGAACCAATTCCGAAAACAATAATACTGAGCCAGATTAAAAAATCATCATTTTCAAAAGTTTTAGCACTTTTAATTATGATGGTATTCTTTCTTACTAATAGCATGCCTGTAACCAACGCAGCATGTGCTAATAAACTCATCCGCTGGCAACTGGCAATGAGTGCGGTTTGTTCACTTTCTTTAAACTGTGCTCCGTAATTAACTTCAGTTAAATACCGGTAACCCAAATGATCCATAAAATAAAATATCGAGGTTGTACACATAAATCCAGCAAAAATAAGCTGCGTAAGAAATAGAGGTCGCATAATTTGCTTATGGATGGGCAAATCCTGATTAATAATAGCGGCTGGAGATAATATGGTTGTATAAAAGATAAAGAGCGAACCAAACCAAGCCACAAAATAAGATATAATGGGGCTATTGATTAATAAATAGGAAACTAAAACAGGAAAGTACAGTGTTAAAATAAGTCTTGTAGGGGTATTATTTTGCATTGTTATTATAAATAGTATCTACAATTGCTTCTACCTGTTTTTCAAATGACCAGTTTTGAATGATCTGTTGGGATTGAATGCCCATTTTCGTTAATTTTTCTTTATTGCCTGTTAGTTCTCCTAATTTTTGCATGAGATCATCTAAGTCATTTGATTTAAATACTTCTCCATTAATTCCTGGCTTAACCAAATCTATGGCACAGCCAACTTTTGTGGAAACTAAGACAGCTTTACCTGCTGCCATCGCCTCGTTAACAGCTAAACCCCAGGTCTCACCTGGCCCCTTTGATGGTAAACAAAAGAGATCGCAGGCCTGATATATCACAGGCATTTCTTTTTGATTCTGAAAATCCATAAAATGAATTCTTTTTTTTATATCGTTTGCCATGGGATTACCCTTTCGGTCATCCTGAGTCCCCTCTAGTCTGTCATCCTGAGAATAGTCGAAGGACTTTTCATCAACCTTTTTCTCTCCTAAATCATTACTTCTAAAAGCTAACCCCTCAACCTTCAATTTCAAACTCCCCTCCAACACACCATTTCCAACAAAAAGTAAATGAATATGCTGCAACTCTGGTTTTATGAACGCATCTAACAGGAGTTCAGGATTTTTTTTGGGTTCCAGTTTTCCTGCAAAGAGGACTAGGATTTCATCATTCTTTATATCTAGCTGTGTTCTTAACCAATTCGATTTTGTATCGCTATCTTTCGAAAATCTATCATTATCAATAGCATGTGGAGCAAAAACCAATTGTTTTTCTTTTAAACCAAATCGCCCATAATAATTTTTATTAGCATCGCCTACATAAAATGCTTTATAAATATGGCTATAGATCCATTTAAGCAAGCATTTTCTTAATACACTCTTAAAGCTTTTTTGTTGATCTAATAAGGTGGAATCACCTCTAAAGTAAATCGGGATTTTACCTTTGAAAAACCGCAAAGCTTTTAAATGACTTTTCCACGCCCAGCCATAGATTAAAATAGCTTCTGGTTGAAAATCCTGCACTGCTCTAAGCAAGCCTGGGTTGATGATGCCATTGAAATGATGGGTTCCCGGATCTTTTGAATTATTTTCTAAAAACTGATAATCATAGCCATCTAACAGAGGTATATTCCATTCAATCTGTTGGCGAAAACCCTGATCATATTTAGTCATTGATTGTTCTCCCCAAGTATAAAATACTTTTAACGCTAACTGTTTAGCCAGTAATTGAAATACTGGGGCGTAATACTGTATCGGATGACTGATTATAATTGCTAGCTTTTCTATTTTGTGCATTCTATTGCTACGGCCTCATTAAAACGGTTGGCTTCTTCAACAAATTTAAAATGTTCATCTTTGCTATCGTTAAAAAAACAGATTCTACAGTTTTTAAACCCACTTTTTTCTAGTTCGGACACTAGCGATTTTTCATCCCACATCCATAAATGTTTGGAGTTGCCCGCATAATCTTTAACTACAGCTGTTAAACCTTTACTTCTTTTTTCTTTGCCCAATAGTGTTCTCCGCATAAAATCGGATGCTGGATTTTCTACAGCACTATAATCTTTTAAATACTTTTCTATCGCAAATTTCAAATCAGGCACCACGCACCTAAAAATTCCGCCAGGTTTTAAAATGCGATATGTGTTTTTTAGCGCTGTCTGGAAATCTTGGTATGACAAATGTTCAAGGACATGGGAGCAATAAACCCCATCGCAGGTATTTTTTTGTTCAGGCAAACCCTTCACAATATCTCCATAAAGCACGTTCTCGGGAAAATGATGGCTGTTTTTTTTGTAAAGTTTGCCTATTAACCAAGTTCTCTCAAATCTCAAAGTAGGAGAAGCATCGTAATTTTTCCAGTTTTTGGGAGCGCTAAAACCGCAACCATATTGTACGTATAAAGACATATTTAAATTTACTTCTTAGGTGGTTTTGCTAAAATATTTCCCGATAACAATTGATCGAGATTGTTAATCGCAGTTTGTTCGGTTCTTTTGATCAAATAAAATTGGTAGCCTAAGGGTTTCAATAAATTGAAAATATAATTGGGCTCAAATCCCGTTTTTAAATGGTAATCCTGATCGTATTCAAAAACCAGATAGGGCAAATTTTTGGCAATCGACCGCATCAATCCGGTAATTACAAATGCTTCATAGCCTTCTACATCAATTTTGACAAAGTTGATTTTTTCATCAGTTAAAAATTCATCGCCAATTTTACAATCGACAGTCACATCTCCATTTTTTTCGAATAGATTAAATGATCCTGGGTTATTACTGGCAGCATCCGCTGTAATTTGAAATGTTTCGTTTTTATTGCTCAGTGCAATGTTTTGTGCGTTAATTTGAGTGAAATTATTTAAGCTGATATTGCGAATTAATGCGCTGTAATTAAGTGGTATGGGCTCAAATGCGGTTACCTTGCCCGATTGTCCAACTAATTCTGCAAAATACAAGGTATGAAATCCGATGTTTGCACCGATATCAAGCACATAGTCATTTTTAGCAATGTACGAACTGAAAACTTGTTTCAGCGAGGCTTCATAATCACCAGTGTATACGATTTTAGAACCAATCCATGTTGTTGGATCACATTCAATTTTGAAATTCCCAATCAATGGTTTTACGATAACTTTTGCTTTGGAAAATCTGCTGTTTTTAAACAAAAAATAAAAAATGCGGTCCTGCCCTTTAAAAAAGCGCCTTTTGAGAATGGTTTTATATAGAGACTGAAGGATCATTTCGTTAGCTATGTTTCAATTCCAGTACTTCATTAAATACATCTACCTGTTTTTGGGTCAAAGATTTTGCCGTATATTTTTCAAACTCTTTCCAATTCGTGTCTGGAGATTTTTTCTCGATTACCTGTTCCAAATAATGTTCAAAAATAGGTTTTACTGCTGGAGAAAATTGGTCAAGTGTAATTAAGTTTCCTGCATTACAATTTTTAATTGCAGTTGCCGCTTCACTTTTTGGGTGAAAAAGCGCAAGTAAAGGTTTTTTCGCCATTATGTAAGGGTAAAGTTTGGAAGCCGTATACGATGCATCATTCGAGCCGACAATGAGCAATCCATCCGCTTCCTGCAGATTTCTGATGCTTTGATAAAAACCTATCCGATCTGTATATTCTGTCACTTTCTCGCTTAAACCCATTTCTTTTGCGGTAGGAGCTATTGTTGGAACGCCGGTCCCATTTGCCGCATAACTCGTACCTATAAAATGTAGATGTAGCAGAGAAAAAATCGCTGGATTGGTTTCTTTATAAGCTAAAATTTCTTCAAACAATAATTTAATTGCTGGGTGAATATCATACCCACCTCTGCCGATATAAATCAGGTTAATTTGGTTCGAACCTGTCTGATACACCAATTGAAGTTTCGATTTATTTTTCTCAGCGATCACAAAATCCCGTTCAAAAACGCCAAATGTAATTACCTTGGAAGGTTTATTTTTTAACCAAGGGTATCTACTTTCCAAAGTTTCGATATATGCGCCAGATACGCTGATGACACCATCTACATTTTTCATGGCAATTGGTTCCAAGTATTTATTTAAACGATAAGAGAACCAATACTTTGGCGGTTGCTGTGATTTTGGTTTATCCAAATAATAAGTAGAATGCCAGGGATCTTGCATATCGATTATATATGGAATACCAAACTTTTTCTTCCAATAATTCCCTAAAATACATACCGGAAACTGCGTAGTAGAAAAATAAACAAGATCGAAGAGACCACTTTTAAGCAATTGATTGCCTTTTTTTCTAAAAGACCATAACGAGCGAAGTGCCAAGCTTCCCAAACCAAATTTGCTGGTCCATTTTTTAGCAAGCGCACCTACTTTGTGGATAACGATATCAGAAGGAATGGATCCTGTTAAAAGACCGTCCTTTACTACATCAAGATATTTCTCATCAACTGTAATCACCTCCGGCTCCCAACCCAAATCTTTGAAATATGGCAGACTCATCCTCACACGTTGCATATCTGCCGTGTTTGCAGGAGGAAAGTGTGGAGATATAATAAGTAAGCGTTTCAGGTTATGATCTTTTATAGTTTACTCAATTAAGTGTTTTATTAACGATAGCTATAAATTTATCAGATTCCTCATCCCAATTTAAAGTAGTTTCAAACAAATGGTAAGCTTCATCTTGATGTTGAGCTAAGATCGCTGGATTCTGAATATAATTTAATAGGATTTCAGCCAATTGTTGAACATTGCCAATCTCATAACTAGCACCTATTGATGGGTGATCATTTATAAATTCTTTTTGAGCAATTGTTTCTGTAACTACCGTGGCCAAACCAGCTTGTAGGTAGGTAAATAGCTTATTGCTTAGTGCCAGATGGTTATTGATCGAAAAACCAGGCTCGGTAGCTAATCCGACATTGAATTGGCTTGCAAATTCGACAAGTTTTGAAGAGGCAATCGGTTGATGAAAGTTGATAAGTGGTGGATTAGCAAATCCTAGACTTTGAATAAGCTCATCAAGAACGATTTTAACTGTGTTATTTAAAAAACCCAGTATATGGAATTCAATTTTAAACCCTTCAAGTATTTTTAAGCTTCTTATAGCATCCTGCAAACCACGCGAAAGCCCAACATTTTGGCTAAACCAAAACAGCTTTAGCGGTTGGCTGGGAGCCACACGGTTGGTGAATGAGTTTTTAGGAAATACGTTAAGAATGGTATGAAATGTCAACGCCGGAAACAGCTCTTTGTATTTTTTTGCAATTTGAGGGCTGCTTACGCTGAGGTAATCTGCTTTCGGAAAATATTTTTCTTCAACAAATTTAACGAGGCGAAAATTTAAATCTTTGCTATGTGTTTCATATCTATGAAGGTCTTCTGCATCAAATCCACATTTTGCCCCATGTATTAAGGCCGCTTCTACTGCTGCGGGCAAAGCCGCTATGTTATGGGCAATATAAAGGTCGGCAACAATGGTCTTCGCTTTATTAGTCAGCCCATGAGTACCTCTTGATAATGCAAAAATAACAGTAGCAGGATTTATTCCAACTAGCGTAATCATTTTTCTTGCTGCTTTGTGTATGCCTCTTGTTAGCCAATAAACAGCTTTTTGCTTAACGGGATCCCCATTAACACGTATGGCTTTCCACTCTTTTTTAGGGAAGAGTTCCTCGTCTAGCGCTGTACCCCAAGCATTCCAATATTGATAAAGAACTGTTACATGATAGCCAGCATTTGCAAGTGCATCGGCTTCTTTAACTAATCTCGGGTTTAGAGAAGGCTGACCAGAAGTAATAAGCAATACTTTTTTCAACTTCTATTTTGATCAAATAAATTTAAGTATTCGCTGGCAATGACACTTACATCGAATCTTCTTTTCGCATTTTCGCTGCAACAGCCTCGGTTAATAAGGCTTACCTCATCCAATGCCTGTATCATCTCGTCCTTATTACTTACCACAAGGCCATTAACCGAGTTAATAACAACTTCTGGGGTTGCCCCAGCGTTAAATGCAATAACTGGTGTACCACAAGCCATGGCCTCTACCATTACCATCCCAAAGGCCTCTCTTATGTTTATTGGGAATAAAAGTGCTTTTGAGTCGCCTAAATACATGTTTTTTTGCTCATCATTTACAGCCCCAACATACCTGATATTTTCACCATCAATGTATGGCTTAATTTCTGAATTGAAATATTCTATTTCATGATTTTCATTCGAAATATTACCAGCAATAATAAGCTTGTTATTTGTAGTTTTCGCAACTTCAATGGCTATATGGCACCCCTTTACCTTATCTAATCTTCCTAAAAATATTAATGGAGCATCATCACATACATCACTCTTAAAGTCATATTTTGAAAAGTCTATTGCATTGTAAACTCTTGTCCAATTGCCTATGCTTTTAGCTGAGCTGATACAATCATAACTTGGCGCCGTAAATTTTAGATTTTGGTTGGGCAATTTATCAATAAATGCAATATTTTTTGAATCTATTTTTCTACCGTATGTCATGATTTTTTTTACCCGGTGATTCAATATTGGAAGCAAATAAACTAATCGTCCAAAATTGTGGATCAAATCAAATTCATTTCTGTTTTGGTACAAGAATCGCCAGGCAAGGATGATTTCCTTTAATTTTTGATACTTTGATCTTTTTAAATTATTTATTCCAAACTTATATGTTTTACCACTGATTTTTGAATCTGGTCCGGCTAGAAGACTAACTTCATGACCTAATTTTTTATATTCTTCGGCAAACATATAGACAAGACGTTCGTGGCCACCATATAAAGGGGGCGGAACCGGAATGCCAGGATCCATAATTAATAAGATTTTCATTTTAATATAGAATTATAAAGGCCCAGGTATTTCTTGGTGGATACTTCTAAACTTAGGTTATCTAAAATATAAGCTCTTGGCATAAACGCTCCAGAATTGTTTTTAACAATAAATTTTTCTAATAAAGATTCGAAATCTTCAATAAATTTAAATTTTATTCCACAACGGTCATCCCAATAAGGAACAGAAGTTACCGGTTCGTACTTAACTCGATGTGGGTAGTAATCGGGATCTTGCCAAAAACCACTCCTGTCCCAAGCCAGAATAGGAGTGTTGGTAGAGAGTATCTGTTGGTAAGCTTGTCCTTGTGTTTCATGTTCACATAAAAAAATAACACTTTTCGCTCTTGCCAATTTCTTTATAAGCTCTTGATGATTATAAGCGCCGTATCTTATAAACTCGTATGTAAATCCCTTCCTTTTAAGTGTGCTGATGATCGGATTAATTAAGCTTTTTTCAAAATCATCGTGCTGCCACCTTATTTTGTCATAAACTAAAAAGTCTAATGTTAAGTTAGCTTCCTTTATACTATCGCTCCATTGATCTGTATCTATTCCAGCAGGCCAAAAATCTACTAACTCTTTTCCGTAAAATGGATCGAAAACTCGTTTCATCCACGGGCCTGGAACTAATATTTTTTTAATGGTGGGGTATTTGATCAAAAAATTTAAATCGTCAGTGGGATGAGAAAAGACGCCCGCACCATAAATGATGGGGTTTTTCCACTTAAATTTGTCGAGTATCTGGGGCTTTCCAATAATGCAGGCAACTTCTTCAGGATGTTTTTTTATATAGTCAAAATCGTTAAAACGATATGGAACATTGAGTTTATCTAAGCCTTTCATCAACTGGAGTGCTACCATCATTACACCTCCAGGTTTTTCCTTACCTCTCAGTATTCTCCTCAAAACCTTTCTGGGATAGCGATCGTACTTAAACCAGCGATCAAGGTTAGGCTCTTCAAAAAATAAGTTAAGAGGCTCCATTTTTTAATCGATAAATCAGAATTTTTAGTTTTATCTAACTATGTAATTATAATTTTTCAATAGTTAAATAATGACCTCCTGAAATTAAGAAGATGAGAAGTGAATTTAAAACCAAATATTTTATAACATAAGCCTATAACTCCATTTTTATTGAATTTGAAAGCAGGATCGAGTTTTTTTATCCATTTAATAAGCTTAACAGCTTCATTTACGTTGTCTTTTGCTATCCATGTAGCTAAAGGCCAAAGCGATTTTGCAGCGGCATTTTTTCGTCTTTGCGTACATGTGCCTAATTGTTCGAGCTCTTTTATAGCAGCTTCAAATATTTTTAAATAAGCCAAGTTGTTCAATGAGTTAATGAGGCCATTAGCTTGCTGTAATCGCTCCCTGGTATGCATTCTATGAGCAAAAGTTGAATTTGAAAGGTAGCTATACGAAGGTTTTTTTAAGGCTACTTCAATAATAAACTTTCTATCATCTCTTGAAGCGTATTCCTGCCTATGTGGAATATCATTGATAAAGTTTTTTTCAAAAAGATAAGCAGAGTAATGAGACGAATCACATTCTCCCAATTGTTGGGCAATAAAATCATCACAAATAGTCCAGCTAATTGTTTTCATTAATTTACCGTCTTCATTAAATATATCATACCCTGCAGCCACAACCTCCACATTTTTTGCTTCAGCTTCTTCAAAAAGTCGATCAGTTGAAAAGGGTAATAACCAGTCATCTGAATCCAAAAAACGAACATATTTCCCTTGTGCATATTGTAAACCATTGTTAACAGCCCAATCCTTACCCAGATTTTTTTGGCTGATTACAACAATGTCTGTTCTTCTACTTAGCCATTCGTTACTCCCATCGTTACTTCCATCATCTACAACAATTACCTCAATTCGGAGATTTGATTTAAAACATGATGCTATCGCTTTTGGTAAACTCCATAATCTGTTATAGGTAGGTATAATAATACTAACATCCATTTAATCGATAATTCTTTCTGATTTTGTACTCTTTCTAAACCCAAAAAAAACTCTATAGACTGGCCTTAGCAATTTTTTAAGGTTCACTTTTATTTTATAAGGTAAGGTGATACAAGTTAATGATAAAAGTCTGGCTGATGTTTTTGAATGTCCCCTAGCTAATAGTTCTAAAATTTTCACTTCTTTAGTATATGGATATATCTGATTATGGTGACCCAAATAATGAACAATAATTGGCTTAGCCATTATCAATGGCCAATGCCTGTTATAATTTTTGCTTTTGGGACGATTATATAGAACAGCGTGACCCTCTAATAAATCAGATTCAATTCCTGATTGAAAATTGACAAACTCTGCCATTATGGTGCCGTCTTCATCAACAGCCTGCTGGTTAAAAAGTTGTAAGGCCAATGCCATTAGCACTTCATCATTTGGTCTTCCCCTTAATCTAACAAAGCCAATTTCATCATATTTTTTTTCTAATTCGCGGGCTTTTTGATAAACATGAGTAGCCATTAATCCATTTTCCAGATAATACACACCACCATTAAATTTAGGCAAATGTGGGATTTCGAATTGTTTACAAATAGGTGCTACTTCTCCAAACCATTCGCCATTAGAAATTAAATTACCGATTACCGAAACCCCATGACCCTTAAATTTTTTGAAAACAGGATCAAGATTCCCATATACAAGGCAATCACTGTCAATAAATAATGTTTGACCAGCGGGGGCAAGTTTATCCAGGTATAATTTAGGTGTAAATCCTTTTCCTAATTCATTTTTTTTTATCTGTATAACCTTTACAAATTCTCTAATATCACTTGCCAAACTATCCTCAATATCCGTAACAATATAAAAGTTAATATCTGTATCACTGTTCCAATACCAAAAAGATCTAGCCAGATTCACAGCTAAATTAATATATAACTTTTTACCAGTAGCAATCGTAATTACATTTTTCATTAATTTTTAAACTGCATTAGGCACTTGTAAACAACAAATAATTATAATTTTTTATTAATATTTCTACTTATTTTCATAAAAGGAATTTCAATAGCGTGGTAACAATAATAACAAGCTATCGGAATTAACATAGTGCCAACGGCCATTATTAACAAATTATAGTTTTGGTGGATATAATTGCTTATTAAAAAATTTTTTATTGCAATTAATGGAATGTGAAACAAATATAAACTATAGCTCGATAGACCAAGTGCTATTGGGATTTTTAACAACCTTTTTATTTTGATTAAATTTTTTTCTTTTTTTATCAAGCCAACTAGTATTGGTGCCCAGATTAGAATATTTGATAAATTTCTTACTAGAATATCATCATTAAATTGAATTAACTGAAGGCTAAAAAAAATTGCAATAATAATTACTGTTATTACAATCCATATTGTTGATTTAAAAAAGTCAGGGTATCGGATATGTTGATCACAAAGCCAAGCCCCAAAACACCAGCCAAACCATAAATTTGTAAATAAATATAATTGTGGAAATGATAAAGCTTGGTTGTTCATCATAAATATGGCAATACTTATACTGCTAACCAGTAATGAGAAAACAAGTGCTGAATGAGGATTAAGCTTTCTATTAATATAATAGTAGGCTGGATAAATAATATAAAAAACCATTTCTATGGTTATTGTCCACAAAACTAAATTTATTGTATTGAAATACGTTGAGCTAAATCCTTGACCAACTAAAAGATGAATCAATAAATCTTTTAAAGATATAATTGAACCAGGAGACGTAATATTAATTATAACAATAGAGAAGATTAAAGAAAAGAAGTACGCTGGATAAATTCGAAAAAATCTGTTTAAATAATATTTTTTTAACGGGAGGGGCTCATTGTTGGATAATTGCCTTAGACAAGATAAGTGGATACAAAAACCACTGATTAAAAAGAATAAAGGTACAGCATAGGTTGATCCAATCTGATCAGTAAGGTTTAAAAAGTTTAGGCCGGTTTTTTTTGCAAAGGTAAAACCAAGGTGTTGATGGTAATAAAAAACAGCAAAGGCTGCAAATCCTCTCAATAAATCGATGCTTATTAATTTATTCAATTTTGTGGGTTTTTTTATAAATTTCGGATAGTAGGATTTAAAGCCCGAAACATTTAAACTAGAAGTAGATATGTTTTTTAAAGTAATCCTTGGAATTATGTATCGCTACGATATTTTGATAAACAAAAATTTCATGACTAGTAGTGTAATTTCCCATAAAATGAAGCCCTCTACTTGATACCCTATAAAAATTAAAATCTGTTAAATAGTCATAAAAATCTTTGAAAAATGTTCTTGAGCTAACATTAAAATCATTAAATTCAAATTGGATTATGTTAATTTTTTTATCAAACAACAGTTTTTTTGCACCTCTTAGCACTTCTAATTCTGCTCCTTCAACGTCAATTTTTAGAAAATCGATAATGTCAATATTGTTTTGTTTACAAAAGATATCCAAAGTAGTTACTGGTACTTTGAACTCTTGTAAGTGTTCTACCTTGTAAAAGTCTAGTAAGCCAGATTTATAAGACGTTGAAATCTGATCGTTAGGTTGATCCAAGCTATTGTATAGTGTAATGTCGCCAGCTTTAGAATATATACCGTAATTAAATAACTTAATATTCTGATGTTTGTTTGTAGTTTGTTTAGCTACTTCATAGGTAGATATCATAGGTTCGAATCCATAAATAGCTGCATGATCGAATACATTTGTAAGTAATAAACAGTAATCGCCATTGTTGGCACCAACATCAATTATGGTTGATAAATTATAAATTGTTTTTTTCTTTATAAATTTTAATAACTGCTCTTCACCACTAACAGTAAAATTGTTGAAAGCCGAAATACCCATCTGAATATGTGCATGGCTTAAAAGTGAAATATTTAATTTTTTGAGTATGTATATCAATACTCGTCCTATAAAATGTTTCATCCTCGTTTTATGGTTAGATGTTTCATCAGTTTTTGTTTAAGATAGCTAATCCAAGCGCTGGTTTTCCAACCAAAATACTTAGATATGAATGTATAAAGTTTAGTGTAGGTATATAAATAAACAGGTTTATGCTTAGAATAACTAGTTGCCATTAAAATAGCTTTTTTAGAAATTGAAAGATACTTGGGATAAGCATTTGATGCAAGTTCCCAAAATAGACGGCTTATGGCTAATTTTGCATTTGGGTCATCAGTTTTGGATATTAAATGGATTGCTTTGAGTTCTGTTGATTTTAAAATAGCGGAAAGTGATTGTTCATTATTTTGAGAACTTAAGGTGTTTCTATTCTCAAACTTGCGATAGTAATTAACACCCTTTAAAGTGTAAACCATCCCCTCTGCCTGTAATAAAACCCTACAAAAAAACTCCCCGTCATCATCAGGACTCCGCATTTCGTTCCACAAGCCGGCTTTATCAATTAAATGTTTCGGTGTGAGCCAAGCATTAGGTTGAATCATCCCCCCTAGACCATTGCCTATCAAAGGTCCTCCATATAATTTAATAAGAAAATCTGTGGTGTTTTCGGACCCTTCCTTAAACCATTCATGTGTAATAGGGTATGATAAGGGGTTGGTACCATCTTTAAAATGAACCGTATGGCAAAGAGATATGTAGTTTGCTTTGGATTCGAGTATGCTTACCTGTGCTTCAATTTTGTCTGTACTAATAAAATCATCAGCATCTAAAAATTGAATGTATTTTCCTTTTGATATTGATAAGCCCTTATTTCTTGCTATTGAGGCACCACTATTTTTTTGTTGATAAATAAAAATGCGGTTTGATGAAAATTGCCTGATAATATCTATAGATTTATCTGAAGAACCATCATCAATTACAATTATTTCTACTGGTTGATATGTTTGGGCGAGCGCAGAAGAAATGGTTTCGGCAATATATTTTTCGGCATTATAACAAGGAATGATTATTGAAACTAGTGCTGCCATCAAATTGAATTAAATATCTCTGACCATCTGTGTTTAGAAAGGGTATTTTCAGGTATAACATTTCCATAAAACCATGGTTCTAAAAGATACTTTACATAGAGATCCCTATCCTTATCTATTTCTACTATTCTGTCAATTAAATCTTTAAAATTATAGTTGCTATATTGAAGTTTCATTTTAAGTTTTCTACCCAGTGATTTTAATTTTCTTGATGTGCGGTGTATTGGAGTATGGTAGAAAGATGGTCTAATATCTACGAAGTTCCATTGTGCAAGTTTTTCTAATCCTTTAACAGCTATGCCATTATTTACAGGAGCATATTCTGAGGTGTTTATAAAACTATCAGTATTAAAAACCTCATTAATTTCCGGATCCCCACAATAGATAGGAAGGCTTTTAACTAACATAGAATCAAACAGTTTTTCAGTATGATATCCACTGTAAGAATAATTTTCAAAAGCAATAGTAAACTTATATGGATTTAAGAATTGACGTTTTCTATCCCAAACATCACCTTTATACAGCGAATCGATTGATGACATATTGTTCATTGATCTACCTGGAGCATCAATTTTTTTATATTTAGATAATTGTTTGAAAAACTCTTCCCGATAAGGAACGTGATTTCCATAAAGAAAATTGCAAAACTTTTGCTTTTCGTCAAGAATCCAGCCAATATCATTCTCAGTTATTGATTTGACCAATAATTGTGGATTAAATCCATGCCATTGGATTTTTCTATATTTTGGATTTCTGATTAAATGTTCGCTAGGCATACCAAATGCCCAATCGCAAATAGAAAAATCAGGATTAATATTTTCACAAAAGTACCCTATGCGCACATAATTTCCTTCTTTTGGAATATCATTTCCGTAAGGGCCAAATACAACAAAATTAGGTTGATCGGATTCAATGAACTCAAACTCTTCGAGTACTTTATTCACTTCGAAAACCTCTTTTATAAAGCTTTCAAAGGCAAGGCCGTTTTGGAATTTTATTTTAATTGCTTTCTTTTTCAAACGTATTAGAATGAATGAAATGGTATTGGTTTTCTGTGTTTATCGATGCTAGAACAGTTGAGAAAATTTTATAGATAGATTCTTTTTCTTCCTGTGATAGTTTTTGAACTTTCTTCGATGCTGCTTGATCATTAAATAATAGTTTTCCTATATTAATTTTAAATTTAGACCATAGGCTAATCTCGAACGTATCTCCTTTGTAACTGTAAAATATCTGTGCTCTTTTACCCTGCTCGGTAATTTGATCGACTAATTGGTTTGAAGTAATGGTATTTTCATGTGCAACAGATAAAGCGTTATATCCAGTATAATAACAAATATTCGATTTTAAAAAACTAATCCTTAAAGCATATTCCCAATCCATCATTACATAACCAGTATGGTATAAACCGATGTAGGAAATAGCAGATTTTCTGATTAGCATGTGTACATCTCCAAAAGTAAATGATGGCTTTTTACCTTTTGACCACTCTTCGAAGTGCTTAAGCCTGCTATTTTTAGTGATGGTTTTAGTATCATAAATGGAGGCAAATAGATCGTTGGAAATCAAGATATCGATGTCAGGATTTTCGATCATGTGATCAGCGCATTTTCGAATGGAGTTATAATCAAAAACGTCGTCGTCAATAATCTTTTTTATGATGGTTCCATTGGCCATAAGCATTGCTTTGTTCCAGCCATGAGCCTGGTTTTTGTCAGGTTCTGAGATGAATTGGTTAATGCTCCCTTCTTTTAATAGTGCTTGTAAATAATCTTTTGAACCATCGTTACTGTTACCGTCAACCACTACAATTTCTTCATCACTTTTTAGTGTGGCTATAAGTTTTTTTAATGTGAAACTCAAAAAAGGAAGCCTGTTATAGGTTGATATAATATATGAAATTCTGAAACTTTTCATTGATATACTTTATTTAAAAAAGCATCAATTGCAGATGGTTATCTTTGACACGTTTATGGTAAAATTGTTTTCATTCATATCTTTGTAAGGATCATAAGGTTGAGTTTTATCTGTAGTTCCTAAGAAATTCTTTATAAATTAATTTTTTTAAAAATCCGTTCCATTTTCCTATAAGAGATATTTATCAAATGTAATGGATATACTTAACTGCAGTTTTAAGCCTATTTGGTAGAGCTCGTTAAACGGTTAAACTTTATCAGATGGTATTCCTAATATTTAGTAAATTGCTGTAAATCTTTAACTTTTATTGCTGGGCGTCCTATATAGATGCTGTCGCGCTCCAGATCCTTAGTTACAACACTTCCTGCTCCTATGATAACATTATCCCCAATGGTTACACCCGGCATTATTATAGAATGAGATCCGATCCAAACATTGTTACCAATGATAACAGGCTTTTTTATGATAGATTCCCTGAAAACTAAAGCATCAGTACTATGAGTTACTGATATGATGGCTACATGAGAAGCAATTAAACAATCATTGCCAATTTTGACAGTACCATGGCCCCAGATATGTACAAAAGCATTTATAGAAACGTTATTAGCTAATGTAATGTATTTAATACCTTCCATTCTAACAGGTTGTTCTATGTAGCAATTTTGTCCTACCGAATTAAACTTTTTTAAAAATAATTTTAATTGAAAGCTTTTAAAAGTCTTCATAATTTTCAAAAGTTGATTTGATATCTTTTGATACAGAAAATTCATTTGATAAAAATTATTAGCTCAATAGATTTTCGATATAGCTATTTATGAAGAGATCAGGATTAAGTTGCTCTTCATAGAGTTTTATAGAATCTGAAGAAAATTTTTGATAATCGGTTACAATTTTAGTAATAGCCGATGATAGTTGAGAGAAGTCAGATATGATTTCCCCAAAATTATAACTTTCGCGTAAATTGTTAAATGATTTTGACGGTGATACTATCGTTGGAAGCCCTAGCATCATGTATGTTGAAAATTTACCTGACGATAGTCCGATTTCTTTTAAATTTAACCCATCGTAAACACTTGGGGCATTAACTGGAAAGTACGTGGCAATTCCAATATCGAAGTTACATAAGAATTGACATAGTTCTTGATAATCCAGATCTTCAGGATGGAAATATATTTGATTCCCTTCTTGGTTTAATCTAAAAATTCTATTTGATAGTGGATGATTTTTATCTAATTTAAATCTGCTATGAATATGCAGTTCGTATAAAGGATGGTTCATTTGGATAAATGAATCAATAATAGCATTTAGACCAGACCACTCATATACACTTCCAGCATATACTAATTTAATTTTTTTACCCACTTTTGTAATAGACTTTTGCGTAAAGGTTAGATTTCTTTTTGGTGCAACAGGAATTAGATAGGTTTTATGTACAACTACATTTGGATTTTCATTTTGAAATAGAGAGTTTCTATATGGATCTTGAATTAATAAAGAATTTATTCCAAGGTTTAAAAAACTCTCTTCTAATATTTTTAATCTCATAAAGTTAGAATTTTTTCTGTTGGTCATTTCAGATTTAAAAAGCAATTCGAATGAGATATAGTGTGTTTTTTTTGGTTGATAGTTGAAAGATTGAGCTGCAACGATATAGCCAATCAAATCTACACCTACCACAGCTTGAGTTTGAAAAATAAAATTTAGACAGTTGATAATAAGCTTAGGCCATAACACCGTTCTTAAGTATAGCAAGGGTCTTCTGGGTTTATTCGGATATATACTTGGGAAGGGATAAAAACGTATATTTTTAAAGTTTAATGTTGCTCTATTTTTATTTGAAATATTATTATATATCACTACCCTATAACTGGAATGATCTAATACTTCTGCTAAATATAATAATGTGGGATTTGTGAAAAAATCAGTATGGTGAGAAAAAATGTAAATACACTTTTCTCTAGAAAATAGCTTCATTTTATAATTGAAATAATTTCAGTAGTAATATAATTAATGTCTTCATCTGATAAGCCAAGGCCACTGGGTATATAAAAACCATTTCTTGCTAATTTCTCCGCCACTGGGTAGTGCTCATTTTTAAACAAACCCATGTTTTGAAATACAGGCTGTTCATGCATGCACCAGAAGAAGGGACGGGTGCCTATTTTATTTTCTGTTAAATGAAGTACCAGTCTTTCTTTTTTATTTTGATTGGGGGCCACAAGGCCAAATACCCAATAAATATTTTCGCTATAATCTGTTTTTTCAAGAGGTAATTGATAACCTTTTGTTTTTAGGTGAGAAAGCACTTTTTGATAGGAAGTGCCCATTGCTCTTTTTTTCTCAACAAAACTATCAATCTGCTCTAATTGTGCCACCCCTAAAGCAGCTTGCAAATTTGTCATCCTATAATTCCACCCAATTTCATGATGTACAAAACGTGGTCCGTTGGGTTCAAAGCAAAGATTTCGTAATTTTTTACATCTTTCGGCGATTTTTGAATCATTGGTTAATAGCATACCCCCCTCACCAGTTGTAATGTGCTTGTTGGGATAAAAACTAAAAATACTGATGTCACCAAAACTGCCACACATTTTATCTTTATAGGTTTGTCCATGCATTTCGGCAGCATCTTCAATTATTTTGAGCTTATATTTTTTTGCCATTTCAATTACTGGATCCATATCCACTGGTAATCCATAAATGTGGACCACCAAAATGGCTTTTGTCTTAGTTGTTATCTTTGCTTCAATTTGGGTAACATCCATATTCCAGGTCAAAGGATCACTGTCTACCAATACAGGTAATGCACCGGCCGTAACAACAGATTGCGCTGGAGAGATAATCGTGAAAGTAGGCATGATTACTTCGTCTCCAGGGCCGATATTTAAAGCTTTAATCGCAATATCTAAGGCTGCAGAACCATTACTAACCGCAATTCCGTACGAACTGCCAATATATTTACTAAACTGTTTCTCAAATTTATTAATAAAAGGCCCTTCGCTACTGATCCAGCCTGTTTCAATACATTCAGTTAGGTATTTTAATTCATTGCCACTAATTAGGGGAGTGTTAACGGGAATCGGATGCATTATGATCTTTTTTAAAAATATAACACACGCCCCAGGTTTCACCTGAGGGTGTGTTCTTGCTTAGGAATTCTTCACTGTGAATTAGTTCAAATCCTGTAGCATAAGCAAGTAGTTCTATTTCTGGTCTGCTAAAATGCCGCATAGGATGTTGTTCTCGAAAAAAATTAGTCGAGCCATCTTTTAGATTTTTTACAGAAATACCGTAATTGACTTCAACAACATTTAATTCGGGATAAATGATCGGTGTGGCATTTCGGGTGACTTCAATATTTTCATCCTTAAGAATTTTAGTCCGGTTTTCTGGTACCAGAAAGTGTACTGCCGAACTGTGCCAAACGTCAAAAATAAATAATCCGTCTTTATTCAAGCAATGATGAACATTTTTGAACGTTTTGATCAAATCCTCATTTTTAGTTAAGTAACTGATTACGTGGAAAAGGGATAATGCGATATCAAAGGATAAATCTATTTTAAAATCTGTAATATCTGCAATTTGAAAATTAACACTGTCTTGTTTAAATTGATTGGCAATTTTTACCATTTCAGCACTGCGTTCTATGCCAAGTATTTGATATCCTTTCTCAGCTAGTAAATTTGCGTGTTTGCCAGTTCCTGAACCTAACTCAATAATTTTCTTACCTTGGGAACCGTATTGAGCAATTAGATCAACCAAGTAGTCTGCCTCTGCCACATAATTTTTGTCTTTATAGAGCAAGTTATAGTATTGACTATAAAGCTTAAAGTTGAGAGTCATTTTTTTTTGTAATTAGGTTAATATTTTCAGGTTTATGGTCAAATCTTACTTTATCTTCATCACCACAGTATGGACCTTGCTTAACTTCTATCATTTCTGAAGATTCGAGCATCTCAAAGCCGTGACCACCAGACGCCAATAATACTACATCGCCTGTTTCAACTATTCTACTCTCTTGATAAATGCGCTCGTCATTGTAAAAATCGATTCGAACTTTTCCCGTTTTGACATAAAGAACCTCTTGCGTAAGCGTAACTTTGCGCTCTACTACATTATGTAAGTGTGGATCGATACTGTAACCTTTTGGTCTATTCATATAGCCTAGCTGTTGAGAAAAATCGCCAGGTGTAAAGAAAGCAATGCCCTCTTTTTTATAACTAGCTCTGATGATGATTGCGAGTAGTGTTTCATGAAAAAATACTTTTTCGATCATTTTTGGTTTGTAATTACCCGTTTAATTTTTCCCATTAAAATCAGGAATATTCTTTTCTGGATCACCATAAATTCTTTACCACTAAATAAGAACCTATTATGTGATGGTTTGATAAAAAAAAATATACCTTTTATGTAACATTTCATACCAAGGAAAATCCGATTGCAACTAAAATATTGCATCGCCACATTTAGCATATGCCGTGAAAATGATTTTGCTCCGCAAAAACTCAAAATGTCATTTTTATAGTCTTTAAATAGAAAATCCCAGCCCTGAGCTACTTTAATAATGTTTCTAGTCATAGAATCATTTGCACCATGTACTTCAGCAAGCGGTTTTCTTATAGCAATGAAGGAATAATGTTGAGCTAATCTAAAACAAAAATCATCGTCCTGACATATTGTATACCTCGGATCAAATCCATTTATACTAACAACCGCACTTTTTTTAGCTGTAATAGTAATCATAGAAGAGAGATATCCCTGATTTAATACATCAGCATATTTATTTTCTCCTTCTAGCGTCCAAAGTGGTCCGTTAATCAAGCTACAATAAACGAAAGCAACATTTGGATTACTAATATAAGTTTGTTGCATTTCTTGTAAATAGTTTGGTAACCATACATCATCACTGTCAAGAAAAGCAAGATATTCGAACTTAGAGGCCTGAACACCGCTATTTAATGCGGCATTTTGGCCTCGATTTATTTTATGTTCAATAATCCTTATTCTATTGTCAGTTATGGATCTTATTTTTTCTAAGCTATTATCCTTAGAGCAATCGTCTATAACTATTACCTCAAAATTTTGATAAGATTGATTTAGAATACTGTTTATAGCCTTTAATATAGATGTTTCCCTATTATAGCAGGTAATAAGACAACTAAAATGCATTTAACTAGGTTTTGGTGAGCTGTTTAATGAAACATTTAGTTTTGGTGATAACAGATAGGTTATTATATTTATAAAATTCGCTTTTTTGATATAATTTGAATAGTTTGAAAGTTTTAGAGGTATAAAATGTTATAATCTTTTCAAGCTTTACGACAACCGATGTTTTTAGGGCATTGTTGTCATAAATTTTAAGTCTTTTGTTTGCGTTAAACAATTCAGACAATGCGCTCAGAATATGATTTAAATTTTCTGCCTGTGTCGGCTCAAAGGTATCTTTCAAAAATACATTCAGGTAATCTATTGTTTGAGCATTCAACCCTAAAATTCTCAAAGAATTAGTTTTAATTTTTTTATCAGCAATTTGCTGTTGGGCATAATGCTTATTTGAAACTTGCGCTGAAGATATTCTATAATCAAGTAAAATTTCATTATAATTAGCGCCATTTAATTTTGTTAATGCTCTTTGCCACAAATCATAATCTTCTGCATAAAGAAATTCTTGTACGTAACGTAAGTTCTGTTCGTTGAATTCTTTATTTCTAAACATTACACAGGGTCCTCCAAATGGGGCTTGAAATGGAATCATGGCTTTAATTTCATTGTCATTTATAGGGAAAATGTGTTTACCTATCACATCATTCTGCTCATTAATAAAATTAATGTGGCAGCCAACAATTGATATGCTAGGATTACTTTTTAGGAAATGATATTGTTTTTCAAGCCTGGAAGTATGGGCAATATCGTCTGCATCAATTCTTGCAATGAATTCTCCTTTGGCTATTAATAACCCCCTGTTCAACGATTCAACAGTACCTTTGTTTTTCTCGTTAACTATATATTTTATTCTTTGGTCGGTGAACGTTTTAATAATATTGTGAGTGTTATCGATAGAACCGTCATCAATAATGATAAACTCAAAATTTTTAAAAGTTTGTGCAATTATACTATTTAATGTGTCTTTAATAAATTTCTCTCCATTGTAGACAGCCATTATGACTGAAATATCAGGATTTATATTGTCTTCCATTGTTTAGGAATAATTCTAGTTTTTTCATTGCGAAACCATAATTTCGGAGCAATAACAATTTGGCTTTCATTTGTGCTCAGCCAAGCTCCCCACCAGCTAAAACTACTGTTAGCGATAATATGGTGTTTGCATAAGGTCATTAACTTCATGTCAACCCAGTTTTGTTCTTTTAGATCAACAAAGTTGATTTCATCATTGGAAATAAATGAAAAATTAGATATACACCAGGAGATGTCGTCAGAAAATATAAAAAAAGATGTTTGCTTAACCTCCTTTTTTATTTTCCTAATAGCTTCTTCATAATAAGTTTTGGGTAATATGCCATGAAAGTCATTTATTTCTGGATTTATGTAATCTCCCCTTCTAACATGAATACTTACAGCATTACTTGATTTAATTAAAGAGGCGACTTCCTTCGCCTTATCAGGAAGTTCCGGAAAAGTAAAATAAGATATTAAAATTTTTCTTTTGTGCTCGAAGACTAGGGGGTCTTGAAAATAACCATCCATATATATGAACCAACTTTTGATATGGTCACCTGAATGGTCATCAAAGATCATAGCTGTAAATTTTAGATTGATGCAGAATTTTTTTAGAAATGTTTCTATTTTAGTAGTTAAAAAAAAAGTTTTTTTTAAAAATTTATTGCCAATCTTCAATCTAAGTTTTGAAAAAATGTTAAGTTCAAATTGTCTGGCGGTGAAATGTGAATTTGACTGATGATGTCTTTGCAAGAAACCAAGGTCTATGAAAACTTGGTGCCTATTATTTGCATATGCAATAGCAGCAGCATATTGAAACATTTGATTTCCGAGTCCGCCTTTTAATTCTATTATAACCAAAAGTTAGGACTTAATTTCTTTGCCATTTTTCTCGTAGAACAAATATGGTATTTATATACGTATCCGCATACATTAGATATCCCTTGCTTTCCAAATAGCTTGTCATTTCATGATTTTTTATACCATGTCCGGTTTCCGAATAAGATATTGTTTCCAAGCAAATGACTATTGGCCTTGATTTTTCAAAATCAATTGATTTTATAATTTCCTCATCTAAGCCCTCTACATCAAGTGTTAAAAAATCTGGAAAAATTCCATTATTGTATATCTTTAATATCAAAGAAATAGGAAGAATTTCTATTTTTATTCTGTTTTCTATTTTAAATCCAAACTCGTTGACTAATCTATTTGCTTCAACCTCAGAGAAGGTATTTAAAGTGGCAGCACTCATAACATTTAGATAGAGGTGGTCTTCAAACTTACCAACCCCACAATTCAGATTGGTATCCTTTTTTCGATTTATTATAAATTCTTTATACAAATTTGGATCGGGTTCTACATTAATTCCTACACTGCCATTTTGATAAAATATCTGAGTATTATTTATGTCAAAAGGATGATGGGCCCCTATGTCCAGATAGCTGGGTTTATTGATTCCCAGCTGATCGAATATAAACTTAATGATTAAATCTTCTCCGCATTGTGAGAATGACTTTTTAACAAATATTTGTGTTTCTGGTGTCAGAGCATATTTTATCGATCTTAATAGTAGAATAATTTTGTTTTTCAGGCTATTAATCATGGCTAAGGTATTGTGAATATTAGTGATAGTTTCTAGACGAAATCTCAATTTTCATTGGGTTAAGTAAAATACCATTCGATGTTCTTAATATGGTATTGTCTATTTCAGTTGCTGCAATATCTGAGATGATAATAGATGCCACATTTTCAATGTAATGAATTGTCCTTTCATAAGTAGATAAACCAAGTGTTAATTTATATTCACCTGCAGAGAATAATAAATTAGTTTCTTTAAAAACAGCTTCGTAAAAACCTTCATCTAGATCTGTTTTCTCGCTCCATGAAGTTCGGATATCTAAATCTAATACTGTATTTACTCCTAAAGCAATGATAAAGTGTTTAATTCTTTTATTTAATCTAAATTTTACTCTTATTTGCCAAGGATGGCCTATAGGTATTTCATTAATTAAATTTTCGTTGAGATCCTCGACACTTAGAGCGTAAGCATAACCTTCTAGCTCATTTTTGTTATGATTAGTCCCGATATTGTATAGGGCTTGTATTGACGAGCCCATAGAAAGATATTTACTAGTAACAATATCTATCGATGAAGAAGATTCAATTAATCCATCTCGCAACAGAATGCCATTATTACATAATTTCTGTACCGCCCCCATATTATGGCTTACAAACAATACCGTTCTTCCTTCTCCTTTGCTCACTTCGCCCATCTTTCCCAAACATTTCTTCTGAAACTCGGCATCGCCTACTGCAAGCACTTCATCTACAATCAGTATTTCGCTTTCCAGGTGAGCCGCAACAGCAAAGGCCAATCTTACATACATGCCGCTACTATATCTTTTTACGGGTGTATCTAAATACCGTTCGATACCAGCAAAATCAACAATTTCTTCCAGTTTACGTTGGATTTCTTTTTTGCGCATGCCTAAAATAGCGCCATTGAGAAAAATATTCTCCCTTCCGCTCAATTCAGGATGGAATCCGGTACCTACTTCCAGTAAACTCGCAATTCGGCCCTTACCTGATATTTTGCCAGTAGTAGGTGCAGTTACTTTACTTAATATTTTAAGTAAGGTGCTTTTACCGGCACCATTTCTGCCAATAATCCCAACCGCATCTCCCTGCTCAATTTCGAAATCGATATCTTTTAAACTCCATACCACATCACTTTCGCTTTTGGTATTTTGATTATTGCTTTCACCTATGCGTAAAAAAGGATCTTCCTTTCCACGAATTCTCGCATACCAACGTTCTAAATCGCGGCTGATCGTTCCAGTACCAATTTGGCCCAATTGATAAGCCTTACTTAGGTTTTCTACTTTTATTGCAATGTTAGACATTTAAAATATGCTTAAAGTTATGCTTTCCATTATCCACATTACATCTTCCATTTCCCATTTATACGGTGTCAACAAAATTCCGTTCTACCTTATTAAAAACCACAGTACCAAACAATAGTAAAACTATAGTAACAATTGTAGCGTAGCTCAAACTAAACCAGCTAAAACTTCCCTGTCCTAAAAAGCCATATCTAAAAGTTTCTATAATAGGAGTCATCGGGTTATACTCAATTATCCAGGCATATGCTGGGTATTTTTTTATCGCTTCGGATAGGGGATAAATCACTGTTGTTGCGTACATCAATAGCTGCACACCAAAACTGATCAGAAAAGCCAGATCCCGATATTTCGTGGTCATAGCCGAGATAATCATCCCTGCACCCAAACCCAGTAAAGCCATTAATATTACAACAATAGGGAACAGGCAAATTGCCCAACTGATGTTGAAATTTGCGCCTGAAAAATAATAATAGCCCATTAATATGAGAAATAACAGCATCTGTACCCCAAAGCGCACCAGATTACTTACCACAATACTTAAAGGCATAATTAACCTGGGGAAATATACTTTGCCGAAAATACCCGCATTATCCCTAAAAACAGATGATGTTTTGGTTAAACAATCAGCAAAGTAATTCCAGGCCGTAATGCCGGCCATATAAAATAAGGGCTTCGGTAGGCTATCGGTTGAGATACCTGCGAGGTTGCCAAAAATAAAGGTAAAAATGATGGTGGTAAACAGGGGTTGAATAAAAAACCAGAGTGGCCCCAAAATGGTTTGTTTGTAGAAAGAGACAAAATCTCTCCTGACCAATAATACCAACAAATCCCGATAGGCCCAAACTTCATGTAGTTTTAGGTCAAACAAGGATGATTTTGCCTCAATGGTCCACTGCTGTTCTTCCTTAACCATAAATATTAAGCTTGTTTATCTGCATGTTTTTTTGTTGATCGTTACTTGATGCTGTATGATTAATTGAGCCTTTTAAAATCAAGTTTTTTACTGATTGAAGATAGTGGGTATATCCAAATGCTTTCATACATTTTTCCTGCAAGCTGCTTTTCTCCTTTTCAGTTTGACGATGTTGTAGCAGTTTGAATATGCTGTTTAGCATTTCTTGTTGATCGTCAGGATCTACTAATAAACCAAGCGCTCCGTTTTGAAGTGCATCTACGCTGCCATCTTTATTGCCGGCAATTACCCTAAGGCCGCTTGCCAGGGCTTCGATAAATACAATTCCGAAACCTTCTTTTTTACTGGGTAAAATAAAAATATCAGACAGTAAAAAATGTTCGGTAAGTTCGGCTTCATCAATAAAACCGATCATTCTGATATGATCCTGAAGTTGATTCTTTACAATTAAGTCATCTAATCTTTTCTTTTCTACAGCATCCCATTTACCGCCCAATAGGTAAACGAGGTTAGGGTATATCTCCAATAGTTGCGGCAATAGCTCAATGGTATGGTCGTATCCTTTATACTTCTCTGAAGAGGATAAACGGGATAGTGAAAAAAGGATTAAATTTTCGCGGTTTAGATGATACCGATCCAATAAACGCTGCGGTTTTTCGAACTGTGTAGATAAATAATAAAAAGGATCAAGACAATTGTTTAATACTTCAATCCGATCTGCAGGAATGTGATGCATCTCCATAATTTTATCTGCAGTAAAATGACTTACACAAATAATCTTATCCAGCTGGTTTAACATTTTGAGTTTGGAATCAGATAACTTTTTCCAAATTTCTATACCATGTGCCAACAAATAGATTCTTTTATGGGGATGTATTTTCTTGATGAAATAAACAATGTTGATTAAATGGATATGGCTCAACAAAATCACATCAGCTTTTAAGCCACTTAAAAAAGATTGTACTACAAAGCGTTCTTTTTTTCCGTTAAAACCATGAAACTGATATTTGCTTAGATACCGGGAATCACGGTCAGCATTTTTATCATACATGGAATATACCGTCGATTGAACAAGTTCTTCTTCACTTAAATCGTATAATACACGGGATAAACTTCGGCAAACTTTTTCAATACCACCAGTAAAACTAAACGTTTTAAGTGTTAAAAATAGAACCTTAACTGGCATGATATATTCTGTATAAGGCTAGGGCAGAACTCCAGTGCAATTTATTTTCTCCAAAGTTCTGCATGAGTGATTTCGCCCTTTTATTTGCATAACGGGATGGATCGGCAATGTCGGAGCTTTTTCTCATCCATTCCTGAAACGGGAAAGTGAAACCCATTTTTGATCTTTTCCAGGTTTCTACGGGTAGGTCTTCTTTGTAAGCCTCTACCAGGAGTTTTTTCTTCTGTTCGTAACTGAACTTTATTTCTGTTGAGATCGAAAGAACCAGATCAACGAAATTACGGTCCAGGAATGGAACCCTCACTTCAACACCATGGCTCATGCTCATAAAATCGGTATCCTTTAATAACTGATTTTGCATGTACATGTTAAATTCGAACCAGCTCGCTCTTGTTTCGTTACTGGTTTTCCTTATTCCGGGGTGAAGGGGGATTTCTTCCAGACAATCGATAACGGTTTTCATATCGATGTCTAACAATTCGGCGATTACATCCGGAGAATAAACGCCTCTCAAACATAGGTATTCGCCAATGGGCGAGTTTAAGCTGAGGTAATATAAACGTTTAAATTTGGTGTTATTGGAAAAACGCGTACTGCGTAAAGCGCTTTTACTCAACCAGTTTAGGTTTTGTATTTTATGGATCCGATCAAAAGATGGGTATCCGCCAAAAAGCTCATCAGCGCCTAAACCCGATAGCACCACTTTTATCCCGTTCGCTTTTGCTGTTTTACATACAAACCAGGTATTGATCCCATCATTTGTGGGTTGATCCATATCTGCTAAAACGGTTTCAAAATTCTGCACGAAATCGCGATAGGTAATCAGCTGTTCAATTTTTTGAAGATTTATTTTTTGAAGTAAACTATTCCGCTGTTTTTTTTCTGAAAAGTCTATCTCATTAAAATTGGCAGAAATGCTAGACAACTGTTTGTTATTGTATTGATTAGCCAGTATCGTAATGATGCTCGAATCGAGCCCACCACTGAATAATACGCCTATATCAACATCAGAAATCATTTGCTGTTTGATAGAGTGGCCAAGTTGTTCGCGGATTCTTTCAATCGCATAACTTTCGTTATGAATATAAGAAGTGCTTTCAAATTCATGATACGATTGAATAACATGCTGGGCGCTTCTAATGTTGTATTTCAGAAAACAGCCTTTACCCAGGCTACATACATTTTTAAGCGTAGTATAAGGTTCGGGGATATGGCCAAAAGCAAGGTAGTAAATCCGCCAGTTATCATTTTCCTGGTCAATATCAGCGTGTTTAAACGCCTTTACTTCTGATGCAAAGGTCAAAGTTTCGTTATCAAAATGATAATAAAGTGGTTTTATTCCGTTTTGGTCCCGGACCAGGTACACATATTGTTCCCGTTTATCAAAAATGCAGAAGGCAAAAATACCATCAAGTTTTTCGAATGCTGTTTCTCCCCAATGCTGATAGGCATAAAGGATGACCTCTGTATCTGTTTCTGTTTTAAAAATATAGCCTAAATTGATTAATTCAGTCCTGATTTGCTTATAATTATAAATTTCTCCATTATAAGTGATCACCAGATCTTCTTTATGGCTTACCATCGGTTGATGTCCAGCAGAACTAAGATCTAAAATAGCCAACCTACGGTTGCCTAAGCACAAGGGTGTTTTTTCAGCAGTATAGATACCATGATCATCGGGGCCACCATGTTGCATACTATCGCACATGGCTTTTACCTGTTGATTGACTTTTTCGAATGAATTTTTGCTATTGATGATGCCTGCTATGCGACACATTGATCTTTTTTTAATAAAATTTGGGCTATTTATTCTGCACCGGATACAGCTTCGCCCGCTCAGTCACATTTTTATTTTCAAAATGAACTGATCAATTGTTATATATTTTGCTGAGTCCTACCTCACCTCTCAGGACTCAAATCTCATCTCTCACATCATCCCTGCCTAAAGCGGTTCTACAAAAGCTGTCGATGTATTAATATTTATCGAATAACCCATGTTTTGTAAACGTAAAATAATACGTTGCTTATTATGTACCGATACCAATTCGGCAATTACACCTTTAAAAGGTCCGGCTTTAATCAATACCCTTTCACCTGGTTTAATGTCATAATCAATGAGTTCCAGATCGGCATCTGTAGCGAGCAAGAGTTTAAGATCATGGATTTGTTGGTCAGGGATAGAAGCGATTTGGCTGGAGAAATAAATAAATCTGGCAACACCATTGGTCATCAGAACTTCAGCATATTCTCTTGCCGAAATATACGCAAATAGATAAGATTTAATCAAGGGCTCTTCTACGATTTTTTTACGGTCGCTCCATTGCTTAACTGCCTTTTTAAGAGGTAAATAAGTTTGAATTCCTTTCCTGTTCAATTCCTCATTCGCTTTTTTTTCTGCTCTCGAACGCGTATAAACCGGGTACCACCTGTAATTTTGATCTATCATTAGCTACACTCTATCATTGATTAAACTCCATTTACATCTCAACCATTAACCAATTTAAATTTTAATCGATTAAGCCTTCCATTCTAAACCATTAACCACTAAGCTAAGCCTTCCATCATCCATTTTCCATCTCACCTTTTCCATTCTATTTTTTCTTCCAAAATTCCCACCAGCTCTTCTCATCATCATAATAACCACTTTTTCCATAGCCGGTATAGTTAGAGTAGTAATACGTTCCGGTATTGCTATGGGCATAGTTAGTGGTATAAATGTTGGCATGTAACTTCTCATCACCAAATGAATTTAGGATAATTGCAATGTTGTTAAGGCCATATTCTTTTGATAAACGATCAGGAATGGTGGCCGCCCTGAATTTAGAAACGCCTGAACGGATAATAAACAGATTAATATCTGCTTTCCGGATGAGCGGAACAGAATCTGAAACCAGGCCTACAGGAGCCGTATCGATAATAATATATTCATAACTTTCTCTAAGCTTTTCAATCAATGTTCCCATGGCCTTGTGGTGTAAAAGCTCAGAAGGATTTGGAGGAACCGGGCCAGACGTGATGTAATCAATATTATGTCGTTCATCAGTAAAGATGATATCTGCTAAATCAGCCTGTTTTGATAAATAACTGCTTAAACCAATGTGGTTGTCGGAGCCAAAAGCATAGTGGAGTTTAGATTTTCGTAAATCTGCGGCAATTAAAATCACCTTTTTGTCAATGATGGATAGAGTACCGGCAAGATTTAAACTTACGAACGATTTTCCTTCTCCTGAAACCTCTGAAGTAATACAAATTACCTTAGTTTCCTGATCACTGGCCATAAAACTTAGGTTCGTTCGCACCGACCTCACCGATTCGGCAAATATAGATTTTGGTCGTTCTATTGATAAAACGCTTTCACCAAGGCCAACTTTTTTAGGGTATTTTAAAATTACGCCAATAATAGGGGTTGCGGTTAAGCCCTCAATCGTCTCGATATCATATAAATACGGATTTAAAATTCTTACCAATAAAATTAAGCCCAGACCCGAAAACAGACCCATAAATAAATAAGAGGAATAAATTTTCTTAGGTACAGGAGAAATTGGGAAAAAAGAAGGCTGCGCTACACTGATAATGGTAGCGCCCGAAATTACGGCTGCTGAACTGATCTGCGCGGAGAGTTTTCGTTCAAATAGCATCGAAAACATGCGTTGGTTAATATCGAAATTGCTCTGTAATTTTGCAAAATCGTTTTGTTTAGCTGGTATACCGCCCAATGCCTGATTCGCCTGGCCAATTTGCCCGTTAATGTAACTGATGGTTTTTTGATTACGCTCGTGCAATAAACGGATATTGGTTACTATGGCCTGTTTCACCTCATTAATTTGCCGGTTAATATCTTGTATGGGCTGAGCATCAGCATTAAAATTTTGTAATTTATTTTCTCTGTTAAGGATAAGCCCATTAAGCTGTGTAATTAAACCAGTTAAGAGCGTGCTGTTGGTGCCTTCTAAGTTGAGGTTAAACTGTATCCGGTCCTTATTGTTTTTTACCTGTGTTTCTAATTGTTGGATACCCAACTCTTGCAGTTGTAATTCGGCAATCTGGTTTTGCAGATTGCTTAGTTTAGAATTTCCCAGTTGCCGATCGCTGGCTGGATCGATGAGTTTGTTACTACTTTGAAAGCTGGAAAGTTTGTTGCCCGATTTATTCACCTGAGCATCTAAAAAGGCAATCTGACTATCGAGATAATCTATAGTTTGTTTGGCTGATCTTTTCTTAAGTGTTGCATCATTTTTTACATATTGTTTGATGATCTCATTCAATACATTGGCAGAAAAAACAGGATTACTATCAGTATGGGTTACGCCCATAATATTGGTGTTTTTCTCCTGTTCGAATACATTTAAACCACCAGCAGCCCGGCCATACAGATCTCTGATTCCATTAAATTTGAAGCTATAATGACCAATAGCGGGTATTTCTGTTTTAACGGTGAATACCATATTTCCCATACTGATGGCTTGCCCATAACGATATTTCTTCAAATGCTGATTGTTATCATCGCTGCTTGATAGTTCGAAAGTCCGGTTATCAACAGGTTTGACGGTATAAGTAGCCCTGCTGAAATTAACAGAATCTTGCGTTAAAATATCAACCTGAAATGGCTGTTTCGGATAAAGTTCGGTTACCCGTACTCTACCTTCTAAATAGTAGCTAATTTTATAATCAAGATTCTTTAATGCATTTAAAATTACATCTTCCGAACGCATAATAATACCTTCGGTTTGAATCTGATTCTGATTAAAAGGCCGATAGTTTACAGGAGAACCGGGTAGCGAAGTCAATTGTTGTTGCTGGTCGCTGTCTAGTTTTAGCGAAGCCGAAGTAATATAAATAGGGGTAATGCTCCGCACATAAAGCCAGGCCATTACAAAACTGATTAATACCGTTCCGGCAACCCAATACCATCTGCTCAAGAAAATCAATACGATTTTCCAATAGTTAATGGTCTGGCTGGCTAACTTTCTATTTTCGGTTGGTGTAGTGTTATCCATTAGCGGGTTAAGGTAAATATTAATACAGCCAGGTTGACTACCACCAGCAGCGGTTGTACAATGTTATTCACACTGGTTAGCTTTTCGCTCAATGCCGAGCTCTTGGTTTGTTGCAATACGATAATATCGTTATTTTGAAGAATCAGCTTTTTGCTGGCTAAACTATTAATGTCGTTTAAGTTAACGTAGATGATTTCAGGGTGACTTCTGTCACCGCGTATAATTTTTAGGGTCTTAGGGTCAGCGGTTTTGTTAATGCCTCCTGCTTCACCAATAATGTCAATTAACGTGGTGTTTTCTCGCTCGAGTAAAAAATTCCCCTGTTTACCAAACTCCCCCAATAAAGTTACTTTTAAGTTTACTACACTTAATTCGATAATGGGATCGCGAAGCAGTTGTTTGGCGTATAAATCCTGAATTTTAATGGCGGCATCTCTTCTGCTTAAACCGATTACCTCAACCTTTCCTATGGCTGGCAGGTTAACTTTACCATCAATATCCACCGGATAAGAAAGTGTATTGCTTATGGTACCTCCAGCTATATTTTGGTTAGCGTTTGAACTACTATTTGGCGATGCAGTAGCTCCGAATTCTTTGTTCTGTACATTTCGGATAGCCAATTGATCATTAACCTTTATTTTATAATAGGCATCGCTAATGCCCTGATCGTTTACCACATACACTTGTTTAATGGTATCGGTAACTACATCACTTGGGGCGTTAAACAGACTATGCTCTTTTCTGGCAGCACAGCTGGCAAGAGCGATACTGATAGATAAAATACAAAGAAATTTTAAAATTGCTTTTGTCGGGATCATATTCTTAATTCGGGATGTAGGATATAAGCTTAGGGCTTACATGCAAAAATATGGGTTAAAGATGCTTAAAAAAAATTAAATTAGAATTAAGGCTTCTTGATTGTCTTTATAATAGTAATAAGTATACTTTAACGAATTAATTCTCGATATATCTTATAAACAACATCTTTCGGTTTTTAATTGTGCTGTTTTTAACCTACGATTAAGTAAGTCTGAATCCAAAGCCGTTTTTTGTGTTGATATAAATCAACGTAAAAGTTTAAGCATGTAGTTTTGGTACTACAGTTATAAGGTATATTTGTCCGTATTTTATTTAAGCTATAAAGTTGATTATTGCTTTTATGCTTATTTAAAAAGTCGCTATCCCTGTAAGTATAATTCAAGTTGCATATCACCTGCGCAGGTGTGTTGTTTATGCTGATTTGCCATTATTTTCGGGTTGTTAGGGGCTGTTATAAACCTAAAACGAATAACAACTTTAAGATAATTGGTGTATGAGGTGTTTAAGATTTTTTCTATTGGCTGTATTTATTTGTTTTATGGCTAATGTTCAAGCACAAACTGGTTGTTTTACCGCTGGTGGTAACCAAGATTTATATACCATGACAGGCACAGCAACTACTACTAATGTTTGTGGTACAGGGACACAGTCGTACAGTGATACGCAAACCATGTATAATAAGCCTTCCGGTTGTAGCTGGGTTCCTTTATCTACTTCAGGAACCTGTAAAGTCAATGCACCTGAAGGAAATAACTTATGTGGTATTATTGGATTGTATATGTTGTCTTGTCCTATTGATGACTACATTCTACCAATTTTGGGGATTATGGGACTTCTCGCTTTTTACAAGATCAGAAATACACTTAACTTAATTTAATTCTTTTGATTGGAGATTGTTTTATTCTTATTTGTTATTATTAATAATGGATTAGCTTAGTATTACAACATGAGGTTTTAATCTCCGTAATTATTGTTTTAACATTTAGTACTCATAAATAGTATCATAAATAATTTATTTGTATTATTTTATCTACATTTAAGTATTCTTGAATTGCTTTTTCTAATCTTTGCGAGATAATGCTCCCGAAAATGCTCAAGATCCTTTTATCCTTTTTAATTGCATTTGTCATTTCGCTGACTGCGTCTGCCCAAACAGGCTGTTTAGTGCTAAATTTTGATGCCTATAATAAAGTTTTTAATAACCACGAAACGGCTACCCAATTCTATACCGGAGATGGAAATAACTTTGTATGGTGGGAGGGGGTATGTGGTCCTCATACTTACCTAGCAACATCAGGGGCTTCACAAGGCACCTGTACGCTAAACGGCTCTTCAAAAACTGGACTAATTTATACCATTTCATCTACTTTTGAAGCGCCATGTGGTTTACCACTTGATGATAATGACATTTTCCTGCTATTTTTTTCGGGACTTTTAGGAGCCTGCATGCTGAGGAGTAAATGGAAGTTAAAATATCTGCCGTAGGCCAGGTCCACAATCTATCGATCTTTTCCCTTTTGTTAGTATAATTAACTTTTAATATGCTCAACAACCTTGCTTTGATTTTCACTTTTATTTATCAAAGCATATTGTTTAGGGGCTTCGAAATTTTGGGTAAATTACTTAACGTTTATGTATTGCTTCTATAAAAAGAACGTTTGAGTGAGTCGAAATTTTAGCTGAAAATTTTTATTAACCTTGCGATTTCTACAGTTACTGTTGAAACTAATCTTTTAATAATCACCCCAATCATTAAGCAATTTTCAATTTACCCGTTCATTTTGTTCATGATATTTGTCAATAAGTTGATTTGTACCAACTAAAACGTTTTTGTGATGAAAATGTGCCTCGGTAATTATGTTAAGCTAGTTTTTCTATATTTTCTAGTTATTCCAGTGCTATGGGCTATTGTTTTTTAATTGTCTTTTTTAAAATCCAGCCTGTTCAGAGTAGCGTATATAATTTATTTATTTGCAATATTTGCTTAAAATGTAGTATTTATTGTACGTTTTTAAGTCGTTTATGAAATTTTTTTATGTATGTTTTTCCTTGATAATATTAGGGATAAACGTAATGGGCTCCACTGAAATTGGTTGTAAAACAGGGAATTATTTATATCCAACTCCAACTGGTGGCTCATTTACAAATGGCGAGACATACCCTTTGTACGATGGATTATCTGGTTATCGGTTACTTAGTACAGGTGATATTGGTTGTGGAGTACCTCGCGGAAATAGTTACCCATCAGCTCCCATTCCTTCAGGATATACAACAACAAAATGTGCACAAAATGGAGCACCTTATGATGTTGGTACGCTTGTATATTATGATACTTCGACAATTGAAGGTTGCCCCCTTGATGATTTAGTTTGGATTTTATTATCTGTAAGTTCTTTTCTTGGATTTTTTGTGATCAAATCTATAATTTTATGCATGGCTAATGAGTAATTTATATTTGATTTTATCTCAGCATTTCTCAATGGAGATTGAACAAAAAGAACGTATTTTTTAGTTTCAAATAGTAATAACTTCGCATAAAAACGCGGAGATGTACTACATCAAATACTATTTTATAGGCCTTTTTTTGTTGTTTTGTAATCTTAAAGCTGGTGCGGATACAGGATGTAAGTTGCCTGATGGTAAGATCTACGGGCCACAAACGGGAACAGCTTTGCTTGGAGCTACATTAATCCCTCTGAATTTGGGGCTTTTAGTTCCTCTTTACAGCTCACCCGAGATTTCACAAATTCCGGGAGCATGTCCTGGGTATGCAAATGCTCCTGTAAGCCTTGGAACCCCTTGTACTACATCTGCACTAACCATACTGGGTTTGGGGCTTGTTGCACAAAATGAGGGAGTAGAATTTTCTTACTCGTTTGTGAGCTGCAATCTAGATGATTACACTTGGACCCTTGGTGCAGCAGCTGGTCTCTTCGGTGTACTCGTCATCAGAAGAAAAAATAAATTATAACTACTGGTTTTTCTTTCGCTTCCTGCTATCCTTCAATTAATCTGTGAAGGTTAACGTATCTATTCTCTATATTTGCCAAAGTTTTAAGAATTCATTCCAAAAGAAAGCCAAAGAATCCCGTTTGGTAAACATGAAAATATCCCTAATCACAGTCGTTTACAACGGCGAAGCCTTTTTGCAACAGTGTTTTAGTTCGGTAATGGCGCAAACTTATGCCGATATAGAATATATTGTGATTGATGGAGGATCGACAGACCGAACCCTGAATATTATTCAGGAAAACCAATCTGCCATTGATTATTTTATTTCAGAAAAGGATAAAGGTTTATATGATGCGATTAATAAAGGAATTAATAGGGCAACAGGAGAAGTAATCGGGATTTTAAATGCCGATGATTTATTTGCACATCCTGATGTATTGGCTTCAGTAGCCAAAACCTTTATCGATCAGCCAGAAATAGATGGACTTTATGGCGACCTTAATTATATCCATCCCACAACACATAAAATTGTCAGGACCTGGAGATCACATCAAAACACATACGAAGATCTTAAAAAAGGCTGGATGCCCGCGCACCCCACGCTGTATTTGAAAAGATCGTTGTTTGAAAAAAAAGGAAATTATGCCTTAGATCTGGGCACCGCTGCCGATTACGAATTAATATTACGTTACTTTTATACCCATAAAATCGAAGCGGTTTATTTACCCATCTTAATGGTGAATATGCGCACAGGTGGTGTAAGTAACCAATCTTTAAGGGGCAGGATTTCTGCTTTTATTAATGATTATAAAGCGCTGAAAAGAAACAGCATACCGTACCCACTTTTTGCCCTCATGAGAAAAAAGCTGAGTAAACTCAGTCAATTTTAATTCTTTCCTGATTAATTTGGCTACAGCTCCGGTTGAATCATTCTAAAACTGCTTCTCTTTGATTTATGTCATGTTAAACATTTATAAACGCCAGTTTGTTATGGGGACATTACTTATATTTGTGTATCAAGTCATCCCGCTTTGCTAAAAGATATCCTGAATACCAACCCCAACTATTTCTGTATGGCCATATTTATTTTGGCCTTTTCTATCGTGGTGATCAGTATTCCAAGTGTAATCTATACCTCATTAAAATATGGCCTTTTTGATAAAAACGACCTGCACCGTAAAAACCATAAACGCAATATTTCACGCCTAGGTGGCCTGGCCATTGTAGGTAGTTTCACCGTAAGCATCTTGCTTTTTTCTGCCATTATTAATTTTAAAGAGGCTAATTTTTTAATTGCATCATGCATTATCCTTTCGGCACTGGGGTTAAAAGACGATGTTTATGGTACCAATACCAGTACAAAATTTATTCTACAGATTGTGGTGGCTTTTATTCTGGTTTTTTTTGGTGCTTTCCGTTTAACCAGCCTTTACGGTGTCTTGGGCATAGGAGATATGGTACCTTTATGGGGAAGTCTTTTTTCAATTGCATTGATTATTTTCCTCAATAATGCATTCAATTTAATAGATGGTATTGACGGGTTGGCGGGTGGAATCGGCATTTTGACGAGCCTGGTTTTCGGTATTTTGTTTTCTTCGATGGGACAGATAGCTTATGCATTTATTGCCTTTGCCCTGGCGGGTGCCATAGCTGGTTTTTTAAAATACAATTGGTTTCCAGCTAAAATATTTATGGGCGATACGGGTGCATTAATCATCGGACTTATTTCTGCTGCGCTGGCCATTAAATTTATAGAGCTTAATAAATTCACCGGTGGGAGTAAACCTGCTTTTTATTCTGCACCAGCCATAGCGGTAGCCATACTCATTGTGCCGGTTTTCGATTCTTTAAGGGTGTTCACTATTCGTATTTTAAAGGGCGGATCTCCGTTTAAGGGCGACCGTAACCATATTCACCACCGTTTAGAGCAGTTGGGGTTAAAGCCCAGCTGGATCGTAATTTCTACTGCCGGGTTTAATCTGGCTACAATAGCGGCCACCATTATTCTTCAGCATCTTGGAAATTTTGTGCTGATTTTGCTCATTATTGGCCTCTGCATTGCCTTCAATAGCCTGCTCACCTTAAGTCTGCTTAAAAAGAAAGGCCGGTAATCTTTTAATGGTTGCTGTATTTGTGCAGATCTGCGCTTCAGAAAATAAATTTTATTTTTTTTTGTAAAGCAGGTGTTTGCCTATCGGTTACGGCAGTCCTTCTTTCCGCTCCTATCTTTTTGTGATGGTTAGTGAGATGTTTGTGGGTTGGCGGAACAAAAAGGATAGCCGCTTCAATAAGGTTTATTAAACAAAGGTCTGGGTGACAAAACCTCGGTCGCACGGGCAGTTTTGTATCAGCCTCCTTGCAGATCAGAAATGCCTAGCCCCGGGCGCAGCGGCATCCCCAAAGCGTAGCGGAGGGATACAGCAAAGAACGGGAACCAACACTAATAGTAGCTCAGCCTTGGCGCTTCGAAAAAATTTTATTTTTTTTAAAAACACGTGTTTGTCACCCGGCTAACCTTCATCATTTTGTAAGAATATTAGCACATTTTTGGCCTTACAACCAAAAAGCATCATCCCTTTTCCATCTTATATAATCAGGTCTTTGCTTTGATAAATAAATACTAATTTTGCGCTCTAATTTTTATAATAACAATGAGGCTGGCAATAAATGGTTTTGGTAGAATAGGAAGAACATTTTTACGCTTGGCATTGGCTGAGGGATTTGAAGTAGTGGCCATTAACGACCTGGCAGATGCCAAGACGATGGCTCACTTATTTAAATACGATACTGTTCATGGTGTTTTCGCAGGGAATGTTTCTGCAAAACCCGATGCCTTGGTGATCAATCAGCTTTCTATTCCGGTTTTCGCCATTAAAGATGCCGATGAATTGCCCTGGTCGGCACTTAGGGTAGATCTGGTTATCGATTGTACAGGCAAAAATTTAACCAAATCGCTCGCTGAAAAACACATTACCTCAGGGGCTAAACAGGTGCTGATTTCAGCGCCGGCAGCCGAAGATATTCCGATGGTGGTATTGGGGGTAAACGATCATCAGATTGATTTAACCAGTGCTGTACTATCAAATGCGAGTTGTACCACAAACAATATTGCCCCGATGATTAAGATTTTGAATGATAGCTGGGGGGTGGAGGAAGGTTATATTACCACCATCCACTCCATGACCGGTGATCAGAACCTGCATGATGCAAACCACAAAGATTTGCGCAGGGCAAGGGCAGCCTCATCTTCCATTATTCCAACCACAACTGGGGCAGCAAAAGCCATTACCCATATTTTTCCTGAACTGGATGGTCGTTTAGGTGGAGCAGGGATCAGGGTTCCGGTTTTAAACGGATCTTTAACCGATTTTACCTGCCTGCTCAAGAAAAAGACAACCATCGAAGAAATTAATGCTGCTTTTAAACACGCTGCCGAAAATGAATTAAAAGGTCTCCTTGAATATACTGAAGATCCAATTGTATCTGTCGATATTATCGACAACCCGCATTCCTGTATTTTCGATTCGCTATTAACTTCTATTGTTGGCGATCTGGTTAAAGTGGTAGGCTGGTACGACAACGAATTTGGTTATAGCAGCCGTTTAATCGATGTGGTAAAGAAAATTGATCGATTGTAAAATATAAGGTTTTAAGTAATTTTAAAAAAGGTTTAGCTTTTGCTAAACCTTTTTGTGTTTTATTGGTTTTATCTGCCAATAGCTGGTCAGATTTTGCATTTCCTAAATGCAAGGACTTCCATCTGGACAGCAAGAAGAAAAGAGACTAAACGTGTAAACTGAATCGCTTGGAAACACAAAAAACACACCTTAAAGAGCGGAAGTCTTTTCTTCCCAAATTATTGCTCATCCTCTCACTGGCCGCACTGCTGGTTGCGGAAGGATATTTCGGACTGAGGCTGCACCAACTTTCCGATCAGCAGGAACGCATAAAGGAAGATTATTCCAATATCAATAACATTACCTACGGACTGTTTTCTGTGCAGCAATGGAAAGATAATGTTTCAAGGATTGTGCACCATCAGGTACGCAACCTGAAAATGACCAAAAAACAAAAGAAAATATTACAAACAGAAGTGCAAAATGTGCTGCTCGCCCTTATAGACAAAGCTGAGGCACTGGTTAATAAACCCAAAAAAACAATCAGTGGCAAGATTCAGAAATTTGCGATACGCAATTTTGTAAACTCCGACAGCATCAGGGCACAGGTGCCGGCTTTTGCCAAAAAGATTATTGCCGAGGTAGATAATCCCAAAAACAAGCGGCAACTGAGTAAAATGGCCATGGGCGAGTTTAACGAACTGGCCAATGAAGAAAAGCTCGATAGTGCATTTGTGGCCAACGGAGCTTCTGTAAGGGCATTGTACAAAAAATATCATGTAAGCTCTACCGATGCATTGAATAAAAACCTTGTTCAAACGTTATCCGAAATTCGTAGTAAAACCTACAGTTATTCATTTGGTATGCTGGCTTGCGTGGTGGTGGTGCTGGGTTTTTGGTGGGGGCTTCGCAAACGCCGTGATCTGCATACCACACTCTTTGTCATGTCGTTGCTCTTTGCATTTATCCTCCTGGCTGTCGGCCTCACCGCATCAATGATAGAGGTTGATGCCCGTATCCGTTCGCTGGATTTTGTGCTGCTCGGCGAGCATGTGGTTTTTAAAGATCAGGTGCTGTTTTTTCAGAGCAAAAGTATCATGGATGTGGTAAGCGTACTCATCAGCCAGCCTGGTATTGATTCTATTCTGGTCGGCGTGCTGATATTGGTTTTTAGTATTCTGTTTCCGGCAGTAAAGTTAAGTTCGACGGGCATACACCTGTTGGGTAATAAAAAGCTGGCCGAAAATAAGGTGATTAAATACTTCGCGTTCCAATCGGGCAAATGGAGTATGGCCGATGTAATTGTCATCGCCATCCTCATGGCTTATATCGGGCTGAATGGCTTGCTCGAAGGGCAGCTTCAGGCACTTAATATCAAAAACGATTCGCTTACCATTCTAACCACCAACAATACGGCATTGCAGCCCGGATATATCATATTCATCAGCTTTGTGTTATATGGCCTCATTCTCTCAACGATATTGAAGTTCATTACACCGCACGATGCCCATTAATCCAATTTAATTGCAGCTGTTTGATTCATTTTTTTATGGCAACAACAACACATAATCCTAAAAATACTCCGGCAAAAAAGAACTGGTTAGCACCTTTCGTGTTAATTACAGCACTTAGCCTGCTTTTAATTGGAGAAGCCTATTTCGGTTACCGCTTCCACCAGCTTTCTTACGAACAAAAACGGATTAAGGAAGATTACAGCTTATCGAACAACATTACCTTTGGTATTTTCTCGGTAGATCGATGGGGAGAGAAGATATCGGCTGTTGTAGACCGACGCGTAAAAGGCTTCAAGTTAACCGCTAAACAGAAAATAGAGATGCGCAAGGGGATTGAGAAGGAGCTGCACGGATTGGTTAATCAAGCGGTTTCAGAAGTAACTAAGCCTCAGAAAACCCTTGGTGGCAAACTCAAAAAACTAGCCTTTAACAGTTTTGTAGATGTTGATGAGCTCCATGCACAGGTGCCATCTTTCGCCAAAACCATTGTAACGAAGATCACGAGTCCGGCGAGTTTAAAGCGGCTCAAAAATGTTGCGGCGAGCAAAGTAGACGAGCTGGAAGAGCAAACCTACGATAGTACCGATACCACCATTACCACGGTAGAACATAATATTTATCAAAAGTACCATGTTGCCGGAGCAAGCGCTTACAACCGTTTGGTAGAGGCCAAACTTGCGCAAATTAAACACGATACTTTTCAATGTGCATGGGCGATGCTAGGCTGCGTAGCCATTGCACTAGTGCTCTGGCTCTTTTTAAGAAAACGGGTGCAATTGCACGTTCCATTGTTTGTGATGTCGTTGCTCTTTGCAGTTGTTTTGCTTACAGTAGGGGTTACCTCCCCAATTATTGAGGTTGATGCACGTATAAAAACATTAGAGTTTGCATTGTTGGGCGATAAAATCGCCTTCACTAATCAGGTGCTTTTTTTTCAAAGCAAAAGCATACTGGGCATTATCGGAACATTAATCGAACAGCCCAAACCAGATGCCGTGCTCGTTGGTGCATTGTTGCTCTTATTTGTTGTGGCATTGCCGCTACTCCGCATCGTGGCAAGAGGCATACATGTATCCTGCGGACATCTTTTCGGAAGTCAGAAAGTGCTGCGGTTTATGGCATTCGATTTAGGTAAATGGGATATGGCTGATGTAATGGTGGTGGGCATTGCAATGACCTATATCGGCTTAAACGGAATATTGAAAAGCCAGCTATCCGGCCTGAACATCGAAAACGATACGCTAACCACTGTTACGGCCAATAATTCGGCGCTACAACTCGGGTTTTTTGTTTTTGTTGCCTATGTGGTTTATGCAAAGGTATTGTCCTTTTTACTTAAGCGGATGGATGAGCGAAACGGCTCGTGTGAGTAGAAAAGGAATAGGGTGCTTTCTTAAAAAAAAAAACGTGATTATGCATTTGTGTAATCTTTTTTTTTGGAGCGCAGTGCCTGTGCAGTTATTACAGTTTGTTCCCGTTCTCCGCTATATCCCTGCGCTGCGCTTTGGGGATGCCGCTGCGCCCGGGGCTAGACACTTCTGATCTGCAAGGAAGCCGATGCAATTCGCCCATTTATTTGGTTGTATTGTAGTTCTGTTGTTTAACAAGCCTTAGTTAAATAAACCTTATTGAAACGGCTATCCTTTTTGTTCCACCAGCCTACAACATTCCGTTTAACGATCACAAAAAGATAAGAGCGAAAAGAAGGACTGCCGTAACCGATTAGTACTTCACTAGCTTTCCTAATAATGATATATGATCCATCATTTTAATCTTTTTTAGGAGCGCAGTGCCTGTGCAGTTATTGAAGTTTGTTCTCGTTCTCCGCTATATCCCTTCGCTGCGCTTTGGGGATGCCGCTGCGCCCGGGGCTAAGCACTTGCTTTTTGCAAGCAAACCGATGCAATTCGCCCATTTATTTGGTTGTATTGTAGTTCTGTTGTTTAACACGCCTTTGTTCAATAAACCTTATTGAAGCGGCTATCCTTTTTGTTCCACCAGCCTACAACATTCCGCTTAACGATCACAAAAAGATAGGAGCGAAAGGAAGGACTGCCGTAACCGATTAGCACATCACTCGTTTTCCTAATAATGATATATGATCCATTGTTTTAATCTTTTTAGGAGCGCTGTGCCTATACAGTTATTCAAGTTTGTTCCCATTCTCCGCTATATCCCTTTGCTGCGCCAGGTGCTAGACGCTTCTGATCTGCAAAGAACCGATACCAAGCTGTCCATTATCCCTTTCTTTTTAATTCCAACCTAACAGTAGCTAAAATGTTAGAACTTTCTGACGGATATTATTATTGGGTTTCAATTGCTTTATTAACTTTGCAAGCGTTGCGGCGCTATGTCTTCAGATATAGCTAATGATAAAAAAATATGGTGAAATTTATTCTTCCAGAAGAAGTACTGCCCTTAAGAAGCCTGGTTTTACGCAATGGCAAACCATTTGAGGCATGTGTTTTTGAAGGCGATCTTGCCTATGATACTTTTCACCTTGGTTTTTTAAAAGATGGAGAAATAAAATCCATTGCTACTTTTATGCGGAACGATTTTTTCCCCGAAGAAGGAGAGGGCTATCAGCTAAGGGGCATGGCTACGCATCCTGATGCGGTTGGCAATGGTTACGGTGCCGCATTGGTTACTTTTGCCATCGAATACTTAAAAGAATATAAAACCGATTATTTATGGTGTAATGCCCGCTCAACGGCAGCAGCTTTTTACAAGAAAATCGGCTTCACGACCGAATCGCCGGAATTTGATATCCCTGGCATCGGTTTCCATTACGAAATGAAATTAAACTTAAATCAAAAATAATTAACATGAATACAATTGACCAGTTTGACTTTAAAGATAAAAAAGCATTAATCAGGGTAGATTTTAATGTGCCTTTAGATGATGAATTTAAAATTACTGACGATAAAAGAATCAGGGCGGCTTTGCCAACCATTTCTAAAATCTTAAAAGATGGTGGTGCGGTTATTTTAATGTCTCACTTAGGTCGCCCGAAAGATGGCCCTACTGATAAATACTCTTTAAAACACATTTTATCTGATTTATCTGCTCTTGTTGGTGTTGAAGTTAAATTTGCTGACGATTGTATTGGCGAAAGCGCCGTAAAACAGGCAGCCGATTTAAAATCTGGTGAAGTTTTATTGTTAGAAAACCTTCGTTTTTACAAAGAAGAAGAAAAAGGTGATGTTGCCTTTGCAGAGAAATTATCAAAATTAGGCGATGTTTATGTAAACGATGCCTTTGGTACGGCTCACCGTGCACATGCTTCTACTTCAATTATTGCCCAGTTTTTCCCGGATGCGAAATATTTCGGTTATTTAATGGCCTCGGAAGTAGAAAATGCCGAGAAAATATTAAACCATGCAGAAAGACCTTTTACAGCCATTATGGGTGGTGCTAAAGTGTCGGATAAAATTCTTTTGATCGAGAAATTGCTGGATAAAGTAGATAACCTGATTATTGGTGGCGGTATGGCTTACACTTTTGCTAAAGCACAAGGTGGAGAAATCGGTACCTCGTTATTAGAAGCTGATAAACAGGAACTTTCTTTAGAACTGATCGAAAAAGCAAAGGCAAAAGGCGTGAACCTGATTTTACCTGTTGATACAGTAATTGCAGATAAATTTGCAAATGATGCCGATAAAAAAGATGTAACATCAGGTCAGATTCCTGCAGATTGGATGGGATTGGATATCGGTCCGAAATCAGTGGCATTATTCCAGGATGTAATTAAAAACTCTAAAACTTTATTGTGGAATGGCCCAATGGGTGTTTTCGAAATGGAAAGTTTCCAGGTTGGTACTAAAGCTGTGGCTGAAGCTGTTGTGGCCGCAACTAAAGATAACGGTGCATTCTCATTGATTGGTGGTGGTGATTCAGCTGCAGCAATCGCAAAATTCGGTATGGAAGATGAAGTAAGCTACGTTTCTACAGGTGGCGGTGCTTTGCTTGAATATATGGAAGGTAAAGAATTGCCGGGTGTTAAAGCCATTAATGGATAAAATGTCATTCTTAATATAAACAGGGCCCTTACAGATCAATTTGTAAGGGCCTTTGTTTTTAAAATTATTTTCAACACATACACCTTTTGCGCTTGGTGTCAACTCTGCTTTTTTACAAAGTCTTATTATTATTGTAGTGCAGTATATCTTGTAACGATACTGTTCAGCAGCCAAAAGGCACTTGCGCTTAAAACAAATAAGTCCTACCTTACTGGCAATTTACCTTGGTCTGTAACGTAGTGGTGGTCTTGGGTATAAAACATCAATTCATTATAAATCAAATTACAATATGAGAAAAAAAATCTTTTCGTTTGGTATAAGCTGCCTGCTCCTTGCTGCACCGTCTCTAAAAACATCGGCTGCAACAGCAACTAAAACTGATCACCTTCAATTGGCGGTTGAGCCTGCAGCTCTGATCGGCCGTTGGGACATTACAGTCGATATCAACGGAAAACCGGCACCCGCATGGCTGGAAGTAAAACTGTCTGGTTATAAAACCTTAGTAGGTTATTTTGTATCTACTGCTGGGAGTGCACGTCCGGTAGCGGAAGTAAAGTTCGACAATGGAAAGTTTAGGTTCGAAATCCCGCCACAATGGGAAAGCGGTTCATCAAATTTAATTATAGAGGGCGCGGTGGCCGATGCAGGGATCCAGGGTACAATGACCAATTGCGATGGTAAACAATATAGCTGGAAAGGTGTTAAGGCACCTTACCTGAAAAGGACTGCTGCGCCAACATGGGGCAAGCCTGTTAATTTGTTCAATGGCAAAGACCTTTCAGGGTGGAAAGCCAGCGGACAAAATCAATGGGTCGTAAAAAATGGCATTTTAACCAGTCCGAAAGCAGGTTCAAACCTCGTTACCGAACAGAAGTTTAATGATTTTAAGCTCCATGTCGAATTCAAATATGCCAAAGGAGGAAATAGCGGGGTATACTTAAGAGGCCGCTACGAGGTGCAGATTGAGGATAGCAAAAAAGATGCGCACCCTAACAGCGTACTTTTTGGTGGTGTTTACGGTTTTTTAACGGCCAATGAAATGGTTACGCTCGGCCCAGGCGAATGGCAAAGTTACGATATTACCCTCGTAGGGCGTTTGGTAACTGTGGTAGCCAATGGCAAAACCATCATCAGTAACCAGGAAATTCCGGGGATAACGGGTGGCGCGCTGGATAGTAATGAAGGCGAGCCCGGACCTATTTACCTTCAGGGAGATCACGAACCGATTGAATACCGGAAAATCGTGATTACACCCGCAAAATAATGATCTAATTTTAGAGGCCTGGAAAAATCCAGGCCTTTTTTATGTACAAAGTTTCCAGTTTTCATGAGCTGGCCTGTAACTTTGACTGGTAAGCAATAAATAACATTAAATTTATAGTTAACGCTGTTTATTCGAGATTGAAAAATCTCCATTGCAAAAACTGCTTTAGAATAAATGCTTAAAATAATTTTGTTATTCTATTATTAGTTATTAAATTAGTTTCTACGATTGCATAATCTATTAAATCCCTTTAATGGTAATGGCAATCTTTCTTTATCAGGTATTTCAACCTGAATCACATCCCAACTGAGGACGGAAGTCCAATCATCCCACATTTACATTGCTTTGGCCTGAAGGCCCTGAGCATGCTGTTTTTATATTTTATTGTGCCCGTAGCTGACCAAATGTTGGCTGCAGCAAAATAATTTGTAGTAAACTGACAATTGATCGTGGAAGCCAGGAATTATTCCTGTTGCTTTCGCAGTTGATAATGTCAGCGTAGAAATTGATGCTGAAATTGTAGAAATCAATACCGGAAAACTGATACAGGAGCGCGCATAGCGCATACCTGGCGGCTGGAAATTCGATGGAGCAACAGCGCATAAGCGTGATTAACAAAAGATAACCATTTATAAACCTTTATAAAAAATAGAATGATGACACATAAAGATGAAAATACTTAGCCCTGGCGATCATAACACTTCTAAAAATTCAGGCAAACAGACCTGCTTGAACCAAACAAGACCATTACCGAGATCCAATAATGTGAAAAAATTACGACCTGACTGACCGTAAACTGCTGGTTTATAGCCTGATGTATTGTCTATGCCTCAGTTCCTTTAAAGGACAGGAATACAATGCGAACAGTTATTTTGCCAGTTGCTAAGAGATTTAGGTTACCAAACAAATTTCATCCAAATCTTATACGATGCAAGTCAGTGCTCCTGAAAATATTAAAACATATAAAAATGAAAAATTACATTGCTGTACTGGCAATATTTATTCCATCACTAACCTTTGCGCAGGAAAACCTGAAGCTTTGGTACAAGCAACCTGCCAAAGAATTTACAGAAGCTTTGCCGCTAGGCAATGGCAGGCTTGGTGCTATGGTATATGGCGGGGTAAAGCATGAATTGATCCAGTTGAATGAAGCTACTTTATGGTCGGGCGGCCCTATGCGTACCAATATGAACCCGGGAGCTTACGCCAACCTGCTGCTGGCACGCGAGGCCCTCTTGAAGAATGAGGATTATGCGGCGGGAGATCAATTAGCCAGAAACATGCAGGGCAATTACAGCGACTCCTATTTCCCTTTGGGCAATCTTTCCATCACGCAGGATCTCCCTGGCAGCGATCCGTCAGCCTATTACCGCGACCTGGATATCAAAAATGCCATAACGACCACCCGGTTCACTATCGGTGGAATAACTTATACCCGGCAAATGATCAGCTCAGCACCCGACCAGGTGATGGTGATTCGATTTACGGCAAGCAGGCCGGGCGCCTTAAGTTTTAAGCTGGCCACCAGCAATGTATTAAAACACCAAAACATAGCCATCTCCAATAACGGATTAGCCATGAGGGGCAAAGTACCCGCGCATATCCAACCCAATTATATCAATACCAAAAACCCGATTGAATGGGACGATAGTCTGCATCAACGTGGCATGCGTTATGAACTATTGGTGAAAGCGGTAAACAAAGGCGGCTCGGTAAGCACCGATACATCAGGCATCACTGTAAAAAATGCCGATGAAGTGCTGGTTTACCTTTCGGCAGCGACCAGTTTTAACGGCTTCTACAAAAGTCCGGTTACCCAAGGGCAGGATGAGAATAAGCTCGCCATAAAGTACCTTGCCAAAGCATTGATGAAAGCATGGCCTGCTTTGCTGAGTGCGCATACATCCGACTATCATCATTATTTTAACCGGGTAAACTTCAACCTGGCCATTCCGGCAGATAATTCAAATGCCACGCTTCCCACTAACGAACGCCTGATAAAATACACGAATGGTGTACAAGACCCATCGTTCGAAACATTATATTTTCAATACAACAGGTATTTGCTGATATCCTGTTCGCGGCCGGGTGGGATGCCAGCCAATTTACAGGGGATTTGGAACAAAGACCTCCGCCCGGCATGGAGCTCCAATTACACGACTAATATTAATGCCCAGATGAACTACTGGCCTGCTGAAGCAGCCAACCTGTCGGAAATGCAACTACCTTTTATCAATTTTATTAAAAACACTGCCGTAACTGGTAAAATAACTGCAACCCAGTTTTACCATGCACACGGCTGGGCAGTACACCACAACAGTGATATCTGGGCCATATCTAACCCGGTGGGTGAAGGCAAAGGCGATCCGTGTTGGGCCAACTGGGCCATGGGTTCGCCCTGGCTGTCGCAACACCTGTGGTGGCATTACCAGTTTACACAGGATAAAAACTACCTGCGCCAAACCGCATACCCTTTAATGAAAGGGGCGGCACAGTTTTGCATGGACTGGCTGGTGCCTTACCAGGGCTATCTCGTAACCGCCCCCTCGGTATCGCCGGAGAACGCTTATCTTGACAAGAACGGCAAGCAGCAACGTGTCTCAATCGCCACCACCATGGATATGTCTATTATCCGGGACCTGTTCACCAATGTTATTGATGCTGCTGATGAGTTAGGCGATGACAAGGTTTTCCGTGACAGCATTATAGCTAAACGGGCTTTGCTTTTCCCCCTGCATATCGGCAAAAAAGGCAATTTGCAGGAGTGGTATAAAGACTACGAGGATATTGACCCCCACCACCGCCATGTATCGCACCTGTTTGGATTATTTCCCGGAGCCGAGATATCGCCTCTTAAAACACCCGGATTTGCAACGGCTGCCAAAAAAACGCTTGAATTAAGGGGCGATGACGGCACAGGCTGGAGCCTTGCCTGGAAGATCAACTTCTGGGCACGCCTGCTGGATGGCAACCACGCTTATAAATTGCTCCATCTGCTAATACGCCCTGCAAGTACAGAAAGTTTCAATTATACAAACGGCGGCGGATTATACACCAATTTGTTTGATGCACACCCGCCGTTCCAGATAGATGGCAACTTTGGCAGCTTATCCGGTATGTGCGAAATGCTGTTGCAGAGCCAGTCGGATGAGATTAATATGCTGCCCGCCCTGCCAGATGCCTGGGCTGAAGGCACGATTAGCGGACTAAAAGCGCGCGGGAATTTCACGGTGGATATGGATTGGAAAAATAAGCGGCTCGTGAGTGCTTCTGTATTATCAGGAGCGGGCGGCGCATGCCGAATTCGTACGGCTAACCCTGTTAAAGTTGCGGGTATTGCGGCTAAATCAACAAAAACTGCAAATGGCTATATCACTACGTTCACTTCAAAGAAAGGGCTACACTATCGTATCACAGCAATTTAATTTGAATTAAAATAGATAAACAACCATCACCTGGAACAGTTGACCAAATGTTATTTTCTCATACCATGATAAGAAGTACAATGCTTAATTTCTACAAGCGCATGCCTGTATTTACTTTGTTATTTTTCAACTTAGGCGTAACTGTTGAGCTGTATGCACAGGCACCTCTCACTCAAAAATCTTCTGCTGATATTTCGAACAAATTATCCTTAGCAGGAAATTGGCGGGTATTACTCGATCCGATGGATGAAGGAAAAAAAGCCAGCTGGTTTTTAAAAGATATTGACACTATCCGTATAGCAAAATCCCTGGCAGAACGGTTTATCAAATATCATGGAGCAATTACACTCCCCGGATCACTTGAACAGGGCGGTTACGGAGAGCCTATAGGACAAGAGAATTTTAACTTGTTTGAACATAAACTCCCGGGTCCGCTTGCAAGATTAAACAGAACCCGCCGCTACACCGGTAAAGCCTGGTACCAGCGGTCGATAGTTGTTCCTGAATCGTGGAAAGGCAGCCAGTTGTCGGTTTCATTGGAAAGATGTATGTGGAATACCGAGTTATGGGTAGATGGCGCATCTTTTGGTTCACAATCGAGCCTCTTATCACCTCACGATTATCAACTGGGGCAGCTGACTCCGGGCAGGCATACTATTTCCATCTGTGTTGATAATGCAAGAATTTTTAACATAGGGGAATGGAGCCATGCCTATTCCGATGAAGTACAAACCATTTGGAACGGTATCATCGGCCGGATGGAAATGTCTGCACATAAAAGCATGGCTGTTGAAAGTATAAATGTTTATACCAATCCTGATCTAAAACAATTTGAGGTACATGTAAAAGCGCATAACTCGCTTGACAAAGAAGTAAACGCCAATATTGAACTGCGTATTTCAGGTTCTAAATCAAAGGATATCATCCATAGCATAAATCTTCAGCCACATTTAAAGAGCGGGGATACTACACTAATAGTTGTTGTACCCATCGCAAAGGGCTTTAAGTTATGGGATGAATTTCATCCGAATCTGTATAGGGTGCAGGTCAGTCTGGCAGCAAAAAATATCAGGTGTGTGAGCACGCAGTTATTCGGCTTACGGTCATTTGAAACCAGGGGCGGCAATTTCGTGATCAATAAACAGCCTGTTTTTTTAAGGGGGACACACGATGAAGGCGCCTTTCCGCTAACCGGTTATCCCTCAACGGATAAAAAAGACTGGATTAGAATTATGGGAATCATCAAAAGTTACGGCTTGAACCATGTAAGGTTCCATTCTTTCACTCCGCCCGACGCAGCCTTTGCAGCGGCAGATGAGCTTGGAATCTATCTTCAATGCGAGCTGCCTTTGTTCAATATCAATGCGCCGCCTATCGGTAAGGATGCCGCCCGCGATCAATTCCTGAAAGATGAACTGAAGAGGATACTGATCACCTACGGAAACCACCCTTCTTTTTGCCTGATGAGCATGGGAAATGAATTAACCGGAGATTACGGGATATTGGATCGGCTGGTGGTTTATGGGAAAGCCATCGACAATAAACGTCATTTATATACCCGCACCACAAACCCCGAAGCTGGGGGTGCTTTAAAGCCGGGCCAGTTTGATCAATACCTTGCGCTTCATGCCGGATTGGAAAATGGAAGGCGGATAATGAAACGAGGCGAAGATGTTTTCGATCGTTCTGTCCCTCAATCATCTTCAGATTACCGAAATGCACTCTCTTACTTAACTATACCCTGTATTTCTCATGAGATAGGGCAATGGTGTGTGTACCCCGACTATAATCAAATAAAAGATTATACGGGTATACTCCGGCCATTAAACCTGGAGTGGATGCGACAATCCATGCAGCAAAAAGGCCTGCTGCCATTAAATCAGGCTTTCTCGGCCGCATCGGGTAAGTTCGCCATGTTACTTTACCGCGAAGAAATAGAACGTTCTTTGCGTACCCCGAATTATGGTGGCTTTCAACTCCTAGATCTGCATGATTATCCTGGCCAGGGCACAGCACTTGTTGGGATTCTTGATGTTTTTTGGAAATCAAAAGGCATAATCTCACCTGCTGAATTCAGGCATTTCTGCTCGCCGGTGGTACCACTCTTGCGATTGGAAAAATATGTTTGGCTGAATACTGACACCATAAAGAGTGTGGTAGATTTTGCGAACTATTCAATGGAAAATATTACCCTCAAACCCTATTATGTAGTTCTTGATCAGCAAAAGAAAATAATCGGACAAGGGCAGTTGCAAAACAAGCCCATTCTATCGGGTGGGTTGACACGGGTTGGAGCCGTTCATTATTCGCTAACTGGTGTAAAAAAAGCACAGCAACTAACCATTCAGATTCGTACCTCAAATGCAACAATTGTTAACGAATGGAATATTTGGGTTTATCCTTCAGATCAATCAGTATCAGTAACGGGTTTATCGGTAACCAGGCGGTTGGATGCTGCAGCCATGAAGCGTCTTGAAGATGGCCAAACGGTAGTTTTATTGCATCCTGAACTAAAACAGGCACAGGCAATACGATTCCCGACGCCGTTTTGGAATGTACTTCTTTTTTCAGCTCAACCTAAAACCTATGGGATATATTGTAATCCTAAAAATCCTGTTTTTAATCATTTCCCAACGGCAGATCACTCTGAATGGCAATGGTGGAATTTAACCCATGCGGATGGCAGGACAGACAGTTTTAGTAATGGTGCAATGGTACTGGACGAACTTCCCCATGAGCTAAATCCATTGGTTTACGTGATTGACGATCCTACATTAAACAATAAACTGGCCCTTTTATTTGAGTGTAAGGTTAAGAAAGGCAAATTAATCGTCTGCTCACTCGATTTGCAAGGCAGACTTAAGCAGGATATTGTGGCTAAACAACTTTACAAAAGTATAATGATGTATGCACAGTCAGCAGCATTTAATCCCCCGGTGACATTAACTAAAGCGCAACTGGATTTAATATTGAAATGACAAGGGCTTTGCTAAACAGCTAATAAACAACTAACACAAATGAGTTGAAACACCAAAGGGATGTTGGGCAGCAGCAGTTTGAGAAGTTCTGAATGTTGCCCTCTCCCCTAGGTTGGGCAGGGCCTGAGTGACTTATTTATAAACCAACAATAAACCAAATAATAATAAACTAAAAATTAATGTATGGAGAAAAAATACAACAGACATGAAAAAGTGAGTCCATTACAGGGGTAGCTCCGCAGGCCTTGAAAATCTTTCATTTTCCTGAAAAAATAGGTGACAAATAGCCTGAATGACGCTGTTGTATACTGTTTTCAGGTTCTGAAAAGGCCTTAATTAAAAATTGATATTGATTTAAAAAAAAAAATTATGAAAAAAAAATCTCAGACCGCACTCTTTTTAAGTGTTGTGGTTATAAATACTTTCATGGTATTTTTATATGGTGGTGCAGAAGCACGTGCGCCGATCCATATTGATGCTTTTCGAAATACTTTGGGATCTTATAGCACTGGAGTATCGGATCATTCAAAAATGATCATTCAGGAAATCCGGAAAGACAAAATAATCACCGGTAAAGTTACCGATGATAAAGCAAATCCACTTCCAGGAGTGGGGGTAACGCAGCGTGGCACAGGGAAGGGTACAGTTACCAGTACAGATGGTAGCTATTCATTAACCGTATCGGGAGATGATGCGGTGCTCGTTTTTTCCTATATGGGCTATGATACGCAAGAAATCCCTATAGGTGGCCGAACAGTGATTGATGTGAAGATGCAATCCGATAACCGGGTACTTAATGAAGTAGTGGTGGTAGGATTTGGTACCCAGAAAAAAGTAAATTTGACTGGCGCCGTTGGAACCGTTAGTGGTAAGCAACTGGAAAACCGGCCCGTTATTAATGCCTTACAATCATTGCAGGGCATTGTACCGGGATTGAATATTACGCAATCAAACGGTGCATTTAATACACCGCCGTCTATTGATATTCGTGGAACCGGCAGCATTAGCTCGGCTTCGAGTGCAGCGCCGCTGGTTTTGATCGATGGTATGGATGGATCATTAACCGCACTTAACCCCGCAGATATAGATAATATATCCGTTCTGAAGGATGCTTCCGCCTCTTCTATATATGGCTCAAGGGCAGCCTTTGGCGTAATTTTAGTCACTACCAAAAAAGGCAAGATTGGTAAAGTATCAGTGAATTACAATGATAATTTCCGCTTTACGAGCCCTGTTACATTGCCAAAAACGGTCGACTCCTACACCTTTGCGCTGGTTTTTAATGAAGCCAGCAGAAATGGAAATTCTTCGGATATATTTCGTGCAGATCAATTGCAGCGTATACAGGATTATATGAGCGGCAAGATTACTACAGCAATTATTCCTAATCCAAATAACCCATCACAATGGGGTGATGGATACGCGTATGGCAACGATAATATTGATTATTTTAAGGTGGTTTATGCGAATTCTGCCTTTTCGCAGGAACATAATTTAAGTTTAACCGGTGGCGACGCGAAAACCACCTATTACTTATCTGGAAACTATCTGGGCCAAAAGGGTTTGCTGGCCTTAAATCAAGACCTATATAGCCGTTACAGCGTTACCGCCAAGATCAGTACAAAAATTTCTGATCATGTTACGGCTAACTACACTACCCGTAACGTACGCGAACAAATACAGCAGCCCAGTGCATTGGGTGGTGGGCTTTATGAGAGTTTGGCAAGACAAGGCTGGCCAACATTACCACTTTATGATCCCAATGGCTTTTTATTCGAATCTCCCTCATTTGCAGCGCCTTTACTAAATGGAGGGTTATATAAGCACCAGCAAGATCTGATGGTGCATCAATTGCAGTTAGTAGCAGAGCCAATAAAAGGCTGGAAAACCTTTGGCGAATTTAATTTCCGTACGATGAATTATTTTGACCATACCGATTATCTGCAAAGATATAACCATGATGTAGCGGGCAATGCCATCATTTATTCAACAGGTTCAAGCGTAAATGAAAAAGGATATAAAGAAGACTACCTGGAAAGTAATATTTATAGTTTTTATGAGAAGAATATTAAAAATCATTATTTCAAGATAACCTTAGGTGCACAAACGGAATCTTTCAAGTATCGCGATATATATGCTTCGAGAGATGGAGTTATTGTACCAGAGTCACCCACAATCAATACCACTTCGGGTTTAAGCTACACCGGATTGGTAATTCCTCCAAATGTTAGTGGCCAATATCAGAAATGGGGTACAGCCGGATATTTTGGACGTATCAATTACAGCTATGACAATAAGTATCTGTTCGAAGCAAACTTAAGATACGATGCTTCATCAAGGTTTCGTGAAGACAAACGCTGGGCTTATTTTCCTTCTTTTTCTGCAGGATGGAACGTAGCAAATGAAGATTTCTTTAAAGAGCATGCCAAATTTTTAAATACTTTTAAATTTAGGGCTTCGTACGGCAGTGTAGGCAACCAGAATACAAACCTCTTTTATCCAACCTATATCATCATGCCGGTAGGCACTGCTAATGGCAGTTGGTTAGTGAATGGCATACAGCCCAATACCGCGGGCGCTCCCAGACCTGTAAGTACAACGCTCACCTGGGAAACGGTTAGAACATTAAATTTAGGCATTGACTATGGATTTCTTAATAACCGGCTAACAGGTTCTTTCGATTGGTATAACCGCAAAACTTTAAACATGCTGGGCCCCGCAGTGGAATTGCCGGTGACTTTTGGTATTGAAGTACCTCCGACAAATAACACTGATTTAAAAACAGAAGGCTGGGAGTTAACGGTTGCCTGGGAAGACCGTACAAAGGGTGGACTTGGTTATGGTTTTAACCTTGGTTTATCTGATGATCAAACGACCGTCACCAGGTACCCCAATATTACTGGTACAACTAACACCTATATACCAGGGCAGAAAATCGGAAACATTTATGGTTTCACCACGATAGGAATAGCCAAAACCCAGGCAGAGATGGATGCACACCTGGCTAGCAGCAGCAATGGCCAAAGTTATTTTGGTTCTTCCTGGGGTGCCGGCGATATTATGTATGCCGATTACAACAACGATGGCAAAATAGACGCAGGAAATGGAACAATAGGCAATCTGGGCGATCGGCATGTTATTGGTAATACAACACCACGTTATAAGATTGGCTTTAATATGCATTTTGACTACAAGGGTTTTGATATGAGCGCCTTTTTTCAAGGGGTATTAAAACAGGATTTCTGGCCTGGTGGTACTAATATTGACAATTATTATTATTGGGGAATCACGGATAATGTATACTATTCCACAGTTCTTGAAGGAGAACAACTAGATTATTTTCGTGCTGATCCTAATAACCCTTTAGGTCAAAATTTAGATGCTCATTTTCCGAGACCAGTGTTTGGCACAAACAAAAACCACAATATGCAAACCGCTTATCTACTTAACGGTGCCTATTTGAGGTTAAAGAATCTTCAGCTGGGATATAGTTTATCTCCATCATTAACCAAACGTATCGGCCTGCAAAAATTGCGACTGTACGTTTCAGGTGATAACCTATTTACCATAACCAAAGTTCCGCCCCAGTTTGATCCCGAAACTATAAACGGAGGTGCAAAGGACACGCCCAGAGCGAGAGGAAACGCATATCCGTTAACAAAAGTTATCTCCATCGGTTTAAATGTTACATTTTAAATAAATAAGAAATGAAGAATTTAAGAAATAAAAACTATGCCTGGTTTATCATCATTGCGTTAGCTGTGTTAATAATTCCATCGTGTAAAAAGAATTTACTTGATGTAACTCCCCCCTCTGATATTACACCGGATGATTATTTAATTGAGGAATCCCAACTGGGCGCTTATGCCATTGCTCGTTATGGTATGCTACCATCGCACGCGCAGGTGGGTAATTATACTTTTGGAACTTTTTCACTTGATCAGGCAACAGACAACCAGGTGGGCACTTCTCAGGACAATAGATTTGCACCTGGTTTAGTGAAAGTTCCTTCAGGTTTGGATGGCAACTGGAACTTTACTGATATATTCCAGTGCAATTACTTCCTTCAAACGGTTATACCGCGTTGGAAGGCCGGAAAAATAACCGGCAGCCAAAATAATATAAACCAGTTCATTGGCGAAATGTATTTTTTACGGGCTTTCGCCTATTTTAGCAAGCTTCGGAATTTAGGTGATTTCCCCATTATAAAGACAATATTTCCGGATGATAGCCAGATATTAACGGAGGCCAGCAAACGCGCGCCACGTTCGGAAGTTGCCCGCTTTATTTTGTCAGACCTTGATTCTGCAGCAATGTTGATGCAGCCTCAGTACAATGCCGCAAAAAACAGACTTTCCAGAAATTGCGCATTGCTGCTCAAATCTCGCGTGGCCTTGTACGAAGGCACATGGCTTAAATATTTTAAAGGTACGGCATTTGTGCCAAACGGCCCAAACTGGCCAGGCGCAGCAAAGGCTTATAACGCCAATTACCAGTTTAAATCAGGAAGCATAGACAATGAGATCCAATACTTTCTGGGAGAGGCCATGACTTCGGCAAAAGCAGTTGCTGATGTGGTAACACTGGTAACAAACACCGGAACCATCGTTTCTCCCAATAACGAAAATCCATATTTTAGCATGTTTGGTGCGCTGGACATGTCGGGTTATAGCGAAGTGCTGTTGTGGCGGCAGGCAACAAACGCTGTAGGGACACATAACGTACCGGTATATGCGCAATTGGGCAACAATGCAATTGGCCTGACGCGCAGTATGGTAGAAAGTTTTGTGATGGCCAATGGATTACCAATTTATGCACCTGGAAGCGGTTGGGCCGGTGATGACTATATTACCAATCAGCGAACAAACCGTGATGGCCGTTTAAATCTTTTCTTAAAAGAACCCGGACAGTTAAATGTATTGATAAACAAAGGCAAAGGGAGTCACGAAACCGATGTTGAACCTACCCCTTTGATATATGCTTCGAACGCAGAACAAAGGTATACTACCGGCTACACCATCAGGAAAGGTATAAGTTATGATGGAGCCCAGGCAAATAATGGTGGAGGTTATACCGGCAGTATTGTTTTTAGGGCTGTTGAAGCTTATCTGAATTATATAGAGGCCTGCTATGAAAAAAACGGATCTTTGGATGCAAGCGCTACAAGTTATTGGCAGAAAATCAGGGCAAGAGCCCAGGTTAACCCTGATTTTAATATCACTATCGCAGCGACCGATATGTCTAAAGAAAAATTAGATTGGGGGGCATATTCGGCCGGTCAGTTAATTTCGCCGACATTATATAATATTCGCCGTGAACGACGTGATGAGCTAATGGCAGAAGGCTTAAGGTACATGGACCTGAGACGCTGGAGAGCTATGGACCAAATGATTACGACGCCAGCCCACATTGAGGGATTTAAACTATGGGGACCTATGCAGAACTGGTACACCCCTAAGCAAATCGTTTATGGGGCTTCAAATAGTGACGCAGTTGTTTCTGACCCCGGATTAAGTGTTTATTTAAGGCCGTTTGAAGTAAAAAGTAATGCCGATTCTTATAAGGGGGTGCGTTGGGCAATGGCACATTATTTAAGCCCAATTGGTATTCAAAATTTTTCCATTACTGCAAACGGCGGAGATTTAGCCTCATCTCCCATTTATCAAAATCCTGGTTGGCCACTTAGCGGAGGGGCCTCTCCAATCGGATATTAAAAAAATCATCATTACATCGGCAAAATGATAATGATTGATAATTGGCCTGGGTTTACCCGGGCCTTTTTATTATGGCTTTAATTTGGGGCGCTCCAATTGACAATATATCGTTTAAATGGGGTAATAAACTGTTATTATATTTGTTTGGTATTGATGAAAATTGTTGATGTTAAGAAGACGAATGTCTGCTCATTAATCATTTGCTAAAATCCATTTAAAAACATCTCTATGAAGACATTCATTAAAACATTTTCTTTAGTCGTGTTAGTAAGCTTTTCCTGCTTAACCCTTTATTCCCAGAATAAACAGGTGAAAACCAAACCCAACATCCTGCTCATTTTTGCTGATGATCTTGGATATATGGATTGTGGCTTTACCGGCAGTAAGCTCATGGAAACACCAAATATTGATGCACTTTCTAAAAAGGGCATGGTATTTAATAATGCTTACGCTGGCGCAGGCAACTGTGCGCCGAGCCGTGCTTCGTTAATAAGTGGTCACTATACACCCAGACATGGCGTTTACGCAGTAGGAAGTACCACCCGAGGGCCTGTAGCGCAGATGAGACTGGTTCCGGTACGCAATAATATGGAGCTGAACCCCACATTTGTAACCATAGCCGAGGGACTAAAAGGGCAGGGCTATGCTACAGCTATTTTTGGTAAGTGGCACCTGGGCGAAACGCAGGAAACACAGCCAGAAGCGCAAGGCTTTGACCAGTATTTCCGTGGACCAAAAACCAATATGGGAACCGACGGGCAGATTGATCCAAAGGGTGTGTCTACCTTAACTGATGAGGCCATCAGGTTTATGCAAACCAAACGGGAAAAACCTTTTTTCGCTTACCTTGCACATAACGCCATTCACTCTAAACTGGAGGCAAAACCAGAAACGATAGAGAAATTTAAGAAAAAAGGTTTAAAAGACAACATGGCACTCTATGCCGCCTGCACCTACGATTTTGATGCCAGCATCGGGGTATTGATGGATTTTATGAAAAAATCAGGGCTCGATAAAAATACCCTGATTATTTTTACAAGCGATAATGGCGCCACACAACAATCTTCGCAAGAACCTTTAAGAGGCAATAAAGGATCCTACTACGAAGGAGGAATAAGAGAGCCTTTTATCGCTTACTGGCCCGGTCATATCAAACCGGCAGCTGTAAATTCTACACCGATTATCAATCTGGATTTTTACCCTACTTTTATGGCCATCGCTGGCAACAATACATTCAAAGGTGATGGAGAAGACCTGAGCCCGCTCTTATTTGGTCATAAAACAGAAACAAGCAGAAGGGCTATATTTTGGTATTTTCCTGGCTACCTTGATAATCCGGTAATCAGAGGTCGCGATAAGGTATTTAGAACAAGGCCCGTTGCGGTAATCAGAAAAGGTGATTTTAAATTGCACCTCTACCTCGAAGAGTGGTTGTTGGATGGAGGAAAAGCCAAAATTAGCAGTAACCATGCCGTAGAATTATATAATATCAAAACAGACGAGGGCGAACACAATAACCTGGCGGATGCTGATCTGAAAAAAAGAGATGAACTATTGGATGATCTTTTAAGCTGGATGAAGAAAACCAAAGCGCCACTCCCAACCAAAATTACCGCGACGAATAAACCTGTTGAGGGCTCGGTAGCTGGTGAAAACTAGCAATGAAACTGAAGTGAATAGCTTGATCTGGGATAACCTGCTGCGTTTGTTCCATATAACGATATGTTGTCAGATCTTTCCATCTGACAACATCATATAAATTCATTTTAGAAAACCTCAAAACCCGTATTGAGCAATAGCATATAAACTGCCAGATAACAGACCATAAATGCGGTTGATAATGCGAAGTAGCGGGTTACCTTGTGGCTTCCTTTTTTAAATGGAAGCAGGAACAGGATATTGAATATTTCTGATAACAATGCACATATAAAATTCAAAGAGACCATCACGCAGCTAAAAGCCACTACAAAAATAGCAGGCTGGATGATGATTCCGGAAGGAAGGCCGTAGAGTGCACCCATCATAAAACTGAGGGGAAGGATAATCAAAGCATATTTCAATCCCGATTTAAACTGCAAAAGAAAATACCTGCCTAATTTCGGAAGTGGTGTTTTAATTTTCGCTGGTTTTAATTCCTTTTCAACTATTGGAGTTTCCAATGCCTCATCCAATACGGCTTCATTGGTTTTTCGTTTTTTACCTCTCTTTTGTTTCTTATAACGTGGCCACCAGATGATAAAACCTGTAATAAAGAGGGCCAAAGGTATTAATCCGGCAATAATGGCGATAACCTGCGTCGGCCTGCCACCAAAGCTTCCATAATGGATGGGCGTTAACCAGCTGAGATAAGCATTGCCAACATTTGGGAAATCCTTCCGGCTGTTCAGTAACACTTTGCCCGTATATTGATCAACAATAAGCATTTCTCTTTTTCCAACCTTAGGTAGGTTTCCGCTCACTACATCCAAACGATAAGTTCCCATTTTATCGGCCGGAAAGGCAATCCCGCCAATATAACCGTTTGGCATTTTTTCTTTGGCTGCGGCAACAACCTGTTTAAGCGGAAGTGGCACAGCCTGTGCATGCCATGCCGATTTTGCCCCTAACAATTTGGCAACTCCTTGCGGCGACTTCCCGCTAAGCACGAACAACAGTGGAATAATAAGTGTAGAAAAAGTAATCGAAAAACCGGTAAGACTCAGTATTGCCACAATGGGAGAGGAGTAAAAACCGAGTGAATTGTGCCAGTCGTAATTTTGCCGCTTAAGTGATCCGCTAAACCTTACGGTAAGTACCGATTTTAACTGTTTCCATTTCTTAGGAATCCATAAACGTAAACCTGAAATGGTTAAAATTAAAAGACAGAGTGAAGCTAAACCACAAATGTATCGTCCCGCAACAGGAATAAGCAACGTCCGGTGCAGTTCGGTAACTATATGAATAAAAGAACTGGTGTGTATTCTTTTGCCAGTTGTTTTTCCTGTATAGGGATTAATAAAAGTTTCTCCGCCAGTTTTTAAATCCAGCACGCTATATGCTTCATTTGGATTTTTGAAGTTATTGAGCATCAGGTAATCGATTTTTAATTTGGGATAGTTTTTCTTAATTAAAGGCACGATCTCCTCAACAGGCATCTTTTGTTTCTGTGCAATCACCTCGAATAGCTTAGGGTTCAGCGCACGGTCTATCTCATCCTGAAAAACCAGGATACTACCGGTAACACCAACAAAAGCAACAATTGCCCCGGCAATAATACCAAGATAAAGATGCCATTTACCAAACCACCTTTTTTGATGTTTTGCCCAGTTTAGCCTTCGAGGAGTGTGTTCTGATTTCATTTTTTAGCTTGGTTTCCAATGCGGATATCGCGATAGGGAATTTGGTTTACGCTTACAAAGAAATTGTTTTAATTGCTTTCATCCAAATTATATTTAATAAGTCTAAATAATAATTCATCGAATATTCTCGAAATGGAAATTGCTATCCGCTTTTTAATTCAATAAGTCTGGCTTACACGCTCAATAGTTGATTAGAATGAGAAGGTGGAATTTTAGCGTATGGCCCCTGCTGCGGGTTAATTGATGATTCAGGTCATTTTATCCGTAGGAACAAGGGGAAAAGAGGGCAAAAAAAACATTGTAAACGATCAAATTAGTGGTAGTTGCGGCTAGGTATTCTTCTGAGATTTATCCTAATAGCATTGGTGGTTTGGTTGGGCTCCAAACCATCCGGCAAAAAACCAAACAAAAAAACTAACCAACCAAAGAATTAGATTATGAAACAGGTATTACAAATGCACTTACGGGTGCTCGGAATCGTCTTCATTTTACTGCAGTCCTATCATGTTTTTGCTCAGGTAAAAATATCGGGAACGGTAGTAGATGCAGAAGGAAAGATCCCATTGGCGGCTGCCACAATTTCCGTTACAGGGAGCGCTGCATCCTCGGTAAAGGCAGACGAGTCGGGTAAATTTACAATTGCTGTACCCAGTGGAGCAATGCTAAGGGTTACCATGACCGGCTATAAAGCGATAACTGTTGTGCCTAAACAGGGAATAGTAATAGAAATGGTCTCTACCGCAATCAATTTAAACGAAACGGTGATTGTCGGTTACACCAAGCAAAAGAAAGAACTTTTGAGCGGGTCTGTCGCTTCTGTTAAATTTAAAGAGACAGACACCGAAATCCCGACTACATCAGTAGGTAACTTATTGGCAGGTAGAATGCCAGGCTTATATGTTTCCACGCCTAGTGGGATACCAGGAGCACAACCCAGCATTCGCATCAGAACGCCAAGCTCATGGAATACAGCGCCGGTTTTATATGTAATTGACGGAAAAGTAACCAGTGATGCGGCAGAATTCAACAATTTAAGCCCTAATGAAATTGAAGATGTAACCATTTTAAAAGACGCGGCGACTACAGCTGCTTATGGTGCCCGTGCAGGCGGGGGAGTGATGTTGATTACCACCAAACGCGGTAAGGCCGGAAAAGCATCTGTAAACTATTCGGTGAACACCGGAAAAGATGTCCGTGGAAATAACATGGAGCTAACCAGTATCATGGAGTGGGGAGCGATTCAAAACAGAATTTGGGGCGAAGCTGGCGGACCAGCAAATACTCCCTGGACCGCTGATGCAAAAGCATACTTTCAGGATGCGGATTTTGGTGGCGGCAAGGGCTATGGGTTTAATGCCTTAAAAGATGTTTATGTCGATCCCTCTATTACTACGCATAATTTAAGTGCCTCTGGAGGGACGGATAAACTTCAGTATTTTATCGGCGGCTCTTATGTAAACCAGGAAACTTTTATCAAAAACACCAACGAAAAAAAGTACAACGTCAGGGCAAATATAACGGCTAACCTGACCAAAGATGTAACTGTTTTCGCTGGCTTTAGCATAAACAATAATAAATTTAATGCCCCTCAGGGCGACTGGTCGGGAGATATGTTTCCTAAACTTTTGGTATGGCAGCCATATATGCCCTCGTTTACGGCTTCGGGCGACCCAGTGTATTATTTCTGGATTACCAATAAACCAGGTGAAGCGCAAGGATTGGCAGGCTACAATAAATCAGAGGCCATCAAATCTGTTGCGAATTTAAATTTAACTTATAAGGCCCCGTTTTTGGAAGGATTAAGTGCTAAAGTTGGCTATATAAAAAGCTTTACGAACACCAATCAAAAAATATATTCACATCCTTTTACTTATTACGAACTGAAACAGATTACACCAGTTATCTGGGATTTAAATACTGTTGTAGGGAAAAGTCTTACACAACATTCGAATTCTATAGAAAAACTATCTGCCTGGAACCAAGAGGAACAATTGAACTTTCAGTTAAACTTTGAACGAAATTTTGGCAAGCATCACGTAAATGCAGCACTGGTGTACGAACGTCAGGAACGTTCCGGTGACGGTATTGATGCGACCATCAATGGTTTTCCTATTTATACAACTGACCAGTGGTGGGCCTCCACCGGAGGAGCAGGTGTGGTCAACGGTACGGCAACAAAAAGTATCAGCAATACCTATGGGTTCGAGGTAACAACTGGCCGTAAATCGTATGTTGGACAATTTGCTTACGATTATGGAGATAAGTATATCGCTACTTTCACCTATCGTTATGATGGTTCGGTAATTTTTGCCCCGGATAAACGTTGGGGATTCTTCCCTGCCGGTTCTGCAGCCTGGGTGATCTCTAAAGAAAACTTCTTTAGAAATGTAAAAGGAATTGAATCATTAAAATTAAAGGCTTCTTTCGGAATAACAGGTAATGATAACGTAGCACGCTGGCAATATGAAGATAAATATGTTCCGGGAGGCAGTGCATTTTTTGGCGAATCGCCTGCACTTAACCCTGGGATACGATATGATGTATTGCCCAATCCCGACATTACCTGGGAAAAATACCAGAACAAGAACATAGGGGTCGATATCAGTTTCTTAAAACATTTCACAGCCTCAGCAGAGTATTGGCATAACCTTACCTACGATATTCTGGCTGCAAAGATCCAGTCTACCCCACCAACCTTTAGCCGCCCATTACCATCTGTGAATTACGGTAAAATGAAAGCAAACGGTATTGATATCGGCCTGAACTACAACAACAGGGTTGGCGAATTTAATTATAGCGTAGGTGCGAATTTCACTTATGGCGATTCATGGTATGTGACGAGGGATCAGAATGTAACTTACGATTATCAGGATATACTCAAAGAGGGACGTTCTGCGAATATGATTACAGGTTACACGGTTGATAAGATGCTCAGGTCGCAAGCGGATGTGGATGCTTTACTGGCGGCTAAACCTGGATATACTTTCAATGGCATTGCGCCTAAACCCGGACAGCTGGCCTACGTGGATTTTAATGGTGATAATAAAATCAACGACAACGACATCACGGTGCTAAACAATAGCAATAATGCCAAAGTAGTGGGTTTAAATTTAAGTGCAGAGTGGAAGGGAATAAGTGTGAATGCCAATTTTAATGGTTCGTTCGGTTATAAAAAATCTTTCAATGATTTATCCGGAGGGGTAGAATGGAACAGGATGTGGCGCCCTTGGTACGATGAGTCATGGAGTCCGGAAAATCCTGATAACGCCTGGTTGCCTTATCGCTACAGCGCAAATGATGCGGTAAGAGGTGTTAATACAGCCGGAAGTAATTTCTGGCTGGCAGATGCAAGTTTTCTGCGCCTGAAGTTTTTGAATGTTGCTTATAATGTTCCGCAAAAATTATATAAAAAATACGTAAACAACATTCGCTTTTATGTATCCGGATCTAATCTTTTTGTGATCAGCAAATTCAACAAAAAATTCTATGATCCTGAAATGGGTGGAGGTACGGCTTTCCCAATTGTTAAATCCTACAATGCCGGTCTTAGCGTAACGTTCTAAATTTTAACATTAAAAGGAAATCAAAATGAAATATCTAAATCAAAATAAATTTATCCTTTATATCGCCCTGATTATTGCCTTGGGCTCGTCTTGTAAAAAAGGATTGGATTATGAAAACACAGGCGCGATAAATCCAAAGAATGTATGGACCGATTCTGTTTTAATCAAGTCTTATTTGAACGATGTATACAGCGGCCTTATGCCCGGATGGCCGCTTGGAAGTGGTGCGAATGCTGATGAGGGCATTAATGCATCTGGAGGGAACTTAAGTGGTTTCCAGAGGGGTATAGTCGATTTAGTAGCAAATGCGACCAATTTGAATTATACGAATATCGATAAAACCAATTATTTTATGGATCAGGTGAGGGATTTGCCCGAATCGGTAATCAACCCAAATACCAAAAACAGGTTAATCGGCGAGGCTAAATTTTGGCGTGCCTGGACTTACTGGGGGATGGTCAGCTCGGTAGGTGGGGTACCATTGATCTTAAAGACGCAAAACGGGAACGATGTAAACTCGCTGAAAGTAGCAAGGAGCAAAACATCTGAATGCGTTGCACAGATTATAAAGGATCTGGATGAGGCGGCTGCCGTTTTGCCTCCCAACTACAGTGGAGTTGATTACGGCAGGATTAACCGCGCTGCTGCGCTTGGTTTTAAAGCAAGGGTACTTTTATGGTATGCCAGTCCATTGTTTAACCCTTCAAACGATCAGGTCAGGTGGGCAAATGCCTATAATGCTGCCAAAGCCGCCGTACAGGCTGCAGATGCAGCGGGTTTTGGCCTGTTTGCCGACTATAGGCTAATCTGGTATTCGAGGAACAAAGAGCATATTATGACCAGACAATACTATTATCCGGATAGTTACATGAACTTTAACTCCATCAGGCCCCTTCCTTTTACAAACGGAAATACCAATACCGATCAACCTATATTACCTTTACTGATCGCTTATCCAAAGCGTGATGGTAGCCCTATGCAATTTGATAAAAACCAATTATCCAATGCAGCTTATAACCAGCAGTTTCTAACCGATTTTTACACCAATCGCGACGACCGGTTTTATGCAACCATTTGGTGTGGTGGTACGGTATACCCAACGCCTGATGTGAATACAATAGGTATGACCGCGCCAAGATCCCGTACTTACTGGCAAGCCTGGACCTGGAAAGCATCGGCAACGCCCAGCACTGTGCTCCCGGAGAAAAATACGACCTTATTTTCAGGCATTTCTCCGCTGGTTCAAAATGGAGATGAAAATGGCGTAACAGGCTTTTTCCAGCGTAAGGGTTTAGATACACTTATAGACAGAGCAGCGCTTGTAGGCGTGGCAGCTGGTGCTAAAAGCTGGTTCTCGCCAATGCGTTATGCTGAACTTCTCTTAATGCTTGCCGAAACTGCAAACGAAACAGGTAACAGTAACGAGGCCATAACGGCTTTATCTTCCATCCGTAAACGTGCGGGTATTGCCGCAGGCGTATCCGGGAAATATGGCATTACAGCAACCTCACAGACCGATCTTCGCACAGCGATTATCAACGAACGCCAGGTGGAACTCGCTTTTGAAGGTTTTAGATTTAACGATTTAAGAAGGTGGAGACGTTACGATATCCTGAATACCCAGACCACCAGGAGAGGTTTATTCCTGATGTTAAATAAAGGTGAAGCTTTGCCTGGAAATACAGACAACATTATGACTGCTGCGGTAAGGGCTAAATTCTCTGCAGTGATCGTAGAAAATCTGGATAAGACAGCTTCGGCTAATCAGACTTATAACCTTGATCTTAATCATTGGTTTAATGCTTTGCATCCAACGCAGATATCTGCTGAACCTGATCAGTTGCCACAGAACAAAGAATGGGGCGGCCCTTTTGACCCGCTACAATAAAATACAAATAATCAAGTAGGCGGATATAAAAAAGTTCGCCTACTTTTATACAACACAACACAAACACACAAATAAATACCTGAAATGCAAAATAATTCTTTAAATATCGCCGCAAAAGCTACTGTATTGCTAATGGTGATCAGCTGCTGGTTTTCGGTGAAGGGATATAGCCAGACCGAGTTTTCGACTGATTATTTTAAAATCAGGGTGGATAACAAAGGTTTCGTGACCAGCATGAAAAATAAGACTAAAGCCCCTTACCGTGAGTTTAGCCCGGCTGACAAACCCTCACCTTTACTGAGTTTATATAGTGATACCAAAAAAAAATACTTCGAACCCACTAAAGCGGTTTATATAAAAGATAAAAAAACACTCGCACTATATTATGCCAATGGTTCGGTGGCAAACGTTAAACTGGAGCCTAAGGCGAAATATTTTAAATTAACCTTGCTGTCACTCACTAACCGAAAAGGCATCGATGTGATTGAATGGGGCCCATTACACACTCAGATCAATAATCTGTTAGGCGAAATCATAGGTGTGGCCAGGGATACAAGTGCTGCTGTAAACTACTCTATTGGTATGATGGCATTAAATGATAATACCTTGGGTGGAAAAGCGGAAACCATTGGCGATGCTGCACCTTTTCAATACATTGTTCATACTCCTGATGCTAAGCGTTTTCCTTTGCCCTCGAACCTGCATGAAGGTCAGGTATTTACATTGGGCGGAAACGGGGTCAGCGATGTTGCATTTTATGCACATAAAGAACCCTGGTACCGCATCATGTATGGTAATGCGGCAACTGTAGATAAAAACGGGAGAATATCACTCGCTTATCAGTCAAGAGACCGTGGTTTTGAAAGAGAGGTTTACTTTTCGCTCATTCCTAATATGGCTGCGAACACGCCCAACCATTTACAGGTACAACCATTGCCAGGTGTAGATTATATCGGGTCATCGGTCGCCTTATGGGGAAGCCCTGACAGTACGGCTTTGCTGGATGTAATCCAGGATATTGTCTTGAAGGAAAAGCTCCCACATCCAACCATTAATGGAAAATGGATAAAAGACCCGGCTGCATTTGTTCCTGACCTCCTAACAAGTGGTAATTTAAATGATAGCACCATTTCTTATACATCCAGATTGGGCTTTAAAACCATAAGTTTATACGATCAGGGCTTCTTAAGAGCCGATCGGGGCAATAACGGTTATATCGACGGAAAGAATTTTGAGAAAAAGCCGATTAAATTAACAAGCGGAAGTGTTTCGCATAAGGAGTTTTCTGATATGGCAGCCAAACTAGGGATCAGTATCGGCAGGACTCCAATTACAAATGCTTTGGCCCCGGGCACCCTGGATGCAAGTCCAATCCCGAGCGATAGCCTGTGTTATCAGCAAAAACGCTTATTGGTGAAAAATATCAGCGCAACCGACACGGTTATTTTGGTAGACAACCCCACTTATCTTGATGAGATTGCCAGTTGGGAAGGTCATTGTGCCAACTTAAACATGATCAAAATCGGTAAAGAACTTATTCATTATATGGGCGTTTCAAAGGAGAAACCCTACAGGCTGTTGAATGTGAAGCGGGGATACTGGAAAACCACTGCCTCAAACCATGCCAATGGCGATACCATTTACAAACTTCAGGTAACGGTTAATTATGGATACGATGGGCTTATCCCGAATATGCAGCTGCAGGACAAAATCGCTGAACACTTTGCTGAAGTCTGCAAAGTCAATGGCATTTCTTATTACGATTTCGATGGCCAGGAGTTTTTGTTTAATAACGGACATGGTTATTATTCTACTAAACGTTTCTTTGGTAAAATGTTCGAAAAGGCAGCACAGTTGGGTGTCCCATATATTCGTTTCACAGGTGCTACCTTGTCTGAAGGATCCTGGCATTATCAAAGCATCTGGAATGTTGGGGGTGGGAAAAATCTATACGATGCTGAAACGCGCGAATGGGGCAGTACCACCAGTCAGGGAAAGGATCTCCGCGATGTATGTTATGCTAACTTTTTTCCTGTGGGTATGGGGGGTAACTTCCCAATCAATGCCAAATCCAAAGTTGAAGAATATGAGCATATACAAGCCATTTCAGTAGGTGTTGGTACAACATACAGTTTAAAAATGAATCAAAAGGACGTTGAAAGTTGTCCGCAGAAAGAAGCTATTTTTAAAGTAATAAGAACCTGGGAAAATGCAAGAGCCGCCAACGCTTTTCCACGAGCGGTAAAAAGACTGCTGGCAGACCCTGCAAATAGCTGGCAATTAGAACAGGTTGATAACAATAAATGGAAACTTTATCCAATTGCCAAAGGAGAAAGAAAAACTGTGATCAACTTAAACAGAGATGTGGCAGGAGGGTATTAAGTATTTCCAACGAATTTTGAAGTTCCCATCTTTAAGAGAATACGTTCCGAATATGTCCTCCTCTTTTGATTCCATCAATGGAAAGAGAAATGGACAACCTTACCACCCTCAATTTGAGGATGGTAAGGTTATTGTAGAAATAATTCTTTATTTTTGTGTTATACTTAATATCACATCCATGCACATAGAAACACGTAAATTACTTTTGATTGAGGAAATGCTCAAAGTAAAAAGTGAAGCTACTTTAGTTGCTTTGGAGAACCTATTAAAAGTTGCAAATAATAAAACGGTTAAAAAAACACCGAGCGTAAGAGATTTTTCGGGAATCTGGTCTAAAGCTGAAGCGGAAGAAATGGAACGTATTATCGCAGAATCCTGTGAAACAATCCACCCGGATGATTGGAAATAACCTTTTAGACACTAATATAGTGATCGAGTTATTTAAAGGAAACCCGACAATCACAACATTTCTTGAAACCTTAAAGGAGGAAATCAATATTCCTTTTGCTGTATTGGGAGAGCTTTGTCTGGGTGCCTACAGATCAGCTAATCATTATGCTTTAATCAAAGCAGCATTATTGCAAAAAGGTAAGCCAATACCGGAGAATGATATATGGATAGCAGCAATAGCAAAGCAATTCGACTTAAAATTGCATACAAAGGATAGGCATTTTAACGAAATTGATCTTATTAATTTACAAAGCTGGTGACAGATTAGCCAAAAGAATTTTACATATTATTTTTCTCCCTACCGCTTGTTTCTCTCGTGACATTCTCGATGTCGTATTTACGGAGTGGTATTTTTCGGTTTCCTGTCAGACCCAAGCGCCTACTTTTTGCTATTTCCCTTACCTGCTCGTTAAAGCTGAGATTTTACAGGAACGGTCATTAGCTGAATAATTTGGCTTTTTTAATATGCTCATTTTTAGCGCTATTAAATTTTATGGGAAAAATTGGGCCAACGTGACACTTTTTAATAATCTATTTTTAACCTGCTAATTATCAGTGGATAATGGTTTTCTGCTTGTGCGGATAGGCTTAATCTAACTATATTGTGAGACCATTATTGTAACAAAAAGGATGTGGAAAACTTTTTTGTGGTAAAAAGTGGTAAAAAGTGGTAGAACTATTTACTTTTACACTAGATAAAAAGTGTAGATACCACTATGACCCAACTTTTAGGAGAATTCGATTGTAAACTTGACGCAAAGGGCCGCCTTATGGTTCCCGCTGCGCTTAAGAAACAATTGCCTGAATCTGAGAAAGAAGGGTTGATTATTAACCGTGGTTTTGAGAAAAACCTGGTGATCTATCCAAAGAAAGTTTGGGATGCTATCGTTACCGATTTAAGCAAACTGAACATCTACGAAAAAAATAACCGTGAATTTATCAGGTCGTTTACCCGTGGTGCAACCGAGCTTTCGCTTGATGCAGCTGGTCGTGTGCTTTTGCCTAAATCGCTGGTTGATTATGCAGGTATCGGAAGCGATCTTGTGTTAGCTTGTCAGTTAGATCGTATCGAAGTTTGGGATAAAAAATCTTACGAAGATATTTTTGATGACGTACCGGAGAATTTTGCAAACCTTGCCGAGCAGGTGATGGGTGGTAAGAAAGGAGGTGCTGATGGCGAATAATTACCATGTTCCTGTAATGTTGCAGCCCTGCATTGATGGGTTGAATATCAAACCTGACGGCGTTTATGTTGATGTAACCTTTGGAGGTGGCGGTCATTCAAAAGAAATTTTAAAACATCTTGGACCGAAAGGGCGTTTGATTGCTTTTGATCAGGATCCTGATGCGCAGGCAAATATCCCTGCTGATGATCGTTTTATATTTATCGACCAGAACTTCGGTTTCCTGAAAAATAATCTCCGCTTAAAAGGATTTAAGCAGGTTGATGGTATCCTGGCTGATCTTGGTGTTTCTTCGCATCAGTTCGATGTGCCGCAACGTGGTTTTTCGATCCGTCATAATGCAGATCTGGATATGCGTATGGACCAGCACCGCGATTTAACCGCTGCTGAAATATTGAATACCTATACCGAAGATAAGCTGCATAAAATATTTGGGATTTATGGTGAAGTGAAAAATGCGAAATCTTTAGCGCGTGCTATTGTGACTTCGCGTTTGGAACAGCCTTTTACCGATATCGATAGTTTGAAATTAGCTATTGCTGGTTATATCCCGAAAGGAAAAGAGAATAAATATTTAGCGCAGGTTTTTCAGGCACTGCGTATAGAGGTGAATGCTGAAATCCAGGTGCTTGAAGATTTTTTACAGCAAGCCGCCGATGTGTTAAAACCTGGTGGTCATTTAGTGGTGATGTCTTACCATTCTTTAGAAGACAGGCCGGTTAAAAACTTTATGGCTAAAGGTAAATTTCAGGGTGAGGTAGAAAAGGATTTCTTCGGAAATCAGCAAAAGCCATTTAATGTAATTACACGCAAAGCGATAATTGCCACTGATGAGGAAATTGCTCAAAACAACAGGGCTCGCAGTGCGAAACTAAGAATTGCAGAAAAGATATGAACAGGTTTAGGGAAGAGATAGAAGAAGAGGTTGGGCCTGAACCAGAGTTAAAAGTTGCGCCCAAAAGGCCAAAAACTGCCGAAGAAAAAATGGATAGTAATTCATTTATCAGTAAGCTATTTAATGATGGATTAGTAAGTAAAGAGGCGGCAACTGATGCTTTGCCTTATTTGTGTTTTCTGGCGCTTTTGGGGATGATTTATATTGCCAATAGCCACTTTGCGGTAAACAATGTTCGCCGCATTGATAAATTAAATAAAGAAGTAAAAGAATTAAGATGGGAGTATAAATCCCTTAAAGCTGACCTGATGTTCAAAAGTAAACTGACAGAGGTTGCCAAAAAGGTAGATACCCTTGGGATAAAAGAACTGATTGAACCACCAAAAAAAATAATTGTTAAAAGCGATGAATATTAGAGCAAACATCTTGCTTCGTGTATATCTGGCATTTGGCTTAATTGTGCTTTTTGCTTTCGCGGTGTTTTTACGCCTCGGTCAGGTACAGTATGTGCAAGGGAAAAAATGGAAAGCTATGGCAGATAGTCTTTCTACACGATATGTAAGCGTGGAGGCTACCCGTGGGAATATTTATTCGAACGATGGTAGTTTGCTGGCTACTTCTATACCGGAATACGAACTGCGTATGGATATGTTTGCAGGTGGTATTGCTGAAGATAAAGTATTTAACGAAAAAGTAGATTCGCTGGGTTATAAATTAGCGCAGCTCTTTCAGGATAAAACCGCTAAAGAATATGCGCGTTACCTGCGTAAAGGACGTCAGGATAGTGCACGTTATTTGCTGATCCATCGTAAAGTAGGTTATGCTGATCTGAAAACCATCAGGACTTTTCCTTTATATAACATCGGCAAGTTTAGCGGTGGTTTAATTGCTGTTCAGCAGAACAAACGGATCCTTCCTTTTCAGGCTTTGGCGGCCCGTACCATTGGCTATAAAAATGAAAATGTTAAAAACGGTGTAGGTTTAGAGGGAGCATATAAAGAATATATCAACGGCGAAACCGGAAAAAGACTAATGCAGCGCATTGCCGGTGGGGTTTATGTTCCGGTAAATGAAGAAGCTGAGGTGGCGCCGAAAGATGGTGCCGATATCATTTCGACCATTGATGTAAACATGCAGGATCTGGCCCAGAGTGCATTGGAAAAACAGTTGATCAAATCGCAGGCCGATCATGGTACGGTGATTTTGATGGAAGTGGCAACCGGCGAGATCCGTGCAGTGGCCAATTTTTCTAAGGTTGAAGAAGGGGAGTATAAAGAGAAATTTAACTACGCCATCGCGGGTAATCAGGATCCGGGATCGACTTTTAAACTGGCCTCGTACATGGCGCTTTTAGAAGATAAACTGATCGATACCAATACCATGATCGGTACAGGGTATTATCAGATTCCAGGTAAACTGATTAAAGATTCGCACCCGAAAATTGAAACGGTTACCGTGAAAAAAGCATTTGAAGAATCTTCGAATGCGGCGATTGCGAAATTGATCAATATGCATTACGGCAGCGATCCGATGAAATTTACCGATCATTTATATGACTGGCATCTGAATAAAAAAATGGATTTGCAGATCCCGGGTGAGGCAATGCCGGTAATTAAAAATATTAAAGCCAACAGAAGCTGGAACAAAAACATGACCCTTCCTCAAATGGCTTACGGTTATGAAATGAATTTGACGCCATTAAAGATGCTTACGCTATATAATGCGGTAGCTAACAATGGTAAGATGTTGCAACCAATTTTCGTGAAAGAGATCAGAAGACTGGGTAATCCGATCGAGCAGTTTAAAGCCAGGGTGGTTAATGATAAAATCTGTTCAGATGTGACCTTGAGCAAGATCAGGAAAATGCTTGAAGGTGTGGTAACCGAGGGCAGTGGAAAGCAGGTTGTTTACAATCCGTTATATCCAATTGCCGGTAAAACGGGTACAGCTCAGGTGGCTGATGCCAATAAAGGATATAAGGGAAAAAAACAATATCAGGCATCTTTTGTGGGTTATTTCCCGGCTGATAAACCGAAATATTCCTTAATCGTGGTAATTAACGATCCGAAGGGTGCTTATTATGGTGCTTTGGTTTCTGGACCGGTGTTCAGGGAAATTGCCGATCGTATTTATGCGAGCGATATGCAGATGTACAACGATGTTCCTACCCGTTTGGTTGGGAATACCGGTACGCCGCCTACAAAAGCCGGACAGAGTAAAGCGACTCAGAAAGTGTATAAAGCATTTGGTTTTAAACCGCTTTTTGCTTCAAAATCTGAGTATTACAACATTATAGATACCAGTGCAGGAACAATTTTTCAGGAAAATAACGAGCGTAAAGGTGTAATGCCAAACGTGGCAGGTATGGGACTGAAAGATGCATTGTATCTGTTAGGCAATGCAGGCTTGAAAACGAAAGTTTTTGGTTCTGGAAAAGTAGTGAGCCAATCTATTATCGCCGGAACGAAGGTGGGTAAAGGATTGGGTGTACAAATAGAGTTGAATTAAGGTGTAAGGTGAAAGGTATAGGGCTTAAGTTCTTGCTGCTTGTTCCTAAATGCCTGATAATAAAAGAATAAAAATGCAATTACAAGATTTACTTTACGGCGTAACGATTAAAGAATTGGTTGGTAAAACCGATAGGGAAATCAATGCGCTGAATTTCGATTCGCGTAAGGTAGGTAAGGATGATGTCTTTTTCGCAATAGTGGGTACTTTGGCTGATGGGCACCAGTTTATCGGGCAGACCATTCAGCAGGGAGCGGCGGTAATTATCTGTGAGAATTTACCAGAAATCCAGGATTTTACCATTACTTATATTAAAGTAGAAAATACATCGGTTGCTTTGGGGATCATTGCTGGTAATTATTTTGGAAATCCATCAGCAGATTTAAAACTGATTGGTATTACCGGAACCAACGGGAAAACCACCATTGCCACCATTCTTTTTAAATTATTTAAAGATTTAGGGTATAAAACCGGACTCTTATCAACCGTAGAGAATTATATCAATGATACGGTAGTAGCAGCAACACATACAACGCCGAATCCAATTGCCTTAAACCAGCTTTTAAGAGAAATGGTTGATGCAGGCTGCGATTATTGTTTTATGGAAGTGAGTTCGCATGCTGTATCGCAACACCGGATCGAAGGACTGACTTTCTCTGGTGGGGTATTTTCGAATTTAACACACGATCATTTAGACTTTCATAAAACTTTTGATAGTTACCTGAAGGCTAAAAAGGCATTTTTCGATGTTTTACCGAAATCGGCATTTGCACTAACCAATATCGACGATAAAAACGGTGTGGTAATGTTGCAGAATACCAAAGCGCATAAAAAGACTTATGCACTTAAACAACTTGCCGATTTCAAAGCAAAAATTATCGAAAACCAGTTCAGCGGGCTGCATTTAGATATCGATAACGAAGATGTATACTTCAAACTGGTAGGCTCTTTTAATGCCTATAACCTGCTGGCCGTTTATGGAACTGCCATCTTGTTAGAACAGGATAAATTAAAAGTGTTGACTTTGTTGAGCCGTTTATCAGGCGCTGAAGGAAGATTTGATTATATCACTTCTGCCGATAAAATTATTGGTATTGTGGATTATGCCCATACGCCAGATGCGGTGCAGAATGTGTTGAGTACCATTGCCAATATCCGCAAAGGAACTGAACAGGTCATTACGGTAATCGGATGCGGAGGAGATCGTGATAAAACTAAACGCCCAATTATGGCCCAGGTGGCCTGCGATTGGAGTGATAAGGTAATTCTGACCTCTGATAATCCACGGACAGAAGATGCACAGACCATAATCAACGACATGGAAGCTGGGGTTTCGCCGACAAATAAGCGTAAAACCTTGTCCATTTTAGATAGAAGAGAAGCCATAAAAACAGCCTGCCATTTAGCGCAGCCAGGAGATATTATTCTTGTTGCAGGCAAAGGGCACGAGAAATACCAGGAAATTAATGGTTTAAGGAGCCATTTTGATGATAAAGAAATTTTACTTGAACAATTAAAACCAATCAGCTAATGTTATATTTATTATTCGAATACCTGCATAAGCATTATGATATACCTGGGTTGAGGTTGTTTCAGTACATCACTTTCCGTGCATCTATCTCTATTATTTTATCGTTGATCATTACCACCGTTTACGGACGTAGATTAATTGATTACCTGCATAAAAAACAGGTTGGAGAAACGGTAAGGAATTTAGGTTTAGAAGGACAGATGCAAAAACAAGGTACGCCAACAATGGGGGGTATCATTATTTTGCTGGGTATCCTGATTCCGACCTTGTTATTCGCCAATATTTCCAATATCTACGTCATCCTGATGATCATCACAACCATTTGGATGGGTGCAATTGGGTTTCTGGATGACTATATCAAGGTTTTCAAAAAAAACAAAGAAGGTTTAGCGGGCCGGTTTAAAGTGGTTGGTCAAGTAGGTTTAGGTTTGATTGTAGGTACGACCATGTATTTTCATCCCAATATTGTGGTAAGAGAAACGGTTCAGGATAATGTTAAGAGCACTTCTACGGTTCCAATGGTACTGCGCCAAAAAGGAGAAACCTTTTATTATACGCAAGATGTAAAATCGACCAAAACCAATATGCCTTTTTATAAGAACAATGAGTTCGATTATGCCAAGGTATTGAAGTTTTTAGGTGGCGATTATCAGAAATATGCATTTATCATATTCCTCATCTTTACTGTGTTTATCATTACAGCGGTTTCAAATGGGGCCAATATTACCGATGGTATTGATGGCTTAGCCACCGGAACATCAGCTGTAATCGGGATTACCCTTGGTATTTTGGCCTATGTATCTGGTAATACCATTATGGCCGATTACCTCAATATTATGTATATCCCGAACTCGGCCGAGCTGATGATTTTTGCCGGTGCCTTTGTTGGGGCCTGCGTTGGTTTTCTTTGGTACAACTCTTATCCTGCTCAGATTTTTATGGGCGATACCGGAAGTTTGGCCATTGGGGGTATCATTGCCGCATTTGCGCTCATGATCCGTAAAGAACTTTTGATCCCGATTTTATGCGGAATATTCCTGGTCGAACTGGTGTCGGTAATTATGCAGGTATCTTATTTTAAATATACCAAGAAGAAGTTTGGCGAAGGGCGAAGGATTTTCCTGATGTCGCCTTTACACCACCATTACCAGAAAAAAGGATATCACGAAGCTAAAATTGTAACCCGTTTCTGGATTATCGGAATTATGCTGGCCATTATGACCATCGTAACATTGAAACTAAGGTAAGTTAAGGTTGAAGGTCGAGGGTTTGAAGGTTTAATAGAAAAGCTCAAAGACTAAAGCTGAAAGGTAAAAGAGAGCGTAATAAATAAAATGCCCTAGTGGTAAATAAAAAATAAGTAAAAAGTTAAGTGTGATGGTATTAATGTCTTGACACTAGATACTCACCACTTGATACTAAAAAATAAAAAAAAAATGAGCACGAATAATATCACATCAGGCAATACGAAGTCAGCAATGACCGGGCAGGGCCGTGTGGTTATTCTAGGGGCCGGCGAAAGTGGCGTTGGCGCCGCAAAACTGGCTCAGGCTAAAGGTTTCGATGTTTTTGTTTCCGATTATGGTGTAATTACCGATAAATATAAGGCTGCTTTAGAAAAACTTTCCATTCCCTTCGAGTCTGAAAAACATACTGAAGAGTTGATCTTAAATGCTAGCGAAGTCATTAAAAGTCCGGGCATTCCACCTACCGCACCAATCATTAAAAAATTGGTGGCCAAAGGGATTCCAGTGGTTTCAGAAATTGAGTTTGCCAAAAGATATACCCATGCAAAAACCATCTGCATTACAGGTTCCAATGGTAAATCAACGACGAGTTTATTAACCTATCACATCTTAAAAAATGCGGGGTTAAATGTAGGCTTGGCGGGTAATATCGGTCAGAGCTTTGCCGCACAGGTGGCTACAGAAGATTACGAATATTATGTGCTGGAAATTTCAAGCTTTATGCTTGATGATATGTTCGAGTTCAAAGCAGATATCGCTGTTTTACTTAACATTACCCCAGATCATTTAGATCGTTACGATTATAAACTGGAGAATTATGCGGCGTCAAAAATGCGCATTGTTCAAAACCAGACAGCAGAAAATGTTTTCATTTATTGTGCAGATGACGAAGAGAGCTTAAAAGCCATCGCACTGGCTAAACCCGTAGCGAAAGCTTTTCCCTTTTCAATTACTAAAAAAGTTGAACCGGGTGCTTATTTAGAAGAAACTACTATACATATCCTTACAGAACCAAATAACCAACTAACCATGTCTATTTCAGATTTAGCCTTACAGGGCAAGCACAACATTTACAATTCTATGGCCTCAGGCATTGTGTCGAAAGTTTTAGAATTAAGAAATGAGTCCATTCGCGAAAGCATGGGGAATTTCAAAAATATTGAGCACAGGTTGGAGCATGTGGCCAAAATTTCGGGGATCGATTTTATCAACGATAGTAAAGCCACCAATGTGAACTCTACCTGGTATGCTTTAGAGAGTATGACCAGCGATGTAGTGCTCATTATGGGCGGTGTTGATAAGGGGAACGATTATAACATGCTTAAGGATTTGGTTAAAAGTAAGGTAAAGGCCATTGTTTGCTTAGGTAAGGATAATAAACGTATCCACGATGCTTTTGAGGATGATGTAGAAGTAATTGTAAATACTTTTTCGGCTGAGGAAGCGGCACAGATTGCTTTTCATTTAGCTAAACGTGGCGATGCGGTATTGTTATCGCCTGCTTGTGCAAGTTTTGATTTGTTTAAAAATTACGAAGACCGCGGTAATCAGTTTAAAGCGGCAGTTAGAGAATTATAATAGGAGGCTCAATATATGTTGCAGGCACTACTTAATAAAACAAAAGGCGATAGATGGATCTGGTTGATCATCATCCTGCTTTCGCTTATATCTGTAATGGCAGTGTACAGTGCAACAGGTACCTTAGCCTATAAAAAAGGAGAAGCCGTAGAGAAGCTTTTGCTCACCAAGCACTTAATTTTTGTGTTGATGGGTATCGGGATGATCTATATCGCCCACCTGCTGGATTATCGCTATTATGCAGGAATTTCGAAGGTGCTGATGATTGTAACCATTCCGCTGTTGTTTTATACGCTGATATTCGGAACCAACTTAAACGATGCTTCCAGGTGGGTTAAAATACCGGTAATCGGATTAACTTTTCAAACTTCCGATTTAGCCAAACTGGCTTTGATTACCTTTTTAGCCCGGATGCTGACCAAAAAGCAGGAAAATATTAAAAATGTTAAAGAGTCATTTATACCAATTATGGGCTCGGTTTGTGTGGTATTTGTTTTAATCGCACTGGCTAACCTGTCTACAGCATTAATGCTGTTTGGTGTAAGCATATTGCTGTTAATTATCGGTAGGATCAGTATTAAACAGATCGCGATTGTTTGTGCAGGCGGTTTCGTACTGCTGCTGTTTGTTTTCTTTTTAGGACCAAGAAGGAAAACCTACATGTCGCGTATCAATACGTTTATACATCCCGAGATGCAGCATTCAGATAAAACTTTCCAGGCAGATCAGGCAAAAATTGCCTTAGCTACTGGTGGTGTTTTTGGTAAAGGACCAGGTAATAGTACGCAGCGCAATTTCCTACCACACCCGTATTCCGATTTTATTTTCGCCATTATTATTGAAGAATGGGGAACTGTGGGAGGAATTGTAATCATGATACTATACCTGGTGCTTTTATACCGATGTATCAAGATCGTAACCCGGGCGCCCAAGGCCTTTGGTGCGTTGCTGGCAGCCGGACTGAGTTTCAGTCTCACCATTCAGGCCTTCGCTAATATGGCGGTAGCTGTAGGGCTGGGGCCGGTAACCGGGGTTCCGCTTCCATTGGTTAGTATGGGCGGTACATCCATGATCTTTACCAGTGTGGCCTTTGGGATTATCCTCAGCGTAAGCCGTGATGTAGAAGAAAATGCAAAACTGACACCGAAGGAAGAAAAAATAAATAATAAGATAATTGTTGGAGAGATTCCAGCGATCGCCTAAATAGGTTAAGCGTTAGCGGATTGGAAGTATATCCAATAACTCAATTTGAATAAATAATAAAAAGCTTGGCGTGCTTTGCGAAAAACTCAGTGCTCTTTGCGGTTAAATAACAATTAAAATGAATAATTCCCCAAAAATTATCATATCAGGTGGTGGCACCGGCGGGCATATTTTCCCCGCCGTGGCCATAGCCAATGCGCTAAAACGCATGGTGCCAGCCTGTGAAATTTTATTTGTGGGTGCTATAGGGCGAATGGAAATGGAAAAAGTTCCTGCAGCCGGATATAAAATTATAGGATTGAATATTAGCGGGATGCAACGTGGCTCGATTATTAAAAATCTGGCGCTCCCGTTTAAGGTAATCGGTAGCGTGCGCAAAGCCATGCAGATTATTAATGATTTTAAACCCGATGCCGTAGTCGGTGTGGGTGGTTATGCCTCAGGGCCGCTATTGTATGCAGCCTCTTTGAAAGGAATTCCTTACCTCATCCAGGAACAGAATTCTTATGCCGGAATAACCAATAAGTGGTTAGGTAAAAAAGCTTCGAAAATCTGTGTCGCCTTTGATGATATGGATCAGTTTTTTCCGGCGGATAGAATTTTGAAAACAGGGAATCCTGTCCGCCAGGAAGTGGTGGATATAAAAGGCAAACATTTTCAGGGTGCCGAACTGTTAAAACTCGATCCATTGAAAAAGACCATTATGGTTACTGGTGGAAGTTTGGGTGCAGGCACACTGAATAAAGCAATTGAAAAACATTTACCAGCTATTCTTGCGCAAGATGTGCAGGTGATCTGGCAAACAGGTAAATATTACTACAAGGGGATTATAGAAAGATTGGGCGTAGACTATCACCCCAATGTTCGAATCCTCGAGTTTTTAAATAAAATGGATCTGGCTTATGCAGCAGCAGATGTGATTGTGAGCCGGGCAGGTGCCGGAACCATAGCAGAACTTTGTTTGATTAAAAAACCGGTGATACTGGTGCCTTCACCAAATGTAGCAGAAGACCATCAAACTAAAAATGCGATGGCCCTGGTTAAAAACGGAGCGGCAATATTAATTAACGACCGCTCTGCAGAAGATACCCTGGTTAAAGAAGCATTAGCCCTGTTAAACAATAAAGAGCAGTGCGAAACGCTTGCCGAAAATTTAGCTAAGATGGCATTGCCAGAAGCAGATGAAATTATTGCGAACGAAGTATTGAAATTGATTAAGTAAAGATATGAGAAACTAGATGTAAGATATGAGATCAGACTATTTGTCTAGTATCTCAAATCTTACATCTCAAATCTAATAAAATGGAACTAAGTAAAATAAATAGGGTTTTCTTTGTAGGTATCGGTGGTATCGGCATGAGTGCGCTTGCCCGTTATTTTGCTAAACGCGGACAGGTAGTTTGTGGTTACGATAAAACCAGGACCAGGCTGACTGAAACCTTGGAGCAGGAAGGCATTCTCATTACTTATCTCGATGAAGCCTCTTCGCTGCCTTGTGCATTTTTGGATAATCATGATGATACCCTTGTGGTTTACACACCGGCGATTCCAAAAGATTCCAAAATTTTAAACCATTTTATAAGTAAAGGTTTCGCGCTTAAAAAGCGTTCTGAGGTTTTAGGGATCATCAGTAAAGGGATGTTCTGTATTGCGGTTGCGGGTACGCATGGCAAAACCACTACATCTTCTATTGTTGCACATATTTTAAAAGATACCGGCTACGATTGTACGGCCTTTTTAGGCGGGATAACCAGTAACTATAACAGTAATGTGCTTTTTGGGAAAAACAACGTGGTAGTGGTAGAAGCTGATGAATATGATCGTTCGTTTCTAACCCTGCACCCGGATGTGGCTGTGGTAACCTCAATGGATGCCGATCATTTGGATATCTACGGAGATAAAAGTCACCTGGAAGAATCTTTCCGTTTGTTTGCCGGCCAGTTGAAAGCCGAAGGGGTACTTTATGCACATGAAGGATTGCCGCTGGAAAAAAGCATCAGTTATGCGGCAAGTTCAACGGCAACAGCGAGAGCAGAGAATTTAAGGGTGGAAGGATCGAAATTTGTTTTCGATTATGCCGATAACACCCAAAGTATCCAAGACATCAGTTTAATGCTTCCCGGTAAGCACAATGTCGAAAATACAACGGTTGCCATTGCTATTGCCTTACAGTTGGGTATCGATGCTGAAAAAGTAAAACAAGCGGTTGCAAACTTTAAGGGTGTTAAACGCCGCTTCGAATATATTGTGAATAACGGCAGTCAGATTTATATAGATGATTATGCACATCATCCTGAAGAACTGAGGGCTTGTTTTGATGCCGTGAGGCAGTTGTACCCTGATAAAAAGTTAACGGTAATTTTTCAGCCGCACCTGTTCACGCGGACAAGAGATTTTGCAGATGAATTTGCAAAAGTTTTAAGCACTGCCGACGAACTGATGTTACTGGAGATTTATCCGGCTAGAGAATTGCCCATTGATGGTATAAATGCACAGTTTTTATTGGATAAAATCACTTTAGCAGATAAGAAAATATGTGGAAAAGATTTTGTGGTTCAGCAGGTTAAGAACACAAAACCTGAATTAATTTTAACAGTGGGTGCTGGAGATATCGACACGATTATCGAGCCCCTTAAAAATACATTAAACAATGCTTAAACGGATAAACTGGAGCGCAATTTTTACTGGCTTTGCCTGGCTGATCAGCCTGGCAGGGGTGGTGGTGCTTTTGAGTTTTATCAATGTGAAGAAACAGACGGTTAAATGTACCGATGTTAAGATTTTAATTCCGGGTGCTGATAATTTTATTGAGCGCGAAGAAATCGATGCCATTTTAAAAGAAGATCAGGGTGTTCTTTTAGGGCGCAACCTCGAAAACATCAATATTCATAAGATCGAGAAAAAACTGCAGTCTAATCCTTACATCGGCTTTGCCAAGGTATATGTAGATATGGATGGAGTACTGCACATCGAAGTAAAACAACGCCAGCCTATCCTTCGTATATTGAACGAAAACGGGCAGGACTTTTACATTGATAATGATGGATTGAAAATGCCTATTTCATCAAACTTCACTGCTAATGTACTTGTGGCAACAGGACACATTACAGAAGTTTTTGGAAGTCGTGTAGATACCCTGCATACCCAACTGGCAAGAGATTTATATAAAACTGCTCAGTACATTAAAAAAGATACCCTTTGGGATTCGCAGATCGAGCAGATTGTGGTTGATCAGAAAAACGACATCGAACTGATACCAAGGGTAGGTAATCAGCGCATTGTTTTAGGTAATGCCGATTCGCTGGAGAAGAAAATGAAGAACCTGTTGTTGTTTTATAAAAAAGCAATGCCACAGGTAGGCTGGGATACTTATAAAACCATCAATATTAAATATACCAACCAGATTGTTTGCGAAAAAAGAGATTCAACAGAATTAGGAAAAAAAGCAAAAACAATTTCTGCCGCCGATAGTTTGAGGATACAGCGAAACGTGACCGATTCATTAATCAAGAGTACAATTGTTGCTGCGATGGATGACCGGCCTGAGGCAGATGAAGCAGAGAAGGAAGCGCCCAAAAAGCCCGAACCTAAAAAAGTGGAACCAAAAAAGGTAGAAGCACCTAAAGCTGAAGTGAAAAAGGCAGAGCCCAAAAAAGCTGAAGTAAAAACAGTAGCGCCTAAAAAAACGGAACCCATTAAAACAGAAGTAAAAAAGCCGGCAGTTACGCAGGCCACTAAACCAAAGGAAACAAAACCTGCGGATAAAAAAGAAAAACCGAAGCAAACGGTAACAACACAGCCAAAGCCGGCAAAATCTGAGGCAGATTTAAAAAAACAGAGAGAGGCAAGAGAGAAAGAAATCAGGGCCCTGGAAAAACAGTATAAAACTCAGCAAAATTAACGAATATGGACAAGGCAAAATTTACCAGTCAGTCGCCCATTGTAGTAGGATTGGATATCGGTACTACAAAAATTTGTGTTATCGTTGGTCGTAGAACACAACACGGTAAGATAGAAATCTTAGGAATAGGCAAAGCAGAATCGGCGGGTGTGACACGTGGAGTGGTTTCTAACATTCAAAAAACCGTGCAGGGTATTGCTCAAGCAGTTGAAGTAGCAAGCGGACAATCCAATGTAGAGATACAGGTGGTAAATGTGGGTATTGCTGGTCAGCACATTAAGAGCTTACAGCACAGAGGAATTTTAACAAGAAGAGAATTAAATAACGAAATCGGTAAAAAAGATATCGATAAGTTAATTGATGATATGTTTAAACTGGTGATGCCACCGGGTGAGGAGATCATCCATGTATTACCACAGGAATTTACCATCGATAACGAGCCGGGAATCAAAGATCCCATTGGTATGGCAGGGGTTCGCCTTGAAGCTAACTTCCATATCATTTCTGGTCAGGTTACGGCTGTAAAAAATATTATCAAATGTGTAAACAATGCAGGCTTGCAAACTCAGGATTTAATTCTTGAGCCATTGGCTTCTTCTGAATCGGTGTTGAGCGAGGAAGAAAAAGAAGCTGGTATTGCATTGGTTGATATTGGTGGTGGTACGACAGATATTGCCATTTTCCATGAAGGTATTATCCGTCACACGGCAGTTATCCCTTTTGGTGGCAATAGTGTTACCGAAGATATCAGAGAGGGCTGCTCTGTTATGCGAAACCAGGCTGAGTTGTTAAAAACACGTTTTGGTTCGGCATTGGCTGAGGAGAATAAAGAAAACGAAATTATTTGCGTTCCGGGTTTACGTGGCCGCGAACCAAAAGAAATTTCGGTTAAAAACCTGGCTTATGTGATTCAGGCCCGTATGGAAGAAATTATTGAACACGTGTATTACGAAATCAAATCTTCCGGATACGAGAAAAAACTGATCGGTGGTATTGTGATTACCGGAGGTGGTGCTTTATTAAAACACTTGTCTCAGGCGGTTGAATATGTAACCGGTTTAGATTGCCGTATTGGTTATCCGAACGAGCATTTATCTAAATATGAAGATATGCCTAAAGCCATTTACGATGATTTGAAAAGCCCGATGTATGCAACCAGTGTTGGCTTGCTGATCAAAGGAATCCAGAAAGCAGAAGAGTTAATTGAAGAAATGAAACAGCCCGGTGTTTTTGTAGAAAAACCAAAAACAGCAAAAGAAAAAGAGAAACGAGGACCAGGTTTGTTTGATAAATTACTGGCAAAAACAAGAACTTTCATTCAGGATGATATGAATGTAAGCGATGAAGATTACTTAAAAAGTTAATTATTTTTCCACAAAAGATGAGTTTTCCACATTATTAACAGTTGTGGAAAACGTCTGTTGAAAAAGTGTTAATATTACATTGAGTAATGAACAGAATTTAAAAATTTTTAAACAACTGATTCATAAAGATATGCAGTTCGAAATGTTAAAAGATAAGTCTTCAATCATCAAGGTAATTGGTGTTGGGGGCGGTGGCGGCAACGCAGTGAACCATATGTACCTGTCTGGTATTACTGGTGTGGATTTTATTATTTGTAATACAGATGCCCAGGCTTTGGAATCTAGCCCTATACCTAACAAGGTACAATTAGGTGCTAGCTTAACCGAAGGAATGGGAGCTGGTTCTATTCCTGAGGTTGGTAAAAACTCAGCTATAGAGAATATAGATGATATTAAGGCAATGTTAGGTAGTACAACCAAAATGCTTTTTATTACAGCAGGAATGGGTGGTGGTACCGGAACAGGTGCTTCTCCAATCATTGCAAAAGCAGCTAAAGAACTTGATATTTTAACTGTGGCCATCATTACTACACCATTTTCTTTCGAAGGAAAAAGACGTAGACTGCAGGCCGACGAGGGAATGGAAGAGTTGAAGAAATACGTAGATTCTTACCTGGTGATCTCTAACGATCGACTGCGCGAAATCTTCGGAAACTTAACCTTAGGTTCTGCATTTGGTCAGGCCGACGATATTTTAACGACGGCAGCAAAAGGTATTGCAGAGATTATTACAGTGCCAGGTTATATCAACGTGGATTTTAAAGATGTGCGTACGGTAATGAAAGATAGTGGCGTAGCCATTATGGGTAGTTTTGCCGCTGAGGGCGAAGACCGTGCATTACAGGCGGTGGAAGGTGCTTTAGCATCTCCATTATTAAAAGATAACGAAATCGAAGGTGCCCGTTACATTTTATTGAACATCAGTTCTGGTTTGCGTGAAGTAACCATGGATGAGGTTTCGATCATTACCGATTACATTCAGGAGAAAGCCGGTTTATCGGCTGATTTAATCTGGGGTAACTGTACCGACGAATCTTTAAGCGATAAACTTTCGGTAACCATTATTGCTACAGGTTTCCAAACATCAGAAGAACGCGTAAACGAAGAAAAAAATAAAAAGAAAATATCACTTTTAACACCTGAAGAAGCGCCGCTGGTTCGTCCCGTTGAACCAGTAAATTCTTTCATTCAGCCTAAAACAACGCCATCTTACGAGCCTGTTTTAAAAACGAAGGAAGAAGTTTCGCAGGCAGATCTTTTTGGTGGTATGTTCAATAAATCTGAGCCTCAAAAAGTTCAGGAGCCAGAAAATAATGTGGTTCGCCATACTTTGATGGAGGAAGAACCCCAGGTAGAAGAAGCACAGGAAACTGGTTTTGAGTTTGAAGTAAAATTAGCTGAAACTAATTTTGTATTCGAAACACCGGTTGCCCAAATGCCGCCAATGCCTGAGCCTGAACCAGAAATCGAAATGCCGGTTGTAGGTTTAGACGACGACAAAAGCGATGAATCGATGGAAGAGCAATTGAAAAAATCTAAAGAACGTATCTTACGTTTGAAAGATTTAAGTATGAAATTGCGTACCACCAATGGTTTACAGGAATTGGAAAACGAACCTGCTTACAAACGCAAACAAATGCAGTTGCAACAAGTTCAGCATTCTTCAGAATCGCAGGTGAGCAGATTTACTTTAAGCAATGATCAGGACGGTGGTACTGAGATCAGACCGAACAATTCTTTCTTGCACGATAACGTTGATTAAAACAAACCAAATATAATTTTAAAGCCCCGATGTAAAATCGGGGCTTTTTTGGCATAAAATTGGAGTGTTAAAAAATCTTAATTAACACCTAAAAGATCATTAGGTTGATTTTAAGACGAATAAAGCTTAAATTCGCAAAATTTTATTATAAAAAACACATAATACATTGGATATATTTGATAAGATAGCAAAGCACATGGGGCCACTTGGCCAACACCAGAAATGGTCTCATGGGTATTTCTCATTTCCAAAATTAGAGGGAGAAATTGCACCTCATATGCAGTTTCGTGGAAAAGAGCATTTGGTTTGGAGTTTAAACAACTACTTAGGCTTAGCCAATCACCCGGAAGTTAGAAAAGCAGATGAAGAAGCTGCTGCAAAATTTGGTATGGCTTACCCGATGGGTGCCCGTATGATGAGCGGTAACTCAAACTATCACGAACAGCTGGAGCAAGAACTTGCAGAATTTGTAGGCAAACCTGATGCATTTTTATTAAACTACGGATATCAGGGTATGGTATCTATCATCGATACCTTAGTTGATCGGAATGATGTGGTGGTATATGATGCAGAATCGCATGCCTGTATTGTAGATGGATTACGTTTGCACATGGGTAAACGATTTGTTTACAAACATAATGATATTGAAAGTGCCCGTAAGCAATTAGAGCGTGCAACCAAACTGGTTGAAGAAACTGGTGGTGGTATTCTTTTAATTACAGAAGGTGTTTTCGGAATGAGCGGTGCCCAGGGTAAACTAAAGGAGATTGTTGACCTTAAAAAAGATTTCAACTTCCGTATCCTGGTTGATGATGCACATGGTTTTGGTACAATGGGTAAAACCGGTGCGGGTACACACGAAGCACAAGACTGTATTGAAGGAATTGATGTTTACTTCGGAACCTTCGCCAAATCAATGGCAGGTATTGGTGCTTTCGTTGCTTCAACAGAACAAATTACCAACTTCTTAAGGTATAACATGCGTTCTCAGACTTTTGCTAAGGCATTACCTATGCCAATGGTAATCGGTTTGTTAAAACGCTTAGAATTGCTAAAAAGCAAGCCTGAATTAAAAGATAAACTTTGGGAAATTGCAATGACCTTGCAAAAAGGATTACGCGAACGGGGATTCGATTTAGGGGTTACCGATTCAGTAGTTACGCCTGTTTTCTTAAAAGGTGAACTTTCTGATGCAACTGCGATTACTTACGACTTACGCGAAAACTACAGCATCTTTTGCTCAATCGTAGTTTATCCGGTAATTCCAAAAGGTATGATCGAACTGCGTTTAATTCCGACAGCTGTTCACACGCTGGAAGATGTACAACGTACTTTAGATGCTTTTAGCGAAGTTGCTGAAAAATTAGAAAACGGATATTATAAAGAGAATCTATTCGCTACCGTTTAAGATCAATGAAAATTTTACAAAGCCCTTTAAATGCGTTTAAAGGGCTTTTTTATGGAGTAGTTTTTTGTAAAAACCTGTATTACAGCTGTTTGAGCTGGTTATTTTTCAGGTAATATGTTTATAAATGCATAGAATGTGGAAAAAAACGGCGTAGAAGGCCGTTTTTTATTCTTCTAAAAATTTTTTTATTTCATCAAACCCTTTAAATTAGAGTAGATAATTAAAAACTAAAAACCTTAAAGAACCATAGGAGTAATTAAAAATGAAAAAATTCGAAGAAGTAAAAAGTTTAGTGGCAGCTTTAGAAGCTGATGCAGACAAATTTTATAACAAAGGTAACAGCGCTGCTGGAACCCGTATACGTAAAGGTATGCAGGATTTGAAAAACTTAGCTCAGGCCATCCGTTTAGAAGTTCAGGAAACCAAAAACAAAGCTTAAGCGACCAAAATATTATAATGAAGAGCCTCAGGATATTTCTGAGGCTTTTTTTGTACACTACATTTTCTTATTGTTATTTATCACTAAATGTCATCTTTACTGTAAAATATATAAGACAAATTATCTTTCATTGCTTAACTTTCCTTAGCTTTCTATTTATTTGCTCCAGCCAGCCTTTTAGGTACAAACATTAAACGAAAATTTTGATTTTAGGGTATATGGAAAGCTTTGTGTTCAGGCAAAGTAGATAAAGCATACCAATTGCGTCATTCATTTGGTATGAAGTGCTAACATTATTAACTGTATAAGGTGTCAAAACATTTGCAATACAATAAAGCAGAAAGTAAGGATGTAGGGTATGTGTTGAATGTGCTGGGTAGCGTGCATCCTGTAGATACTAAATTGAAAGAAGAATTTGAGCAACACCTTTTAACGCTAAGTATTAAAAAAGACCAGATACTGTTCAATGAGAATGAAGTATGCGAGTACATCTATTTTATTGTTAAAGGCGCTGTAATGGGGTGTACCACCCATAATAAACAGAAAATAACAACCTATATCTCAGTCGAAAATGATTTTGTTAGTTCTATTTCAGGTCTTCATGGATCGGGTTATTCGGAAGAATATGTCGTAGCTGTTGAAGATACAGATCTGTTGGCCATTCACAATAATGAACTGAATCGTCTTTTTGCACATCACTTCGAGCTCAATTATATCTTTAGGGTTGTTTTAGAAAAATATTACAAAGATGCCCAGCACAGAGCACATATTATACGTGTGGGGAATGCAAAAGAAAGGTATCTGTATTTTGCCAAAACTAATCCGGGTTATTTAGATCGACTGCCTTTGGAACTGGTGGCTTCTTTGCTGAATGTTAAGGCCTCTACACTTTTATCCATCAAGAAAAATTTTTCAAAACCTAAAGAGCGTAGCAGAGACCTGGAAGAATGTGGGCGAAAATTGGAGCTCCACGTGAACAAACATCAATTGTTCAGGCAAAAAGATATCAGGCTCCACTCTCTCGCTCAAAAAATAGGGATAAGCAGTCATCAACTTTCGGTTGTTTTAAACAGCTATTTCAATAAAAGCTTTATTGATTATATTAACCAGTATCGGGTAACCTGGATCAAGGATAGCATCCGCAATCCGGAGATTATGCAAAATTTCACGCTGGAGGCACTGGCTTACAGTGCAGGTTTTTCTTCCAGAAGCGCTTTCTATAACGCTTTTAAAAAAGTAGTGGGAATGAGCCCTGTTGAGTATTCAAAGAACATCGGGAAGGAAAAACGTTAACTTAACGTTTTTGTTACAAAAACGTCGCTTTAAGCTGCTTTTTACTCGCTAATTGTACTGATTTATAATATAGGACAAACTTGGTCCTGTTATCTTCGCCAGAAGTGGCCTGAATGGCTAATTTCGTTCAATAAACATTAACGATATAGCTTTCACTGGCTTTTTAGCCACAATTGATTAAAACTATGATAAGAATAATGCGTGCTGCAGACTGGAGTGAGGTTAGTGCTATTTATCAGGAAGGAATCGATACAGGTACTGCGAGTTTTAGAACCCCTGATATTTCCTGGAAAGACTGGGATTCATCACACCTTAAAGCTTGCAGGTTCGTGGCCTGCAAAGGTAAAGAAATTGTAGGTTGGAGCGCACTTTTGCCGGTATCTGCAAATTACGATATTGGTAGGGTAGGCGAGATAGAAGTGTATGTTAAACATGGCTACAAAGGCCAAGGGATAGGCTCCTTATTATTGGATGCCTTGGTTAAAGAAAGTGAAAATAAAGGCATTTGGATGCTTCAGGCTGGAATATTTCTACAAAATTCAGCCATATTGAAAATCCACGAAAAAGCGGGCTTTAGGGTAGTAGGATACAGGGAAAAAATAGGTAAAGCCAAAGGCGTGTGGCAGGATAACTTGTTAATGGAAAGAAGAAATAAATTAATTGCTTAACATTATTAAAAGAGAGATTGTATTATAAATGCAATCTCTCTTCAAATGCTTTCATGTTGAGCTTGTTGAACATATTTCAACAAGCTCAACATGACAAATCTTATAAAAATCTCCTTTTCTACTTAACGGATAAATTTATAATCATCTAATCGGTCTGATTTTACAAAACGCGTAAGTTTTCCCTGATAAAAGTAAAAGAATGTGAAGGGTTCGGGTTTGGGAATAAACGATGTGGTGATGATGCGATAAATACTCGTTCCATCATCATTGGCCAGCATCAGTTCTGCAGAGCGGTTAACGCGTTTGAATTCATTTTCTGGCATACCGATCGTAATTGACGATTCCTGGTAGGATCTGCTCTTGCAGCCCATAGCCATTACCGCCACCAGGGCGATTAATACTAATTTTTTCATTGTGTGTTATATTTGTGTGTATCGAAGCCAATTCAATAATGATGCCCTTAATATGCTTAAAACGCTTGTAGGATTGCAGTTTTTAGCGTTTGTTTTAAGGTATTGATTGTCAGAATATTAATTTGCGTAATTTTTTATTTACACACAAAAAAACAGATTGTCTTCATTTACTTTTCAGCAAAATCAAACAATCTGTTCTAAAATATGATTATGGAGCAGCTTAAGCTACTTCACTCAGTTTTTCTATTTCTGCTATAATTGATTTTTCTAATGATGCAGAAGCTTTAACCAGTGGTAATCTTACCGTATCGCCACAAACACCTAAATGTTTTAATGCCGCTTTTATTCCTGCCGGATTGCCCTCAGCAAAAGCCAAACGGGTGAATTCTATTAAGCCCAAATGAGCAGGCAAAGCAACTTTATAATCGCCAGCTAAACATAGTTTTACCATGTCTGAGAACTGTTTAGGTAAAGCGTTACCGATTACTGAAATAATCCCTGCAGCACCTAACGCGATCATGGGCAAAGTAACCGGGTCATCACCAGAGATTAAAAGAAAATCTGCTGGTTTATCTCTCATAATCTGGTTAAACTGATCAAAACTACCTGAAGCTTCTTTGGTAGCAATAATGTTTTTAAAATCATGCGCCAGTCTACAGGTCGTTTCCGGACTCATGTTGCTTCCTGTACGACCTGGTACATTGTATAAAATCAAATCTAAAGGAGAAATTTCAGCTAAATATTTATAATGCTGATAAATTCCTTCCTGAGTAGGTTTATTGTAATAAGGACTAACCGATAAAATTGCGCTATAACCAGCAGCATCGAAAGATTTAATATCTTCAGCCACGGCTAATGTGTTATTGCCACCTATGCCGGCAACTAACGGTAATCTGTTGTTATTAATTTCAGCAGTATAGGCCCACACCTTCTTCTTCTCGTCCTTGGTCATTGTAGCGGTTTCGCCGGTTGTACCTAAAGAAACGAGGTAATCTATCCCTCCGTCTACCAAATGATTAATCAGGTTTTTTAAGCCGTTATAATCAACTGATCCATCTGTGTTGAAAGGTGTAACCAATGCCACACCAGTACCCTGAAATTTGTTCATTATATAATTTACTTTTTGTTTTTACCACGGAGCAACAAAGGGCGCCGAGGCTTTTATCTTTAGGTTATAAATAGCTATTTATAACTCTTTTTATTCCATCTTTATTTTTGCCTCATCAAAATTAATGAGTAATGCATATTAACTTTTTAGCATTTCTAAAAGTTCTGCGTCGCTGATGATCGGAACGTTTAACTTATTGGCTTTTTCCAGCTTTGATGGACCCATATTGTCGCCTGCAACCAGGTAATTCAATTTGCCTGAAATACCGCTCAGCATCTTGCCTCCATTGGCTTCAATCATGTCTTTTAGTTCATCGCGGCTAAAGTTTTCAAAAACGCCCGAAATTACGAATGTTTTTCCAATAAGCCTATCACTATCAAGCGTAATTATCTTTTCTTCAATTTCAAACTGTAATCCTGCCGATTTTAATAATTCTACCTGCTGTAAATGCTCAGATTTTCCAAAATATTCAACAATACTCTCTGCAATCCGTTGCCCAATCTCATCAATTGCGATGAGTTCCTCTACTGTGGCATTAGCAAGTTTGTCGATATTCTTCACCCCAGCAGCGGTTTTTTTCGCAACAGTCTCACCAACATATCGGATGCCCAATCCAAAAAGTACTTTTTCAAAGGGCATTTCCTTCGATTTTTCAATTCCCGCGAGCATGTTTTCGATTGATCGTTCCCCGAAACGGTCTAAGGTTTTTAACTGATCAGATTTTTGATACAAGGTGTATAAATCGCTGATATGGTTTACCAGGCCGTGTTTGTAAAATGTTTCGATGGTTTCATCACCGAGCCCATCGATATTCATCGCTTTGCGCGAAATGAAATGCTGGATTTTTCCCACAATCTGCGGCGGACAACCTTCATCATTAGGGCAGTAATGTACTGCTTCACCTTCTTTTCTGATCAGTTCGGTTCCACACTCCGGGCAATGATGGATATAATGCACCTTGGTTGAACCAGGTAAGCGTTTATCAAGATTTACCTTGATGATTTTTGGAATAATCTCACCCCCTTTTTCTACATAAACGGTATCACCTTCATGTAAATCTAAACGATCTATCTCATTGGCGTTGTGCAATGTGGCTCGTTTAACCGTAGTACCAGCCAATAACACAGGTTTTAAATTGGCAACCGGTGTAACGGCACCGGTTCTGCCCACCTGATAAGTTACTTTTTCTAAAACGGTTTCAACCTCGGCTGCTTTGTATTTATATGAAATGGCCCAACGTGGCGATTTGGAGGTAAAACCCAATTCTTGTTGTTGGGCATAACTGTTTACCTTGATTACAATGCCATCAATATCATAACTCAGTTTAAAACGTTCGTTTTCCCAATGGTGGATAAATTCCAGTACAGCATCAATGTTAGCAACTAGGCGATTATGTTCGCAAACATGGAAACCCCAATCTTTTACGGCATTTAAACTTTCCCAATGGGTTTTGAATTCATTTTTATCGGTGTACAGGAAATAAATAAAACCATCTAAAGGCCGTTTAGCGACTTCTTTGCTATCCTGCATTTTTATGGTGCCTGATGCAAAGTTGCGCGGATTGGCATAAGGAATTTCGCCCAGTTCTTCCCGCGCTGCATTTAAACGTAAAAATGCTGCTTTGTGCATAAAAATTTCCCCACGGATTTCGAAATGTTCAGGTGCAACAGTCGGTTTAATCTGGTGCGGGATGGTATGGATGGTTTTTACATTGTTGGTTACATCATCGCCCTTGGTGCCATCACCACGGGTAACCGCACGTAAAAGTTTACCGTTTTCGTAAGTAAGGCTAATGGATAGGCCATCAAATTTTAATTCGCAAACGTATTCAAAATTATCACCAATCGCTTTACGGATACGCTCGTCAAAATCGCGGAGATCCTGCTCGTTATAGGTATTCCCCAATGATAACATCGGGTATTTGTGGTTTACCGTAATGAAGTTTTTAGTAATATCGCCACCCACACGCTGCGTAGGCGAATTGGGATCGGCAAAATCAGGATTTGCTTTTTCGAGCTCAGAGAGGTGCTTTAATTTTTTATCAAATTCATAATCGCCAATGGTGGGCATAGCCAGTACATAATAATTATAATTGTGCTGGTTTAATTCGGCCACCAGGGCATCCATTTCTTGTTTTATTGCAGTTTGCGACATAAGACAAATATAGAAAAAGGAGCAGAGTGATTAATATTTTAGTTGTAAAAGCTGTAAATCTACTTTCTTGCTAAAAATGCCCATACGCTCAACAAATGGAATAATAAAACTACCATTTAGCCAGCTGATGGACTCGGTATTGGCATAATAAGAATTTTTGATGTCGTCCTTAGATATCAGATTGATTTTGTTTATTGTACCCGATTCCAAGTTCATTTCAGCATATACGGTAGCAACTGAAGTAAGACCATCTTTTTGGTTAGCTAAGATTCGAAGGGTTTTCTCTGCCAGGTTGAACGAAACCTCTGATCCCTCTCCCGCGATACTACTTGTATAATCACGGGGCAAGAATTGATGATAGAGTGGTTTCATTTGAACATCATAGGCATTCATCAGAAGTGATCCCTCAGATGTAATAGAACCATGGCTGCTCGTAACAGAGAACCTTGGAGAAATAGTAACGAGAAGCGTATTGTTGTATTCTGCAATATGTCTGATATTCATGTATTTAATATCTGAGAAAGTCAGATCGTTGAATTTTTTGTTGACCGGTACAAAAGACTTTTGCAGATCTTTAATATGGGTTTTATCAAAAACTTCCTTTGTTGAGGTATAGGTGCCGTTATTGAAATCGATTTTTGCAATTAACGTAGAGCGTTCCTTGTTCGTATTTTTGTAGAATATGCCAATGTAATTTACCAGGGGCTTTTTACTACTTGCAAAACTTATCGACGATATTTCATCCTGGTTAAAAGCATCCAAAGGAATGCTAACGGTTTTGAGTGGACTAGGGTTGCTGCTTAAATAAATTGCCACATTACATTTTCCTTTCGAAGCATCTACCGTGCTGATGATAAAACTGCCGTCATCCGCACAAGACGCTTTCCAGGTATCACCATCTGGCATTTCAGGCTCCATTTTTTGAATCTGCTCCAGTTTATCATTAAAGTCGATAACGGTATAGCTTTGAGATTCATTAAAGTCCTTATCCATTTTTAGTGCCGTGAAGAAGCCAACAACAGGTAGTCCAATATGCACCTTGCGTTTTAGGCCGGTTAATCTGGTGGCCATCTTAAAATAAGAGCCATCTTTAGCCATAAAAAATTCTGGTGTTTCAACATAATCTTTGCTTCCTTCGTAAATTACTTTTTCGGAAAGTATTTTACCGGTTTTTTCTTCGAGAAGATAGGCTTTAAACTGGTTGGTGAAACTTTTGAAATAACTGCGGTCTGAAGCAGCAATAACCATGATATTGCTTTTGAACTTTCCAATGGCCATTGGAAAACCGACAAGTGTTGTCAGCCATTGCTGACTGAGCTTATCATCAACGGTAACCACTGCAAAGTCGGCTTTGGGAACGTCAACAATCATGGCGATGGCATTACCCGATAAATCTACCTTCGTGCCATAATTGCTATCATAAGAAGCCCTGATGTTCCATGTTGGTTTTTTAATAACATTAATCTGCTGTTGAGCGAAGGTATTGAATTGCAAAAAGATAAGCAATAGAGAGAGAATTAGTTTAATTTTCATTTAGTTATTTGGTTTTTGCCCAAATATATCAAAATAATCAAACCAGTTTTTTCTCAATTTCCTTAAAAATATCCATATAGTCTTTTTCTAAAACCACTTTGAAAAGGCCTAGCTGGAAAGTGAGCTCCTGCAACTGCTTTTCACTTAAGGTTTCTGGCCATAAGCGCATACAGATCCTGTTAAGGGCATAACTGATGTTTTCGAGTTTTTGATAGCTTAACAGGTATTTACTGCTGATGAATTTTGCTAAAAACCCAAAAAATACTTCAGGATCTTTTAGCTTGCAGTGCTCCAGAAAATCGCTTAATGATTCTTTTTTTACTGCTTCGAGTTTATCGTAAAAATGGTTCACCTGGATCAAGTTGTGTTCAACCAATAAATGATCCAATAAAAGTTCTAAGCCAATATGCGCGAGAAATGACGGACGAACCGCCGTATTTTCAACTATAGGTTTAATGAGCTGCTTAAGTTCAGTGGTTTTTTCCAAAAAGAAATTAGAGGAATGAAAAAGTAGGTCGACAGCTAAATGTCTTTTCCATCCAAAAAGCAGGTTTTCCTCATCAGGATTTCCTTTAAACAAGAATTCGTTTTTCTGTGGGTATAAATTTGCCTCTTTTGCAGCATTTTTAATCAGATCTGGCAAAACCGTTCCCATTACCACATTGGCATCATTATTTGTCCGGTCGAAATAATAATGGGATAAAAAGTTCATCTTGCAAGGTAATGTTTTCTTGTATTGTTGTAAAGAACCAATAGTAAAATATGGGTAAGGATAGGGGGTGGAAAGATCAAATATGGTAACTCAATTACAATACCAACTAATTTGCTTTAAACTAAGCTAAAATTTTATCTTTGCACCCACATTATTAAAGTGTTTGTACAATGACGAATTTTGTTGAAGAGTTAAGATGGCGTGGCATGCTGCATGATATTATGCCGAATACGGAGGAAAAGTTAAACGAGGGTATGACTTCTGGTTATATCGGTTTCGACCCCACCGCAGATTCGTTGCACGTTGGTCACTTAACGCAGATCATGACACTGATTCATTTTCAAAATGCCGGGCACAAACCATTTGCTTTGGTTGGTGGTGCTACGGGTATGGTGGGCGATCCCTCGGGTAAATCTGATGAACGTAATCTTCAGACCCCTGAAATGATTGAGCATAACCTAAAAGGGATGAAAAAGCAACTGGCTAAATTCTTAAAATTTGAAGAGGGTGGAAATGGCGCAGTAATGGTTAACAATGCCGATTGGTTTAAGGATATGAATCTTTTTACCTTTATCAGGGATGTAGGTAAACACATTACCGTAAATTACATGATGGCGAAAGACAGCGTTAAAAGACGTTTGGAGGGTGATTCTGGTCTGTCTTTTACCGAGTTCTGTTACCAGTTGATTCAGGGTTACGATTTCTATCATTTATGGAAAAACGAAAACTGTTTGGTACAGATGGGCGGATCTGATCAATGGGGTAATATTGTTACCGGTACGGAGCTGATCAGAAGAAAAGATGCCGGTACAGCTTATGCCATTACCACACAATTGATCAAAAAGGCAGATGGAACCAAATTCGGTAAAACCGAGAGTGGTGCAGTTTGGTTAGACCCAGAGAAAACTTCTCCATATAAATTTTACCAGTTCTGGTTAAATGCATCAGATGACGATGTGAAAAAATGGATCCGCATTTTTACCCTTAAAAATAAGGAAGAAATAGAAGCCTTAGAAAAAGAACATGATGCCGCACCACATTTGCGTATCCTGCAAAAAGCTTTAGCTGAAGATATCACCATCAAAACACACTCTGTAGAAGCGCTGGAAACGGCTATTAAAACTTCAGAATTCTTGTTCGGAAATGGATCGTTAGAGTTTTTGAAAAGCTTGTCAGAAAATCAGGTGTTAGAAATGTTCGAAGGTATTCCGCAGTTTAATATTTCGAAATCTGAATTGGCTGATGGCATTGATGCGGCTACTTTGCTTGCAGAAAAGGCTGCTGTTTTCTCCTCTAAAGGCGAAACCAAAAAACTGATTCAAGGTGGTGGTGTTTCTGTAAATAAAGAAAAAGTAGCAGATGCTACCCAGGTTTTCAATACCGGTCATTTGATCAACGATAAATTTATTGTGGTACAAAAAGGAAAGAAAAACTATTTCCTTTTAATCGCAGATTAATATTTTCGGACCCAATGAAATTAAAGGTAAAAGATTTATTCATTGGGCTCGAATTTAAAATAGAACAGGAAGTTGATCTCCCAGCAGAAATTCTTTTAGCGCGTATCACTAAAGAATTAAAAAAACAGGATTACCTGATTTTAGATCGATCAATCCAAAAAATCCTGTTTGAACAAAGATTCCTTCATGAGAAGGTCACAATCTTTTATATTTGGGATAAAGTAAGAAATGGTAGTTTCGAAGTAGTTGAAAGTGATAGCCATCAAATCTTAAAATTTCTGTTTTCGGTATCAATATCTGGGATAATTCTGTCCATCCTTACCCTAATTGGGATATGTTGGATGATTGGCTATATGGTTTTCCCTCTTGCACTTATTTTTACAATACTCACGACTCAAAGAGTAATCGATATCAAAAACAAGACAAACGAAATTTTTAACGAGATTACCCGACCAGAAGTAAATTAATCATCGTCGTTATAATAAACTGGCTTTTAAAAATTTTTCTTTGATCTTAAGACTTTCGATCAACCGGTCGGCCATAAATGTGAGCATTGATCCAGGTGTGTGCTCTTCCGCTTCGAAAGTGTTCATGTAATCTGATTTGTTAATCAATTTAATGAATATAGGAGGATATTTAAACTTAAGGAGAATGATGTTCATGATGATTCTTGCAATTCTTCCATTTCCATCACCAAAAGGATGGATCGTATTTAAAAATTGAAAATGAAATTCTGTTACAATCTTCAAGATGTGGTCATCATTCGCATTTAATGTCAATGAGGATAAACGGTGGTTTGTCTTTTTTATTAAATCTGAGACAGCCACGGGTACATCATGAGGTTGTTTGTAGTAATGAATTTTACCAGATGAACGGGTAGTTACATTCTCAAGGATTTTGTACTTTCCAGGATCGTAGTGGATCGAATCAGACCATTGATCGGGGCTTTGCATCAGTACTTTATGAAGGCGTTTAATATTTGCCTCAGTAATCTTGGTTGCCTGGTATTGCCCGAAAACCTCATCAAGTACCTGCTGGTGATTTAAGATATCCAGACAATCGCTGGTGGATGTATTTTTAGGAGCTACAAATTCTTTTAGTAATTGTATGGTCTGCCCGTAGGTCAGCGCATTACCTTCTATCTTGTTCGAGTTATACGTAAAGTCAATCTTGATCTTTTCAATAAAGTCATGGTCCCAATCTTTACCTACATTAAAGGCATCTATTTTTTTTTTTAGGCGATCAATCTTTTTTAACTTCGCTAAAATATCCATTAAAGAAACTTAATATCATAATCAAAACCCTTGGTTTTTATCTTAAAAAGCCAGTTTTTGTAAAGATTTCTTCCAATCACAGGTTTTCCATCTTTGAGGATTAGGGTCTCTCCAAAGATAAAATGCTGGAGATCCTGCCGGAATTCCTTCCGGATATCATCCAGAAAAATTGTTTCCTTTTTATTTGAGATCTCAGATAGCTGTTTTAACCGCTTTGATATTACATTCAGGCTTGGCATTTCTTTATTTTAAGATTATCCCCTGGATCAAAATTAACAAATATTTGCTGACTTTTTTCTATAAGGGATATGATTTACTTTCTTTCAGAAAAGATTTTTAAATATCCTAATGGCAGAATTCTTCATTAGATCTATGTAAGTAATTTACTCATATTCTATTAGGCGGTCCTTTTCATCTTTTTTACAGTTAAAGCGGTAAACCAGTGTTGCGGTGGTTAATCTTCCAATGCCGCTAAAATCGATTCTAAATAATAAGTAGCTGAAAAACGCTTCGGAAACTTTATTCGCAAATTGATAGGGGTAATCAAATAGAGCGGGTTGCTTTTATACACTTGATCTTAAAAAGAAAAAAGCCACTAAAGTGGCTTAAATGAGATGCTAATTTCTAGATTTTTTAGTTAAATACGTAAAACTTATTAAAGCACTTATAACATTTGTATCTCTTAACTGAAATCCACGGCATAAGCGTTTTAAAGATAAAGCCCCTTGGTACCCTATAGGTTTCGAAGTTTTTGCACTTCGGGCAAGATAGGCGGGTTTTAACTAAAGTCAGTTCTTCTGAGGGTTCCATAATAAGCATAGTTTGGTTGGGTAAATCAAACTTACGCAAAATAAAACCTAAGAATATCATAGAAAAACTACCATTTTGTTCATTTCATCGACTATTATTCAGTTTCAACATAAAATATGCGCAAACAGGCGCTTAAAGCTGCTTTTTGTTTTGTAATTTTTTGTTTATGTATCAGTTAACAGACAATAATCGAGCGGTTTTTTTACTCATAAGTGGGGGCAACTGAGCTATTGTTTCACGCTCCAGTAAAAACTGCTTAATGCAGCAATGGGATTGTTTTTATCATTTTAATGCAATGATGTTGCAAATATATTTCAAATTGTTATAAATGCAACTAAATTGCTTTTATATTTGTGAACTAAATTTATTTTGATGAAACTATGGAGTTACAGAATCAACCTCGACCGGATCGGGATTACCGCCTCAACACTTTGTGCCATACATTGCGCCGCACTGCCATTCTTAATTACCGTTTTACCCATGTGGGGAATGGGTTTCTTAGCAAATGAAGTGGTTGAAATTACCATGATCGCCATTTCTTTAATCATTGGTATTTGGAGTTTAAGTACCGCTTACCGCAAACAACATCGCCGTATTATACCCATTCTGGTTCTTATTGCGGGCTTTGCCTGTATAACATTGGGACATTTTTCGGGTATTGAGCCATTGGAGCCAATCCTGATCCCGATTGGTGGATTTACCATTGCCGCGGCCCACTATATCAATTTACGAATGCTTAAGTCTTGCCCATTGGGTCATTAGTCAGTTATGTCAATGAATTCTAAAATCTTGTTTATCCCCACATTGTTGTTTACTGCGATGTTAAACCCTGCCTGTAAGCATGGCACAAATGATGGAGTAGAGCTTTACAGGCGTTATGCCATCAAAAATTTGGTCGTTAAAAAAGTGCAAAAGGTGATAGGTCATGATTAAGATCAGCGCATTAGCACATGTTTATGAGAAGGGAAGGAGGTTGAAATTTCCTTACTGGGAAATCGCCGATATGGAGCAATGGCTTTTACTAGGTGCATCTGGCAGTGGAAAGAGCACATTGCTTAATATTATTTCTGGGCTTTTGGAGCCAACTCAGGGCGAAGTTTTAGTTAATGGAACTGATTTATATACTTTACCTGCAAGAGGACGAGACCAGTTTAGGGGGCGGCATATCGGTATTATTTTTCAAAGGCCGCATCTTATTCGTTCTCTCGATGTGCTCGATAACCTGGAACTTGCGGCAGTAATGGCTGGGGTACCTGTAGACCATGAACGGAATCTTTCACTTTTACACGAGCTGGGTATTGCCGGGCTGGCTAAAAATTATCCTGACCAATTAAGTGAGGGGCAGTTGCAAAGGGTTTCGGTGGCGCGTGCATTGGTCAACAAACCCGATCTGTTAATTGCTGATGAGCCTACCTCTAGCTTAGATGATGAGAATGCCAGTTTGGTGATTCAGATGCTGACTACCCAGGCTAAAGATAATGGTGCTGCACTGATCATTGCTACACACGATAGGAGGGTGCAGGAATATATTACTAAAACCTATCTACTCTAATGAATATTTTTAAAATCAGCAGCAAAAACCTCGGCAGGAATAAGCTAACAACAATTTTGAATATTATTTTAGTTGCCTTTGGTATAGGCATCCTCTCTATTCTATTTTTGGCCGCCAACCAGATTGGAAATAAACTGGAAAAAAATGCCAGGGATATTGATTTAGTTGTTGGTGCAAAAGGAAGTCCTTTACAATTGATATTAAGCAGCGTTTACCACATCGATTATCCTACTGGAAATATCCCTGCAAAAGATGCTTACAAATTGATGCAAAACCCTATGGTTAAGCGGGCTGTTCCCTTGGCATTGGGCGATAATTACAACGGTTACCGGATTGTTGGCACCGATAGCACTTTCTCTAATCTTTATGGTTTATCCATCCAAAGTGGTAATTTTTGGCGTAAAGATTTAGAAGTAACCCTGGGTAGCACGGTTGCTTTAACATCCAGGCTGAAGATTGGGGATTCTTTTTTCGGCGCACATGGTTTAACTGGCAACGGAGATATTCATAAACAACATGCTTACCTGGTAAAAGGAATCTTAAAACCACAGGGGAATATAACCGATAACCTGATCCTGACCAATATTGGCAGCGTGTATAAAATGCACGAAGAAAAGCATAATCAGGAGCATGGCCATGTTTCTGGAGCAGAAGCTAAAGAAATTAATGATAAACAAATCACCGCCTTACTGATCCAGTACAAATCGCCCATGTCGGTAATTCTTTTTCCACGGATGGTTAATCAAAGTACATACATGCAGGCCGCCTCTCCGGCAATGGAAAGCGCGAGGTTATTTTCTTTGATCGGCGTTGGGATTGATACGCTGCAATGGTTAGCCGTATTTATTATGGCGATTGCCGCCTTAAGCATTTTTATCAGCCTCTATAACGCGATGAAAGAACGGAAATACGATCTGGCGATTATGCGCTGCCTGGGTGCATCAAAATCGAAACTGTTTTTCCTGGTCATGTTTGAAGGGGTTTTGGTTACGCTTATTGGTGCCTTTTTAGGTTTATTGATCGGGCATGCTGCGCTTGAGGCAATTGGGGCCTATCAGGAATCATCCCAAGCAAAATTAACGGGGTTTACTGCAGTTCCACAGGAAATATATTTAATCTGGATCGGGCTTTTTATTGGCACTTTAGCCTCGCTTATTCCTGCTATGCAGATTTACAAGGTTGATATTGCCGAAACTTTAACCAAAAACAGATAATCCGTTAAGGTTAATGCAATGAAGAAATTGGTTTTATTGGTTGTTTCATGTTTAGTTATCCACGTAGTAGCGGCGCAGGTTAAGGTACACACCGACTTGCGCACGCCTACCTGGAACCTGATCGGTTTGAGGTACGATGCCGAAATTGCACCAAAGAAATGGGGAAGTGTTTTTCCGCCTGCATTAAGGGCATTACACCATAAAATCATAGAACTGCCCGGTTATATCATCCCCACAAAGGTAGGATCGAAATTTAGCGAATTTATGTTTTCTATTGTGCCTATCGCTTCCTGTCCTTACTGTGGCTCGGGCGATATTCCATCAATGGTGCAGGTAAAAATGTTAAGGGCTATCCCCATTACAGAAAAAGCAATTAAGCTCAGGGGAATTTTCATGATTAACGACTCCGGGGATGACAGGAGCGAGTTTTTCCTGTTAAATGCAAAACTTTTATAGGCTCATTCGATCATGAAGAAATGCATTTTGGTCCTATTGGTTTTAATCTCCATTACAGCAACGGCTCAGGTATCTGTGCACACAGAGATGCGAACCGCCACATGGAATCTCATTGGTCTAAAGTACGATAAGCAGGTTAAACCCTTGGTTTGGCAGGCCGTTTTTCCATCGGCGCTAAAAGCAATCCATAATAAGATAATTGAACTCCCTGGGTATATTATTCCCACTAAAGTAGGCAATAGCTTCAGCGAGTTCATGTTTTCTATCGTGCCCATTGCCTCTTGCCCCTATTGTGGGACAGGCGATATTCCTTCAATGATCGAAGTAAAGACTTTGAAACCCATCAACTGGACAGAAGAAGCCATTGTCCTACGGGGGAAATTTATAATCAACGATTCTGGTGATAGCCGATCTGCTTTTTTTCTTTTAGACGCCGTAAAACGATGAGACATGTATATTTTATTTTTTTCCTGTTTTCGGTTTGTACGGTCAATGCACAAACGCAAAAGCACAGTCCTAAAGATCAGTTGCGATCTTTAAACTGGGACATCATCGGTTCTGTGAAATTTGAACTTACTGAAAAGAACGAACTTATGCCCTTGTTTACCGAATCAATTAAACGTTTTGAAGACAGGGAATTTGATTTGACAGGTTACCTGATTCCGATAAAAAGCGGATCGAAACAGCAGAAATTTCTCCTGGCTACCCTGCCCGTTAACCAGTGTTATTTTTGCGGACAAAATGGTATTCCGGTAATGATTATGATTGAAATGGAACGTGCGGTACCTTATAGCGAAAAACCGATCCGTATACGGGGGATTTTAAAATTGGAGCAAAAGGATGCGAGTTATGCGCCACCAATAAGCATCAAAAATGCCAAACTCATTAATTAATTGTTTATTTTTGTATGGTTATGGAAGATAATACTGCGCGTTTCGAAAAACTTTTGGTTAAAAACGGACTAAAAAGAACTGCCCCGCGTTTGCAGGTGCTGGAGATTTTGAGTGGAAGGGATTCTGCAACCTCTCAGCCTTATTTGGAGCAAGTGATGGGTAAAGATGCAGACCGTGTTACCTTGTATCGTGTTTTGCAGGCTTTTGAAGAAAAAGGGATTATCCATAAGGTTTTAGATCAACAGGGCACAGCCAATTATGCCATTTGTTCTGATGGTTGCAGCGCACATGACCACCATGATGAACATGTACACTTTAATTGCGATAACTGCCATAAAATTTACTGTTTGGATACCGTTAAGATTCCGGCATTAAAAGTTCCGGCAGGATTTAAAGTAGCACACCTTAATCTGATTGCTACTGGTTTATGTGCGAGCTGTTCGGATAAGGTAAATTAGCGTTTACTGCACCAATAGATTACATCCCCTTATATCGGCATTATCAAATCTGCCCAATACTTCAAAACTTTGATCGGGATTTATTCTGCCCAGATCTTGCGTAGCAATAAAGGAGCAGGAATTGAGATTGGCCAGATCGATGACGTTAATGCCACCAGTTCTGCCATTTTCGATTAAACTTAAAGGATCATTGGTATCACGGATTAAAACCTGCATCCAGTTAGGGCACTTGAAAATGCCTTCACCTAAAGAATAAGCCTGAGAAAGTAGCTCCGTCATTCCATATTCGCTATGGATTGATTTTACACCAAATCCTTTCGTTAATTGTTCATGCAGCTCCTCGCGTACCATTTCTTTACGTTTTCCTTTCATTCCTCCGGTTTCCATTACAATCAGCTCAGGGAAATCGATATCAAATTGTTCTATAAAATCGAGCAGGGCATAGGTTACACCAATTAAAACGGTTTTCTGTTTTTTTGATTTAAGCTCGAGAAGGGTTTTCAGTAATTCATCGTGGTTGTATAAAAAGTAACCACTTTGTGGGTGTCTGCTTTGTTCGATCAGGTCGTTGACCATATAAATTAATGATGAGCCCGATCGCTGCTGGTAGGACGGGAGCAGCGCCAAAAAGCAATATTCGGTAATGTCTCCGTAAAATTGGGCAAAAGCTTGCAAATAGCTCTGCTCATATAATTTAACATTGCTTACATGATGGCTGCTTTGTACCATGCCTGTAGTGCCCGAACTGCTGAACGTAATTTCTACTGGATCTGTACTGCTCAGAACAGCATGGCTTTTAAAAAAACTGATGGGTAAAAAGGGAATCTGTGCAATTTCGCTCACCTCATCTGCATCAACACCTAAATGGAAGATATATTCGCGGTAAACATTACAGTTTTGCGCCTGTAACTTAAAAATGTTTAATGCCAGGGCGTTAAACGCATTGGTGCTTTTTACTGAAAATATATCCTTAGCTGTTAAATTCACAGGGCAAAAGTACAAAGCATTATGCTATTTTCTCGTCAGTTTTTTTTGCCAGCATCGCCATGCGGAACTGATAACCACAATAACCACTTATTCCGGCAACCAGGCCACTCAAAATACCGGTAACCAAAAGCAGTGCCCACCAAAGTTTAATACCCGTCATTACGGCTACACGCCCCGCCAGTACGTTATCGTTGGGTAAACTTTTAAATAAAGCATAACCTATCCAAAGTAAAAAAATAGCAAGGAATGATTGCCAGAAGGCTATTTTTCCTGTTTTGCCAATAATACCACAGGTAGCAAAAGAAATCACAATAATCATCCACCAGGGGGCGATCATTTGCAGTAGAAAACAGATTATTAATATAACAATGAAAACCATTTTAGCCTATTTAGAAATTTTTAAACGAGAAATAACTGTACCCGATTTATCATCAGGACTTTGCATATAAAACAGATCGTATAATTTACCATTTGCCCAGGTATCGATCATATTATCATAAAATTTGCTTCCAGGATTGCCTGATTGGCCACCAGGATAAACACCATGTCCTTTTGGTGTTTTACCCAATTCAATCACCATCCGCCACGAAGGTCCATTGGCTTCGCTTAATGCATTAATAGCTGTTTTCGCACCACCAATCTGTAAAACTTTCGAACCGAAGCCTGGTATTTTGGCCAGATGCGGTACGTTGGTCTGTTTTACATTGGCCCAGTCCCAATCTTTGTTTATCGGCCCAAAGCGTCTTTCTAAACTATCACAGCTATATTTAAAGGCTTCGTTAACCAGATCAGGTAATGTTTCTTTTTTGCTGGTATTAATGTTATCGTACCAAATAGCATTGGGTTCTTTCAAAATCAGCTCAACCGTGCGGTCTCTTGACGGGTAACGCATCGGGATTCCTTTCACTTCGAATTCATCCGCCCAGATATTATGTGATAAGCGTTTGGTCCATATCTCGAATACACTGGCTGCAATTTCATGGGCATCATAACGTTTGTTCCATTTGTTCAGGTAAGCCAATGCTTCTTTTTGCGTTGCATTTAACTGTTCGTTGTTTAGTAACGGTAACAATGCAGGAACCAGGTTTTGCGCCATAATGCTGTAATTGTCGGTTTGCATCAGGCGGATACTGTCTAAGGTCGCCTTATTCATGGCCGATAAACGGTCATTAATCCGCTTGCCCCGCTCGTAAGGCGCAAATTCCCAGTTAATGTAATAAGGATAAGTGGTATCGGTAGAAGACTGATTAGCCGAACTCACAAAACCACGTGGCGGATTTTTAACCGTTGGGTTCTGTGCATTTGGGATCCATCCCTGCCAGTCGTATGCCGGATCGGTACCGTCAAGTATAAATTTGCCCTGATCTTTCCATTTTAGCGGAAATTTGCCATTGGGCGTGATGGCGATATCATTATCTACACTGGCAAAAACGAAGTTCTGTGCAGGTGCCGTATAAAAAGTTAAAGCCTTGCGGTAATCGTTGTAATTTTTTCCACGGTTTAAATAATAGAAAGTCATCAACTCATTCGATTCATCGTGCGCAATCCACCTTAAAGCATCGCCAACGGGTACATTGTCGGCCCTGCCGTATTTTGGTTTCTGGAAATATACCACCGGCCCGTGATGGGTGTAATACACGGTATCTACTTCGTCTTTTCCGCCGCGTATTTTAATGGTTTCGAGTCGTTTGGTTGTGGCTTTCCATGTATTGTTGAACCAATATTCATTATGGGAGGAATCCTTAAATTTGATCTGGTAAAAATCAAGCACATCGGCAGCAACATTGGTTACGCCCCAGGCTATTTTCTGGTTAAAACCAATAATGACGCCCGGTGCACCGGGTAAAGAAACGCCATAGGTATTTACCCCAGGTGCATGTAGCTGAATCTGGTACCATATTGATGGAAGCGTTAAATCCAAATGCGGGTCGTTTGCCAGAATCGGATAGCCTGATGCGGTTTTAGCACCAGATAAAGCCCAGTTATTACTGCCAATGCCCTCTATTTTTTCGGTTGTTTTTACCTCGCCAGTTTGAGCCTGAGTGAAACTTTCTGGTGTTTTTGGTGTTGGCAAGGGTGAAAAATCCCATTTTGTGCCTACCGGGATAATCGGGTCTTCACGGAAAGGATAATCAGGGAAAAGATTTTTGGTCACCTCAGGTCCGAATTTTTTCAGGATGTTGGTCATGTAAAATTCGTCGGAGCCCATAGCTAATACTGCCGACATCTGTTTTAGGAGCAAAGCACATTTTACCGGGGTCCAGTCTTCGGGCTTAAAATCGAGTATTTTGTATTCTAAGGGATAATTTGCTTTAGAGAGTGTTTTGATATAGGCATTAATTCCTTCGGTATAAGCTAAGATCATCTCTTTTGCTTTAGGATCGGCCATCATGCCTTTTAATGAGTTTTCAGCCCCATAAACCATACCCATCCGGCGCTGATAACGATCTACCTCAATGGCTTTATCGCCCACCACTTCACTAATTCTTCCGGCTGCAAAACGGGTTTGAAAATCCATTTGCCAAAGGCGGTGCATGGCGGTTACATAACCTTGTGCCAGATACAGGTCATGATCATTCTGTGCGAAAATATGGGGGATCATGCGGTCGTCAAAAACGATTTCGATTTTATCTACTGCGCCTTTAATCTTCGCTTTATGGTTAAACATAAAATGATTGTTCTCTGCATTTTGCCAGAAACCCATAAAAGGATTTAGGAATTTTAACAATGGAGGCGTACTGCCTAATTTGGTATTAAATAAAAAAGCTAATGCTATCGGAATGATGATGCAGAACAGGGCTTTAATTTTATTCATAATGGCTAGCTAACAAGTCTTTTGCTAAGATAGGGCAAAATGACGGTTTATGTTTAATGCAAAATACAACAAACTGTATATCAATCAAAATTATAATTTGAATTGAAATTATTATGCTAACATAATTTGTTTAATTCAAAAAAAGAATTTAAGTTTATATAACTAATAATACAAACAACCAAATTAACATTCGTTTATGAGCAGAATTTTTACACAGATCTTCTACGTGTTATTATTTGTGTTCGCGGGCAACATCGCGGCACAGGCACAAAGTATTACGGTAAGCGGAACCGTAAAAGATAAGCAATCGAAAGAAGGACTAGCAGGGGTTAGTTTAACTATCAAAGGTCAGTCTGGCGGTACCGCCTCCACAAGTAATGGTAGTTTTACTTTTACCACATCAGCAAAGGTTCCCTTCACTCTAGTGGCATCTTATGTAGGTTATGGTACGGTAGAACAGCAGATTACCGGAAGCACTTCGGGTATTAGCCTGGAATTGGAAACCGCGGTTGTATTGGGTGGCGATGTTGTGGTTTCGGCCTCACGTACACCCGAGCGTATATTAGAATCGCCGGTTTCTATCGAGCGCATGAGTGCCGCCTCTATCAGGGAAATCGCCGCGCCATCATTTTACGATGCCTTGAACAATATGAAGGGTGTGGAAAGCAGCATGCAGAGTTTAACTTTCAAGTCGATTAATACACGTGGTTTCAATTCGAATGGTAATACGCGTTTTAACCAATACATCGATGGAATGGATAACCAGGCACCTGGACTGAATTTCTCGGTAGGTAACATTGTGGGCATCACCGAACTGGATGTAGATAATGTAGAGCTTTTACCTGGCGCTTCTTCGGCCCTTTACGGTGCAGGTGGTATTAACGGTACCTTGTTAATGACATCTAAAGATCCCTTTAAATATCCTGGTGCAAGTTTTCAATATAAAACAGGGGTAAACCATGTGAACGATGACAATAGCAGTGTGCAGCCTTTCAATCAGTTAGATGTGCGCATGGCAAAATCATGGAACAATAAGTTTGGCGTAAAAGCTGCATTTTCATTCCTGCAGGCCAAAGATTGGATTGGTAATAATTACTCGAATTTCGACCGGGTTTCCAGAAGTGTAAAAGGTGGTGATAGAAGCAGCGATCCTAATTATGACGGAATAAACAGTTATGGTGATGAGGTGAGCCAGAACATGAGAAATGTGGCTTTAAGTGTGCAAAATGCAACCATCGCTGGAATTAATACGGGGTCTGGTGGTTTAATACCAAACATTAAAACATTAATGGACGGAACTTTTGGTGCTGCTATTCCAAATGCGGCACAACAGGCAGGCTTTTTAGCTGGTTTGCCCTCTGCATTGCGTGGTCCGGTTCAGAATTATTTTCCTTTTTACGTGGGTTTGAAAGCAGGTTTAATCCCTGATCAGAATATTTCCAGAACTGGCTATAATGAAGAAAACCTGGTTGATTATAACACCAAGTCGTTAAAAGCATCAGGTGCATTGTATTATAACATTAGCAATACCGTGCAAGCTGTTGCCTTAGCCAATTGGGGTACGGGAACTTCTGTTTACACTGGATCTGATCGTTATTCGCTGCGTAACTTTAACATTGGTCAATATAAACTGGAGATCAAAGGGGAAGACTTTTTTGTAAAAGCCTATACCACTCAGGAGCGTTCGGGCGATTCTTATATTTCTTCTATTTTGGGTAGTTATGTTAATGAGATATCTAAACCTTCAACAAGCTGGTTTCCGCAATATATAGGGAATTATGTAGGGGCAAGAGCGGCAGGACAAAATGATGCGGCTGCACATGCATTTGCAAGAGGAGTTGCCAATCAAGGTCGTTTTGAGCCTGGAAGTCCACAATTTGAAGCTGCGAAAGATAAAGTGATGAATACTACCATTAGTGCAACAAGCATTAATTCTGTTGATCCATCAAAAAGTGTTTACGGTGCGAAGTTCGATGATAAATCCAATCTATATCACTACGAAGGTATGTACAACTTTACCAACCTTTTCGATAAAGTGGTCGAGTTTCAGGTAGGTGCATCTTATCGTTTATACGACTTAAATTCAGCAGGAACAATTTTTAATGATTTAACTGAATCTATCGATATTAAAGAATACGGTGCATTTGCACAAATTGGTAAAAAACTCTTTAATGATAAAGTTAAATTCACAGTTGCCGGCCGTTATGATAAGAGTCAGAATTTTGAAGGCCGTTTTACCCCAAGGGTAACGGGCGTTTTCACTGTGGCCAAAAATAACAACATCAGGGTTTCTTATCAAACCGGTTACCGTAACCCAACCACACAAAATCAATATATCGACCTTTCAGTAGGTGGTGGATCACAAAGATTAATTGGCGGTTTGCCAGAAATTATGTTCAATAAATACCATCTCGATAATAATAAGGCATTTACTGATGTGAGTTACCGTGCCTTCCTGGCGTCTGCAGCGGCAACAGGAACGCCTAACCCGGCATTATTGCAGCAATATACTTTTGATGCAAGAGGTGTACGCCCCGAGAGCGTTCAGTCTTATGAGTTAGGGTATAAAGGATTGCTTCTTCCAAATTTATTGGTTGATGCTTATGGTTATTACAACATTTATAAAGACTTTATTACTGCAGTAGATGTTTATCAGAATAATAACGGAAGTTTTGTGAAATTCGGCGTTCCGGTTAATGCAGAAGGTAAAGTAACATCTTATGGTGCAGCTTTAGGTTTAGATTATTTAGTGGGTAAATATACCATCAGCGGTAACGTTTCCTATAATGAAATTGGCGATTTGCCAGTTAATTACATCAACGATTTCAATACCCCGAAAATCCGTTACAACCTGGGCTTTGGCAATAAAGAAATTATCAAAAACTTTGGTTTTAATTTAGCTTACCGCTGGCAAGATCAATTCTACTGGAATTCTTCTTTCGCCTCAGGCCAGGTGCCTGCATACAGCTCTTTAGATGCGCAGGTGAGTTTAAGAATCCCTTCAGTACAATCAATTGTTAAACTGGGTGGTTCTAACGTACTGAATAAATATTATTTTACTTCTTACGGTAACCCGCAGGCAGGTGCAATTTATTACGTAGCCATTAGTTTTAATCCATAATCAGTGAATTGAGTTTTAAGGGCCTTCTATGCTAATTGTATAGAGGGCTTTTTTGTGGACTTAAACATTTGGCCAGTCATTGCTGGGGCGATCAGCTACGTCATTTAAATCTTCTTGAATGAACGCCCATATTTTCCTTTTAAATATATTGAGTCAAAGTCATGATGGAAGGCCATATTTCCTGATTTGAAATAAAATAACTTGTTTATTTTCATTAATCTTGTTTGGAATTTACAATTCTAGTATTATCTTTAGTTCAAGAAAACAGTACTTAATAACGCATCAAAAATGCATAATTAGCATAAGTTAGTGTAAAACTTACACTATTAAAAACAACTTTTGCAAAAAAGCTACATCCCTTTTATAAAATATTTGTATTATAGTACTTTCTTAAGCACATCCCGGTTTAAGAACCATGAATTTAAAATTTGAATAAATAAGGATGGAAGCGCAAAACGACAAAACTAACGAGACAAGTGACCTGATCGAAAAGGAACAAGAAATACAACATTTAAACAATCCAGTAGATATATCGGTAAAGCCAATTGTTAAACAATACCTTGGTGCAGTTAAAAAAGTAAAAAAGGAGGGCAACCGTTTTTATTTCTCTGATGGCGATGCAAGAGTAGAAGTTCGGGTGGTAAGTGATGATATTATCCGGGTTCGCCTGGCTCCTCATGGCGTTTTCTTAGATGATTTTTCTTATGCCGTGCCTGAAGTGGATCAAAAAGTTTCTGTTTTTAAAATGCAGGAACACGATGATCATTTCACAATCTCTACCCATGCGGTTACCTGTAAAATAGAAAAAGCAAATTTCCATATTTCCTTCTCTGATAATATTACCAATGTAGTTATGGTTGATGAAGCCAATTCTATGCACTGGGAAGAAAATGTAGATTTTGGCGGTTATTATATCTACGCAACCAAAAAATGCCACCCTGAAGAAAATTTCTTCGGTTTAGGCGATAAATCTGGCAATTTTAACCTGCGCGGCAGGCGGTTCGAAAACTGGAATACCGATGCTTATTCTTTCGGCTGGAACCAGGATCCACTTTACCGCACCATACCTTTTTATATTGGTTTGCATAATCAGGCGGCTTATGGTATCTTTTTCGATAATACCTTTAAATCATACTTCGATTTCGGCAGTGAAGATGTAAATAAAACCAGTTTCTGGGCCGATGGCGGAGAATTGCAATACTATTATATCCACGGCCCACATATAATGGACGTGGTTAAACGTTATGCAACTTTAACCGGAACGCACCCGATGCCTCCAAAATGGACTTTAGGCTATCAGCAGTGCCGTTGGAGTTATTACCCTGAAACAAAAGTTAAAGAAATAGCCAAACAGTTCAGGGAACGTAAAATTCCTTGTGATGCCATTTACCTGGATATCGATTACATGGATGGTTACCGCTGTTTTACCTGGAACAAAAAATACTTTCCAGATCCACGGAGAATGATTAAAGAACTTTCTGATGATGGCTTTAAAACCGTGGTTATGATCGATCCTGGAATTAAGGTAGATGACGATTACTGGGTTTTTAAAGAAGGTAAAGAGAAAAGATTCTTCTGTCGCCGTAGCGACGATTATTATATGGAAGGGCATGTTTGGCCAGGCCGTTGCCAGTTTCCCGATTTTACCAATCCAAAAGTACGGAGCTGGTGGGGTAATTTATACAAAGAATTGGTAGACATGGGCGTTGCAGGTTTCTGGAACGATATGAATGAGCCAGCCGTGTTTGGTTCAGGAACTTTCCCTAATGATGTCCGTCATAACTATGATGGTTACCGTGGCTCACACCGTAAAGCACATAATGTTTATGGCATGCAGATGGTGCGTTCTACCTACGAAGGATTAAAAAAATTAATGCGCAATAAACGTCCGTTTACTATTACCAGGGCGGGTTATTCGGGCATGCAACGATATGCAAGTGTTTGGACCGGCGATAATATTGCCACCTGGGAACATTTAAAGATCGGAAATATCCAGTGCCAGCGTTTATCGGTTTCTGGCGTGCCTTTCTGTGGAACAGATATTGGCGGATTTAGTGGTGAGCCTGATGGGGAATTATTTACCCGTTGGATCCAGTTAGGTACTTTTTCTCCATTTATGCGTGCACACTCTGCAGGTGATACTGCTGAACGCGAACCCTGGAGTTTTGGCGAATTTTTCGAAGATATTAACCGTAAGTTTATCGAATTAAGGTATCGTTTAATGCCTTATCTCTATTCGGTATTCTGGGAGCATCATCGTTATGGTTTTCCTATTTTAAGACCGCTAGTAATGCTGGAGCAGGAAAATATCAGCAACAGTTTCCGTCAGGATGAATTTTGTTATGGAGATAAACTGTTAATCTGCCCGGTTTTAGAACAAGGTGCAATATCCAGAAAAGTTTATCTTCCAAAAGGAACCTGGTATAATTTCTGGACCAACGAAATCCTCGACGGTGGTAATGAATATACAGTTGATGCCAAGATAGACAGTATGCCGATGTTTGTAAGGGCAGGTACGGTTTTACCAGAATATCCGGTCATGCAATATGTGGATGAAAAATCGATTACTGAAGTTGTATTGAATATTTATCATAGCGATTACGAGGTAAATTCATACATGTACGAAGATCATGGTGATACGTTTGCCTACGAGCAGGACATTTATCTGGAAAAGAAATTCACCGTAAAAGGCGATGCTCAGGCCATTAAAGTGAACCAACGTAACGAAGGATTGTACACCCCTAATTATGAATTTTATGTTTGCAACGTTATCGGCGTAAAATTCCAGGTGAAAAAGATCATTATCGATAATAAAGAGGTGAAAGATTTTTATACCGACGATCAGAATATCCTGCATTTCAAATGCAATAAAAACTTCTTAGAAATACAAATCTTGAGTTTGTAACATTGAACCCCAAATGCTGTTTAGTATTTGGGGTTTCACCCAGTCTAACCAAAATACCTATGCCGTCAGCAAAAAAAGTTCCTGTAAAGAAATCATCCCAACCAAAAATTGATAAACAGAAATCCGTTTGGATCCATAGTTTATTTACCGATTATGATATTGATCTTTTTCTTGTAGGAAAGCATTTTAGGCTTTACGAGAAAATGGGCTCACATTTAATTACAGTTGACGGTGTCGCTGGAACTTATTTTTCAGTTTGGGCACCCAATGCGATTCGTGTAAGTGTAGTGGGTAATTTTAACGATTGGAACAATACTTCGCATCCGCTGAGTGTCCGATGGGACAAATCGGGTATTTGGGAAGGTTTTATCCCCGGTATCGCAAAGGGAGAAGTTTATAAGTATTTTGTTAAAGGTTTCGATGAATCTGAGCATTTAAAAGGCGATCCTTATGCCAGAAGATGGGAACATCCTCCGCAAACAGCTTGTATTGTTTGGGATACCGATTACACCTGGAAAGACAAAGCCTGGCTGAATAAAAGGGCAAAGATAAATGCATTAGATCAGCCGATTTCGGTTTACGAAATCCACTTAGGATCCTGGGAGCGCGATCCGGATAATCCAGAGCGAGTACTAAATTGCAGGGAGGTAGCCGGCAGACTTGTTCCTTATGTAAAAGAAATGGGTTTTACCCACGTAGAACTGATGCCCGTAATGGAATTCCCTTTTTTCCCCAGCTGGGGTTATCAGATTACAGGTTATTTTGGCGCAAGTTCTCGCTATGGTTCTCCACAGGATTTAATGTACCTGATTGATGAGCTCCATAAAGCAGGTATTGCGGTGATATTGGATTGGGTTCCTTCTCATTTTCCAGGTGACAGGCATGGTTTGTATGAGTTTGATGGAACCCATTTATACGAACATGCAGATATGCGGAAAGGCTTTCATCCCGACTGGAAATCATATATTTTCAATTATGACCGAAACGAGGTACGCTCTTTTCTGATTAGTAATGCTTTGTTTTGGATAGATCAATACCATGCCGATGGGCTAAGGGTAGATGCCGTGGCATCGATGTTGTATTTTAATTTCTCCAGAGAAGACGGAGATGCCGCAACAAACGAATATGGTGGAAGTGAAAACCTTGGCGCCATACAGTTTTTGCAGGACCTGAATGTTGCCGTTTATGGGAATTTTGAGGGCGTACAAACCATTGCCGAAGAAAGCAGCACTTATCCTGGCGTAACCCATCCGGTATATGCAGGCGGATTAGGATTTGGCATGAAATGGATGATGGGCTGGATGAATGATACCTTAAAGTATTTCAAAGTAGAAACCCTTGGCCGGAAACATCACCATCACCAGCTAAGCTTTAGCATGACTTATGCCTTTACCGAGAATTTCATGTTGCCTTTCTCTCATGATGAAGTCGTGCATGGTAAATCACCCATGCTGTATAAAATGCCTGGTGATGACTGGCAGAAGTTTGCAAACTTAAGGGCGCTTTATGCTTACATGTTTACCCATCCGGGAGCAAAACTCCTGTTTATGGGAAATGAGTTTGGCGAAACCAACGAATGGAACTTTACACAATCGCTGGATTGGCATTTATTGCAATACCCACCGCATAAAGGCATGCAGGAAACCGTTAAGGCCTTAAACTTCCTCTACAGGAAGGAACCAGCCTTATATCATTTCAATTTTAGTTACGAAGGTTTTCAGTGGCTCGATGCCGATAATGCAAACGAATCAGTATTCACATTTATGCGCAAAGGACCAAAAGCAAAAGATACTTTGGTTATCGCCATAAACTTAACACCTGTGGTGCGTGAGAATTATAGAATTGGTGTTCCTTTTAAAACCAAATGGACAGAAATTTTTAATACCGATGATATTGTATATTATGGAGGCGGTATTAATAACAGGGGAGATATAGTTCCTGATCTGGAAAATTATAATGGGCAGGAATATTCAATAATTGTTGATTTGCCACCATTGGCCGTAACGGTTTTTAAGAGCAAATAAAAAAAAAATGGTGACATTATACGCAACAAAACTAAATTCTTAAATAGCTTAAATAAGAAAAGCCTTCCATTGCTGGGAGGCTTTCTTAAACCCTGGAGTGGAAGCTTCCAGAGAGGGTGCAAAGATACAATAACCATTGTTCCCTGCAAGTATTATTTTTTAAATAATTTTTAAGGTATAAACCTTTGCCTGATACATTATGATAAAGCGCTGCCTGTTAGCATTTAAACTTGATGTTTGCATGGGAAGATTTTTCTTTTGGTAGGGTCCAAATACCATCGTAGCCTGGCTAGCATCACACTTTGTACCTGCTTTCTGCAATTGGTTTGAAGATATTGCCCCGCCGGTAAAAAATAGTCTTCCAAACCCAATTAAAATTTCTTTCCTTTTTTATACCGCAACTACAGCCTTGTGCTATTTGAGCGGTTATCTTAATCGTTGCTGTTTTCTGTTTTGCTTACTTATGGTTTAATAATAGTTTATTATAACATCATAGCTAGATTCGGGTCATCCCTCATCAGATAAGAGGACACAGGATAGACCAAAGTTTCCATTCTTTAAGTTTTGTTGATAAATATCAACAAAACAGGCTTTTAACGCGTGTTATCGAGGGTAATGAATAAAGTGAACGGATAATGTGACATTGGCTCGCAGTACTTTTGTATCACGAGCAAACAAACAAAATTTAATTTTCACGTCATCCCAAACTTACATTGAAAAGGCGCTCTTGTCTATCTTTCCTGGTGTTTGTGCTGTTTTTTATGCCCGCATATTTATATGCGCAGTGTGAAAATACCGCACGGACTTATGCAAACTTTCAAGGTTCTTACATTGATGGATTAGGTATTTTAGGCGCAAATTTATATGGAAGTATTTCAGACGCATCAAATGCTGTAAATGGACAGGTTAAAGATGCTTCAACATTATCTGTTCCGATAGGAATTCTTGGTCTTACCGGATCGGCCACCCAATTTCTCGAATTTACTACAGATGGTACTAATGCAAATAAACGCACAATAGCCGCAAATACCCCTGTAACAGTGAAACTGGCACTTCCAAAAGAATTATTGGGGCTTTTGAGCAGCTTTGAAATCGGTAGTTTTACAGACCTTCATGAAGTTCCCGGAAACAAGCCTTTAATTGGTTATGGATATGAGCCAGGCTACGATGCAACCCGAACTCCTATTTATACATCTGCAAATATTGCCGGTGTAATTGGTGGAGGGGGAGAGATTGAAATTACGGTAACGCCAACACAGGCTTTTAACGGAATCTATGTAAAGATTGCCGGTGCCGTGGTTTCTACAGCATTATCATTAAAGGTTTTTCATGCTTATATCATGGAGCTGAGCACAGGATCAATCAATTGCGATGAAGCAATAGACGTACTCTCTGGTGTAAAACCAACTGCCTTGGGTGGGATTGCAAATTTAACAGGTACGGTTGCCAATCCCTTTAATGCTATTGATCCGGATCCAAATAGCTACGCCTTGATTGATGTTGGTGCGTCTGTTTTAAATCAGGTATATCTTAATACAATTTTTAATAAACCATCTCAACCAGCTGATTCTGTAACCGTTATCCTCGAAAATCCCGGAGGTGGTCTTTTAGATCTTAGCCTTTTAACTGGCTTTACTATACAGCCCTATTTAAATGGAGTTGAAGCTGGACCTGCGTTTGAAAACACAGGTACTTTTTTGAATCTGAAATTATTACCTGGATCAACCAGCAAATATTCTTTAACCTTTTTGGTAACTGATGTGTACGACCGTTTGGAGATTACAATGGGCGGGCTTACGGGTGCTTTCAGCCGTTTAAGGATTTACGACATTAAGCGCAAGCTGGCAAAACCACGCACACTGGTGGATCCATCTACTACTGACGAGAAAATTATTTGTCAGGGCGGTACCGCTTCATTTTCTGTTCAAAATGCCCAAGATTGCACAGAATATAAATGGTACGATGCCGAGACTGGGGGTAATTTAGTTCATACCGGTTTGACCTATACCCCTCCCTCTACTCTTGCCGCCGGAGAATATAATTATTATGTACAGGCAAGTAGAACATATTGCGTTACTGCTGTTTCTGAACGCTTAAGGGTAAAACTTAAGGTAAACCCTTTACCAACGCTCGTGGTGCCCGGTGCAACAATCTGCAGCGGATCTTCTACCATAATAGCGGTTACCGCGCCAGATGCTGGTTTTACCTACAATTGGTACGATTTGCCATCAGGAGGCGCACTAATAAAAACAGGTACAACATATACAACTCCTATTCTTACAAACACAACCAGTTATTACGTAGAAGCTGTTAATACCCTAACGGGATGTAAAAATGCCGGAGGTGCGCAGGTGGTAGAAGTTAAAGTAAAACAATATGCACCTGTCCCCGCAATTGCCGGCCTTTCAGCGATGTGTAGCGGAACAAGCACAACATTTACAAATACCTATGCTGGTGGAACATGGAGTACCAGCGATGCAACCATCGCAACGATAGATGTTACAGGAAAAGTTACAGCTGTTGCCGCTGGCGCTGCCATAATTAGTTACACGGTTGCTGATGATGCTACCTATTGTGGAAAGAAAGTGGATTTTAATTTAACTGTAAACCCGCTACCAAATTTAACCCTGGAATCTAATCCAGGTATTTGCGAAGGACTTAGTACAACTAAAATGGCTTACACTAATCCGGTTTTCAGTCCTATTACCTATAGCATCTCCTGGACTGGAAATTTACTTCCTGCTGTTTCAGATCAGGTTTTGTCAGCAAACGAAATTACAATCAATGTTCCGTCAAATACGCCGGTAGCCGTATATCAGGGGCTATTAACCATAAAAAATGCAAACGGCTGCGAACGGGCCATCCCCTTTAGTTTTAGGGTCAAGCTTGTACCACATAAACCAACAGTATCTATTAATTAAAAAGAAAATAAATCATTCCATCCAAACCAATTATCATCATGACAAAAAAATCTACAAAACGCAATCTAAGAATCTTTGTATTCTTAATGTTCTTATTGCCGCTGGGTGCCTTTGCGCAAACACCAAATGTTTACCTGTGCGGAACTGGTACGGTAAAATTGAATCCAACTTTCACCGGTTATGCCCCTGTAAATGGTGATAAAATTGTATGGACCGTTGACGGAACTGCAGAAGCTGCTGTAATATACAATGGTTCAAATGCTTTTTATCAGATCGCTGCAGGATTAGCAGCCGGAAACCATACTTATTCGGTTCAGGTAATACCAGCTGATGCTAATCTTTGCCCTAGTGATGCCTCTGATAATACCATTGTAGAAAAATTACCTACGCCTATTATTACCGTTGCAGCCCCGGGAAGTGTTTATTGTACCGATCAAACCGCAACTACTGTAATTACGGCCAGTAAGGATGGTTCGATAACCTTACCAGCTGGGGTAAGCATGGCTTATACTTGGTCTGCAACATTAGGCGGTACAGCAGTAGCTGATATTGCAACTTTGGGGACAGCATCTGCTTCAGGAGATACTTTTACCCTTAAAGCCGGCGTGGCTCCAGGTGCTTATGTTTTTGCTGCTGTTGGAAGTTATGCCACTGGTGCTGTTCCGATTGTACCTGCAACAACTTGTACCGCAACGGCCAGCAAGGCTATTACAGTTACGGTTAAGCCAGGTAAAGCAACTATCTCTGTAGCGCCTTAAGGTGTTATTGTTCGTCCGGTTTAATGATGATGTTTAACAGATTTGGAATAATTGTGTTCGGCATGCTACTGCTTTCTGCAGTGGCATGCTTTGCGCAATCTTCCAACCCGAATACGCTTAACCTTAAACCAGGTGTTACCGTTAAACTCAGGGCCAACGGTACTGGGGCTACCTCGTATCAATGGTTCAGGAATGGTGAGGCTATTTTGGGTGCTACTTTGCAAGATTACGTCGTAAATGCCGCCGGAAAATATACTGTTATTACTTTTAGCCTGGGCGGTTGTAGTTCCGATCTGTCTGAAGAAATGGAAGTAGTTATGGAAACGGCCATGTCTGCAGATGTTTCCATCGTTAAAAGATCTGAAAGCAGGCAGGTAATCAATACCGAGGTATTTAAATACAATTTGTTGGTGCGTAATAACGGGCTGGGCAATGCGACTAACATTCAGGTAAAAGATGACCTTCCGGAAAACCTAACTTTTGTGAGTGTTGATGCTACAATTGTAGGTACTGCCAGTTATAACGAGCAAACCAAAACAGTTTCGTGGACGATACCCACATTGGCCAACGGAAGTTTTGTAGAGCTTGTGGTTAACGTAAGGGCCATGAAGCCGGGTAATGTGGTAAACAGCGCTACGGTTACCATCAACGAAGCAGATCCCGATCCATCGAACAATATATCAGTTGATACTAAAGAAATCACCGGGCTTAAAATACCGAATGTATTTACCCCAAATGGTGACGGAAAAAATGAAACCTTTTTTATTGAACGCTTAGACCGTTATAGCGAAAACCAGCTGACCGTTATTAACCGTTGGGGAAGTACGGTTTATGAGAAAGATAGCTATTTAAACGACTGGACAGCTAACGGCTTGGTAGATGGAACCTATTTCTATGTACTTAAAGTGAAAACAACAGGTGCACAATGGCAGGAGTTTAAAGGTTACGTTACCGTGATCAGGTAAGTGGATTTAAAATGTGAAGGAATGAAATTAGATTATACAGATGAAAAAGATTGTTGTAACGGCATTATTTAATTTAGCCTGCATTTGTTTGTTCGCTCAGCAGAATGCACAGTTTGGGCAATATATGTTCAATGGTTTATTCATCAATCCAGCTTATGCAGGTTACAAAGAAGAGTTATATATGCAGGCCTTTGTCAGGGCCCAGTGGACTGGTATTCAGGGTGCTCCCCAAACGCTTTCCGTATCAGTAGATGAAGCAGTTAAAGAAGAAAGTTTAGGTTTGGGCTTATTGGTATCGAAAGATAAAATAGGCGCACAGAATTCCTTAAACTTATCCGGTAATTTTGCTTACCGCATTAAGTTAGACCGCACCGAAACCAATGTGCTTGCTTTTGGCGTTGGCATAGGTGTCATGCAGATGGGCCTTAACGGAAGTTTGCTGGATCCAAATGAAACTGGCGACAATAAAATTCCAACGGGATATGAAAGCCGGATTGTACCTGATATTAGGGTAGGCGTACATTATTCTAACGAAAAATTCTTTATCGGTTTTTCTGCCAATAACCTGCTTACGCAATATCTCCCTGTTTTTAGGGATAATAATCTGCTCAGTATTACTTCCAAACCACATTTTTATTTAACGGCCGGAATGGTTTTTCCAATGAACAATGATTTTATGTTCAAACCAACCTTTTTAATCAAAGATGATTTGAACGGGCCAACCTCACTGGATTTGAATGCTTTTTTAATGATCAAAGAAAAACTTTGGTTAGGTGCTGCATACAGAACCTCCGTGAAATTTTATCCTAAACCAGCGCTACAAAGCGATTTAAGGGCAAGGAGCGCCATTGGATTGATTGCCGAGTTTTTTGTCCGCGAAAATCTCCGCATTGGTTACGGTTACGATTACAGTTTAAATAAATTCGGTAGCTATGATTATGGCTCGCACGAAATATCTATTGGTTATTACCTGCAAACCGCAAAAAGCAGAAGGCCAAAATGTTACTTCTAATCGTTGGGCATCTTTCGCCCGAAATTCCTTATCTATTTGCATCATACTAATTTCCGCTGCCTAGGCGTGTAGATTGTACCTGTTTGCGTTTTTATGTGAAAAATGAATGGAATGAATGTTGTAAAAATACCTGGCATAATTGGTTAGGATTTTTTTAAGCTTTTCAGGTGGTGTTGCGCATACTCCATTCGGTTGTTTGATTTTTAGTGTGTTAGCTAAACAAACGAATATCCGGCGTGTTAAAGCAATACTATCAAATCATCCATGCAACCGCTATCCCAAAGGGTTATCCATCAAAAACAAAGTGCTGATCAGCAGGCTGGCTTATCTGGCGATGAGCTCTTTTTGATTGCATTGAAAACGCATGATCCTGCTACTTTTAAAATTCTTTACAAAAGATATTCAGCAGCTCTTTATGGTAACATTATAAGGCGTGTAAGAGATGAAGAGAAAGCTAAATTAATTCTAGAACAAACATTTTGCGAAGCCTGGCAGTCTTTTTCGCAATTTGATCAGACTAAATTCAGGATTTTTACCTGGATAAATCAGTTTGCACTTCAGAATATTAAAAAATCCATATCATAAATAGGTTTAAACAGCATAAAGTTCCTGATAATCTACATTATTTTGATTTTCCGTTCAAAATCACTATAATTAAGCGTCTAAAGTCTATCCCTATTTGTGTATGCTCGAATCCCGCAAGGTGTTTTTAGTGAACGCCGTATTGAATTATTTCAGTAGTTTATGCCCTATCACCCCTGGATTTATCCAGGAAATTGAGAAAAATGTGGAGCCCCTTCTCATCAGGAAGAATAAATACATTTTATCACCTATTGATAATAATGATTATGTTTTTTTTGTCGTATCAGGTTTGGTAAGGGGTTTTATTAAAGATGGTAATAAGGAGATTACCACCTGGATCAGTTTAGGGGATGAGTTTATTGGGGCCATTCAGCATCCGGATGAAAATATTCAGCCCTCTATCGAATATTTGCAGGCATTGGAAAACTCCGAATTAGTGGCCATCCCGCACTTATTGATTGATAAGCTTTATGCCAGTTATCAGGAAACAAATGTTATTGGCAGAAAGATTTTGGCACTCCAGTACCATGCCGCCTCAGAACGGGCCATAATCGCACGAATCCCTTCGGCAGAAAGACGATATGAAAAATTCTTGGAACTAAATTCTTTTGACGTATCCAGGGTGCCACTAAGGTGTATAGCCAGTTATTTAGGGATGCGTTTAGAAACACTCAGTCGCATACGGAGTAAATTAGTGAGAGAGCTGGTGTAATCAAGTAAAAACAGCTGCTTTTCAGGATAATGATCAATATTATAACAGCTTAGGTTGATGTGCATAATGAATACTCAAGTTAAACGCTATGTTTACATAACATTATACACTTTTTACATATTGATGTACAACATCAGATTATGCATACTAAACCATGCATTTGTGTTTAAATTTGGTCAAGTAAAAATTAAATCAACGGGACGATTTAGATTACACTTACACTGGTAAGCCTCTCTGTTAAGGGAGGCTTATTTTATTTCAGCCTATCCGGTCAAGCTTCCCAATAATGAAATGATTTTGTTAAAGTTTTTATTAAATGCTATGGTCTAAAGTAAAATCTTCATCAAATCTTAATCTTTGAGCCGTAATATTGCAGATATAAGGGGTGAGAGCCTTATATCAACTTCATAGTTGAGAGCGTTAATTTAGATAGAGGATGTGGCCAGTGGCTACATCCTTTTTTGTTCTTGGCATTTTTTTGCAGTAGTAAATATGAAGCCCTAAATATTAACTACGCGATTGTAAGATTTGTCTCCTCCAACTCCTTCATTAATTCTGATACCTCAGCCCAGTGATTTATCCTTTGATGATGATTTTTTTCTACATTGTGGAATGCAGTAAACATTAAGGGTTTTCCCTTGCAGAAATCGAGGTTTTTACAATGGTCATCAATTAAATAATCAGTATCAATAATGCTTTTATCGCCACAAAAGATGATATTCTTCCAGCCTATAAAAGGAAAATGTTCTGCAAGCCACTCGCGTTTTTCGAAGAGTGATAAAGGAAATTCCATGGCAGCAGAAACAATATAGATCTCATAATCTTCCATTAATTTTTTAACCGCTTCAACCGCGCCATCCATAACAGGAAGGTTTCTGAAAAAGCCTGCTCTATTACAGATCTTCATTACCATTGCTCTATCCGGAAAAAGTTCTTCTTCCGATTTGCCTTTTATGTCATTGCGGGTAAGTGAAATACCCGTTTCTTCCTGATAGGTTTGTAGTATATGATCTTCGATGTCGGCAAGAACTCCGTCCATGTCGATGCCAATTGTTTTTCTCATGATTTGCTATATTTTGCAACAAAAATATTTAATATTTGCAATATATTGCAAATATTAATCTCATTAAATTTATATATTTGCAATATATTGCATGAATATGGTAAAAGAAGAACGTTTACAGGTCATTATAGATACGCTGGAAAAAGACAATAAGGTACGGTTGGATGAATTGAGTACATTGCTCAATGTGTCAGAAGATACTGTACGCCGAGATATTAAGGAACTTGACATGCAAGGATTACTCAGGGCAGTTAGAGGGGGCGCCATTTCCCATTCACCCATTCCACAGCACTACCGGGACAGGGAGAAGTACAATCAGCAACACAAACAGGTTATTGCAAATAAAGCATTACAGTTTTTGAAAGATGGTCAGGTGGTGTTTTTCGATGGCGGTACTTCTGTAGTAGCGCTGGCTGCCGCATTACCTAAAGAGCTAAAAATCACCATTATTACCAATAGCTTCCCGGTAGCCAATATTTTGGAAGACCACCCTAACGCCGAAGTGATATTTGCTGGCGGAAGATTGCATAAGACTGCATTTACCACCATGGGACAAGAAACTATCGATACCTTTAGAAAGGTCAGGGCCGATATTTGTATGCTTGGTATTTGTAGTTTGCACCACAGTATGGGTATTACTTCCATTATTTATGAAGATGCCCAGCTGAATAATATCATGATTAACCAGGCGCAGAAAACCATAGCACTTTCCGCACTCGAAAAAATAAATACCGTAGAGCCTTTTTATGTTTGTCCGGTTACGGATGTGGATGTAATCATTACGGAGACAGATGCTGATCATGTTACCCTCGCATCCTATAAACATTTAGGGATTGAGGTGGTTTAGAACCTAGATTATTATTAAGGCATGGATCAATAAAAAAATAATTCATGATATTTTTATATACCACACGGGAAATAACAATTGGGAGATAAACTGAATACATGAAAATACAGATCATAAGTGATTTACACCAAGAGTTTGGGATTTCGGACTTAAATTTCGAAAATGCGGATTTGATAATTCTGGCAGGCGACGTCAATTTAGGAACAAAAGGTGTCGAATGGATTAAAGAAAATATTCCAGATAAACCTGTAATTTATGTTTTAGGCAATCACGAATATTATAAAGGAACATATCCAAATACGCTCCATAAAATAGTAGAAGCGTCAAGAGCTTCGAATGTTAACGTGTTAGAGAATGATAGTATTGAGTTCAGCGGGATAAGGTTTCATGGAACGACTTTATGGACAGATTTTTCCCTTTTTGGCAACCCTGTAGAATACGGAATTGTCTGTCAGGCTAAAATGAATGATTATAAATTAATCAGGAGAGACCCTTCGTATTCAAAATTAAGGACGATCGATACTTATAAGATTCACCAGATTTCTAAAAACTGGTTGCAGAAAAGTTTAGCGGAATCAAAATCTGATAAAAATGTAGTCATCACGCACCATGCGCCCAGCATCAGATCTATCCCCATGGAATATAAAGATAACCCTGTTGCAGCAGCTTATGCATCAGATCTTGAGCATATGATTATAAAATATAAACCTGGTTATTGGATTCACGGTCATGTTCACACTCCGGTAAGATATAACATAGATCAAACGGAAATCATCTGTAACCCGCATGGGTATATAAATGAAAAATATAATGGTTTTAATAAAGAATTGATAATACAGATATAGAATTGTATCTTAATAATGTATTACTAACGCTCTAACAATGAAATATAAAATATTGACCATTTTATTCCTTTCTTCTTTTCAGTTATCTGCTCAATCACTTTGCCGTACTGATATTATGAGTCATGAAGAATTAATTCCTGTTGATAAAACTAAACAATTTGTAAAGTATAACTTTTCAGATCTGTGGCTAAGAACAGAGAATGATTTAGTTTATGGGATAATTGGAAATGAACATCAAAGAATCTTAATTAAGATTTTAACAGCAGTGAAAAATCCTGATAATCCATTAGAGTATATCATAAAAGGGAAATCATGCGTGAAGGAGGATGTTTGTGATTTTAATGGCAAGATAACCATTCAAGAAGTTAAGGAATCCAGGCGCACCAGTTTCGGAGTAGACAATGAGTTTAAAGGCATTTCAAAAACGCAAGGGATTCTGATTGCAAAGTATGAGTTTTTTGAAAATAAAAATCAAAAGCATTCAGGTGTATTTTCCGGGATTGTAAAAACGAAATGGTATCTGGATAAAAATAATAAAGTCGTTTATGATAATATAAATATAGGCTCAGATGGCTATTTTAATAATGCATTTGTAGGAAGTTGGAAAATTTACGGTTCGAAAACCGGTAAAAAATGTAATTGGGCAGATTATAGGGTGCCAAGTTCAAACTGTGACTTCGATACAGGGGCTGGCGAACTAAATGTTTCTGAAAAATATAGAAAAAACGGTTGGCTGGATCTTATGCTAAAAAACAAGACTCCTAAAGTATCGGTTACTGAAAGGGAGCTTGGCAAAGTAAAGAAGGAATGGTGGATGTAATGCTTAACCTTATGTAGAGTAGCGGGCTTATTACATCGATCTGATAAGATTTCCCCTTAAATAAGAAAAGAGACAATCTATCCAGACTTGTCTCTTTTTTCTAACCAAATATAAACCTGTTATGAGCCAGGCTTTGTCTTTAATCTTCTATCCGAACCGAAGTGCTTCAAGAAAATGATTTGTCTTTTTTTATCGTGATAAACATCGTTCCGTTTATTACTCTACAAATATAGTAAAAAATTTGATAGTGTAAAAAATACACTAAGAAAAATTTAAGTATTTTTTTTGTCATTTTTTATTTCCTGTTCCTTTTCTGTAAGCTTTTAGGATTTAAAACGACTGTGTTGCAAATATAGCTCAAAAATATGTTAAGTAATTGTTAAATATTATCAATTTATGGTATTATTTAGTCAAACGTTTGTTTAGTTATTGGGTAAATATGAATTTTTCTGAAATTTTAAGCCTATTTTTTGAGTTTTAGGTGTTGTTAAGTAAATTTTGGGTATAAAAATTAAATAAAAACTGATTTTCAATCGTTTTTGAGATGGAGTTTTATGGGTGAAAATTGTATTTAAAACAAAAAGGCAACATTAATTGAATAATGTTGCCTTTTATTATGGTTTAAAATAGCGCTTAGCGCAATTTTTTATTACAAACTTGCGTAATATTCTACGAATTTAGCTAATGCAGAAGAATATCCCCATTCGTTATCGTACCAAGATACCACTTTAACGAAATTATCGTTCAAAGAGATACCAGCTTTGGCATCAAAAATCGAAGCGTGGTCATCGCCAATAAAGTCAGAAGAAACAACTTCATCTTCAGTATAAGCCAACACACCTTTTAATTCGCCTTCAGACGCTGCCTTCATTGCTGCTTTAATTTGCTCGTAAGTAGCTGGTTTTTCTAAACGTGCAGTTAAATCTACAACAGAAACGTCAGCAACAGGAACACGGAAAGACATACCGGTTAATTTACCTTTTAATTCAGGTAAAACCATACCAACAGCTTTAGCTGCACCAGTAGAAGAAGGGATGATGTTAGAGAAACCACCACGGCCACCTCTCCAGTCTTTAGCAGAAGGACCATCAACTGTTTTTTGAGTTGCTGTTACCGCGTGGATTGTGCTCATTAAACCTTCAACAATACCGAAGTTATCGTTTAAAACTTTAGCAATTGGTGCTAAACAGTTTGTGGTACAAGATGCATTAGAAACAATAGTTTGATCTGCAGTTAATTTATGGTGGTTAACGCCCATTACATAAGTAGGGATATCGCCATCCTTAGCAGGAGCAGAGAAAACTACTTTTTTAGCCCCGGCAGCGATGTGTTTTTCAGCATCAGCACGGGTTAAGAATAAACCTGTAGATTCGATTACCACTTCAACACCTACAGCATCCCATTTTAAATCAGCAGGATTTCTTTCTGCAGTTACGCGGATTGTTTTGCCATTAACAACTAAATTACCATCAACAACTTCAATCGTACCATCAAATTTGCCATGTGTAGTATCATATTTTAACATGTATGCCATATAATCAGGCTCGATCAAATCGTTAATCGCTACAATATCCAATCCTCTTTTTAATGCGGCTCTGAAAACCAGTCTGCCAATACGGCCAAAGCCGTTTATTCCAATTTTGCTCATTGTTTTTGTTAATTAGTGTAATGTTTTAATAAATTTTGTATTGGTTCTTTAATAATGCTTTTAATTGTGATGTCATATTTATTAGCCACCAGCTTTAACCGGTCTTCGAGCTCTGCAGCTACCTTACCTACAATATGTATATCCCGGTCGCTGTATTTTTCGGCCATTGGTAAAACATAGGTTTTAATATATTTTTCAAAGCCCTCGTCAATCAGCCTGCGAATATATTCGTGTTTGCTGTTTTGGGTAATGAAATCAAAAAAAGAAGTTAAAAATATATTGGCCTGTGGCTTATTGTATATACGTTCTAATATCTGAGGGCGGTCTAGATTATAATTCAGCATGAATTTGGTTTCGATATCCTTAGGCATTTTAAGGCTTAGGAATTCTTTAAGGAGTATTTTCCCAAAATAATTCGAAGAACCTTCATCACCCAGTATGTAACCTAATCCAAAGTTGTTACTGATTGGCTTTTTTCCATCGAAATATGCACAATGTGCACCACTTCCCAGCATGCCAACAATACCGGGTTGATCATAACAGGCTGCTTTAGCGGCGCCAAATAAATCATTTTCTACTACAATTTTACTGTATTTGAAAAACGATGATAGGGTTTTGGCTAATTCCTCTTTTCTGTCTGCTGACGATGCCCCAGCTGCAAAAAAATAAATTTTCTTTATATTTTCTGCGTTGTTAACCAAAGCAACTTTTTTGTTTAAAATCTGTAAGATCGTTTTTGGATCAACAAAGCAAGGGTTTAGGCCTGTAGTATTACAATGTGCTACTACCTGTCCATTTTGTGTTATTTTCCAAAATGCTGTTTTTGATCCGCTATAAACAACTGCTACCATATTATATTGAAAGTACCTCTGTCATTTCCATTAAATCGGGCTCGAGTTTAAAAGAATGAGCGGTTAAAGCCTCTCTTATGCTGGTTAATTTTATTTCGTTTCCTTTTAAACCTACCATTTGCTCCGTTTCGCCTGCAATTAACGCATTTACCGCGGCAAAACCTAAACGACTGCCTAAAATTCTGTCGAAACTGCTTGGGCTACCACCACGTTGAAGGTGGCCCAGTATAGTTACTTTGGTGTCGTAATGGTCAAAAGTTTCTTTTACTTTTTTTGCAATATCATAAGCACCGCCTTGTTTATGGCCTTCGGCCACGATAACGATACTTGATGATTTTTTTGTAGCTGCGCCTAAGGCCAGTTTTTCAATCAATTCAGTTACACTGGTTTCCTTTTCCGGTAACAAAACTGCTTCGGCACCGCTGGCAATCGAACTTCTTAATGCAATACAGCCAGAGTCGCGGCCCATTACCTCTATAAAGAATAAACGGTCGTGTGCATCGGCAGTATCTCTAATTTTATCAATCGCTTCGATTACAGTATTAATAGCCGTATCGTAACCTAAGGTAAAATCTGATCCCACTAAGTCATTATCAATCGTGCCTGGTATCCCGATTACCTTAACGCCGAAAGTTTCTGAAAAGCGTTTCGCTCCGGTAAATGTTCCATCACCGCCGATTACCACTAGTCCATCAATGCCGTTTTTCTTTAAGTTATTGTAGGCAATCTGTTGACCTTCGTCTGTTTTAAATTCTAAACAGCGTGCAGTTTTTAATATGGTACCACCCAAGTGTAAAATATTACTTACAGAACGGGCGTCCATTGGTTTTATGTTGTCGGTAATTAAACCCTGGTAACCTTGCATTACACCAAACATGTTAATGCCATGGTAAATTCCGGTACGAACAACAGCTCTGATTGCAGCATTCATTCCAGGGGCGTCGCCTCCAGAAGTGAGTACAGCTATATTTTTTATATTTGGCTCCATCTTTATAACACGAATATAGTGTGTATTTTTTACACTAAGTAATTTATTTTATTTTTTTTACTTAATATTGAAAGTCATACCTTTATCTGCTTAAAATAACTAAATTTTACTTTGGAACAAATTTTACCTCATTTAGATTCTGTATTCTCGATAGATTGCGTTTTGTTTGGATTTGATGGTAAGGAATTAAAAATCCTGCTAATTGAAAGGAATGAAGAACCGTTTAAAGATTGGTGGGCATTGCCCGGTAACATTGTTGGCCCTGATGAAAGTTTAGATCAATCAGCCTCCCGGATTTTGTACGAACTTACTGGTTTGCGTGGTATTTATATGGAACAGTATTATGCTTTTGGTGATCCGCACAGGCACCCCCAGGGTAGGGTAATTACTTTGGCTTATTATGCCTTGATCCGTTTGGGTGGCGATAAAGAGCTGAGGCCGATTAGCAGCTACGCCAAGCGAGCCAACTGGCTGCCAATTACCGATCTACCTAAACTTGCTTTCGATCACCAGAAAATTTACGACAAAGGATTAGAAAAAATAAAACGCCGGATTAAACACCAGCCCATTGCTTTCGAACTCTTGCCGGAAAAATTTACTTTAACGCAATTACAGCATGTTTATGAACTGGTGCTGGGTAAAAAACTCGATAAAAGAAACTTTAGAAAGAAAATTGTGAGTTTTGGCGTGTTGAAAGAGCTTGATGAAAAACAAAAAGGTGTTTCTTATCGTGCAGCTACTTTATACCGTTTTGATAAACGTAAATATGCCAAACTTTTTGGTAAGGAAATTTCGTTTTAGCGGAGAGCGCTAAGCGGAAAGCGTTTGGCGTTGTGCGGAGGGCATAGCGCTAAAAATAAAGCCAGAAGTGAGATAGCAGAGGGCTTAAAGACTTAAGAGCTGAAAGACTAATACAGCTGAATAACTTATAAAAAAGAAAATCCCCGGTTTGAAATCGGGGATTTTTATTTTAACTCGTATTTGACTCCGGACTAAAGACTCCAGACTTAGGACTGAAAACTAAGCCTTAGGGGCTAGCTCCAGGTGGTAGTGAACCAAATCATCTATAGGTGAGCGGATAATTTTACCCACGCCCATTTCGTAACGGTCGGCTACAATACTTAAAATATCTCGGAAACTGTAACCTACAGAACCTACACAGTTTAACTTGTGGTCTTTGTAGTTTGGATAGTGAATAACCAAAGCCTCGAAAAATGCGGTAAATGCATAATCAATGGTTGCAAAGGCATAATCCTCGTAATTATCTTTAAAATCGTATAAGAATTTACTAAAGCTTGCGCAGAAACGGTTTGGCAATGGCTTGTTATAAATGTTATCGAAAATATCTTCGTTAGTTAAAGCGTAGTTATCGTAAAAAGCTTCACGCAGGCCTTTCGGCATATAACCTTTCATGTAATCGCTTAAGATACGTTTACCAATGTACGAACCGCTACCTTCATCACCCAGGAAATAACCTAATGAATCGATATTCATGGTAATTTCAGATCCATCGTAAAGACATGAGTTAGTACCGGTACCTAAAATAGCAGCAAATCCTGGCTCGTTTCCAAGGAGTGCTCTAGATGAAGCAAGTAAATCATGGCCTACAAAAATGGTTGCATTAACAAAGATTTGTTGCATGGCATCAGCCACAATCTTAACATTTGCAGGTGTAGAACAGCCGGCACCGTAGTAGTAAACTGCTGTTAATTTCTCTCTTTCCAAGTGGTCTGGAAGAGTCTCATTCAAAGACTTTACAATGTACTCTCCTTTTGAAAAATATGGATTGTAACCTTCGGTGTTAAAGTAAATTTTTCTGCCGGCCTCGTTAATCAAACACCAATTTGTTTTGGTAGATCCGCCGTCTGCAATTACTATCATTTTATTTATTTTTGGTTTTAGCACGATAAAAGTATAAAAAGTCTTATATTTTGTATCCTTTTTTTTAATAATTTTTTAACAATTTGTTGTTGTCGGAAATTAAGTGTGTAAAAAATACACTATATAGGGCGTTTAATCGCCGAAAAACCTTAAAATTATACCAGAAAAGGCATTGGTCTTTTTTTTTAACGTCAACAATATTTTACAAGCAGATAGCGAAATGAACAACAGATTTTTAGATTTCAGGAGTGATACGGTAACCAAACCAACTGCCGGAATGTTGGATGCCATGATGAATGCAAAAGTGGGCGACGACGTTTTTGGTGAAGACGAAACGGTGCATGCATTGGAAACAAAACTGGCTTCGACCTTTAATATGGAAGCCGGATTATTTTGTCCATCCGGAACGATGACCAACCAGATTGCGATTAAGTGTTTTACCCAACCCATGGACGAGGTGATCTGCGATCAGACGGCACATGTATACCGTTACGAAATCGGCGGCATTGCCTATCATTCCGGCGCATCGGTCAGGTTGTTATATGGCGATCGTGGGATTCTGACACCGGAGCTGATTGAGCCTGAAATCAATGAAGATAATATCCACTACCCCAATTCCAGTTTGGTGGTTTTAGAAAATACCGTAAATAAAGGTGGCGGAAGCTGTTATACCTTATCGCAGATTGCACCTATCCATCACCTCTGTAACATAAAAGGATTAAAGCTGCACTTAGATGGTGCACGTATTTTTAATGCACTTATGGCTACGGGCGATCAGGCAAGCGAATACGGCAAATATTTTGATGGTATTTCGGTCTGCCTATCTAAAGGACTTGGAGCACCTGTTGGTTCAGTATTGTTGGGCAGCAAACAAATGATCCATAAAGCGCGGAAAATTAGAAAAGCTTTTGGTGGAGGCATGCGCCAGGCTGGTTTTTTAGCAGCGGCAGGTATTTATGCGCTCGATCATCACGTCACGCGTTTGAAAGACGATCATGCTCATGCACAGGCTTTGGCTAATGCACTGGCCAGCACAAAATATGTAAAATCGGTCATGCCGGTTGAAACCAACATTGTTATTTTCGAAGTAGAAAAGGGATCAGCAGAGAAAATTGTACACCAGTTTAAAGAAAAAGGATTGCATTGCAATACCACCAGTGCCAGCACCATCCGTTTGGTAACACACCTGGATCTAAGTACCGAAATGATCGATCAGGCAATAGAAATAATATTACATTTGTCTTAGACAGGGTTTTAAGTCCTGAGTCTTTAGTCCTAAGTCGATATGTCTAATGAAATGCTAACCAAGATGCCCGAAAACTCCAAAGCCCAAACGCCAATCTCCAAACTCCTCGTCGCTAATCGTGGCGAAATTGCTTTGCGTATCATGCGCTCGGCGAAAGAAATGGGCATAAAAACGGTTGCCGTTTTTTCTGAAGCAGACCGTAATGCACTGCATGTACGTTATGCCGATGAGGCGGTTTGTATTGGGCCAGCACCATCTAACCAAAGTTATCTGGTAGGAGAGAAGATCATTGGTGTCTGTAAATTAACGGGAGCCGAAGCCATTCACCCCGGTTATGGATTTTTGTCAGAAAATGCTGGTTTTGCACAAATGGTTGCCGATGCAGGGCTGATTTTGGTTGGTCCTTCGCCACAGGCTATGGAAACGATGGGTAATAAACTCTCGGCAAAGGCAGCAGCGCTAAAATATAACATCCCCATGGTGCCAGGAACGGAAGAAGCCATTCAGGATGTGAACGAGGCAAAACAACGTGCCATCGAAGTCGGTTTCCCGATATTGATTAAAGCTGCTGCAGGTGGCGGAGGCAAGGGCATGCGTATTGTGGAGCGGGCTGAAGATTTTGAAGAACAAATGCAGCTTGCCGTAAGTGAAGCCACCTCGGCTTTTGGTGATGGAGCTGTTTTTATTGAACGTTATGTTACCTCTCCACGACACATCGAGATACAGGTTCTGGGTGATAACCATGGCAATATTGTTCATCTTTTTGAACGTGAATGTTCTGTACAGCGGCGTCACCAGAAAGTGATAGAAGAAGCACCTTCGTCTGTTTTAACTGAAGAAATCAGGCAAAGGATGGGCAAGTGCGCCGTAGATGTAGCCCGTTCGGTAAATTATACCGGAGCTGGTACGGTGGAGTTTATTTTGGATGAGAACCTCGATTTCTTTTTCCTCGAAATGAATACCCGTTTGCAGGTAGAACATCCCGTAACCGAATTAATTACAGGTATAGATCTGGTAAAAGAACAGCTAAAAATTGCCTCTGGCGAAAAGCTGAGCTTTAGTCAGGCCGATTTAAAAATCAGTGGGCACGCCGTAGAACTTCGCGTTTATGCCGAAGATCCGGCCAATAATTTTCTGCCGGATATTGGTACCCTGCAAACTTATAATACGCCAAAAGGCAACGGGGTAAGGGTTGATGATGGTTTTGAGCAGGGGATGGAAATCCCGATTTATTACGACCCCATGATCGCCAAACTGATTACTTATGGTAAAGACAGGGAAGAGGCCATTGAGCGCATGGTGAGGGCTATTGAAGAATATGATATTACAGGGATAGAAACTACCTTGGGTTTTGGTAAATTTGTCATGCAGCACGAGGCTTTTAAAACGGGTAATTTCGACACACATTTTGTGGGTAAATACTTTAAGCCTGAAAGTTTAAAAGTACAGGACGAAACAGAAGCCTTAATTGCTGCTGTAATTGCTGCAAAACTATTTGATAAGAAAGAGGTGAAGTTGGGAGATGCAGCTATTAAAAATAGCTCCGACTGGAGAAAAAATAGATTGAAATATTAGAATAAATGAATCGTCATGGGGTGGGATCGTCATTACGACCGTAGTGGAGAAATCTATAAGTTAAAATAATATAGATTTCGCCATTTCACTGCACTTCAGTCGAAATGACGACCTTATTGTAAATAAATATAAAATGTTCACTGGAATTATAGAAACACTTGGCGAGGTTACTGCCATTAAAAACGACCATACCAATATCCACTTTACCATTTCTTCTGCAATTAGCCATGAGCTGAAAATAGACCAGAGTGTAGCCCATAACGGCGTGTGCCTCACGGTGGTGGCTTTAAATGACGGAACACATACCGTTACCGCTATAGATGAAACCTTAAATAAAACCAATCTCGACGGCCTAAAGGTGGGGAGCAAAGTTAACCTCGAACGCTGCATGCAGATGAATGCCCGTTTAGATGGCCACATTGTACAGGGCCACGTAGACCAGACGGCTGTTTGCGTAAAAAGAGAAGAACTGGATGGTAGCTGGGAATATCGCTTTAAATACGATGCGTCAGCCGGAAATGTAACTGTAGAAAAGGGTTCCGCCTGTGTAAATGGCATAAGCTTAACCGTCGTAAATTCTCAGGCCGATGAGTTTTCGGTATTTATTATCCCTTATACTTTCGAACATACCAATTTACAGGAAGTTGAAGTTGGCGATACTGTAAATTTAGAGTTCGATATCATTGGCAAATATGTTGCCCGATTAATGAACCGGTAAGCTTTATTTTTTTCTATTAGTTTATTGTTGTAAATGACTGTTAAATAGCATTTTATTTAATTATTGGCGTTGTGCTAACGCTTAATTTTTCATAACAGTGCAGGATGGTTGGTTAAATAATATTTCTGATTATCGTATAGTTAAGACTAAAAAATTAACGCTAACCAATATGAACAAGAATTTCCGTACCTCAGGCACAATAGCTGCTCTTGCCTTATTCTTTTTATTTACAACAAATGTTTTAGCACAGAAAATTTCGGTAAAAGATTTAACTGTTGAGCATTTGGTAAATCCTTTTAGTATCGATCAGCCAAAACCCAGATTTAGCTGGAAGATGGTTTCTGATCTTAAAAATACCAGGCAGAGTAATTATGAAATCAGATTGGGTACATCAGTCAGTATTGATAAAGTTTTGTGGAAAGCAGACGTAAACAACGATCAATCGGTGCTCATTGGTTATGATGGTCCCGGGCTATCCTCGAAAACTAAATATTACTGGCAGGTTAGGGTAAAAGACAACCACGGAAATGCATCTGCATGGTCACCCGTGCAGTTTTTTCAAACAGGTTTAAAACCTGAGGATTGGACGGCAAAATGGATTTCGGTAGCAGGAAAAGATACTTCCCTGGCCAGTCCTTTTTTCAGGAAAGAAATTAACCTCAAAAAAGAAGTAAAGTCGGCAATAGTTTATATCACTGCAAAAGGTTTGTATGAAGCCCATATTAATGGTGGCCGTGTTAGTGATGCTTATTTTGCACCAGGCTGGACAAGTTATAAAGACCATATTCAATACCAGGTGTATGATGTGAAGCAAGCACTAAAAAAGGGCGCGAATGTAATTGGCGTTTCACTAGGCGATGGCTGGTACAAAGGCCGCATCGGCTTTAGTAATCAAAAACATTTTTATGGCGATACCAGAGCATTATTGTTGCAACTGGAAGTAGAATACACTGATGGAACCCGAGAAACCATCACTACCGATAATAGCTGGAAAACAGCTTATGGACCAATACTGGCCTCCAATATTTACGATGGCGAAACCTATGATGCCCGCTTAGAGCTCCGCGGCTGGAATAATACCGGCTTTAAAGAAAATGCTGCCTGGAAACCAGTGCAGGAACTGGCAAAGGGTACAGAAAAACTGGTTGGCATGAGCGGACCAGCGGTAAGCAAACACGAAACATTTAAAGCCTTAAAAATATTTAAAACCCCGAAAGGTGAGACCGTTGTCGATTTTGGGCAGAATTTAGTGGGTTGGGTCATGTTAAAAGCTAAAGGTGCTGCTGGTACTAAAATTAGCATCAGCCATGCAGAAGTATTAACCAAAGAAGGAAACTTTTACACCACAAACCTCAGAAGCGCCAAACAACAAAACAATTATATTTTAAAAGGTGAAACTGAACAGCTATTTGAGCCACATTTTTCTTTTCAGGGGTTTAGGTATGTCAAAATAGATGGCTATCCTGGTGAACTCAAACTGGAAAACCTTACTGCAGTAGCGGTCTATTCCGATATGAAAACCAGTGGGAAATTCACGACCTCAAATCCTTTGCTAAATCAATTGCAACACAATATTAGCTGGGGACAGAAGGGGAATTTTGTTGATGTACCTACCGATTGTCCGCAAAGAGATGAACGCTTAGGCTGGACAGGTGATGCACAGGCCTTTGCGACAACTGCGGCATACAACATGGATGTATCGGCCTTTTTTACCAAATGGTTAAAAGATGTTTCGGCAGATCAGCTCCCTAATGGTAGTGTTCCTTTTGTGGTACCCAATGTGTTGAACCAGAATGATGCAGGTTCGGCAGGCTGGGCCGATGTAGCCACCATTATTCCCTGGGACATGTATGTATCGTACGGAGACAAAGGCCTATTGGAAACGCAGTATGGCAGTATGAAAAAGTGGGTCGATTATATTTCTTCTGTAGCAAAAAATAACCTTTGGAATACAGGTTTCCACTTCGGCGACTGGTTGTTCTATCGTCCCAACGATGATAATGATGGCCGTGCTGCGGTGACGGATAAGTACATGATTGCCCAAACATTTTATGCGCATTCTACTCAGTTGCTTATAAATGCCGCAAAAGTATTGGGTAAAACAGATGATGTAAGCAAGTACAGTACACTATTGGAGCAGATTAAAGCGGCTTATATGAAAGAAAATATGACGCCGAATGGAAAGTTGATCTCCAACACCCAAACCGCATATGTATTGGCCTTGCAGTTTGATATGCTGCCTGAAAATTTACGCGCACAGGCTGCACAAAGATTGGTAGATAACGTAAAAGATTACGGAAATCACCTGACTACGGGTTTTTTGGGTACACCATACCTTTGCCATGTATTGAGCCGCTTTGGGCACGAGAATGTAGCTTACGATCTTTTACTGCAGGAAAGTTACCCTTCATGGTTATATCCGGTTAAAATGGGTGCAACGACCATTTGGGAGCGCTGGGATGGTATTAAACAGGATGGCTCTTTTCAAACGGCTGATATGAATTCTTTTAATCACTACGCTTACGGCGCTATTGGCGATTGGATGTATAAAAATATTGCCGGCATTAATCCGGTATCAGCACAACCAGGTTACAAAAACATTTTAATTGCACCAAGACCAGGCGGAAAATTAACCAATGCATCTGCAGAACTTGAAACCGTGTATGGTACCGTTAAATCCTCATGGACGATTGCTGATGGTGTTTTTAAACTAGACGTAACTGTGCCAGCCAATGCAACCGCCACCGTGGTATTGCCAAAAACCGATAAAAAAGAAGAAATTGGCTCAGGTAGCTATCATTTTGAATATAAATATTAATCGCTTAATATTGCAACCTCGTTAAAAGAACACGAAAGATCGTCATTTCGAGCGAAGTACAACGAAGCCGAGAAATCTATCTTCATAGATCTCTCCATTTCGCGTTGCTCCAGTCGAGATGACGATCCTTTTATGCTTAGCCAATGCTAAAAAAATAAATGTACAGTAAAGAAGAAGCAGCCCGCCTGCGCCAACAGTTTTGGATCAGTTTCGGACAATATATGAAACCCGTGCCTTCGGCCAGTGGTTCAACCGTAAACTGGACGAACTACAAAACGGGGGTGAAGAATATCTTCTTTAAAATGGATGTTGACGGTAAAAAAGCTTTTATCAGCATTCAGCTATCACATCCCGATCCCGATATCAGGCATCTCATTTTCGAACAGTTTGAAGAATTTAAACGCTTGTTTACCAATACTGTAAACGAAGAATGGGAGTGGATTAAAGATACCACCGATGATTTCGGCAAAACCGTATCACAAATTTCAATCAGTATTACCGGGGTAAGCATATTTAATCAGCAGCACTGGCCCGAGCTGATTTCTTTTTTTAAACCCAGAATTATTGCCCTCGACGAATTTTGGGACAATGTAAAACCCGTTTTCGAAGATCTGGTTTAGTCAGTCAGGTTTAGCTGCGCTATCCTGTCTTTCGAAAATTTAATTTCTTCTTTATCATCCATCAAACTGGGCCTGCTTTTTAAATATAGGTTATAATATTTAAGCGCATTTTTACCCTGTTTTAGGCGTGTATCGTAAAACACGGCCAGACGGTAATACAAGGTAGGGGTGGCTTTAAACTGCAGGCCTTTTTTGTAAGCAGCATTTGCCAGTGTGAGCTGATTGTTTTCTTCATAAACCAGTCCCAGTAAAGAATAATAACTGGAAGTATTTGGCGAAATGGCCTCATCGATGGTTTTTCTGGTATAAACAGCCGCCTGCGGATAATCTTTTAAAGCCCGGTAACTCAGTGATGTGTAATATAAGGTCGCTTCATTCTCCATCGCTGCTGCTTCCAACAGTTTAAAAAGATCGATCGCTTTTTGATAGTTTTTAGTGTAATAATAGGCTTTTGCTACATCTTTTATTACCCCTGCATCGGCAGCATCTTTCAATAATTTTTCGCCTGAAGTAATCACTTCACCATATTTTTTAAGCTGGTTGGCAATGGGAAGTTTCGCCCGTTGCAGCACCAAGTTATCACTGTCTCCCTTAATGGCTATATCGAGTGCCTGATAAGCTTTTTCGTATTGCTGATAAGCGGAATGCTCTTCAGCCAGATCAGTAGCCACATCACCCTCTAACGGATTGATCTGATTGGCCTTTAACAAGTATTTGAGCTTTAAAGAATCTTTTGGCAAAGTGTAAAGGTTCGCCAGCAGTTTATATACATTAAAATTATTGCTGTCTATTTTTACAATTTGACCGTAATAGAGTTTGGCTCTTTCGGTATTTCCCCGTTTGGTATTAATACTACCCAGACTGAAAAGGGTAGGGAGGTGCTGTGGCTGTAGTGTATAGGCTTTGCTGTAAAATTTTTCGGCTTCTACATTATTGCCGGCCATTAAAAAACAATAGCCAATCTGGCTGAGGGTTTTAAAATCATTCACCTCTTCTCCATAAATACCTTTAAGATACTGAGCAGCATCGGCATAACGCTGGGTCTGATAAAAATCAAAAAGTTTTTCCTTATCAACAGTGGTTGCATTTTGCGCGTAACCTGCTAAACTTAAACCAAATAAAACCAATAGTGTAAGGCGCTTTTTCATAACAACTAATTTTAAACTAATTTATTAGTTGTTTTTGGTAATTCCAAATTTCTTGTGAAATATCGGGGTAATAAAACAAAATAAGGGCTAAGGGGTTTATAAGGAATAGTTTAACTAAAAATAAGAACCTATGAATACTTTAAAGAAGTTTGAATTAATGGAAAAGATCGTGCGTGAATTGGAAGATTTGCAAAACTCTCAGCAGGCACTTATTCAGAAAATTGGTAAAATTGAAGTAGATAATATCGAATTGGGCGATAGCCGCCTGGAAAAAGATTTACCAGACATTCATCAAAATTTAGCCGATAACTTAGATACTATTTCGGGAATTTTAGATTACTTTGCAGGTAAAACACAAAACTTTGGTGATAAAAACAATGTTGAGGCTTTAAAAGAACAAGAAGCCATTAACAATGCCACCAGCTAAAATTAATCGCATATGAAATTTTTATCTTTAACCGTTGCCTTTTTGCTTGTTGGCTTATTTGCCAGCGCACAGGTACTGCCATCTTTCCAGCTGGGCATTAAAGCTGGTGCAAATTTTTCGAAATTTGATAGTGAAAACACTTTTAACAGTAATAACCGTGCAGGCTTTTACGGTGGTCTTTGGGCCAGGGTAGGTGCAGCAGGCGTTTACTTCCAGCCGGAGCTTTATGTGTCGGGGAAAAAAGCAGATTTAGTAAGTGAGTCAACGGGTGAGGTAAATAAAGTGCGTTTTACAAGTTTAGATGTGCCTTTATTGGTGGGTACCAAGTTTGGTGCTGCCGGTATTGGACTTCGTTTAAATACCGGACCGATGTTTTCGCTAATATTAGATGAAAACCAGAGTTTTGGTCAGGCTGCAGGAAGCGTTTTCAAAGCCGACTTTAAAAATCAAGCTATGGCCTGGCAGTTTGGTGCAGGTTTAGACCTAAAAAAATTAAGTTTTGATGCACGTTACGAATTGGGTTTATCAAAAATCAATAAATCAGGGTATCCTGGTACTAAGTTAAACATATTTACAGTGGGCTTAGGTTATAGGATTTTGTAATCTTAGTTGATTATTCCCAGGATACGTCACCCTGAATTCATTTCAGGGTCTTTAGATTAAAAGATGCTGAACCAAGTTCAGCATGACGATTATAATTAAGCGAACTCAATAAAGAAGAGGCAGATGAATTTAATTTATCTGCCTTTCTTTTTATTCCTCTTTTTCCAATTCAACTTCTGTGAGCTCGTAGGCAAACGATCCGTTTTTTGGTATAATAGGCGTGGCCCTGCCCACGCTCAATGCTTTAATAAATGATGCGCCGAAATAAAATATTAGTGAAGAGTAAAATACAAAAAGCATAATTACGATAATCGATCCGGCCGATCCGTAAATATTGCTGATGTTACTCAATGGCAATAAAATCCTTAAAATATACTTTCCTGCGGTAAAAAGGCATCCCGTTAACAAACCTCCTGAAATTGCTGCCCGCCAGGTTGGCCGTCCATTGGTTAAATACCTGAAAAGTATGGTAAACCAGGTGGTTACAATCAGCACAAATACAAACTGATTAATGATGGAAGTTAACACCAGGCCGAAAGATGGTGCGCCATTTTTTAAATAGGCACCAATATAAGCCTGCACACTATCGGCCAGTAAACCGATAAAAAATAATATCCCAGCCAATAAGATGATGGTAACCGATATGGCTCTCGATTTAAGCGTATTAATGATCCCTTTTTTATCTTTTTGGCCTATATTCCAGATCTGTTCCAGCGAGTTTTTAATCACATTGAACAGGGTGGTGGCTACAAAAAGAAAAAAAATAAAACTAAACAAGGTAACATACCAGGCCTGATCGATACCCCGAATGTTTCTTAAGGTCGTTCTGATCTGTAAAATACTCTCATTGTCGAGAATACTGGCCAAACGTTCGAAGAGGTGGGTAGCCAATAATCTTCGATCGGTAAACATCCCGAAAAGCCTGATCAGGATAATTAATATTGGGGGTAAGGCGAAGTTGGTGAAAAAAGCAGTAGCACCGGCCAGACGTAAGGGATCATTCTGCTGAAATAAATTAAATGCTTTTCTTACGGTTGAGAAAAAAAACTTCAGATCTTCTGTTATCGATGGCATCACTCCTGCGTTAAACTCAAAAGGCCGAAAATAGTAAAAATACTTTATTCAGCCTTTTTTATGCGTGTAAAGATTCTAGTTTGTTTTGGTGAAAACCAGCAAGGTTTTATCGCCATTTAACAGATATAGCTTATTATCAGTTATTTTTGCGCTAGTCACCTGATTAAGGGCATGTAAATAGGCGCGTTCTGCAGCATCAGTTTCCTGACAGAACATTTTTGTGCCGAAAACATTTTTAACGGTTATTTTATTATCTGCAATTTCTCCCTGTCCGCCATAGTTGTTACAGAACGATTTTCCGCTGATCCTCAAACTATCAGCAAAGTTTAGCGTTGCTTTTGCAGCTGTGGGCAAAGTTAAGCCAGGTAGTTCGCTTAACTCCCATTTGGTATTGGTAAAGCTTGCCGGATCTAATTTTTCTTTACAAGAACTCAATATTAAGATCAGCATTCCGCAGAAGATAAGGTGTTTCATAATACAAGGTTTAAATGATTTCCTTTGTAGCATCAAAAACTAAACCATAAAAAGAAAAAATTGCCTTTTGATTAAAGCGAAACTGATTTCTCCATCTTCATCCAATGGTGTTTTATGCCATCGTAATCGAAAAGATTGATCTTCTTTAAACCAACTTTTTCCAAAACATGGATAGAACCGAGGTTCCCGATAGCTGCTATACCAAAAATCTCATGGAGATTGAGTTCATTAAAACCATAGTCTCTTGCCGCGATCGCAGTCTCGGTAGCATAACCTTTTCCCCAAAAACGTTTGCTAAACCGATAACCCAGATCGTAGTAATCAATATGGTTATTGGTAAATTCTTTAATCAATTTTAAGCCCGACCATCCCACAAAATTACCTGTTGCTTTTTCAATAACCGCCCATCTGCCAATGCCATTTTCGATATATTGTTTTCTGATAAATTCGATAGCAGCGCTACATTCCTCTATAGATTTTACCGGCTTATTGCCCAGATAAAGATGCACCTCGGGGTCACCATCCATTTCAAACATACCTTTAGCATCTGACGGTATTAGTTCGCGCAGGATTAAACGTTCAGTTTCGGCAAAAATCTTCATGGCCAGTTTTGATCTTATCCTTCAAAATTAGGATAATTTGCCAATTTTACTTTAGGCTATCTTCGTAAATTGGTCCATATATACTGGGTACTTTATTTCCGGTAGCACGTAAATAAACAATCATTTCACCACGGTGGTGGTAGATGTGGTTCATTAAAAAGCCCCGCACGACCTGAATCCTCGGCATGGGTGCCAGAACAGTTTTGCCCCCGGCGGTCATCTTCCAGTCTTCGAACATGCTTTCGTCGGTTGCCGATTCGATGCTTTCTTTTGCCCGGCCAAAAGCACGTTCGAATTTGCCAATAATGTTGTCGATATTGCTGGTGTCGACTTCGTCGCGCTGATAGGTATCCATATTAAACTCATTGCCATGGAAAGTACCCGGGTACCAATCGTAAATTTCGGCAATGTGTGTGGCCAGCTGGGCCGTAGTCCACGAGTGCGCAGAGGGTTTAAAATCTAAGGCACTGTTGGGTATTGCTTTTAAAAGTTTGCAGGTGCTTTCTGCCTCATGAAGAAATTCACCTAAAAGAGATTTAACTATCATCGTTTTATTTTTCTAATGACCGCGAAACAAAATGTTACTTAATAAATAAGCTAAAGCGTCTTTTGGTTTTAAAAAAATGCAGATCTACCTATTTTTCAACCTTTAAGATTGAAAAGGACTTGCCGCAAGTGGCGTGTTCGGTTTTCTTTTCAGAATGAGTGCAGCGATCAATGAAACCAATATACCAACAGGTAAAATTTCCAGGTAGGTAAACAAAATAACCATTACCGGGTTTTTATACAATTTTTGATTAACCGCAAGCTCTTTGGCTTTTTCAGCAAGTTTTGCTGCCGATGCACCACTGGCTTTAGCTTCTCTCATGGCCTGAGCAACATATCTATCCATAAAATCTGGCATAAATACATAATAATCAACCAGCCATACCAAAACGTAAATGGTGGAGGCGATCAGGCTGATGTATAATCCGATTTTAAAAGCTTTACCAAAAGTGATCAGGCCATCGTTATACTTATCACGGTAGTTTTTGATGCCCACAAAAATGAAGGAGAAGGCCAGCACCATAGAAGCGTAGCCGATAAGCATGCTGTGTTCCAGGCTCGGGTCGCTGTAACATCTGGCCATAGAGAGCACCATTAAAACAGAGACAATTAAGCCAGCGATCAATCCGAATACAATTACGTTCTTTTTCATCAGTTTATAGTTTGTTTTTTAATTGTGATGAAGCTATCATGAGTACTATTCATGTCTGTCTGTGAGCGTTTGCTCATGATGGTTTCATTTGTTTATAATTAAGAGATTAGACCACAAAATTGCTCCCATTATTTGTTTTAACCCTCATACTTTAGGGTGATTTTTAAAAAATAGCGCAATTTTAATACTTAAGTACGAGTTGTTTAAGGGATGATACTGAGTTTTTTAGCCATTTCTATGGCTTGTGTTCTGCGCTTTACTTCTAGTTTTTCGAAAAGCCTGGCATTGTGTGTTTTGATGGTATTTAGCGAAACGAATAACTTTAATGCAATTTCCTGATTGCTTAATCCTGCTGCCATGAGTTGTAAAACTTCTAATTCTCTTTTACTGATATTAAGCCTGATGAGTTCTTTTTCGTTAAGGATAAATGTTCCCCGTTCGGTAAAAATCTCCTTTTCAATTAAAATGGTTTTAGGTTTGGTTAATTTAAGCGCCAGCCATATACCCAAAGCAGTAAAAATAACTGCTATTGAACCCGCATAAATTTCGAAGGCATGGTTAATAATGATAAAACGAAGCTCAAGCCACTTTAATAAAAAAAGTAAAACAGCCAAAAAAACGCCATAAAGGATAATGCTTTTGTTTTTAACCAGAAAATTCGAAATGCCTGCCATGGTGATAATCCTTTGATCAAAAATAAGGAATTTTGCCAGAAGAAGAACGTCTAATCTTGTCATAGCAAAGCCGAGGTGCAGAAGTTAAAATGCAACTGATTCATTTGGAATTATTTTTTTCAATTGATGCGGTAATTTTCTGGTGACTTTGATAACAGAAAAGCAATAAAGATTATAAATTAGCGAAAAATATATAAATAGCTATACTCATGAAAATTACGCTTTATGCACTCTTACTTTCCGTTGTTTTATTTGGCTGCGGTAAATCAGAAAAAACCTACAAAGCCAGAACATTTGCTGCAACTGACGATTTTAATGTTTTTCCGAAATCGAAGAAAAATGTACTGACTATCGTAAAAACAGATTCAGGTGCTGTGACCACAGCCGATCGTTTTGCCATTCAATACAAGGATACCACGATTATTGTTGATGACGCGCCAAATGCCGCTGCACAGAAATTCATTGTTGCATCGTTCATCAATACACAAAAAACTGCTGTATTGGTTCAGGTAGCAAACGAAACCGGAAAAATGGCGCCGTTTTATATCATTGCTGTTAATGATGGAAAAACCGAAGTGGTGAGTTTGAACAAGCCATCAAAAGGTGCTGAAGATAAAAAATATACAAATGGCTTAGAGGAATTAACCCGTAGCAATATTTTGGTTAATAATGATTTCTTTATCACGACGATCAATTCGAGGGTTTATCCGGTTAAAAGACAAAATCCTGATGAACGTATCCAGGGGAAATTTTTTATGTATTCCAGCGATAAAACAACATTAGCCTTTTTAACCGCTAATTCTTTGTACCAGGTAAATACGGCAACAGGCGAAACTTTTAACTTGCCATTACCAGCAGCATTAATCAATGAACCTGAAACCCTTGTTGGAAATATTCAAAGAGATTATACCTGGGTGGTGAATGCAAATGGTACTTCTTTTTTAAAGAAAGGTGCTGATGACGACCGCATTGTAGATATTAAAGAGTTTAACCACTAATCTAACTGCCATAGTATCTTAAGAACAGATAACAATGAGCTTTTACAACAGGTACAAAAATGGAGAAACGGATAGTGTTTATGCCGACATTGAAAAACTAGGAGAAGAGGCATTTTCTCCTAGTCATTATCCTGACGTTGAAAAAGTATTGATTGAAACCTTTCAAAGGGTTAGGTTTAATCTTGAGATTATCTACCAAGAACTTAAAGATATTGATTACGTTTTCTGGAAAGATAAATCGGGAAATGACGAAGCATTATTAAAGCCAGTCTCAGATACAGATGAGCTACTTGATACATTGGAGCGAAACATTGAGCCAATCGGAAAGTTACCGGTATCAATGAAAATGTTTTATCAGATTGTAGGTTCCTGCAATTTTGCATGGAATTATCAAGGAGATCCAGACATTCTATGGGAAATGTCAGATGCTATCCAGATAGCCCCAATAACAGATTGTGTTTCACAGGTAACCAATAAATATTGGTTGGAAGAAATGGAAGAATATATTCAAGATGACGATTTTGGTTTTGCTTTTCTGGATCTTTCGGCTGATGATCTTCACAAGGATAACGTTAGTGGGGGAGCACCATATGCTTTGCAGTTAAATAAGGGGAAAAGTATTGATAGTCAGTTTTTAAATGAACCTAATGAGACAACATTTATCAACTATTTGAGAATTTGCTTCGAGAGTTGTGGATTTCCCGGTATGTCTTATGCTGATAATAAAGTGTTTCAAGAATTCTATGATAAAGTAAAGCCTCAATTGCAAGAAATATAAGCTTTGCTATAAAATTGGTTTATGAATACACAAGACATGGTTTCCTTAAGTTAATTAAAGTTTTAAGTAGTTTTAACCGCCAGGACTAAACCACCATTGTTCTAAAGGTGAGGTTTATCCTTGGTTTACTTACTTTTTTGCTTGGTGGGAGGCGGTGCAGCCAGTTCGTTTGCGTTTCATCTTTCATCACCAATAAACTTCCATTTTCTAAAAATAAGGTTACGGTTTCTTTAGTTTGTTTGTGTTTGAAAAGAAATCTTCGCTCTGCACCGAAACTGAGTGATGCAATGGCCGAATCTTTTGCCAAGGCCTTTTCATCATCGCTATGGTAGGCCATTCCTTCATCACCATTGTGGTATAAATTAAGCAAACAAGAGTTAAAAGTACTACCTGTTTGCTCCTCTGAGATTTTTTTTAGCTCCAGTAACGCCTTTGTCCATGGCAGGGCCATTTTCGATTTATTGGAGTAGGTATAGGAATAGGCTTCATCTCCATACCAGGCTACTTTTCTTTTGGTAATAATGTGTTTGCCCATAATAAAAGCTTCGTCATTCTTCCATTCAATGGTATTCATCAGCGTATCGAAATAATAATCGGCTTCTGATATTGTGAATAATTTGCCATAGTAATTTACGGTGCCGCCATATGGGAGCAGATTTTGATTAATATCTATTGTGGTGTTGAATAAATCCATTGTTTGTATGCTGTTTTTAAGCAATGCCCGCAGGGGCGGTAGCCATGTTGAAGTGCTTCTTCTACAGAACGAAAAAATACACGGTTTTCTTTCCTCATCCGTTTTCCCGAGCTGCATTTAAGTAACCCGTAAATCTTCAACCGGGCATTTCCACCGAGGCAAATAGCTTTGTTTCTAAAATGCTTTTTTAGTTCTTCCGTTGAAATATCGACATGTTTGATCATACAGGGCTAAACATTTGTTTTTGCTGCTTCCCAACCAATCATGGCCGTTTTTCGGTTTACCCCCCAATGGTAACCGCCCAATGCACCGCTTGATTGTATAACCCGGTGGCAGGGAATGAGAAAGGCTACGGGATTATCGCCAATGGCCGTACCTACCGCTCTGGATGCATTAGGATTATGCAATTGTTTGGCAATGTTGCCATAGGTGGCCAATTTACCCATAGGTATTTTTAGCAGGGCTTCCCAAACTTTTAACTGGAAATCCGTCCCTTTTAAATGTAGTTTAATCTGGTGCAGTTTGCTCCAGTCGTGACTGAAAATGTATAACGCATTTTGCTGTTCTTTATCCAGTATCTGCTGATATTGAGCGGATGGGAATTGGCGTTGCAGATTGGCTAAAGCAATGTTTTCATCGTCGTAAAAAGCGATATGGCAGATACCTTTTGATGTGCTGGCTACGATAATGTTCCCGAACGGACTTTCTGCAAAACTATAATTGATATGAAGGTTTTCACCTCCGTTTTTATATTCTCCCGGTGTCATCCCTTCGATGTTTACAAAAAGATCGTGCAGCCTGCTGGTTCCTGATAGGCCGGTTTCTAATGCGGTATCGAATAAACTTTGGTTTTCTTTCAGCATTTCTTTGGCATAACCAATGCTAATGTATTGCAAAAAACGTTTGGGCGTAGTACCTGCCCATTCGCTAAATAATCTTTGGAAATGAAAGGGGCTTAAATTTACTTTCTCTGCAATTTCTTCTAAACCAGGCTGTGTTTTAAAATTCGCCTTGATGTAGTTTATGGCTTCTGCTATCCGGTTGAAATTGATTTCTTCTTGTGCTTTCATGATCTTGAATAATTTATATCCAAAAGTAGTTTGGAAAGAAAAGGTAAACTACCCGAAACTTGCTAAGTTTAACCGGGATTTTAAATCCCAGTTATTTAATTCCATTTCCAATTAATTTCTTCGCTCTTGCAAGATCGGTATTTCCATTGAGGTCTATCTGAAGAAAATATGGTACCTGCCATTGCTGGGTTTTTTCGGCCTGTTTATTTGTTGGCTTATCCCAGGGAGGGTAAACCCTAATCCCTCTTTTGCCTTCTACTCCATTTTTGGTAATTATTTTATGTGCTACCAATATGGCTTTTGGAAAAATAAACTGGCCAGATTGGCCAGCGCTTTTCGCTGATATTATTAACAGGTCGAATTCATCCTGGTCGTTAAAGGGCGTTGTAATGCCTACTTCATTGCGCTTCCATATGGTTACAAATTGTCCGGTTTTAGTTGGGGTGATTTTCGAAAGGCGGTGTCTGATTTTTAAACCGTTTAATTCAAAGGCACAGGCTGCATATGCCTGACTTTCACTTTCTAATTGTAAGTTATTGATTTGATAACCTAAAGGACTATAAACTAAATTGGATGCCGTTAGTAATATAGATGGTAATTGGTTTTTGGCACTTTCTTTTGATGGCATATTGGCTGGTAAAATAGGAGGCGAAAGAAATTGGGCAAAAATAAAGACTTTTTATCTCAATAACTTTTAGTGTTATTAACAAATCTGGCATTATTGCCCTTCGATTGATCTCCCGATGATGGGTTTAAATGCTTGTTGTTATCGTTTATCATAAGCTGATAAAGCTAACCATCTCCTCCTGAATAAAAAAATCATACGCTTAGCCTTCTGCAAATTTTGGATGATTAAATCTGATCAATGAATTGTGTAATGGCTATTCATTTTCCGATGATCACACAGGTTGCACGACGTAAATTACAAATCAGCGCTTTTCTGCGAAATTTGCGGGGTAGGCACGAGCAAGCGAAAGTGTTTTAAATTAGACTAGCCAAAGCTTTTCTTCCCTTTTTACCAACAAGTATCTGTCATCGTTTAAAATCAGATAACCATATTCATAGCAGAAAATGTAGGTGTTCCCATTATGGGTTTCATAACTATAGGTGTGGTATTCAAAATTAAAGCCTGCCGTAATTAGCTTTTTACGGGTAATCTTGGTTTTTCCAGTCGGATTAAGGCCAGCAAGTATCGCACGATTCTTTTTTAATATGCTATTTACCCGTTTGATCACAAGATTGTCTTCAACCTTTAAACGATTGTTGTAATTGTTGCGACAAGCGTCATCGCAGTATTTTTTATCGGCCCTTCCTCTAATCAGGGTTCCGCAGTCTAAACATAAACGTTCCATAATAATTTCTTTTTTATTATGGGATGATGACCTAATTTATAAAATAAAACGATGGAATGAAAAAAATATAAAACATCTCCTGAAGGCTTTAAACACATGTTTTCCGTGTATAAACGTTTATAAACGACTATAAATGTTTACAATCCGACTATTTTTTGATTCTCGTGGCAATTTTGTTCTGTCAGTTGTCGTGGTGACCGCTGTTCGTTAAACATTTAGAAACTTAAAATTTAAAGATCATGGAAAGTGCAGTTAACAAAGTAGTATTGAGCGGATTTGCTGGAGCAGATGCAGATGTAAAAACTTTTGGAAATCAAAAATTAGCAAGGGTAAACCTTGCGATAAATGAAACCTATAAAAATGCTGCGGGTGAGGAAGTTAAAAAAGTACAATGGTTTAATTTAATTTTTTGGAACGCAAAAGCAGATTTGGCCGAAGCCCAGATTAAAAAAGGTACAGGGTTAACTGTTGAAGGCAGATTACAGGCAAATAATTATGATGGTAAGGACGGGAAAAAGCGTTATGCCGTAGAAATCGTAGTTGGCGATGTGGTAATTAGGGAAAATGAAAAACAAGCTGCCTTTTAGCTTACGAAAAAATCGCATCATGTAAATTTGATTTATATGATGCGATTTAAAATTACAATTTAATAGATAGGCCTGTGTAGAAATTAATTCCTGCTGCCGGGTTAAAATACCTTCCATTTGCGGCGTTTAAATCGTTGCCCAAACTGTAATTAACATTTAAGAGATTGTTTAAACCTGCAAATAAATCAAGGCGAGTGTTACCTAACCTTAGGTTTTTTATTCCAGCTTTTACTTCTAGCAGATGGTAGCTTTTAGAAAAAGCGGTATTGGCATCATTTAGCGGAATAGCTGAGGTATAGTTGTGCTGGGCAAAGAGGTAAAATTCTTTCCTGAAGTTAAATTCGAGACTATTCACCCAGATATTTTTTGGAACACCGGTAAGTTGGTTACCTGCATAATTGTTAGTGCCGCTTACAAAATCTTCAAATTTAAATTGGCTCCAGGTATAATTGCTTCTGAGTTGTAATCCGGTTAACCATGAATTATTGTTTTTGATAATCCATAAGGCTGTTTCCAGTTCTATGCCTTCTTGTTTTGTCCCGCCTGCATTGATGAAATATTCAGTGTCATTTTGATTTAGCCTTCTTACAATGGCATTTTTTAACTGATAATGGAATACATTCCCGTTGGCATAAAAACGGTTATCCGCTGTTTTATACCTTAAGCCCAGTTCATAATTCCAGCCTGACTCTGCCTGAAGGTTATTATTGATGTTATTATCAGACGACCTTACCTCTGCGATAGTAGGTGTCGAATAACCTTTACTTACCGAAGCCCTAATCGATAGATCATTTGAAATTAAGTAAGATAGCGCAGCCTTTGGCATAAACTGCGAATTAAATTTACGCTCTTTTGTCGCAATGACTGCAGGGAAGTAACTTTCATAGTTGTAGCCAAAAAAGTTTAAACTTGAAGCAAGTTCGATCAGGAATTTATTGGTGATATCGAAGTTTAACCTGATGTAAGCAAAATCCTGACTGGCTTTTAAGCGATCTGAAGCTTGCATGGCAGTAGCTTCACCGCCATTATTATTAAAGTTTTTAATCTGACTTTTGGTGGCAGCGCTTTCTAACCCAATTTGCGCATTAAATTTAATGTTTTCTTTGGCCTGCGCATATTCTAAAAATGTTCTGAACCCGAGCGTACTTTCGTAGCGCTTTTCGTAATTGGTTATAAAGGGGTTCTTGAAGTCGGTATAAGAGGTGAATAAAGCAATAACATGTTTTAACTGCCTGTTAATCTGATAGGAATTAGCTATTCCCCCGAAAATGGTTTTATTGTAAATGGCAGCTTGCTGCGAAATGGCTCCAGGTAAGGTTGCTGTTGCCGGACGGGCCAGTTTAGGATCCTGATCTAATTGTGCAGCCGTTAATCCACCTGGTGTTTCGTAATTTAAATCGCTGTAAAAAGCAAAAGCCTTTAAACTGCCTGCATTGCTATAATTCCATTGCTGCAAAGTTTGAAAACACTTTCTGTCCATTGCACTGTTTTGCCGATATCCGTCACTTCGCTGATAGGCTTCGCTAAAACTGAAACTGTACTTTTTATATTGCTGTTTGATGGATGCTGTTTGATGAAAGAGACCATAGGAACCTCCAATCGCTGAAATATTAATTTCATTGTGATTCATGGCGGGCGGATTAATCAAAATCGCACCGCCTGTGTTTGCACCAAAAATACTGGCTTCAGGCCCCTTGTAAATTTCCATCATACCTACTGCAGAAACGTCTAAGGCATTGAGGTAGGTATTTCCACCTGCATCAGTTAGTGGGAAATCATCAATGTAAATTTTAATATTTCGGATGCCAAAAGGAGAGCGTAATAAGCTCCCACGGAGCGATAGGCGATAGCTACCTGGCGAACGTTCTTCCATTCTTACACCAGGAACAATATTTAAAGTGCTCACTAAGGAGCTGCTCTGCTGATTTGCGATTAAATTGCTGTCAATCAAATTTACAGCTGATACCGATCTTAATAAAGAATGCGAATTGTAATAACCTTTAACGGTAACTTCTTCAAGTTTTTTTACGGAATCAGGTTTAAGGACCTGCGCGAAGCCAGTAAGTGAAAGAAGGATAAACAGTAAGGTAAAGTTCGATTTCAAAGGGGAAAGGGATTAATAGTTTAGCCACAAATCGGCAGATAAATTTACTGCATATTCTGCTAATCTGTGGCTAATTGATAAACTATTTTGCTGCTACTTTCCAGATTGTACCACTCACATCGTCGGCTACCAATAAGGCGCCATCTGGTGTTAGGGTAATGCCAACCGGACGGCCATAAACTTCTGCCTTATCCTGATCGGCGATAAAACCAGTTAAAAAATCCTCAGGTTTTCCAATTGGTTTGCCATCTTTAAAGGGTACAAATGCTACTTTATAGCCAGAAATTACCGACCTGTTCCATGAGCCATGTTGACCAATAAACGCACCACCCTGATATTTTTGCGGAAATTTTGTGCCTTTGTAAAAAGCTAATCCTAAAGAAGCGGTATGTGCGCCTACGGCAACATCAGGAGCTATAGTTTTTTTAACCAACTCCGGGTTTTTACCTTTTAAACGGGGATCTTCATTTTGTCCAAAATAAGCGTACGGCCAGCCATAAAAAGCACCTGGTTTAACACTGGTAATATAATCTGGTACCAAATCGTCGCCTAATCCGTCGCGCTCGTTAACAGCTGTCCAAAGCATATTCGTTGATGGAGCCCAATCTATTCCCACAGGATTTCGCAAACCACTGGCATAAATGTTTTCTCCGGTCCCGTCGGGGTTTATTTCTAATATATTGGCCCGTCTTACTTCATTTTCCATTCCATTTTCGCCAACGTTGCTGCCTGATCCAACGGTAATATAAATTTTGCTTTTATCTGCATTGGTAATTAGATTTCTAGTCCAATGATTGTTGTATCCACCGGCGGGCAGGCTCAGGATTTTTTTTCCTGTAGCGGTGATTTTAGTGTCGCCGGTTTTATATGGGTATTGCCATAAGCCATCGGTATTGGCTACGTAAAATGAATTGCCAATAATCAGCATTCCGAAAGGTTGATTAAGGCCATTTAAAAATGTAGTAACAGTTTCAGGCTTGCCATCTTTATTTTCATCCCGGTATAAGAGAATGGTATTGGCACTTTTGCCTGGTACTTCTGATTTTGCTTTGCCTGTTATGGTATTGGCCACCGCTTCTACAGTGCTTCTTTCCGAATTAGAAAGCGCCACGAGTACATCGCCATTTGGGGCAATATAAGTATGGCGTGGACTTTTAATGTTCGAAGCAAATTTGGTTACCACAAAACCTTCAGGAGCGATAGGCGTTTTACCTTCTGGCCAACCGATAACTTTGCTAAATTTGCTTTTGGCTGCATTGGTATCGGGTGCGGGCAAATCTACAGCGCCATTTTTAGTTGTAACGGTTGTATCTTCTCCCTGTTTTTGTGAATTAGAATTGGATTGGCATCCAAAAAGGACCGCAGTAGAAAGCATTGATGCGTAAAAAATATTGTTTTTCATGTTAACCGGTTTTTGATTAAGAACTTATCTCAAAAAATATAACATCGAAAACGGAGAGAAGTTTTTAGCCAGAGCAAAATTGCCACAACCTTAAAATCATAAAAGGAAAGTACCCTGTGAGTACCTTCCTGGAGAGCGCATATTATTTTCCCTTGGTGTAATGCGATGATGATTAACAGGGAAGTACTTTTATATAATCTTTTAAAATTGAAATATTACTTCACAGCGAAAATCTGACCACAGAAAAGATGATTTACTTTAAGTTAGTAGGAGTGGAGCAAAGGAATTTGAGCATAAATTTCGAGTTGTTAATTTGAAAAGCGATTCGTTAAAACTAAATTACAGTATTACACCTAATTTTTTAGTTAAATTTTGTTAAATCGTTTCTAAGGTAAACCTGGATTATTTCTGGTCTTTATTTAACCAGATTTTCCTGTAATTTTTTCTCGATGTCTTTGGCGTTTAATATCAGTGCAGAGAATTGTGGGTCTGATTTTACCAGTAAAAACTTTCCGTTCGGAAGGATGATTGCTGAGGTTCCGCAAGAAGTGGCCTCTTTAAATAATAATTTCTTAAGAAAGCCCGAATCGGTTTCTATCTCTAAACCTTTCGATTTAATCGGACTGAAACTTTTTCCTACCTCACGGTATTGGTAAATGGCAACTTTTGGCCTCGCCTCGGCTTTTTCGAGAATGTTTTTCTGAAAGGCCCACCTTACATTGTTCAGGAACTCTGGGTTCTGATAACTAAGGTCTTTCCAGCAGTCGTCTTTATTGAAATCGTATTTAATGATAATGGTATCTTTTAAAGCAAGCCTTTGATTTTCTTTTAAAAAAAGATGCAGGGAATCTACCTGTAAATCGGTTAATGTTCCTGCCTGATAGCGTTTAGTTTCATCCAGATACAGTTTTGGCGAACAGCTGTATATCACAATAGCAATAACAATTAAGGCAAATAACTGCAGTTTGATTTTGTTGAGGTTTTTCATTTGTGTGAGCATTAAAGTTGAATTCTCCTGGTTGAATTTAGTCATTCAGCCAGGAAAATTCTTAAGACATAAATTTATAACTAAAATTTAAGTCTTAAACTGTTTTGATAATTTTTTATAATATTATCACTTAACCTTTTAATATTTTGGTTTTTTCGGCATCAAATTCTTCCTGTGATAAAATACCGGCATCCAGTAATTCTTTCAGATCTAACAGTGCCTGTTTTTTTGATGTGATATCATTTTTAGCCGGTTCTGCACTGTTTTCAGCAGGTGCTGCACCCTTGATTGGCTGGTTAGAAATGTTTGAGGGGCCAAATTGTAATAAGAGCTCGGTAATTTCATTAAAACCCTTAATATTCGAATAATCTATCGCTTTTTGTTCCTTTACATTTACAATGGTAGGGTCTGCTGATTTTTCGAGTAAAAATTTTATCGCATCTTTTTTACCATTGGCAGCCGAGTAATGTAAGGCGGTATTCCCGCTTTCATCCTGGATATTAACATTGGCACCTTTTTCTGTTAATAGTTTTAACATACTTAAATGTCCGCTTTTGGCGGCTACATGTAACATGCTTTCGCCACCGTAGTTGTAATTATTATCGAAAGAAAAACTGGCCGATATGGAAATGTTATTGGCGGTTTCTACCCATTCTAAATACGAATACATCGAATCGTCGTTACCCGAGAGTGGTTTTGCATAGTTTACATCAACACCATGGCTTAAAAATAAATCAACAATTTCCTTCTGGTTATTGGCGCAGGCATGCCAAATTGGTGAGAGACCATCTTTTGAAGAAACGAATACATCTGCACCTTTTTCTACCAATATTTTGGTTAACATCCGGTTGGCATCATAACAGGCAATCAATAAGGCCGATTCTCCGGCATGATTAACATGGTTGATATTTCCACCTTTTTCGAGAATAAGTTCAACCATAGGTGTGTTTTTAGATTTAACCGCAAAAATTAATGGTGAATCGCCGTGTTTATTGGTGGTGTTAATGTTAGCGCCAAATTCCAGTAATTTTTGAACAACTTCCTTATTCCTCCAGCTTGCCGCAATAAGCAAAGGGGTTTCTGCCTCGTTATTTTCACCATCCACTTCAAGGCCTTGATCGATCAGTTTTTCTAATACTTCAATTTGTCCGCTTTGGGCAGTAAGGTGTAATAAACTATTGCCTTTAAAATCTTTAATATCCACCCTTGCACCTTTATCCAGAAGAAACAATGCGGTTTGTTTCTGTTTTTGTAAACAGGCAAAGTAAAAAGGTGTTTCGCCGGCATGATCTTCATAATCTAAAGCTGCCCCACGATCTATTAAAATCTGCACGAGGTCTAAATATCCACGATGGGCAGCAAAGTGAAGTGCTGTTCTGCCTTTTTCATCTGTATATCCTACCTCTACCTCTTGGTTGGCCAATAAAAGTTCGGCTATTTTGCGCTTGCCGCTCTCGCAGGCAATAATAAATGACATCGACATATTTTAAGATTGTTTCATAAGCAGTTCAACCGTTTTTATTTTCAGGTTATCATCAGCGGCCAGCATCAATGCGCTTTGATCCTGATCATTTGTAACCGCAATATCTGCACCGTTTTCGAGCAGGAGTTTTACTTTTCGATAAGTTTCTTTTGCTTTTTCCGCTTCGTAATTTACATTGTAGGCACAAACCTTGTGCAGGAGGGTATTCCCTTCATTATCTGTTCTGTTCACATCTACTTGCCCGCTTTCTAAAACGGCCTGTAAAATATCAGCCTGTTTTTCGGCTATGATATCCAGGGGAGTCGTATCAGCGCCATACCAGGTACTGGCCTGATATAAATCGGCGCCGTCTTCAATCAGTTTTTTAAGGAAGTTGATACCACTTTCACTATTCGACATCATCCGCACATATTCGAATAAAAGTGTTTCGCCATTTTTATTAATCTGATCGAAAGCTGGTGTAGCAGAATTACGCAACGTATCGTATATTTTTTCGCTCTGCAAATGTGCCACTGCATAAAAGAAGGCTGAATTTCCATCACGGTCGGTATGATTGGGATCGGCACCATTTTCGAGGAGATAAGCTATTAAGTCTTTCTTGTTAAATTTTATCGCGGTAATTAGTGGGCTTTCCTGCACCACATTGCCTTCATTAATATCTACTCCCTCGTTTATAAGGATATCGATATATCCCTTAAGCAGATCAGTAGTCTGCTCATCGTTCAGGTTATAACGGCGGAAACTGCTTTTCACTACCTGATGGATGTAGTTTTCTTCTGCGTTGTTTTTGAAATTAGCCCTGCAACCTGCATTAATACATACTTTGATTACCCCTAAATTCACCCCGTTTTCGAAGAGATAACTTAATAGTGTTTTCGTGTTTACCTCATCATTTAAGTTGTCGAAATGGGTAATAAATTCATCAAAAAATGCGATATCTTCATCGTCATGGCCAAGGCTCCGGGCAATGGCCTGAAAAATGCTTTTGTCAAAACTGTCGAATTCGTAAATGTCGGTTTCGATGGTTTTATCCTTTAACATGAATTGGAGGATTTCGTATTGTTTCGCTCCGACCAGGTTGTCGAATATGGATGATCGATGGTGTTCTTGTAAGCTTTTGGAGAGTTTTTCGCCATTCAGCATAAGGCTTTTAGCTTCGTCGAATTTGCGGGCGTTTAACTGTTGATCTAAAGTAGGTTCAGTCATTTTCAATTAAAAAGTTTAAATAGATAGATATATGGTTTTGAGGCTACAAAAGTTTAGCCAAAGAAATGGTTCACAGAAAAAATATTGGGATGTTGCACTAAAGACAGATAAAACTATACCTTATTATGATATGGTCGTTTATTTTTTTGAAAAGCAATCGCAGTATTCCATTGGTTAATTTCTTCCTGCTCTACCTTCCCCGATAAAAATCCTATCGTATGGACACATTTTTCTTTGACTGGATTTTTTAGTTCCTTTGTCTAGGGTGATCGTCATGCTGAACTTGTTTCAGCATCTTTTTTGCTATTAAAAAGATTCTGGCCCAAAAAGAACTACCGTTTACGTACAAGTATAATTTTTTCCGTTCTATGCCGCGGGGCATACTACTTTGGAGCGCCAAAGTAGCCAAAACGCTTTGTCAATCCGGCAATGTGGCTTCTCACCGCCCCACGCTCATCAAAAAAACAGCGGCACTTTGTTTTGCTCGGTTCTGCTAAATGAAAGTTGATGAGATATGTTCACAAAACCACTGCGTTTGAGGTTTGTTGGTGCCATTTGGGCTATTCTGCAACTGTTTTTTTGATTCTTCGGCCACTTGGGATTGACGGCGCCCTTCTTTAAAATTTGTGTTTTATTGAAGTTTTTTAGCAAAATGCCTATACTAATCTTAATTATTTGTGTCCACACGCAAAACCTTATCCCAAGACTTTTCGATCAGGTTTAGTTACGCCATTTTTCTGCTAATATGCCGGTTTTCTGTGCTACAGGCCCAGGTGAATAGCCCTGATCGAAGCGGCATCCCCGATATTTCATCGGGATAAAGCGGAGAGCAGGACTAACTTTAAATATAGTAAATGACTCTGCGCTCCCTAAATACAATGGTATGTTACATTATTATTTCACTACTAAGAAGATTATCGGTTTTTAATAAATGAATTGCTGATCCAAACCAGAAATAACATTGTGATGTTCCTTAATTCATTCGATTATTTTATCTTTAGGCGATTTTAAGAAGATCGGTTTACAAACCTAAAACCGATTGAATAATTAACCTTAATAAGCAAAATCAATATAAACATGTCAAATACATCAAAAATTATCTACACCAAAACCGATGAGGCGCCAATGTTGGCAACCTATTCACTGTTACCTATCGTACAAGCTTTTACCGCATCAGCAGGTATTGATGTAGAAACCAGAGATATTTCTTTAGCAGGAAGAATTTTGGCAAACTTTCCTGAGTATTTAAAAGACGATCAAAAAATTGGTGATGCTTTAGCAGAGCTTGGTGCATTGGCTACCACTCCAGAAGCTAACATTATCAAATTACCAAATATTTCTGCTTCTATCCCGCAATTGGTAGGTGCAATTACGGAGCTACAATCGCAGGGTTTTGCCATTCCAAATTATCCTGATAATGCACAGAGCGACGAAGAAAAAGCAATTAAAGCTAAATATGCAAAAGTTTTAGGCTCGGCTGTAAATCCGGTTTTACGTGAAGGTAACTCTGATCGCAGGGCGCCTAAAGCGGTTAAAAACTATGCTAAACAAAACCCACACTCGATGGGTAAATGGTCGGCAGATTCGAAAACCAAAGTGGCCAGCATGACTGAAGGCGATTTTTATGGTTCAGAGAAATCTACAACGGTTGCTGAAGCAGGTCAATTTAAAATAGAATTTGTAGCTGCTGATGGTACGGTAACCGAATTAAAAGGTTTATCGCCATTAAAAGCAGGAGAGGTGATTGATAGCTCGGCATTGAGCTTATCGGCATTGAAAACTTTTGTAGCCAAAGAAATTGCTGAAGCTAAAGCCGAAGGCGTATTGTTATCTGCACACTTAAAAGCTACGATGATGAAGGTTTCTGACCCGATTATCTTTGGCGCTATTGTTGAAGTTTACTTTGCAGATGTTTTTACTAAATATGCCGATCTTTTCAAGGAACTGAACATCGACACCAGAAATGGTTTAGGCGACGTTTATGCAAAAATTGCTGGCAATGCCAAACAAGCAGAGGTTGAAGCCGCTTTGGCTCAGGCCATTGAAAACGGACCAGCTTTGGCTATGGTAAATTCTGATAAAGGAATTACCAATCTTCATGTGCCGTCTGATGTGATTGTTGATGCTTCTATGCCGGCAATGATCCGTACTTCGGGACAGATGTGGAACGCAGCTGGTAAAGCACAGGATACCATCGCTTTAATTCCAGATCGTTCGTATGCTGGTGTTTATACTGCAACAATTGATGACTGTAAAGCAAATGGTGCTTTTGATGTAACCACCATCGGTTCGGTACCAAATGTTGGTTTAATGGCTCAAAAAGCTGAAGAATATGGTTCGCACGATAAAACTTTCCAGGCTACAGGCTCGGGAACTATCCGTGTTACTGATGCAGATGGCAAAGTATTTTTCGACCAGAAGGTAGAAAAAGGCGACATCTTCCGCATGTGCCAGACTAAAGATGCTCCAATTCAGGATTGGGTAAAATTAGCGGTGAACAGATCACGTTTATCAGAAACGCCAGCAGTTTTCTGGTTAGATGAAAACAGAGCGCACGATAGAGAAATCATCACTAAAGTTAATACCTATTTAAAAGACCACGATACTACAGGTTTAGACATTCGTATTTTAGCGCCGATTGAAGCGACTAAGTTTACTTTAGAGCGTATCCGCAAAGGTTTAGATACCATTTCGGTTACCGGTAACGTATTACGTGATTATTTGACAGATTTATTCCCGATTTTAGAATTGGGAACCTCTGCTAAAATGTTATCTATTGTACCTTTAATGAATGGTGGTGGTTTGTTCGAAACTGGTGCTGGTGGTTCTGCTCCAAAACATATTGAGCAGTTTATCGAAGAAGATTATCTGCGTTGGGATTCATTAGGTGAGTTCCTGGCGCTTCAGGCTTCTTTAGAGCATTTATCTCAAACACAGAACAATACAAAAGCGCAGGTATTGGCCGATGCTTTAGATGAGGCTAATGCTAAATTCCTGGCAACCGACAAATCTCCGGGTAGAAAACTGGGTACTATTGATAACCGTGGTTCACACTTTTATTTAGCTTTATATTGGGCTGAAGCTTTAGCTGCACAAACTAAGGATGCTGATTTGCAAGCGAGATTTGAGCCATTGGCTAAAACTTTATTTGCAAACGAAGCGAAAATTAACGAAGAGTTGATTGGTGCTCAAGGTAAACCTCAGAACATTGGCGGTTACTATAACCCTAATGATGAGCTGGCAAGCAAAGCGATGCGCCCAAGCGAAACATTAAATACTTCTTTGGCTTCTTTGTAAGCGAATTGAGTTGTCAACTTTAATATGCTTCTAGTATAGAAGTTGACAACTCTTAAAATACTTTGGCGTCCTGATGTAAAAATCTGGACGCTTTTTTTATGCTGTAGGTTTGTCAGCTTGATTAGTATTTTGTTAGGCGTAAATATTTTTCATTTGGAAAGCAGATGCAGAAGCTTTTGGGTTGCAACAGTCCCGCTCCCGCTTCTGCTACCGATGAAATATCGGCAGCATCTCGCTTTGATCGGGTTTAACGGGCTTAAATGGTGCAGCTACTTTGGGTAAAATAAACCCGACCGGCCACATCGTTGCTTTACTGAAATAAAATAGATCCTAATATTTTATCTAAACTTTTTTTGTCCAGTCAAGTAATTAATTCGTTTCGGTATTAACCGTTACCGTACCTCCTAAACTTGCCTGGGTATTATTTTCGGCCTGCGTGAGGGATAGAAATGGAAAGCCCGCATCCTGATTTTTCATCGGGGAGGACTTGCAGTGTATAGCCCGACCCTTGCGTAGCTTGGGACACGCCCTAATAATTGGAAGATTCTCTGCTGGAAACAAACCTTATCAATATCAATTTGTTATATTCATATAAATTATAGGAGACCCATATCATGGCAAATAACGAGAATAAAGGATCGCAGGATAAAATACACAGTACCACAGAAAATAGCGAAATTAATAAAGAAAACCTGGCTTATGATGAACGTAAGCAGAGTTACGAGCTCGATGTGAAAGGTACAGATGCAGATTACGACCATCCGATGGGTTACCAAACCGTAGCTGCCGGTGCTAAAGATGACGATTCTACTTACGATGAGGCCAATCCTTATGTTGGGGATGAATATGCCAGAGATGAAGATATCGTAAACGATGAACTGGAAGAACTGGGTATGCACGTAGATAACGGAGAAAGCGTAAAACTAAGCCCCGAAGATGAAATTCTTGCCCGTACACCGGAGGATAACCGTGATGATTTAGATGAAGAAGGATACCCGATTAACGATACGCCCCAAAAATAGTCGATAGATTACCATCGGGAAGATGGTGATTCGACGAAACAATCATAAATAGAAAAGCAGGGTTAAACATTTGCGATGATGGGTAATCCTGCTTTTTGTTTAGAATTTTTATTTTAACTGAATATAATTGTTCAGCTAGCGAATATGAAATTATGGATTGATATCTAAATTAAATCTGCGACGTAATTCGTCCAGCTTTGGGTTTTTGTTAACCAGATAATCATACTTTTCGCGGTTACCGTAAAGCCTGTTTTCTATCTTGCGCTCCATGAGTTTATAAGTAACCTCAACACCAAAGTTTCGAAGCTCGTTCCGTAAGAAATTTAAAAGCTCAACCGATTCTTGTTGTACAAGATGTTCCTGCGTTTTACTCTCTACTGAAATCTCAATCAGCTCAGGATTTAAAAGTGTTGGCGCAAAATTATTTAAGATGGTGAACAGATTAATCCTATCGGTAGCCTTCATCCTTTGGGTAAAGGCATTCCACACTTCCAGTAAACGATCGTAACTAAAAGGTTCCCGGGCTTCGCCGGTAACTTTCTTTGGTCCTTCATCGTCATCTCCCTGGGCTACACGTTCCAGATCATTTAATGAAGGGATCAGTGTGCTTACCGCATTTGCTTTAGGGATATTGATACTGATGGAAGTTGCAGATGGCGGCGGACCAACCCTGGGTGTTTCTTTAGGTTTTTCTGCTGCAGGAACAGGGGGTAAAATTGTACTTTTAACAGCAGGCGCTGCATCCTGAACCGTAATTGGGCTTTCAGTATGTGGCTTTGGGGTTTCGGCCTGCCCGGCTACGACATTAGTTTTTTTTTTATCCTGATCTACGTCAGTTGCTGTGTTATTAGGGCTTAAAGGCTGTTGTGCTAAATTGACGACCGACCGGATATGGCACATTTTTATCAGTGCCAGCTCTACCTGTAAACGTTGGTTTTTAGAATTTTTGTAATTCAGATCGCAGGTGTTGGCCAGGTTTAATGCCGTTAACAAAAACGATAATTCTGTTTGCCTGCTCTGATCAAGGTATTTTTGTTTAATGTTTTCGCTAACTTCTAATAGTTTAATCGTCGATGCATCTTTACCTACCAATAAATTACGGAAGTGTGAAGCAAGGCCATTTATAAAGTTATTACCATCAAAACCGTTATTTAAAATCTCGTCGAACAGGAGTAAGGTTTGGCTAACTTCTGCTGCGGTTAAATAAGCGGTAAGTTTGAAAAAATAATCGTAATCTAAAATATTAAGGTTATCGATTACCGCCTTATAAGTAATGTTCTTGTTTGCATAACTGGCAATCTGATCGAACATCGAAAGCGCATCACGCAGTCCACCGTCTGCCTTTTGGGCAATAATGTGTAAACCATCGCTTTCAAAAGCAATATTTTCGCGCTGGGCAATAGTTGACAGGTGACTGGCAATATCTTCTACCTGGATCCGGTTGAAATCAAAAATCTGGCAACGCGATAAGATGGTTGGCAGGATTTTATGTTTCTCGGTGGTGGCCAGGATAAAAATAGCATATGAAGGCGGTTCTTCCAGTGTTTTCAGAAAGGCATTAAATGCACTCTGCGATAACATGTGAACCTCATCAATGATATAAATTTTATATTTTCCGGCTTGTGGTGGTATCCTAACCTGCTCAATTAAGCTACGGATGTCATCAACAGAGTTGTTTGAAGCCGCATCTAATTCGTGAACATTAAAAGAATGCCCATTCTGGAAAGAAAGACAATTGTCGCATTGGCCACAAGCTTCCATTTCTGCTGTAGGGTTAGTACAGTTAATGGTTTTTGCAAGGATACGTGCGCAAGTTGTTTTACCCACTCCACGAGGCCCGCAAAATAAAAATGCCTGGGCAAGCTGATTGTTTTTAATGGCATTTTTTAACGTACCTGTAATATGCTGCTGGCCAACAACGGTTTCGAAGGTGGCTGGGCGGTATTTACGGGCAGAAACGATAAAATTTTCCATCGGCACGAAAATAGGAAAAATTTAAGTGTTGTAAGGTTGAAAAGTAGAAATGTGGAAAAGTTGCAAGGTTGAAAAGTTGGAGGGTTTAGTTTATAGTAGGATAAGACCTGAGGCAAAAGTTTGAGGTTAAAGGAATAACGTTATTGATGATATTTGTAAAATAGCTTATACCTTTCCTCAAACGCGTTAAAGCTACCAAAAGTAAGTTCAATCGCTTTTTCGGTATCGTAACCCTGGGTGTTTAATTTTATTATTTTTTTGAGCAGGTCTGTTCTTTTAGATTTTATAAAAAAGTAGATCACACTATAGGCCGTATTGTAATTGTCGTCTATGTCATGACCATAAAATGAACCGCTGTATATTTTAAAGAAATTTTTTAACCTTTCGGTGTCTTTTGAATCTATCCCAGCCTTTATACTTTTAATTCTACCGCTTTGTGGATAGGAGTATAAATTCCCCTCACTGTCGAAATCCAGTGTTTCAAAAAACTCTGCAAGCCCTTCGTTTAGCCATTTGGGCGATTTTTTAAAATTAAACTGAAAAATACTATGACTGGCCTCATGGAGGGCTACCGAAATGAAATCGCTGCTCTTGTAAACAAAGGCTTCGTTAATGGCGGCAATGTAAAATCCGGCACTATTTACTGGTGCACTATATGCTTTTTGAGCAGCCCGGTAATCTTTACTTTTTCCGTATAGATTTATTTTTACCGGGGCCGTAATGTTTTCTCTTGTTTCGAAAATTTCGTTACAAAACATGCGCTCATAGGCAATCAGTTTCTCGATTTTCTTTTGCTCGGTTTCACTTATTTTGCAGTTAACTAAATTAATGTTCACATACTGGGCATAAAGAGACAGGCTGAAAAGGTTTGAGAATATCAAAAACAGGAATTTGTTCATATTCATTTATTTAATCAGCGATTTAAGTTCGTGACGGTATTCGGAAGCGCTTTTGCCGGTAAACTCCTTAAACAATTTATTAAAATGGCTAAAGTTGTTGAAACCACTTTCGTAAGAAATATTGGCAATGCTGGTCGGTTTTTCGGCCAAAAGTTTTGAGGCGTGGACCACGCGGTATTCGTTTACGAAATGTGTAAATGTTTTCTTGGTGATTTTTTTGAAATAACGGCAAAATGAAGGAACAGTCATACTCGACATTTCCGCAATATGCTGTAAGCTGATCTGCTCCTGGAAATGATCTTTTACATAGTTAAAGATCATATTAATGCGGTCGTTATCCTGAACCTGCATTTCCATCGAAAAACCGTCTGCGTTTAAGATCTTGTAATCTTTTGCATGTTCAAGTTCTTTTAATACGCTGAGTAGAGTTAAAAGTCGTTCAAAAGGTGGCAGATCGTCCATCATTTCTATTCTGTCGCCCACTATTTGCATGGTTTCAGGCCCAAAGGCAATTCCGGCCTTCGATTTATCGAACAATTCTTGTATGCCTCTGATTTCCTGCAGGCCCAAAAAAATGCTACCCAAAAAATCGGGTTTCATCTGGATAACAGTTTCGTTTTTGTTTCCGGTATTGGTATCGGTAAAGCCACAATGGGGGAGGTTGCTACCAATCAGGATCAAGTCGCCTTCGGTGTAATAGGAAACGTGACTGCCAATCTGCCTTTTCCCGGCACCGCCATTCACAAACACCATTTCAATTTCGGGGTGGTAATGCCAGAGGTGCGCCATATTGTTGGCGTTCTCTACATATTTCGAATAATAAAATGAACTTCCGAAAGAAGGTTCAACAACCTCAAAACTGGGCTTCATGGTTTGCTAAATTATTGTTCTAAAATACGTAAAAAATATGCTTTATTATAGGTTTTGTTAAAATAACAGTTAACCAGGGGTAATATAGCATAGATATTGGAAAATATGCAATCACCTATCCTTCAGTTAGCGCCGTACCTTAGTGGTGTCATATAATTATTAACTCTTTAAAAATATTGGTTATGAAAAAGTTCTTAAAAATCGGTTTAATAGCAGCGTTATTTTTTACTGCTACGGGTGTACACGCTAACGATGATGATTTTACTTTAAAAGTAAAAGGTGAAAAGGAAAAATTTATCCGCTTTTCTGTAGATAAGGCAGAGAACGTTAATTTATCGCTAATGGATGCTGATAATGAAGTTTTATTTCAGGAGGATATTCATGCTTCTGCTTTCTCTAGCAAAATTTATGATCTGAATGAACTTCCTGACGGAAAATACACACTTAAAGTGGAGTCGGATATAAAAGTTGCGAAATATAATGTCGTAATTAAAAACGGTGAGGCACTTGTTTCCGAGCCGAAAGTTTCTAATGTATTTAAACCTGTTTACACTAAAAAAGATCAGGTTATTACGCTTAACCTCGAAAACCTGGAGAATAGTCCGGTAGAAGTTAAAGTGTATAATGAATACAATGATGAGGTTTATAAAGAGGTATTCAAAGATAAATCGCAACTGGTTAAAAAATTCAATATCGGTAAAACAGACTCTAAAGAATTAACTTTCGTAGTGAAGTATAAAGAAGAGAGTTTTGTTAAAACAATAGAAACCTATTAAACACTAACAGCTAATTGATATGGGGAGATTGTCGGATAGATAGTCTCCCTTTTTTTATAGGTAAGATGGGAAGATGTAAGATGTGGGAGGTAAGATGGATGATGTAGTATGCGTTGTTTTTATTACAGATCTGCCATTTTCCTTTTTCCATCATCCATTGTACCTCTTCCATTATTCATATGCCTTTTTAATTAATCATTTGATTTAAAAAAGGTAAGATGTGGGAGGTAAGATGGATGATGTAGTGTGCATGGTTTTCATTACAGACCTTCCATTTTCCTTTTTCCATCGTCCATTTTACCTCTTCCATGATCCATCTTCCATTTTACCTCATTACATTTGCTACATAAAATCTAATTAATCATTTGATTTTAAGAAATATATTGTTACTTTTGCATCCCCGTAATATACCTCGGGATTAAAAAATTAAAAACATAATTTATAACAATGAATCAGTACGAAACTGTTATCGTTCTAACCCCGTTGTTATCAGAAGAGGCTGCGAAAGAGGCATTAGCTAAATTCAAAGCAGTTCTAACTGATAACGGAGCCGAAATTATCCAGGAAGATAATTGGGGTTTGAGAAAATTAGCGTATCCAATTGAGAAAAAATCAAATGGATTCTTCAACTTAACTGAATACAAAGCTTCAGGAGATTTGATCGCAAAATTAGAGCTTGAATTAAAACGCGATGAGCGTGTGTTGCGTTTCTTAACTATCCGTTTAGACAAACACGCTGTTGCTTACAATGAGAAAAAGCGTAGTGGTGCTTTTAACAAAAAAACTAAGGAGGTTGCAGCGTAATGGCAAGAGAACAAATACAATACGTAACTGCCCCTAAAGTAGAGGATAACCGTAAAAAATATTGCCGTTTCAAGAAAAACGGAATTAAATACATCGATTACAAGGATGCAAATTTCTTGTTGAAATTTATTAACGATCAAGGTAAATTATTACCACGCCGTTTAACTGGTACTTCGTTAAAATTCCAACGTAAAGTGGCTCAGGCAGTTAAACGTGCCCGTCACATCGGTTTGTTACCTTTCGTTGCTGATCAATTAAAATAGGAGGCTAGAGATATGGAAATTATTTTAAAACAAGATATTAAAGGCCTTGGTGAGAAAGATGATGTAGTTACAGTAAAGCCAGGTTATGGCCGTAACTATTTAATCCCTCAAGGATTTGGCGCATTGGCTACTTCTTCTGCTAAAAAAGTTTTAGCTGAGAACTTAAAGCAAGCTGCTTTTAAACAAGATAAAATTAAGAAAGATGCTGAAGGTGTTGCTGAGCGTTTAACTGATGTTAAACTTTCAATCGGTGCTAAAGCAGGCGAAAGCGGAAAAATCTTCGGAGCGGTTAACACCATCCAGATTGCTGAAGCATTAAAAGCACAAGGCTTTGATGTAGACCGTCGTCGTATTACTTTCGAAACTGAACCTAAATTTGTTGGCGAATATGTTGCTAACTTAAACTTACACAAAGAAGTGAAAGTTCAGGTTCCTTTTGAAGTAGTAGCTGAATAAGCATTCTTTAAAGAATCATATAAAGAGCCTTTCGATGCAAATCGAAAGGCTCTTTTTTTTATACCAAAAAATAAGGATGGAAGAAAGAAGGTTTCGATAGGATTACAGGTTTTGTTCTGTTAGCCAAGAAGCATATTCTGCTATACGTGTTCCCAGATAGTATGGGAGGTTTAATAAAAGATAAGGCTTGCCTGTTGGTGTATTTGTTTTTTCTAGCCTAAACTCGCCTCCATATACCCGAATGGCAAAAGGATGTGTTGAGGCATCAATGAATTGATGAAGAGATCTTAAGCTTCCTGTACTGCCCGATTTTATTTCAATCGGTATTACAAATTTTTTACAGGCATAAATTAAATCAACTTCTGCATCAGACTGTTTTTTTTCTCTTACCCAAAAATTAGGTTTATGAGAAGATATACGCTCAACTGATATCAGTTCCTGAGTAAATAAATGTGGAATAACGGCTCCTTTATAAGCTGAACTTAAATCATCTAAAGCAAGCATTTCTCCTTGGATACCCAATGAGTAGTTGACTAATCCTGTGTCTAAAAATTGTAGTCTAGGCGATTTTTTTAAATCAGTAATAATTGGAACTTCGGTATTAGTAGATGGGTATATTAACCGGATGATCTTTGCGTCATCTAATATCCTAAAAGCTTCTCCAACCTCTCTCGATTTATAGTTCGAATTGCCGAAACCTTGAAAAACAACACGCTTATCGAGAAAAAGATGGGCAGTACCCATTATATGGTTAATAGTTCTTCTCGCTGTTTCATTCTGGGTATATTTTTCTATGTCATTTTTGTAAGTTGCCCAAATGCTTTCGTAAACAATAGATAGATCTGAAAGGTTATGTTCTTCTAAATCGGTTTTTATTATTTCTGGCATACCTCCGATAATGGCATATCTACGAAAGGCTTTTAATAACAATTTGTGCGCAACAGCTTTTACAGGGGTTTGAAGCAGATATTTTAACAGATCATCTTTTTGGTTAGCTTGAAGGTATTCTTGAAAATTTAAGGGATATAAGTATAAGAATTCGACCCTGCCTACCGGAAAACTTTTTACTTTTTGTAATACAAACTCCAAAAGGGAGCCAGCGCTGATTACATGCAGGTCAGGAATTTCTTCGAAAAAATACCTTAGCATTTGTATAGCTTTCGCACTTTCCTGAATTTCATCAACAAAGAGCAAAGTTTCGGCTATCTTATCCGATTGAATCCCATGTCCCAGCAATAGTGCTTCAACAATATTGTGTACATCGTCAAAATCATCAAAATATTGACGGTGTGCAGGTTTCTCCAGATTAAGAAAAATAGTATTAGGATAGCTTTTCGCAAAGTCCTTTATTAGTGTTGTTTTTCCTACCTGACGTGCCCCTCGAATAATTAGAGGTTTCCTGTATTTGCTGTTTTTCCATCGGGTTAAGTTCTCTTCAATGGATCGTTTAAATGCCATTATTTTCTATTTTGTAACAAAGTCAACCCAAATATAGGTTTTTGTTGTAACAAAGTAAGGGCATATTTTATTAAAATTTGTAACAAAGTAAGGGCATTTTGTTGCGTTGATAGTGGTAATATGATGCATGGAGGCGCTGAATCAGCAAATCTGTGGGAAATCTTTATAGATTCCCACAGGTTTTAATGAGCTGAGTGGGTGTTTATACATAAGATTAATCTTCCACTACCCCTTCGGCGTAGTTGGCCTAATTTCTACCTTACTTGGTAAAGTTCTTGCTGGCATGGCCAATAAATCAACAATCAGTTTACCCATATCTTCTGGCTGGATTTTCCAGGCATCATCTTCATCGTTGGGCTGATGATCGTTAAAATGACTGGCTACCGATCCGGGCATAATGGTACTCACCTTTACGCCGTACTTTCTTAAATCGAGCATAACCGATTGCGTAAACCCTGTTAAACCAAATTTACTGGCATTATACGCAGAACCTCCTGCGAAAAAGTTTGTACCGGCTAAACTCGATATGGTAAAGATATGCCCCTGGTTCTTTTTGATCTCATCAACCGAGGCTTTAATGCTGTAAAAAACGCCTGTTAAATTGGTATCGATGGTTTCTTTCCATAAATCGATGTCCAGCTCGTCAATAGGCGCAAAATGGCCAACGCCTGCATTGGCGATCAGTATATCCAATTGTCCCCATTTTTCGATTATCAGGCTTACCGCATCCTGCTGAGATTTAAAATCAACAACATCTGCTTCAATGGCCAATACATCACCGTGTGCCACCAGATTTGATGCAGCCTGGTTCGCGCTGGCAATCGTCCTGCTTGTAATGGCTACTTTATAACCTGCTTTCAAAAGGGCTTCGGCAATACCGAAACCAATTCCTTTGCTTCCTCCTGTAATTAATGCAACTTTCATGTTGTTGTAACGTATGATATCGAAAAATGTTTAATTAGATTTTTTCTTGTCATGGTGCGGGAGCTCCATAATCTGGATATCCTTAAAATCTACTGGCTGTCCTTCACTTTGTAAGGCAATAAAACCTTCAGTAAGCGCTTTTCCATCAATTTTAATTTTTGGATCGAAACGGTTAGCTACGCCTCCACCAATTTGTGGTTTGCTGTATTGCAATACGGTATCACCATTAATAATATGTTTAACAATCGAATCGCCCATCACAATCAGTTCAGCTGATACCCACTGGTCGCCGTCGTATGTTTTCGATTTAGAATCCAGACAATGGCCCGGATACTTACTGCCGTTATAAAAAATCTCTGTACCTGGCGAACACATATTTCCGGTAGGGCGGGGACGGCCATCACTCAATCCACCTAAAAACTGCATTTCGATCGAAATTGGCCAATCCTGTTCTTTAGGCATGGTTTTCGGATCCTGAGAATGGAACATTACTCCACTATTACGCAAGGTATAACTCGGCGCACCTTTTTGCAGCTCGCCAACAAAACGGTATTTTAATTTTAGATGATAGTAAGAGAAGGGCGTTTTGTAATAAAGATGACCAAACTGATCATTGAAATCGCCGTATTGATCATATCGCACTTGTATGGTTCCATCTTCAACCCTAAAGGTATTGCCAAAATTTACATTGTAATCGTGGTGGTGGATTTTAACGTTCCAATCTTTAATGTCTTTCCCGTTAAAAAGTGTAATCCACTTTTCAGACTTGTTATTGATGTTTTTGGTTGTACTGCAGCTCCATAGGGTAACAGCAAGAAAGAGATAGCCTAGTTTTTTCATTTGGTTAATTTTGTTTTGCCCTCTGTTTAAAAATGTGAGTCACAAAATACATAAACAAAGTGATTTTAAGGTACATTAAGGCTTTACCACGAGAATTTTGCATTTCGGCTTTATTTTTTGCACATAAAAAAAAGATTTTTTTGGCGTTATTCCACACCGCTTCATTTTCCATCTTCCGTCTCTTTAATTACCTTTGCGCCATGGCGAAAACGCGGACAAGCAGAACTAAAAGCAAAGCAAAACATCCCCTTCTAAAAAAGATTACCAATATTGCTACGAAAGTATTTTTATATTTTCTGTTGGTTTCTGTGTTTTGGGTAATTGCCCTGCGTTTTATCAACCCACCAATTACCCTTTTGATGGTACTACGGAACATTGAGCGTAAAGCCGATGGAAAGTCTTTTAAAACAGAGAAAAAGTGGGTGAAATTCGAGGATATGTCTGATAATATGAAAAGGGCTGCAGTATCTGCCGAAGACCAGCTCTTTTTAAAACATATTGGCTTTGATATGAAAGCCATTGAAAAAGCTTTTGCCAGTAATGCCAAAGGGAAAAAGGTAAAGGGAGGAAGTACCATTTCGCAACAAACGGCTAAAAACGTTTTCTTGTGGCCTGGCCGCTCGTGGATAAGAAAAGGTTTTGAAGCTTATTTTACTTTACTGATTGAGCTGTTTTGGAGCAAAGAAAGAATATTGGAGGTTTACCTGAACGTAATTGAAATGGGCGACGGGATTTATGGTGCTGAAGCGGCTGCCCAGGAATACTATGGCAAATCCTGTACAAAACTGACTAAGAAACAAGCCGCTTTAATTGCTTCTTGTTTTCCAAATCCGAGAAGATGGACACCCAAAAATGCTACCCCATACATCAGACACCGTCAATACCTGATTTTAAGGAATATGAATAGGTTAGGGCCGCTTGACTTTTAATGTAAAATGGTAGAGGTGAGATGGATGAAGGGGGAATTTAATTCCATTATCAATCTTACATCTACCATGGATTAATCATGATCCTTATTCCACCTGATTTTTATTCCGCCTTTTTCGTCATCTACCGCCTTTAAGTGCAACACGATACCGCGCATACGGGCTTCTCTTTTTTCTGATTTAGTGAGGTTTTCATCGCCCTTTGGATTTCTCAGTGGGATGTCCATTTCTACGTTTGTACCATTTCCTAAAGCATAGGTGCCTTTTACATTAAAGTTTAAAGCGCTTGAGTTTACCTGCATCGGACTAATTTCTACCTTATCGCCACGCACGTTTAGTGTTCCATCAAGGTTTTTGATTTCTACGTTTGATAGGTTCCTGTTGGCAAAGGCAAATTTCCCTACTTTAACCATTGGATCGAAATTAACCAGGGCTGCATTGTTTAGATTAAACACAACTTTACCATTAATCGATCGCGGAAGAATTTTTCCGGTATGCGATATGCGTCCGGAAATATTAACCAATGAAGATAAATAACCTTTTAAATTTTTGTTGGTGATGGTGTTTTGTCCGAAGTTATCAAATGAATAAAAGAAATCTTTAACACTTACATGGCTGATTTTTGAATTGATTTTAAAGCTATTTGAGGCAGCTTCCTGCATAATATTCCCGTTTAGCGATAACTGGCCTCCTGCGTGTGCCACACTTATTTTGTTGAAGAATATGCCTCCACCACGCAAGGAAATATCAGCATCAAGGTTTTTGGCCAGAAAATTTTCATAAATGGCTTTACCAACCGTTAAGCGGATATTCATTTGTGAAAGCTCCAGCACATTACTTAGCTCTTTGGAAACCACTTGTTTATTTCCGCCAGATTTTTTCTTTGCCGTTCTTGGTCCTAAGAAGGGTAAAAACTCTTTCAGGTAGAGCTGAGGGCTCGACATTTTTAAGTTGACCAATATCTTCTCAGGGGCAGTATAATACAGATTGGCAAAATTGGCGATGCTACAACTTACATTAAGCTCGCTTTTGCCCAACTGGAAATGCCCGTTTTGTATCGATAAATCGTTCTGGTTAAAGTTAATGTTGAGCGCACTTTTTACCAAATGAAGCTTCCGGGGGATATAAAGGATGTCGGCATCGGCAATCTGTATCTTGCCCGATACAACTGGTTTGGTAAACCTGAAATGATCAATATCAGCCTTACAATATAATCTTAAGTTGGCTGTTCCGTTTTTAAATTCAAAATCGTTTGTGCCTAATGAGTTGTTTAAATTGGATAGAGGAAATTGCGAAGTGACCAGTCCGGTGGCAATTGGGCGAGATAAATTATTCACTGTGAAAGTGTCGATTTTAAGCGGTGCATTAAAATATTTTGCCGTAAGCCTGTGGAACTTAATGGATGAGTTTTCATCACCAATTATGCCACCAACGGTATCCCGGTTGGTAAAAGAACCATCAAAGTTACAAGCGGTTAATTTGCCCGCCGGAATAGAAACTACATTATCCCTCACGGTTATGCCTACCTTAATTAAAGGATCGCCGTATTTCCCTGATCCGTCATCAACAATATTTCCACGGATATCGATCGGTTTTTCTATCCCGAACTTTAAGAGTTTGGAAGAGATATTGGGCGATAGCAGTAAAGCGACATCTCTAAATAAAATATCATCAACGGCTATGCTAATGGCAAAAGCAGATTTATCTAATTCTATTTTAGCACCGATTTTAAAAGGATGGCCGCCAATGTTTAGTATTTCAGGATTCAGAATTACCGCATCCATATCTCGGCTATAATGTGCATTTAAAGTCCCTTCCAGGGTTTTATCTTTTAAAAAACTGCCTTTTCGGGTATTAAAGGCGAAACTGTTTACCTTGGTCGCCAGTTTAATTTTACCTGTCCAGCCGCTATCCGGGTATTCCATTCTGCCCTGGATCTGATCGATATCGAAATTGAATAATTTGAACCTTTTTTTGTTATCCAATACCAAACTCACCTTATTAAAATCAATTTTCTTAACTTCTAAAGCTGAGGATTTTGATGAGGATTTCTGCCCGGTTTTAGGCTTGCTTTTAAAAATACTGGTATTGCTGTAGCCTGTAGAATCGGTGTAGATATAAATGGAGGCGTTGTTAATGGCAATTTGTTTAATGTTGATATTGCCCACAATAAGCGAAAGTACATTTAGCGATACATCTATATCCTGTGCTTTTAAAAGATCGTGTTTATGCTGGTTCCATAAGCTATCTCTCAGTAAAACACCATTTAAGGATACGGAAACGCCCGGGAAACTTTTAAGGAGCGTTGGCTCCATGCTGGTAGCGGTAATTTTTCCGTTTAAATTTTTATTGAGCTGCGAAAGGATAGAAGCCAGTACTTCTTTTTTATTTCTGCTGATATAAAATGCACCGGCCAGCCAGGTGAGGATAATCAGTACAACAATAACAGAGATAATTTTTAAAGAGATTTTGAGCCAGCGCTTCATAGACATTATTTTGATTTAACCAATATAATGTTTTTTGCCAGCTAATTGTTTGAGCAAGAGCGAAAATAATGTAGAATACTACTGACGGTTTTAAGAATTATTTTCCCAAAAGTGATTCGAGATCAGGATGATATTGTGAAGTTAAGAACTGGGTAATGGTGAAATCGGCCAATCGGTTGATGTAAAACGGATCTTCCATCAGGATTTTTTTTAAGGCTGCCTCATCTTCGGCAAGGGCTAAGATGATTCCACCGGTACGGGGTACTTTTCGGCCCGAGGCTACAAAAATATTTTTATCGTAGTATTTTCTTAAAAATTGAACATGTGCCTCCATATGTTCATCCAGTTCTTCCAGTGGAAGAATATATTTAAGATCTACAATGAACATCCTTATTTATAATAAATGGGCAAAAACAGTAGAATGCCAGCTATTTTGAAATGGTACTTCCCATTTGTTATCCAGTTCTGCCAGGTTTTGAACCATATTGTTAAACACGATGGTTTCTGGCGTTACCTGTTTAATATTTACCAGCGTTTCAAAATCTTCTTTACTGTTTACCACAACCTCGCCATTTACTTTGTAGGCAATGTTGAAACGGTTAAAAAGATCTACATGGTATTCCTGCTCAATTTCTTTAATTAAGCGAACAGAGCTATCAATAGAACAACCGGTAACACCCGCCTGACTTTCGTCGACCGTCAGGATAATAAAAAAGCCATAACGGATTTCTGCCTTTGCAAGCAATTCATTTCCATGTGCTTTCCACTGGTTAGTAAAAGCTGCTAATTTATTTAAGATCTCATTTTCTTCAGTAGAAGTAAATTTGCGATCGCTTTGGTATATCCAAACTCTTGATTGTGGAGAAAAACTCATATACAAATTTATGATTTTAATTAAATTGGTGTGTTTAAAACGCTAACCTGATGAAAAAGTTTACACTCTGCTTGAAAATATCCCTTATTTCGGCTTTTTGTATGTTTTTATGTGCTTTTTCCGATCCCGATTCTGTCGCGCAATCTCTTAATTACCTGCAAAAAACATTTACCGATCATTACGATAACAGTCAGGAAAGCGACCAGGTAAAGCGTTATGAGCTAAATGTTACCAACAATGGCTTTTGCCGTTACAAGCGGTATTTTAATAACGGTAAAACCGAGTATTTCGCATTTAAGTTATCGAAATTTAAAGATATGGACTATTACGGCACAACTACTTCTGGTAAATTGTATATCCATACCAAAGGTGATGATGTAATTGTGCAAACCTATAAAGACAGGGGAGGCGATGTAGATTCGATGGCTACACAGCTAATTATCCCCTTAAAAAACATGGAGGCTGAAGATTTAAACCTGATCCGCGATAATTTGAATAAAATAAATGCGCAGGTTTCTGCTCCATAGAACGCCTAACTATGATGATCTTCCTGCTTTTTCCATCCTTGGGGTGAAATTCGTGATTGTGTAATTGAGGTGTGAAATTTTGGAGACTGACTTAAAACACTTATATTCAGTTACATTTAAACCATCTCATCTTGAAACGTAGAAACTTTATTTATTTAACTGGTGTAGGAGCTGCTGCGGCCATGCTTCCTGCCATTCCAGTTTTTGGGAAAGAGATTTCCCCCGAGCAGGCTTTGGAGTATATTGATCCTGCCGCTAAAAAAATCATGTCTGATGTGGCCTTAAATGCGGCACGCTCAAAAGGGGCCACTTATACCGATGTGCGTGTAGGCCGGTATCTTAACCAATATGTGGTTACACGCGAAGATAAAGTAGAGAATATTGTTAATACCGAATCGTATGGGATTGGTATCAGGGTGATTTCGAATGGCAGCTGGGGTTTTGCGGCCACCGACAAAATGGATAAAGACAGTATTGCCAAAGCAGCTGAACTGGCGGTAACTATTGCCAAAGAAAATGCCCGTTTGTTAAGAGAGCCCGTACAACTGGCGCCACAAAAAGGCTACGGTGAGGTTAGCTGGAAAGCACCGATTGAGAAAAATACTTTTGAAGTACCTGTAAAAGAGAAGGTAGATTTATTGTTGGCTGTGAATGATGCGGCTATGAAGGGCGGTGCAGATTATATCAACTCCATCTTATTTGCGGTAAATGAACAGAAATATTTTGCCTCAACTGATGGTTCATATATCGATCAGGATATCCATCGCATTTGGCCGACTTTCTTTATCACCAAAATAGATAAGGAAACCGGTAAGTTCGAAACCAGAAATGCATTGAGCGCACCTACAGGCAAAGGTTACGAATATTTAAATGCAAGACCGCAGGATAAAATACAAACTGCATCGGGTACGCTTTATAAGGGCCGGTACGATATGCTTGAAGATGCTACACAGGCAGCCAGGCAGGTAGGCGAAAAGATAAAGGCAAAATCGGTAGAACCAGGCAAGTATGATTTGGTTTTGGATCCTTCGCATTTATGGTTAACTATTCACGAATCGTGTGGTCACCCAACCGAGCTCGATCGCGTATTGGGCTACGAGGCCAATTATGCAGGAACCAGTTTTCTGACTTTAGACAAATGGGAATCTAAAAAATTTAATTACGGCAGTAAAGAAGTTAATATTACGGCAGATAAAACGGAGGTAGGTTCCTTAGGTGCAGTTGGTTATGATGATGAGGGGGTAAAATGCGGAAAATGGGATGTGATTAAAGATGGCATCCTGGTAAATTATCAGGCCATCAGAGACCAGGCGCATATATTAGGTTTAAATGCATCGCAAGGTTGTTGTTATGCCGATAACTGGAGCAGTGTTCAGTTTCAGCGCATGGCCAATATCTCATTGCAGCCGGGTAAGGCCAAATTGAGTATAGCCGATCAGATCAAAAACGTAGAAAAAGGCATTTACATTGTAGGCGATGGAAGTTTTTCTATCGATCAGCAGCGTTATAATTTCCAGTTCGGCGGTCAGCTTTATTACGAAATTAAGGCGGGGAAAATAGTGGGTATGCTTAAGGATGTCGCTTATCAGGCCAATACGCAGGAGTTCTGGAATTCGTGTGTGGCCATTTGCGATCAAAGCGATTACCGTTTAGGAGGCTCTTTCTTTGATGGTAAGGGGCAGCCTGGGCAGGTAAGTGCTGTATCTCATGGATCGGCAACCACACGTTTTAATAAAGTTAATGTTATCAACACCGCTAGAAAAATCTGATAGAAATTATGCCAATCTTAACAAAAGCAGAAGCAAAGGCACTTTTAACTAAAGTACTTTCTTACTCTAAAGCAGAACAATGTGAAATAAATTTAAATTGTTCGGATAGCGGCAACCTGAGGTATGCCAGAAACGCCGTTTCTACCAGTGGCGGAATTAGTGCTAACAGTTTGGTGGTGAGTTCAGCCTTCGGGAAGAAACTTGGTACAGCAACCATAAATGAGTTTGATGATGCTTCACTACAAAAAGTAGTGCGCAGGGCAGAAGAACTTGCACAACTTGCACCAGAAAACCCTGAATTTATGCCTTTTCTTGGTCCTCAGGAATATGGTGCCGATTCTCCTACATTTTCTCCGGCTACAGCAGCTGTTACCCCAAAAGACCGGGCCGATGCCGTACAGGCCAGTTTAAAACAGGCAATGGATAATAAACTGAATGCTGCAGGATTTTTATCAAACAGTGTGGGTTGTTCCGCAATGATGAACAGTAAGGGTTTATTTGCCTACAATACTTCAACCGATGTTGCTTTTAACATTACGGTAAGAACTGATGATGGTAAAGGTTCTGGTTATGCCACAAGGGGATATAACGATTTTAGTAAACTCAATGCAAAGGCCGATACGGCCATAGCAGCCAAAAAGGCAATGTCGTCGGTAACGGCAAAGGCCATAGAACCAGGAAAATATACTGTTATTTTAGAACCAACTGCCGTGGCGGTAATGCTGGAGAATTTATTCTTCTCGATGGATGCCAGACAGGCCGATGAAGGACGGAGTTTTATGAGCAAAACCGGAGGTAAGACAAAATTGGGTGAACAGCTGGTAGATGAAAGAGTGAATATTTACTCAGATCCCTGGAATCCTGAATTGCCAACTGCAACATGGTCTGGGGATGGAAGGCCACAGCAGAAAGTAAACTGGATAGAAAAAGGAGTAGTTAAAAATTTATACAGCTCGAGATATTGGGCGCAAAAAACCGGGATTAAAGCGATCCCATTTCCGGGTGGTGCCATTATGCAAGGTGGAACCAAAACTTTGGAAGAGCTGATTAAAGGAACAGAAAAAGGTATATTGGTTACACGTTTGTGGTATATCCGTACGGTAGATCCGCAAACCCTCTTGTTAACAGGGCTGACCAGGGATGGCACTTTTTACATCGAAAACGGCGAGATTAAGTTTCCGGTTAAAAATTTCCGTTTCAACGAAAGTCCGATTATTATGTTGAATAACCTCGACGAAATCGGAATAACCGAAAGAACAGTAAGCGCCGAATCGGAAGCCAATTATCTGTTGCCGCCGTTAAGGATCAGGGATTTTACTTTCACTTCTTTATCTGATGCGGTATAGCAAAATGGTAATGAACAACATAACAAAGCCTGAGCATCGTCGATGTTCAGGCTTTGTTTATTTTAGTTGAAATGGAGAAAATTAAAGTCCGTTTGCCCTTGCGGTGATCTCCGCAATATCCAATACCTTAACTTCCTGCTCTTTATCCTTTAATTTAATGCCGTCACTCAGCATCGTCATACAGAAAGGGCAACCAGCAGCAATCACCTGTGGGTTGGTTTGTAAAGCCTCGTCAATACGTTCTACATTGATATCTTTATTCCCTTTTTCAGGTTCTTTAAACATCTGTGCACCACCGGCACCACAACATAAACCATTGCTTTTGCAGCGTTTCATCTCCACCAATTGAGCATCAAGTACCTCCAGGGCTTTTCTAGGCGCTTCATAAATGCCATTTCCACGGCCCAGGTAACACGGATCGTGATAAGTGATTTTTTTGCCTTTGAAACTTTCACCACCTTCGGCTTTTAGTTTGCCTTCGTTAATCAGGTCCTGGATCAATTGGCTATGGTGAATCACCTCGTAAGTGCCGCCCAAACCCGGATATTCATTTTTAATGGTGTTGAAGCAATGCGGACAGCCTGTTACAATTTTTTTGATGTTGTAGGCATTCAATACCTCAATATTTGTCATGGCCTGCATCTGGAACAGGAACTCGTTACCAGCTCTTTTGGCAGGATCGCCTGTACAGCTTTCTTCTGTTCCTAAAACAGCATATTTTATACCTACATGATGTAAGATTTTGCAAATGTCGCGGGTAATTTTCTGCGCTCTTTCATCGTAACTTCCAGCACAACCTACCCAAAATAATATTTCCGGTTCTTCTCCTGCGGCCATCAACTCGGCCATTGTAGGGACTTTAAATTCCATTTGTCTATTATCTATTATCAAGTATTAAGACCTGATGTAATTATTCTTTTAATTCAATGCCAACTGAAAACTATCAATTGCTAGCTTTCTTGTGCCCAGTTAAAACGGTCAGCCGGAGAGTATTTCCAGGGTGCCTGGTTATTCTCAATATTTCCCATCATGGCATTAATACTTCCCGGTGCCTGCGACTCTTCCATCACGGCAAAACGGCGAAGCTCTGTAATAATCTGTAAGGGATCAATATTTACCGGACAAGCCTCTACACAAGCGTTACAGCTGGTACAAGCCCAAATTTCTTCTCTGCTGATGTAATCATCCAATAAAGATTTTCCATCCTGGTGTTCTGCACCGTGTTTATCAATATTTTGTCCCACCTCGGTAATACGGTCGCGGGTATCCATCATGATTTTTCGCGGCGATAACAGTTTACCTGTGATATTTGCCGGGCATACCGAAGTACATCTTCCGCATTCTGTACAGGTATAGGCATTCATCAGGTTTACCCAGCTTAAGTCGGTTACATCTTTGGCGCCAAATTTACCGGGTTCTGTTTCTGCCGGAACAAAAGAAGGATCAAGCATGGCCTTCACCTCATTGGTAACGGAGGCCATATTGGTAAACTCGCCTTTAGGCTCCAGATTAGAAAAGTAGGTGTTTGGAAAAGCAAAGAGAATATGAAAATGTTTAGAATAAGGCAGGTAATTTAAGAAAGCCAAAATACCTATAATGTGGAACCACCAACAGCTGCGCTCTATCACAACCAGGGCGCTTTCTGAGGAAGGCAGGATATTGATTAAATACTGGCTTACAGGAAATGCACCTGCATTAACGTAATGACTGGCACCTAAAAGCTGTAATTTTGCATCGGCTGCATTCATTAAGATAAAGGCACTCATTAATAAAATCTCGGTGATGAGGATATAATTGGCATCAGATTTTGGCCAGCTTTTCATCTCTACACCACTAAAGCGTTTCAATTTTAGGATATTTCTGCGGACGAGAAAAATCGCGCAGGAAACCCAAACGGTAAAGGCCAGGATTTCGAAAGAGCCGATCAGAAAATTATATAAACCACCCAAACCATTAAAAATACGGTGTGTGCCAAATAAACCGTCGATGATGATTTCCAATACTTCAATGTTAATGATCACGAAACCGATATAAACAAAAAAGTGGAGAAAGGCGGGGATAGGCCGCACAACCATTTTAGATTGGCCAAAAGCCACGCGAAGCATGGTCATTAACCTTTTTTGCGGCTGATCTTGTCGATCTACCGGTTTGCCTAAACGGATATTGCGAATTATTTTACGCAGATTAACTGTAAACAGCGCAATTGCTGCAAGTGTAAGTACTAGAAAAAGGATCTGTGCTACCATGCAATATTAGATTGTTACGCTAAATTAGGATATTAATCTAAATAAATTACTATGCATGCATAAAAAATATAATAAAATTGTTTGTTTGTACTCATTCTAAGCAACGATTAAGGCCTTTTTTAAGAAAGGTGAAAAATTAATTAATTGATAATCAGAGTAACAATGAAATAATCGAAAAAAAGTTTTGCTTTTGAAAAAAGAACGCTACATTTGCAATCCCAAACGGATGGTGCCATAGCTCAGTCGGTAGAGCAAAGGACTGAAAATCCTTGTGTCCCTGGTTCGAATCCAGGTGGCACCACAAACGTTAAAAAGGTCATTTTCGATTGAAAATGACCTTTTTTATTTTAGCTTCTTATCCGGAGGTTTTTATCCGGATAAATAATATTTTCCCTTTCGGAGTATACCCAGTAAATCAATGCTGAAGCTTGCTTTGCGCGGCCTGTTTGATGCACTCCGCATGGTAAGCCGCTGAAAAGATATCGGCCGCCTCATACTGGTATTTTGCAGAATCGAAATAAACTGCAAAGTTTTGTGGAATAGTATCATCTGCGGCGTTGAGATACAAACCGCTGCCTGAAAAGGTGGCTCCCCCTGAAACGGTCAAATATTTTCCGTCAGCCTTATTTCTGATCTTGAAATAACCATCATTTTGCGGATAAAATTCCCATTCCTGGCTCCCTTTCACATTGACTTCATTTAATCTCAAAGTATTAAAAACAGATTCCAGGTATTTTCCGCTTTTAACATCCTTCAACTTAAATACCGAGGGATTTGCAGTAGGTAAGAATTGAAAGCTAAGATTGATATTGTCGTCATCATCGGCGATCGAAAATCCGTTCGCAGGTTTTGATACCAGGCGGTTGGATTGTTTTTCCAATAAACTGTAATTATTATTACTGATAATCGCCTTGGCCCGTTTATAACGATACATCGCATTGAAAATGCTTAAGTCCCAGCTTTGATGCCAGGTTACAGTAGGGTAGCCTGACCGCATACTAATGGGCAGCCATACATATCGTGATGCCCCAAGGTCTTTGGCATCCCATCGGTCACCATAATAAACGAAGGCATTCTCTTTTCCGCCCACTTTGAATACATAGGCGCTTTGCGACTGATAAGTCAGCTCTTTCATCTGATCTACCGCAAAATTTGAGCCTATGCTCCAATTTCCCAGGATGTTCCAGCTATAGGCGCTCCTTCCTGGATTTGGATCCCAGCCGGTAGACCCGGAGAATAAGCCAAAATAAACATCACCCACTTTGAATATAGCCGGTGCTTCCGCACGTTCGCCAATCAGAATTTTGTTCTCAGTGGGGCTGCCTTCAAGGTAATCGGGCCTCAAGCGAATCACGTTGATACTCTTGTTCATATCGGTCGCGCTGAAATGATAAGCGGTTCCGTCGTGATCTTCAAATAGCGTCATGTCTCTCGAATCATGATCATTTGGCCGGAATGTTTTATACAATTGATAAGGCCCTTCAACTTTATCACTGGTTGCGACCACCACACGCGCAGCCTCATAACCGTTCTCTTTTTCCCAATGCGCCCACATCACCCATTTTTTGGTGGTTTTGTTGAAAATCACCTTTGGACGTTCCAACTTACGCCCTTGCGCCAGATCATTCAGATCTGCCTGAGGAAGACCGGAAAGCGTTAGTGCTAGTCCTAACCGCTCCCAGTTATAAAGGTTTGTTGAGCGATAACAACTAATTCCATTAGATTTTCCGCCCGTGCGGTTTTCACCAAACCAATAATAGGTTCCATTATTGTTGATCACGCAGCCGCCGTGTGCATTTATTGCCTTCCCATTCTGATCTTTCCAAATCTCTCCAGGCTTAAAATTATTTTGGGCATTAACCATGCCCGATACGAGCAATAGTATAATTAGCAGATAAAATTTCATAAACTTATGATTGGTATATTATTCTTTTACTTAGCTTTTCCTACAGAAATGTTTATCTGAGGATTTAGGTTAGGCGCATAGGCCCCGGTAGTATCGAACGTAAAATAGTCTATACCTGTGGATGTATTCTGGAATCCTGCCTTTGCTGCATAAGTCCTTGATTTTCCGGTCAGCTTCACGTTATCCACCTCCAGCGGACTAATCGTGGCGCCCCATTTATCTCGTTCCAGGTAGAAAAATATGCGGATTTGCTTGCAGGTTGCAGAGGTGGTGTAGTCAAGAGAATAGGTTTGCCAGTTGTTATCGGTCACATCCACGGAGGTTCCGAGTGAATTGTCCTGTACTTCCTGGATCTTGATCACCCCCATGGTGGGACCCTCTTTTTTGATACCGCCGCGTACCAGTGCCGAAAGTGTATAAGTTTCATTAGGTACAACATCTATTACCTGCCCGATCTCGGAGGCAGACCAACCATCTGCCCATTTATAATTGTTCATGCTTAAAATATGATTGTCAAAATCCTGTTGGTTGTTGATCTCCTGATTTTTGATAAATTGCTCGGAATTATAACGGTCACCGATCAGCACATCCCAGCCTTCTATCTTCGTTGCGATATGGTTATCGTAGGCCGTATTAAATTCGCCTTCAAAGTTTGGATTCTTCAGCAGGTTCTCTACCATATCGCCGTTTCCAACCGCAAACTCAGGCTGGGTGCCGTAATCTGTAGCACGCACGCTATCAATCAGCAAGTTGTCCTTGAAAATGATAATCCGATTGTCTCTGGTAAACGAATAGCGGTATGTATGAGATCTTTTATCATCATTGTAAAACTGGCCAAGACCGCTTTCTTCATTGATTGTGGGATTAAACAGCTCTTTTTTGTCTAATCCGTTGTATAAACCCATCCCTTTGGCATTAATATAGGCTTTAAAACCAATCCCTTTATTCGTAACAGCATAAGGATAAAATTCCTTTAAGCTATCCGTATTTACTTTGAATTCCATGGTAAACCCGTTGACATCGGGATTGAAGCCCTCTTTTTCGCCAAAGGTTATTTCGGCATCCCTACCACCTGCATATTTCGGGTTATCGGCCATGGCTTTGGTGGTCATTTTGCTTCCATAACCTTTTAAGTTTACATAAGATCTGGTAGCGCCGCTTCTGAGGATCACATGTCCAAGAGTCAGTTTTTTGGTGCTGTTTAAGGTAACCGTTACGGTGGCATTTTGCGCATTAGCCGGAATTACCTGGGGTTTTACAGAAAAGCCTGAAGTTGCAGTAATATTGATCGGCTGATCGCTTTGCAGGTCGGATGCACTAACAGTAAATGTAGCTGAAGGGTGCGTATCATCAAGGTCCAGCCATGGACCTGATTTGAGTATCGGGAGGTTTTTTATCACTTTATTTTTGCCTGCATCTTCCGCAGGAGGCCTGTCGTTAGAAGGATTATTACCTTCAGTTTGCTGAACTGATGCTTTTAGAGCGGAAACCGAAAGTGTTATCATAGCTACCAGAGCCCATTTCATGGATATTTTTCTCATCTGTTTCTTTTTTTTTCTTTTTAAAGTGATTGATTTTTTATTTAGTGAATTGTATTTGTTTCTCCAGGATTGTAGTTTGTTCGAAGCTAAAGGCAGCCCTATGCGTTTTTGCAAAGAGGGAAGGTCGCATACCAAACAGTTCGATAAATTTTTCGCGGAAATATTTAATATCTGAGATGCCAACCTTAAGTGCGGCTTCCTGAACTTTACACATGCTGCCGAGCAGTAAATGTGCTGCTTTACATAGTCGTATATATCTGATAAAGCCGTTTACAGAAAGTCCTGTGGCCGCTTTCATTTTTTTAAATAAACTGGAATAACTCATGCCAATCAGTTCGCATAACTGATGAATGGTAAAAGATTGATTCAGGAGGTGCTGTTCAATGATTGCGGTACATACTGCTACAAGCTCCTGATACATAAAAGGAATGTTTTTCAACTCATTTCCGCACACCTCCCGATAAAAATATTTTTGAAGCAGCTGTCTTCTGGCCATTATTAATTCGATTGCTTCAGCTACTGTTTCATCTGATTGGGCTGTATACCGGTAATAGGGGACGTTAAGGCCTGAGCAAATATGCTTGGAGATTTTGCCGTTCCTCGAGGCAATGATAACCGGGATGTGGTTAAATATGTGGACAGACTTGATAGCCGCCGCCATCGCTGTTACCGGAGTTGCTTCGGGGTCGGCAAGGCAAATGATGAGTTCTGGTAGCTTACTCTTAACCTGCTCAAGAAGATCTCTAATATTTTCCCGATAGGAAATTACACTGAAAGTGCAATGGTTGTGCTTAAATAACACATGAGGTGCTTCATTAGACTTAATTACCAGGACAGAGGTAATACAGTTGAATGGCAGATCTAAATGGCGCAAATGTTCAGGTATTGCGGTTTCAGCTATGGCATCATAGGCCGAGCCCAAGCTCCTCATATACGATGTTTGTATTTTTTTATCGGTAAACATCATCTCGAGGCCGCTTGTTGTTTGATGTAAATTAAGTGTCCAGTTTTGTTCTGAGATGTCTGCCGGGGAACTGGAATTTGGTATTACCGGAAATTGTCCGAGCAGAAAAGCGATGGTTTTGATGGAAGAATCCATTTTTCCTACATTTTCCGTTCTGTTTCTGCCCAATCCTACTGCAGAAAAAGAAACGCTGATCTCGGCCGCTCCTGCTTTATCCGTCACTGCCAATACAATAGTGCTTTTTGGACGCGCCAGGTTGATGGAGGTTGAAAGCATGATATATAAGAGTAATTCTATCTGGTGAATATCTGCTTTTTGGAATTGGGTGTCTGTGCCGGTAAGCTTTAAATCGACTTCAATGCCCTTATGCTTCGCCTGGTCGGTTAAACCCGAATAAGCCAGTTGTGCCAGACCGATAATGTCCAGATCCTTTTCCTGAAGATCATGTGAATGTTTTTTTTGCATATGGTACGGCAACCTGAATGCTTTTGGTTAGCGGATGTAAACCTATAGATATACGACCGATCTAAGCGGGTAGGGAATCATAATTTTAGGGGTCGTTTCTCGTATAAAGCCGCTCTGGGTGTTCAGGTGCTGTTTTTTTTATGAAGTGTCTTCGACGAAGACTTTTTATTTTAGGCGGGAACTTAACAATACTTTCTTTTTCTGTTAAGTCAATCATCTCTTGTGTCGGGCGACTGCAATCGGGCAGTTAAAAAAACCTTCTGATTCATATCCCTGGTTAAAAGGCGTAATCTTTATCATCATTTGATGAGGGTTAAAGCTACCATGGACGGGGAATACCGATTTACCTCCCCAAAATTATGATTTCCTACCTGTGTGGTGCTTTAGCTAATTTCTACGTTTATTTCAGATTTGCAGAGCTCAGGAATTGCGTGAGCAGAATCAATGTGGCGTGCAGGGTATCCTGTGCTGTTTGCAATCAGAGATGATCTATTTAAACCAATTATTACTTAATAAAGAGCTGTATGTATTTATTTAACACAATCAGAGCGGTAATACTCGCTTTACTTTTTACAATCCCCGTTTTCGCGCAGGAAACACACACTTTCGCCCTTGGTGATGATGCTTTTTTACTTGATGGTAAACCATTCCAAATGATCAGTGGTGAAATTCATTATCCGAGGATTCCACGAGAAGCCTGGCGGTCAAGGATGAAGATGGCAAAGGCAATGGGGCTTAATACCATCGGAACTTATGTATTCTGGAACCTTCACGAACCCCAAAAGGGTATCTTCGACTTTAAAGGCAATAATGATGTGGCCGAATTTGTCAGAATAGCTAAGGAAGAAGGTTTGTGGGTTATTTTAAGGCCAAGCCCATATGTATGCGCAGAATGGGAATTTGGTGGTTATCCCTATTGGCTGGAAAACGAAAAAGGACTTGTGGTGCGGAGTAAGGACCCGCTTTATTTAAAGGAGTATGAAAAATACATCATGGAGGTTGGCAAGCAGCTGGCACCATTACAGGTTAACCACGGTGGCAATATATTAATGGTCCAGATTGAGAATGAGTATGGCTCTTACGGCAGCGATAAGGAATATCTTTCGATCAATCAGAAATTATTTATAAAAGCTGGTTTCGACGGACTGTTATATACCTGTGACCCTGCAGCTGACCTGACCAATGGTTATCTTCCGGGCCTGTTGCCGGCAGTTAACGGGCTTGATAACCCTGAACAGGTGAAGAAACTGATCGCAGATCATCATAACGGCAAAGGGCCTTATTATATCGCTGAATGGTATCCCGCCTGGTTCGACTGGTGGGGAGCTCCTCATCATACCGTGCCGGCAGCTCGATTTACGGGTAAATTAGACTCGGTACTTGCCGCCGGAATATCCATTAATATGTATATGTTTCACGGCGGTACAACACGCGGTTTTATGAACGGCGCGAATTTTAAGGATGAAACCCCTTATGAACCGCAGATTAGTAGTTATGACTATGATGCCCCTCTGGATGAGGCAGGCAATGCCACAGCGAAATTCCATGCATTTCGATCCGTTATTCAAAAGCACCTGCCTGCCGGAACAACGCTACCACCTGTTCCCAATCCTAAACCAGCCATACGGATACCAACTATAAAACTTGGGCTTACGGCAGCATTAACGGGGAATCTTTCTAAGGGAACTTATCACGATAGTCCCCTCACTTTCGAGGAACTCCTGCAGGATTATGGATTTGTACTTTACAGAACTACACTAACCGGCGGTATTAAAGGCACATTGAAAATCAAAGAGCTGCGCGATTATGCATTGATCATGGTTAATGGTAAGCAGATCGCTACGCTTGACCGCCGTTTGAACCAGGATAGTTTAAATATAAGTCTTCCACAAGGGAAGGTCGTATTGGATATTCTGGTAGAAAATCTTGGACGGATTAATTTCGGGAAATACTTATTGCAAAACCGTAAAGGAATAACGGGGTACGTAAGCTTTAACAATCGAAAAATTAAAGGCTGGACAATGTACCGCTTTCCTTTCAACGATCTGTCAAAAATCAAATACCAGTCAACCATCAAGGCCGGAAATACGCCTGTTATTAAAAAGGGCACGTTCAACCTCACTGCTATTGGCGATACCTACCTTGATATGCGTAAGTGGGGGAAAGGAATGGTATGGGTGAATGGCCATAACCTGGGTAAGTATTGGAGCATCGGTCCACAGGAAACGCTTTATCTTCCCGCAGAGTGGTTACGTAAAGGTGTTAATTCGATCGAGGTACTGGAATTACTCCGGCCCAACCAGAACGAAATAACGGGGATCGACCATCCTTTGCTCGATGGAATTGACCATAGCGTACCCGACCATTTGCCGCGTAAGATCGATTAAATTATACCTATTTTTAATTTCACTATATATTTTCACAGGTATAAAAATATACTGAGTTGAGAATATGTACGGGTATGGCTGCACTGCATAAAAAGGCCCTGGCAAGGCATGTCCTTATAAATTTACAAACCTCAAAAAAAATCGTTCATTTGTAATTGATTTTATATCGATTACTCCCTGGCGAGGCCTTGGGATCGGAACCTTTAAAAAAATAACATGAAAAAAATTTTTCGTTACTTATTTTTTTTAATCATACTGATTATCAGGTTTACGGACCTGCATGCACAGGATATGTTCTCCCACTTAGGAATCGAAAAAGGGCTCTCCAATAATTCGGTTAATGCGATATATAAAGATCATTTTGGTTTTATGTGGTTCGGAACAGATGATGGCCTGAATCAATACAATGGTTACAGTTTCCGTATTTACCGGAATAACCCCAATGATAGCTCATCACTTGTCAACAATCAGGTTATTGGTATGGCGGAAGATGGCTCAGGGACGCTTTGGATTGCTACGAAAAGAGGAATAAGCGTGCTGCACAGTTTCCCTTCCAAATTTGTCAAACCAATATTTAAAGCTTATAATGATAGAAAGGCGAGACCTATCGATCAGGAAATTTATGCCATAAAAGGAGGAAATCATGGTGATGTGTTCATCGGCTCATCTGATCTGGGGCTTCTGGTTTACGATAATCACTCCCGGGAAACGCGTCAGGTATCTTTTCAACCCGGTGAAAAAGTGCTGACCCCTTATTCCATCCGTGCCATCCGGCCAGTTCAGGACCGGGCCTGGCTGATCAACCCCGCGAAAGGACTGGCTTATTACGACTACCGTTCAAAGCAGATTTCTTTGGTGAGTAGCAATGGGGATATCCGGAATGCAAATTCCATTGAGGTCGATCAATCGGGAAACCTGTGGATTGGTACAGACCACGGACTTTATCGCTATAACATTTCAGCTAAAAGCTTTAAATGGTATAGTGTAGCCCCCGGTCAACTTCTTGCTCAGCGCATTCTTAGCCTGGCATTTGATCGAAGGAACCGGTTGCTGATCGCGACAGATGGCGGTGGAATTAATATTATGGATACTGAAAAGGAAAGTTTTTCTTATCAGACTGCAGGTGAAAGCCCATCCTCATTGAACAGCAATGCGATAAGTGTTATTTTAAAAGATGAAGAACATCGGATCTGGGTTGGCACACTGCGTGGTGGAATCAATGTCCTGGATCGCAAGCGAAACGAATTCAAGCATATATACCGTAATCCGCTGAGCCAGCAAAGTTTGGTCAGCGATTTTATATTATCCTTCTGCGAAGATCGTGACGGGAAAATCTGGATCGGAACGGATGGCGGAGGAATATCGCTCTGGGACCGGTTGAAGGGTTTTAAAACTTACCGTCATGAAAACGGTAACCCACAATCGCTGACGAGTAACAATGTGACCAGCATTGTAAGAAGCAATAATGATGTGATCTGGATAGCAACATTCGGTGGGGGTATTAACCGTTATAACCCGGGCTCGGGCACATTCAAATATTATCCCTGCGCCAACAGAGTTGCAATAATTTAGACCTGACCAATATACTGATTAGCAAAAATAATTTAGATTTTAAACAGCCGCTATTATTGTACACATGACCATATCTTCCATTCAAATCAATCATTTCAGGAAACGCAAATTTTGCCTTTTACCTATTTTAATATTTTTCGGACTGTTAAACATTAACAGCCCGGCTTTTTGCCAAATCAATGATCATATATTTCCGCCCGCAGACGCCGCTAAAAAATTCATCAGTTTTGATGCTAAGGGTTTCCTGTTAAACGGAAAACGTACTTTTCTGGTTTCGGCAGGCATGGAGTATGCCCGTATCCCTCACGAACTTTGGTATGATCGCCTCCTTCGCTTGAAAAGAGGTGGCTTTAATTGTGTCGAAGTTTATACGTTTTGGAATTTTCATGAGCCCTTCGAAGGAAAGTTTGACTTTGCGGGAGACCGTGATCTCGATAATTTTTTAAAAATATGTAAACAGCTAGACTTGTATGCCATTGTGAGGGTAGGGCCTTATTATTGTGGTGAGTGGGATAGTGGCGGTTATCCGATATGGCTACGCTTTAAAGATAACCTGCAAGTGCGTTCTCCAAATGCACCTTTCGAAAAATATATGGATCGGTTTCTTGATAATTTGATGCCTATTGTCAGCCGTCAGCAAATCCATCTTGGTGGCCCGGTTATATTGGTCCAACTGGAAAATGAGCATCCTTTATCATGGGGAACCAATATACCGAATACCTATTTTAAACATCTACAGGAAAAAGCATTAGCACTGGGCCTGCAGGTACCATATTTTTTCAGCGGCCTCAATCATGGTGGCGACCCGGCCGGAAATAAGGTTTCATTGGACGACCCCAAACGGCCAAGCCCGTGGTTTACAACCGAGTTCTGGAGTGTTTGGTATGATCGTTATGGTTCTACTAAAGCTGACGCAGATACTTTTGGCAGACGAACCTGGAAAATTATTGCTCGCGGTGGCAATGGTTATAATTACTATATGGCCCATGGCGGTACCAATTTCGATTACAGCTTCAGTCATGAAGATGCGGCCTGTTATGATTATGGCGCTGCTGTAGGCCAAACCGGCGATTTGAGGCCTATTTATTATCAGTTTAAACGAAATGGTCTCTTTGCACGTAGTTTTGAACAGATCCTAGAGAACAGTACGGCCGGCCCGGTTCAACAACTTAAGGGTATTGGCAGCAGCTATACGATCAACTCACGCATAAGCACTGCCGGTACCATTTCATTTATCGACAATTATGGTAAAGGAATATTGCCTTATTCAGGTCAGGGACTGGCAGGTGCTAAAGGAAATTTTACAATCAATCTGGAGCCTGGTGAGATTTTGCCGGTTGTCCAAAATTTCAATCTGACAGAAAAGGTAACCCTGCTGGGTGCCTATACGCGGGTGCTGGGTATCGCCCGGAATGGAAAAACCACTACGCTTGTTGTATATGGTCTCCCAGGCTCACAAGGCTCCTTAAGTTTGCGCATAACAGGCCAAACCAAAAGCGTTGGCCCCTTAAAACACCTTTCCAATGGAAAATTACATAATATTCAGTTAAGCTATGGCAAAGATGCACCGCTTGTGCAGGATTTAATTACGGGTGGGCAAACGCTGCGCATATTGGCACTGAGCACCGAACTGGCAGACCGTTCCTGGTTTGTAGAAGAAAAAAAACAGCAATTTGTGGTGGTTGGGCCGGAATATGTAGCTGATTTTCATATTTCAACCAATCAAGCCATCACGCTAAACACCGAGTATTTCTGGAAGGAAAATAAAAAATTCCCGGTTTGGGTATTCGGCGATCAATTAAAAAAACATATCGTTCCCTCCAGAAATCTGATCTCCAGACCAAATGCAGTGCTTAATAATAACTGGTTAGCAAAATCGGCTTCAGCAGCAGCCTTACCTGATTTTGATGATCGCGAATGGCTGGCAAGCGATAAACCCCTTGAAATGGGAGCCGATAAAGATATTTCTGCCAATGCCTGGTACAGAACACATATTAAAATCCAAAAAAGTGGCCGCTACAAACTCAACATCAGTAGCGGTGTTGGTCGCTACATTGTGTTTGTTGATGGTAAACGCGTTACAGCTGGTTATAGTGATCAACTTCAATTTGATGTCGAAACCGGTGACCATATGCTTGCGATTTATACCGCACACGATGGCCGGGATAAGCTTTATAACTTTATTGGTTATCTCAGTGAGGTTGACAAGAAAGGCATTGCGGGCGAAGTCATTATGCTTCGGGGGGCACCCGGACTCGTTGATAACTGGAAGATGGTTAAACTTGCCGGCGAACGCCATGACGAAAACCAGCCTGTTCCTGATTTTACAAATGCCGAAAGCTATAAAATTGGAGATGATCCCTTCAGTCAAAAGGCTGGCTTCGCCTGGTTTCAGGCCATAATCCCTATAAAAGATGGTCGTGTGCCGACAGAATTCCGGTTTCGGAGTGTTGATGACAAGGCCGTTGTGTTTATTAACGGTAAGCCCGTAGCCAGGGCAGGTGACTGGAATAAACCTTTTACAGCGGTTTATCAGAATGACGGCACCAATAAACCGATTGTGCTTTCCGTATTCCTGGAGAACCATTATGGAGCCGGGGGCATTGATAAGCCGGTAGAGATCATTTATAACGATGACCTCAAATTGAAAGGTTGGAAAATGAAAGGCGGTCCTGGTGATATGCTTTCTGCTGATGGCTGGTCAGAAGTCGAATCAACAGAAAAATTTAACCGTCCTTACTTTTATAAAAATACTTTCCGGCTGGAAAAAACAAAGCCCAATAACCATCCCATGTGGCGCATTTCTTTTGAAGGATTAAGCCATGGGTTTGTCTTTATTAATGGCCATAACATAGGAGGTTATCCGGAACGTGTACCCGTTAACGGACTTTATATCCCCGAATGCTGGTTAAAAGCAGGTGATAATACGGTAATTATTTATGATCAATATGGTAACCGGCCAGATGCTGTACGTATTACACCGGAAAATGCCGCCAGCCGGGAAACCGCTACCATCAGGATCAAGTGACGTTTGTGAAAAAAATAATCTCCCTGACAAATGAAAACGCAAATGTGGTAGTTATGCAGTGGTGGTTGGTGATCTCGATGTGGTGGCGCTGGATATCAATAATAGAAGAATTATTTTTTTGGATTGCATCTTGTTGATTGTCAGAAAAATGAATGCAAATGGTTAATAAAGTCTTTATTTTTTTAAATAATTTTAAATCCTTTTTTTGGATTTGGGAAAAAGAATACTACATTTGCAATCCCAAAAGGGGGTGCCATAGCTCAGTCGGTAGAGCAAAGGACTGAAAATCCTTGTGTCCCTGGTTCGAATCCAGGTGGCACCACTTATAAAACAAAAGCCTTACAGAAATGTAAGGCTTTTTTGGTTTTTGAGTATGTTTATTTAGGTCTCTACATGATATTCATTGTGTTTTTCGGCTATTTCTTTAACCTTATCTAAAGCTTTTGGCCAGGTTTTTTCGAAATAATCTCTCCACTCATCGTTAATATCCATATCAATAAGGAGTTCTGTTTTGCCATCTTTTTCACTGAGGGTATAATTCTCGAGTGTTTCGCCCCAATCCCCGCTTAAGTCTTCCTTACCATCTTTTATTTCGCCCAGGTGTTGGATAGACATGTACCGGTTAGGGATATTTTCTTTAATAACCGCTACCATTCCATCTCCATTATTACCTAGAAACAGGGCCTTGCTTCCTTTTTTCCAATCGGTTTCTACTCGCGATCCTTCCATAAAAGCAGCTGTCCACTTAGGGTAGGTTTCCACGCCAAAAAGCGCATCCCAAACTTTTTCTGCTGTGGCGTTAATTGTGGTTTTAAATTCGATCTTTTTCATGGTTCTTAGATTTTTAAATCAAATAATTAAGTATAACAAATTTGCAGCGAATTTGATTGACTTAAGCGGTGCAAAGGCGACAATTTGTGGGGGCATAAGGACTATGACCCGAATGTTGGTTTAATCTAATTATGTTAAAATTTATTAAATATCTCAGCGAAAAGTAATTTAATCGGTAGATTTACGTAATTGACCGATACATATGTTCAAGAGCACAATATTTTGAATTAAATTTAGTTTGTTGGTAGACAAAAGTTTCTTTCCGAACAACTTAACTATTGCCCAATACGTATATAAAAGATAATGTTATCATAATTTAAATGAGAAATAAGATATTCCTTTACCTGGCTGCGCTGGGTTTTTTAAGCTTTGGGGTCATTACTGGCTGCAAAAAGAGTAATCCTGTGCCTGAAGAGCCCGTATCTCCGCCAGTTGTGACAACACCTAGCGGAACGCGGGAAGAATTGACTAAAGATTCTATTTTTTTATACGGTAAAGAACTTTATTACTGGAATACTTCGCTGCCAACTTATGAGGTGTTTAATCCACGTGCATTTAGTTCGAATGAAGCTGAGTTATATGCCATGACCCAATATTCATTGGATCCGGCAACAGGAAAACCATATGAATTTGTAAGCACTTCTTATGGCGAGCCTAAATATTCGTTTTTCGATTATACGGCAGCTACATCGGGGAAAACAGGTGCACTTAAAGCTGATGTAAATGGCTCGGCCAATGACTACGGTTTTTCTGTTCAGTATCAGTATAATAGCACTACCGATTTAAGGGTAAAATATGTTTACCCTAACTCACCGGCAGCAGTTCAGGGCTTAACACGTGGTTGCAGGATAACCAGTGTAAATGGAAGGACGGATCTGACCTATCCTGGTGCGATTAATTTTTTAAATAATGCCATTTTTGGTACAAATGCAAATGTGACTTTGGCTTTTAATGATATTGATGGCAATCCAAAAACAGCCGTTATATCAAGCAGCTTATATACGGTTAATCCAATATTGTTTACCCATGTTTATACGGTTGGCACCAAGAAAGTGGGTTACATTGTATTTAATAGCTTTACCAATAATGCCTCTACAGCTATAAATACCGCTTTTTCTAGTTTCGCTACCCAGGGGGTAAGTGAATTGATTATTGATTTACGCTATAACGGTGGTGGTTATGTTTCAACAGCTACCCAGATGATTAATTTAGCCGCACCAGCAGGAGAAACAGGGAATACGATGTTTACTTCTTATTACAATGCTTATTTGCAATCGATCACGACTGCGCAGCGCAAAGCTTCCGTTTTGGCACACCAGCCATTGTTAGATGATGCAGGTAAATTACAAACCTTTACCACGGGTGTAAACGGAAAGTATGCCACTTATGCCGATTTAAATTATTCGCCTACAGCCGCTGATAATATTGAGAAATTTGCAAAATCAGGTAGTTTAAACTTAAACAGGGTTTATTTTATCGTAACGGGATCTACTGCATCTGCAAGCGAATTAACCATTAACAGTTTGAAACCGGTAATGGATGTAAAGCTAATTGGCAGAACAACCTATGGTAAACCTGTTGGTTTCTTTCCGATCAGAATAGATAAGGTGGATATGTATATTCCCGAATTTGAAACCAAAAATAAACTCGGAGTTGGTGGCTACTATTCTGGTTTGACGGTTGATAAAGAATCAGCAGAAGACTTAAGCAAAGCGTGGGGAGATGAAACAGAGACCTTACTGGCTTATGCATTGTTGTATGCCAAAAACGGTAATTTTGTGACCACAGCAGCGAAAACTGCTAGCTTGAGTACCACTACAACAGCACTGCCGCCAAAACTATCGGTCGCAGAACTGAGGGCACTGGATGAAAAACTGGATCCTAAAGGAATTAAAGGAATGATTATGACACCTGATAAAAGATTTTAATCAAGCTTTTTAACAAAAATGCCCGCTTAACATGTTTGTTAAGCGGGCATTTTTATTTGTGGTGCTATTTACAATAATATTTTACTGCTGATATCTTTGTTAATGGTAATGTAACCTGGATATTTAACAGGCGTATTGCCCAGCATAAAGGTTGGCTTTATTTTAATGGTTAATAAACCTAGTTTTTCATCTTTTGAAGAAGATCCTTTTTGAGCAGCTTTGATAATATCGTTAAAAACGTTTCCGTTAGATACTAATCCATAAATATTGCTTACCAGCTGCACCGGAACAGTAACCGTTTGACCTTGTGCAATACTTACATTTTGATTAACGATTCCTTCTGCCAGATCGGTGTTATTAACCAATATTTTATATTCGAACTGGTTGATGGCTGCTAAATTGCCTGATGGGTTGGTTATTTCTAAATTCAGATTGGCCCTAAGTGGAATGTCTTTTCTTAGCAGGCCAAGGGCAACCCCAGGTAAACTGGTTAAGCTAAAACTTTGCTGGTCCATTAATTTTTTAACGTCTGTGCCCGCAATCGATACCTGTTGTACACCTGTAATTTTATAAGTGCAGTCTTCCAAGGCTTTTATCTGCTGGGCCTGCCTGTTTATTCCGCAGCCGAAAAGGCCAACAGTTAAAAGGCATACTAATAATCCATGTTTCATTTTATGTGTGTTAGGTGATTGTATAAGTACCCAAAAATTTGGATATTGATATACTGCAAACATAACGCCAAAATAATAAATCTATTTCAGAACGCTTAGGTTAATTCAAACTGATTAGTTTCAAAGTTTGGTTAATCGGGTAATTGTTTAAATCGGTTAACTGAAGATCAAATCATAACAATTTAACAGTCTATCAATTTAAACAATTAACCTAACCGCGCAAGAATTAACCTAAACCATTAACTTTACAAAAAAAATAAAAAACATGGCCATTACCATCCGAAAGATAACTGCCGCAGATAATAAGGCTACGGCTGAAATGATCAGGACGATTTTAAGAGAATTTAAAATAGACAAGCCGGGTACGGTTTATACTGATCCGACAACCGATGAGCTGTCTACAGTTTTCGAACACCCTCAATCGGCTTACTGGCTGGCCCAAGAGGATGGCGTTATTATTGGCGGCTGTGGCATTTATCCAACCGAAGGTTTGCCGGATGGTTGTGTTGAGCTGGTTAAATTGTATACCTCAGCATCTTCACGCGGAAAAGGTATCGGCAAAATGCTCATGGAAAAAAGTATAGAATCGGCCCAGCATTTTGGCTATAATGAGATTTACCTGGAATCGTTTCCTGAACTTACCCGGGCAATTGCTATGTACGAAAAAGCAGGGTTTAAAAAACTCACTGCACCACTCGGTAATTCAGGGCATTTTGCCTGTAATGTTTGGATGCTGCTAGTGCTTTAGTTTTTTGATGGTGTAATATCGTCGAAATGATAACTGTTTCTCATGGATATGGCTAATGGCGCAGAACCCTGTCCATTTTCCATCTTACATTTTCCATCATCATCACCTACTCTTTAAGATTTATTAATATTAAAGGAATATTGGGCCGCTAGCTTTGCTTTTTATAAAGCGGCATCCTTTGAGCAATTCATTACTTTCATCTTTACAGCACGGAAACCATCAGGCTATGGAAGAAATCTATCGTAGCTATTGGGAAGATGTTTTTGATATTGCCCTCAAAAAAACCGGAGATGAAGCCGTCGCACAGGATATTACGCAGGAAATTTTCATTTCCCTCTGGGAAAACCGGGCGGCAATTAACTTATCGGGAAGTCTGGGCGCTTACCTGCATGGTGCTGTAAAATACAAAGTGATTAATTATTTCAGGTCGGGGAGCGTTAAAGAGCAGCACCAAACTGCACTTATAACACTTATGGATGAACAACATACGGCTGCCGCAGATGATCAGCTGATTTTAAAAGAGCTGCACTTAGAGGTAGACGCGGCTATAGCGCTCTTGCCAGAGAAAATGCAACTGGTATTTTCAATGAGCCGGAAACAGGAGAAATCCATTAAAGAAATCGCCTCAGAACTTGATGTTTCGGTACAAACGGTAAAAAACCAGATCTCTGCTGCCCTGAAACTGCTTAAAAAAAGCCTTTCCTATATCCTGCTCATCGCGGCTTTGATTGGCTTAACATAAAGTTAATTTATAGATAACATTTTTGGTTAGTACCCATCTGCTTTTCAACTGACATGTATTTAAATGACAGAAGAACAGGCAAAGGAGCTGCTGCAGAAATATCTCGATAAGCAGGCAAATCCGAAAGAGCAAAAAATAGTTGAAGCGTGGTATGAAACGCTCAGTCAGGAAAATATTGAACTTAATGCAGAGCGGAAAGCAGCAATAGGGGAACAAATGTTTGTTCACCTTAAAGCCGCTATGTACAAAAAAACAGGCAAGGTACTCAAGCTTAGCCCTTTTATTAGGATAGCCGCCGCAGTATTGGTTCTTATTACATTGGGTTTAACCATCTGGAAGCTCAGTGCGCCGGTAAAATTTATTGAAGGTCAGCTTACCGTAATTACCAAAGCGGCAGAGCGAAAACGCATTACCTTATCAGATGGTTCGGTGGTTTTGTTGGGTCCTTCTGCAAAACTCATTTATCCCAAAGTATTTGCCTCAAACAGCCGCCAGATCGAACTAAAAGAAGGTGAAGCTTTTTTTGATATTGTCCATCAGGCGAAAAGACCATTTACGGTACATACCGCATCAGGTATAAATATCAAAGTGCTGGGTACTTCATTTAAGGTGAAGTCTTACCAGGCCAGTAAACAGATCGAAGTTGCCGTAGTTACCGGAAAGGTTGCCGTGAGCAATAAAAAAGGAAATCTGGCTACGCTCATCAAAGATGAGTGTTTAACCTATGATAAAAATGCGGGCAGTGCTGCAGTCAGTAAAATTAAAGCAGCTGCCTTTGTTGAACTTGCTTTTGACGGCGCAACTTTAGAACAGGTAATCAGTAAACTTCAATACGTGTTCAGTATTAAAATTTTACTGGGCGATACCGCTTTAGGCAAACTTAAAAGTACAGCCGTTTTTACCAGCAGGCAATCGCCGGAAGAGATTTTGGACATTATCTGCAGCCTCCACCACCTAAAATTCAATGCATCAAAAAATCATAAAACATTTAATATATACAGATGAGATAAAGGTATGATATAGCAATCATCTGCGGTACCGGTTAGATCGGTCATCGTAATCTTTCTTTCTGACCATAGGCGTCAGCATAATTAAAGCTTTACAAATAAATAAAATCAAACAAATTAAACAATGAAAACTACCTCCCATAAGAGGACACCAGCTCTTTATAAGATCATGAAATACTCATGTTTAACATTTTCAATCCTCTGCATATTTTGCAGCTCAATATTGGCTTCTGCTGGTATGGCGCAAAAGTTAGAGAAGACAACGGTTAGTATTACGATTAACAAAGGCCGTAAAATAACCGAAATTATCAAAGAAATCGAGTCGCGCACTGGATTAAGCTTTGTATACAATCCCGACCAGCTACAACAGAAAAATATGTTTGTAAGTGGCGATTTCACCACTGAACCCGTAAGGTCATTGCTGGATAGGCTGGGCTTGCAGGTTTTAGAAAAGGGCGGTTATGTCATATTAAATAATGCCGTTTTTAACAAACCCGACCGTATTATTACCGGGATAGTAAAAGACTCGACAGGTGTAACTTTACCGGGTGTTTCGGTTAAAGTACTGGGTACACAAAGCGGAACCATAACTGATGGTAATGGTGCTTACCGTATTGAGGTGGGCGCTGATGCTATACTTTCATTTTCGATGATCGGTTACCGTACTAAAGAAGTAAAAGTTGGCGAAAACCAGGTAATCAATATGGTGTTGAGCGAAGAACGTTCTACGCTTGCCGATGTAGTGGTGGTAGGTTACGGTACGCAGAAAAAGGAAACCTTAACGGGTGCAATTACCATTGTGGGACTGGATAAACTTTCTTCCCGCTCACTGAATAGTGTAGGAGAGGTGCTGGCAGGAAAATCACCTGGGGTAATTGTAACCAATGAGGGTGGCGATCCAACGGCTACACCTCGCATCAACATTCGCGGTGCCGGAGGTATCAACGGAGAAAGTGTACTTTATGTAATTGATGGGTCTATTTTTCTGGGTGTGCCACAGCTTAACCCCAATGATATTGAATCGATTTCTGTGCTAAAGGATGGGGCGAGCGCAATTTATGGGGCAAGGGCGTCAGGTGGGGTAATATTGATTACCACCAAAAAAGGTAAAAGCGGTAAAATGCAGATCAGTTTTGATGCCAAGTTGGGGCAACAAAGCGCATGGCGAAAACTGGAACCATTAAATGCTCAGCAACGGGCACAGGTAGCCGCCACTGCAGCCAAAAACGGAGGTACAACCATATTGCCTGCTTTTGATGCTTCGAAATATCCTGATGGGCAGGTTACCCGCACCAACTGGATGGACGAAGTTTTTAGAAATGGAATGGTACAGGATTACAATGCCGCTATAAACGGTGGCAGTGAAAAATCTAATTATTACCTGAGTTTCAATTACCGTAATGCCGAAGGCATCGTTTTAAACACCCAAACCAAACGCTACAATTTCAGGATCAATACCGAACATGAGGTAACCAACTGGTTAAGAGTAGGCGAAAACCTGTCGTACAGCAGTACCAATGGAAATGGCGCCAATACCAGTAGCGATTATACCGGTGCTTTGCTTTCTGCGATTTATTATCCAACCAATGGTACGCCTTACAATGCCGATGGCAGTTTTGCAGGTTTACCGGGCGGGCAATATGCGGGCGATTATGGTGATATTGTGAACCCTGTTGCCGATTTACAACGCATCGATATCAATAACCCGGTAAATGTGTTGGCGGTTAATCCTTATGTTAATATTAAATTGATCAAAGGTTTAACTTTTAGGTCTAATTTGAGTATCACCAAATCAGATGCCGCATTTAAAAGCTTTACACCCAAAAGACCTGAGGTAGGGAAACCGGTATTGAGCAATAGTTTGCAGGAAAGCAGCGCCGCAGTAACGATTTTCTTGCCGAGCAGGTGTTAAGCTATAAAGCTGCTTTTGGCAGTCATCAGCTCGATCTTACAGGTGGTTATTCTTTTCAGAAAACAAAAAGTAACAGCTTATCAGCTTCGGGAGCAGGTTTTGATGACGAATCGCCGCAATACAGGTATCTGGTAAATGCAACCGTGATACAGCCTTCGGTTAGCGGGATGTCTGAACAGGCACTTTCTTCATTATTTGTTAGGGCCAACTATAACTATAAAGAAAAATACCTGCTCTCGTTAATCGGGCGCCGTGACGGATCATCGCTGCTCAGTAAAAATAACAGGACAAAAAATTACGGATCGGCTTCTGCAGGATGGGTAGTGAGCAAAGAAGACTTTCTTAAGGATGCTTCCTGGCTGAACGAACTGAAACTGAGAGGCAGCTATGGCATATTGGGTAATTTAGCATCGCTTAATGCTTCAGCAGTAAATCCATTATTAAGTGCAACCCAAAGTTATTTCGGGCAGACACCAACGCTGCAAAATGGTTATGTACAAACTGTTCTGGCCAACAAAGATTTAACATGGGCAGAATCAAAACAAACAAACTTTGGTATTGATGTAGCTGTTCTGGGCAGATTAAGCCTGAATGCAGATTATTTTATCAAAGAAACCAATAAAATGATCCTGACGAGATCGTTACCTGGAACAGCTGGTTTAAATACACAAACCATCAATGCCGGGATTGTAAAAGATAAAGGCATAGAACTGGGCTTAACCTACAATAGTGATAAAAACGCGGCATTTACTTATAGCGTAAACGCTACTTTAACCAAGGTTAATAACAAAGTGCAGGAGCTTGCTCCAGGATTGGAAAACATTGCGGTAGGTACCAATTTCCGTAACGAGCTTGCTCCACTTACCATCAGGGTAGGGCAACCATTATACAGTTATTATGTGTTAAAAACCGATGGTATTTTCCAGAGTCAGGCTGAAGCTGATAATTATAAAAATGTGAAAGGAACTAAAATTCAGCCGAATGCAAAAGCGGGTGATTTTAAATTTGTTGATATCAATGGCGACGGATCGATTGATGGAAACGACCGTTATTTCGCAGGCAGCGCTTATCCCGATTTCACTTATGGCCTGAGCTTTAATGCGAGTTATAAAAATTTCGACATTAATATTTTTGCGCAGGGCGTACAGGGGAACAAATTGTTTAATGCCGTAAAACGTACCACGTATAGTGCCAGCGGTCCATCGTATAATAAATTGGTGGGCATCCTGGATGCTTGGTCGCCAGAGAACCCGGGTGGAAAAGTGCCGATCATTTCAACGAGCGATGCCAATGGAAACTTTAATGCTTCCGATTTTTATATCGAAGACGGTTCTTACCTGCGTATCCGTAATGTAACACTGGGTTACAGTTTGCCAAAATCGCTTGCCAATAAATTGAAAACAGGAGGGGTAAGGATTTATGCCACTGCAAATAACCTCTTTACCATTACAAATTATTCTGGTTTCGATCCGGAAATCGGAATGGACAATAACGGACTGGATGTTGGCCGTTATCCACAGGCAAGAAGCTTTATCCTTGGTTTAAGTGTAAATCTATAATCACCAATTATAACAATGAAAACGAATTTAAAATATATGGCATTTGCCGCCCTTGCTTTTTTCTCTTCTTGTACAAAAGAGCTTGATATCGTACCCGAAGGATCTCCATCGGCACAAAATTTCTGGAAAACTAAAGAGGACGCAATAAAAGCAGAAGCGGGCATGTACGAAAATTACAATGCTGAAGACTTTTACGGCCGTGGAATGTTCTGGTTTATCAATGCCAGCGATGATATGGTTACAGGGCGTAACAAACCAGAGGCCGATAACATTAAAAACTTTAACCGTACTTATGTGGGTGGAGGTTATACCGAAACCCAGTGGAGTATGCGTTATGCTATCATTAAACGCGCGAACGATATCATCATCAATGTGCCGGCCATCTCCATGGACGAAGCTTTGAAAAAACAGATCATCGGTGATGCTTATTTTAATGCTGGTTTAGTTTATTTCCAGTTGGCTGCCAACTATGGAAACGATAAAGCAGGAGTTCCGATTGTTAAGCCAGAAAGCGATCCGTCATTGCCTATTGCACGCGCAAAAAATGTAAACGAAAATTACGACTATATCATTTCACTTTTGTTAAAGGCGGCTGATAACCTTCCATTGTTTTCGGCAATGAAACCTGCTGATTATGGCAAAGCACATAAAACCGCCGCATGGGCCTACCTGTCTAAAGTATACCTGTATAAAAAGGATTATGCTAATGCCGCAAAATATGCTGATATGGTTATTACCTCAGGTCAGCATGATTTGGTGAATACAGGTTTTGCAGATGTATTTAAAGCATCAAACAACTGGTCTAAAGAATATATCTGGTCGGTAGTGTGTACACCAAGCGGTGGCGGTACCGGCTGGGGGAGCAAACTTCCGGGGGTAATGTTAACCAATAAAGCTTGGGGAATTTACAATGGCTGGGGTTATTACCTGCCAACCAAAGAGCTTTACGATTCATATGAAACGGGAGATCAGCGCCGTGAAGCCACTATTTTAAAACCTGGCGATAAATTTATATTCTTTGGTGCCGAACGCAGTTTTACCAAAGATGCCGGAGCCACTTCAAATTTCCAGTTTAAAAAATATATGGAGCCATTTTCTTACGCCAACCCCATCCCAACACATGTTAATCCGAACGGAGATAATGGTACTACCGATTTAAATGTGCCTTTAATGCGTTATGCAGAAGTATTGTTAATCAAAGCAGAAGCGGCCATCAACTTAAGTGGAGCTGGTGCAGGCGATACCGAACTAAACAAAATCAGGCTTCGTGCGGGATTGGGTACTAAAACCGGAATGACAATAGATGACCTTAAACGTGAGCGCCGCAACGAACTTGCGGGAGAATGGGCCGACCGCCATAGAGATTTGGTAAGGTGGGGCGATGCGCAGGCAGCTTATGCAAAACCTTTGCATGATTTTGATGGGAGTGTGATCTGGCCAGCCAGAACCTTCAATCCGCAGGTACATGATGTATGGGCAGTACCACAAAGAGAAATTGATAACAGTGCAGGCATAATTAAACAAAACGCAGGATGGTAAATAAAATATGGATAAACTTTGCAGCGCTGGTGATGTTACTGGCGCTGCAGAGCGCATCTGCGCAAATTAAAATGAACCCCAATCGCGGGCATAGCCATAACGATTACAAACAGGACATCCCTCTTCTAACAGCGTATTATGCCGGAATGGGCGCTATAGAAGCAGATGTTTTTTACCGCGATGGGGAGTTGTTCGTTGCTCATGAAAGCAGCGAAATTAAGTCCGGTAAAACCTTAAAGAAGCTATACATCGATCCACTCGTGGCCTTTTTTAAGGAAAATGCAAACCATCCTTATCCCGATCCAAAACAAAAACTGCAACTGGTAATCGATATCAAAGCAGATTACCAGCATGTAATTGCAAAATTATTGACTGACCTGAAAGGTTTGGAGCCTGTTTTCGATCAACAGGTCAATCCATCAGCAATTAAAATTGTATTGAGCGGAGATGTTCCGCCAGCCGAAAAGTTTGCAGATTATCCATCAATCATCAGTTTTGATGGCCGTCCGGGAAATAACTATACCAGCGATCAACTGCAACACATCGGTATGATCAGTGATGATATTTCGCATTACTCGGTATGGAATGGAAAAGGAACACCAACGCCAACCGACCTGGAGAAGATGAAAGCCGTAATTGCCAAGGTACATGCCCAGGGTAAATCTTTCCGCTTTTGGGCAACCAAAGATAGTCCGAACAGCTGGAAAGAACTGGAGCACATGGGTGTTGATTGGATTGGCACGGATCATCCGGCATTGTTGAAAGATTTTTATCAGAACAGGGCCAAACTGGAGTACATAAATGATAAAGGTTATACACCTTACCAGCCAACCTATAAAAGCGATGCACTAAAAACAAAAGTTAAAAATGTTATCCTTTTAATTGGCGATGGCATGGGGCTGGCCCAGATACAGGCCGGCTTGAGCGCCAATTTTGGTCAATCCAATATGATTCAGATCAGGCATATCGGTTTTTCACGTACAGAGGCTTCCAACTCAGATTTTACTGATTCTGCTGCTGGTGCAACGGCCATGGCTACGGGACATAAAACCAATAACCGCTATATCAGTGTCGATTCTACCGGTAAATTACTGGCGGCTATTCCAGATATTTTAGCAACTTATGGCATTAAAAGCGGAATCATCAGCAGTGGAGATATTACCGATGCTACACCTGCAGCATTTTACGCCCATCAGGTTGAGCGTACCATGACCCACGAAATTGCAGCCGATTTTCTGAATGGCCATGTTGATGTTCTGGTAGGATCTAAACGTAAAAGTTTTACCGAAAATCCAGATCAAAAGCTAATGGACAAAATTTTGGCTAAAGGTTATGTTTTTCAGCAAAACTTAAAAAGCTTTGTTGCATCAAATGCGGATAAGCAAGTGGTACTTTTAGACGATTCGGCTACGCGGAAAATACTGGAAGGCAGGAGGGAGATGTTGAAGACTTCGTTCTTAAAAACAATTGAATTGCTTTCGAAAAATAAAAAAGGATTTTTCATGATGGCTGAAGGCGCACAGATTGATCATGGCGGGCATGCCAACGATCTGCCTTTTGCAGTAACCGAACAGCAGGATTTCGACCGTTTGGTTGGCGAAGCCTTAAAGTTTGCCGATCAGGATGGCGAAACATTAGTTGTGGTAACTGCCGATCATGAAACCGGTGGACTGTCGCTCCTGGATGCCTCTTATAGAAAAGGAGCAGTTCGTGGTCATTTCAGTACAGATGATCATACCAATATTATGGTACCTGTATTTGCTTATGGCCCAGGCTCGGATGCTTTTATGGGTGTGTACCCCAACAATCAGATTTTTCATAAAATCATCCAGGCTTACCGCTTAGCAAAATGATAGTCAATTAAAGGATCAAATAAATCCTGACAAAGACCTTGTTTAGCAGCAAGCTCAAAGATGCTGTCATCGTTTGTATTTTGTGAAGATTAAACTTTAATTCGTAGATACCCTCATCAAGTAGTCGTCATTTCGAGCGAAGTCGAGGAATCTATATAGATCTCTCCATTCCACTGCGCTTCAGTCGAGATGACGACGTTTTTTATTGAAGCTGTCATCCCGGGCCTGTCGAAGGACAAACATTATTTGTTTTCGACTATAAAGGTCTTCGATAGGCTCAGTCCGACAGTATCATATTTGCATATAATATTTTATTATTTAATTCTTCCCAACCCTGTTTTCTTCATCAGCTGTTCCGGTGTTTCTGCTGCGGGCAGTTTTAATTTTCATGTTCCCGAATTTGTAGGTGAAACTTAAATTTACCCTACGGCTTTCCCATTCGTTTTGCCAATAGGTTTTAATGTTATTGTATTCCAGATTGGCCCTGAATTTATTCGTATTAAAAATATCGTTTACTTTTAAAGCCAGTGTGGCGTTTTTGTTCCAGAATGATTTTTTAACACCGATATTTAACTGATAACTCTCCAAACTGTGGAACAGGCCCGAAACGGATGGAGAATCGTAGTAAGCATAGGTAGTTATGCTGTAGTTTTTAGGCAGGGTGAAGGTATTATCCATCATTACCGACCAGTTCCAAGAGAAAGCGTTGTAACCATTGCCCTGCACATCCGATTCGGTTCGGTTAAATCCGGCTGAAACTTCGGTATTGTTGTTCCACCATTTGGTGATGTCGAAAGGGCTCCCGGTAGCCATATAAAAATTGGTGGTGCGGTTCAGGTTTTCTGACCTGGAGATACTTTCTTTGGTGCTATTGTTCTGGTAAACCACTTCCGATATCGATCCGTCACTAACCGAATAACTCAATGTGAGTACCCTGAAGTTTTTAATCGAGTAATTAAATTCAAGACTATTGGCATAGGATGGTTGTAATAATGGATTTCCCTGTATGGCAGTATAGGGATCGGTATAAAAGGTAAAGGGATTTAAACTGCTGTATGAAGGCCTGTTGATGCTTTTGCGGTAAGCAGCGGTAACGAGATTGTTCGAATCGATTTTGAAAGAAACAAAAAGTGTTGGAAAAAGCTTCCAGTATTTTCTGTCTATCAACGTATTGGTTCCTGATGAACGGCCATCGCCCAGGGTCTGTTCTGCCCGTAAACCTGCTTTGATCTGTATATTTTTAAAGCTTTGATCAAGGGAAAGATAAGCGGCATTAATGTTTTCATTGTATAAAAAGGCGTTGGTTCTGCGCGGATCGTTAATCCAGCCGACGGTTTTTAGCGAGTCGAAACGCACATCGCTCTGCGATTTTACCCAGCTACTCTTCCAGCCGGTTTCCATTTTTAATGTTTTTGAAAAATTTAAGCTATAATCGGCCTTGATTGAATAGATAGAAACGTTGCCCATGCCCGCATTGCGCAGGTCGATCGGATTGCCAATCAGCTGGTCATTTGCATCGAGGTAGTTGTTGGTAAAGGTTTCATTTTTGCTGTTACCGTATTGAACATAATCCGCATCAAAACCCAGTTCGCCACCCAATGTATCGGTTTTAAAACGGTAGTTTAAGTTTAGCGCATGGTTTTTTTCGGTATTGCTTTGTGGATTGAACATCGATGTGCCGCCCATTTTTGCTCCTGTTGCGCTATAGTTTACTGAGTTACTGTTTACTTTGGTTTCTGCGGGTGCAGTAAAGCCTTTTACCATTATACCTAAAGTATGTTTTTCATTCATAAAATAATCGGCGCCCGTAGAGTAATTTAAACTCCTGGTTACCGGATGCCAGAAATTAAGCTGGTTATATTGTTCATCGCCAATGGTCCGGTTTAAAGTCAGCCTGTTGTATGAGTTATAGTGCCCGGCATTTAAGCGTACATAGGTGCTCACTTTACCGATGTTATAATTCAGGTTGGTGCCGGCGTAAACTTTTTCATAACGGCCATAACCACCGCCAAGGTTCATGTTTCCGTTAAAGCCCTGCATTTTGTTTCTTTTTAGCTTAATGTTGATGATCCCTGCTGTACCAGCAGCATCGAAAGAAGATGGCGGATTAGAAATCAGCTCAATTTTACTCAATACTGAGCCGGGCAACGATTTGAGGTAAGTGGTTAATTCCATCCCCGTCATATAACTCATCTTGCCATCAATCATTACATTGATTCCTTTTTTGCCTTTCAGCACAATGTTATCGTCTTTATCCAGTTTTACCCCCGGAGACCTGCTGATGACCTCCAGTGCATTATCGCCGGCGGTATTCATCTGTTCTACATTTACAATTACCCGGTCTGCTTTTTGATCAATTACCGGCATTTTCGATACAATGTTTACTTCTTTCAGGTTATTGGAACGGTCGGTTAATATAATTGAAGGAACTTTAATGGCCACATCTTTCACTTCAAAAGCTGAAGATTGGTTTTTCTGGTAGCCCATCATCAATGCTTTAATCAGATAGCGGCCAGATTTAACATTGGTGAATTCGTAAATTCCCTGTTGATTGGTGGCCTGTAATGCAACTGAGGCCGAATCGGGTAAGTGAATTAATGCGACCGAAGCATAATCAAGTGCTTTATTGCTTTTATCGGTAATGGTTCCCGATACCTTAATGGTTTGAGTATAAGCAGATTTAAAGCTAAAAATAAGCAAAGCGAAAAGCGCAGATTTAAATAAAAGGTTCATCATCTTGTTTGTTTTATAATTGACGATTCAAAGATGTAGAGGTTGCATCAGCCTAAAAATTATATAATCCCAAACCCCTGAAATATTATCCCAATCCATTTTCGGATAATAAATGGTGTTGATCCTTAAAATGTACAGGTTGGGATAATTTTTTGAAGGTTTGGAATAAGAAAATAGGCAGTTAAAAAAGCTTTGTATAGTTTTAGGCTATGAAAACAATAAAAATCGTTTCTATCCATATTCTTTGCTGGGTACTTGTTTTAGGTTATTTTTATGGAGGCTATTTAATTGATGGCACAACTTTTACTAAGGCTGCTTTGAGTATCTCTATGAATTTTATACAATTGATAGAGTTCTACATCTGCTATGTATGGGTGTATCCGCGATTTTTGAAAAGAAATAAATTGCCACAGTTAATTGCAGGCATTTTGTTTACTATAGCAGTTTTTATCTCACTTCGTTATTTAATAGAAGAGGTTCTTTATCTAAAATGGCTTGGTTTTCATAATTATAATGATGGCGTAACGGCTTGGGCTTATATATCGGATAACATTTACTGGAGTATTGCCTTTATTGTGGTGCCTGCTGCGGTTTATGGTATCGAGCAGAGCTTTAAATCGGAACAGGTTAACCGAAAACTTAAAGAAGAAGTGGTGAAAGCCGAGCTTTCGTTTTTGAAATCGCAGATCAATCCACACTTTTTATATAATACCTTAAATTATGTTTACTCTTTGGCGATTCCAGTTTCTGATCAACTGGCCAATGCGATTTTACGCTTGTCTGATTTGATGCGCTATACCCTAAACGATAGTCCTGACGGTAAAGTAAGTTTAGACAAGGAAGTAGAATACCTGGAGAGTTATGTGGCATTATTTAAGATGCGCTTTGAACCGAAATTTTATGTCGATTTTACAACCGAAGGCATTGCCGGTCAAAAAATTGCTTCCCTGGTATTGATTCCTTTTGTCGAAAATGCTTTTAAACATGGGGTGGTAAATGACGAGGCACAGCCTGTACGCATTAAACTTAAGGTGCAAAACAAACGTTTAAGTTTTGAGGTAAGCAATAAGATCAGTCATGCCCAGAAAGATCATTCGAGTGGCGTCGGTATGGTGAATATCCACCGCAGGTTGGATTTGATTTATCCCGAAAAACATGAATTGTTGATTTCGAATAATGGAAATACCTATAAAAGCACGTTAATTTTAAATCTGTAATGGATAATTTGTATCATTGGAATTATTACCCGAATCGCTAACCGCCAAACCCTAACCGCCAACCCCTAACCGCCCATTATGATCCGTTGCCTTGCTGTTGATGATGAATCTTACGCCTCAGATATTATTGCTGCTTTCATCAATAAAACCCCCTTTTTAGAATTGGTTGGAACCACTACCAATGCTTTTGAAGCACTTAACCTGGTGCAGGAAGGTAAAGTTGATCTTGTTTTTTTAGATATACAGATGCCAGAACTAACCGGCATTCAGTTTTTGAAAATCTGTGGTGGTAAATGCAAGGTAATCCTGACTACCGCTTATCCCGAATACGCCCTGGAAGGTTTCGATCTTGATGTGGTAGATTATCTGCTTAAACCCATCTCATACGAGCGTTTTTACAAGGCAGCTACTAAAGCGCAGCAGATTTTAATGCCTGTGGCACCTGTTCAGAAAGAAATTGTGGTGCAGCAGGTAACGCAGGGAAATGATTTTATTTTCATCAAAGGCGATACTAAGAACAAGTTTATCAAGGTTAATTACGAAGATATTCTCTACATAGAAGGATTGAAAAACTATGTTTCGGTTTATACCGCTACCCAAAGGATTGTGACCTACCAGGCACTGCGCGAATTGGAAACCGAACTGCCTCAGCCACCTTTTTACCGCATTCATAAATCGTATATCATCTCGATCGAAAAAATTAAAATGATAGATGGGAATACCGTTTATATTAACGATCAGGCAATTCCAATTGGTGAAACCTATAAAGAAGACTTTTTTAAAGTGGTGAGGGAAGGGAAGAAGAACGGTTAATGGTTGAAGAGTGATTGCTAAATTGTTGGGATTCATCTTTATTTGATCATTTTCTAAATGTGCTTAATTCTTTAATGGTGAAAATCTTACTGCATATTTTCTTTAACCATTAAGCAGTTAAGAGTATTAAGGCGGGGTTGATTAATTTGTTAATGGTTTGATTGTTAAATCATTTTCTAATTGTGCTTAATTTCTTAATGGTGAAAATCTTACTGCATATTTTCTTTAACCATTAAGCAGTTAAGAGTATTAATGCGGGGTTGATTAATTTGTTAATGGTTTGATTGTTAAATTCTTGGTGTTTCTCATCGGTTAACCATATCGACTGGTTTTTAACAATTCAACAATAAAGCAATTCAACAATTTATACAGTTAACCGATTACCCTTACAGTGTGCATAAATTCTCCGAATTATTTATCCCGTTTTTTTTAAGTTTGCTGCATAAAGATTAAACCAACATCATCATGCAAGAAACGAATTCGCTAAACCAGGTTGCAGAATTTCACACCACCTTTAAACATCCTATTTTAGAAAGTCCGGTTATTCCTTCAAAACAGAGGGCCAATTTGCGTATTTCGCTTTTAGCTGAAGAACTGAAAGAATTACAGGAAGCCGTAGAAAATGATGATCTGGTAGAAGTAGCCGATGCGCTTTGCGATTTGCAGTATGTTTTGGCCGGTGCCATCCATGAGTTTGGCTTAGGTGGAAAATTTAAGACTTTATTTGATGAAGTTCACCGCTCTAATATGAGCAAAGCCTGCAAAACCATAGAAGAAGCAGAACAAACCATTCAGTTTTACTTAGATAAAGACCAGACCGAATCTTATTACAAAGAAATCGACGGACTGTTTTTGGTGTTCCGGAAATCTGACGATAAGACTTTAAAGTCGATCAACTATTCGCCAGCTGATTTAAAATCACATTTGGTTTAACTCCTAAATAAGCTCGAATTGAAAAGGCTAAAACAGATTGTAAGCGAGCTTAAATTAACACAGGCAGCACCTGATGCAGCTTTAATGCGTGAGTTTATTTTTTACTCACCCAAAATGCCTTTACGCCTGCATCAGGAACAGTTGATAGCAGCATCAAAACAATTTAGTCTTGAGGTTTTTGATACCTTTTTTACCGATGCCGAAGTAACCATTAACTGCTTTAGCTGGGGAAACGGAAAACGTAAAGTATTACTTACGCACGGCTGGGCCTCAAAAGCTTTAGACTTTTATGAGCTGATTACTGAACTCCTGAAAGTAGATGACCTGGAAATTATAGCTTTTGATGCACCCGGTAACGGAAGTTCGATCTCCGAATTCTCCAACCTGATGTTATATGCCGATTCGGTAAAATCTATTGCCTTAAATTATGCGCAGCCCGACGTGCTGATTGGGCATTCCCTTGGCGGTATGGCTAATGTAATTGCTTTACAAGAACTCGACTATAGTCCAGATCTGCTCATTAGCATCGCGCCCTTAATCAGACTGAAAGAAAACTTCGAGCAGAGTCTCGATTCGGTCAACATCGGCTTAATGGATCAGGATATCTTTTTTAGCAACTTTGCCAAAGAGTTCCCCGTTGCTGCAAGCCACTTCAACCTGACTGAATTATATCAGTTAAACCCAGCAATTGATCATTTCCTGGCGTTCGATCCGGCTGATCACATTTCTCCCTATGCATTTCTAAAAGAATTCATGGATAAATATCCTGTAATCCAGGCAAAATCTTTCGACGATGTGGGACATTATAAAATCCTCAGATCGGCAGAGGTAATTGAAGATATTGTGGATAGAATTTCTGCACTTTCAATGTTATAAATCGTACCACGTGGTACATTTTGCATCAGAATGACAGCCTGCCCCGACTTTTCTTATCGTGTAGACACATCTCTGTTAATTTACATTTGTTTTTAGTTCCTTTGTCTAAGGCGATCGTTATGCTGAACTTGTTTCAGCATCGCAATCGGGTTTATTTAATCCAGGCTGGTACAGGGAACAGGCTTTTGTTAACTAAACCCGACAGTAGCGGGCATCCCGATTATTTTCAATCGGGATAAAGCGAATGGCGGGACTACAGCACCTATGAAATGCTGCCCTTTCTTTTCCTAAAAAAAAGACTGATACTGGATAACCTGAACGAGATAATTAGAACTTTAAGAGCTTAATAAGTGTCAGATGGTAACATCTAAAACCACGGAAAAGAACGGATATCTGTTTTTATACCTGATAACTTCTAATCTCCGTCTCCCGGATTACCAATTCCATCTTCCATTAATAAATTGTCATCCTGAGCCTGTCGAAGGATTAAACTAAATACCTGACGAGAAATTATTTTTAGGATAATAACCTCAACTTAATTATTAAAGTACGCTCATGCTTTTTTACACAATATAGCTTCTGACCTCCGTCCCCGGTCTCCCGACTTACCAATTCCATCTTCCATTATACATCTTACATCTTCCATCACTCATATTATTTCTCATCCATAACAGTGCATAACAGTTAAAATTACCGTATATTCTATTTTAGAGCAACCAAATATTATTAATAGAGCATGCAAGCAATTTTAGGCGTAATTTTTCATTTCTTCGGCGGGTTTGCCTCCGGAAGTTTTTATATTCCTTACAAAAAAGTTAAAGGCTGGGCCTGGGAAAGTTACTGGATTGTTGGGGGAATCTTCTCCTGGTTAATCGTTCCGCCACTTGCTGCTTTTTTAACCATCCCAAATTTTACGGCAATTATCACCAGTACCAACGGTAGCATTTTATGGCTAACCTATTTTTTTGGGGTGCTTTGGGGTATTGGCGGTTTAACCTATGGATTGGGCGTTCGTTATCTGGGCGTATCGTTAGGGAGTAGTATCATTTTAGGACTTTGTATGGTTTTGGGTTCCATCCTGCCATCTATTTACTTCGATTTTTTCCCTCAGGCAGGTAAAGATACTTTTACCATGTTTCTACATACCGATTGGGGCCGCATGGTATTGCTGGGGCTTTTAGTCTGCGTTGTGGGTATTATCATCTGCGGTAAGGCAGGTATGATGAAAGAGAAAGAGATGAAAACCGGTATTACCGATCCGCATGGCATGGAGGTAAAAACAGAATATAAGTTTGGACTCGGTTTATTCGTGGGTATTGTATCGGGTGTTTTAAGTGCCTGTTTCAACTTTGGCATCGAAGCCGGGAAACCAATGGCCGATGCGGCTAACGCGATCTGGAAAGCAGCAAATCCAGCTGAACCGGGTAATTTCTTGTTCCAGAACAACGTTACTTATGTAATTGTGCTTTGGGGAGGTTTAACCACCAACTTTATCTGGTGTATGGTATTAAATGCAAGAAACAAAACATTTGGTGATTATACAAACGCGGCAAAACCGCTATTAAAAAACTATATTTTTTCTGCACTGGCAGGTACCACCTGGTTCTTACAGTTCTTTTTTTATGGTATGGGGGAAAGTAAAATGGGTAATGGCGCCAGTTCGTGGATTCTGCACATGGCCTTTATCATCCTCATTGCCAACGTATGGGGACTGGTATTAAAAGAGTGGAAAGGGGTATCCAGAAAAACTTTGATTACTGTGTTGGCGGGTATTTTAACCATCATCATTTCGGTACTCATTGTGGGGTATGGTAATAGAATAAAAGGATAATAATAAAAATTTAAATAGAATATAAGAATGTCAATCGATACGAAAAGTTATAAGCACGTAAGCTATCTGTGGGATGAAGAGGAAGCCGCAAAACTGGCTGGAGATGAAGTTGCCCTTTTGATTTATCGCTCTAATTTATTGGGTGCAGATTTACGCTTAACCAATTATGGAGGTGGAAATACCTCGTGTAAAGTATTGGAAAAAGATCCCCTTACCGGTTTAGAAACCGAAGTCATGTGGGTAAAGGGCTCAGGTGGCGATTTAGGTACTTTAAAGAAAAGCGGCCTTGCAGCATTATATGTTGATCGTTTACGTAGTTTGAAAAATATTTACCGTGGGGTAGAGCATGAGGATCAAATGGTTGAATTATTTAACCACTGCATTTTCGATTTGAGCTCTAAAGCACCATCAATCGATACGCCTTTACATGGTTTTTTACCGTTTGCACATATTGATCACTTGCATCCGGATGCAGCCATTGCCATCGCTGCGGCTAAAGACGGTAAAAAAATTACGGAAGAATTATTTGGCGGCACAATTGGCTGGGTAGAATGGAAAAAACCAGGTTTCGAGCTGGGCTTGCAGTTAAAGCAATGTTTGGATGAAAATCCAGGTATCCGTGGTATTATGTTAGGTTCACACGGTTTGTTTACCTGGGGAGATACGGCCTACGAAAGTTACCTGAATACCTTAGAAGTAATCGAAATTTGTTCGGATTACCTCAACCAGAATTATGGCAAAAAAGGTCCTGTTTTTGGTGGACAAAAGATTGAAAGTGCAGCAGCAGATCAACGTAAACAACAAGCGGCTGCTTTAGCGCCTGTTTTGCGTGGCTTGTGTTCTTCTAAACAACACATGATCGGTCATTTTACTGATGATGCGCGTGTGCTGGAATTCATCAATTCTAATGATTTGGATCGCCTGGCCCCAATGGGGACCAGTTGTCCCGATCACTTTTTAAGAACTAAAATCAGTCCGCTGGTTTTAACTTTAGCCAGCAATGCCGATTTATCGGATGTTAAAGCGCTAAAAGAAACATTGGAGCCTGCTTTCGAAGCGTACAGGGCAATGTATACCGCTTATTATGAAGCCTGTAAACATCCAAACAGTCCGGCCATTCGCGATACCAACCCGGTTGTTATTTTGTATCCCGGAATAGGAATGTTTACTTTCTCTAAAGATAAACAAACGGCCAGGGTTGCGGCAGAATTCTATATCAATGCCATTAATGTGATGAAAGGTGCTGAGGCGGTTTCAGCATATACTTCATTGCCACATCAGGAAGCTTTTAATATCGAATATTGGTTGTTGGAAGAAGCAAAATTACAGCGTATGCCTAAGCCAAAACCTTTAACCGGTAAAATTGCCTTGATTACGGGCAGTGCTGGTGGAATTGGTAAAGCGATTGCTAAAAAGTTTGTGGCTGAGGGCGGGGTAGTCATCTTAAACGATATGAATGCCGAGCGTTTAGATGAAGCAGCTAAAGAATTCGCAGGCCTGTTTGGTAAGGATTCTTATAGCACGGCAGTTTTAAATGTAACCAGCGAAGAAGATATTAAACAAGCTTTCGATTCGGCTGCTCTGGCTTTTGGCGGGGTAGATATTATTGTAAACAATGCCGGCCTATCGATTTCTAAAACCATTGCCGATCATACTGAAAAGGATTGGGATTTGTTATATGATGTTTTGGTAAAAGGCCAGTTCTTTATTACCCAGGCTGCAACAAATACGATGCAAAAGCAGGATATTGGAGGCGATATCATTAATATTGTAAGCAAGAACGCTTTGGTAAGCGGACCAAATAATGCTGGTTATGGCAGTGCAAAAGCAGCTCAGTTACATTTAAGCAGGTTAAACGCTGCCGAATTGGGTGCCGATAATATCCGCGTAAATGTGGTTAACCCGGACGCGGTGATCAGCGATAGCAATATCTGGGCTGGCGGTTGGGCCGAAGGACGTGCAAAAGCCTATGGCATTACCGTTGCAGAGCTACCGGCTTATTATGCAAAACGTACTTTGTTAAATCAGATTATATTACCGGATGATATTGCCAATGCCTGTTTCGCCTTTGTTGGTGGCTTGCTGCACAAATCAACCGGAAATGTCTTAAATGTTGATGGCGGTGTAGCCATGGCATTTGTAAGATAATATAAATCCGTGGCCGGTGTCCGAACAGAGCGATATGAAGATTGGTACGCTGTGAAGACACAGACCACGGAGATTAAAAATAGTTTTAGTGCGTTATTCCCTAGGCTTGTGTCCCTGCAGGCTGGGAATAACTTTTAAAAAAAATAATCATCCTCTTTGTGAAGAGGGTGGAAGTGAATGGCGATTGTGTCGCCAGAATGATTAACCTAACAAAACCAAATATTCTCATGAATATCGAGCAGAACCAAATAGAAAAGCATAACGACTCCCTTTTAACCTCGCATCAGCGTAAACTTTCTTTCTTAAAGGAAGATTGGGCACACGTTGATCTGGAAAGCGTAATCCAGAAACTGGTCGATTTTCAGATTGCCATTCCAAGCTGGGCATTGGGTACCGGCGGAACACGTTTTGGCCGTTTTGCCATTACCGGCGGCGAACCACGTACCATTGAAGAAAAAATTGAAGATGTAGGTTTACTTCATGCCCTTAATGGTGCAAGTGGTGCCATTTCGCTTCACATTCCCTGGGATATCCCTCAAAATGCAGAAGCTTTAAAAACGCTGGCCGCTGGCTATGGTTTAAAGTTCGATGCCATGAACTCAAATACTTTTCAGGATCAGAAAGGTGCTGCACACAGTTATAAATTTGGTTCATTACAAAATGTAAATAAAGATATCCGCAAGCAAGCGATTGAACACAATATCGAAGTAATTAAACATGGTATCGCACTGGGATCTGATGCCTTAACCGTTTGGCTTGCCGATGGTTCTTGTTTCCCTGGTCAGCTTAATTTCCGTAAAGCCTTCGAAAATACTTTAGAAAGCCTTCAGGAGATTTATTCAGCCCTGCCGGAAGATTGGAAAATGTTTGTCGAATACAAAGCCTTCGAACCTAACTTTTATTCAACTACGGTTGGCGATTGGGGACAATCATTGTTGTACGCGAGCAAACTGGGTAAAAAAGCCTATACTTTGGTCGATTTGGGGCACCATTTGCCTAATGCAAATATCGAGCAGATTGTGGCTTTATTGTTAATGGAAGGAAAATTGGGTGGTTTCCACTTTAACGATTCTAAATACGGAGATGATGATTTAACTGCCGGAAGTATTAAACCTTACCAATTGTTTTTGATTTTTAACGAGCTGGTAGAGGGTATGGATGCAAAAGGAATGAACCATGCAAAAGATTTAGGTTGGATGATCGATGCTTCGCACAATGTGAAAGATCCTTTAGAGGATTTATTACAATCGGTAGAAGCGATTATGATCGCCTATGCACAGGCATTACTGGTGGATAGAAAAGCATTAAACGAAGCACAAAATAACAACGATGTAGCCAAAGCGCAGGAAATTTTACAACATACTTTCCGTAGCGATTTAAGGGCTTTAGTCGCCGAAGCCAGGTTAAGAGCTGGAGCAGCCTTATCACCAATCGCCTTATATCGTGGTTTAGAAGTTAGAAATCAATTAGTTAATCACCGCGGAAATACTGTTGCCACAGGTTTGTAAATAGAGAAATAGAAATGCCAAAACCTGTTATTGCCATATTTGATGTTGGGAAAACGAATAAAAAACTGTTTCTGATTGACGAAAACTACAGTATCGTTTATGAACGTTCTGCACGTTTTGTTGAAACAGTTGATGAAGATGGCGAACCATGCGAAAATCTCGAAAGTTTGCGTTCATCTGTTTACGATTCCCTGCATCAGGTTTTGCAGTTGAAAGAGTTCGATGTCAGGGCCATTAATTTTTCTACTTATGGGGCCAGTTTTGTTTATCTGGATGAAAATGGCAATCCGCTTACACCGCTTTATAATTATTTAAAAGAATATCCTGAGGCGCTTAAAAAAGCCTTTTATGCAGAATATGGGGGTGAGGAGAAGATTTCGTTAGAAACGGCCTCACCAATTTTGGGTAGTTTAAATTCGGGCATGCAATTGTACCGCCTGAAGCACGAAAAGCCAGAAATATTTAAAAAAGTGAAGTGGGCTTTACACCTGCCTCAATATTTAAGTTATCTGATCACGGGTAAAGCAGTTGCCGATATTACCAGTATCGGTTGCCATACCCAGCTTTGGGATTTCAACAAAAGTGAATACCACAACTGGGTTAAAACCGAAAAAATCGATGAGAAATTTGGCACATTTACCCCTGCCGATTCCAGCCTGAAAACTGATTTCGAAGGCAGTAGTGTAAAAGTTGGTGTTGGCCTGCACGATAGTTCAGCCGCATTGATTCCCTATCTAGCCAATTTTAATACGCCATTCGTACTCATCTCAACCGGAACCTGGTGCATTAGTTTAAATCCTTTTAACCAGGAACCTTTAACGGCCGAAGAACTTAAACAAGATTGCCTGTGTTACATGCATTTTAAGGGCAAAGCGGTTAAAGCTTCACGTATTTTTGCAGGTTACGAACACGAGGTGCAGCTAAAACGCATTGCCGAACATTTCGATCGTGCGGCCTATCTGTTTAAACATTTGAAGTTTAACCCTTCAATGATTTTGAAACTGGCGAATAAAATTCCTGAAAACCGGCAGGAGCAACAGGGTTTTTCAGCAAATTCTGCTTTTCCGGAGCGTGATTTAAATCTCTTTCAAACAGCAGAGGAAGCCTATCATCAATTGATTTTTGATTTGATCAAACAGCAGATTTATTCGTTAAAGCTGATCCTGAACACTGGCGTGAAAAGGATTTTTGTAGATGGCGGTTTTGGCAAAAATGCAATTTACATGCACTTGTTGGCTACCTCTATTCCAGATATTGAAGTTTATGCTTCTTCAGTTTCGCAGGCTACGGCTATAGGCACAGCTTTGGCGATAAATGATGCCTGGAATGAAAACCCTGCACCAACGGATATGATCCAGTTAAAATACTATTCTGCCATACAACGTACAATAGAACTTTAGGAATTTCCGTATATTAGAATTTCCTATATCAATACAACCATTTTGAAACCAGAAGATTTAATCCCCTATCTCAACGTCGATGAGTATTCGTCGACGCCGAAATACAAGCAGTTAACCAACGCCATTTTGGCTGCAATTGAAAGTGGTAAGCTTCTGAAAAATAGCTTGTTGCCTTCGATAAACGAGCTGAGTTTCAGTCTGGAAATGTCGAGGGATACCGCCGAAAAAGGTTACCGCAACCTCCGGAAATTAGGGGTAGTTGATTCTGTACCGGGTAAAGGTTATTTTATTATCAATACCGATTTCTCGCGCAAACTCAAGGTTTGCCTGCTTTTTAATAAGCTCAGTACACACAAAAAGATCATTTACGATTCCTTCACCAAAACCTTAGGAGAGCGTGCCGCAATTGATTTTTATATTTACAACAACGACTTTGCGCTGTTTAAAAAAATGATCGTGGCCAAACGTGATGATTATTCGCACTTTGTGATTATCCCACATTTTTTGGAAGGGGGCGAAAATGCGTACGAAATTATCAATACCATTCCCAAAGAAAAACTGGTGATCCTTGATAAACTGCTGCCGGGGGTAACAGGCGATTATGCTGCGGCTTACGAAAACTTTGCGCAGGATATTTACGCCGCTTTAGAACAGGCTTTGGATCGACTTTCGCATTACCGCACGCTGAAAATTATCTTTCCAAAAAACAGTTATTTTCCCCACGAAATACTCACTGGTTTTTACCGGTTCTGTCAGCAATATGCTTTTGATCATAAAGTAATCCACAATATCAAAGATGAAGAAATTAATCCGGGTGAGGTGTACATTAACCTGATGGAAGATGACCTGGTAACACTCATTGAACGATTGATTGCCCAAAAACTTAAAATCGGAAAAGATGTTGGCGTAATTTCTTATAACGAAACGCCTTTAAAAAGGATTATTTTGGATGGGATTACAACAATCTCGACTGATTTTAGCGAACTAGGTGCCCAGGCGGCAGAGTTTATTCTCAATGGAAAAACTGAGAAGGTAGCAGTGCCTTTTTATTTGAATTTGCGTAAATCGCTGTAGTACGCTGTTAGTTCGTCATCTCGACTGAAGCGCAGTGAAATGGAGAGATCTATCGAGATAGATTTCTCGGCTGCGTTGCACTCCGCTCGAAATGACGATTCTCGATTAATTGTGCATAAAAACCTAAAAAGGAGTTTTAGCTAAAACTTATTAATGATTACTTTTATCACTTAGCTATTTTAGTTTAAATGAGTGAACAGGTAACCGCACATCAGGTATCAGAGCATAATCCTTACGATTATATTTTAAAGGATTTTAACCTGAAAAATCTTAGCCAGATTGTTATCCTTAAACATTTAAGCGGACTCATTCATACTGATGTTAAAGGCTTTTATCAGCTTTTTCCAGAGCAGATTGAAATCGATTTTGCGGCCTTTAGCGATGAAGCTTCTGGTTTACCTTTTCCGATTGTTCAGGTACAGCAAAACTATAATTCAGTAAAGCTTTCTTGCCGTTGTACCACACCGAAACATAAACTCTGCGAACACCAGGCAAGGGTTTTGTATAATATCCTTCAGCGTCAGGATCTGCTCATATTTTTCGATAGTAACCTGCGGAAGCAAAAGCTTAGTAAAATTGCAATCGATTATGGATTGGAAAAGGAAGCGCATCTTGATTTGCTTTTTAATCTCCGCTACGAAAACGGCCAGTTAGATATCCGCCCTAAAATGGATGCCCTCCAGCCATTCAATAAAGAAGCACAGCAAAATTTACAGGAGCTTTTATTGCCGGCAACTAAAGGTAATACAAAAATACAAGCCAAAAACGATCGGGGTAAAATGATCCTGGTTTTTGGACAACACCGTTATTACAACAATTTAACGGTAGAATTATTTGAGGCCGAAACCACTAAAAGTGGCAAAGTTAAAAACCCGGTAAAAGGAATTAATCCTGCAGATCTGCTTTTTAAAACCAACGATAATGATCTGCTCAAATTTTATAGCGGTATCACCACTTTTCAACAGAATTACAATAACGATCAAAGCGAGGCAGAAATTGAAGCCTTAAAGGCGATCGTTAAAAATCCGCTACAGATTCCTTTTTACCTGCAGGACAGTAAACAGTCTGCCGCAATTCAGGCCTCAACCATTACGGCCGTTGATGTGCATTTGCTGGAAGTAGACCTGCGTCTTTCTGTAAACCAACGCGATGATTATTACGAAATTACAGGTCGGTTGATCATCGAAGGGAAATCATACGAGCTGGATAACCTGGTATTGATACACCAGTATTTTGTTAAACTTAAAGATCAGCTGTATTTAATTGGCAGACTCGATTTTCTACGCGTAATCGGGTTTTTCAAAAAACAGAGCAACCGGTTAATCCTGCACAAAACAAAATACCCGGAGTTTCAAAAAGTTATTTTGGTGCCTCTGGAAGGCAGTATCCATGTCGATTATTCTTATTTAAAGCCTGCTACCAAAAGCCAGATTGAAGAAAAAGGTTTCGATCTCGAAAACGAGCAATTGATTTACCTGTCAGAATCTGAAGACTACATCCTTCTTACGCCGGTAATGCGTTATGGGAATTTAGAAATACCCGTGCTGTCGAAAAAGCAAATCCAGGCGCAGGATAAACTGGGTAATCTCTTTACCTTACATCGTGACGAAAATGCCGAGCTGCAGTTTATCGGAAATGTGCTGAAACAGCATCCTTTTTTCTACGATCAGGAAACCAACGATTCTTTTTACCTGCATCGTAAACGATTCCTGGAAGAAGCCTGGTTCCTCGAAGCTTTTGAGGTATGGCGGAATAAAGGCATTCATATTCTAGGTTTCAACCAGCTCAAAAACAATAAATTGAGTGAATTTCAGGCTAAAATTAATATCGAGGTTTTAAGTGGGACAGATTGGTTCGAAACCAAAGTAAAAGTGAAATTTGGTAAGCAGCAGGTTGCGCTAAAACATTTGCATAAATCGATCAGGAACAAAAGTAAGTTTGTAACGCTTGATGATGGAACACAGGGTATACTACCACACGAATGGATCGAAAAATTTGCTGCTTATTTTAGTGCAGGAGAAGTTACCGAAGAAGCCATTCTTACGCCAAAAATTAAATTTGCTTCCATCAGTGAGCTTTATGAAGATGCATTATTAGATGGCGATGTAAAAAACGAGTTGAAACTATATAAGCAGAAATTCGAAGGTACAGCCTCAATCCAGGAGGTTGAAGTACCAAAGGGTTTAACCGCCACTTTACGCCATTACCAAAAGGATGGCTTAAACTGGCTCAACTTTTTGGATGATTTTAATTTCGGTTCCTGCCTGGCAGATGATATGGGATTGGGAAAAACCATTCAGGTTTTGGCTTTCATTTTATCACAGCGCGAAAAAGTAAAACACAATACCAATCTGGTCGTTGTTCCGGCTTCGTTAATCTTTAACTGGAAGGCCGAAGTAGAGAAATTTGCACCTTCCATAAAGGTAAAAACCATTTATGCCGGCGAAAGGACCAAAACGACGGATACATTCGATGATTACGAAATCATTTTAACCTCTTATGGAACACTACTTTCTGATATCCGTTTTTTGAAAGATTATCGCTTTAACTATATCTTCTTGGATGAATCGCAATTGATCAAAAACCCCGATTCGCAACGTTATAAAGCGGTAAGGATGCTGCAATCGAGAAATAAAGTAACCATGACGGGAACGCCGATTGAGAACAATACCTTTGATTTATACGGGCAGTTGTCATTCGCTTGTCCGGGCTTATTTGGCAGTAAACAGCAGTTTGCCGATTTGTATTCAACCCCGATTGATCAGTTTAAGGATAGTAGAAGGGCAGAAGAGCTTCAGCAAAAAATCAGGCCGTTTATTCTCCGCAGGACCAAAGAACAGGTGGCGAAAGAACTTCCCGATAAAACAGAAATTGTACTGTATTGCGAAATGGGAACGGAACAGCGCGAAGTGTACGAAGCGAACAAAAAGGAAATCCAGGATTTTATTCTGGGTAAACAGGAAGATGAGCTACCTAAAAGCTCGATGCATGTGCTGAAAAGCATTACCACCTTACGGCAGATCTGTAATTCGGCTGCATTACTGGCCGATGGAAAATCATATTTGCAGGCTTCCTCAAAAATTGATGTGCTGATGGAGCAGATTGAAAGTAAGGCTGGCAACCATAAAATCCTTGTTTTTTCTCAGTTTGTAACCATGCTCGATCTGATTAAAAAACAATTGGCAAGCCGTGGCATTAAATACGAATACCTTACGGGGCAAACCCGTAAAAGGGCAGAAGTGGTTAGTTCTTTTCAACAAAATGCCGATATTCCTGTTTTTCTGATCAGTTTAAAGGCCGGTGGAACCGGATTGAACCTTACCGAAGCCGATTATGTTTACCTGGTCGACCCATGGTGGAATCCAGCGGTAGAAAACCAGGCTATAGATCGGGCATATCGGATTGGTCAGCATAAAAATGTGATGGCTGTACGTTTAATCTGCCCTGATACGATCGAGGAGAAAATTATGAAGCTTCAGGCCACCAAAAAGGATCTGGTTAAAGATCTGATCCAAACGGATGGAAGTTTGTTCAAGAATTTAACCAAAAAAGAATTATTGGGCTTGTTGAGTTAGTGATTTTGCTATTGGTCCGAGGAGATATGAACCAAGGTGCTCACTAATTATTATAAAAGGTTCGTCATTTCGAGCGGAGTGCAACGAAGTCGAGAAATCTATCGGGCTCAGTTCAATTACTATTTATTCGTAGTGATAATTTTTTAGCCTTTTTAACCTAAACAATCTTCATACTGTCCCGAACACTCGGATCAGCATCTTTCTGCAAAATAGACCCTGAAATAAATTACCTTCGGTGAGCTCGCTAAGGCTCGGTTCAGGGTGACGAATTCGGTTTAGATTTCTAAATCTCCACCTCAAACTCATACCCCAAAAATTCAGGTACATGCAAACTCTCTACAATTTTCCAATCTTTCTTTTCCGCGATAAAATCAGGTATTGCAAGCCCTGTGCTTTTAGCCGCGTTGACATAAAATTCCATTTTTGCAGGATGGTTTGGCGAGCAGGCATTGTAGGTTCGGCCGAATGCCTCTTTTTCTAAAAGTTTAACTGCAATGCCAACGGCATCTGTCTGGTGAATCAAGTTTACTGGTGCTAAACCATTCGGAACATTACTTTTTCCGGCAAAGAATCTCCCCGGATTGCGGTCAGGGCCAATCAAACCTGCAAAGCGGATCACGGTGCAGTTTTCTGGAAATAGCTCCTTAAATAAAATTTCTGCTGCTAAAACGACTCTTCCTGAATCAGTATCGGGATGGGTTTCGCTGGTTTCATTTACGATCTTATTTTCATCAGCATAAACACTCGTCGAACTGATCAACACCACCTGTTTCGATTTATCTTTTGCTGCAGCCAAAATTGAATTGATCTTTTTGGGATAATCATGGAGTTCCGTTGAATTTCGCTTTGGTGGAATGCAGATAAATAAGGTATCGGCCTCAAAAAAAACTGGATCAGCTACAATCGTTTCAGTCGTAAAGTTGACTAAAAACGGCTGGATATTTTCGGCCTGAAGTATCGCTAACTTCTCCTGGCTTGTGGTAGAACCCTTAACGGTGTAATTTAACCCGATCAGTTTTTTGGCTAAAGCCAACCCGAACCAACCACAGCCTAGAATAGATATGGTTTTATGCGTTGTATTATCTGAAATCATTTGCCCTAAAGATAAATAGTTGGCTTTATAATTTACGCCGATTATTGTCAATTCTGCTTTTTATACATGGTTTTCGATAGCTTTAAAATACCATCATAATACGCTGTGGGTTTGAAGTTAAATGCTTTTTCAAATTTTGTAGAATCGAAATGGTAATCATGATCGTACTGGTAATACATTTCTACCGTGCCAGCAACTACCTTTTTAAATAAACCTACCAGGCGTAGCATCAGTTTATTAATGATCATGTATTGAGGCTTGGTTTCATAAATCTTTGCAGCCATTTCTATAAAAGCTTTCCCTTTTAAAGGAGCCGCAGTAGGTAAGTGCCATATCTGGTTGCCAGAATCGGGTGTTTGTCCTAATAGATACAAAGCTTTCCCCGCATCTTCAACGTAAGTAAAACTGTGTAGTGTATTTGGGTCTCCTATCCATTGAGCTTTATTGTTTTTGGCAAACTTATCGAGTGCCATCATATCAAAAAAGCTGTTCATCGACTCTGCTCCGTAAAAATCTGCAGCGCGGGCAATGGTTACATTTATTTTACCCGCTTTCGATTCGTTCATTAATTGTTCGGCTACTTTTGCCCTTACTTTTCCCTTTAAACTACATGGCTGGTAAGGCGTATTTTCTGTCATTGGGCCATTTACCAGCCCATACATGTAAACATTATCGAAAAATATTAGCCTTGCGCCGGTACGTTTAGTTAAGTTAATTACATTTTGAATAATAACCGGCCACTGTTGTTGCCATATTTCGGCATCGTAAGTCAAACCGGCGCACAGGTAGATAACTTTCGAACCTTCGGCCGCTGTGAAAAGTTCAGCTTCATTTAATAAATCGGCCTTAACCCAGCTTGCATTTGGGTTACTGGTAGAAATTGGTTTTCGGCTAACCAATCTAATGGTTTCGTTCGTATTGCTTAATTCTCTGGTTAGTGCGTTTGCTGTTGGTCCGCCGGCGCCAAGTATAGTATGCATATCTTTGTTTTTTGATTAGTTCAAAGTTATGCGCCATGGAACCGTGAAAACGTTAACAAAAGATAAGGTTTGAATTTAATCTTTTAAAATGAGTGTGCGTTTACGGATACGCGAGAGCGAGACAGGGGTGATACCTAAAAAGTTGGCGATAAAGTGCTGTGGAACACGCTGGAAAATATCTTTTGCCGTTTTTTCAAGTGTAGTATATCGCTCTTCAGGGCTTTGGGTAACAAAGGCGGTAACGCGGTCTTCATAACAGCAGATGTAATACTCTGCAACCAGACGGCCAAACCTTTCCATTTTAAGTGCCAACATGGGATGGTTCAACATTTTCTGAAGATCGGCGTAAGCAATAAGAACGAGTTCGGTTTCTTCTAAGGCCTGAATAAAATTTGTACTGGGTATTCTTTTTACAAAGCTTTTATAGGCACTTACCAGCTCGTTTTCAAAACAAAAATAACCCGTAATTTCTTGTCCGTCTTTAACATGATAATGCCTAACCGCACCCTGGATAATAAAGCCAATATAATTGCATACTTTTCCTTCCACTACAAAATGATCCTTTTTCTTTAAGGTAGAAAAACTCAGGTACTGACTTAAGATTTCCCATTCACTTTCTTTGAAGGTTACAAATTGAGCTAAACCGGTTCTAAAAGCATTGATTTTAAATTGTTTATCCATACCTATAATTAAATCCGGTTTAAAGATACAGATTAATCAAGAATGGCGTTATCCTTTGCCCAGATTATAACAAGCCCTGCAACGTGGCTCATAACTTTCCTTTTCGCCCAGTAAAACGGTTGCTTCATCGGCAACGGTCCGGTAACTGTAAAGGGCAGGGTTTCCACAGCAAACACAAACCGCATTTACTTTGGTAACATGTTCGGCAATGGCCATTAATGCAGGCATAGGGCCAAAGGGTTTGCCCGTGAAATCCATATCCAGGCCTGCAACAATCACACGTATGCCTTTAAGGGCCAGTTTATTGCAAACATCAGGCAGTTCATCATCAAAAAACTGTGCTTCATCTATGCCCACCACCTGCGTATTGGTGCCAAGTAATAAAATGGCCGAAGCACTATCAACAGGGGTAGAGTTTATCGAGTTTAAATCGTGCGATACCACAGCAGTTTCATGGTAACGGGTATCGGTGCGCGGTTTAAAAATTTCGACATTCAGTTTAGCAATCTGGGCTCTTTTTAACCTGCGGATCAGTTCTTCCGTTTTACCCGAAAACATAGAGCCACATACCACCTCTATACTTCCCGAAAATTCGCCCCTTCTTCTAAAATTTTGTTCGCTAAATAACATGCCTGTTTTTTTATTCCCCTATGTCCGTGCTATAATTTTTAAACCGAACAAATATGAGAATTATGTGTTATTTTTGAACACATAGTTACCAACATAAATCGACTAAAAATTCGTTTTAATTTTATGATGAACCAACAAGATATTTTCAGAAAGATCGGCAGCATTTTAACAGAATTAAATGAGCAATATCAGTTTTTAGCTCAAAATCCTCAGCAATTAAACGATTTGGAGCTGGAGCTTTTTCTGGCTAATGCCCATTTCCTTTCCGATCATGTGAATATCGTCAAAAAATTAAATACCATAACCGAGGATAAAACGGCTGAACCGGGAAACCATGCTTTGTTGGCTGAACAGAATACCATTATATTGCCTGAAGCTGAAAAAAGTTATGCGGAAGACGATGAGTGTTTTGATCCACAGGAACTGGAGGAAGTAGCTACCGCCCAGGAAGAGGAAGAACGAGTGGATGTAAAGCCGGAGCAGGAAGTGCTGGATGATGAAATTATTGAAGAAGAAAAAGCGGCTTCGCTTTTGAATAAAGATTTCTTTAAACCCGACCAAGATGACCATACTTTTGAATTTGTACTGGGCAAACACGATGAAAATGATCAGTTTGATTACGAAGCAAAATCTGTTGAAGAAATTTTCGATCGACCCTTAAGCAAAGAAGAAGCAGAAATTTTAGCGCGTAAAAAGATAATTCACGAAAAGGAAGATGCTTTATCTGTTCAGGAAGAGGTGCTGCCGACTGAAGAAGATGAAATTGGCCCGGAGCCTTTTTTAATTCCGCAGGAAGAAGAGGAAGAACCTTTAGTAATTGCCGAAGAAGAACCTGTTGCAGTTGTTAAAGAAGTGGAACCGGTTGCTGTGCCAAGTGAGCCTATTGAGGCACTGAAAGATGTGAAACTGGATGATCCCATTATTTCGCCACCTGTTGAACAGGAACGCCCTCTGTTTAGACCTGAAGCTGTTCCGGTAAAACCTGCTCCACAGCCTGAAGCGGCTAAACCTGCGCCAAGTTTAAACGATTTGCTGGCCAAAACAAATGGAAAAAGCGATGAACCTGTTAAAGCACCTATTGCTGATTTAAAACAGGCAATTAGTTTAAATGAAAAGTTACTTTTTATTAAAGATCTTTTTAATGGCTATAATCTGGCCTATTCGGAAGTCATTGATATTATTAATAAAATGAACAGCTTCGAAGCTGCAGATAGCTACCTGCAGAATAATTACGCCGCTAAAAATAACTGGGCTAACAAACAAGCCACTGTCGATCAGTTTTACGAGTTATTGAACCGAAGGTTTAGTAAGTAGGTGCATGGCGTAAGGCGAATAGCGGCTGGCGTTACACTGCGCATCGTCATACTGAACTTGTTTTACTGTGTAGCTTTCCGCTTCGCTACAGGTCAGTATCCATCATGCTATTGCCCATTGAGGCGTCATTCCCGCGCAGGCGGGAATCTTAATGCCATTATCGTCCTCGTTTGTAACGAGGATGCACGAGATTAGCATTTGTAATGCCTTTGAAAAATCTATTCAGGATGACGCGTCTCTTTTGATATATCGACTTCAGAATAAAGACTTTCGACTGAGGACTAAATGAATCCCATCCGGTTAGAATCCAGCTTCAAGAAGATAAACAGCAAGATGGTAAAACTCCAAAGCGAAGAACCACCATAACTAATTAAAGGTAGGGGAATTCCGATTACCGGAATAATGCCAATTGTCATCCCGATATTAATAAACACGTGAAAAAAGAGGATACAGGCCACGCTATAGCCATACACCCTGGAGAAGGTAGATCGCTGCCTTTCTGCCAAATTAACCAATCGGAGCAGCAGGAACATGTATAAACCTATCACCACCGAACAGCCCATAAATCCCCATTCCTCACCAATGGTAGAGAAAATAAAGTCAGTGCTTTGCTCGGGTACATAACCATATTTAGTTTGTGTGCCTTGTAAAAATCCACGACCCGTTCCCTGGCCCGAGCCTATGGCAATCTGCGATTGAATTACATTATAACCCGCACCTTTATTATCGGTTTTAAGCCCTAACATTAATTCGATACGGCTGCGTTGGTGGGGCGCTAAAACTTTTTCGTAGGCGATTTTGATTAAAAACAGATAGCCAATAGCGAAAACGGTTACCAATACCGTAGAGAAGATTATTTTTTGTTTCCTTCTGTTGTTGTAAATAAAGAGGCCGGCAATGGTGGTAATAATGATGATTAAGATGTAGGTTGGTACTAAGAAATCGGCAATAAAGAGCACAATCATTCCCAAAAATATCAATAGAAAGTATCCTGATAAGCCCTCGCGGTATAACGGGAACATAAATGCAAGAAACACCAATGCCGAACCCGTATCGGGCTGAAGCATGATTAACAATAGTGGTGCACCAACGATTAATCCCGCAATCATGATTGATTTAATATCACGGAATTTGGGATTAAATGCGCCTACATACCTTGCCAGAAGCAGGGCTGTGCCAAACTTGGCAAATTCGGCCGGTTGAAGTTTAAAAGAGCCTATGGCAATCCATGCCTGGTTCCCGGCTACTTTATTTCCGATCAGCAATACCGCCATTAACAAAAGCAAGGTGCCGCCATAAATAAAGGGCGAGAAGACATTGAAAAGCCTACCGTCAAATAATAAGATCGATAAGCCTAAAATTAAACCGGTGATGATATAAATTAACTGCTTGCCGTAAAGCGTGCTAAAACCAAACACGGCAGTTTGCTCGGGTGGAACGGAAGCATAAATGTTGACAAAACCAATAGCGCATAAAGCGATATAGATTAAAACAGTAATCCAATCTACATTAAAGAAAAAACGGTTTCCCTGTTGCTGCTGCATTTTATTTCTGGATTACAGGTTTATCGATGATTACTGATTTTAATTCTTTGGGCTTTGTGGTAACCGTTTGTTTTATGGTTGCCGATTTAATTCTCAAACTATCTTTTATCCGCTTGGTAGAATCTGCTTTTTTTAGCAACAAACTATCGGCTTTCGTTAATTTGATTTTTTTTGTTTTGTCGATTAATAAAGGAAGCAGGTTTTGATTCTTCATCCATTCTACCTGAGCAGCTCTTCCACCACTTACACTACCTTTAAGGTATTTTTCGATCATGTAACTGGCAATTGGTGCGGCATAGGTACTGCCATAACCTGCATTTTCTACAATTACAGCGATGGCAATTTTCGGATTATCCCTTGGGGCAAAACCTATAAATACGGAGTGGTTTTTGCCGTGTGGGTTTTGTACCGTTCCTGTTTTTCCGCAGAGTACCACATCCGGAATTCGTGAGAGTATGGCGGTTCCCCAGCTGGTGTTTACCGCATCCTGCATGCCATCAATTACCGGCTCGAAATGTCTGGCATCTACACCTACATAATTTTTAACCACATATTCTTTTTTAACCAGGTTTTTATCGCCGATGCCTTTAATTAAGTGCGGTTTGATGTAATAACCACGGTTGGCAATAATCGCCATGGCATTTGCCATCTGCAATGGAGTAGCAGTAATTTCACCCTGGCCAATAGCCTGCGAGATGACGTTGGTATAACCCCATCTTTTACCATAAACTTTATCGTAATGATCTGCGGTGTAAAAATAGCCCTTTCTTTCATAAGGCATATCGATGTCCAGTTTTGATCCGAAACCAAATTTAGCTACTTTATCGCGCCATTCCTGATAAGTTTGTCTTTGGTTTTTCATCCCGTTTTTGGTGATTAACTTTTGAAAAACATAACAAAAATAAGTATTGCAGGAACGGGCAATACCCCTTCTCAGCGAAATGGAACCATCAAAGTGTTCGCATTTAATTTTCCTGTTTCCAGCCTGATAATAGTGTGGACAAAAGAAGGTGGTGTTGGGATCGATTACACCCTCCTGCAATCCGATTAGCGCATCAACGGGTTTAAAAGAAGATCCTGGGGGATAGTAACCCATTATTGGTCTTACTAAAGATGGGCGGTATGGATTACCCACAATAAATTCCATGTAATTATTCCCCTGGTTTCTACCGACCAAAAGATTTGGATCATATCCCGGGCTACTGACCAGCGAAAGAATTTCTCCGGAAGCAGGTTCGATTGCTACAATTGCACCAACCTTATTCATCATCAGTTCTTCACCGAGTTTTTGAATGCGCATATCAATTCCCGAGATTAACCTTTCTCCAGAAACCGCGTTAACATCATATTTACCATCGGCATAACTTCCCTGTGGGGTGTTGTGCGCATCGTATACCGTATTAATTACGCCCTTTTCGCCTCTTAAAGTTTCTTCATAAGAAAACTCTAAACCACTTTTGCCTTTGTAATCGCCGGGTTTATAAAAGCCTTCAGATTTTTCAATATCAACAGGACTTACTTCTTTTACATAACCAAATAACTGTCCGCCAACGCTATCGGGATAATGCCTGATCGTTCTGTCCTGTGTTCTAAATCCAGGGAAACGGTAAAGTGTTTCCTGTAAACGGGCATAACTTTGCACCGAAATCTGTTTAAGGAAAGGAGTGGCCTGATAACTCGATTTTCCTCTTGCTTTTTTTAGGTTTTTCCGGACATCCTCAAAAGTAATGTCTAAAGCCTGAGCAAGCGCGAGGGTATCAAAAGGTTTTACTTCATTTGGCGTAACCATGAGGTCGTATACAGGTTCATTCTGTACAATCACCTTCATATTCCTGTCTAGAATGGCACCACGGGCAGGGTACTTGTATATTTTTCTTAAAACGTTACTTTCTGCAGAAACGAAAGCTGCATCGCTAATAATCTGGATATAAAATAACTTCCCTAATAAAATCAGGGCGATTACAATAAATAATCCTTGAACGATATATTTTCGGTTAAATAATTGATCCATTAGCGTGGTGTTCTTCTATAGAATATAAACTCTACCAATAAAATAATAAGCAGTGTAAAGATACAACTTAAGCCGCATCTCATTAAGGTATAACCAATTTCGGTTAGCCTAAATGTTTCTAAAAAGAACAGCACCAGGTGGTGTGCAACAACGCAAAGAAAAGCATAAAGTGAAAACCATTGAAAACCCATATAACTTAACGATGGCTCCGGGTCATCAATTGCGTCGCGGTTTAAACTTATTGAAATAAAAGAAATTCTTACAAAAGCCAATACCACACAGGCTGTAGCGTGTACGCCCATGGTATCGTAAAAAGCATCAAGTGTTAAACCTGTTCCAAAAGCCAGTAAATACAACAGGATGTTGGGCATGCCGAAGGGCAGCAGGAGTAAAAATAATACGTAAATGAATGGCGTAGAAAGATCATAGAAGCCCATATTCTTGAGCAGGAATATCTGCACAAAAAGTAGTAAAAACCACCTGATGACATTTATAATAATGATTCTACTATTCATTCGGTTTAGCGATGCTTTCTAAAGCTTTTTGCTCTTCAGCTTTTTTATCTTTAACCACATAAACATATTGCAATGTGCTAAAATCTGTAAATAAATTCAATTCTCCCGATAAGAAATTATCGTTGGTTGCCACATTGGGTTTGGTAATCCGGCCTACTAAGATGCCTGCAGGAAATGCGGAAAACCCAGAAGTGACCACTGTATCGCCAGCGAACATTTTAATGTGGTTAGGCACGCCTTTAATAAACGCCTTTTTGATGTCGAAATTTCCATCGCCCCATACGAGGGATCCTAATGCATTGTTTTTCTTTAATACCACACTAATGCGGGCATCTTTATGCAGCAGGGATTGAATCGTGGCCAGATGTTCAGAAACATCACGGACAAGACCGACAACCCCCCTTTGTGGGGCAATTACAGCCATGTCTTTTTTAATCCCATCCAAAGAACCTTTGTTAATGGTGATGATGTTATTGCGCAACGTAATAGAATTTTTTATCACCTTGGCCGCCAGGTACGTATATTGTTGGTTAGTAACCGTATCGATCACTTTAACATCTTTGGCCGTATCTACCGTTGTTAATGCCAGTAACTGGCTTTTAAGCTTAGCGTTTTCTGCAGCAAGGCTATCGTTAACCATACCCAGGTTTAAATATCGTTTAAAAACATTTAACCTTTCGTATGCAGTACCCACTACCTCATTGCTTGAGTTTAAGGTTACACTACGCTGATAGGAGTTGTTTTTCACCGTTAGGTAAATCCCCACGATAAAAAAGATGATAAATAAGAAAAATGCGTTGTATCTGCTGATGAAAATCCAAAGGTTACGCATATTTTGATGTAAAATGGAAGATGGGAAATGTAAAATGGAATTAATACCTCATCCATCTTACATCTTCCATTTTCTGTGGGTTATTGCATTAAGAATTTATATCCGCCAATGTTTTTAAGGGCGATGCCAGTTCCACGAACTACCGCACGAAGCGGATCTTCTGCAACGTGAACAGGTAATTTCGTTTTAGCCGCTACACGCTTATCTAAACCTCTCAACAATGCACCACCACCGGTTAAATAAATACCAGTCTGGTAAATATCAGCCGAAAGTTCCGGAGGGGTAATCTCTAAAGCTTTTAAAATCGCTTCTTCAATTTTAGAGATCGACTTATCTAAACAATGTGCAATTTCGGTATAGGAAACAGTAATTTGTTTGGGTACACCGGTCATTAAATCGCGACCTTGAACCGCGAAATCAGCAGGAGCATCCTGTAATTCAGGCAAAGCTGCACCCACTTCAATTTTGATTTTTTCAGCCGTACGGTCGCCAATCATGATGTTGTGTTGACGGCGGATGTAGTTTACAATATCAGAGTCGAAGTTATCTCCCGCAACGCGGATCGATTGATCGCAAACGATACCTGATAAAGCGATAACCGCAATTTCAGTAGTACCACCACCGATATCGATAATCATGTTACCCATTGGCTCTTCTACGTCAATTCCGATACCTACGGCAGCTGCCATTGGTTCGTGGATTAAGTATACCTCTTTTGCACCGGCAATTTCAGCAGAATCGCGCACCGCACGTTTTTCTACTTCAGTAATACCAGATGGAATACAGATTACCATACGTAAAGAAGGGAACATCCAGCCTTTACCACCATTAAGCATGCGAATCATGCCTTTAATCATCGCCTCAGCAGCGTTGAAATCGGCAATTACACCATCTTTTAATGGACGAACGGTTTTAATATTATCGTGGGTTTTACCCTCCATTTGCATTGCCTGACGACCTATAGCAATGACTTTGTTTGTAGTACGATCGAAAGCAACGATAGATGGTTCATCTACAACTACTTTGTCGTTATGTATAATCAGGGTATTCGCAGTGCCTAAATCGATGGCAACTTCTTGCGTAAACCAGTTAAATAATCCCATGTATAAGGTATGTTTTCTTTATTTTATCAAATCTATACTATTCCTAATGTAAAAATAGCTTTTTTATTGTTTTAAGTTTTATTTTCTTCAGTTATTAAATTGTTTTTAAGGCAATTAAAATATTAACAAAATAAAACTAATAATTTTAGGGTCAGATGTAAACCTTTTTACCTTTAAGCCCTCAACCTTCTACCTGAATAACTAGTGTTTAAAGTGTCTTACCCCTGTGGTTACCATTGCAATACCTTTTTCGTTGGCTTTCGCTACTGAATCAGCATCTTTAATCGATCCGCCTGGTTGCAGAACAGCTGTAATTCCGGCTTCGGCAGCAATTTCAACACAATCAGGGAAAGGAAAGAAAGCATCAGAAGCCATTGCAGCACCTTTAACGCTGAATCCGAAAGCCGCTGCTTTTTCAATCGCTTGTCTTAAGGCGTCAACACGAGAAGTTTGACCAACGCCACTTGCAATTAAAACATCATCCTTAACCAAAACAATGGTGTTCGATTTAGTATGTTTTACAATTTTATTGGCAAAGAACAAATCTTTTAGTTCTTGTGCAGTAGGTGCTTTATCGGTAACGGTTGTCATTTGCTCCGGACCTTCGATAATTAAATCTTTATCCTGCTCAATTACACCGTTTAATAATGTTTTAAATTGTTTTTTGCTCAATTCAACTTCGTTGCGTTGTAAAATAACGCGGTTTTTCTTTTTGCTGAATAATTCAATTGCTTCTGCCTGGTAAGAAGGAGCAATTAAAACTTCGAAAAAGAGGTTGTTGATTTCCTGAGCCGTTTCTAAGTCTACCGCAACATTGGTAATCAATACACCACCAAAAGCAGAAACAGGATCGCAGGCCAATGCATCAATCCAGGCTTGTTTAACCGTAGGGCGCGAAGCAATACCACAAGCATTTGTATGTTTTAAGATTGCAAAAGTTGGATCTTCAAATTCATCAATCAAAGCAACAGCAGCGTCCACATCAACCAGGTTGTTGTATGATAATTCTTTACCGTTCAGTTTGGTAAACATGGCATCTAAATCGCCATAAAATACACCACCCTGATGAGGATTTTCGCCATAACGTAAAGTTTTAGCTTCCGTTACACTTTGTTTGAAAACATCAAGCGGCTCTTCTGTATTGAAATAATTAAAAATTGCAGTATCGTAGTGAGAAGAAGTATGGAAAGCTGTTTTAGCGAACGATTTACGTTGTGCTAAAGTCGTTTCGCCATTTTGTGCTTCTAATTGGGCTTGTAAAGTAGGGTAGTCGTTTTTTGATGCGATAATCACCACATCATTAAAGTTTTTCGCAGCAGCACGGATTAAGGAAATACCACCGATATCGATTTTCTCGATAATCTCTTCCGGTGTTCCACCTGCTTTTACGGTTTCTTCAAATGGATATAAGTCAACAATAACCAAATCAATTTCAGGGATTTCATATTCAGCAATCTGCTCCTGGTCGCCAGCTAATGCTCTACGGTTTAAAATTCCGCCAAATACTTTTGGGTGTAAAGTTTTAACACGTCCGCCTAAAATTGATGGATAACCGGTTAAATCTTCAACCGCTGTTACCGGAAGATTTAAATCTTTGATGAATTGTTCTGTTCCACCGGTAGAAAATAACTGCACCCCTTGTGCGGCTAACAATTTTACCAATGGCTCCAAACCATCTTTATAATATACTGAGATTAAAGCGTTTTTGATTTTAATGGATTGACTCATTCTACTGAAAATTTTGAGCCGCAAAGGTAGTAAAACAGGATTGTTTTTTAATGAGATTTACCGATCAATATTAAATTTTATTCTACTATATATAATAAGGCAGATCCATTTGCCAGCTTCGCTGTTTTAAAGTGGATTTAAATAGCCTTATTAATCAGTTGTAGGTGTAATTTATTTGCTGATTTTTTTTACAATGGTTTCTACCACACGCGGATAGTGTTGGTGCTCGAGCTGCTGGCCCTTAAACTTGACCATTTCCAGGTTGTCGTTTTTGTCGATTCTGTAGCGCGCCTGATAGATGTACTCGCCTTCATCGTAGTTTTCGTTAACATAATGAATGGTGATGCCGCCTTCCGTTTCGCCTGCAGCCATTACCGCGAGGTGTACATGGTCGCCATACATCCCTTTTCCTCCAAATTTGGGAAGGATGGCAGGGTGGATGTTTACAATTCTGCCCGGGTAAGCGTGGATGAGGCTTTTAGGGATTAACCAAAGAAAACCTGCCAGTACAATGAAATCGATCTCCAGATTTTTAAGCAGGTCTACCACTTCATCCGTTTTGTAGAACTCGTTCTTGTCGAAAATATGAGTGGGAATTTCGAAATTATCAGCTCTTTGTAATACATAGGCATCGGCGTTGTTGGTCAATACCAAAGATATTTCTATTTCATTACTCCGTTTAAAATGCTCCATCAGTTTTTGGGCATTGGAGCCAGAACCTGATGCAAAGATGGCTATTCGTTTTTTCACTCAAAAATCGTTTTGCCCAAAAATAGTATTTTTAAGCCTGTTTTCTTAATCGAAAAGAAATTTTATTCAATTAAGTTAAAGTATTATTAATGAATAATTTTAACGTATTTTTGCAGTTCGGAAATGGGGGTTCAATTTTAATGAAAAAAAAGTTGAAAGTGTTTTGTAATTTAAAAACATTAATCCTATATTTGCAACCCGAATTATAGGAAACGAATAAGAAAAATAAAAGGCTAAATAGAAATGGCAAATCATAAATCTTCATTAAAAAGAATTAGAGCAAACGCAACAAAACGTTTACGTAACAGATATCAGGCAAAAACTACACGTACCTTTATTAAAAGATTACGTGCTGCAGAAGATAAAAAATCTGCATCTGATTTATTGCCTAAAGTAATCTCTATGTTAGATCGTTTAGCTAAAAAGAACATTATCCACAAAAACAAAGCGGCTAATAACAAATCAAAATTAACGAAATTCGTTAACGGTTTAGCATAAGCTAGTTTTTTATACGATATTAGAACGGTATTGAAGCAATTCAATACCGTTTTTTTTGTGATTAAATTTTTTTTAGATGAAACGTTCTCTTGTATTCAGTTTTTTCTTTTGTCTTGCATTGGGAGCCTTTGCACAAAAAACTTATTTAGTTACCGGAAACTTTAAGTGTCCGTATGATGGCCTGTTATATTTGGTTCATGGCGATGAAAAAGATTCAACCATCGTTAAAAACGGAACTTTTTCTTTTAATGGAAAAACCGGTTTACCTGCATTTTCCTATGTATATTTTAAAAACAAAACAACGGTAACGCTTGATCCATTTTATTTAGGGGATGGTGATGTTGTTCTAGAACTCGATACTGTAACTAAAAGCGGACTTAGAAAAAGCGGCAAGTTTAGTTACATAAGTATGCAGACCAAGTTTTTAAAGAAAGGCCTAACAGATAAGTTGATTGATTCTGTATCAAACATAATATCTGAACGAACCAAAACTGTGGTTGATCAAGTAGCTAAAAATAGCGAAATTAAAAAGATTGTATTGGATTTTTTAACTTCACAAGCCAATACAATGGCCAGTACTGTTATATTAAAAAGGAATCTGGTAAGCTTTACTCACGCAGAACTTAAACAAATCTATCAATCGCTAAGTGCAGAAATTAAAGATACAAGCGAAGGAAAGGATATTCTTGGAGCCACAATTAAGGTGGTTCCAATTGTATTAGGAGAAAAGGTACCTGATTTTGCACAAAATGATGTAAAAGGAGAAAAAATTTCAATTCAGTCATTTAGAGGGAAGTATATTTTAATTGATTTTTGGGCTTCCTGGTGTATACCCTGCAGAAAGGAAAATCCTGTTGTTGTAGCCGCCTATCATAAGTTTAAAGATAAAGGCTTCGAAATTTTAAGTGTATCACTAGATGATAAAAAACAGAATTGGCTAAAAGCAATAAAAGATGATAAACTCAGCTGGCTTCATGTTTCTGATTTAAATGGATGGAATAATGAGGTTGCAAAAATGTTTAGCATTCGATCGATTCCGGATAATATTTTAATTGATAAGGACGGCGTAATTTTAGCAAGAGGGTTAACAGGGGTTACATTAGAAGAAAAACTCAATGAGATTTTTTCTAAAGTAAAGTAGATTAATCTGAATTTTTACGATATTAGTAAAGGCATCCCAACCAAAAGTTGGGATGCCTTTTTTTTTGTCTGAAAAAATGGAAAATTACGAACAGAAACTGGGTATAAAGTTATGGGCGGAAGAAGATCGCCCACGTGAAAAACTTTTATTACATGGCCGGAGACATTTAACAGATGCCGAACTGATTGCGATTTTAATTGGCTCGGGAAGTAAAAATGAAACCGCTGTGGATTTAAGCAAAAGGATTTTATCTTTTTACGATAACAATTTAACAAAACTGGGAAAAGCTTCCATTCTGGATCTTTCGAGGTTTAGAGGCATTGGCGAAGCCAAAGCCTTAACCATTATTGCTGCTTTAGAACTTGGTTTACGTCGGAAGGAAACTGCGGAAGAGTCCATTACCCACGTTACGACCTCTAACGATGTTTATAAATATTTACATCAAACCTTCGCCAATCTCAATCACGAAGAGTTCTGGATATTACTCCTCAACAGGTCTAACCGGGTAATTGGCAAGTTTTTAATCAGTAAAGGCGGGCAGGCAGGTACGGTAGCCGATCCAAAAATTATTTTTAAAACAGCTTTAGAAAACAATGCCGCAAATATTGTATTGGCACATAACCATCCTTCGGGTAATATAAAGCCCAGCGAGAGCGATGATAAATTGACCAGGAATATGGTTGCCTCCGGAAATTTGCTCAGTTTGTATGTGGTTGATCACGTGATTTTCGCCAATAACCGTTACTATAGTTACAGAGATGAAGATTTAATTTAAAAGATATTTGATTGTTAAAGTACAATTAACCTTAAATTAGTATAATAGCGGCTTAAAATTAGTTGTTATTGGCCTGCCGGCATTAATTAAATGGTGAAATTATATTTATGAATACTTTAAAACTCATCCCTGTTTTTCTTTTATTAACAATTATGGCTTTCGCTCAGAAAAAAGCGGTTCCAATTAATATCATTACCTATAACATCCGTTTAAATGTAGCATCTGATGGTGTTAACGCTTGGCCAAACCGAAAAGATAATGTAAAAGCTTTGGTGAAATTTCATGATGCCGATATTCTTTGCGTACAGGAAGCTTTACCAGAACAATTTGATGCATTGCTCGAGAATTCTAATTTCGATGTAGTAGGGGTTGGGCGTGATGATGGTAAACGAAAAGGAGAATTTTCAGCAGTTTATTTCGATAAAGACAGGTTTACCAAAAAAGATGGCGGAACGTTTTGGCTGTCAGAAACGCCTGATGTTCCTTCAAAAGGATGGGATGCTGCACTTAACCGTGTATGCAGCTGGGTAAAATTGTACGATAAGCTGAATAAAAAAGAATTTATCGTTTTTAATACCCACTACGATCATGTTGGCGTGAAAGCAAGAATTGAATCCGCTAAATTGCTGAAACAAAAAATACAACAGATCGCACCTACCTTACCAGTTGTTTTTACGGGTGATTTAAATGTAACCCCTGAAACTGAAGCCATCGCTACCATCAAATCTTTTCTTATCGATGCGAAAGAGGTTTCTGCAGAGCCTCCATATGGCCCGGCAGGTACTTTTAATGCTTTTGATTTTAACAGCGACCTGAAAAACAGGATCGACTATATTTTTGTAAACAAAGGATTTAAAGTGCAGAAATTTGCGGTATTAACTGATAGTAAGGATAAAAGGTATTATTCTGATCATTTACCTGTGTTCTGCAGACTCTGGTTTTAATCTATGCTGTTAAAATCTGCATCATTGTTTCCCTTTCAATTCGAACTTTTTGGTAACCAATACCATTATCACTATATTTTCGAAACCCTGGCATTCATCATTGGTGTTAGGCTATATTATTACTATAAAAAAGGGATTGTAGATCCGATATCTGACGAAAACCGGTTGTGGATTATGCTGGGAGCCATGTTTGGCGCCTTAATCGGATCGCGTGTAATTGCGGTGCTCGAAACGCCCCAAGTACTCCACCACCTTAGTTTTTCAGTTCTTTATCAAAGTAAAACCATTGTAGGTGGTTTGCTCGGCGGTTTGTTCGGTGTGGAGCTAATAAAAAAGATCATAGGTGTAAATATCGCCTCTGGTGATATCTATGTGATCCCGATTTTGGTAGCACTCATTATCGGTCGTATTGGTTGCTTTTCAATGGGGATCGACGAGCCAACTTATGGTGTGCCGACTCGCTTTTTTACGGGCATGGATCTGGGTGATGGCATCCTTCGGCATCCCATCATGCTCTATGAAATAATCTACCTCATAATTTTAATTTCCCTTTTTAATCGCTTAAAACACAAAAAACTGATTAACGGAGATTGCTTTAAGTTATTGATGGTGTTATATTTTCTGTTCCGTTTTGTAATTGAATTTATAAAACCTTACCAATCATTATTTTTAAATTTAAGCAGTATTCATTGGTCTGCATTGTTTATTTTTATTTATTATTATAGATTTATTATCAGAATTTCGAAACAGATTTTACCTAAACAGTAAACATTATGGCCAATACCAGAGATTATATATACTACGATTATACCAAAAGTCTTTGTCCGGAATGTTTACAGCTTTGCGATGCGAAAATTGTTTTTCAGGACGCTAAGGTGTTTATGCTGAAAAACTGCAGGACGCATGGCGATAGCAAAGTAATGATCGCTGATGATGTAGAATATTACAAACAGATCCGGAATTACAATAAACAATCCGAAATGCCGCTTAAGTTTAATACCAAAGTGCATTACGGTTGCCCTTACGATTGCGGTTTATGTACCGATCATGAACAGCATTCATGTCTTACTGTAATAGAAGTTACCGATCGTTGCAATCTTGCCTGTCCAACCTGTTATGCCATGTCTTCGCCAAGTTATGGCAGACATAGAACTTTGGCTGAAATAGAACGGATGATGGATGTGGTGGTGGCCAACGAGGGTGAGCCCGATGTGGTTCAGCTCTCAGGCGGAGAACCAACGGTACACCCCGAATTTTTTAAGATTTTAGACCTTGCCAAAACCAAACCCATTAAACACTTAATGGTAAATACCAACGGCATCAGGATTGCAAAGGATATTAATTTTGTCGAGAAACTGGCCAGTTACATGCCCGATTTTGAAATCTACCTGCAGTTTGATAGTTTCAGCCCCGAAGTATTGACCAAATTAAGGGGGGAAGACCTGACCGAGGTAAGGAGAAAAGCCATCGATCACCTCAATCAGTTTAATGTATCCACAACTTTGGTGGTTACTTTACAGAATGGCCTTAATGATCATGAAATTGGCGACATTTTGGATTATGCCCTTAAACAGAAATGTGTTCGTGGCGTTACTTTCCAGCCTACTCAGGTGGCCGGAAGAAATGATGATTATAATGATCAACAGGGAAGGATCACCTTAACAGAGGTACGCAGGAAAATTTATGAGCAATACCCAATTTTTACCCCGCAGGATTTAATCCCGGTGCCATGCAATCCAGATGCGCTGTGTATGGCCTATGCCTTAAAAATTGGCGATGAGGTGATCCCGATGACACATCTGATCAATCCGGAAGATTTACTCAACAATTCGAAAAATACCATCGTTTTCGAACATGATGAAAAATTGAAAGAACACATGCTTAACTTGTTTAGTACAGGTGTTTCAGTTGATTGTGCAGAAGATACCTTTGGCGAATTGATGTGCTGCCTGCCAAGGGTAAAATCGGATAGTTTAAGTTATGATAATTTATTCCGGATCATCATCATGAATTTTATGGACCCGCTGGATTTTGATGTGCGTGCGGTTAAAAAGTCCTGTGTGCACATTGTGAGCGATAAATATAAAATGGTGCCTTTCGAAACCATGAATATTTTTTACCGCGACAATAAAATTGATCTGATCAGGGAAAAATTAAATATGAACTAACATGGACGGCTTATTCGTATTATTCATTGTTTATTGCCTTACAGCAGTTGTACTCTTTGTGGTTGGCATTATTCAGATTATTATTAAATCGTCGAGAAATGAACCCGTTAAACCTGGACTAAAATTACTTATTATTTCAGTAATTATGGTGATAATCGGTTTTGGTGCTTGTGCGGTATTGCTTGCCAATAGTTAATCTCAAAAAACTCATGGAAATTTTTATTGTATATTGGGTAATCGTGGTATTGTTATTTGTAATAGGCATCATTCAGATCATTGTAAAAGCCGCGAAAAATCAACCCGTTAAACCCGGCCTTAAATTAGTTATTGCCTCAGTTATTATGCTGCTAATCGGAGCAGGGGCATGTGCCGTAATTCTATCCAATTTAAATATTAGCCATTAGTCATTTTTATTGTGAAGATAGTGGGTTTAACTTTCTCCTTTGGGCTTTAAATAATATCTTTGCGTTTTATAATTCTTGAACTAGGGTTTTAGCGCTCGCATGCCTCAAATCTCATGTCTAGAATCTCAAATCTCAATAAATGAAAATATCATATAACTGGTTAAAACAATTCGTACAGATCGATAAAACACCTCAGGAACTTTCGTTAATCCTTACCAATGTTGGGTTAGAAGTAGAAAGTGTAGAAAAAGTGCAGCCTGTTGTGGGTGGCTTAGAGGGATTGGTTATTGGCGAAGTATTAACTTGTGTTCAGCATCCCAATGCCGATCGTTTGCGCATTACTACGGTAAATGTTGGTACTAAAGAAAACCTTCAGATAGTTTGCGGTGCGCCAAATGTAGGTGCTGGTCAAAAAGTGGTAGTGGCAACAGTGGGTACAACCGTATATCCATTAGAAGGTGAGCCTTTTAAAATAAAAGAATCCAAAATAAGGGGAGAACTTTCTCAGGGCATGATCTGTGCCGAAGATGAAATTGGTTTGGGTAAATCTCATGATGGGATTATGATCCTTGCCGGGGATACCGAAATTGGGATTCCTGCAAAAGAGCACTTCAAAATGGATGATGATTTTGTTTTCGAAATCGGATTAACACCAAACCGTGCTGATGCGGCTTCGCATTTAGGGGTGGCCAGAGATTTAGCTGCTTATTTCAGAAGCGAATATGAAATGCCTGATCTTTTAGCTTTTAAAACGGATAACGAAAACCTGATTATTCCGGTAGAAGTAGAAGATTTAGCAGCTTGTCCACGTTACAGCAGCTTAACACTTTCTGGCGTTACCGTGAAAGAATCGCCAGAGTGGTTAAAAGATAAATTAAAGGTAATTGGTTTACGTCCCATCAATAATGTGGTTGATATTACCAATTATGTGCTTCATGGTTTAGGGCAGCCTTTGCATGCTTTCGATGCCGATAAAATTACCGGTGGAAAAGTAATCGTGAAAAAAGTTGCTGAAGGAACACCATTTGTAACACTTGATGATGTGGAACGTAAGTTAAATGCAGATGATTTAATGATCTGCAATGCTGAAGCACCAATGTGTATTGCGGGTGTTTTCGGTGGAAAATCTTCAGGAGTTGATGCCAGTACCAAAAATATTTTCTTAGAAAGTGCTTACTTTAATTCGGTTTCTGTACGTAAAACATCGAAAAGACATGGCTTAAAAACCGATGCCTCTTTCCGTTTTGAGCGTGGTACCGATCCGGAAATTACAGTTACGGCTCTAAAATATGCGGCTTTATTAATTAAAGAACTGGCAGGCGGAGAAATTTCTTCATCAGTTTCTGATATTTATCCAAGTCATATCAAGCCTTTCGAGTTTGAGGTAAGTTATAGCAACATCAATAAATTAATTGGCGCAAATATTCCATCAGCAGAGATTAAACACATTATTACGGCATTGGGTATATCGGCAACCAATACCTCTGATGATACTTTGGCTTTAAGAGTTCCATCTTTCAAGGTTGATGTTACCCGCGAATGCGACATTACAGAAGAAGTATTGCGTATTTACGGTTATAACAATATCGAAATCCCATCAAAGGTAAATGCATCGCTTTCTTACAGCATTAAACCTGAAAAAGAAAATACGCATAATGTAATTGCAGATATGCTTACCTCGAATGGTTATGCAGAAATTATGTGTAACTCGTTGACTAAATCGGCCTATTCGAAAAATTTAGACGAAGCGGTATTTATTTTAAATCCCTTAAGCAGCGATTTAAATGTGATGCGCCAGAATTTGTTGATGCCGGCATTAGAAAGCGTAGCTTATAACCAAAACCGTAAAAATGCTGATGTTAAGTTTTACGAATTCGGTAAAACCTATCATTTAATTAATGAGCAGTATGTAGAGCGCCCCAGGTTATTGTTGTTGATTTCAGGTGCAAAACAAAGCGAGCAATGGAACCACAATGCTAAACCGGCAACTTTCTATAATCTAAAATCGGCAGTTGATGCGATTATTTCGCGTTTAGGCATTGCAAGCTTTCAATCTGATGTTTTAAATGATGAAAACTTTGCTTATGGCATTAAATATTTCCGTGGAGATAAATCCCTGGTAAGCTTTGGTGCTGTATCAAAAGCCGACCGTAAAGTAGCCGATGTAAACGCAGAGGTTTTTTATGCTGATTTTGATTGGGCTGCCTTGCTAGATATTGTAAGGAAAAATAAAATCGTAAACAAAGAGGTTTCCAAATACCCGCAAGTGCGCAGGGATTTATCTTTATTGATCGATCAGGCCGTAACTTTCGATACTTTAAAAAGCATTGCTTTCAAAACCGATAAAAAGCTGATCAAAGAGGTTGGTGTATTTGATGTGTATGTTGGCGATAAATTACCTGAGGGTAAAAAATCGTATGCCTTGAATTTCATTTTGCAGGATGAGGAACAAACCTTAACCGATAAGCAGATCGAAAATACAATGCAGAAACTAATCGCGAATTTAACGGCACAAGCTGGTGCAGAAATTAGGAAATAAAATATAAATTCGTATTTTTAGAAATAAATTCATGACTTCTGTTGCAGATCAATTAGATAAAGTATTACAAAAAACGGCTCAGGTATTAGAGCTATGTAATGCGCTACAGGAAGAAAACGATTTATTAAAGCTTGAAAATCAATCGTTAAAAGTAGCACTCGATACGGCGAAGGGCAAAAATGTAGAACTTGACGAAAAATTAAGGGTTACCAAATTGGCCAAAAGTATAGAGGGAACAAGCGAAAAATCGCTTGACATTAAACAAAAAATTAACGATTTTGTGCGGGAGATTGATAAAAGTATTGCATTATTAAAAAAATAATGATGCAAAGAAATCAGAAACTAAGCTAAACAAATGGGAGAAATCTCGATTAAAATAACCATTTCCGACCGTATTTATCCGCTAAAGGTGAATATGGAAGAGGAAGAAATTGTGAGACGGGCAGCAAAAATGATCAACGAGCGCATAAAAGATTATCAGGATAATTATGCGGTTAGAGATAAGCAGGATCTTCTTTCTATGGCTGTGTTGCACTATGCAACAGCTGTATTGAGAACAGAAAATAAAGTACAAAACCAGGATACTGCTGTTGCCGATAAAGTTGAAGAATTGGATGTTTTACTCAGTAATTTCTTTTCAAAATAAGGTTCGTTCTTTCAAAGTATACGTCACTCTGAACTTGTTTCAGAGCCTGTTTAATAAGATCCTGAGCTGTAGCGCAGCGGAAAGCTACGTAGTAAAATCAATTCAGGATGACGCATGCCTTAAATATATTAGCACAAAAATATAGCCGCAGCTAGTTTTTGAGTTTCAAATTTTATAAAACTTAACACTTCAATATCTATAGGGTTAAGAGGGCGTATTTCATCTGCTATGGCACCTGAAAATGGCTTAAACCCTAATTATGCTTAGTTGAGGTTTAAAATGTATGAGACTTTAAAAATTAGTTGCGGTTTTTTTTTACTTAAAAAACAAAATGGAAATAGTTGAAATATTAGGATACGTATTTGCCGTAATAGCGGGTATAGCTATCGGAGTAGTGGTAGGAAGATTCCTCCTGCGTAACTTGCTTAAACAGCAGGAAGTTGCTGCACAGAACAAAGTGAAGAAGATTTTAAAAGATGCAGAGAACAATGCAGAAATTTTAAAAAAGAATAAACTTTTAGAAGCAAAAGAGAAGTTTTTGCAAATGAAAGCCGAGCATGAACAAGAAGTGAATGCGAAAAACAATAACATTAACCAGCGCGAAAATACCATGAAGCAGAAAGAGCAATCGGTAAATCAGCGTATGGAGAACTTCAATAAAAAAGAGCAAGAACTCGATAAGCACAAAAGCAACCTCGAAAAGCAAACTGAACTGGCTGTTAAAAAACAGGAAGAAGTAGAAGTGCTTAAGAATCAGCATCTAAAACAATTAGAAACCATTGCTGGTCTTTCTGCTGAAGAAGCTAAAGAGCAATTGGTAGAAAATCTGAAACAGGAAGCCCGTACACAAGCAATGATGCAGGTGAAGGATATTGTTGATGAGGCAAAATTAACCGCCAGTAAAGAGGCTAAAAAAGTGGTGATCCAAACCATTCAGCGTACCGCTACTGAAGCTGCAATTGAAAATTCGGTTTCTATTTTCCATATCGAAAGTGATGAGATTAAAGGTCGCGTTATTGGTAGGGAAGGTAGAAATATCCGTGCGCTAGAAGCCGCTACCGGTATTGAGATTATTGTGGATGATACACCAGAGGCAATTATTTTATCAGGTTTCGATCCGGTAAGAAGAGAAATTGCCCGTTTGGCTTTACACCGTTTGGTAACAGATGGTCGTATCCACCCGGCACGTATTGAAGAAATTGTAGCCAAAACCAAAAAACAGATCGAAGATGAGATTGTAGAAATTGGTGAACGTACTGTGATCGATTTAGGTATTCATGGCTTACACCCTGAGTTAATCCGTATGGTTGGCCGTATGCGTTACCGTTCATCTTACGGACAAAACCTGTTACATCACTCTCGTGAGGTAGCTAATTTCTGTGCAACCATGGCGGCAGAGCTTGGCTTAAATGCTAAAATGGCTAAACGTGCAGGTTTATTACACGATATCGGTAAAGTACCAGATGATAACCCTGAATTGCCACACGCCATTTTAGGAATGCAATTGGCCGAAAAATATAAAGAGCATCCTGAAATTTGTAATGCTATTGGTGCCCACCACGATGAAATTGAGATGACTTCGATGATCTCGCCAATCGTTCAGGCTTGTGATGCGATCTCTGGCGCACGCCCGGGTGCACGTCGCGAGGTGGTAGAAAGTTATATTAAACGCCTTAAAGATTTAGAAGAACTGGCTTTATCTTACCCTGGTGTTGAAAAAACCTTCGCTATTCAGGCTGGTAGAGAATTACGTGTGATTGTAGAAAGCGAACGCATTACTGATGCTCAGGCAGAACTTTTAGCTGCCGATATTTCGACCCGTATTCAAACCGAAATGACTTATCCTGGTCAGATTAAGGTTACGGTAATCAGAGAAACCCGTTCTGTAGCATTTGCGAAATAGGTTAAATCGTCATCCTGAACTTGTTTCAGGATCTTAGTAATAGAAAAAGGTTTGTGAAGACACAAACCCCGGCGAAAACAAAATATAAAGCGATGGATATTCCATCGCTTTTTTTTATTTTTACATAATGAGCAAGCAAACCATAACAACCGAACCCAAACGATCAGTAGATGTACTTTTTGATAAGTATGCCGAAAGTCATCAAAATCCAACAAACAAACTCGTGCACTGGATCTGTGTTCCGTTAATTGTATTCAGCTTATTAGGATTGATCTGGCAGATCCCTTTTCCACATATTGGCTTTTTGGGTAGCTATAATGGTTTCTTTAACTGGGCCTCTTTTCTATTGGCCTTTAGCTTGTATTATTACTTTACGCTTTCGCCGGTATTGTTTTTTTTGATGATCTGGGTGGTGGGACTAATGAGCTATATCATTGTAAAGATTGAACAAGCTGTGGGTTTAGGGAGCGGAACAGCCTATGCCATTTATGCGGCTATATTTGTTGCTGCCTGGATTGGTCAGTTCGTTGGTCATAAAATTGAAGGCAAAAAACCATCATTCCTGGATGATGTTAAGTTCCTGTTAATCGGTCCGATCTGGTTATTGCACTTCATTTGCAAGAAAGTGGGTATTCGTTACTGATCCTGAAAGCACTTAACGTTTAGTTAACTTTAAAGTAAAACAATGTTAATTAACACCTAACCTGTAGTTAACACTGTGGTAATACTTTTGCCCTTATCAAATAAAGGCAAATTGGATTTACTAAACTCTTTTAAAAGAGCGGCACTCACGGTGTTCGCTTTAACGATCAGCATACTTGCGTATGCACAAACAGGAAAAATTTCTGGAACGGTTACCGATAAAAAAACGGGCGAAACCTTAATTGGGGTAACGGTTAAAATTAAAGGTACTACTAAAGGTACTTCTACAGGTGCAGATGGTAAATATACTATCGCTGCATTACAAGATGGCAAATTTATTATAGAGGCTTCTTATGTAGGTTATGCCAATAAAGAAGTACCGGCTGTGGAAGTGACCGGAGGGGCTACAACTACTTTAAACCTGGCGCTTGAAGAATCTAATTCTCAAAAATTAGCTGACGTACAGGTAAAAGGTCAGGCCAGCAGAGAAACTGAAACGGCACTTTTATCACTTCAAAAAAATGCAATCGAAATTAAACAGGGTATCGGAATCCAGGAATTATCCAGGAAGGGTGTAAGTGATGTTGAAGAAGGATTAACCAAAATTACCGGTATTACCAAAGTAGACGGCAGGGGTTTATTTGTAAGGGGTTTAGAAGACAGGTATAATAATCTTTTAATAAATGGTTTAGCTGTTCCTTCTAACAATCCTTTCAAAAAGATTATCCCTTTAGATCTTTTCCCAACAGACATTGTAAGTGTTTTAGAAACCTACAAAACATTCAACTCAGGTTTATATGGCGATTTTGCAGGTGGAACATTTAATATTGTAACCGCTAAGGGCGAAAAGGCAGTAACGAAAATTAATATCGGTACCAGCTTTCTTTCTAACAGTAGCTTTAAAAAATTCTTAAGACCGGAGGGTGAGACTTCAGTTGGCGATTACTTTGGTTTTCCAAGCAATGACCGTAGCATACCGAAGGTTTTCGGTAAGAAGCCATCATCTTATACCATGACTGCAAAAGAAGCCAACTCACAGTTTGACTCTGGCTTCGATGTAGAAGAAGGAAATGCACCTTTAAATACAAATATTGGGATACTACATACACAAAAAATCAGGTTCGAAAATAACCGTTCATTCCAGTATTTGGTTTCAATTAATACTGATAACAATTTCCAGATTAGAGAAGGTGTAGATCGTTTCTTTAATACCGCACAAGGTATTTACGATAATAACTTATATACTACTAAATACAGGTTTTCTACCAATTCATCAGTATTAGGTGCCGTTAATTATGGTACCAACAGGTTAAATCTTAATTTAAATGCTTTTTATTTAAAAGGGACTGAAACCATGATTCAGGATCAATTGGGTTATACCAATAGCCAGGCTACAGTTACTAACTCATTTATCCGTTTAAACCAGTTGCAAAAAACCGATTTCTTTACCGGTCAGGTGTTCGCGAATTATAAAATAACAGAAGACGACAGACATAGCGTAAGGGCAGGAGCTTCTTATTCGAAAACAAGTTACGAGCTTCCTGATAGAAAATCCTTTAAAGGAGTACAGCTAGACGCGAATACCACATCTATTAGTTATACTGGTAACAGTATTTCAAGACAGTATATGGATTTTAACGGCGATTTCTTTGGATCTGGTTTATTGGAATACAACTGGAAGTTTGGAAATAGCGATTTAGCAAAGAGCAACAAACTTACGGTGGGTTACAATGGCTCTTTCAATAAAATAGAATCTAATTTCAGGTTTTTAGTTTCACAAAACCTGGCGTCTAATAATGCTACTTTTAATACCAATCAGCCCGATGCTACCTTGGCTGATCAGATTGCTAATGGCGGCTTTACTTATAATGAAGGTACAGGAGCAACTTATCTTGCCCGCATGCAGGAAAGCGTTAACGCCGGTTATGCCGATTTATCTCTTGTAGTAGGTGATAAAATTAACATCAATGGAGGGTTAAGGGTTGAGCAATCGCAGAGGATTACCAGGTTCAGGAATCAGGGAACTTTTGATGACCCTTTTTTAAGAGTAACCAAAAATAACGTTGATGTTTTACCAGCTGTAAACTTTAAATATTCGGTTAGCGAGAAAACGAACTTAAGGCTATCACTTTCAAAAACCTTAACCAAACCGGTTATTATGGAAGCTTTCCCGTTAGAGTTCGTAAATCCGGATGCGACTATTGAAAATGGTAACCCTAATGTGGTGAACAGTCAAAACTACAACGTTGATGTAAAATATGAGTTTTTCCCTTCTAATACCGAAATGTTTGCCATAACCGGATTTGCCAAATATTTGAAAAATCCGATAGAACGTTTGTTTACACAAACTGCAGGAAGTGGTGGTTTAGCCATTACTTATGATAACTCTAAAAAAGCAGTTTTATACGGTGCTGAATTAGAATTTTTACTGCAACTATCTAGGTTTAGCGAATCACTTTCTAATTTCTCGGTTGGTTTCAATACCTCATTGATGTATACCCAAACTACTATTGATAAGGTGAAAAACAGTGCAGAAACTGCCGCTATTGGTAATGAGAATACCCGCAGGTTACAGGGCGCTTCACCGTGGTTAATCAATGCCGATATCAAACACGAAAGTAATTTTGGTAAGAACTGGAAAAGTACCATCACAGTAGCCTATAATATTTATGGCGAACGTATTTATGCGGTAGGTACCAACGGTTTAGATAACTACTACGAGAAACCATTTGGAAAATTGGATTTGATCTGGAGCAATAAGATTTCAGGCAAGTGGGATTTGAAGTTTGGCGTAGAGAATATCTTAAACCCAACTTATAAAGTTGATTTGGGTGAAAAGAGCTTAGTGAAAATATACGAGAACAGCCTTACTGTTAAAGATTATAAAAGAGGTGTTGGCGTATCGTTAGGCCTTGGTTACACATTCTAATTTGACATTACGATTTATTAACCTTCGGTTTACGTAATGTTAAACATGGGTTAATGTATTCAAAACATAGGAAAACTAAATTTACACATCAAAGGAAAATTAAAAAAGATTAAAAATGAAAAAATTACTTTATGCAATTGCTGTGTCAGCTACAATTTTTACGGGCTGTTCAAAAGACGAAGATGATGAGATCCCTACAAAAGTTCCGGTAGTAGGCGAAATCACAGGTGATATTACAGCTAACAGGACATTGGCTTTTGGTAATTATACGTTAAAAGGTATTGTTAAAATCCAGTCGGGTGTTACCTTAACTATCGAAGCAGGTTCTACTTTTACAGCCGATAAAACTGATGGCGACGACGGTATAGTGGTATTAAATGGTGGTAAACTGATTGCCAATGGTACTGCCGATAATCCGATTGTATTAACTGAGAAATCAAAAGTTGGTGGTTCATGGAATGGTATCATTATGTATGGTGATGCACCGATTGTAAACTCGTCAACTGCTCCAGGTACACAAACTGCAGCTTCAGAAGATGGCTTAAATATATCTTACGGTGGTACTAATGCTGCCCATAATGGTGGTTCGTTAAAATATGTAAGAGTAGAATACGCTGGTCGTGTAATTACAACCAACTCTAAAGAGCAAAATGGTTTCTCATTCTACTCAGTAGGTAGCGGAACAGTTTTAGAAAACCTGGTTTCTTACAAAGGAAATGATGATGGTTTCGAATTTTATGGTGGTACAGTAAGTGGTAAAAACTTAATCTCTTATGGTAACGCTGATGACGCTTTCGATTGGCAGGATGGCTGGAAAGGCCAGGATAATACCAACTGGTTTGCTTATCAAACTGGTGTGGCTAACTATGGTATGGAAGTCGAAGCAAAAAGTGTTAACAATGCATTTTGGCCTAAAGTAACCAACATTACGTTAAAAAGAGCTGCTGGTACCACAACTGAAGCACAAAGTGAAATCCAGTTAGATGCTTTCCAGTTTAAAGCAGAAGGAAATGGCGATTTTAGCAATATTATAATTGATGGATATAATAGCCAAACAACGCCAACAGCACTCGTTGGTGGAGCTGTTCAAATCAAAGATTTAGTTACTTACGACCATCAGGTAACAACGGGGAAAATTAAGTTAACTAATGTTAAAGTAACTAATACCCCTACTTTGTTCATTGCTGGTGCAACAACTTTCGCAGTAAACGCAGCGAGTTTCGGTACAAACTGGACCGTATCAACTACTGCAACTGGTGCTGCTTTAACAAAAGGAAAATGGGCTACTGTTGATGGTGTAGATTTATTAGCTAATTTATAATAGCTACTATTCTTTAATAAAGATAAAAAGGGGGCGTTCATCTGATGAACGCCCCCTTTTATTTTATAATTTTTTATGCTGTTTCTTTAATCTCTGCTTTGCTTTTCTTTGCTACAGCAGGTTTAGCTGTTTTAGCCTTCGGAGTTAAAGGCGTTGCTTTTTCTTCTTTGATATATGGCGTTATAGAATCATCTTGAGTAGCGAAAGTAACTTTTTTAGTTAATTGCTTTGCAAATTTTTCGATTACCTTATCGGTTTTTTTGGCTTTTCCGTACGGGATAACAAGTTCGTTAAATGCAAGGGCTAATTTCGATTCTAATTCTTTGCGTAGTTTTTTGCTTGTCGAATGATTTTTCGACTTGGATTTATTCTTTTTCATTTAGAACTTATAGGGTTTCTTCAAAGATAAAAAAACAGAAAGTTAAATTAATATTATGATTATGTTAACACATAGCCCGGCGCTTAACATATAAAATATTTCTCATAACTTAGTTTAAATCAAATAGTTTAGAATTTAATCGAACGAATATGAACTATCCAATATTAATCGGCGTTGCGGTTCTGGTTATTATTTTAATTGCTTACCTGATTAAAAGAAACCAAAAGGATAAGAAGGCCTTTGAAGAGGATACCATCGAATCAGAACTTCCCCCTGAAAAAGACGATAAGGAAAATATTTAAAAAGTATGCCCTGCTGCGATTTCGCCACCTAGATCTAATGTATTCTGGAAACCTTCCAAGTACTGAAGTAAATGCCGCTCTGCATTTGCATAAGAGGTAAATGTAGACGCCGGTTCATAGGCATCAGCATCAGTTTTGCTTTTGTAAAACGAACTGATTTTGAAAACGAAAACTTTGTCATCATTAATAGGCGACATAATTCTAGCCTTTATTGCGTGGCCGTTTACCTCAACAAAAAATTCTTTTAAAACAGTATAGATAACAGCAGACATAGACCAGGTTTTTAAATTTAACTCAATATAAGAAATCTAAATTACCTTAAATAGCCCATGAATCAACCTGTTGTTGATAACATAATGATTTTTTAACATTAATTTAATGCGTATGGTTTATTTCTTAACAGGCTCGTATGCATAAACCACTTCGTATTTACTGTTTTTAAAATTTGAAGAAAGTTGTCCGATTTTTAGGTTTTGAGCCTGGGGGGTAGGCTCGCAATACGAATATTTTTTACCTTTATAAGTAACCGGTTCGCCAATTGGTTTATCAAACTGAACGGCAATGGTTAAATGTTTAGGGTATAACAGGGCAATCATCGGCAGGTTATATATCTCCTTTACCAGATAGAAAAATAGTGCGGCCCGGTCATCGCAATCGCTGTAGGTACTTAATAATGTTTGTTCAGGGGAGAAACGTTTTTCTTTGCCGAAGTTTTCACCGTCATCTTCATATAAAAAACCATAACGGGTAAACCTCATCAGGTAATCAACCCCTTTTTTCTGATCCATGCCCTTTAGGTTTTCTTTCAGGGTGGGAATAAGCGAGCTGTACGTTTCCCTGCTTAAAGGGATATTAAAATAACTCTCAAAATCTACTACCGGATAATTTTTGAAAATGGCTTGTACATCTTCATTAACTTTTAGCTTAAAGTGATGGATTTTTTGACGGTAGCTAAATTCGATATCCTTTTCCTGATAACTTTCCGGTTTAAAATCGGGCATTCTGGTTACCTTATAAGAGAAAGGATTTTTAGCCTCTGGAATTAAAATTTTAACAGGTTTGTAAGCATCGGCCTGTTTAAACAGTTTGCCATAATCATGATAATTCAGGCACATAAACTTTTTATCATCAATCATAAAAAACGGAATATCACTGATATCCTCTTCATTTCTTACATAAAAGATAACCTGATCATTGCCTATGGCTAACCTGGCATCGTAGCCGCATTTACTCAGTAAAAACCATTTGTATAAAGTATAACCGAAATAATTAGCTGCTTTCGGGCTAATCTGTTCGGCTGTTTTACGAATCAGCTGATAATAAATCCAGTCGTTCAGGTTATATTTTTTCTGGTATTTTTCTAAAGAAGAAATAAGGGGCGCATATTGACCAGAGGAGATGCGGCTGTAAAAGTTTGAAACGGCTGATGTGGTTGCTGTTTTGGGTATTGGAAAAACCACTGAAGAATCGATACTAAAGTTAAAGGTCCCATCATAAAAATCGAAAGAATAGTTTTGTCCCTTCGAGATGATGGCATTCATCATCAGGCAAACGAACAAAATAGTGCTCAAAACATATGTATAAATCCCTCTTTTCAAACCGCCCTGTATTTGGTTACATTAAATTTACTTATTATTAACATAAAAGCAACAATTTCTTTATGTGAACAATTTTAGCATCACTTAACGTAGTGTTAACATTAATGCTGATTCAGGGCTTTGAAAATTGCTTCTTAGGAGAAAATCATTGGATTAGAAATATCATTATATATGCATGAATAAATTCTATAAATAACATATCATTAATACCAATTTAACAAGGCAAACCTACTTTTGTGGCATAAATATTTGGTTAGTATTTATAAAGTTTAGGTTAGTTGATAATAAAAAACCCAGATGGATGTCTGGGTTTTTTTATTGAATTAACTTATAGATTCTTGCCGAGTTTTTCGAGCATTTCTGGTGGGATATTATGTGTATCAACCACTAAGAAGCCATCTAAACAATCAGAAAATTTAGGGTCGATATTGAATGAGATAATCTTCGCATTCAGGTTCATGTACTGCCTCAATAATACTGGAATTTTGATGTGCGAGTTTTCAATGTCTCCAATGATGCTGTCTAAATCTTTGAACGATTCGCTACTGTCTACCAGGGTATCGGTAGCGATAGGCAGTAAGTCGGCTTTAAATTTGTTCCGGGGTTTAACATATTTGGCCATCTCGTAATCGAAATGGTTTTTGGTAATATAATCTACAATTAGGGCTTTGCTAAATTTAGAAAAGTTGTTGCTGATACTCACCGGTCCAAACATGTAACGATACTGCGGATTATCGATCAGGTACTTTAAAATGCCCTTCCAAAGCAAAAATAATGGAAGAGGTTTGCCCTGGTATTCTTTTCTGATCCACGATCTTCCCAGCTCGATCCCTTGTCTCAACATTGGATAAAACTGATCTTTCATTTTGAACAATTCAGACAGGTAGAAGCCACGGCGGCCCATGCTTTCTAAAATTTCATCTCCTTTACCAATCCGGTAAGCACCTACAATATTTTCCAAATCCTTATCCCAAATAAATAAGTGGTTATAGTAGATATCGTAATTGTCGAGATCGATTTTTTTGTTCGTGCCTTCACCAACTTCACGGAAAGTAATTTCGCGCAAACGGCCAATCTCTCTTAAAATATTCGGGATTTTTAAAGTCGGCACAATATATACTTCGTAGTTTTTCTCTGTCCAAACCTTGAAATCTTCCAAAAGCACAACCTCATTTTTAATTAATTCCCTCGAAGTTTCTTCGATTACTTCAACAGGTTTCTTTTTAATCTTAAATAAGTTTAACGGATTAAAGAGTTTTTTCTCTGTATCTAATCCAACACCAAGCGCATAGGTACGGGCCCTTAAAAAGTCCATCAGTTTATTACTGCTGTTCATATGCGAAATTTCGGATACGGCAATGGGTTTGCCAATGCGTACCTTAATGGTGCGCCCGTGTTTATTTAAAAACTCCGAAGGCAGCTTTGCTGTACGCAGCGTAGGATGGATGAAGCTTAAAATGTTAAAGAAAACACCATTATTGCCATGAAAATAAATAGGTACAACAGGTACTTTTGCTTTAGCAATCAGTTTTCCAACAACAGGATGCCACATCCTGTCGGTTACCTGCTGCGCATCTAATTTAAAGGTAGAAACTTCTCCTGCAGGGAAAATACCAATTGGTGTTCCATTTCTAAGTAAATCAAAAGTAGTTTTTAAGCCACTGATACTTGAAGAATGCTGTACATTTTCGAAAGGATTTACAGCAACAAAAAATTCATCAAGGTTTGGTATTTTCTTCAAAATGAAATTTACCATCACCTTGGCATCCGGCCTAACCGTGCACAATAGTTTAACTAAAGCCAAACCTTCTACACCACCATAAGGGTGATTTGCAATAGCAATAAAAGGTCCTGTTTTCGGAATGCTGTTTAAATCATCATCATCAAATTCTATCGAAACGCCAATGGTTTCTAATATCTTGTCTACAAATTCTAAGCCTTTAAAGTGTTGATTTTGAGCGAATACGTCGTTGATGTCGTTCAGTTTCATGATCTCCATCATCAAACCTGCTAAACCTGGTACACCTAGCTTATCTATCTTTGTTGCTTTCGCAAACTCAGATGTAGTTATGATCTTCATATAAAATTCTTAGATTGTTGATAGGCAAAACCCATTCTGTTTTGCAATCCCAAAAATAAGATTTATATTTATAATACACATGTCATATCGCATCAATGAGAATTTGGCTCAACAAAAATTTTGGTGTTAGCAAGGGTGAGTTTAATGGATTGCTGTTTCTGGTCTTTATTCTTATCGTCATAAAGGCCATACCTATTATATATGATTATTATCAGCCCCTTTCAAATGATGATCCAAATCTCTTAGCACAAATTCAGAAGATCAGCATCACAGATCAGGCACATGCCAATAGCATTCGCGATCGGATTGAAAGTTCAAATCCCGAAAAACCGGTTAAACTTTTTAAATTCAATCCCAACACTTTAGATGTACAAGGCTGGCAAACTTTAGGCTTATCGCCAAAACAGGCACAATCGATTATAAATTATACCGCTAAGGGTGGTAAATTTTATAAAGCCGAAGATCTTCAGAAAATGTATACCATTTCGCCAGAAATGTACCAAAAGATATTGCCTTATGTTCAGATACCCGATCAGCCCATCAAGGACTCCGGAAAATATGCACCTTTCGAAAAAAAGGAATATGCTAAAAAAACATTGACAATCGTCGATATCAATAGGGCTGATTCGGCACAACTGGACGAGATAAAAGGCATTGGTGGCACTTTTGCCCTTAGAATTATTAAATACCGCGAGCGTTTAGGTGGTTTTTACAAGAAAGAGCAGCTGCTGGAAGTTTATGGCTTAGATTCTACTAAGTATGCTGAAATTAAAGATCAGATCGAAATCAGCAATGTGCCGCTAAAAACAATAAACCTAAATACAGCAACTTTTAACGATTTAAAGCGCAATCCATACCTTTCGTACAAACAGATCAATGCCATTATTCAATACCGCAAGCAACATGGCAATTATTCGAGTATATCTGATTTGAAAAAGATTGTGCTGTTAAACCAGCAGGTTATTGATAAAATTACCCCTTATATTTATTTTTAGACACTTGAGTTAAATTAAGCCTTCCCTATTCTGGGTTAATTATAAGAGTTAGCCGCCAGGTTTAAAAGAATCCATTTTCAATTTGATTTGGAAAGCAATAGTACTGCTAATCGGTTCCGAAAGTCCTGCTTTACACTTTACGCTGCCGATGAAGAATCGGCAATCGTGTTCGTTTCAATCAGGTTTAATCATGGAAGAGCATTGCTTATTAACCCCAAACACTTCTGCACCTGATTTCCAAAAAAAGATGATCATTAAAAAATTATGTATTTCGTATCCAGGTTAATTATTGGCGTTAATTTCAAGGTTTAAAATTAACCGATAAACTAATTGAACCGAATACCATTTCATTCTGTAATTGGACAAATATTTAATGGTAACTAACTATCAAATAATTGTTTATAATTGCCTCAACTAACTATAAAATATAAATTTAATGAGCGTAAGCTTCGATTTTTCAGAAACAGAAACTCAGCAAAGTGTAAAGGCTATGGTCCGCGATTTTGCAGAGAAAAACATTCGTCCACATATCATGGAATGGGATGAGGCACAGCATTTCCCCGTTGAATTGTTTAAACAGCTCGGAGAACTGGGCTTAATGGGCGTATTGGTTCCCGAAGAATATGGCGGCTCTGGATTGGGCTATCAGGAATATGTTGATGTAATTGTAGAAGTGGCCCGGGTTTGTGGTTCAATCGGTTTATCATTAGCTGCGCACAACTCCTTATGTACTGGTCATATTCTGGCCTTTGCCAATGCAGAACAGAAACAAAGGTGGCTGCCAAAGCTGGCAACAGCAGAATGGATTGGTGCCTGGGGATTAACCGAAGCCAACACTGGTTCGGATGCCTTAAGGATGATGACCACTGCTGTTGAAGATGGCGACGATTACATTATAAACGGTGCAAAAAACTGGATCACCCATGGCAAAAGCGGCGATATTGCGGTGGTTATGGTAAGAACCGGAGAACAGGGAAGTTCGAAGGGGATTTCGGCCATTGTAGTAGAGCGCGGTACGCCTGGTTTTACTGCAGGGAAAAAAGAAAATAAATTAGGAATGCGGGCATCAGAAACCACAGAAATGATTTTTGACAATTGCCGCGTACCAAAAGCCAATTTATTGGGCAATGTTGGCGAAGGTTTTAAACAAGCCATGAAGGTGTTAGATGGCGGCAGAATTTCTATTGCCGCCTTGGCCCTAGGCATTGCAAAAGGTGCTTTTGATGCTGCAGTAGCTTATTCGAAACAACGCCAGCAGTTTGGTCAGCCCATTTCGAGCTTTCAGGCCATTAGCTTTAAACTTGCTGATATGGCTACAGAGATTGAAGCTGCAGAGTTATTAATCCGCCAGGCGGCAGATTTAAAAAACAGGCATTTGCCCATGACAAAAGAATCGGCTATGGCGAAATATTTTGCGTCAGAGGTTTCGGTAAGGGTAGCCACAGATGCCGTTCAGATATTTGGCGGTTATGGTTATACCAAAGACTTTCCGGTTGAGAAATTTTATCGTGATAGTAAATTATGTACAATAGGCGAGGGCACCTCAGAAATACAAAAGATTGTAATCGCCAGAGAAGTATTGCAAGGGTAGAAAGGTAGAAGGTTTAGGGTTTAAGGCAAATGTCGATCACCCTATACCTTAAACCTTTCGCCTTCAACCTTATTAAAACCAAATATATTATGAGTAATCCGGATGGCTTAACCACTTCCGGATTTTTTTTGTTTAAAATTTTAAAACCAACTACTTGAAAGCGATGTTTTTTAATAACCAATAACCAATAACCAATAACCAGGATAAGCCTTGAGTTTGGCGTTTGGCGTCAGTTAACCGATTAAATAATGGCCCACATTAGTGACTATTGTACCATAACCAATATTCAAGGATCAATAACCATTTGGTAAGTGAACTAATGAACCATTGAACTAATGACTAATGAACTAATGTATGGCAAAGTATTCAGAAAAAGCTGGTGAGAAAGTAGAAGAAACCATGCACGAAATGAAAGCAGGTAAGCTTAAAAGCGGATCAGGTAAAAAAGTGACTTCCAAAAAGCAGGCAATTGCTATCGGATTATCGGAAGCCAGAAAAGCAGGAGCGAAGGTACCGAAGAAAGGTTAGCAGGTAAAAGGTTTATGGTATAAGGTTTTAAAACTAATCTTTTGAATAATAATTTTCCCTAAACCCTAAACCCTAAACCCTAAACCCTAAACCCTAAACCTTTAGCTATTGTATATCTTTCGTAGTTAAAATGCTATCTACCACATAAACGCTAAATCCACGCCAAGGCAGGGTGTTTTTATATTCTTTATAGTGTAACTCGTAGAACTTTCCGCTATTGGCCATCATTTTATCGGCAATTTCTTTATTTGCAATAGAAAATTCGAATTCGTTGTTTTGCAAGGTACCGGCTTGTTTGGATCGTACGCCGCTTTGAATCAATTTACCTTCGTATGTTTTAAAGATATAACCTTTCTTCACCACATAATTTAATTCGCCTGCTTTAACCCCTTCGCCAAAAACAAAGAAATACCGGTAATAGCAAATTGCTGCGAGTAAAATCACGACTATAACTGCGATAATTGAGCCTACTTTTTTGCCTGTTGTCATATCCTATATTATATATATAAATGTAAGTAAACAACAGTTTAGTTTAATCAATGATTTAAATATAATTTCTTTTTATAAAATCTTTCTCATTTTCAATATTTTGCTTACATTTGCAGCCCCGATAACACGGGAAAATTTAAAAAACCACGAGAGGAGGTATTTCAGCGTTATGATCATTATCAACATTAAAGACGGCGAATCATTAGATAAAGCCCTTAAACGTTTCAAGAAAAAGTTTGAAAAAACTGGTGTATTGAGAGAACTACGTAGTCGCCAAGCATACGAGAAAAAATCCGTTGCTCGCCGTACTGAAATTAAACATGCTGTTTACATTCAGAATATGAATCAAGATACAACTGCATAGTTGTTTAAGATATAAATACATTAAAGTCCTCCAGATGTTAAATCGGGAGGACTTTTTTTTTAAAAAAGAAATCAAAACTTTACAATAAACAATTAATTAATGATTTCTTTATATCAAAACTATTTGTAACTTCATATCAGTCCCGGCAAAAAGATATTGAATGTTGCTAAAAAGTTTTATAACCTATTTAACTCACGAGAAGCGCTATTCTCAGCACACCATTACCTCTTATCAAACCGATTTAGATCAGTTTGAAGAGTACATCAATCATACGTTCAGTCTGAATTTTTTAAAAGTAAAACATGTTCATCTGAGGAGTTATATGGTAGATCTGATGGAGAACAAAATATCAGAGTATACCATCAATAGAAAAATTTCGACCTTAAGGAGCTTTTATAAATTTTTACAGCGAACCGGAGAAATTGATCAAAACCCTACTGTTTTAATTAAGGCACCCAAAATACCCAAAAGGCTACCGGTATTTGTTGATACACAAAAAATGGATCATCTACTGGATTCCGAGCATTATTTTGACGAAAGTTTCCCATCCGTTCGCGATCACCTGGTCATCGAACTGCTTTATGGAACAGGCATGCGTTTAACAGAACTGCTTCAGTTAAAGGATACCGATATTGATATTTATTCGGGAACGATAAAGGTGCTGGGTAAAAGAAATAAAGAACGGATCATCCCCGTAAATAAACAGCTTATTAATCAGGTAAATACCTACATTGAGCTAAAAAAGTTGCAAAACTTTAATAACAATTTGCTTATCTTAATCGTTACCAATACAGGTGCAGCGGCATATCCAAAATTAATATACCGTATTGTTACCTCATACCTAAACCACGTATCAACCAATGAGAAGAAAAGTCCCCACGTGCTTCGGCACAGTTATGCAACAAGCCTGTTAAATGCAGGAGCAGATCTAAATGCAATTAAAGAACTTTTGGGTCATGCCAGTTTAGCGGCAACCCAGGTTTACACCCACAATTCAATCGAAAGATTAAAAACAATTTATAAACAAGCCCATCCAAAGGCATAAAAAAAGGAGGAAAAATGAAAATCGGAGTTCAATCAATCCACTTCAGTGCAGACAGTAAGTTGTTAGATTTTATACAAAAAAAAGCAAATAAGCTAGATCAGTTTTTTGACCAGATCATTAGCGGAGAAGTGTATTTAAAGTTAGAGAACGTAGAGGATGAGGCCAATAAAATTAGTGAGATAAAACTCATTGTGCCCGGAGGAACCCTCTTCGCTAAAGAACAATGTAAATCATTTGAAGAAGCCACCGATCTGGCTATTGAATCGTTAAGAAAGCAGATTACGAAACACAAAGATAAAACACGCGCAAAATTAAGCGAGCATAAAGCAATTTTAAGCGAAAGCGAAGCCGCTGATTACTAAAAATCAGCTTAGATTAAGAAAAGGCAACATGATTAATGATTATGTTGCCTTTTTTTTTATGCACTACCTTGAGGAATTTGCCACTATTTTTTAATTGTTATTGACTAAGGAATTATGGTATCGAATGATTTTTTTAAAAAAATCAAGAAGAATAGAAACGATTTAGTGGCGGTAGCGTATGTAAAGGGCAATGGCGGCAAAGCAGCAGACAGCAGGGGAAAGTACGATTAAACTTAAAAACCGATTCGTATTCGTTTAGAACACCTAAAAAGTTAAAAAAAATAATACAAATTTAAGCGCAGGCAAAGCGGCTGATTATGAAGTACCTATTATTTTAAATCGGCCTAATTGAATGAATGGGCTAAAAAAGTTCAGTATTTTTTTTCAAATTTATTTTGAAGTGAAATATAAGTGTGTATATTTGCATTCCCTTTCGGAAACGGCGTTAGGCCAGGAAGAAAAGGGTTGTTCTTTAAAAAGATAAAAGTTTTAAAAAAACACGTTAATAGTATGAAAAATGAAGATTTTTCGTATCATTGCACAAAATTTAAAGCCTCCTTAGCTCAGCTGGTAGAGCAACTGACTTGTAATCAGTAGGTCATTGGTTCGATTCCGATAGGAGGCTCTTTTTATTTTAAAGTGTTAGCATTTTAAAGTAAAAAATGGGGAGATTCCAGAGCGGCCAAATGGGACAGACTGTAACTCTGTTATCGCAAGATTTCGAAGGTTCGAATCCTTCTCTCCCCACACTTTAAATGAACGACCAAATGTTTTAATGAGAGATTATTTCTATCATTCTTTCATTTAATCAATCACTAGTTTTTAAAAGCGGAAGTAGCTCAGTTGGTAGAGCGATAGCCTTCCAAGCTATAGGTCGCGAGTTCGAACCTCGTCTTCCGCTCCAATAAAAATTAGAAAGTGGGCAGTTATTGGTAACAGTTTTAATTTGGATAAAACTAAAAAGGCTGAAACTGGAAACTAAAAAGCCGACTTAGCTCAGCGGTAGAGCACTTCCTTGGTAAGGAAGAGGTCATGGGTTCAATTCCCATAGTTGGCTCAGGTATAATAAAGCTTTGTTAAATCTGTTTAATAAGCAGAGTAGACAAGGTTTTTTGTGTTGAAATAACAATAAATAAAAAAATAATAAAAAGTTAACCTACTAATTAGTTATAAATAAAATGGCAAAAGAAAAATTTGACCGCAGTAAACCGCACTTAAACATCGGTACAATCGGTCACGTCGATCACGGTAAAACAACTTTAACAGCAGCTATTACAAAAGTTTTGGCTGATGCTGGTTTAACTGAGGCACGTTCATTCGATTCAATTGACTCTGCTCCAGAGGAAAAAGAAAGAGGTATTACAATCAATACAGCTCACGTTGAGTATTCAACAGCTAACCGTCACTATGCACACGTTGACTGTCCAGGTCACGCGGATTACGTGAAAAACATGGTTACTGGTGCTGCTCAGATGGACGGTGCAATTATCGTTGTTGCTGCTACTGATGGTCCAATGCCACAAACTCGCGAGCACATCTTATTAGCTCGTCAGGTTGGTGTACCTTCATTAGTTGTATTCATGAATAAAGTGGATATGGTTGATGATCCTGAATTATTAGAATTAGTAGAAATGGAAGTTCGTGAATTATTATCATTCTACGAATTCCCAGGTGATGATATTCCTGTAATCCAAGGTTCTGCATTAGGTGGATTAAACGGCGATCCTAAATGGGTTGGAAAAATTATGGAATTAATGGATGCTGTTGATAGCTACATTCCAATTCCTCCACGTTTAACTGATCTTCCATTCTTAATGCCTGTTGAAGACGTATTCTCAATTACTGGTCGTGGTACTGTTGCTACTGGTCGTATTGAGCGTGGTGTAATCAACTCTGGAGATCCGGTTGAGATCTTAGGTATGGGTGCTGAGAACTTAAAATCTACAGTAACTGGTGTTGAGATGTTCCGTAAAATCTTAGATTACGGTGAAGCTGGTGATAACGTAGGTTTATTGTTACGTGGTATTGAGAAAACTGATATCCGTCGTGGTATGGTAATCTGTAAACCAGGTTCAGTAACGCCTCACACTGATTTCAAAGCTGAGATCTATGTATTATCAAAAGCAGAAGGTGGTCGTCACACACCATTCTTCAACAAATACCGTCCTCAATTCTATTTCCGTACTACAGACGTTACTGGTGAGATTTCACTAGCTGAAGGTACTGAAATGGTAATGCCAGGTGATAACGTTACCATCACTGTAAAGTTGATCAACGCTATCGCAATGGAAAAAGGTCTACGTTTCGCTATCCGTGAAGGTGGTAGAACAGTAGGTGCTGGTCAGGTAACTGAAATTTTAAAATAAATCTTAAATCCCGGTTTACCGGGGCTTTAAGTAAAATAAGAAAAGCGAAGTGTTTATACACTTAAACACTTCGCTTTCTAAATACGGGAATAGTTCAACGGTAGAATAGAGGTCTCCAAAACCTTTGATCAGGGTTCGAATCCTTGTTCCCGTGCTCAAAACAATGGTTGAGTAATTGAATGAGTGAATGATTGAATTTGAAAGTAAGCTTTCGAATATTATCATTCACTCATTTAGTCATTCTGTCATTCAATAAATTAAATATGGCTAAAGTAGTTGAGTTTATAAAAGAATCGTACGATGAAATGACCCAGAAGGTTACATGGCCTACCTGGGGTGAACTGCAAAGTTCTGCAATTCTTGTATTAGTGGCTTCTTTAATTATTGCATTGGTTATTTTTGCAATGGATAAAGGATCAACATTTGTGTTAGATACTTTTTATAAATCACTTTCTAATTAATATTTACTAATGAGCGATCTAAAGTGGTACGTTGTAAGGGCTGTTAGCGGTAAAGAAAAGAAAGTAAAACAGTACATTGATGCTGAGATCAGCCGTTTAGGTTTCTCTCATTTGGTTCCTCAGGTTTTAATACCAATGGAAAAATATTACCAAATGAAAGACGGTAAAAAAATTGCCAAAGAACGTAACTTCTATCCTGGTTATGTTTTAATCGAAGCTACATTAGATGGAGAATTAGAACACATCATTAAAGGAATTAACAGCGTTATTGGTTTCTTAGGTGATAAAGCCGGTAATCCAATCCCAATGCGCCAGGCAGAAGTGAACCGTATTTTAGGTGTGGTTGATGAAATGAGCGAGCAGGGTGAAACGATGAATGTGCCTTACTATGTGGGCGAAGGCATCAAAGTAATGGACGGACCTTTCAATGGTTTCTCTGGTATTATCGAAGAGGTAAACGAAGAGAAGAAAAAACTGAAAGTAATGGTTAAAATCTTTGGACGTAAAACACCACTTGAACTTAACTACATGCAGGTAGAAAAAGAGTAAGTAATCTTTTTAAGATATAAAAAAACCGCAAAATTAACGTTATGCGGTTTTTTTCTTTTTAAACACTTTTGATATCGCTTTGCTTATTAATAAAAACTTTGAGATCTAATTTACTTAGTGCAAACAGAGAAGCAGGCTTTGTAATAGCTTGAAGCAATCAATTGTAGTCTTGTAAGTAATTTAGTTTTTCGAGTATATTTCACATATTATATATAATGAAATATATTTCTCTATATCTATTGCAGTAATACAATATTATCCATATCTTTGCAGTCCTTTAAGCTTTATAGGAGCTATAAGGAATTAAATGTTACATGCTTCCAATATTTAACATTGAGTTTTAAATAAACAAAAAACACAAAATGGCAAAAGAAGTCAGTGCAATGATCAAATTACAGATCAAAGGCGGAGCGGCAAATCCATCGCCACCAGTAGGACCTGCATTAGGTGCTAAAGGGGTGAACATTATGGAGTTTTGCAAACAGTACAACGCTCGTACCCAAGATAAAGCAGGTAAAGTATTGCCAGTTGTAATTACTGTTTATGCTGATAAGTCATTCGATTTCATCATCAAAACCCCTCCTGTAGCTATCCAGTTAAAAGATGCTACTAAATTACAGAGTGGTTCTGCTGAGCCTAACCGTAAAAAAGTTGGATCGGTGACCTGGGACCAGATTAAAGTTATTGCTGAAGATAAAATGCCTGATTTAAATGCATTTACGATCGAATCTGCAATGAGTATGGTTGCCGGTACAGCACGCAGTATGGGAATCACCGTTTCTGGTGACGCACCCTGGAACAATTAATTAAAAAACAGTTTACAACAGTGGCGAAATTAACTAAAAATCAAAAAAAGGCACATGCTAAGATAGAAGCTGGTAAAGCTTATACTTTGAAGGATGCTGCTGCTTTGGTAAAAGAAATCACTACGACTAAATTCGATGCTTCAGTTGATATTGATGTATCTTTAGGAGTAGATCCGCGTAAAGCCAATCAAATGGTACGTGGTATTGCTACTTTACCACACGGAACAGGTAAAACTGTACGTGTTTTAGCTTTAGTAACTCCTGATAAGGAAGAAGAAGCAAAAGCAGCTGGCGCAGACTTCGTAGGTTTAGACGAGTATGTAGCTAAAATTGAAGGTGGTTGGACCGATGTAGACATTATTATCACTACACCAGCTTGTATGGCTAAGGTAGGTAAATTGGGCCGTGTTTTAGGTCCAAGGAACTTAATGCCTAACCCAAAATCTGGTACAGTAACTAACGAAGTTGGTAAAGCTGTAACAGAGGTTAAAGCAGGTAAAATTGATTTTAAAGTAGACAAAACGGGTATCATACACGCCTCGATAGGAAAAGTATCATTCCCAGCAGACAAAATTTATGAGAATGCACTTGAGATTATTCAAGTAATTTCTAAATTAAAACCATCTGCTGCAAAAGGAACTTATTTTAAGAGCATTCACGTGTCTTCTACAATGAGTCCTGGGATTGCAATTGAAACAAAATCAGTAGCGGGGATCTAATCATGAACAGAGAAGAAAAAAACGAAGTAGTTTTAGAACTACAAGGACAAATGCAAGAGTTTGGCAATTTTTATATTGCTGATACTTCTAGCCTTTCTGTAGAGCAGATCAATAACATCCGCCGCAAATGTTTCGAAGGTGATATCGTAATGAAGGTTGCTAAAAACTCTTTAATCCGCAAAGCGATTGAAGGTTTAGATGGCGATGCTTCTGAGATATACGAAGCCCTTAAAGGTTCATCATCATTATTATTCTCAAAAACAGCAAACGCTCCGGCTAAGTTGATCAAAACTTTGAGAAAAACATCTGATAAACCAGTGCTTAAAGCAGCATATATAGATTCATCAGTATACGTTGGCGACGACCAATTGAATAACTTAGTAAGCTTAAAATCAAGAGAAGAGCTTATTGGCGATATCATTGGATTATTACAGTCACCAGCTAAAAATGTTCTATCTGCGCTTCAGTCAGGCGGTAACAAAATTGCAGGAATTGTTAAAACTCTTCAAGAAAGAGAAGGTTAACGAACACCTTAAGTTCGCAAATTAAACAAAATTATTACACACGTAAATTTTTAAAATCTTAATAAAATGGCAGATTTAAAAGCGTTTGCTGAGCAATTAGTAAACTTAACAGTAAAAGAAGTTAATGAATTAGCTCAAATCTTAAAAGATGAGTATGGTATTGAGCCTGCAGCTGCTGCTGTAGTTGCTGGTCCTGCTGCCGGTGGTGATGCACCTGCTGCTGCTGCAGAAAAAACATCTTTTGATGTAATCTTAAAAGAAGCTGGTGGTCAGAAATTAGCAGTTGTAAAACTGGTTAAAGACTTAACTGGTTTAGGTTTGAAAGAAGCTAAAGACTTAGTAGACGGAGCACCAAAAGAATTAAAAGCTGGTGTTGCTAAAGACGAAGCAGAAGCTCTTAAAAAACAATTAGAAGAAGCTGGAGCAGTAGTTGAGATTAAGTAATCACTTAACTTAGCTAAGCTAAAAATGTATTAGACACCGACTGAAAATGTCGGTGTCTTTACCTGTTTATAAACATCTCATTTTGTTTGGTTAATGAGCCTGTTTGAAATCTGAACCAAACAAATAGTTTATTCTTAAACTAAAATCTTTTAGTCCATTGGCAAAGACAGTCGAACAAAGAGTAAATTTTGCAACTAGTAAGCACATTATAGACTATCCGGATTTTCTGGATGTGCAATTGCAATCATTCAGAGAATTTTTCCAGATAGATACCACATCAGACGATCGCTCTAGCGAAGGTTTGTTTAAAGTGTTTGCTGAAAACTTTCCAATAACAGATTCAAGAAATATCTTCGTATTAGAGTTTCTTGATTATTTTGTTGATCCGCCACGTTACGATATACACGAGTGTATTGAGCGTGGATTAACCTACAATGTTCCATTAAAGGCAAAGCTAAAGCTTTCTTGTAATGATGTAGAACATGAAGATTTTGAAACCATTATCCAGGATGTGTACTTAGGTACGATCCCGTATATGACACCAAAAGGTACATTTGTTATCAACGGTGCAGAACGTGTTATCGTTTCGCAATTACACCGTTCTCCAGGAGTGTTCTTCGGTCAAAGCCGTCACACTAACGGAACCAAATTGTATTCTGCCCGTGTAATTCCTTTCAAAGGTTCATGGATCGAGTTTGCTACAGACGTTAATAACGTGATGTATGCTTACATCGATCGTAAGAAAAAATTCCCGGTTACCACTTTATTACGTGCTATCGGTTACGATTCTGATAAAGATATCTTGGAACTTTTCGATCTTGCTGACGAAGTAAAAGTTAGTAAATCAGGTTTAAAGAAATACATCGGTCGTAAACTGGCTGCAAGGGTATTGAAAAAATGGGTTGAAGATTTTGTTGATGAAGATACTGGTGAGGTAGTTTCAATCGACCGTAATGAAGTGATTCTTGAAAGAGAAACCGTTTTAGAAGACGAACACATTGATATGGTTATCGAAGCTGGCGTAAAAAGCATCATCTTATCAAAAGAAGATGGCGCAAGTCAGGCTGATTATACCATTATATATAATACATTACAGAAAGATACATCAAACTCAGAAAAAGAAGCTGTAGAAAACATCTATCGTGCTTTGCGTAACGCAGAACCACCTGATGAGGAAACAGCACGTGGTATCATTGATCGTTTATTCTTCTCAGATAAACGTTACGATTTAGGAGATGTTGGTCGTTACCGCATCAACCGTAAATTAAAAATGAATACCCCTGATGAGGTTAAAGTATTAACAAAAGCAGATATTATTGCAATTGTAAAATACCTGATCAAATTGATCAACTCAAAAGAAGAGGTAGATGATATCGATCACCTGTCTAACCGTCGTGTACGTACGGTAGGTGAGCAATTATACGCACAATTTGGTGTTGGTTTAGCCCGTATGGCCAGAACAATCCGTGAGCGTATGAACATTCGCGATAACGAGGTGTTTACACCAACTGATTTGATTAACGCCCGTACGTTATCATCAGTGATCAACTCTTTCTTTGGTACTAACCAGTTATCTCAGTTCATGGATCAAACCAATCCATTAGCAGAGATCACGCACAAACGCCGTTTATCGGCCCTAGGTCCAGGTGGTTTATCACGTGAGCGTGCCGGTTTCGAGGTACGTGACGTTCACTACACGCACTATGGTCGTTTATGTACGATTGAAACGCCAGAGGGACCAAACATTGGTTTAATTTCATCACTTTGTGTGCATGCAAAAATCAATAATTTAGGTTTCATTGAAACACCTTACAAACGTGTTGAAGATGGTAAAGTAGTTGTAGATTCAGACGTTATTTATTTATCTGCAGAAGATGAAGATGGTAAAACCATCGCTCAGGCTAATGCAGAGTATGATGATAAAGGTAACTTTACCACACCACGTGTTAAAGCGCGTTACGAGGGTGACTTCCCGATTATTGAGCCTGAGAAATTAGACTTAATGGACGTTGCACCTAACCAGATTACTTCAATCGCTGCTTCGTTAATTCCGTTCTTAGAACATGATGATGCGAACAGGGCTTTGATGGGATCGAACATGCAACGTCAGGCCGTACCATTGTTACGTCCTGAAGCACCAATTGTAGGTACAGGTTTAGAAGGTCGCGTTGCACGTGACTCAAGAACTTTGATCAATGCAGAAGGTGACGGTGTTGTAGAGTATGTTGATGCTAACGAAATCACCATTAAATATGAGCGTAACGAAGATGATCGTTTAGTTTCATTTGAAGGTGACAGCAAAACTTACCGTTTAATTAAATTCAAAAAAACCAACCAGAATACTTGTATCAACTTGAAACCAATCGTTAAGAAAGGTCAGAAAGTAACTAAAGGACAAGTACTTTGCGAAGGTTATGCAACTGAAAATGGTGAATTAGCATTAGGTAGAAACTTGAAAGTGGCATTCATGCCTTGGCAAGGTTTCAACTTTGAGGATGCGATTGTAATTAACGAGCGTATTGTTCGTGATGACGTTTTCACTTCATTGCATATTGAAGAGTTTGAATTAGAAGTACGTGATACTAAACGTGGAGAAGAGGAATTAACACCAGATATCCCGAACGTTTCTGAAGAGGCTACTAAAGACCTTGATGAAAATGGTATTATCCGTATTGGTGCTGACGTAAAAGAAGGTGATATTTTAATTGGTAAGATTACGCCGAAAGGTGAGTCTGATCCTTCACCGGAAGAGAAATTACTACGTGCAATTTTTGGTGATAAAGCAGGTGATGTTAAAGATGCGTCTTTAAAAACTCCTCCTTCAATCCAGGGTGTAGTAATTGATACTAAATTATTCAGCCGTGCTAAGAAAACGACAAAAGCTGAGGAAAAATCGGCAATTGAGAAATTAGACAAAGGATATAACAATATCACTGAGAAATTAAAAGCAGAATTAGTTGATAAATTATTCACCATCGTAAACGGTAAAACATCTCAGGGTGTATTTAACATTTACAAAGAATTATTGGTTGCTAAAGGCGCTAAATTTACTCAGAAAATTTTAGCTGAGCTTGATTATAATCACATTAGCCCTAACAAATGGACTACTGATGATGATAAAAACGAGATGATTAAAATGTTGCTTCACAACTACGGTATCCGTGTTAACGAAGAACTTGGTGCTTACAAACGTGATAAATTCGCGATCAGTGTAGGTGATGAGCTTCCTTCAGGAATCGTACAGATGGCAAAAGTTTATGTAGCTAAAAAACGTAAATTAAAAGTAGGTGATAAAATGGCGGGTCGCCACGGTAACAAAGGTATTGTTGCACGTATTGTACGTGATGAAGATATGCCTTTCTTAGCTGATGGTAGTCCGGTTGATATCGTGTTGAACCCACTGGGTGTACCTTCACGTATGAACCTTGGTCAGATCTACGAAACCGTATTGGCATGGGCTGGTAAAGAATTGGGTGTTAAATTTGCAACCCCGATTTTTGATGGCGCTACGCATGATGAGGTGGAAGAATGGATCGCTAAAGCAGGAGTTCCTGCTTCAGGAAAAACCTACTTATACAATGGTTTAACAGGTGAGCGTTTCGATCAGACTACAACTGTAGGTATTATCTACATGTTGAAATTAGGTCACATGGTTGATGATAAGATGCACGCCCGTTCAATCGGACCATACTCATTAATTACACAACAACCATTGGGTGGTAAAGCCCAGTTCGGTGGTCAGCGTTTTGGTGAGATGGAGGTTTGGGCATTAGAGGCATTCGGTGCAGCTAATATTCTTCAGGAGATCTTAACCGTTAAATCGGATGATGTAATCGGAAGAGCCAAAACTTACGAAGCCATTGTTAAAGGTGAAAACCTACCAACGCCAGGTGTGCCAGAATCGTTTAACGTATTGGTACATGAGTTACGCGGATTAGGTTTAGATATTACATTAGATTAAATAAGGTAGAAGGTTTAAGGTATAAGGTGAAAGGTTTTAAACCCTACGCCCTAAACCTTAAACCCTACGCCTTTAACCTTACATAAGTATGTCTTACAAAAAGGATAATAAATTAAAAAGCAATTTCACATCAATCACGATTAGCTTATCGTCTCCAGAAATTATTTTGGAACGTTCAAGCGGTGAGGTGTTGAAACCAGAAACCATTAACTACCGTACTTACAAACCTGAGCGTGATGGTTTGTTCTGTGAGCGTATTTTTGGTCCGGTAAAAGATTACGAATGTCATTGCGGTAAATACAAACGTATCCGTTATAAAGGTATTGTTTGCGATCGTTGTGGTGTTGAAGTAACGGAGAAAAAAGTACGTCGTGAGCGTATGGGCCACATTGCTTTAGTGGTTCCTGTTGCACACATCTGGTACTTCCGCTCTTTACCAAACAAAATCGGTTATTTATTAGGTTTACCTACTAAAAAATTAGATTTAATTATCTATTACGAGCGTTACGTAGTTATTCAATCAGGCTTAATGGCTGAAGAAGGTATCAACTATATGGACTTCTTAACGGAAGAAGAATATTTAGATATCTTAGATAAATTACCTAAAGAAAACCAATACCTGGATGATAAGGATCCTAATAAATTCATCGCCAAAATGGGTGCTGAAGCATTAGAAGATTTATTAAAACGTATTGATTTAGATACTTTATCTTATGATTTACGTCACCAGGCAGCTAACGAAACTTCTCAACAACGTAAAAATGAGGCTTTAAAACGTCTTCAGGTTGTTGAAGCTTTCCGTGGAGCTAATACACGTATCGAGAATCGCCCTGAGTGGATGATTGTTAAAATCGTTCCGGTTATTCCACCAGAATTACGTCCTTTAGTACCATTAGAAGGTGGCCGTTTCGCTACTTCCGATTTAAATGATTTATACCGTCGTGTAATTATCCGTAACAACCGTTTAAAACGTTTGATCGAGATTAAAGCACCAGAGGTAATTTTACGTAACGAGAAACGTATGTTGCAGGAAGCTGTAGATTCGTTATTCGATAACTCACGTAAAGTTAACGCGGTAAAAACTGAAGGTAACCGTGCTTTGAAATCACTTTCAGATATCTTGAAAGGTAAACAAGGTCGTTTCCGTCAGAACTTATTAGGTAAACGTGTGGATTATTCAGCTCGTTCGGTAATTGTTGTAGGGCCTAGCCTTAAATTACACGAGTGCGGTATTCCGAAAGATATGGCTGCTGAACTTTACAAACCGTTCATTATTCGTAAGATGATTGAGCGTGGTGTTGTAAAAACAGTTAAATCTGCGAAGAAAATCGTTGATAGAAAAGATCCGTTAGTTTGGGATATCTTAGAAAATGTATTAAAAGGTCACCCGGTATTATTAAACCGTGCACCTACGCTACACAGACTAGGTATTCAGGCTTTCCAGCCAAAATTAATTGAAGGAAAAGCAATCCAGTTACACCCGTTAGTTTGTACTGCATTCAACGCCGATTTTGATGGTGACCAGATGGCTGTGCACTTACCGTTAGGTAATGCCGCAATTTTGGAAGCCCAGGTTTTGATGCTTGCAGCACATAACATCTTAAACCCTGCAAACGGTACACCAATTACAGTACCTTCTCAGGATATGGTTTTGGGTCTTTATTATATTACTAAAGGCCGTAGAACAGATGAAACCAGAGTGGTAAAAGGACAGGATTCTGCTTTCTATTCTCCGGAAGAAGTTATTATTGCTTATAACGAAAAAGAATTAGACTTGCACGCATTTATCAAAGTAAGGGTAAATGTTAAACAAGCTGATGGTTCTATCGTTAATAAATTAACTGAAACTACTGTAGGTAGAGTATTGTTCAACCAAATGGTTCCTGAAGAAGTTGGTTATATCAATGAATTATTAACCAAAAAATCTTTAAGAGATATTATTGGTGAAGTAGTGAAAATGACTGGTATGGCCCGTGCTTCTCAATTCTTGGATGATATCAAAGAATTAGGTTTCAAAATGGCATTCCAGGGAGGTTTATCGTTCAACTTACAAGACGTAAACATTCCGGTTGAAAAACATACTTTATTAGAACAGGCAGCAGCTGAGGTTGAAGAAGTAAGAAACAACTATAACATGGGTTTCATTACCAACAACGAGCGTTACAACCAGATTATCGATATCTGGACCCGTATCAACAACAGGTTAACTACATTCGTTATGACCCAGTTATCGTCAGATAACCAAGGTTTTAACTCCGTTTACATGATGCTTGATTCAGGTGCACGTGGATCTAAAGAGCAGATTCGTCAGCTTTGCGGAATGCGTGGTTTGATGGCGAAACCTCAAAAATCAGGTTCAGGTGGCGATATCATCGAAAACCCGATCTTATCAAACTTTAAAGAAGGTTTATCGGTATTAGAGTACTTTATCTCTACTCACGGTGCACGTAAAGGTTTGGCGGATACGGCGTTAAAAACGGCGGATGCGGGTTACTTAACCCGTCGTTTACATGATGTAGCGCAGGATATGATTGTTAACGATAACGATTGTGGTACTTTAAGGGGTATGTATACAACCGCTTTAAAAGATCAGGAAGATATCGTTGAGCCATTATACGACAGGATTTTAGGCCGTACTTCATTACATGATGTGTACAATCCTTTGGATAATACATTATTAGTAGGTGCGGGCGAAGATATTAACGAAGATGTTGCTAAATTGATCGAAGAATCTCCGTTAGAAGGTATCGAGATCCGTTCAGTATTAACCTGCGAATCTAAACGTGGTGTTTGTGCATTATGTTATGGCCGTAACTTGGCATCTGGTAAACGCGTTCAAAGAGGTGAGGCAGTTGGTGTAATTGCAGCACAGTCAATCGGTGAGCCGGGTACACAGTTAACACTTCGTACTTTCCACGTGGGTGGTACTGCATCAAACATTGCTGCAGAATCTAACATCGTAGCTAAGTTTGATGGTGTAATCGAATTCGAAAATATCCGTACTGTTGATACACAAACAGAAGAAGGAACAGTTCAGGTGGTATTAGGTCGTTCAGGTGAGTTCAAAATTGTTGAGCCAGGAACCGGACGTATCATTGTAACCAACAACATTCCTTACGGTGCATTCTTATTCGTAAAAGAAGGTGATAAACTTTCTAAAGGTGATAAAATCTGTTCGTGGGATCCGTACAACGCGGTTATTCTATCAGAATTTGCCGGTAAAGCACAATTTGATGCCATTATTGAAGGTGTAACCTTCCGTGAAGAATCAGATGAGCAAACTGGTCACCGTGAAAAAGTAATTATCGATACACGTGATAAAACTAAAAACCCTTCAGTTCAGATCGTTGATAAAAAAGGCGAAATGATCAAAGGTTATAACATTCCGGTAGGTGCCCACGTTTCAGTTGATGAAGGTGAAGCTATCCAAACTGGTCAGATTATCGCTAAGATTCCTCGTGCAACTGGTAAAACCCGGGATATTACAGGTGGTTTACCTCGTGTAACGGAATTATTTGAAGCACGTAACCCATCTAACCCAGCTGTAGTAACTGAGATTGATGGTGTGGTAACTTTAGGTGGCGTTAAACGTGGTAACCGTGAGATCACAATTGAATCGAAAGATGGTGAAGTTAAAAAATACCTGGTTCCATTGTCGAAACACATTCTTGTACAGGATAACGACTTTGTGAAAGCCGGTATGCCTTTATCAGATGGTTCAATTTCTCCTGCCGATATCTTATCAATTAAAGGCCCTGCAGCGGTTCAAGAATACTTAGTAAATGGTATTCAAGAGGTTTACCGTTTACAAGGTGTGAAAATTAACGATAAGCACTTCGAGGTAATTGTTCACCAGATGATGCAGAAAGTTCACATTGAAGATCCAGGTGATACTATTTTCTTAGAAAACAATGCTGTTGACCGTTGGGATTTCGCCGATGAGAACGATGCAATGTACGACAAGAAAGTTGTTGAAGACGCAGGTGATTCTACAGATTTCAAACCAGGTCAGATTGTTTCATTACGTAGATTAAGAGACGAAAATTCTCAATTGAAACGTAAAGATTTAAAACAGATTACGGTTAGAGATGCAAGACCAGCAACGGCAAGTTCTATCTTACAAGGTATTACACGTGCATCATTAGGAACTAAATCGTTCATTTCTGCGGCTTCGTTCCAGGAAACTACGAAAGTATTAAATGAGGCAGCAATTGCAGGTAAACGCGATAATATGTTAGGCTTGAAAGAAAACGTGATCGTTGGTCACTTAATCCCTTCAGGTACTGGTGTACGTGGTTACGAAAGAATCATCGTTGGTTCTCAGGAAGAATACGATAAATTATTAGCTTCGAAACAAGAAGAAGTAGAAGCTTAGATTTTAATCTAACAATAATTTTAAGCCTACCGATGTAAAAATCGGTAGGCTTTTTTGTTACCCGATTATTTTTCATCGCAGCGAAAAAAAAATATTTATGTAGTTTTAAACACAATAGCCTAATCCAATAATTTTTGCCATATGAAGAATTTTTTTCTCTTTCTTTTCTTATGTTTTCAAGCCACGGTTTTTGCTCAAAATAAACGCCCTAATATCATCTTTATACTTTCCGATGATCATGCTTATCAGGCAATAAGTGCCTATGGTAATAAATTGATTCATACACCGAATATTGACAAACTGGCAAAGTCTGGCACCTTATTTAACAATGCAATTGTATCAAATGCCATTTGCGGACCAAGCAGGGCAGCCTTTATAACCGGGCAATACAGCCATAAAAATGGCTATAAGGTTAACGACGGTGTATTAGATACCAACCAACGTTTTTTACCACAAATATTGAGCGAAAATGGCTATCAAACGGCCTGGATTGGGAAATGGCACTTGGGGAGCCTTCCACAAGGTTTTGATTATTGGAATGTAATGCCAGTACAGGGACATTATTTTAATCCGGATTTTATAAACCAAAAAAATGATACTTTATTGTACCATGGTTACGTAACGGAGGTGATAACGGAGTTGACAAAAAATTATTTAAACAAAAGAAATCCGGATAAACCTTTTTTCCTGGTTGTAGGTGAGAAAGCAACGCACAGAGAATGGTTGCCCGATTTACAGGATCTTGGCGCATACGACTCGATAAAATTTCCTTTACCTGCTACGTTTTACGATGATTACAAAGGAAGAACGGCGGCATCTAAGCAATTAATGAGTATTGGGGAGGCCATGACAATTAAAACCGATTTAAAAATCAATCAACCTTTTGGTGAAAAAGTTAGTGTAGGTAAAGCCACAAAGCCGGCGGTAAAAGGAAAAGAGATTGAAGAATCAATGATGCGCTATTATCAGCAGGGAGAGTATTCTCGCATGGATAGCCTGCAGAGTAAAGCATATCGTGCGTATTATGGTCAGCTTTCGAAAGCATTTCAGCAACTTAATTTAACAGGAAATGCGTTAAAAGAATGGAAGTTTCAACGATATATGAAAGACTATTATGCTACAGCAAAATCACTGGATAGAAATATTGGAGAAATACTGGAGTACCTGGATCGTAATGGATTAAGTGAAAATACGATTGTTATTTATGCCTCAGATCAGGGCTTTTACCTGGGTGAGCATGGTTGGTTTGATAAACGTTTTATCTATGAAGAATCCCTTCGTACCCCATTCATCATCCGTGTGCCAGGCCTTTCGGCAATGAAAGATAAAAAATTAGATCAAATCATCTCAAATGTTGATTGGGCGCCGACAATTCTTGATTTTGCAGGCATCTCCAAACCAGGCTTCATGCAGGGTAGGTCTTTTTTGCCCGTACTAGAAAATCCAAAAATAAAGAACTGGAAAAAAGAAGGCGCATATTATCATTATTACGAATATCCAGGACCACATTATGTTTCCCCGCATTTTGGCATTCGAACCGATGGTTATGTTTTGGCCCGTTTTTATAAAGGCACAGAGGCCTGGGAAATGTATGATTTGAAAAAAGATCCCAAAGAATTAAAAAATATAATTGAGGATAAAAACTATTTGGTCATTAAAAATGAGCTTAAAAAGAAACTTAAGGCGCTAATTATCGCCTACTATGATAAAGAAGCCCTGAAAGTTTTTAATCAGAATTTATAGCTTTTCTTGCCGATGTTCTGCGTATTCGTTTTGTTACAATCTATCAAACGTTTGCGTAGGTGTGGGCTGCCAATCCATTAATTTATTGTGTAAGGTTTAATTAACTTCGGTTTATGAAGCTTGTATCACTTTCATTATTAATGGTTTTACTTTATTCCTGTTCGGTAAATAGAACCTATAACCAGAAAGCAACCTGGAGGGAAGATTTTAACCAGAAAAGTAGTTTCGACCAAAAAAAATGGTCTAAAATACCTCGAGGTGGTGCCGATTGGAACAGGCACATGAGCGATGATGAAAATTGTTATGCGCTTCGGGACGGTAAAATGATACTCCGTGGAATAAAAAATAATGATTTTTCGAAAGATACTTCACGCTACTTAACCGGTGGTATTTATACCAAAGATAAAATGGCTTTTGGTTTTGGTCGTTTAGAGATTAAAGCCAAACTAAATGGTGCCCAGGGTGCCTGGCCTGCTTTTTGGATGCTGGCCGAAAACAGTAAATGGCCTGATGGTGGCGAAATTGATATTATGGAAAGATTAAATTTTGATTCCATTGCTTATCAAACCATTCACACTTATTATACGCTTACCCTTAAAATAAAGGATAAACCAAAATCAGGAGGAACAGCTAAGATTGATCCCAAAAAATTTAATACTTATGCTGTAGAAAAGTATCCAGACAGTTTAGTATTCTTCGTGAATAACAAAAAGGCTTTTACCTATCCAAAAATAGCGACCACTAAAGAAGGACAGTTTCCGTTTAATCAAAGCAAACATTATCTGCTTATCGATATGCAGCTGGGAGGTAGCTGGGTTGGTAAGATAAAAGATGCCGATTTGCCGGTAGAAATGGAAATTGACTGGGTGAAATTTCATCAATTTAAAAACGATGCAAAATGATAAAGAGGCTTCTGTTTTGTATTCTTATTATAGGCATCTATTTTAATCTAAGTGCACAAACCAAAGGAGGCAATTGGACAAGTAACCATTCTCTTGAAGAATTAAACCGTGCACCTGTTGCACTTATACCATTTCCACAGAAAGTACAATGGCTGCCTGGTAAATTGATAGTTAAGCAAATTGTAGTCAAATCAAATGCGGCAACTGCTATTCTACCTGCTTTAAAAAGCTTAATGGTGGATAATGGTCTTACGATTTCAGCCAGTTCTGGCAAAAATAAAACTCAGGTAAATTTAGCAATCGTAAAAATACCAAACCTTAAAAAAGAAGGTTATCAGCTTTCCGTTTCTCAAAAAGGAATTGACATTAGCGCGGCAGACATTAATGGTTTGTATTACGGTATCCAGACTTTGAGGCAGTTAATGCAGAAAGAAAACGGGTTCAGCTCATTACCTTTTTGCGAGATTAGTGATTGGCCAGCTTTCGCTGTTAGGGGATTTATGCACGATAATGGGCGTAATTTTCAAAGTATTGCTATGTTAAAAGAACAACTGGATATACTTTCTCATTATAAATACAATACCTTTCAGTGGCATTTAACCGATAATCCGGCCTGGCGTATGGAAAGTAAAATTTTCCCTCAGCTTAATGAAGCCAGATTTAGGCAGACTAACCGCGATCCGGATAGTAGTTATAGCTTTGATGATATTAGAGAATTGATCCGCTTTGCCAAAGAAAGGGCTATCACCATTATCCCCGAATTAGATATGCCTGGACATAGTGCTTACTTCGAGCGTGTATTTGGCTTTAAGATGGAAAGTGAGCAGGGGATGCAGACTTTAGAAAAGTTAATTGACGAATTTTGCAAAGAAATCCCATCCGGCGATTGCCCGATTATACATATTGGCTCTGATGAGGTTCATATTCCCAATCCTGTGGCATTTATCGATAGGATGAGCAAAAGGGTTTTGGCTAACGGACGCAAGGTAATGGTGTGGAATCCGGGCTTGCCACCAGCAGCAGGAAGCATACAGCAGCTTTGGCGGGAAGAAGCAACAGGCGAAGTAGCCAACAATAACACTAATCCCATTATCGATTCGTATGGTGGTTATTTAAATTTATTTGATGCTGTTACTTTAATTCAGCGTTACTTTTTCCAACAGGTTTGCAACAAAGCTCAGGGAGATCAATATGCTTTAGGCGGTATTTTATGTTGCTGGCCAGATACCAGGGTAGCAGATAAGCAGAAAATTTTTCTGCACAATCCGGTTTGGCCGGGTGCATTGGCATACAGTGAAGCCGTTTGGTGTGGGCGAGCTGAAGCTAAGCCCGAATACCTTAATGTTTTACCTTTAAAAAATACCCTGGCCAATCAATACTTCGGAGAATTTGAAAAACGGTTAACAGCTCATCAGGGCCGTTTTTTTAGTCAGCTGGCATTTCCATACTTTAATACTTCCCAAACAGAATGGCTGTTAAGCAAGGTTTATCCGAAAAACAAGGCTGGGGAAGCAAAACAAGTGTTTCAAAAAGTTGCTGGTAGTGTGATCAGAATTAATCAATCATTAATGCCCGATCAGCCGATTGATAGTTTAAAACAAGTTGATTTTACTTCATACATTTTTTGTAAAGCAGACCAAACGATCAATGCTTTAATTGGTTTTGAAACCCCTGCACGTTCTAACCGGCATAGCGCAGGCATACCACAAAATGGAAAATGGGATGCCAATGGTGGCGAAATTTACATCGACAATACGGAACTAAAAGGGCCGGTTTGGCAAAATCCGGGTGCAAACCAAAACCTTAAACCAACTTGGTTTACACCAGCCAATGAAATTCCATATACTGATGAAGAATTTTTCTGGTCGCGTAAACCTGCAGCCATCAAGCTTAAAAAAGGGTGGAATAAACTGTTGATAAAAGTGCCCAAACCCATAACCGGGCAGAACTGGATGTTCGCCTTTATTCCTGTTAAACAGAAAGATGGGAAATGGATTAGTGATCCGGCTGTCGCGCTAAAAGCGGAGCGAAAATGATAATATAGATTCAAACACTGTTAACATAAGTTATACTTCAATCTTAACCAAATGCTAATTTTATTACAAAATAATTTAATGAAAAAATTAATTGTTACCTCAACCTTAGTGGCGTTATTCATGGCCAATGCTTTAGCTCAAAGCGATAAATTAAAACCACAGCATACCATAGCCATTACGCCGGGAGAAAGTAAAGCCAGCATTATTGCAAAGGCAAGTCATGTGGTGCCAACCGCTAATCAATTAAGCGCATTAAAAAACGAGTTTATTGCATTTATTCATTTTGGGCCAAACTCTTTTACCAGAATGGAGTGGGGAAATGGCAAAGAAGACCCTAAAGTTTTTGATTTAAAAGAACTGCATACCGATCAATGGTGCCAGGCGATGAAATCGGCAGGGATGAAAATGGTGATCATTACCGTAAAACATCATGATGGTTTTGTACTTTGGCAAAGCCGTTACACCAAACACGGTATCATGTCAACAGGTTTCGAAGACGGGAAAGGAGATATTCTAAAAAATCTTTCTGCATCTTGCAAAAAATACGGACTTAAACTAGGTATTTATTTATCTCCGGCAGATTTATATCAAATCGAAAATCCTGAAGGATTGTATGGCAATTTGAGTAAAATAACTACGCGAACCATTCCACGCGAAACAGCAGGACGCCCGTTCGCTAACCCAACTAAATTTAAATTCGAGGTTGACGATTACAACGAATATTTTCTAAACCAATTATTTGAAGTTTTAACCGAATACGGACCAATTGATGAAGTGTGGTTTGATGGTGCACATCCTAAAACTAAAGGCGGACAGAAATATAACTATCCGGCCTGGAAAACACTGATCCATACTTTAGCACCAAAAGCGGTGATTTTTGGTAGAGAAGACATCCGTTGGTGTGGCAATGAAGCTGGTGGAACCCGCGAAACCGAATGGAACGTAATTCCTTATAGTGAAAACCCGGATACGGCGACACATTTTCCTGATATGACAGATAAGGATTTAGGTAGCAATAACGAACTTTATAAAGCTAAATACCTGCACTATCAACAAGCCGAAACCAATACATCCATAAGAGAAGGCTGGTTTTACCGTGACGATGAGAAACAAAAAGTACGTAGTTCGGATGATGTTTTTGATATTTACGAACGCTCTGCAGGTGGAAATTCGACCTTTTTGCTCAATATCCCCCCAAATAGAAGTGGTAAATTCTCAGATGAAGATGTAAGTGTGCTGAACGAGGTTGGTAAGCGCATCACCGAAACCTATGGCAAAAATTTATTTGCCGGTGCAAAAGGTGCAAAACAAGTACTGGATAACGATATGAACACTTATGTTTTACTTAACAATAAGCAAAACAGCATTGAAATAACAACCGTTAAGCCGGTTACCATCAATAGAATTGCAATACAAGAGGATATTGCAAACCATAGCGAGCGTGTAATCGAACACCAGCTGGAGGCCTGGATCGGGAATAAGTGGCAAAAAATTGCTGCGGCAACAAATATTGGTTATAAACGTATTTTACGTTTCCCTGAAATCACTTCTTCCAGGTTTAGGTTAACTGTTCTGTCATCAAGAGCTGAACCTGCAATAGCGACCATATCGGCACATTATTACCGTACACGTCCGCCACAATTGCAGTTTAGCAGAGATATAAATGGTTTAACCACCATTTCACCGAAAACCCACGTATTTGGGTGGAAGCCGCACGGAGAAAATGCTACCGCTAACCTTAACAAAGGCATCGAAATTTACTACACCACAAACGGAACTGTGCCTAATGCCAGTGCTAAAAAATATACTGGTCCGATTCAAATTGCAAAAGGCGAAGTAAAAGCAATAGCCATAACCAATAAAGAAAAAGGGCCTGTAGCCACTGAAACATTTGGTATAGTGAAAAAAGATTGGAAATTGTTAAGTAGTGATAGCGAAGGTGCTAAGCACGCTGCTGCAATGGCATTTGATGGTAAAAAACAAACCTCTTGGTTAGCGAACGAAAGCAATGATCAGCACCAAATAGCAATAGATTTAGGTAATGTCCGTGAATTAACGGGATTTATTTATACGCCACCAACTGATTATGCTGATGGAATGCTAGAGAAGGGCGTTTTACAAATCAGTAACGATGGTAAAACCTGGCAAGATGCCGAGAGCTTCGGGTTTGGTAATTTAATTAATGATCCAACCCCGCGCACGCATTATTTCAAAAAAGCAATTTCAGCAAAATACATACAGGTAAAAGCAACAGCGATTGCAGGCAATAAAAAAACATTGGCTATAGCAGAATTAGATTTTTTAGAAAAATAATATTTTATAGCGCCAGTGAATTAATTTTATTTCAAACATTATGTTTTAAATTCCGCTATTAAGCAGCGGAATTTTTTATTTTTGAGCTATTATGGAAGAACAACAAAACGAGAATCAATTAAACATAGAGTTATCAGAAGAAATCGCTGAAGGAATTTTTTCAAACTTAGCCATCATTACACACTCTAATACCGAGTTCGTATTGGATTTTATCCGCGTAATGCCGGGGATTCCAAAGGCTAAAGTGAAATCAAGGATTATCTTAACTCCGGAACATGCAAAACGTTTATTATCGGCATTGGAAGATAACATTCAGAAATTCGAAGCCGTAAACGGACGTATTAAAACTCAGGAAGAACCACCTTTTCCGATGGGCTTCGGCGGGCCAACCGCTCAAGCGTAAGCGTACTCAAAATCTTACAAACAAATGTTTGTTTGCTATGTTAGCATAGTATATATTTGTTATTTAACCATATATAGATGAGAAAAATTTTATTGAGCGCATTACTTTCTGCCCCACTTTGGGTTTTGGGGCAGGGTTTCCAGGTTAATTTACAAGGACAGAAACAAATTGGTATGGCAGGTGCAGGTTCTGCATTGGCTTTAGATGAGGCTTCCGTATTTTACAATCCAGGTGCAGTAACTTTCTTAGAGAAAAACTCCGTTTCAGCAGGTGTAAACCCATTATTATTTAAGTCGGCATTTAAACAAGCAGGTTCGAACGTTACAGAAGATGTGAAGAACAAAATTGCGCCGCCTTTCGAATTTTATGCAGTTTGGGGTCCGAAATCGAATAAATGGAAAGTAGGCTTAGGTGTGTATACACCTTTCGGCGGTTTGGTAGATTGGGGCGATAATTGGTCTGGTAAGTATGCTTTAACCTCACTAAATTTAAAAGCAATCTATTTTCAACCAACTTTAAGTGTCAAAATTACCGATCGTATTGGGATAGGGGCAGGTTTCGTTTATAACCATGGCGATGTAAATCTTCAAAGGGCTATTCCTGTAAATTTTCCTGACGGTCGTTCGGGAAAAGCAACCTTAGATGGTACCGGAACAGGTTATGGATGGAATGCGGGTTTATACATTAAAACATTAAGCAACATCTCTTTTGCGCTGGTACACAAATCGAAGGTCATTACAAAACTTGATGGTGGCTCAGCAGAATTTGAAGTCCCAAAATCATTAGAAGGATCTTTCCCGGCTGGAAATACATTTAATGCCGAATTGCCTTTACCAGCAACCACCAGTTTAGGGGTAGGTATTCCCTTGTCAAAAAGCACCGTTTTAGCATTTGATGCAAGCTGGGTACAATGGCATATTTATCAGGATTTATCTTTTGATTATGCAACCAATACACCTGCGCTTGTTGATACAAAATCGGCACGCAATTATCGTGATGGTTCTTCGTTTAAATTAGGTATTAACCACCAGGCATCAGAGAAATTAGCATTAAGGGCAGGTGTTGGTTATGCCTTTTCTCCGGTACAGGATGGATACGTAACCCCCGAAGCGCCTGATGCCGACCGTTATATTTTAAGTGCTGGTTTAGGTTATACACCTACCCGCCATTTCGAAGTTAATGCATCGTTCTTTTTTGAAGATGTTAAATCGCGTAAACAAAAGAATATCGAAACGGGCCTGGATGGTACCTTTAAAACTTTGGTTTATGCACCAGGTATTTCGTTAACTTATAAATGGTAGGAGAATTACAAATGAAAAGATACATATTGAATAGTTTCGTTGCTGCTATCATCCTTTTTGCAGCAGCTTGTAAACCAGAAATAGAAACTCCTGCAGGATCAACCGCCGGACAAGCTAATTTTAGCAAATATATTGCAGTAGGTAATTCCTTAACCTCTGGCTTTGCCGATGGAGGTTTATATTTAGAAGGACAGAAAGTGGCCTATCCTAATTTATTGGCGGCCAAAATGGCTACTGTTGGTGGTGGTGCTTTCACTTCGCCGTTTTTTAGTGAAGAACATTTAAACGGCTCAGGTTATATTTCTTTAACCGCATTGGTTAACGGAACACCAACGCTAACGCCGGTAGTTGATAAACTGGCTTATCGGGATGCAGCGAAGCATTTAGACAAATACAACGGTGAAATTCAAAACTTAGGTATACCGGGCATGCGTGTTGATCTGGCTTTCGATCCAACATTTTCTTTCAGTGCTGCAAACCCATATTTCGAACGTTTGTTAACAGATGCTCAGGTAGGTAAAACCAATTATTTTCAGTTTATCCAAGGCCGAAACCATACTTTTTTCTCCCTTTGGTTAGGAAATAATGATGTATTGGGTTATGCCTTAAACGGTGCGGTTACCGTATCGACTGATCCTACAACAGCTTTAACAGATAAGGTTACTTTTTCATCTTTATATGCTAACTTTTTAAATGTTTTAACCGCAGGTGGTCAAAAAGGTATAGTAGGTACTATTCCTGATGTAACGGCAATTCCTTATTTTAATACGGTTACTGTGGCAGCTTTGTTAAATGCCGCTAAGGCAATTAATCCAGCGGCAGCGGCAATTTACATCCAAACCGGAGCAGGCGCGGTAAGACCTGCAACTGCTGAAGATTTAATCCGTTTGCCATTTCAATCAGAAGGCATATTTGGAAAACCAAATGCTGCCGGTATTCCTTATGGTTTACATCCCTTAAATCCAATCGAAAATAAATGGGTACTGGATAAAGATGAGGTAGTTAAAGTAAAAGATTATGTAAATAGCTACAACAGTACGATTAAATCTTTAGCTACAAGCAAAGGTTTGGCTATCGCTGATACCTATACTTATTTTAATCAGGTAAAAACGGGTATTAACGTTCAGGGTGTTGGTATTAATGCTGCATTTATTACAGGTGGTGCATTCTCTTTAGATGGTATTCACTTAACCCCACGTGGAAATGCAGTAATTGCGAATGTATTTATTGATGCCATTAATGCTAAATATGGTTCTACCATTCCAACAGTTGATATTACACAGTATAGAGGTGTAAAGTTCCCGGATAAATAATAAGATTTTTAATGGCATAAGCGGAGGTTGTATCATAAATATAGAATTGTCATCCCGATTCTTCGGGAAACTCATGATGACAGCATCTAAAGTGAAATCGCATTTATGATACAACCTCTTTTTATTTTGCTGTTATTTTATCTTCTATAAAGTTTATAATTTCTGCGCTTTGATTGGGCTCAAACCAATTAATCTCTTCATCTCTTCTAAACCAGGTCAGTTGGCGTTTAGCAAAGCGACGTGTATTTTGTTTGATCGAACTTATTGCATCATCAAGGCGTGATAGCCCATCCAGGTAATCGAAAAGTTCACTATAACCTACGGTGTTTAAGGCATTGTATTTTTTAAAAGGTATTAGCGATTTTACTTCATCTACTAAACCATCCGCAATCATTTTATCAACCCTGCGGTTAATTCGGTCGTATAGAACAGCACGATCGGTATTTAACCCGATTTTGATGATATTAAACGGTCTTTCTTTTTTGGTAGCCGAAAGCATTGACGAAAGTTTTTGACCTGTTGATAAAAATACCTCCAAACCCCTGATCATTCTTTGCGGATTCTGTTGATCTACCTTTGCGAAGTATTCGGGATCTAATTTGGCCAGCTGGTTTTGGATACTGGATAATCCTTCTTCTTCAAATTGTTTATTCAGCCTTTCACGTATTGCTAAATCAATATCAGGCATCTCATCCAAACCATTAATTAAGGCATTTACATATAAACCCGAACCGCCAACCATAATGGCCAGGTTGTGGGCTTTAAAAATTTGATCGATCGTTTTTAAACCTTCTACTTCAAAATCACCTGTGCTGAACAGTTGGGAAACCGAATGAGAATTAATGAAGTGATGTTTTGCTGCAGCTAATTCGGTAATATCTGGTTTTGCCGTTCCGATTTCCATTTCCTTAAAAAACTGACGGGAATCGGCAGAAATAATTTCTGTGCCAAAATGTTGAGCCAGTTGAATAGCCAGGGCTGTTTTGCCAATTGCAGTAGGGCCAACAATGGATATTAAGGTTTTTGGGTGACGCATAGGGCTGTATAAAATAAAAGCTGCCAAATTTAAATATTTGGCAGCTTCTTGTACTTATTATTTTGTTGCTAATTAATAATCGTCTTTATGGCTATCATCTTCGAAGTTATCGCTATCCGAAAATTCGTCGCCGAATTCGTCTTCTTCGCTTTCTTCATCTTCGTCCCGCTCTTCGGTATTGATGCCCATTTCGCCCATAGCCTCCAATTCGTCGGTATCTTCCGGTACAAAGTTCATTTCATTTAAGAAATCAAATTCACTTGCCGATGCCACTGCGCCTCTTGGATCAACAGCCTGTGGACTGTTTTGCTCCATTATTTTTGGGGCCTCGCCACTGCTTTTCGCTAAAAACGGATATTCGATATTTGGATCGGCATCTAAAATTATTTTTACCAGCTCTACATGAAAATCGTAAGGGCGATCGAAATTATAGATGTAGTAAAACTTTTGATGTGGATCTTCAATAAAACCACTCAGTTTAGAATTCTCCATTAAAACTACACGGTCTTTTTTACGTTCGCTTGGTAAATAGGCAATTTCATCACCTTTTAACCAATTATCGGTGCTTACATAAAAAGAGGAAGATTTTTCGGCATTATAACCCGTAGATCTGTGAATAGCCTTATGCAGGTCTTCAAATGTTTGGTTTGATTTAATGTCGATCTCTCTCACAACATCATCAAAATCTTCGAAAGTAATTCTAAATTTATAAATAGCCATTATAGTGTTTTGGAACCGTAAAAATAAAGTTAATTTATAATTACCACAAATATCAGGTGCCATAAAAGACATCCCGATTGTAGTGTTTCAGCAATTAAATTATTTATTAACAGGATTTAATCCCATTTGTTTTGCCTGATTTAGCATAAAATTAAATGCTTCCTGATAGTCGTTTGTAATCTCGCCCTCTAATATAGCTTCGCGGATCGCATTTTTAATTAGTCCAACTTCTTTCCCGGCGTCAAGACCGAAAGTTTCCATGATATCATTTCCTGAAATAGGGGGCTGCCAGTTTCTAATTTTATCACGTTCTTCTACATCCTTAAGCTTTTGTTTAACCAGCTCAAAATTGTTTCTGTATTTCGTTTTTTTGTATTCGTTTTTAGTGGTTACATCGGCATTGCAAAGCAACATCAAACTTTCAATTTCTTCCCCGGCATCAAAAAGTAATCGCCTTACGGCAGAATCTGTAACAGTTTCCTGCGCCAGAACAATCGGCCGTAAATGAAGCTGCACCAATTTTTGTACATACTTCATCTTTTCGTTTAAAGGCAGTTTGAGCTGTGCAAATATTTTCGGAACCATTCTGGCTCCTCTATCTTCATGACCGTGGAAAGTCCAGCCGTGGCCTTCTTCAAAACGTTTGGTAGCAGGTTTGGCAATATCGTGTAAAATGGCGGCCCAGCGTAACCACAAGTCATCGGTATCTGCACAGATGTTATCCAATACTTCCAGCGTGTGGTAAAAATTATCTTTATGTGCTTTTCCTTTAATAATCTCTACACCATAAAGCTGTGCCATTTGAGGAAAAATGAGCTGCAACAAGCCGGTATCAAAAAGGTGTTTAAAGCCCACTGAAGGTTTTTTAGAGAGGATGATTTTATTCATCTCATCGGTAATCCGCTCTTTTGAAACGATACTGATGCGCTGTTTTTGCGTTTTAATGGCATTTAGAGCAGCCGGATCAATGTTGAAATTTAGCTGCGAAGCAAAGCGGATTGCCCTCATCATACGCAGCGGATCATCAGAAAAAGTAATTTCAGGATCCAGCGGGGTACGGATGAGCTTATTTTCTAAATCTTTAATCCCGTCAAAAGGATCTAACAGTTCGCCAAAATGATCAGCGTTTAAATTAATGGCTAAAGCATTAATGGTGAAATCCCTGCGCAACTGGTCATCTTCTAAGCTGCCATCTTCAACAACTGGCTTACGCGAATCTGAACGATACGATTCTTTCCTTGCGCCTACAAATTCGACTTCTAAATCCTGATATTTAATATTTGCAGTGCCAAAATTTTTAAAAACAGCAACTTTAGTGTTCAGTTTCCGGCCTACCGCTTCTGCATAGGTTATTCCACTACCCACAACCACCACATCAATATCTTTTGAAGGGCGATCTAAAAATAAATCACGAACAAAGCCTCCAATAACATAAGCTTCGGTATTGTGCTTATCGGCTATTGAGGATAAGGTTTTAAATATGGGGTTTTGTAGGTGACCCCCTAAATCCCCTGAAGGGGACTTGGAGTTCCCTTCATTTAATTCAGACTGCATATATAAGGGTAATTCATTTGTTCAAAATTAAGCAAAACATTTGGTCGGTAAACACTATCAGCGATTCAAAGCCCATTTAGGGGTTGGGGACTTACTTCCTAATAAACTCAAATTGTCCGCCTGGAGAAAGTTTCATAATGGTTGAAGGCTTTCTGCTGGTTCGGTTTTCTTGTTCGAAATCAACTACATAATCAACAGCATCGATAATTTCAGCATCGATATCGTCAAAGAATTTTGGCGAAGGCTGTCCGCTTAAATTTGCAGAAGTAGAAACAATGGGTTTTCTAAAGCGTTGAATTAATGGTGTGCAAAAATCGTGTTTAACAATTCTGATACCCACACTTCCATCCGCATTGATTACGTTTGGCGCTAAGTTTTTGGCCCCTGAGAAAATAATGGTTAAGGGATTTTCTGCATATTCGATTAAATCATAAGCCACATCAGGAATTTCGGCTACATAACTTTGCAGTTTGCTGTCTACATCCAATAATACGATTAAACTCTTTTCAGCAGGGCGGTTTTTGATCTTCAGTAATTTATCTACTGCCTCGGGATTGCTTGCATCGCAGCCTAATCCCCAAATGGTATCCGTTGGATATAGAATAACGCCTCCTGATTTTAATACTTCAAAAGCTTTATTAATCTCGTCTCTTAACATGTTGCAAAGTTAATTTATTTACGAAGTTTACAAGGATAGTGATCGCGGAAAACTTCACCCGTTTTTTTGATCAAAAACTTTAAGGATTTTAGCTCCTGCCTTCCAGTAAATGCGATTTGATCATTATGTACCACAGACAGATCTAATCTAATTGTAAAATATTTAGTTAGAGGTATATAGCATCCAAACTTAATTAATTACTAGCTGTTTTTAATATAACAATCTGATTGTAAAAAATATAAATGATTTTCCTTTTTAATTGTCAAAATCGTTATATTTAGATCAGGTTATTTAAAGAACAACGCACAAATGAGAACGACACAAAAATTATTAATGCTTTTTACAGTGGTATTGGCATTAGCAGGATGTACAACACTCCGCACCGCTTCAGACTATGACAAAAATGTTGATTTAAGCGGTTACAAAACTTACAATTTTTATGATAAAGGCATAGCAAGGGTTAAGCTAAATAACCTGGATAAACGCCGTTTATTGGCTGCGGTTGAATCAGAAATGAATGCCAAAGGATTTACTAAATCTGAAAAACCAGATATGTTAGTGAATTTGGTTGTGGTTGCCCGTGAAAAAACTGATGTTTATGGTCCTGGTTACTATGGTGGCTGGGGTTGGGGCTGGCGCGGCGGCTGGGGAAATCCTTTCTGGGGTGGCGGTACCTACGTGAACCAATATATTGAAGGCACCATTATTATCGATTTCCTAGATCCTGCTAAAAAGATTTTATTCTGGCACGGGCAAGGATCTGGTTTTAACCTGGATAGCTTTAACAAAAGAGAAGAACGTTTGTATACAGGCGTAAAAGAAATATTGGCACAATATCCGCCAACAGTTACGGCAGCTAAATAATTTTAGGGTTTACATGATAAAAATCTGAATAGCAATTTATTAGTTGCTGAATAGCGAAAGGGCTGTAGAATTTTTAAACAAATTCCAGCCCTTTTTCTTTTGCTTTTTTGAGACATAGGATTTTATTTTGAAAAGAAGGGGCATTGCTACTATTAGTGCTTAGCCCTGCCAATGCTGCAAGTCCTCACTCGTGCCTCGTTCCGGGCTTTCCGCGAATGTCAGGTTTAGATTAGGAAGGCTGCTGCGGTATAATCGTAGAAATAATTAAAGCGCTAAATAGCAATCCATTAATTGCTTTGTAACCACAGGACTATTGAATTTTTGAACAAACTCCAGCCCTTTTTCTTTCATCTCTTTTTGGAGTGAAGGGTTTTCGACAATCTGATTGATTGCTGTGGCTAAAGCATTGGCATCGTTTGGTGAGATGTACAAACTATCTGGTCCGCCAGCTTCTTCCAGACATGAGCCTGTTGCCGCAACAACCGGAACGCCAGAATATAGCGCTTCGATAATCGGAATGCCAAAACCTTCGTAAAAAGAAGGGTAAACAAAAACACTTGCCATTTGATAAATACCCGGCAAATCGGCAAAGGGGATGTTTTTTAGGAATAAAATCCTGTTTTTAAGGCCAAGTTTTTCTATTTCTTTCTCAACCGTTTTAAAATAAGCCGTTTGTTTGCCTATCACCACCAATTTATAATCTTCTCTAACCTTTTTTAAGGCCTGCACAGCCAGTTTTAGATTTTTACGTTCTTCAATGGTGCCAACATTCAGTATATATTTTTCAGGTAGCTTATAGGTTGCCCTGATCCGGCTCAATGTTTCTTTTGGGAAAGGTGTTTTAAAGCTGTCATCGCAACTTTGGTAAATTACTTCAATCTTCTCCGGACTAATGCTGTAAAGTTCAATGATATCAGCCTTTGTTTTTTCGCTGATGGCGATAATCTTATTGGCCCGTTTACAGGCAGATTTGCTTTTCCACTCGTATAATTTCCGGTCGATAAATTTATAATATTGCGGGAAACGAAGGAAAATTAAATCATGAATGGTCACGATTGATTTAATCCGCGTATGTTGTATGGCTAATGGAATTTCGTGGCTCAAACCATGAAAAATCTGACAGTCATCCTGGGTTAAATCTTTCAGGATATTTAAAGTCCGCCATAAAAAAGGCCCACTTTTAGGAAGTTTAAGCTGGATGTTATCATTTTCGAAAAACGTATCGATCTGTTTGGCCGCTTTTACTTTGGGCGCATAAACCAGGTACTGGTGTTGAGGAAACTGATGTGCCAGATGCTCAATTAAAGAACGGCTGTAATTACCTAATCCTGTTAAATTATTGGCGGCACGCTTGCCATCGTATCCTATTTTCATTAAAGGTATAAGGTTAAAGGCATAAGGTATAAGGTTTGGGATGTCACCTTACACCCTAAACCTTACGCCTCAATCCATTTTATACGGCAACATTATTTTCTCTTAACGCATCGTTAAGCGAAGTTTTCTTATCTGTACTTTCTTTACGTTTACCAATAATTAAAGCGCAAGGCACCTGAAATTCGCCGGCAGGGAATTTTTTGGTATAACTTCCTGGTATAACAACCGAACGTGCAGGAACAATTCCTTTATACTCTACCGGGGTAGGGCCGGTAACATCAATAATTTTGGTTGATGCTGTTAATACTACGTTAGCGCCCAAAACAGCTTCTCTCTCTACTTTAACACCTTCCACAACAATTGCTCTAGAGCCTAAGAAAGCGTCATCTTCGATAATAACCGGAGCAGCTTGTACCGGCTCTAAAACACCACCAATACCCACACCACCACTTAAGTGAACGCGTTTACCAATTTGTGCACAAGAACCTACAGTAGCCCATGTATCAACCATTGTACCTTCATCAACATATGCGCCGATGTTTACATATGATGGCATCATGATTACACCTTTTGCTAAAAACGCACCGTAACGCGCACTTGCCATAGGCACAACACGTACACCAGTTGCTTTATAATCGGTTTTTAAATCCATTTTATCGTGGTAAACAAAAGGACCGCTTTTAATTTCTTTCATCTCGCGAATCGGGAAATATAAAATTACTGCTTTCTTTACCCATTCATTAATGCCCCAAGAGTTTAAAACTGGCTCAGCAACACGGATTTCACCCTTATCAAGCCCCATAATAACGGCTTCAATGGCTTCGCAATAGTTGCTGTATTTTAAAAGGGTTCTATCCTCCCAAGCGGCTTCAATTAATTTCTTTAAATCTGAATACATGATGTTTTTAAATTTTACGCAAAATAAATCAATTTTTGCTTATTAAATGGTTAATTGTTTAAATTGTTTTGTTGATGGGTTAATTGTTTAAATCGCTTAAACTGGTTAACTGTGCATAAAGAGGTTAATTGTTTAAGTGTTTAAACTGGTTAACTGCAGGAATACGTCCTATCCAATTAACCGATTTACCAATTTAAACAGTTAACCAAATTGCGTATTTTTGAAACTTTATGACAGAGATAGAAAAACTTAGGATCGATAAATATTTATGGGCAATCAGGTTGTTTAAAACCCGGAGCCTGGCTACTGATGCCTGTAAAGCGGGTAGGGTGAAACTCAAAGGACAGAATATTAAACCTTCGGCAATTGTGAAAGTGGGTGAAGTTTATCAGGTATCGAAGGGGATCGAAAAGAAAATTATCGAAGTGGTAGAACTTTCGTATAACAGAACAGATTCGCCAACAGCTTTAACAAAATATAAAGATTTAACCCCTGTTGAAGAAACGCATGCTTTTAAATCGATGTTTCATGCACCAAACCTAAAACGGGATAGAGGTACTGGCCGCCCAACTAAAAAAGACCGACGGGAAACGGATGACCTGATTGGAGGTATGTTCGAAGAAGAAGATTAGTTAGTTAGTCCCCAGTCTTGAGTCTTAAGTCGTCAGTCGACTCATGACTTAGGACTATGGACTGAAGACTAAAATACCTCATCCGGTAACTCATCATTGCCGTTTTGCCCAGTTTATCGATTAGTTTATAATTGGCAACTGCACCCACTGCCGCACCTACAAAAGGAAGCATCTGTGCAAGTTTGGCTAAATCAATATAATCACGGTATTGCTGCTGAAAGGTAAGCCAGTCAAATTCATCAATATTGGTCGGTAATTGATGTGCTTTATCATCCCAATCCTGCATTTTCATGAAAATATTCTGGCTTTCTTCTTTACTTGAAAAAGCCAGCTGGAAGATGTGTAAAATGTATAAACGTTCTCTGTAATCTTTCACATCGTATCCGTAAAATGCGGCAATATCAAAAAGCATTTTCATTTTTATGCCCAGTAACAGCGGGAAATCAGCCAGGCTCATTAAAAATCCCCCTGCACCGGTAATTCCGCCTTCGGCAGCACCTGTTTTTTTATAGTTTTCTATCTTTTGCTTAATTAATGCTTCGCGGTGCATCAGGGTTAAATCGGTAATCGGCTTCGAGGTGGTAAATGTCGATCCAAAAAGCACAGCCTTAACCATCTGTTTAATCGCAGTAGTTATGGCATTGTGAACCTTATCGGGAATATAACTATTTATTTTTTTCTGCACTTTATTCGTCATTTTATTCAAAAGCGAAGGTTTTTGCAAAGTTTTAAACTTCCAGAAATTCAGCTCACTGCTTATTTTTTGTTCGTAGGTCATCCTTAATTACTACAATAATTATTCCTTAAAATTTAACATAAAACAGCTTTGAAGAATAAAGAATAAACTATATATTTAGTTACCTAAAAAAACTTAATCCTTTCATTATGAAAACCTTAAAATTGTTATGCTTGCTCATATTTGCTGCCGGAGTGGCAAATGCACAAGGAGTAAAATTTTCTGCTACCAAACCTGCAGCAGGAAGTACAGTTAAATTTACATACGACCCAAAGGGAACCAATCTCGAAAACCTGGCAGATGTGAAGTGTACTGGTTATACCTTTTTTTCAAAAACCAATCCTAAAAGTAACAAAATAGAACTCACAAAGGAGGGAGGGATTTATAAAGGAGAAATCTCTACTCCCGATAGTGTTACTGTGGTTGGACTTGCTTTTTCGGTTGGCGACCAAAAAGATGAAGCACCTGCTGGTTATGTTTTAGAATTTACTAAAGCGGGAAAAGTTCCGGCAGAGGCCTATCTTAACGAAGCTTTTTTGTATGGATTAGCAGGGAATTACTATTTGGGGCTTACCATAGACCCTGAAAAAGCAGTTTCACTGTATAAACAAGCTTTTGCCTTAAAACCTGAGCTGAAAAAGAAAAACCTGAATCAATACCTGTCGCTTGAGTACAAAGCAGATAAAGACAATGGTACAAAGCTGATCAATGAAAATATTTCGACCCTGTCAAAACTGAAAGAACCAAAAGAAGAAGATTTGGGTACTGTTATTAGCCTTTACTCCTTATTAAAGAAAAAAGTGCAGGCCGATTCAGTTAAAGCTATTGTGCTTAAAAAATATCCTACCGGAAATTATGCCTGGAATGACGGGATGAATACGCTTTATAGCACAAAAGATTTTGCCACACAAGTACAAAAGGCCGATGAAATGATTAGCAGGTTTAACCTCGATCAAACCAAAAAAGCAGATGCCGGTAGGTTGAATTCCATTTATAGTATGTTAGCCAATAGTGCCGTAAAAGCTAATGATCTGGAAAAATTTCAGGCTTATGCTGCAAAAGTTACCGATAAAATGTCTCGGGCAAGCTTGTACAACAATAGTTTTGCCTGGCCATCTGCTCAGAAAAAAGAAAATGTAGAATTGGCCGCTCAACTTTCAAAACAATCACTCGAACTGATAGAAGCATCTAGAAGTGATGAGATGCCAAAGTATTATAACACTAAAGAAGAATACCTTAAATATTTAGACGGTGCTTATGGTATGTATGCTGATACTTATGGCTTGCTGCTTTATCATCAGGGGAAATTTAAAGAAGCGCTGGCTATGCAGGAAAAAGCCATACCCTTGTACGCTAATGTTCCGCCAGATGTATCCTCCCGTTATGTAACTTATTTAATTAAGAATGGCCAGGATGATAAAGCTTACAGTGAGGCCGAAAAATTGATTAAAGAAGGTAATGGCAACGATTCGTTAAAGAACGAATTTAAAATGCTTTATACTAAGTTAAAGAAAAGTGGAACTTATGAAACGTACATTGCCAATTTAGAAAAAGCAGCATTAGAAAAAGAGCGCGCAGAATGGACAAAAAAAATGATTAATATTCCAGCGCCTGCATTTTCATTAACTAACCTGAAAGGCGAAACCATAAGTTTAGCCAGTTTGAAAGGTAAAATTGTGATTTTAGATTATTGGGCCACCTGGTGCGGGCCTTGTGTATCCTCTTTCCCTGGGATGCAAAAAGCAATGAACAAATACGCCAGTAATCCAAATGTGGTTTTCTTGTTTGTAAATACCTGGCAAACGGAAGAAAATAGAGAGAAAGTGGTGACTGACTTTATTGCTGCGAAGAAATACAATTTTAATGTGCTTTACGATACCAAAAATGCAAAAGATCCATCGAAGTTTGACGTAGTAAGTGCCTATAAAGTGGATGGAATCCCGACTAAATTTGTGATTGATGGAGATGGTAATATCAGGTTTAAAGCGGTAGGTTTCTCTGGTTCTGATGATGGTGTGGTGAAGGAAATAGATTCCATGATCGGCTTATTGGCAGGAAAAGAATCGAGTAAATAAATAATAATTTCAAAACAGAAAAGGTGCTGAGTATCGGCACCTTTTCTGTTTTAATACGCTATCCTCATCGGTGAGGTTTCCCACAGTTTAAAAGCTGCCAGGGCTTCGTCGCGCATCAGCTGGATAACCGGCAGGCTTCTGTTTTCCATGGGTTTGTCTAACTCTTCGTAAATAAATTTATCACTAAAACCAATGTGTTCGGCGTCAGCCTTGGTATTAGCATAATAAATGGTGTCGATTTTTGCCCAATAAATTGCTCCTAAACACATGGGGCACGGCTCGCAACTGGTGTAAATTACGCAGCCACTTAAATCGAAAGTATTTAATTCGGTGCAGGCCAGCCTGATGGCCGAAACTTCCGCATGTGCAGTAGGGTCGTTGGTAGAAGTGACCTTATTTGCCGATTTGGCAATCAACTTTCCATCTTTTACCACTACCGCTCCAAAAGGTCCGCCAATGCTTTCACTCACATTTTGTACAGATAACTCAATTGCCATCTGCATATATTTCTGATTTTGATTGTCCATATTAATTTGATCTTTTTATAAAATACAGCACAAAAAAAATGCCCCGATTTATTCGGGGCATCTATATTTTAATCGCTTTTTGCTTATTTTTTGCTATACTCAGCGTTTAAGCCTTTAATTACTTCAGAAGTAACATCTAAACTTTCATCGGCAAATAAAATAGCGCTGTTACCTTTTGAGTAAGTTAAAACCATTTTATAACCTTTTTCCTTCGCGTAACCTTTTAAATAATCGGCTACTTTATCATAAAGTTTTTCATTCTCAGCAGCTTGCTCATTCTGTAAAGCACCACCAGCATTTTGTTGGTAAGTTTGTAGTTCCTGTTGTTTACGTGCTAAACGCTCTTCAGTGCTTTTACGTTGATCGGCAGATAAAGTTTGTGCCGATTGCTGGTATTGCGCCACCTCTCTTTGAAAAGCCTGACCTTTAGCCTGCATGTCTGCCTGAGCATTTTTGGTCTTACCTTCAAATTTCACTTTAAGATCTTTGAAGTATTCATATTTTGTAAGTAACGAGTCGGAGTTTACGTACACAATTTTCTCAGTTGGAGAAACTGCGGCAGTAGTACCCTCTGTTTTTTTAGTTTCAGTAGTTTTAGTGTCTTTGTTCTGGCATGCAGAGAAAGCAGTTATCAAAGTTGCTGTTGCAAGTAAACCAAAGGTTTTAAAGGTTCTTCTTTCCATTCTTGTTTAATAAATTTTAGCAAACTTATATAAATTAGTTTTTATATCCAATTTAAAGAAAGGCCTATCGCAATACAAGTTGCTCCAAATTGGTTTTTGTGTTAAACGTTTAATTTACTCAACGCTAAGCGCATAAGGCTAAGCGTGTCATCTGGTAGCGGTGATTTGAAAAGCAAAGCCTGTATTTCAAAAGGTTGTTCGTCCCGCTGTCCGCTTAATTTCATGTCCGCTGCCATCGGGTTTAAATGGCGCGGACAGTAAGGCTATTTGGGGCTGCAGGGTGGCAATAGCAATTTGCCATACCAAACGTTCCTACGGAACGAAAAAACATTTCATTTTTTTTTCTACCCATCAGGCGTTCCTACGGAACGAAAAAGGTAAAATTCTAGTTCACAAACCGTTCCGTAGGAACGCTTCATCGGTAGCCAATTGTACAATTGGCGTTTTCGTTCCGTAGGAACGTTTGGCAGAAGATGTAAAGTTGAGACATAAAAAATGAGAGATCAGCCCTTTTTGGAATACGCGATTTAATTTTCAAAAAAAACATTTTAATTATCCTTAACAGGCTTTATGCTTAAGTGTTTAGTTAGAAAGCTTTATCGCTTTTTCACAGCCTAAAACTTATCCACATATTGGGTTAAATGCCAAAATTTCCGTATTTTTGATACTTATTGTTTTTAATTAAAATATGAGCGAAGAACAGGATTTAAAGTCAAATTATTCGGCAGATAATATACAGGTTTTAGAAGGTTTAGAAGCGGTGCGTAAGCGCCCTTCAATGTATATAGGTGATACGGGTGTAAAAGGTTTACACCATTTGGTTTACGAGGTTGTAGATAACTCAATTGATGAAGCATTAGCTGGTCATGCAGATACAATCGATGTTAGAATTTTAGAAGGTAACTCCATCAGGGTTGAAGATAACGGTCGGGGTATTCCAACCGGAATTAATACAAAAGAGAATAAATCGGCGCTTGAAATCGTAATGACGGTTTTACACGCGGGTGGTAAATTTGATAAAGATACCTACAAAGTATCCGGAGGTTTACACGGTGTGGGGGTAAGTTGCGTTAACGCCTTATCTACACATTTAAAAGCCGAAGTTCACCGCGAAGGTAAAATATGGATGCAGGAATATAACATCGGTAAACCTTTATACGATGTTAAAGAAGTAGGTGAGACCGATAAGCGTGGTACCATTGTAACTTTTAGTCCGGATGCGACCATTTTTACGCAAACCACTGAATATAAATACGATACTTTAGCAGGTCGTTTACGTGAATTGGCTTTCCTGAATAAAGGAATTACCTTAACGTTAACTGATGAGCGTGAAGTTTTAGAGGATGGAAAATTCTTATCAGAAGTATTCCACTCAGAAGGTGGTTTGAAAGAATTTGTTGCCTTTTTAGATGGAACAAGAGCATCCTTCTTACCTGAACCGATTTATATCGAAGGAATTAAGAACGGCATCCCGGTTGAGCTGGCTTTTCAGTACAACGATAGTTATTCAGAAAATGTTCACTCTTATGTGAATAACATTAATACCCACGAGGGGGGAACGCACATCGCAGGTTTCCGCAGAGGTTTAACCCGTACTTTAAAAGCTTATGCCGATAAATCGGGTTTATTAAAAAACCTGAAGATGGAAATTACCGGTGATGACTTTAGAGAAGGTTTAACCGCAGTAGTTTCGGTAAAGGTTCAGGAGCCTCAGTTTGAGGGGCAAACCAAAACCAAACTGGGTAACAGTGAGGTAATGGGAGCGGTTGATGTTGCAGTTGGTGAAGCATTGGGTTACTATCTGGAAGAAAATCCGAAAGAAGCTAAAATGATCATCAACAAGGTAATTTTAGCGGCTACTGCACGTGCAGCAGCGCGTAAGGCGCGCGAAATGGTGCAGCGTAAGAGTGTAATGGGTGGATCTGGTTTGCCAGGTAAATTAGCCGATTGCTCAGATAGTGATCCGGAAAGATGTGAAATTTATCTGGTAGAGGGTGACTCGGCGGGTGGTACCGCTAAACAAGGTCGCGATAGAAACATTCAGGCCATTTTACCACTAAAAGGTAAAATCTTGAACGTGGAAAAAGCGATGGAGCACAAAATCTACGAGAACGACGAGATCAAAAATATGTTTACGGCTATCGGTGTGAGTATCGGTACGCCAGAAGACGATAAAGCATTAAACCTGACTAAATTACGCTATCACAAGATCGTAATTATGACGGATGCGGATATTGATGGTTCTCACATTACCACGTTGATTTTAACGTTCTTCTATCGTTATATGAGGGCATTAATCGAAGCCGGTTATGTTTATATTGCATCACCACCGCTTTACCAGGTTAAAAAAGGTAAAGATTTCGAATATTGCTGGAATGATGTACAACGCGATGCTGCTGTACAACGTATTAAAGGTAATGGTAAAGAAGATAGTGTACACATCCAGCGTTACAAAGGTTTGGGTGAGATGAACGCTGAACAACTTTGGGATACTACACTGAATCCTGCTACGCGTACCTTATTACAGGCTACAATCGAAAGTGCAGCAGAGTGCGATCATACTTTCTCGATGTTAATGGGCGATGAAGTTGCGCCACGTAGAGAGTTTATTGAGCGTAATGCCAAGTATGCAAAAATTGATGCTTAATCCTTAATCCCTTTAAGGGGACTTTAAAATACGAACCCTCTTCATTTAAATCTTGAAGAGGGTTTTTTGTTTTTTAACATTATAACTTTAAAATTTACATGCATAATTTTCTTATGTATGTAAAAATTTATATGTTTGCAATATGGCAGTTAATAATGAATTATTTAAAGGTACTTTACAAACCATTATTTTAAATCTTTTATCAGAAAATGAAAAGATGTATGGTTATGAAATTACTCAAAAAGTAAAATCCATCACGCAGGGCGAATTATTGTTAAAAGAGGGGGCTTTATACCCGGCTTTACATAAACTGGAAGCAGAAGGTTTATTGGAAACAACCACAGAAGTGGTTGAAAACAGGGTGAGGAAATATTATTCCTTATCTAAAGATGGAGAAAAAGAGGTGCTAAATAAATTAAAGGAAGCAAAAGATTTTATTGCCCAGCTACAGCTATTGTTAAACTTAAAACCTTCGTTCTAAATGAATCTCAGTAAAGAACAACTGCATCAAATTAAAGCGCTTATAGCACAGAGAGGCTTTAAAGATGTTGATGTACAAATGGAAATTTTAGATCATGTGGCCTCATCAGTAGAAGATAAAATGGACGAAAATCCATTGCTTAGTTTTGATGCTGCGGTAAGTGAAACACATCAGTCATTTGGTGTAATGGGATTCAGTGCCGTTGCCAATGGGATAGCCAATTCAATTCGTGCAAAATATAGCCGCCTGTTTTGGAGGATTTTCTGCTCAGCTTTCGGATATAAATATGTGTTACTGCTGTGTTTCTCCATATTTGCTATTTACAAAATGGAAGGGTTACTTACAAAAGACAACTTTTATATGTTTTTTGTTCTGGCGATGCTTTCAGTGTTTGGAGTTTTGATATTTTCCTACATTAACATTCAGGTTTCTGGTTATAAAAAATATCTGTCTTTTAAGTCTGGAAATTCTTTCCTTAGTCTGTTAGGAGCTGATTTGATTTTTACGAATCTTATCGTGAATAACACACCGTCTGAACTCACTATTTTTTCTATTAATGTACAGCAATTAGTGGTGTCACTTTCTATCATTTTATTTGTACTCTATTTTAATGCTGCTATTAGAACAGCAAGGGCAGGTATAAGGGAAACTAAGTCATTAATGGAGAAATATAAACTATTATATAGTTAATTATAAAAACAAAGCCATTCCGTTTACGAATGGCTTTGTATCACTATAAACCTTTCAAAATGAACTGGACTATCCAGTACAGATACATTTTGATTAACTAACCATCTCAATGATGAGATTATTTTTAGGCAAGGATTGATTACAGAATGTAATACGATCCAACAGGTGCCAATTCGGTTTGAGGTTTGTCCTCGTATATTTTATTATCATCCAGCATCTGGCAAAGATCGCGTTCAATATTTCTACAGATGGTTGTCGTTGGTGTGTCTGTAGGTTTATTTTCAAATGGATCCTGAAGATGAACCGCCATTTTTTCTACCAATAAAAAGAATGCCGCAATAGCAACTACTAGAGGTACTTCCATATAACCAAAGTATTCAATTAAGCCAAAAGGCAATAACACGATGAACAAATGGATCGACATATTGATATATTTGCTATAAGTAACCGGGAAAACGGTATTTTTTATTCTTTCCGATCCGCCCATATGGTTACATAAAGCCGTAATGGTTTTGTCGATTTCTATCTGCTGGTATTTATTAATCCAGCCTTCCTGTAATGCCTTTTTTAAGTCCATGGCATGTAACTCCAATATCGTTGTCGTTACATTTTTACGTTTTTTAATAAAAGCGATTTCCTCGGCGCACAAGTACTCTTCTAAATCTTTGCGTGCATTAAAACCCCTTAACGATTTACTTAAAGCATAACACCAGGCAATTTGCCTTTTGATGAAACGTTCTTTAAATTGCTCAACCTCCTCTAAACCATAAGGATTTTCGACGAAAGACAATATCTGACGTGATAGGGTTCTGGAATCGTTAACGATAGCTCCCCAAAGAATTCTGGCCTCCCACCATCTATCGTAAGCCTGGTTAGAGCGAAATGCCAATAGCAGCGAAATGATTGTTCCTAGTAAAGCGGGTACAGCAACAGGAATGGAAATGCGTGTAACATGAAAGTTTTCATATAATACCACAATACCTATAGAGTAGCCAATAACAAACAGGAGTTCTTTTTTGATCTTTCCGAATATATAAGTGAGCGGAATATTATTTCGTAACAGCATAATATAAATTTTAAAATGTGATAATTAAGCGTTTGCTTCTTGCAACTGTGTTTCGTGTATTTTTGTGTCAATTAAGTTTTCGCTGGCATGAACGGTCAACGTGTTTAATTGAATTACTTCACAGCCGGCACGTTCTGTTAATATTTTAGGGTCGATACTATATTTATTGATCGGCGTAAAATTGTATTCTTTTAAGTAGGCAATACGTTCTACATCAAAGGCTTCGATAAAGTTTTTGAAAGCCGCTACTGTACTTCCATAAAAATATTCGATCCCGATAGTATTGATCTGTTTAGGGTATTTTGCCTTGGCCTGATTGATTTGCTGATAAAATTCGTCGCTAACATTTTCGTAATCACGGCTGCGGCGACTTAACATTAACATATCAGTTATCGAATCGGATAGTTTAAAGGCGTGAACAAAAATGATGTTTACGCTTTCGTTTTTTTGATGTTGAACAAGCGCATCAATAATTTTAACGCTTTCTAATTTAAAGTCGGTTGGTACTAATATTGTTTTCATCGCTATATCTTGTTTAAATGAATTGAAAAATTATTTATACAAGTTTAGCCTGATGTTATTATAGCGAAATAAGAGCGAGATTAGAATGAGATTAGAGCGTACTCCTTTTTTGAGTAATTAATGGTTAACTGTATAAATTGGTTAAGCGGTTAATTGTATCTCTCGTTTAATTACAGTTAACCAGCTAAACGATTTAAACAATTAACCTGTTACAGGTAATAAAACCTTAATCTCTGAGCCAATGCCTTCCTGCGATTTAATAGCGATACTACCTCTGTGCAAACGGATAATATTTAAAGAAAGTGGTAAGCCAACGCCATATCCCTTAAAATCGTTGGTGTTAGATGCACGGTAAAAGGGTTCGAATATATGCTGTATATCTGACTGCGGTATTCCAATCCCCCTGTCCGTTACAGCAATGGAAAGCATATTGGCGTTACTTTCGATACTAATGTTTACCAGATTTTCATTTGAGTATTTACAGGCATTGTTTACAATATTGCTGATGGCAAGTTTGATCAGGTTTTTGTTGACCCGAAGTGTTAGTAATTCTTCATCGTCAGGGAGTTTGGTAAAATCGATTTCTATTTTACTGTTGGGATGTACCTGGTTAACCGATTCTTTAATTTCCCATAACAGTTCGTCCATCCTTACCTCTTCCCAGGGTTGGTTTTTCCCATTAAAGCCCGATTGTGCCAGGCCCAGTAAACTGGTTAAGATATGTTCTAACCTTTCTGCCTCATCTTTAATTTTCGCTAAAGCTTTTTCCTGTTTTGCGGTATCTTCGATGGTTTTCATCGCCAGTTCAACCTCCCCGCTAATAATGGTTAAAGGTGTTCTTAATTCGTGTGAAGCATTGCTGATAAAGTTATTCTGCGTTTCAAAAGCTGTTTCTAAACGGTTAAGCATGTTATTAAAGGTTTGGGCCAATTGCGACATTTCATCATTTCCTTCTTTAACATCTAATCTCAGGTGTAAATTTTCTGCTTTTATTTTTTTAACACTCTTAATTACATTTCTTAATGGCATTAACATGTAATTAGAGAATTTCCAGCCAACCACAAAAGATAAAATAACAGAAAGGAAAAAACCGATAATCAAGATTCGTTGCAGGTCTTTTAGCTCCCGAAAGCCAAAGGGATCGTTTGCCGAAACAATTACAATATATCCTTTACTTGGGTTTTTAAAGAATTTGCCAGCATAAAAGTGATTCTCCACACGATAACGTGCTACATATCCGGCGTTTATGCGGTTGTAAAAACTAGCTGGTAGTTCTCGGTCCAGTTTATTGGTTGGTTTTCCAGCTTCTATGATGTACTCTTTTTCTGAAGGCAGACGTTCAAGGTATTGATTACGCATTTTTGCATAAACCTTATTGTTCTCATCTTCGTACAATTTAATCTGCGCAGCAATATTAACCCTGGCTTCTAAACGTTTATAAAAATCTTCAAAGGCAAAGTCGTTAGAAAAATACCAGACAAAACCACTTAACAGGGAGATAATAATTGCCGATAAAATGGCGAAAAGTAAAGTGATTTTTTTGGCAATCTGCATTATTTATCTTTTAATATATAGCCCAGGCCTACTGCAGTATGGATAAGCTTTTGATCGGCATTTTTATCTATTTTTTTGCGAAGATAATTAACATAAACATCAACGACATTGGTGCCGAGGTTAAAATCGATATCCCAAACGTTTTCTAAAATATCTATCCGGGATAAAATTTTAGATTTATTTTTTGCCATGTATTCGAGTAAGCGGTATTCTGTTGCAGTCAGTACAATTTCCTGTTGATTGCGCTTAACCGTTTTTGCGCTTAAATTTAGCTGGAGGTCTGCAATGGAAATGATCTGATCTTGTGAAACTACCCCATGATATCGCCTCAGCAGCATTCTGATCCTTGCAAAAAGCTCAGCAAATTTAAATGGCTTTATTAAATAATCATCTGCACCATTATCCAGTCCGTTTACCACATTTTCGGTAGTGCCTAATGCGGTAAGCATAATAATAGGTGTATTTGGTTTTTGTTCTTTAATGATTTTGCAGAGCTCCAGTCCATTTATTCCAGGTAGCATGATATCGAGAATAATCAGGTCGAACTGATTTTCTAAAGCCATCTGTTTCCCGATTAAGCCATCAGGGGCTATACTTACCGTAAAGCCTTCGTCGCTTAAACCTCTCGAAATTACAGATACAACGCTCGGTTCATCTTCTACAAGTAATAAATTCATTTGCTGGCAAGTAATCTAAAAAATAGGGAATTACAAAATCTTAATTGCTGCTTAGTCGGTTTTTAATGTTTTTTTAACGTAAAGCCGACACAATTGTTTGGATTATTGCAAATTGACACAAAAAAAGCCTCCCAAATGAGAGGCTGTAAATAATTTTAACTGGTCTTAGACTATGTTCACAATGACAATACTCCGTGCTTTCCGTGTCTCCGTGGCAAATAGTTCTGCTCGGATCGATTAAACTCCCTTTTCTGATTTTTCTTTCAGAAATTTTAGCCCATCTTCAAAATCTTTGCCGATCATTTTATCCATACTCACAAACACACACATCCACTTACTGATCAGGTTATTTTCTCCACTCATTGTCCATGTAACCTTATTGCTGCTTCCCTCAGGTTGAATGTCGAATTTGGTGTCTGCTAAACTTTCAAAAGGTTCGATAAATTTTAATTCAATATCTACCTGTTTGTTAGGTGCTACACTTTTTATTTTCATGTAGCCACTTCCTGTTTCCTTACCTTTCCATTCGTAAATATGGCCTGGTTCGCCGGCCACCCCACCATAGGTCGTTTTAGCTGTAGGCTCCATTTTTGCCCATGGATTCCATTTGTAGAATTCTTTAAAGTCTGCAACGTTTTTGTAAATCACACTGTCAGGAGCATTGATTACTGTAGACCTGGTTACGGTATAACTTTTAGGCAAGAAAAAGCCACCTACAATAATGATTATTGCCAATACGACAATAATGCCAAGTAAGATTTTTAGGAATTTCATAATTTGATTTTAGTTTGGTTAACTAAATTTATAAAGAAAGCAGTTTAAATCAAAGTAAAAAAACTTAAACAATTTTAATCTTCGATTGCGGTGCATTGATTTTGAAATGCATTAAATCGGCAATAGATTGTGCTTTTTGTTTGATCAGATCTGCATTAGCTCCCGCAAAAAGATCATTAACGGTTTGGAAGAATAGATTTTTCCAGGTTTCGAAGGCTTCAGTTTGTAATGGTACTTGCTCATTTAGTGTAAAATGGGTAAGCATAGGATTACCTTTATAAGTGGCCTTTCCAAAGAGAATGCTTTCCCAGAAATCGTACATTTTTGGTAGGTGGTGCGACCAGTCTACTTTGGCAACATCGGTAAATATTGGCCCAATATGTTTATTAAGGGCTACATTTTTATAAAACGTATCCACTAAAAGCATAATATCATTCCTGTCACTGATGTCGTTCTTCATTACCTTGTATTATTTATAAAGCCTGAGGATCATTTTCCTGTAATCAATAACGGCTTTATATTGCATTAATATATCTCCGCCAATAATACTTATAATAGGTGGGTGGCCAAACTGTTGATACGTTTCGCTAACCGATTGCAAATCAAAAGCCACTGTTTCGTAGTTTTTGAGCTTTAACGGTCCGATTTTTAGTTCAGGGATCGTTGCCTGGATGGTAGTGGTGGTGGTAAAAAGGGTAGCTGCATTAATTTCGTCTGATACCTGTAGGGTTTCGGAGAGGTGTTGCTCAATTAACGATTTATCGAACACACTACGTGAGGCACCAGTATCTAAAACTGCAAAATGTTTTTCCTTAAAAACAACAACTTCCACCAAAAGGTGGAAGCCGTCATCTTGTAAGTTAATCAGTTTTAGTGGGATTGAAATTGATCTCATTATTTATTGCTGTCTACTGTCCTTCGATTACACTCAGGATGACAATTTATTTAGGTGAAAAAAAGCCGCGGATTACAAAAATACACGGATATAAAAGAACGATCGTCATTCTCGCGCAGGCGGGAATCTTAAGGCTTATTGTATTAAGATTTCCAATCGAGTTGGGAATGACGAACCGAAGAAAACTATTTTAGTAAATTTAATACTTCCGTTAAAATTAATCTTCAGAATGATATTAAACCAACTTCATTTCTGCCAGTACACTGTTCATGTTCCTTACCGCATCGGCACTTTTGTTAAATGCAGCCTGCTCATCATCGGTTAATTTAAAATCGATGATTTTTTCCCAGCCATTACGGCCAATAATTACCGGTACACCTAAACAGATATCTTTCTGTCCGTATTCTCCTTCGAGGGAAACACAGCAGGTAAATAATTTTTTCTCATCACGTAAAATCGCTTCAACCAGTGCGGCACCTGCAGCACCTGGAGCATACCATGCCGAAGTGCCAATTAAACCTGTTAAAGTAGCACCACCAACCATCGTATCTGCTGCAACTTTATCCAGCGTAGCTTTGTCCAGTAAATTACTTACGGGTAAACTTTGATACGTAGCTAAACGGGTTAACGGAATCATTGTGGTATCGCCATGGCCTCCAATCACAAAGCCCTGTAAATCGTTTGGATTGCAATTTAAAGCTTGCGATAAATAAAATTTGAAACGGGAGCTATCTAAGGTTCCGCCCATGCCGATAATGCGGTTTTTAGGCAGGCCTAATGATTTTAAAGCTAAATAAGTCATCGTATCCATCGGATTACTGATCACGATGAAAATGGCTTCAGGAGAGAATTTTAAAATATTTTCGGCAACACCTTTAACAATACCAGCATTAATACCAATGAGTTCTTCTCTGGTCATCCCTGGTTTACGGGGCAAGCCTGAAGTAATTACCACCACATCAGAACCAGCAGTTTTGCTGTAATCGCCTGTTACACCGGTAATTTTGGTGTCGAAACCCAAAAGGGTTGCAGTTTGCATCATGTCGATTGCTTTGCCTTCGGCAAAACCCTCTTTAATATCTAACAGGACAAGTTCGTTCGCCAATTCTTTGCGGGCAATATTATCTGCACAAGTGGCACCAACTGCGCCTGCGCCAACAACCGTTACTTTCATATATTTTATTTTAATGGTTTGCGTATCGTTAAATATTTAATCGAAGGTAGAAATAAATATAAGGTTTAAAAATCCTTTTCAAAACTTTATAATTTGATGATGGTTTACTTAATAAGTTCAAAAGCAGAAGCATAAAAGTAAAGGCCAATTATGGAAAACAAACCCATTTCAAATATCGATTATAAAGCCTTTGAAGGTAAATGGTATTCATTATATTCCATCCCAACTTTATTGGATAAACATTGGAAACAAACTACCGAAACCTACACGCTGGCCGACAACGATCATTTTGATGTTTATACTACTTATCACAAAGAAGGAAAACCTGAAGAAAAGTCGATCACTTCCAAACTGTTTTTCGATGAAAAAAAGCATGATGGTGATATGAAGGCACAATTTCTATGGCCTTTTAAAATCGGTTACTGGATTATCGAACTGGCTGACGACTATAGTTATGTGGTTGTAGGTCATCCCGATGAAAAGTACCTGTTTATTATGGCACGCGAACCCAAGATGGAGGCCGATTTATTGGTGCACATCATCGAAAGGTGCAGGCAGAAGGGGTATAACGTAAGTGAGTTGGTGAGTCAGGAGCATTTTTAAAAATTTCTTCTCATTCTGAGGGGTAATTTATGGTGTGAAAATCAATACGAATGACAGATTTTTTTGGCAAACGGCAGTCTGCAAGAGATCTTTATTGCGAGAAAGGCTTTTGGTTTCTCCCTGCTATAACAAGCTTTCTATTGGATTCTGTCAATGATAGCTTAGCGAAGAATCCCATCGTTCAGTTTATAGAACCAGTTTGGAAAGCAGTTACAGTGAAATTTGGGTCATTACCGTCCCGCTATACGCTTTATCCCGATAGAAAAAATCGGGATGTTCGCTCCTATCGGGTTTATTTACTGTGGATAGGAGCACAGACTGCCCAACCTAAACCCGACCGTAGCGGTATGCTGATTTTTCATCAGCAGAAGCGGGGGCGGGGCTGTAAACGGCGATGAAAAACCGAACCCCACATTTCCAAAAAAAACTTTTGAAGTTATTATGCCTTTTTTCTGATTGGGAAAGCAATCGCAGTACCGATTAGGACGGAATATATATTCTTATTTTCCACCATATTTTGTTGATAAAATCTGACAAAAGCACCTGCCAAAATTCCTATTTTTGAAGAACCGTTATTATTCTGAAACGGTTAATTCTTTAAGCACAATATGTATTTAATTTTTGATACTGAAACCACTGGTTTGCCTCGTAATTATAACGCACCTATTACCGATACGGATAACTGGCCACGTTGTATACAAATTGCATGGCAACTGCACGATGAGATGGGGAGATTGGTTGAACATCAGGATTATCTGGTTAAACCAGAGGGATTTAATATTCCGTACGATGCAGAGCGGATTCATGGTATTTCTACCGAACTGGCTACCGAACAGGGTATCGGTTTCGACGAGATGCTGGCGAAGTTTAACGAAGCTTTAAACAAGGCCAAATTTATTGTAGGCCAGAATGTGGGCTTCGATGTGAACATTATGGGCTGTGAGTTCCACCGTTTTGGTGTAGCCAACCGTTTGGCCGAGATGCCCGTTTTGGATACCTGTACCGAGGTTACCGCACAGCTTTTACAATTACCCGGAGGTAGGGGTGGAAGGTTTAAACTGCCAACCTTAACCGAGTTACATTCTTATTTGTTTGGCGTTCCATTTAACGAAGCCCACAATGCAACTGCCGATGTGGAAGCAACTACACGTTGTTTCCTGGAATTGGTAAAAAGAGAGGTTTTTAAAAAAGAAGAATTACAGGTTGATGTAGAATATTTCCCTCGCTTTAGAGAGGTAAACCCAGCTACGATTGAAGGTGTTGGTTTAAAACACATCAATTTAAAAGCAGCTTCTGATGAAATCCGCAAACGTTTACAAAAAGCCGAAGGCGGGGGAATTTCGAAACAGGAACTTGCCGGGAACAAACAGGAACTGGCAGCAGCAACTTTTGTACATTTACATAACCATACCCAGTTTTCGGTACTGCAAAGTACCATCAGTATCCCCGATCTGGTAAAAGCTGCGGCAGCACAAAAAATGCCGGCAGTAGCCATGACCGATCATGCGAACATGATGGGGGCCTTTCATTTTGTAAACAATGTTTTAAACCACAACAAAGCCGCCGAAGCAAAAAATGCTGCCGCAATTGAGGCAGGCGAACGTCCAACTGAAGTGGTAATGACGCCGATTGTTGGCGTTGAATTTTTTGTTTGTAATAATCACTTAGACCGGACCGCAAAAGATAACGGTTACCAGATGGTACTGTTGGCGAAAAATAAAAAAGGCTATCATAATTTAGCTAAAATGTCTTCTATCGCTTATACCAAAGGTTTTTATTACGTTCCACGTATTGATAGGGAGGTAATTGAACAGTATAAAGATGATATTATTGTTTTATCGGGTAACCTTTCCGGGGAGATTTCGAATAAAATTTTAAACATGGGCGAGAGCCAGGCTGAAGAAGCGCTGATCTGGTGGAAGAACATGTTTGGCGATGATTTCTATGTGGAGGTAATGCGTCACAATCAGGAAGATGAAGACCGTGTAAACGAATCGTTGATTGCATTGGCTCGTAAACATGCTGTTAAATTGGTCGCCACCAATAATACCTATTACATTAACAAAAAGGATGCGAATGCGCACGATATTTTGCTTTGTGTAAAAGATGGCGAAAAACAGGCCACACCAATTGGCCGTGGCCGTGGTTATCGTTATGGTTTGCCCAATCAGGAATATTATTTCAAATCTGGCGATGAAATGAAATCGCTTTTTGCCGATTTGCCAGAGGCGATTGTCAATATAAAAGAAATTGTAGATAAGATAGAAATCTACAAACTTGCCCGCGAAGTACTCTTACCTAAATTCGATATTCCTGAAGAGTTTTTGGTTGCTGAGGATGAAGCCGACGGTGGAAAACGCGGGGAGAATAAATTTTTACGTCACCTTACTTACGAGGGTGCCAAGAAACGTTATGGTGTATTAACCCCTGAAGTTACCGAACGTTTAGATTTCGAATTACAAACCATTGAGAAAACCGGTTATCCGGGTTATTTCTTAATTGTACAGGATTTTATTGCCGAAGCCCGTCGCAGGGATGTTTCGGTGGGCCCTGGCCGTGGTTCTGCAGCCGGATCGGTTGTGGCTTATTGTTTGTGGATTACGAATATCGACCCCATTAAGTACGATCTCCTTTTTGAGCGTTTCTTAAATCCCGATCGTGTATCCATGCCCGATATTGATATCGATTTTGATGACGAGGGCCGTGGACGTGTAATGGAATATGTAATTGGCAAATATGGCTCCAGCCAGGTGGCACAAATTATCACTTATGGAACCATGGCCGCCAAATCTTCTATCCGCGATACAGCAAGGGTGTTGGATTTGCCGCTTTTTGAAGCAGATAAGATTGCCAAGCTGATTCCGAACATGAAGCTCGCCAAAATCTTTACGCTGGATGAGAAAACACTAAAAGAAGCTTTGCGTCCTGATGAATATGAACGCGTTGTTGAATTGAAAAACCTTGGTGGCTTAAAAGATTTGAGTGCCGAAACCATTCAACAGGCACAGATTTTAGAAGGCTCTTTGCGGAATACCGGTATCCATGCCTGCGGGGTGATTATTACGCCAAGCGATATTACCAATTTCGTTCCTGTTTCTACGGCAAAAGACTCTGATTTATATGTTACCCAATTTGATAACTCGGTTGTAGAAAGCGCGGGTTTATTAAAAATGGACTTTTTGGGTTTAAAAACCCTTACCCTGATAAAAGATACTGTAAAACTGGTTAAAAAACGCTTTGGTATCGACCTCGATCCGGATAATTTCCCCATTGATGATGTTTTAACCTATGAGCTTTTCCAGCGGGGTGAAACCATCGGTATTTTCCAGTACGAGAGTCCGGGTATGCAGAAATACATGAAGGAGCTGAAACCAACAGTTTTCGACGATTTAATTGCGATGAACGCATTATATCGCCCAGGACCAATGGAGTACATTCCGAGTTTCGTTCGCCGTAAAAATGGCGAAGAAGAAATTAAGTACGATTTAGATGCCTGCGAAGAGTATTTGAAAGAAACCTACGGAATTACCGTTTACCAGGAGCAGGTAATGCTTTTATCGCAGAAACTGGCTGGATTTACCAAAGGTGAGGCCGACGTGCTGCGTAAGGCGATGGGTAAGAAACAGAAAGACGTTCTGGATAAAATGAAACCAAAGTTTGTGAAACAAGCGGCCGAAAAAGGTCATGATGCCACAACTTTAGAAAAAATATGGAAAGATTGGGAAGCTTTTGCATCCTACGCTTTCAACAAATCGCACTCTACCTGTTATGCATGGATTGCCTATCAAACAGCCTATTTAAAAGCACATTATCCTGCCGAATATATGGCTGCGGTACTGTCAAACAACATGAGTGATATTAAACAGGTAGCCTTCTTTATGGAAGAATGTCGCCAGATGAGTGTTACGGTATTAGGACCTGATGTAAATGAATCCGATCTCAAATTCTCGGTAAATGCCAAAGGTGAAGTGCGTTTTGGAATGTCGGCAGTAAAAGGTGTGGGTGAAAAGGCGGTAGAAAGTATTATTGAAGAAAGATTGGCAAATGGGCCTTATGGTAATGTATATGATTTTGCTAAACGTTCCAATACCCGTATTGTAAATAAAAAAGCTTACGAGAGTTTTGTTTATAGCGGCGCTTTCGATGCTTTTGGAGGTCATAGGGCGCAGTATTTTTATATTGGCCCGAACGATAAAATGAATGGCATTGAAAAGATTATTAAATATGCCAACGATTTTCAGAACAATGAAAGTACCTCACAAGCTTCCTTGTTCGGGGGCTCTAAAGCTGATCTGATTTTAGAACCAAGTTTGCCGGTTTCGCCTGAATGGGCATTAATGGACAGGTTAAAATATGAAAAAGATGCCATTGGGATTTTCCTTTCGGGTCACCCGCTGGATAATTATAAACTCGAACTCGATAAATTCTGTACCCATGGGGTTAAACAGCTAAGCATCATCAATAAGGTGCGTATGGGCGATAACAACGAGGATATATTGGCTGAATTCGAAAAACTAAAAAACCGTGAGCTTTGTGTAGGCGGACTTGTAGTCACCGCATCGCAAAGGATTACCAAAACCGGTAAGCCATTTGGTACTTTTGTTTTCGAAGATTACGACGATGCCAGTGAAATGGCCCTGTTCGGCGAAGATTTTTTAAAGTTTAAATCGTTTTTAACAGAAGGATATTTCTTACAGATCAGAGGTAGGGTAGGTGAACGTTTCGGTAAAGCCGGCGATTGGGAATTTAAAATCACAGCAATTAACCTAATGTCTGAGCTGAGGGATAAATTAGCTAAAAGTTTAACGATCCAGGTGCCGATTGAGCGGGTTAACGATCAGCTGATGCGCGAGATTGAAGCCATATTAGCAGACAATAAGGCAAACTCTGAGCAGCAAAACTGCCAACTTAACTTCGCTATTTTTGATCGGGAAAAGGAGATTATGCTGGATATGCCATCCAAAAACCTTAAAATAAATCCAAGCAATAAGTTTTTAGAACAATTACTCGGGCTTAATGTTGTAAATTACAAGCTGAACTAAGCGATACGCGTTTGGCGCCGAGCGTTTAGCCTATCGAACGCAAAACGCAATACGCACACCGCCTTACGCATTTACCAAAATAATGTCAAATTGACATTACGGATGGGTTGGCATTACAATTGAATACATATATTTGAACATAAAAAAATAATTATGGCATTAGAAATCACAGATGCAAACTTCGAGGAGCTTGTATTAAAATCAGATAAACCCGTATTAGTAGATTTTTGGGCAGAATGGTGTGGCCCTTGTCGCATGGTTGGTCCAGTAGTAGAAGAAATCGCAAAAGAGTATGATGGTAAAGCGGTAGTTGGAAAAGTAAACGTTGATAACAACCCTCAAATTTCAATGCAGTTTGGTATCCGTAACATCCCAGCTTTATTATACTTTAAAGATGGTCAGGTTGTAGACAAACAAGTTGGTGCTGTTCCAAAATCAGTATTAGCAGAAAAATTAAACAAGCAATTAGTTTAAATAAAGGTTGAAGGTAAAAGGTTTAAGGTAAACGCAAAATCTTCAAAACTTCACTAATAATATTACAAAAACCCAGGTTCATTTGATGGATTTGGGTTTTTTATTGCAAACATAATTTTGTTTCTTTAATAAAAAACTAACAATCATGTCTATTAACTTATTTAACAATAAAACTTTAGGTATTTTATTGGCAGGTATAACACTAAACTGTGCAAATATTGCATGTGTATCGGCGCAGAATCCTGTTGAAACCAACGAACCATCAGCAGATTATAAGCCAGCATTTGCCGGGCAGACCCGAATTGCAGGTGTAAAGACGAAAACCCCTCTTGATATTAAGATTATTAATGAAAAATTAGAAAACCCTTGGGCCATTTCGGTTCTTCCGAACGGAGGTTTCCTAATTACCCAAAAGCAGGGCACCATGGTAATTCTTACGCCAGATGGAAAATTAAGTAAAAAGATAACCGGTTTGCCAAAGGTAGATCCATCTGGTCAGGGTGGTTTATTAGATGTAACCTTAGATCCCAACTTTGCTAAAAACAGAATGATTTACTGGGCTTATTCAGAGCCTCAGGATAAAGGCGTTTTATTGGCTATTGCCAAAGGTAAATTAGCCGCTAACGAAACGACCATTGAAAACCAAAGCATTATTTACCGTGCTACACCAGCTTATGGCGGTAAACTGCAATACGGTTCGAGAATTGTTTTCGATAAAAATGGCAATTTATTTGTAAGTACAGGCGAACGTTCTGGCAGCGATATCCGGATCCAGGCACAATATTTAAACTCTTCTTTGGGTAAAATTCTGCACCTTACTACTGATGGAAAAGCGGTGGCCAATGGCCCGTTTGCAGGCAAGGCAGATGCAAAACCAGAAATTTATGCCTATGGATTACGCAATCCTGATGGTTTGGCTATTAATCCAATAACCGGAGATTTGTGGGAAGCCGAATTTGGACCAAAAGGAGGTGATGAAGTAAATATCATTAAACCGGGCAAAAATTATGGCTGGCCAATCATCACCTACGGAACTGAATATAGTGGTAAAAAAGTGGGCGATGGTATTCAGCAGAAAGAAGGCATGGAGCAACCCGTTTACTACTGGAATCCAAGCATTTCGCCAGGTTGTATTGCATTTTACAACAGCAGCAGCATTGCCGAATGGAAAGGGAATTTATTTGTAGGCGGTTTGGGCGGATCGCACATTATCCGGTTAGTAATAAAAGATGATAAAATTGTTGGCGAAGAGCGTTTGCTGGAAGGCAAAGGCGAACGTTTCCGCGATATGGTAGAGGGTAAAGACGGAGCGCTTTATTCAGTAACCGATAATGGCCACCTGTTTAGAATAGCGAAAAAGTAAGTTAAGTAATTATAAAATATAGATCCCGGGTTCATTTATTGAGCTCGGGATTTTTTGTTTTAAATCATCTTATTTTTTGAAAATTTGGGGTTCTGCTTTTCATGGCATTTTCAGTCCCGCTGTCCGTTTTAGTCCCGATTTTCAATCGGGAGCTGCCACTACCATCTGGTTTATTCACCACGGATAGCAGCACAGTCGGTGCCACCTAAACCCGACCGTAGCGAGATGCCGTTTTTTTATCGGCAGAAGTGGGGGCGGGACTACATTAGCCTGGAAGTACTGCAACTGCTTTCCAAATCACTTCAAAAAATGACACCTAATATCTCTTTTTTTAACCGTTTGACCGAAACGTAACTTCCAAACTATACTTATCGATAAAATATATTTTTTCCATCCAAACCTGATAGGTTTTTAAGAATTTTTAATAAATCTTTTATTAGCTTTACCATATGCAGGCTGTAAACTACGAAAACGAAACGAGCTATGGTAATTTAGAATTGCTTGCACAGCAAGTAGTAGAAGGTTTTATTACCGGACTGCATAAAAGTCCGTTTCATGGCTTTTCTGTCGAATTTGCCGAACACCGTCAGTATAATAATGGCGATAATGTTAAAAATATCGACTGGAAATTATACGCCAAAACCGATAAACTTTACAGTAAACGTTTCGAAGAAGAAACCAATTTGCGTTGTCAGTTTGTGATTGATGTTTCCTCATCAATGTACTTCCCCGAACCCAAAAACAATAAACTGATTTTCTCCATACAGGCAACTGCATCATTAATGTACCTGCTGAAGAAACAGCGCGATGCCTTTGGTTTAAGCTTATTTACGGATGAAATATTGTTGAATTCGCCGGCAAAGTCGACTACGGTACACCAGAAATATTTATTTACACAATTAGAAGATCTGCTGCACAAACCTAAGGTAAATGCGCAGACAAATTTAAGCGAAGCTTTGCATCAGGTTGCCGAATTAATTCATAAACGCTCTTTGGTTATTATTTTCAGCGATTTATTTAATACGCAGACCAGTACAGCTAAAACGGATGAGTTTTTTGATGCCCTGCAGCATTTAAAATTTAACAAACACGAAGTGGTGGTTTTTAACGTGGTGGATAAATCAAAAGAAGTTGATTTCAATTTTGAGAACCGCCCATACCAGTTTATCGATATGGAAACCGGCGAAACGATTAAAGTGCACACCAATCAGGTAAAGGAAAATTATACCGCGGCAGTTTCTACTTACCGCCAGCAGATTGCACTAAAATGTGCCCAATATAAAATCGACTTAATTGATGCCGATATGAATGATGGATTTTATCCGGTCCTTCAGTCTTATTTAATCAAACGGCAGAAATTAGGCTAAAATTTTGATGCAAACAACACCGGTTCGGTGCTGTTTAATAAACGATTTAAATTTTAAACTTCCTAATATGTTAGAAAAAGGCGCTATAGCACCAGATTTCGAATTGAATGCTACTCCCGATCAGAAAATAAAACTTCAAGATTTTAAAGGTAAAAATGTTATCCTGGCTTTTTATCCTGCCGACTGGAGCCCGGTATGTAGCGACCAAATGGCACTTTATAACGAGATGTTAAAATATTTTAATAAGTATGATGCCCAGATTTTCGGTGTTTCTGTCGACAGTGTTTGGTGCCACCTCGCTTTCGAAGAAAACAGGAAATTGCATTTCCCCTTATTGGCCGATTTTGAACCGAAAGGCGCCGTGTCAAAAGCTTATGGTGTGTATGATGAAGAACTTGGCGAAAGTAAAAGGGCACTTTTTGTGATTGATAAAGAAGGCAAAATTGCCTGGAGTTATTTATCGCCAATAGCCGTTAATCCTGGTGCTGACGGAATTTTAGAAGCATTAGAGGAATTAGATAAGAAATAAGTTATGAGTACTTTAAAACCTGAAATCAATAATCAAGATCATGTCCAGGGCGATGATTCGGCTAGTGTAACCATTGTGGAGTTTGGCGATTATCAATGCCCTTATTGCGGCAATGCCTATCCGATTATGAAGGAAATTGAGGAAACATTTGGCCATCAGATCAGATTTATCTTCCGGCATTTTCCCTTGGCAAATGCCCATGAATTTGCGTTTCCAGCGGCCATTGCTGCAGAAGCGGCAGGTTTGCAAGGTAAGTTTTGGGAAATGCACGATGCACTCTACGAAAATCAGTACCGCCTGGATGGTGAGCTTTTCGACGAATTGGCTGAAACGATTGGTTTAGATTTGGAGCAGTTTCAGCAAGACAGCACTTCAGAAGAGATTAAACGAAAAATAGAAGATGATTTTGATAGTGGTGTGCGGAGTGGCGTAAACGGAACGCCTTCCTTTTATGTAAACGGGACTAAATTTGACGGGGGTGCAACAGATCTTTATCAAATGCTTAAAGAAAGTGCTGAGTAATTAAAGATATCAGGTTTTGTTGGCAACAGGCTATTTAAACTTGATTTCTTCTAAAACAAAAAACCTCATGTATTTTGCAATACATGAGGTATCAGATAAGGGTAACCGGAAAACTAAAAAACTAATTATGAGTTTTTAGAATTTAACAAAATTGAAATCGCTTCGTGTTTTGTTATTTCAAAGGTGCACTTCATTTATGAAGTTTTAGTGAAGAAAACCTCACCTTATCGCAGTTGCAATACTTATGTTACAACTGAAAAAAATATGAAAGCGGTTGCATCATAAATATAAAATTGCCATCCTGAGCCTGTCTAAGGGTTTGTTTAAATGCTTCGTAAAGCATTTTCATTACTTTCCTTAATTAACATGACAAATTGGAAAGGGAAATCACAAATATAATACAGCCTCTTTCTGACGATCAAGTTCATTACTTTTTCGAATACATCCCTTGTAGCTGCGCTAATGCCGCTACCAATTTATCCTCATCACCTGCTAAACAATAATATTTAATTCCATTTTTATCGTTATCTGGCTCATCTTCACGTTTGTCGAAAACCGGATAGATTGATTTAATTTTGGTGCTGGTTTGTTCCGGACTAACTTTGAATCCTTTCCAGGCGGTTAATTGCGATTTGCTGGTGGTTTCTTCTTTGGCATGATCTGAACTGGCAAAGGTTTTTCCAACAGTAAAAACCCCGTAATTCATTTCCTCATCAATGGAAAATGAATTTGCTGTAATGGTAAACGTAGTTTCAATACCCTTACGTAAAATGTGATCGGTTCCGCCGATGGCTTTTGCCAGCAATTGATTGATGGTTTTAACGATTTCGGCATTTGTTTGTGCGTAGCCGCTGAGTGTGGCAGCCAGCAGGAAGACCAGCGTGAGTGTTGTTTTCATAATTCTTTAAGGTTAAATATTTGTGTGTATCTAAATTTAAAGAATTATTAGTCAATAACATTATTTGAAAAATTTTAAAAGGACGATGAATGAATTGATATATTTACGTTTTTAAAAAAATAAGAATGAATTACCGCAAACTCTTCACTTTAAGCGCACTATGCTTATTGTTAACCACCTCTTTGCCAATATTTGCTCAGCTTGCATCCGATTCGCAAAAAGAACAGCAAAAAAATCAATTTATAGGTTTTTATAAATATTTGGGGCATAAACTACAATATCCTTCTAAAGCCTTATTTAATAATATACAAGGCACAATTACTTTTCTTTTTCAAGTAGAAAATGGCCAAATACAGCATGTAGAAACAGCCTTAAATTTAGAAGGACTGAGTGAAGGTGCCAGGAATTTAATTGCAGCTTACACCGGGCTATCCAAAACCATAAATGGAAAATATAGTATCAGCATCATATTTAAAATGGAGGGTGTAAGAAATACGTTGGTTCAGGAGGAAGCAGTTATTCCGGCTGATTATATTAAGTTAAGTAGTGTCAAAATTATGGCGATGGGTGGCCCATCGAAGCAAAATGTACCCGACAATTCTACCTATAAGATTGAAGAAGTAGACACACCACCTAATTTCCCGGGAGGATATAAAGCGCTTAAAGAATATTTCTCTGAAAACATTAAATACACAGAAGAGGCTTTAAAAAACAAAGTTGAAGGAAAAGTATACTTTAGTTTTAAAATAGATTATGATGGAAATGTTACAGACGTTAAGATTATAAGAGGTTTGGGATTTGGCATGGATGAAATTGTGAAAAAAGTAATAAAGGATTGCCCAAAATGGAATGCAGCCACGAAAAATGGCCAAACCGTAAGTACAAAATTTAGCTACTTTGCAGAATGTAAATTGCCGAATCCTTAAATTCTTTATCGTATCCGAAATAAAAAGAGATCGAATCTATTAATTATCATCATGTTTAGGGTTAATTAATTCCATTTAATCCATATAAAGATTGGGAATTTAGTAAATCTATAGCGCTTAGGAATCGTAATACAGTGGGCATTAAGATTCCCGCCTGCGCGGGAATGACGTCTACTAATAGAATCCTGTCAATGGTAGCTTGTGGAAGGACTTCATGAATAATAAATTAACAAGGCAAGCCGATTTACTGGTTGCCTTGTTAATTATTAACATTACAAATTACCCCTCAATTCCTGCTCACGCTCTAAGGATTCAAATAAGGCTTTAAAGTTACCCGCGCCAAAACTTTGTGCGCCTTTACGCTGAATAATCTCGAAGAAAAGGGTAGGGCGGTCTTCAACTGGTTTAGTGAAAATTTGCAATAAATACCCTTCCTCATCGCAATCGACTAAAATGCCAAGACTTTCTAATAAGGCTATTTCTTCATCAATTTTGCCTACACGTTGTGGCATCATATCGTAATAAGCTTCTGGTGGCGCACTTAAAAACTCCACACCACGCGCTTTCAGTTCTTTAACCGTTTTAACAATATCTTTAGTGGCTACAGCAATGTGCTGAACACCTTCACCTTCGTAATATTCAAGGTATTCTTCAATCTGCGATTTCTTTTTGCCTTCGGCAGGTTCATTAATCGGGAATTTCGAATAGCCATTTCCGTTACTCATTACCTTACTCATCAAAGCCGAATATTCGGTGTTGATTTGTTTATCATCGAAAGATAAAATGTTAACAAAACCCATTACATCTTCGTACCATTGTACCGCTTCGTTCATTCGGTTCCAGCCTACATTACCCACACAATGGTCGATATATAAAAGTCCAGCATCAGCAGGTTGATAATCGCTTTCCCATACCCGGTAACCTGGCATAAAAGTTCCATTATAATTTTTACGCTCAATAAACATGTGTACTGTTTCGCCATAAGTGTAAATACCACTCATCTTAAGCTCACCGTTTTCATCCGTTAAGGTATGAGGGGCCAGATAGGGTTTCGCACCACGTTTTGTGGTTTCTTCAAAGGCACTGTACGCATCGTCTACCCAAAGGGCCAATACTTTTACACCATCACCATGTTTTTTTACATGCTCTGCTATTGGATGATCTGATTTTAATGCCGTCGTTAAAATCAGTCTGATTTTTCCCTGTTGCAACACGTACGATGAACGATCGCGAACGCCTGTTTCAGGTCCGGCATAAGCCAAACTTTGAAATCCAAATGCCGTTTTGTAGTAGTGTGCTGCTTGTTTGGCATTGCCTACATAAAATTCGATATAATCTGTTCCGTTTATAGGCAGAAAATCTGGTGCTTTTGATATTTTTTCTGCAAATGTTTGTGTTTCCATTGTTGTTATTATTAAGTCCGAAGTCGGATGTGCTATTGTTTTAAATATTGGATGATTACTTATTTATCTGCTCTTCATCTTCGGACCCCGGTCTCCCGACTCATTTAAATGTTGAATGATTGCTTATTTATCTGCTCTTTATCTTCGGACCCCGGTCTCCCGACTCATTTAAATGTTGGATGATTGCTTATTTATCTGCTCTTTATCTTCGGACCGCGGTCTCCCGACTTCCGACTCATTTAAATTGTTAGATGATTGCTTATTTATCTGCTCTATATCTTCGGACCGCGGTCTCCCGACTTCCGACTCATTTAAATTGTTAGATGATTGCTTATTTATCTGCTCTATATCTTCGGACCCCGGTCTCCCGACTTCCGACTCATTTAAATGTTGGATGATTGCTTATTTATCTGCTCTTTATCTTCGGACCGCGGTCTCCCGACTTCCGACTCATTTATTCTATATTAACCTGCCAGCTTTTGTGGTAATTCTCATCTTCAATATCTAATGCATCTTGTGTAAGCATTAAAGGTTTAAAAGGATCGATCATTACCGCCAGTTCATCCGTTTTTTCTTTTCCGATTGATTTTTCTACTGTACCGGGATGTGGTCCGTGTGGAATACCACCTGGGTGCAGGGTAATCTGCCCTTTCACTACGCTCTTGCGGCTCATAAAATCACCATCAACATAATAAAGCACTTCATCGCTATCCACATTGCTGTGATTATATGGTGCTGGGATAGAATCAGGGTGATAATCGTATTTACGGGGAACAAAAGAGCAAACCACAAAATTATGCCCTTCGAAAGTTTGGTGAACAGGAGGTGGTTGATGCAGGCGACCTGTTATTGGCTCGAAATCGTGAATGGAGAAAGCATAAGGATAATGATAACCATCCCAGCCTACATAATCAAAAGGATGTGTACCATACGTGTATGGATAAATTAAGCCTTGTTTTTTAATCAGCACTTTAAAATCGCCGTACTCATCATGCGTTTGCAGGTTTTCAGGCAACCTTAAATCTCGCTCACAATAAGGCGCGTGTTCCATTAGCTGTCCGAACTGGTTTAAATATCTTTTTGGCGGCCTTAGCGGACTAAAACTTTCTACAATGAACAGCCTGTTCTGTTCAGTATCAAATTCCAGCTGATAAATGGTTCCCCTCGGGATGATCAGATAATCGCCATAAGCAAATTTAATTTCTCCAAATCCTGTTTTCAGCTTTCCTGAACCTTCATGTACGAAGATCATTTCGTCGGCCTGGCTGTTTTTGTAGAAATAATCGGTCATCGATTTTCTTGGTGCTGCCAAAACGATATGTAGATCGCTATTCACCAGAACTGCTTTTCTGCTTTTTAGAAAATCATCTTCGGATTTAATGTTGAAACCAATTAAACTTGTGTGTTTCAGGTGTTTTTCCCGGGCAATTTTTGGCTCAACACTGTACGGTTCACCTAAATGTTTTACAATGGTTGGCGGATGACAATGATAAACCAATGAATATAAACTGGAAAAACCTTCGGTTGATACCAATTCTTCGGCATAAAGATTTCCATCGGGTTTACGAAAAACCGTGTGACGTTTAGCTGGAATCTGCCCCAATTTATGATAAATAGGCATAATTAAATGATGTTATGGTTAGAAAGAAAAAATCCTAATGAATTAACAATCAAAACGACAATGCGTTTCAATTAAAAAAGAAGGGTAAGAGAAAATTACAGAGAATATTGAGCCATGATCAGCTTGGATAGCATCTTATAGCGACGGGCCGCAATAGCGTCGTTTACCAGATTAATATGTAATGCTTTTAAGATCATGGTTTTAATGGTGCCAAGGTAAGTATTTTATTTAAAAGTTGAAATTTTAATTACCTTTAATTACTTACTATACGATCATCCCGATGAAATTTATTTTTACATGCTTAATTTTTTTAGCCTTGAGCTATGCCGCTTTTGCACAACAAAAGGCGAAGTACACCATTAGGGTTATAGACCGAAGTGGAAACGCTACAAGAGGTTCTTTTTACGCAGCAGCCGACGATTACTTAACCATCATCAGAAACCGGAAGGATACCATAAAATTAAGTGCCGATAGTATCAGTGCATTATACATTCACCGCAAAGGGATTGCCGCACCGCTGGCCATTGCCGGAGGTTTAACTTTTTTTGTACTGGCTGCCAAAAGCGATAAACTGGTAGAATCGGTGGTGCTTATTGCTGCGGGTGTACCTGTTGGGGTATCGGGTGGCTTACTGATTGGTGGATTACTCTCCAATAAAAAGCATTACAAGAACCTACAGGCAAAAGATTTTCCTTTAATAAAATCAAACCTTCAGAAATATACCGTGTTAAAATAATAACGTTTAAGTTTTATTTTGAATGCCCTAATTGCTTAGCTTTACCGCGTATTTAACCAAATTGTATATGAAACTAGTATCCTATAAAACCGAAGACAGAGAGCATCTTGGTGTGTTTGTAAATGGGCATATTTATAATTTAAATAGCTGTGATAAGCTTATTCCTGATAACATGAGCGAATTTTTGCAAGGAGGCGAAGTGTTAATGGAAAGAGCAAAAAGGATAGACGATCAAATAAAAGATAGTAGTTTAGCAGCTAAAGAAGAAATTTTTTACGAAATTTTGGCACCTGTTCCACACCCAACCAGTTGTCGCGATGGATACGCTTTCCGACAGCATGTTGCTGCGGCACGTAGGAACAGGAAGGTTGATATGATTCCGCAATTTGATGAGTATCCTATCTTTTATTTCACCAATCACAATGCTATTCAGGGTACCGGCGAAATTGAATGTATGCCAGATCATTTTGATAAACTGGATTTCGAATTAGAAATTGCTATTGTTATTGGTAAAAAAGGTAGAAATATTAAAGCTGCCGAGGCAGATGAATACATTGCCGGTTATATGGTGATGAACGATATGAGTGCCCGCACCTTGCAGATGGAAGAGATGTTGCTGAATTTAGGCCCTGCAAAAGGAAAAGATTTTTCTACTGTAATTGGTCCGTGGCTGGTAACACCTGATGAACTATTGCAATATAAAGTGGCACCTAAAGCAGGACATGTTGGTCATGCATACGATCTTAAAATGACCTGTAGGGTAAATGGGATCGAAGTTTCGAAAGGAAATGCTGCTGATATGGACTGGACTTTTGCTGAAATTATTGAGCGTTGTGCTTATGGCGTAGATATCCTTCCCGGTGATGTAATTGGTTCAGGAACAGTGGGTACAGGTTGTTTTTTAGAGTTAAACGGAACAGGATTACTTAACGATCCAAATTATAAAGTGCAATGGTTACAGCCGGGCGATGTTGTAGAAATGGAAATTACAGGTCTGGGCGCTTTAACCAATACGATTACAAAGGCCAATACCGATTTTTCGATCCTGGCGTTGAAGAAGTAAATCCACGCTTGAATAATGTGTTCCTAATTCTGAATTCATTTCATGATCTTTTTTCTATTAGATGTTATCAATGATAAAATCTAATAGAAAAGTCGTCATCTCGACTGAAGCGCAGTGTAATGGAGAGATCTATGATAGATTTCTCGACTACGCTTCACTCCGCTCGAAAGGACGATCTTTTTAAAGTTTTAATCGCCATTTAATCCTTTCAAATAGTAAACTTAACTACCTGTGCTAACTTTAAATACCTCTGACTTAAGCCCTGTAGACTTGCAAAATTATTTGCAATATGCTATCGCTCCGCGGCCGATTTGCTTTGCCTCCACTATTGATGCCGAAGGGAATATTAATTTAAGTCCCTTTAGTTTCTTTAACATGTTTAGCACAAATCCACCGATCTGTATTTTTTCCCCGTCGAGAAGGGTGCGTGATAATACGACCAAACATAGCCTTGAAAATGTATTGCAGGTTAAAGAGTGTGTAATCAATATTGTAAATTACGATATGGTGCAGCAAATGAGTTTGGCCAGTACCGAATATGCGAAAGGCGTAAACGAATTCGAGAAAGCGGGATTTACCATGTTGAAATCTGATCTGGTTAGTCCGCCAAGGGTGGCCGAAGCACCGGTACAGTTTGAATGTATTGTAAATGAGGTAATTTCACTGGGTGATCAGCATGGTGCAGGCAACCTGGTTCTGGCTGAAATAAAAGTGATTCATATTAATGAAGCTATTTTAGACGAAAACGGCCGGATTGATCAGGAAAAAATCGACCTTGTAGCCCGTTTAGGTGGCGATTGGTATTGTAGGGTTACTGGTGATAATTTGTTTAAGGTAGCAAAACCACTGGCTAAGTTAGGCATAGGTGTAGACCGCTTGCCACATTCAGTCCGTTTTTCCAAAGTATTGTCTGGAAATGATCTGGGCATGTTAGGAAATGTTGAACATTTACCGAGTGACGAAGAAATCGATTTGATCAGTACCCATGCCGAGGTAAAAGAAGTGCTCGATGCGACCATAGGCGATGCAACCAACCGTGAAAGGGAACTACACGAACTGGCCAAAAAGTTTCTTCATCATGGAGCGGTAGAACTTGCTTTAAAGGTTGTTTTGCTTTAAATTTATTAAAGGTAATTTATAAGTTATGCATACAATTGTTCAGGTAGATCAGTACATTATTAATTCGGCAGCATTTGCGATCCCCATTTTAGATCATTTAAGAAATCTGGTACATAAGGCCGATGCACGGATTGAAGAAAAAATGAAGTGGAGCATGCCATTTTTTGATTTTAAAGGCACGGTTTGCCACATGGCATCCTTTAAACACCATTGTGCTTTTGGTTTCTGGAAAGGTTCGTTAATGCAGGATGAGTATGGCATCTTCAAAGAACGTTCTGAAGCGATGGGTTTTTTGGGGAAAATAACATCTTTAGACGATTTGCCTTCGGATGAGATCCTGATTGCCTATATACAACAGGCCATTCAATTAAATGAGGATAATGTAAAATTGCCGGTAAAACCAAAGTCTGCAGAAAAGAAAGAACTGATTATACCAGAATATTTAATGGAAGCCTTACAGGAAGATCCTGAAGCATTGGCGGTTTTTCAGAATTTTAGCACATCCAATAAAAAAGATTATGTATTGTGGCTTGAAGAAGCCAAAACAGAAGCTACCAGACAAAAAAGACTGGTTACCACATTGGTATGGCTTGCAGAAGGCAAAACAAGAATGTGGAAATATAAAAAGTAAGTTATATAATACTTACAATTTTCATGAAACGGGCCTTATAATGGCCATCAAGATCCGTAATGGTTACCTGATGCGCTTTACCCGAAGAGGCATGGATAAACTTGATCCCATTTTCATCAATAGAATAAACAATCCCAACATGGCCTATTCTTCTTATTCTTGAATTACTGCCTGTAAAAATCAATACATCGCCTACTTTTGCGTTTTCCAGGCTGGTTTCTTTACCCGCGTAGCTAAACTCGCGTGAAGAACGTGGAACCTTAAAACCAAAATTACTGAAAACATAACTCACAAAGCCTGAACAATCAAAGCCAACTTTGGGATTGCTTGTTGCGTAACGATAGGGGATACCTAACATACTTTTAGCAAATTCGATTAAACTTTCAGATTGGTTAGCCGGCGAATGGTTTGATGATTTCTCCTCTTTAGGCAGGCTGGCAACGAGTTTTTTAACTAATTCCTGGTATTGAGCCGGGATGATGGTTTGGGCTTTTCCTGCCGTGGCAGACAAAATGAAAAACGCAATCGGGACTATTATTTTCTTCATATGTTGGAACCAAAGATATAAAAAATATCCAAAGTCGATTAAAATGTTGAAAATGAGTGCAAATAAAACGAGGCTGTATCCTAAATATAGGATTGTCATCCTGAGCCTGTTGAAGGACCTTGTTAAATGTCTCGCAAGATGTTTCGACTACTTATCCCGATTCTTCGGGAAGCTCAACGTGACAAATTCGAATGGAATTACAACTTAGGATACAGCCTCTTCTGATTAAAATATTTAAATACTTGGGAACATGGTTTGTGCCCGCTCTCCAATTAATGGAATAGGTTTTTTTTCGCCCTGGAATGCAGCAATTAGTCCGATAATCCACAATACGAATAATCCAATTTGAACAATGCGGAGTATATAAACGGCATCTATAAAACCAGTTGCAAAAATTAAAGGAATTAAAAATAAGCTTAAACCCCAGCTCACAACAGTTGATACCAGATGGAACAGCAGCGTTTGTTTTAAATGATATCTGCTCAATTCGGTCTGATTATCTTTATACATAGCGAAATAGGCAATTAACCAGCCAATAAACCAAAAGTAGCTTACTATTGCGGCATTTTTTCCATTGTCGACTGTTTTAAAAGGAGAGTTTGTTTCCATAGGTTTTTAGTTTTTCGATTTAGCATGTAAATTACTAAATAATATGGATATTATGGTGTGGTAACAGCAACAGGCAAAATCTTTCCATTAAAGAATTTATGCCCGGTTTTTGCAAAACCAGCAACGTATTTTCCCATTTCGAAGGCCATAACCGGACTTTGGTACCCAGGGAAAGCAGCTTCGAGCATTTCAGTTTGTGCTGAGCCCAATGCGAGGCAGTTTATTTTAATTCCTGTTTCAGCCAATTCAAATGCTAAACATTCTGTTAAGGTATGCAGTGCCGCTTTACTTGCAGAATAAGCCGAAAGGCCCGGGAATTTAACGCTTCCTTGAAAACCGCCCATACTTCCAATGTTTACAATATGGCTTCCAGCTTGCATTAATGGTAAAATACTTTGGATCATCCTGAAATGCGAAATCACATTGCTTTGCAACATCTCGCCGAGGTCAATTTCGGTAGTTTCTAAAAAAGGTTTATTAATTAGGGCTCCTGCGTTATTAATCAGGATATCAACAGTCCCTAATCGTTCTTTTAAAAACGGAAGGAGTACACTGTAATCGTCATTTACAATATCAAATTCTACTGGTAAAAGTGTACAGTCGGGATTAATGCCTTTAGCAATTTCTAAGAGTTTGCGCAGTTTATCCGCTGAACGTGCAATGGCTACGATTTTGTTCTCTTTCTGTAAGCTAAACTCTAAAGCAGTTTCAAAACCAATTCCACTACTTGCACCTGTAATTATAATGTTCATTAAAAAAAGTTAAAAATTGTTGGGTATTTAAGAGATAAGTTCGTCATGCTGAATTTATTTCAGCATCTATTTGTATTAAACATATCATAAAATTAATAAAATTAAAGGTATGGGTCAATCCTCCACAATCAACTGGCTTACCGGGTTTTTAATTACATGCAAACCATCACTGATCAATTTGCTGTGATCAAGCTCCCTGCCAGCTTTGATTTCCAGGTAAACCTGAATCTCTTTTTCCAGCTGATGATAAATCTTTTTATGGTAAATAATTTCCAGAATTTCCAATGCACAAAGCCAGTCCTGCCTGTGGTTCGTTTTAAGTTGTGCAAAGATTTCGGCAAGCTGATCCAAACCTTCGCCACTTTCCCTAATCGCACGAACTGTTTGGTATAAACCGTGCAGTTTTAACGTTTTATCATCGTAAACAATCTGATGCGTTTTCTCATTGCTTATTAAAGTAATCTCCTCGTAGGCGTCTTTATCGGCGGCGCCATTAAAAACTGAAACAATCGTTTCACCTATCGCCATATCGTAAATGCCCCATTCGGGTTTAAACAGGATGTTTCCATTACCTTCTGTAACCGTACAATCTTTAAAGGCAATTAAAAGAAGCTTATCGTTTTCTGTAATAATATCCTTAACGGTACCAATTACTTTAATGCCGCTTTCAAATATAAGTTCAGCCTTTTCGCCTAAAATTACCCCCAGGGTCTGTAAATCATTGGGCTTGTAATCTTCAAATGCCTTTACAGCATCTTTTAACTTACCCACAGGAGACGAAAAACCGTCGGCATGGTAGTGTTTTCCATGACCTGCTAATTGCTTTCCGTTAAATGCCAGTGCGGAAGGACCAGTTGTTTTAATAAAGGTGACCTCATCTTTTGTACCCACACCAATATCGGTAAAAACACCGCTTACCTGTAAACCCGAGCTATAAACCGCTGTGGCCACATTTTTACAGGCAATTGCTTTCATAATGCTTTCTGTTCCACCTTTTCTAAAGGCCATGGTGTTGGCAAAAGTTTCCAGAACATCAATCAGGTTTTGGAATGTTTCGGTTACAAAAAGCTGCGGTTGTGGTTTGGTAATATCGTAGGCATAGTTAATCGTATCAATATTGTACCAAAGTTTCTGCACATCACTTTGCATGCAGGTTGCACTTTCACCAATAGAAGAAAGCAAACCCGCACCATAAATTTTGGGGTTCTCTAAAGTACCAATTAAACCATACTCAACCGTCCACCAGTGTAAGCGGCCAAGTAAAGCCATTTCAGAAGGCTCGCCCATATTTTCACTAATGTAGCGCAATTCCTTTTCTGCCTTTGCGATCTGAAATTCATCAGCATCGACAGCTTCTTTCAAAATCGATAGTTTCCTGATGGCTTCGTAAAGTTCAAAATCTTTAGCCGAAAACATGGCTTTGGCACCAATCGAGCCAAAATAACTTAAATAATTGTTGTAATCGGTATCGGCGATAATAGGGGCGTGGCCAGCACTTTCGTGTATAATATCGGGGGCTGGTGTATATTCGATGTGGTTAATCTGGCGGATATCGGCCGCAATGACCAGTACACGGTAAGCCTGATACTCCATAAATGCTGCTGGCGGAATAAAACCATCAACAGTAACAGCTCCCCAGCCAATCTTGCCCAGGTTATCGTTCATGGTTTGCAGGTCGGGAATGTGTTCAATACTCAAACCAGCTCGCTGTAAGCCTTTTATATATGGGTAATAAGCAACATTTTTTAGATAACTATAATTCTGGCGCATCACATAACGCCACACCGCCTGATCGATTGGTGTATATTTTTCGTAATTCTGGTCAACAATAAATTGCTTTAAATGATTGGGCAATTTCGTTACCTGCGCATTATTAAAATCATTAAAATGGCTCATGGTTAATCTGAAAATAAGTTGGTCGGCAGCTAAGTTAGGATGTTGTTTTTATCTTATCAAGAAAGCGGCTGCATAAATTAACAGGTTAAAGCAATAAAGGTTTAGGTGCGTGAAAAAGATAACGTTGATCATCTGTTATTGATTAGGAAAGGTGCTGTGGTATTTCATTGTAGAGGTTCTGTCGGGCTGTTCGCTATATCCCCGATGAAGAATCGGGGGATGTCGCTTCCATCCCGTTTAGTTACAAAGGCTGGTGCTGATGAATTAGGTTTTTAGGCAGTTCGCTGCAAAGCGAAAATAGTAGCAAATTATTGGCCATCTAAACCCGACTGGCGCGTAAAGCCCGGAACGAGGCGCGAGTGAGGACTTGAAGCAAAGGCGGGACAGTAGAAACCGAAGTGCTTGTGGCCTGCTTTCCAAAAAATATCGAAATATTAAGGTTTTGGTTATTTAAAATTGAACCTGATGATTAGGAAAGGTGCTGTGGTATTTCATTGTAGAGGTTCTGTCGGGCTGTTCGCTATATCCCTGATGAAGAATCGGGGATGCCGCTTCCATCCCGTTTAGTTACAAAGGCTTGTGCTGATGAATTAGGTTTTTTAGGCAGTTCGCTGCAAAACGAAAATAATAGCAAATATTGGCACCTAAACTGCGCTACAAATATTCCGTGCCTCTGTGGCAAAACCATTACCGAGGGTTATTAATGTTTCTTACCTGCTTTTTTGCCCCCTATTTTTTTTACGCTAAACGTAAAATAGTGCTGATACAGGTAACTGAAAAGTGCCATTAAAACCGATACCAGTATTCTCGAAAGCATGGCTAAAGTTGGGTAATCTCTTAACAGTTCCAGCAGAAACTTCAATAAAACATAATTGGCCAGTATGTTAATGAATTGAAGGTTTAAAAACCGGAAAAGCTGAACCCTGCCCTTTAGTTCGCTATGTGTAAATATGATGTATTTGTTGAGTAAAAAACTGGTGGGGATGGCAATGGCATAATCGACTAATAATGATGCAGTTTCTCTCTGAAGCACAATCACGCCAAAATCTACCTCTTCGGTTTTAAAAATGAAAAAGTAAGCAAAATAATAACTTAAGATTCCCAGCAGCAAAGTGCCACCACCAGTGGCCAGGTACCTGAAATTATGTAAGGAAATAAATTTTTTAAAAGGAGGGTGAAAAAAATCTATGACGGCTAAAATTATTTTGCGCATTACTTAAAACTGTTCGTTGTGGTTATCGGGCATACATCAAATTGCATAAGCGGTCGTCATCCTGTCCCGAAACTTCGGGACCAGGATCTTTTCCTGCGATAAAGATGCTGAAACGAGTTCAGCAGGACGTGGTGGCCTTGAAATATGCATTTATTGTGCACCCTTTATTGTTGGGCGCAATTTACAATTATATTTTTATTGCCATAGTAATAAGATCATTTATGCAATTACTCATTATTGGTGTAATACGCAGATTGCGCAACAAAATCAATCACTGCACACCAGGTATAAGAGGGGTGGGGCTGTATGCTTACCCCAACGGTATTGAGCTTGTATTTCTGATCGAGTAAATTAAAACGGTGACCAAGGGAGGGTACACCACAATCTAATAATAAGTGGCAAACAATATCTAAACTGTTCGAGTAACCAAAATCGATATTCTCGCTCATGGCCTTATTCGGGAAGTATCGGGATAATCGTTTTGAGAATTTATCTCCGTTACTGCTTTCGTGTGTATCGAGATTATTCCTGTTTAAATCCTGTGCATGGCTGCGGCTTAACGAAGTTAATTTATCATCAGGATAAAACATCTGCAGGTTTTTTACGCCACGTAAATGTTTAAGTAAAGAGGTGTAATAGGAATTATTTCTGGTAATCCGGAGTTCGTTGTAATTTCTGTACTTACGCACTTTAGCATTGTAGTTATTAATGTAGTCTTCTAAAAACGTATAATAAAACTTTTCGCCATCAATGCGGATCAGGTTCATATACATCACAATGTTTTTTTCTTCGTTGCTTAAATAAGAAGCATTTGCGGCCGTATTGGCCTTGCGAAATTCGGCATCAGTCCATTTTTGGGCCTTAACCTGACTGGCAAAAAATAAGAGTAAAAGAATGGGTAGAAGTTTTTTAAACATAGGACGATTTTCATGGATAACGTCTTTTAATTTTTTTTATTTCTCGTTTGTTAAAAATAATATCGAGTAAGCAATTAGTTACAGCATTTACCTCATTAGGCAATATGAATATTCGTAATTTTATTTTCATAAAACGATGATGAAAAGAATATTAATACTGGGCTGTTTATTAAATTTTGCGGTTTCCTTACAGGCGCAGGTTGATACGGCAGCATATAGAACTGTTTCGAATCAGGTAAAAAAAGAGTTTGCGCCAGATAAACGGTCTGTTTATTTTAATGTTCAGTTTAAAGGAGATACGGTTATTGCAGAAAGTACATCGGCACAAGTGCTTGAGGCACTAAATAATCAAACCAAAGATTTTAAGGGCTTCGTTAAAATAAACACACTGCTTCCTTCGAACAAAATGACCGGAATGGAATACGGATTAGCCAATCTTTCGGTCTGTAACAACAGAGCCGCCCCTCAAAATGCGGCAGAAATGATGACACAAATGATTTTGGGTACGCCTGTGCAGGTATTAAAAAAGCAAGGTGGTTATTATCTGGTACGCACACCCGATGGTTACTTATCATGGACTGACGGTACCGCTGTAAGTGTAATGGATAAAGCGGCCTTTGAGGAATGGAAAAAATCGAAAAGGATTATTTTTACTTCCGATTTCGGTCATGCTTTTAGTCAGGCAGATGTGAACGCCTCCCGCGTTTCTGATTTAGTGAGTGGCAATATCTTAGTGTTAACTGGTGAAGAAAAAGCTTATTATCAGGTTCTTTTCCCTGATAAACGTACAGGCTACATTAAAAAATCTGATGCGAAGTTGTTTTCGAGCTGGATTAAAAGGCCTAATCCAAGCGCTGAAGCTATTTTGACTACGGCGAAAACATTAATTGGCGTACCCTATCTTTGGGGTGGTACATCTAACAAAGGTGTAGATTGTAGCGGTTTTACCAAAACAAGTTATTTTCTGAATGGGATCATTATTCCGAGAGATGCTTCACAACAAGCTTTGGTTGGCGAAGATGTTGATATTTTAGAACAGGATTCAATCAGCCTGACTAAGTGTCTTAACAATTTAAAGGCTGGCGATTTACTGTTTTTTGCCGCTGCAAAGCTAAGGGGAACTACAGGAGGGAGGATAACGCATACTGCTATTTATATGGGCGATGGCGAATTTATTCAATCAGCAGGAATGGTCAGGATTAACAGCTTAAAACCGGATGCTTCCAATTTTGATGAGCGGGAAAGTAAAACTCTGGTGAGCGCCAAACGTTTTTTAAACCAGATTGGTAAGCCCGAAATTACAAGGGTAGATCAACATGACTGGTATGGCACCTCAGCCTATTAACGGTTGGGTTGAAGCAGATGTTCAATAAGTTTTAGCGTCATCCTGAGTTCATCTCAGGATCTTAATAGTTACAGATACTGAAACAAGTTCAGCATGAACGCAAGGGTTTTAATTGATTTTGTGACCCTTGCGCCTTAGCGGTTAACTAAATTTTACAAAAACATACCACCCGATGCTTCAATGCGTTGCGCATTAATCCATCTGGCATCTTCGGTACATAAAAAAGCAACTACGCCGCCAATATCATCAGGTAAACCTACACGGCCTAAAGCGGTATGCGAAGCAATTCCGGCATTTAGCTGATCATTATCGCGCACTACGCCACCACCAAAATCGGTTTCTATGGCCCCTGGAGCAACAATGTTCGATCTAATCCCTCTTGCACCTAATTCTTTGGCCTGATATTTTGTTAAGGTTTCCATTGCACCCTTCATTGAGGCATAGGCCGCATAGCCAGGGGTAGCAAAACGTGCCAAACCAGTAGAAAGATTAATAATCCCACTGCCATCATTTAATAATGCCAAAGCCTTTTGGGTTAAAAAGAAGGCTCCTTTATAGTGGATGTTTACCAAAGTATCAAATTGTTCTTCAGTCGTTTCTGCAAATGAAGCATGAATGCCAATACCCGCATTATTAATTAGAAAATCGAATTTTTCGGCATTAAAAACAGATTTCAATACCGTTTTAACTTCCGTAAAAAAGGCATCGAAAGTTTTAGTATCGGCAACGTTTAACTGTAATGCTGCAGCCTGAACCCCTAACTGTTTTATTTCGTTAACGGTATCTTCGGCTTCTTCTTTTTTTGATTGATAGGTAACAATGACACCAATTCCTTTTGCTGCAATTTTTAAAGCGGCATTTTTTCCTAATCCGCGGCTACCGCCGGTTATCAGGGCAATTTTATTTTGTGTTTCCATTTTCTTTTAATTTGTTAAACAAAGTTAGATGGAAAGCCGCTGTAAAAATGGTGATAGCTTAAGTAAAAATGGTGACTGTTTAAGTTTTATATGGTGACAATTTCCTTATTGGCGGCTAAAGACTGGAAATAAGCTTCTCTGTACTGCTTAGGTGTTTGGCCGGAGAAATGTTTAAAAAACTTGGTAAAGTTAGAGGGATCGTAGGTTAATGTCCTTGCGATTTCGGCAATAGGCATACTTACATTCTGCAACATCGATTTCGAAATTTCCATTAAACGTTCTTCAAAGAAATAACAAGGCGAATAACCTGTTGCCGATTTAATGGTATTGCTTAAGTGTGTGGGGTGAACATGAATAAGTTCGGCAAAATCTCTTACTTCGAACATTTCAGTTGCCCGGCCCGATACCACATCGTCTAAATGTTTATCCAGCTCTTTTAAAAAATCGGCTGCGATTTCGTGTTGACGGGCAAAAAACTTCTGTGGGATTTTCATATCAAAGCGATTCCGGTGTAAACAAATATAATATTCAGCTAAATGATTATGAAATCTGAAACCTATGGTAATGGTATTTGTGACCAAAGGATTACGCGCTATCTGGCAGTTTATGGAAAATTACTTATTTTTTCCCTTCCCTAACCATAATAAACTGTTGATGATCATTTTATTCTGTGTTTCATTGCCGAAGGTGTAAGAGAGCGTTTTATTGGTTTTATCGTACTTGTGCTCGTAATCAATATCATTATGCCCCATGTTTACATAAACCATTTTAAATTTTTTATTGCTCCAAACCACCGGGTAATAACCATTATGCCAGATCTCGTGTGCTTTTGGCCCGGTACCTAGCGGAAAACTAGATGAATCAATAGATAGTAAAATCTGGATGTCTGGGTTTTTTCTTAAATCATTCTGCCAGCGATACCATTCGTTGGGCTGTGCTTTAAAGGTATTGGGCAGGTGTTTGGTTACCGGATGTTTTTTGTTTTCTACTTTAAGTATTGCCGATGTTGGTCGCCAGGTATTACTGCCATATTCACCCGATCCTAAAAAAGTATGGTGGTACCAGTTCCAGTTTTGAACGAAAGCCGATTTTGACAGGGCAAAGGCTGAAAAATGAAAGCCCATCCATCCGCCACCATTTTCCATATATTTTTCAAAAGCCTTGCGCTGTTCGGCTGCTTCCGGCCGGGTATCTAAAAACAAAACAACCTGATATTTAGCTAGAAATCCGGCATTTAAATTATTCCAGTTTGCCGTAGAATCGTAGCTGAAGTGATATTTTTCAGCCATTTTAGAAAACCATTTGTTTGCCTCATGAACGAAACTGATATGCGCCTGATCATTTTTGGCCGTGTAAAAGGCAATGACCTTAAATTTTGGTTTGCCCTGTGCAATAACCATTGAAATGCTGAAAAAAACAACTAAAATGGTGAGTATCGATTTTTTGGCCTTATACATTTGGTCAGATTAGCTTACTAAATTAATAAAACACCGTTTAATTGAATTTGCCTTAGAAAATAACAAAGCCAGAATGTGGTTTTACAAACAGTTCAATCGATTGATATTATGATCCCAATTCAAATACCTGTAGTTTTTTTACCAATCTTTCCCTTTGGTACCAATCGTTATAAACAAGTTCTATTTGCTTTACTTCGAAAGTGCCAAAATCAAAATCCCTGTACTTTTCGATCAGATTAAGCAAAACATCTTTATGTTTCAGCTCCGATCTGAAACGGATTACTGTAGCATGGGCAGTTTGGATGGTATAACGTTTATCGATGCTTTGTTGCAAACCTGAATTTTTAAAGCCTGCCCGTAAATCGTCTCTGATTTCGTTTAAGGTATCCGTTAAAAAACCTTGAATTAAAATACAGGATGGTGATGCCGTAAGCCCTTTAAACTGAATTTTGAAACTTTTATGCCTCGCAAGCACCTTTTGGATAAGCTGAATATAGTCCTCCACCTCAATATCCTTTAAATCGAAGCCCTCATAACAGGAAATGATAGACATTAAGGTAATGTGGATATCTGAATTTTGATAATAATATTGATCAGGTTCAATGGCTTCCGCTTCCGCTAAAAACTGTTGGATGTTGGTGTTGGTTGCCGCATCAGGCCTGATGACCAAAGTGAGTCCAAAACGCTGGTCGGTATCTGAATCGATTAAATGATCTGTTTCATAACGGCCAGCTGATATTTTCGCAACAGCGTCGGTATACAGTTTATGGTAATGTTCGGCTAAATTCATTTTTTATACACAAAAAAGTCGCAGGGGTAAAACCTGCGACTGAATTATTTATCTTGTGAGATGCTGAATTAAATTCAGCATGACGATTCGTTTTATGCTAACAAGGTTTTCCAGCTTACTGCCGAGCCAATAATGTTTCCTAAATCGGCAATGGCTACGCGTTCTTGCTCCATGCTATCACGGTGACGAATGGTAACTGTGTTATCTTCTAAACTTTGATGATCAACGGTAATACAGAAAGGCGTGCCCACAGCATCCTGACGACGGTAACGTTTACCAATCGCATCTTTCTCTTCATAAATACAGTTGAAATCAAATTTCAAGGTATCCATAATTTCGCGGGCCTTTTCAGGCAAGCCATCTTTTTTGGTTAATGGGAAAATGGCAACTTTGTAAGGTGCTAAAGCAGGGTGTAAACGTAATAAAGTACGGCTATCCTGTTTATCATCGGTGCTTAAATCCTGCTCTTCAAAGGCATTAATCATGGTTAACAAGAACATACGGTCTAAACCGATTGAAGTTTCGATTACATAAGGAACGTAATTGCCATAAGGTTTACCTTCTTCATTTAAATCGTTATCGAAATACTGCATTTTCTTGCCAGAATATTCCTGGTGTTGGGTTAAATCGAAATCGGTACGGCTATGGATACCTTCAACTTCTTTAAATCCGAATGGGAATTCGAATTCAATATCAGTAGCGGCATTGGCATAGTGTGCTAATTTTACGTGGTCGTGATAACGGTATTTTTCAGGCGAAGTACCTAAAGCTTTATGCCACTTTAAACGTGCTTCTTTCCAGTATTCGAACCATTTTTTGTCTTCACCCGGGCGAACAAAAAATTGCATTTCCATTTGCTCAAACTCACGCATACGCATAATAAACTGACGGGCAATTACCTCATTTCTGAAGGCTTTACCAATCTGCGCAATACCGAAAGGAATTTTCATCCTTCCAGATTTTTGAACGTTTAAAAAGTTTACGAAAATACCCTGCGCTGTTTCCGGACGAAGATAAACTTCATCGCTACCTTCGGCCATTGCACCGAATTGGGTACTAAACATCAGGTTAAACTGGCGTACATCAGTCCAGTTAGAAGTTTTAGAAATCGGGCAGATTACTTTGTAATCAACAATTAAATCTTTTAGCTGTGCTAAGTTTTCCGATTTCAGCGCAAGGTTCATTTCTACCTCAAGCGTTAAACCTTTTTTAACAAATCTCCAGCTTGCTTCCTCCACAAAAGGATATTTTGCGTGGTCTAAAATCGTTTCCTCATCTTTAAATGTTGGAACCCAGCTTGCCTGACCCTCATCACTTAAACCCAATATTTCTTGCTGAAATGCTTCAAATTTCGCCTTATTCTCCGCACTGAAATTGGCCAGTTCTGAATATAACTCATCAATTTTATTCTCTAATAGCTGATCGGCACGGTAACGTTTTTTAGAATCTTTGTTGTCGATCATGGGGTCGTTAAAACCATCAACGTGTCCGCTGGCTTTCCAAACCTTGGGATGCATAAAAATTGCAGAATCAATCCCTACAATGTTTTCGTGCATCTGCACCATAGCTTTCCACCAGTAGGTTTTAATGTTGTTTTTTAACTCGGCACCCAATTGGCCATAATCGTAAACAGCACTTAAGCCATCATATATTTCGCTGCTCTGGAATACAAAACCGTATTCTTTAGCGTGTGATATTACATTTTTAAATTGTTCGTCGTTATTCTTTTGAGCCATAATGCAGCAAAGATAATAAATAAGGTAAAAGGTAAGAGGTAAAAGGTAAAAGGTTTTTGATCAAGCTAAAAAAACAATCCGATCGTCCTGCTGAATTTATTTCAGCATCTTTTAAGGGAATCAGATCCGTGATAAGTCAGCTTATTTGCCCTTAAATCTCTTAAATGGTTCAAATGATTTGAAAAGCAATTGGAACGCTAATCGGTTTAATCAACCCTGCTTTCCGCTTTACTTGTTACACTCGTGCCCGCTGCAATCAAGGTAAAAGGTAAGAGGTAAAAGGTTTTTGATCAATGGCAAAGGAGCTGCAGATTTTAGAATTTCTGCACTTAACTTCGGTGTGCTAAGGTATCTTAAGTGGTCGAAAACGGGCGAAAGGGAGCCTTGTCAGTCAGTTTATATGCCCTTAAATCTCTTAAATGGTAAAATAATATGGAAAGCAATTGCCGTGCTAATCGGTTTCAGTAGTCCTGCTTTCCGCTTTAATCGTTACACTCTTGCCCGCTGCAATCAAGGTAAAAGGTAAAAGGTTTTTGATCAATGGTAAGGAACTGCAGATTTTAGAATTTCTGCACTTAACTTCGGTGTACTAAGGTGTCTTAGGTGGTCGAAAACGGGCGAAAGGCAGTCTTGCCAGTCAGCTTATTTGCCCTTAAATCTCTTAAATGGTTCAAATAATATGGAAAGCAATTGGAACGCTAGTCGGTTTCAGTAGTCCTGCTTTCCGCTTTAATCGTTACACTCTTGCCCGCTGCAATCAGGTTTAGGTGGCCACTTTAGTGCTTCTATTTTTGTATTAATAGCAAACAGCCTGACCGAAGCCTTCCCATAAAAGGCTACAGCACCTTTACTCATCAAGCCTAAATCAGCTATAAAAAAAATCGGTGCAACTAAATGTCGCACCGATTTTAAAATTAAGCGCATGATTAGGTTTTGCTGGCTTAAATGCTGATGTCCCTTTCCTCTTCAACACTTAATACGCCATCAATTTTTTTGATATCTGCAATTTTATGATTGCCCGGAACAATTACGATTACACCAATTGCATCTAAGGCTTCTACATCTTTAACACCAATTTCCTTCAGCGATTTGACTACTAAATCCATTGCGTCGTTTTTTACAGATATTAACCATTTTGTTTTCATCTTATAATTTTTTCTATTGGACCAATTGGATCGATAGGGAATTTCGGATTAACTAAAATAGGGAGTTTATCAATTGGGAATTTATCAATCGGTAATCTATCAATTGGGTATTTTATCAATCTTGTTTTTGTAGGTGCCTGTACCAATCCAGCTCCTACATCTCTACCTGGTAAAGGTAAGGCTTTTGCCGTTGAGGTTAATTTTCTCCATAAATTAATTCCTCTCAAACCCGATGCTTGTGCCCATAGTGCTGCAATACCTGCAACATGTGGTGTAGCCATACTGGTTCCGTTCCAGCTTGCATATTTGGTGGGCAGTTTTGTAGAAGAGTATACGTTAACACCCGGAGCGGCAATATCTACAGCGCCATAAGTTGGGTAAAGGCCTCCGTTAGAAAAAGCAGCTACATTCATATTCACATCTACCGCACCAACAGCCATTATTGACGGGCAATTTGCAGGGTGCATTACCTGTCTTACCGTGCCTGGCCTTGCCGAGTCGTTTCCTGCAGCAGCAATAATTAAAGTGCCTTGTGCCAAAGCGCGCGCTGCAGCGGTTTCAAAAACAGCTGAATAACCTGCTCCTGTTACAAAGCCCCTCAGCGACATGCTTACCACATCGCAACGGTTGGCAATGGCCCAGTTAATACCGGCAAGAATACCACCATCACCACCAGATCCACCATTGCTTAAAACTTTTCCGATATAAATACTCGCGGCATATGCAATACCGTATCTTTCAGTAGCCGATGGCGAGCTAGAAGGGCCACAGGCCGTACCAGTACAGTGTGTGCCGTGGCCATGTCCATCTTGCGTACTTTCTCCGCTGATAAAACTTTGATGAACAACAGGGCGGCCAGCAAAATCAGGGTGATTGAAATCAAATCCTGTATCCAATATGGCAACTTTAATGCCGGCACCATTGTAAGGATTGTATCTTAAAAAGCTGGTGGGTACCACATTGGTGGCTTTTAATCCCCAGGTGGCGCCAACAGATTCTACTTCCGATTCTTGCTCTTCATAGCTGTAATCTTCTGTTTCGGTTCCAACCAATACATTGGTCATTTGGTTTACCGCATCTCTGTAACCCTCTACATAATTTTGGGTACTTTCATCCAGCATTCCAATGGCATAAACTACTCTTTCCTTTTCTACAATCATTTCAGTTTCGCCTAAACTGCTGATTGAATTTTCAATTTTTGGTTTTTCGTTTACAATAGCGATACCTAGCTTGTCTAGGATGATACCATCGGTTTTAGCAAGGTCTTTATCCGTGAAAAACTCGTTTTCAAATTCTAAGGAGCTTTTTAAGTTCAATCCGCTAACAGAATTGATCTGGTTAATAGAATCGGAGGTGTTAGATCCTTCTGGCAGTAATACCAGGTATCTTCCGGTGTACTCTACTTTTTCTTCTTTTTTCAATGTTTTTGACATGGTTTTAATGTTTTAGGTTTTGCCTACTCTATTCAGGATTTTCGGCTTGTTCCTTTGTGTTAAACAATACCCAAAATTGGAATAGTTACATTGAAGAAATGGCAGGTAAAACACTAAAAACCAGTAGTAAAAGCAACAAAATAAAAAGCGGTAAAAACAACATTAAAATATGGGGAAAACCCCATCTATTATCCATAAAAGTTTTATCACATTTGGGAATAAAAGTTAACTTTAATTAAAACTTAAAAATTATGGAAATGCAACATCTGCCAACCTATGCTATCGTGTTTTTATGTGGGGCGCTAGCGTATTATCTGTTACAAAAAATAATCGATCTTATGAAAAAAAACGAAAGACCTGGACATCCAAATACAATGGATCCGGCCACAATTCAGCAAATGGTAGATGGTTACCGCAATAATCATTTAGCGGCCATTAATAAAGTATTGGGCATAACCGATTCACATTCGGTTTCTTTCGGCTTAAAAACCTTAAAGAAATTTATTGCCGACATCGAATTTTTTAGCAAAAAAGTAGACCCGCGCATTGCAGATGGGGCGCTGGGTATCCGTTTTTATTATGCTGCTTATCCAAAAGAGAACGAATGGAATGGCTTTGAAGGTGAAAAATCGATAGGCAAAAATTATGCTCAGAAACATACACTGGTGATGATCCCTACTTTAAAAAAGAAGAGTAGTGACGGAAGCTTCCAGGATTATGACTTTAATCCTTTAGACCGTACCACTTTTCCACTAAAAGAAAGAGAAAAGCAGCAACCAGTTACCTTGATGGCCATGAGTTCGGATAGTAATGCAAGCCAGTCGCGTGAGGTAATGGCTCAAAATCACGGACAGCTTATTCCACCTGCAGAAGCTGCGGTTGAAATTTATTAATGTGCCATAGGTATGAACAGCTTTCAGAAATTTCTGAGCGATAGCTTTCTTTGGATTGAAGGAGGGACTGCAATTGTTGCTTTGCTGCATTTAAAAGGCTTAAAAAAGCAATACTGGCGTTTTTTCGTATATTTTCTGGTAGCTGTTTTTAGCTGTGAGGCCTTTGGTAAATGGGGAGGAGCCTACCTTAGTTTTTCTAAAACAACCTATTATAACTATATCGTTATCCCTTTTCAGTTTATCTTTTTTTACTGGCTTTATGCTTTGAAATCTTTTAACAATAAAAAGCTGTTTTGGGTACTCTCCTTATTATATTTAATATCATTTATACCCAGCGAATTCTACTTTAAAGGGAGTAAAATAATCTTTTCATTTAACTATACTTTTGGTTCCCTTATTTTGATGGTTTTAGTGGTGATGGAATATTACAAACAGATCACCTCTTCCGATATCATTAATTTTAATAGAAACAGGATGTTTTATGTTAATTTGGGGGTAACGTTGTTTTATATCGGAACCTTGCCGTTTTGGACGTTTTATTACCTGCTGGTAGAATATAAACAGATCTGGAATATTTATTTCGATTATTTTCTGGTATCGGGGATTGTAATGTATATATTATTCTCAATTTCATTTATATGGGGAAAACAGAACTCTTAATTACAATCATCCTTTTTAACCTGTTTTTCGTGCTGTTTGTTGTGGCCATTATGGTTTACATTAAAAAATACAAAGAGCGGAAAAGAGAATATCTGAATGAAATCAAAATCACCAACGAAATACATCAAAAGGAACTTTTAACTACACAGCTAGAAATACAACAGGCCACCATGCAACAGATTGGCCGCGAATTGCACGATAATATCGGGCAAAAATTAACATTGGTGAGCCTTTATACCCAGCAATTGGTGCACGAAAATAAAGTGCCACAGGCAAGTACAAGAATTGAACAGATTTATCAGATTATTAATTCATCGCTCCAAGACTTGAGAAGTTTGTCGAAAAACTTAACGAACGATAATATAAGTGAAAATGAAATTGTAACTTTAATACAGGAAGAAGTGAACAACCTTAATGCTTTGAAAAAATGTAAGGTAACCTTTCAATACAATTTCGAAAGTCTAGATCTTGAGTTTGTGAAAAAGAATGTATTATTGAGGATAACCCAGGAATTTCTTCAAAACAGTTTAAAACATGCACATTGCAGTAACATTAAGATTCAATTAAGTTCTTCACCTGAGGTTTTTTTAGTCTTAAAAATACAGGATGATGGTGTAGGATTTGATTATGATCAGATCACTTCTGATGGTATAGGATTAAAAAACATGAAAAAAAGAGCCGAAATAATCGGTGGACAATTTAACTTAGAAAGCAAACCCGATTTAGGCACCACCCTTACTATTATTTTAAATGGCCCGGCATGAAAAAAACTATAGTTATTGTTGATGATCATATCCTGATTGCAAAAGCACTTCAAGGCATTATCGATAATTTTGCAGCCTTTGAGGTGATCTACGTTTGTGAAAACGGAAAAGAGCTGATTAAAAACTTCGAAAACAGCAATAAAATACCCGATATTTTACTTTTGGATATTAGTATGCCCATTATGGATGGTTTTGAAACCGTAACCTGGGTAACCGAACATCACCCGGAGGTAAAGGTAATGGCGCTGAGCATGCAGGGTGAAGAAAAAAGTGTGATTAAAATGGTGAGCAACGGCGCTAAAGGTTACCTGTTAAAAAATGCACATCCGGTAGAGCTCGAAAACGCACTGACTAAATTGAATATCAACGGATTTTTTTATCCTGATTGGGCATCAAAAATCATTTTCTCCAGCCTGAATAAAACCAAAGATGTGGAGATCAAAATTTCAGATCGGGAGAAGGAGTTTTTAAAATACACCGTTACGGAGCTAAATTATAAAGAAATAGCGGATAAAATGTTCTGTAGTCCAAGGACTGTTGAAAGCTATCGCGATCAGCTCTGCGAAAAACTCGAACTTAAAACCCGGGTAGGATTGGCTGTTTTTGCCATTAAGAATGGATTTGCCTAGAGGTTAATCGTTTAAACTGTATAAACTGGTTAATTGTGCATGATGTTTAAAATTGTGGATTAAGCAATTAGCCAATTTAAACAATTAAGCAATTTCAACAATTAACCATAACCATTTAACCACCTCGACAATTAACCGATTAACCCGTTTAACAGTTAAGCAATTTGTTTACTTTTGAAGCATGAAATTTCATCATTTGCTATTCCTGGTTATTGTTGCAGTTTTTACCTCATGCAAACCAGAAGAAAAAAGCCATCAATATATTAAGTTTAATACACCCGCAGAGTTATATCAATTCTTAAAATGGTCGCCAGAAAACCGTTTTCCACTAATTAGTGCGCATCGTGGTGGCCCAATGCCTGGTTTTCCTGAAAACTGCATCGAAACGTTTGACAATGCCACTACCTATAATCCGGTCATCATCGAATTTGATATCGCTTACAGTAAAGATTCGGTAATGGTGATTATGCACGATGATAAGCTCGATCGGACTTCGACAGGAAAAGGGCCGATCGGCAACTATACTTACGAGGAGTTGAAAGCCTTTAATCTTAAAGATGATGCGGGCAAAGAAACAAAATTTAAAATCCCGACTTTAGATAGCGTATTGAGCTGGAGCAAAGGAAAAGTTTTGTTAACTATCGATTTAAAAAAAGGAGTTTCTTACTCGAAAGTGATTGAAAAAGTAAGACAGTATAAAGTGGAAAGTAACTCGATAATTATCACCTATACTGCAGATCAGGCGAAGGAAGTACATCAATTGGCACCCGGGCTAATGATTTCAGCCTCCGTCCAGAAGAAAGCGGAATTGAAACGATTAAATAACATGGGCATTCCCAATAACCGCATTGTAGCTTTTGTTGGTGTATCTGCTCCTGATAAAGAACTCTATCAATACCTGCACAATAAGGGCATTACCACTATTTTAGGCACCATGGGGAATATCGACAAGAGTGCCATGGCCAGTCCAGTAAAAAATGTTTATTATCATTTGGTTAATAACGGTGCAGATATTTTATCGGGCGATAATTTACCGCAGGCATCAGAAGAACTGGATAAGTTTAGGTATAATAAAAAAATAAATTCACCATATGTTAATTAACCACAGACAAACAGGATAGACACAGATCGGGAAACGTTAAAATCTGTGTTTATCTGTGTAATCTGTGGCAAAAAAATAAAATGAGTATTTCAGTTAAAAATCTTTCTAAACATTACGATAAGCAAAAGGCGGTCGATTCAATAAGTTTTGAAGCCAAACCAGGTCGTATTTTATGTTTTCTTGGCCCTAATGGTGCTGGTAAATCTACCACCATGCGTATGCTAACCGGTTATTTAGAACCAACATCTGGTGAGGCTGAAATTTCTGGAAAGAGCATTCTTTCAGAAGCTATCGAAGCTAAAAAACATATTGGTTACCTTCCTGAAAATACCCCGCTTTATGCTGATATGTATGTAAAGGAATTTTTAAATTTTGTTGGCCAGACCTATAAGCTTAGCCATTTACCTGCACGGATTGATGAGGTAATCAAAATGGTAGGTTTAACACCAGAACAGCATAAAAAGATCGGGATGTTATCAAAAGGTTACCGCCAAAGGGTAGGTTTGGCACAAGCCATTATACACAATCCGGAAGTTTTAATTTTAGATGAACCCACTTCTGGTTTAGATCCCAACCAACTGGTTGACATCAGGCAGCTGATCAAAATATTAGGCGCAGCTAAAACGGTTATCATTTCTACGCACATTATGCAAGAGGTTGAAGCCATTTGTGATGATATCATCATTATCAGCAAAGGTAAAATCGTAGCGAAAGATTCCCTCGAAGGCCTGAAAAAAAACCACCAGCAACAATCATTAGAAGATATTTTTAGAAAACTTACCGCTTAATTCATGTTTTGTCCAAAAATTAAAAACGCCTTAATCACCTTTCTATTTTTAATGCCTTTTATATTGAAAGCCCAAAGCACCACCAGTATTGGTATTGGCGCAGAAATAGGTTTACCATCAGGAAACTTCGTTAATTTATCAGGAATAGGTTTGGGCGCCTCAATAAAAGCTGATTTTCCAATAGCTGCTGATTTTGCCATATCCCTAAATGGAGGTTTTATGAATTTCTTTGGTAAACGAAACCAGTTTTTTAAAGTTCAGGATTTAACTTATCTACCCGCTAAAGCTGGCTTGAAATATCAGCTGGGTGAAAGCTTTTATGCCGAAGGGCAGTTAGGTGCAGCATTGCCACTAAACAATGGACAAAAAACCTTATTGGTCTGGTCGCCGGGCATTGGAAATCAATTTAAGCTATCGGGCGAAAATAAACTGGATTTAGGCATAAGATATGAAGCATGGACAGGAAAAAATGAGTTTTCCGATTCAAATAAAACAAACACCAAAGGTTTTGTTGGAATCAGATTTGCCTATATGTTTGGGTTATAAGTAATAATTAAGAAGCTCCCTTATTGTTTTTTATTCAATTAATTCATGATAAGCATACAATAATTTAGTCTTTTTTAGCACGCCTACAACTTATTGGAATAAAAACTGTTTGTGTGTAATTGTCAGTAAATCAATGTCTTGTGCTTTTGTTTTAGCTTCATTTGTTTCGTTTGTAACGTTTTTGGCATAATGCTTGTCTAAAAACAGTAAATAATTAACGAACAATAATCTAAAAATCACATGAAAAAAGTATTACTTTCTTTATTAATGGTTGCGGGCTTAGGCTTTGCAGCTTCAGCTCAAACAGAAGGAGCAGTTCAAAAACTAAGCATCGGTGCTGAGTTTGGTTTACCAACAGAGAAAAATTCAAAGACCTTAATCGTAGGTGGTTCATTACAGTACGAACATCCGGTAGCAAAATCTTTAAGCCTAACTGGTTCAGCTGGTTATTTATCATTAATGCTTACAGGCGATACTAAGGACGCTTTTAAAGCATTAGGACTTCCAACAAGTACAGGTGTAGTTCCACTAAAGGCTGGTGCTAAATACTATTTTGGTGGTAACTTCTATGGCGCTGGTGAATTAGGTGCTGCAATTAGTACTGAAAGCGGTGGCAACACTTTATTTGCTGTTGCACCAACTTTAGGTGCATCGTTTTCTGTTGCCGATAAATCTAGTTTAGATTTCGGTTTACGTTACGAAAACTGGTCAGGAAATGGCGGTTCTACAGGCTTTATCGGCTTACGTGCTGCATTTGCATTCGGTTTATAATAAAAACCATAATTCATTCAAAAGCCTCCACGAAGTTGGGGGCTTTGTTGTATATCAGCCATTTAACGTGGTAAAGTTGGAAAACAAAATTTTAACTATCAAATTAGTTTATTTATTATTGTACTGTTTTCGCTGATGAGGCGAAGGCACGGAAACTAAAAAATAATTTGTAAAAATCAGATGAAAAAACTAGTATTATCTTTATTAACAGTTGCAGGTCTAAGCCTTGCAGCTTCAGCTCAAACAAGTAAACCTGTAATTTTTGGCGTGAAAGCCGGGGTAGCCTTTCCAAACATGACCATATCATCAGGAAGTACATCGGTCAGTTTTGATGCAAAAACATCTTATTATGTTGGCGGTACAGCCGAATTTGTATTATCTGATGTAATTTCAATTCAACCGGGCTTAACTTTTATAAACAAAGGAACAAAACTGGCTAGTGGTGATATTGATTTCGAAGATGATGATATTGCAGTTACAGATGAGGCAACATTAAATTTTAAATACCTGGAGTTACCGGTAAATTTATTAGCGAATTTTAAATTAGGAAACGCTGGGAAAGTATTTCTAGGCGCAGGGCCATACTTTGCCTATGCATTAAGTGCAAATGGTAAATACGGGTCGATAAAAGAAGACATTAAATTTGGCGAAGCAGAATCAGAATTTAAAAGAACCGATTTTGGTTTAAACTTTTTGGCTGGTTACCAATTAAACAATGGCTTTAACATCCACGCAGGTTATGGATTGGGATTAAGCAGCATTGCAGATACTGATCTCTCAGATGAGATTACCTTTAAAAATAAAGTTTTCTCAGTAGGCGTTGGTTTTGCTTTCTAAAACCAAGGCAAATAAAAAGTGATTTTCAAAAAAACAAATGAAGTCATCATGATTTTCAAAATCATTCATTAAATGAAAAATCGTGATGGCTTCATCACAATTGAAAACAAATCTAAACTGATGAAAAAACTAGTATTATCTTTATTAACTGTTGCGGGTTTAGGCTTTGCAGCTTTAGCTCAAACAAACAATCTCAAAATTGGTGTAAAAGCAGGTGTAACATTTCCAACCTTTAGTGCATCGGGGACCAAAAACAATGGGTATAAACAAAAAATGAGTACCTCTTTTTTTGTAGGTGGAACGATGGATATTTCTGTTTCAGAAATATTCTCAGTCCAGCCCGGCTTATCTTTAATTGGTAAGGGTGGGAAAAGTGATTTTTCTTATTTTAATGCGGAGCCAGGAAACATTTATACGATTACTGCTAATTCGAAAATCAGTATGATGTATATTGAACTTCCTGTAAATGCAGTATTTAATTTCGATTTAGGTGATGGAAAATTTTTTATTGGTGCAGGCCCTTATTATGCAATGGCCATAAGCGGAAAAAATAAATCTACAGCAACATTAAGTGGTGGAGGTAGTACCATAACTAATTCAGAAGAAGAAGAAATCAAATTTGGAGAAGATGGTACGATGAAAAGAGGAGATTTTGGGATTAATTTCTTAGCAGGTTATAAGCTAAGTAATGGTTTTAACATCAACGCGGGTTATGGTTTAGGCTTGAGTAACCTTGATTATGCTGATACGAATAAATCAAAAGTAACTAACCGCGTATTATCAGTGGGTTTAGGTTTTTCTTTCTAAACCGAATCGGGAAATATTGAAGAGGCTGTACCATAAGTTTAATTCAGTTCTAATTTGTCACGTTGAGTTTCCCGAAGAATCGGGACAAGTAGTCGAAACGTTTTGCGAGACTTTAAGCAGGTCCTTCGACAGGCTCAGGATGACAATTCTATTTATGATAAGGCCTCTTTTTAAATTTAAATATTGCAGATTTGATAATCCATTCATTTAATCAATTCCTTTTAAATTTGCAGGAATAAATGGTTAACTTCGGCGTTTTAATAGCACATGTACGCAGTTTTTAAACGCGAGTTATTCAGTTTCTTAAGTTCGATGGTTGCTTATATAACCATTGGCATTTTTCTATTGGTTTCTGGCCTGTTACTTTGGTTTTTTCCTGATACCTCCATACTTGATTATGGTTACGCTGAACTTGATGGTTTTTTCAGTTTGGTTCCTTATCTTTTTATGTTTCTTATTCCTGCCGTTACAATGCGGTCTTTCGCCGAAGAGCGGAGAGAAGGAACATACGAGCTTTTAATCACACGGCCCATCCAGATCTGGCAAATCATCTTCGCAAAGTATTTAGCGAGCCTGGTTTTGGTATTATTTGCCTTAATCCCGACGTTAATTTATTATTACAGCATTTCAAAGCTGGGTTTTCCTGAAGGAAATATCGATTCAGGATCGGTAATTGGCTCTTACATCGGTCTGTTTTTATTAGGTGCTGCTTTCACATCCATTGGCATTTTCTCCTCTGCGCTGACTAAAAATCAGGTAATTGCTTTTGTAATCAGTGCCACTTTATGTGCATTCGCTTTTTTAGGCTTCGATTATAGCAGTCAGCTTGCTGCATTTCAAAGCATCGGCAACATGATCAGTAGTTTAGGAATCAATCAACATTACACCTCGATAAGCCGTGGTGTTTTAGATACCAGAGACCTCATTTATTTTATTACGTTTTCAGTGCTGTTTTTATTGGTCACTAAAATAATCATAGGAGGGAAACGATAATGAGGCTGAAGCATAAATGGATTAGTTCTATCATCGTTATAGCCGCATTGATTATTTTAAATGTTGTGGGGCAATATGTTTTTCATCGTTTTGATTTTACGGCCGATAAACGTTTTACTTTAAGTGATAAGACGAAAGCTTTATTGGAGCAGAATGAAAAACCGGTCATCATTACTGTCTTTTTAGCTGGAGAGTTACCACCTGCTTTTAAACGGTTGCAGGCTGCGGTGTCAGACATTTTAGCTGACTATCGGGCTTATGCTAAAACCGAAGTTAAGGTGGTTTTTGTTGATCCGCTAGCCGGGCTTAATCAGTCCGATCAGGATACTGTGATCAATAATTTATACGACAGGGGAATAGAAGCAACCAATTTGAGCGTGAAAACTGAAAGTGGATTAACGCAGAAACTCGTTTTTCCGATGGCCATGATGGAAAGCGAAGGGAAGGAATTTCCCATTAAGCTCTTCCAAAATTTAGATACCCGGGGAAATTATGAAGATAATATAAACCGTGCTATTGAAAATCTGGAATATATTTTTACTTCAAGTTTAAAGAAAGTACTGTCGGGAGATAACCCTCGTATTGGTTTTTCCGAGTCAAATGGCGAACTCTCCGATTTGCAACTGGCTGATGCCATTCACACCCTATCAAGCAGTTATTTGGTTGGCCGTATCGATTTAAATAGTATTGATAAAGCAGGGCTTGATAAATTGAAAATGCTGGTTATCGCCAAACCCAAAAAACCTTTTACAGAAACGGAGAAATATAAAATCAATTATTTCGTAATGAATGGTGGGAGGGTCCTCTGGAGTATTGATCAGGTAAGTGCCGAATTGGACAGTTTGCGGGGAAAAAGCGGACAAATGGCGGTTAGCAGTAATTTGAACCTTGATGATATGCTTTTTATGTATGGAGCAAGGATTAATTATGATATTATTGCTGATCCGGCAAACAGTGCCGAAATTCCGGTTTCAACAGGTGTTGTTGGCGGGCAGAACCAAATGCAATTAGTGCCCTGGATTTATTACCCCATTTTATTACCCGATACCGTAGAAAGTGTTGTGAAAAAGCTGGATGGAATAAAATCCGAATTTCCAAGTACAGTAGATACCATTGGTGTAAAAGGCGTAAAGAAATCATATATTTTAGCAACATCTCCTTTTAATAAAGTATATAATGTGCCAAAATTGTTTAGCTTGCAAATGGTAAGCGAACAGTTAGATCCACGATCTTTCCAAAGTAAGCCACAGCATGTTGGTTTGATGTTGGAAGGTAATTTTCCATCGGTTTTTGCCGGTCGACCTTTACCGGCTAATATTACACAGCCTTACACCATGGAAAGTACAGGTAAAGCAGCAAAAATGATTGTAATAGGAGATGGCGATATTTTTAAAAACCAGGTATCGGAACAAAATGGAAATCCCTTTCCCTTAGGTTTCGATCGTTATTCGCAGCGTACTTTTGGCAATAAGGCCTTATTGCTCAATATTGTTGATTATTTTACAGATAACGACAACTTAATTGCGCTGCGGAATAAAGAAGTAAAAATCAGATTGTTGGATAAAGCCAAAATTAAGCTCGAAAAAACGAAATGGCAATTTATAAATGTAGTGGCCCCCTTGCTATTGTTAATATTCTTTGCGATTTTTCAACATTATTACCGCAAATACAAGTACGCTAAATAATTTTTATATTTTTGAAGAAGACTAAATAATATCATGAGATTTATTGTATCCACATCAACTCTATTAAAACACTTACAAACCGTAAATGGTGCATCAAGCAGCAGTACGGTTTTGCCTATATTAGAAAATTTTCTCTTCGAAATTAAAGATGGAAACTTAACTATCTCTGCTACCGATCTGCAAACCAGCATGACAACTGCTTTGGCTGTAGAATCAAAGGAAGAAGGTAAAGTAGCTGTTCCATCTAAAATTTTATTAGATACGCTTAAAACATTGCCAGATCAACCTATCGCATTTAATATCGATGACAGTACTTTTGCGATCGAGATCAGTGCCGGCGATGGTAAATATAAATTAAGTGGCGAAAATGGTGATGATTTTCCGAAGATTCCCGTAGTAGAAAACGCGTCTTCTGTAAATTTACCTGCATCTGTTTTAACTGAAGCCATTACAAAAACTATTTTTGCCGTAAGTAACGATGAGCTACGCCCCGCGATGACAGGTGTTTTCTGTCAGTTATCTCCTCAGCACATCACCTTTGTGGCTACCGATGCACATAAATTGGTAAGGTATCGCCGTATGGATAGCAAGGCAGATAAAGCAACATCATTTATTCTCCCTAAAAAAGCTTTAACACTTTTAAAAGCGGCTTTACCTTCAACTGATATTAACGTATCAGTAGATTATAACGCAACCAGCGCTTTCTTTAAGTTCGAAAATATCAATTTAGTGTGTCGTTTAATAGACGAACGTTATCCAGATTACGAGGCGGTAATTCCAACCAATAACCCTAATAAACTAATTATCGACAGAAGTCTGTTTTTAAACACACTTCGTAGGGTTGTAATTTTTGCCAATAAAACGACACATCAGGTAAGATTGAAAATTAGCGGAAGTGAGTTAAATATCTCTTCTGAAGATTTAGATTTTGCTAACGAGGCACATGAGCGTTTAAGTTGCCAATATGATGGTGAAGATCTTGAAATAGGCTTTAATGCACGCTTTTTGATCGAAATGTTGAGTAATTTAAGTGGTGATGAAGTGACTTTAGAACTTTCAACACCTAATAGAGCAGGACTTTTGATTCCGCAAACCAATGACGAAAATGAAGACGTTTTAATGTTGGTGATGCCGGTTATGCTAAATAATAGTTATTAAGAAAAAACTAATTTATTAGTTTTGATAAGAAAGTGGCTTGGTTTTTGACCGAGCCATTTTTGTTTTTAATCAACTAACACAAGCAATGAAAATCTATAACAATCTCTCGAAATCATTGATTTTGCTCACCGCCCTATGTAGTATAGGCTTTTCATCCTGTAAAAAGGATAATCCAGATGAAGTCGTAAAAGGCCAGGCCAAGGTGAAAATGGTCAACGCATCGCAGGCCGACGTACATCAGGATGTTTATTTAGATAATGAAAAACTAACCAGTGTAGCTTTAGCTTTTGGCGAAACCAGCGATTATGTAAAAATACCTTCAGGCAATAGAAGCGTTTCTTACGCCGGAACAAATAATACAACCACTGATACCTCGTTAAATTTTACACCATCTATTACCTATACTACTTTTTTGGTGACCAATAAAAAAGGAGAGTTGGAAATTGTAAGTTATGAAGATAATTTAAGTAATACAGAGGCCGATAAAGCCAAAGTAAAACTGATTAACCTGACGCCTAATTTTGCGACAGGTATCAATGTTATGGTGCAGGGTGGTACCCAGTTTGTAAATGGACTGGCTTTTAAAGAAGCATCGAGCTATTTTACAGTAGATACCGGATTTAATTTAAGATATACGGTAGTCGGTTCTGGTAATGTTAAAACTATTGATAAAACGAGCTTGGAAGGCGGTAAAATTTATACGATTTGGTTCAGTGGTACTACAGCTGCAACATTAGAAGCACATATCATTACCGATAATTAATTTCAATGTTTAATATGCTTTCTGCTATCTTTACGTTTTATTAGCATCAGCGATTAATTATGAAAAACAAAGTATTGTTTCCTAAAATATTTCTTCTTCTTACACTTGCCGTTTTAATCAGCTCATGCATCAAAAACGATAATTTAATTGAAGGTGATGCTAAAGTGCGTATTTTCAATAATATTATTTCTGATACGACTCGAAATTTTTATTTTAACGGAGCTGCATTTAATAGCCAGCCGGGTCAAACTGCATTGGCAACTGGTACAAATTCATCTTATTTTGTAGTTGAAGCTGATAAAGAATATGAAATTGACTCCCGAAACAGCATTACCAGTATAAGTAACAGCTCAATTAAACAAGCTTTTGGCTTAGGGAGAAATTATTCGATTTATTATACTAAAAGTGACAGTTTACCTTCAACCAAAGCAAAGCTGATTGTTTATGAAGATACAGTAAGACAAAACTTGAATCTTGCTCAAATTATGTTTATCAATATGGGTTATACACTGGGCTCAAAGGTTGTCATTACAGATCGTGCTGAAAGTTTCAAAGAAATATTGGGCTATGGAGAAAAATCTGGCTATAGACAAATAACCGACATTGGTAAAAGTAAAACGTCTATTGTTTTAAATTTAGTTGACTCTGCAGGTGTTCAAGACTCAATTTCCTATACTAATTTTGCTAAAGGAAAGGTATATACCGTTATTATTGAAGGCGCAAAGAATGGTAAACTAAAAGAGCGTTTGGTTCCCAATAATTAAATCTTTAAAGATTAGCACTTAATCCCTTTCATATTCATACTTTTGCCCAAAATTAGATAAATGGAACTACTACAGCAGCTCATAGATTTTATTCTTCATATAGACGTACATTTAGCTGAAATTGTTAACGAATATCGTACCTGGACTTACCTCATTTTATTCCTGATCATTTTTGCCGAAACGGGGTTTGTGGTTACACCTTTCCTGCCTGGCGATTCATTACTTTTTGCAATGGGTGCTTTAATTGCGGGCGAACATGAAACAGGTTTAAATATCTGGATTATGCTCATTATATTAATTGTGGCTGCAATTTTAGGCAATACCCTTAATTATAAACTCGGGAGTTTTTTAGGTGCAGGTGTATTTAAAGAAAAGAACAAGATTCTAAAGCTTAAATATTATCATCAATCTCACGAATTTTTTGAAAAACATGGTGGTAAGGCCATTATGTTAAGCAGGTTTCTCCCAATTTTCAGAACCATTGCACCATTTGTAGCGGGAATAGCCAAAATGCCTTTCGGTCGTTTTACCTATTATAACATTGTTGGCGGAGTAGCCTGGATATTTGCATTATTGTTAGGGGGCTATCTATTAGGGCAAATCCCGGTAATTAAAAATAACTTCGAACTGGTTATTATTTTTATTGCTGTGGTAACTTTTGTTCCTGCCATCTGGGCAGCCATCAGAAGCCGTTTACAACCTAAAAAGATTGAAGCAATGATTGAAGGAGAGGATCCAAAGGCATAATTAAAGTTCCCTGCCAATGAGGGAACCATTTTGATATTTCCTTTCTACCTCTTCATTTTCCTTATTCTCTTCGGGTAATAATGATGTTTTAATCAGGTTTTTAAGCACCGGCTGACCTGCGTCAACCCAGGCAGAATACCAGAATGAACCCGTTTTTAATATGGCAGCACGCATTTGCTTTTCTACCATGTTATTCATTTTGGTATGGTAAGCTTTTGAATAACCTGTAGCGTATTGTTTCAATACGGTATGATTACGTTCAGAAAAGCTATACTTTTTGTCGGAAGGAAATGATGCGCTCAGTTCAGCTTCGAAAGTTAATACCGTATCAACTAAACTATGCGTGTGTTTAAGTATTTTCCAGATTTCTTGCAATGGGTTTTCAATATAATCCGCCTGGCCAACAACAAAATTGTAATGGCTTGAATATAATTCGGGTAAACGGCTTTCCCAAAAAGCGTGGATGCCAACCTGGTTGGTAAGTTGCCCGTTATGGTTGGCTGTAGTATGTAAAGGAACATGTGCATCGCCAATGTAATGGCCCAGATCTGCAGAATATTTTAAAATCTTCACCGAATCACGCATTTTAAAGGCTTTAACTAAAGCATAATAACTACGCTGTACCTGCCAGGGAATAATGCCATCGGTATTCAGTTTTTTCAGGCCATATTTAGCCAAGGCATCATCCCATTTTTCGGGAATGCTATCGATATTTTTCTCGTAATTTTCCACATCAAGGTAATGCCGTGGTGCTTCTAGGGTATCAGCATACCTGCGTTTATCGGGATCAACCGCATGTTCGGTAATGTATTTGATATTCTTTTTATAAAAACCGATCATGTCAGAAGGCAAAGTGAAAACAGCAAGGTTGTTTATCCTTTGATGTGCAAAGAAACCCCAGGAGGTACAAAGAAATATAGGGATGATTAACGCGGTTAAAATCGTTAATCTTTTCATATATTGAAGATATACAATTTTCTTGGTAACGCTAAGGGTTTCAAAGCAAACTATTATGCATTTTCCATTTTTTTCATATCCAGCTTTTTCATCTGCATAACCACCTCCATTACTCTTTTTGCTCTTTCGGGCACTGCCATAAGTTCGCCGATGTTTGATGGAACAATTTGCCATGAAAGTCCGAATTTATCCTTTAGCCATCCGCAAACACTCTCTGTACCGCCATCATTTATGAAAGTATCCCAGTAGTAGTCTATTTCGTCCTGATTATCGCAGTTTACCATAAGAGAAATCGCTTCATCGAATTTAAACTGCGGACCGCCATTAAGGCCCATAAATTTATTTCCATTTAATTCGAAAGTAACAACCATGGGCGTAACCTGCGTAATTTTAGAATCTTTAAAAACTGAACAATAGTATTTTGCTGCTGCTTCGGCTTGTCCGTCAAACCAAAGACATGTTACAAGTGGTTTTGCCATTTTATATATTTTTTTGTTACTACAAGTTAGGCAAGATTTTTAGACGGTGTAAGGTTTAAAAGTGACGATTTAAGGGGGCGATTTCGACAATAATTTGCGCTTATATTCCCAAGATTTATGCTCCGAATTGCGCTAAATGATGATCCAGGTGTTTGTAAAACATGTTGTTCCACTCTGTTTTGCCTAATGCGCCAAATGAATGTGATTCTTTGCCGTCGAAATAATCTTCGCCAAGCTGCTGGGTTTGATTGATGTAATCGATTAAACGGGTCTTTTCTTTTTCGAAATCTCTTTCACCTTTAATGATAAACTGTGGTGCCGTCTGGTTATTTTTAGGATAAGGTTTCTCGTTTACCACTTTGCTTTTAACTAATTTTTTCAGGATAAACTTCATTATTGGGCCTGGTTTTGGATGAGTGTCATCATAAACCATTTCGTAAGTTACATTACAATGTGCCAGCATTTGTGCAACATTCATTTTGCCCCAAAGTTGAGTGGTAGCTGGAGTAAGCTGGTTAATTCTGTCAATAATTTCGCTAGTTACCGCGGGTTGGAAAATGTTCTTCATGGTTTGTTTTGTATCTGCTCGTGTGTAATTTTACTTTACTAAATATAAGAATGTATTTCTATTGGGTACAGAAAATTTTGCGAAAGGGCTGAGGCAACGCGTTTACCACCCCTTGCCACTCCTAAAATAGGAGGGGAGTAGGAAGTGCTGAGGCAAAGGTTAGTTCCTGTTGTTGGCGTTTGTAGTTTGAATCCTTTGGCTATACATTTTAATAGATGAAATAACTCTACTCTTTATTATAAGGATGTGCTGGTTAGGTGTTAGTATGAAGCTTTTGCTGCGTATAATCTTAGTAGATAAATCAACTCCCCTCCTTATTTTCAAGGAGGGGTTGGGGGTGGTTATTTGTTGGATTGTATAGACATAAAATTAAATCGCTAATTTTACGGCAAAATTAGCCCATGGAATTATCTTGCCCGGTATCAGCAGAAAGAGTAAATGAAAATGTAGTGCGGATTATTGCCTTTATGGTTGCAGTAATTGCAATTGCTTGTGTTGTGTTTTCAAATTATTGGGCAATTGTTTTTCTGATATTTGATTTTGCTTCAAGGGCATTTACATCGGGCAAATTGAGTTTGTTGAAATTTATCGCCGTTAAAATAGCCAATGCATTTTCACTTTCGCCGAAAATGAAAGACCTGGCCCCAAAAAAGTTCGCGGCAACCTTAGGCTTTGGATTCTGCCTTTTGATTACCGCGGTATTTCTATTTGATTATTATAATGCAGCGTTGATTTTTACTTCGATCATGACCATTTTCGCTTTGTTAGAAAGTTTATTTGCCATCTGTGTAGGTTGTTATATCTATTCTTTTTTACAGGTTTTCGCAAAAAAGAACAACGCTTAGTTTATTGCTTTAAAGCTTCGCGTACTTTGGGTGCAATCTTGCTTCCAAATAACTCAATTGATTTCATCAAAGCTGCATGAGATGGACCACCTACATCCATGTGTGCAGAGAAACGCGTTAAACCAAAGGTTTCTTCCATAGCTAAAATCTTCTCCACCGATTCGTTTACATCGCCAATAATTAACGCACCGCTATTGCCTCTGCCAGCATCGAACTGATTTCGTTGATAAGGTGCCCAGCCGCGCGATTTGCCGATCCTGTTCATCTGTGCCGAATAAAGCGGGTAATAGTAATCGGCAACTTCACTGCTGTTTTCGCCAAATAAAGAATGCATGTGAACGCCAACTTCAAATTTATCCATATCATGTCCGTAAGCCTGGTAAACTTTTTTATAGTAATCGAAAAGGGGCTTAAACTGTATGGGTTGACCGCCAATAATGGCAAACATTACGGGCAAACCTAATCTGCCAGCACGTTCTACTGATTCTGGTGTTCCACCAACGGCTACCCATATTTTTAAATTGTCGTTTACAGCTCTTGGTAATACTTCCTGGTTATTCAATTCTGGCCTGAATTTGCCTTTCCAGGTGATTTTAGGTGCTGCATTTATTTTAAGGAGTAAATCTAACTTCTCTTCGTAAAGCTCGTCGTAATCTTGGAGGTTGTAGCCGAATAGGGGAAACGACTCAATAAAACTTCCCCGGCCAGCCATTAATTCGGCCCTGCCATTCGAAATTAAATCTATTGTGGCAAAATTTTGATACAATTTAACCGGATCAGAAGAACTTAAAACCGAAACAGCACTGCTAAGTTTGATGTTTTTGGTTACGGTGGCTGCAGCAGCCAATATAATTTCAGGGCTCGATACAGCATAGTCAGGGCGATGGTGTTCGCCAATGCCATAAAAATCTAAACCAACTTCGTCCATTAGTTTTATTTCTGCTATAATTTCCTGAAGTCTTTGCTGAGCGGGTTGAATTTCTCCCTTTGCATTAATCTGCAAATCGCCAAACATACCGATACCTAATTCCATATTGTTAAAATAATTTTAACAAAGTTAATGGATAAGGGGGGAGTAGTTTTTGATGTATGGTAAGAAAAGGAATAGATATTATGTTTTATAGGTTATTTTATAGCATTTTGATAGGTCTTAATGAATTCTAGAGCCGTATTTGAATCGTAAGATATACTAGTTCCTCCATATTTAAAATACTCCTCAATGAATTCTGTTTTCTGTGTCATTGATGCTAAAAAATGCTGGAAATAAAATAATGGAAGAGAAACAGGAAGTTTGTTGTATTTCATTTTTTTTGTAAACTCATTAACAAATGAAAGATAGTCGGTTCCGTGAATTTTCAGATTGTCCTCTAATTCTTTAGCATTGTTTATGTTGAAAAATTTAAACTTACTTATAATATTACTTAATTCCTTATCGTCATAAATTTGTGCTCCAGTGTTTTTAATTATAATTTCTTTTGATTTAATAAGAGTTTCATTAGTGGATAATATTGAATTCATAGAGGCTTGATTCAATTCAACATTTTCTGGCTCTTCCTCAATTAGTTTTGGTACATTCTTTTCATATTCAGACAACTCTTTCCTGAGTCTATCAAAACCTTTATCCGCAGTTTCCAATAATGCTGCAAGTCGATTGAAATCTCTCTTATATTCATCAGGAATTGATGATTTACCTTTGTAACCAAGATCATGTTCTATTTCAGCCCATGCATGTTGCAAAATTGAGCGGATTTGAATTTCACACTTTAGTTCTTTATATGAGGAATATTCACTTAAAGTACTTCTACTGTCATTTAGTGAGCATACAATGTGTAAAGATTTATACCCAAATTGGTCTGTTTTCAGAATCCTTTTATCAATCGAGTTTGATTCATCGCTTTTAAATTCCTTCTTTATAAGTTCGGATACTAAATCGACTTCGCTTTCCAAGTAGGTAATTATGCGAACCCCTACTAAATCAGTTATCTCATTCAATGAATTATATTTTCCTTGTTTCTTATCTATCTTTTTGGCTAAACTTTCGAAGTCTTTTGTTCGTGCACTTATTTGATGAAATATTATATTATTTTCACGTAGTAAATCTATTAAAAGATTGACAGCTCTTTCTTTGAAATAGTTTAATGTCTTTTTTTTGGTTTTGAATTCCTCTAAAATTTTTTCTTTCATCAATATAATTTTTATTCAAATTTGGTTATTCTATCTTCTTACCTTTCATTGCCGTAGAAATCGCTGCATCCATTACACGCTCAGCAAAGGGACGCGTAAATTCGTTCAGTTCATCTGCTTTCTTTAGAATAGTATCTTTTTCCTGACTGGCTAAAGCTACTTTTAATGCCTCGATATGTGCCTCAGTATCCGAAATTTCGACTTCGGTTAAATGTTCTGCATGTTTTTCGATAAAACGCTCGGCGGTGTAAAGCAATTGCTCTCCTTCGCTTCTCGCTTCAATAAGCATACGTTGTTCTACATCACTTTTAGCATGTTCTATACTATCCAGGAGCATTTTCTCCACGGTATCGTCACTTAAGCCATAACTTGGTGTAATTTCGATCTCCTGTTTAACGCCAGAGCGCAATTCTATCGCCTGAACGGTTAAAATTCCGTCGGCATTCAATAAAAAATTAATGTCTACTTTCGGCAAACCGGCAGGCATTGCAGGAATTCCCTTTAAGTCGAACTCGGCCAATTTTCTATTTTCTTTCACTAAATCGCGCTCGCCCTGATAAACAGAAATTTTCATATTTACCTGTCCATCAATAGAAGTGGTGTACTGGCGACCCGCTTTAGTTGGTACTTTGCTGTTGCGGGCAATAATTACATCCATCAGGCCACCCATGGTTTCAATCCCCAAAGAAAGCGGGGTTACATCTAATAACAAGATATCAGAACGGTTTCCGGCTAAAACATCAGCCTGAATGGCTGCACCAAGTGCTACGACTTCATCAGGATTGATATTATCCTGTGGTTTTTTACCGAAGAAATTTTCTACAGCCTGTTTTACATAAGGCGTACGGGTAGAACCACCCACTAAAATTACTTCATCAATATCACTGGCTGATAAATCGGCATCATTTAATGCATTTTTACAAGCAGTGATGGTTTCTTCAACCTTTGCTGCAATTAATTGCTCAAAGGTTTGTTTATCCAATGTGCACCAGATTTCGCCAACCTGTTCGTTATATAAATTTTGGGTAGATAATGCTTTTTTAGCAGCCTCAGCTTGTAGGCGTAAGGTTTGCATCAAAATATTGTCTTGGGCAACTACGGCTAAATCAAGGTTGTTTTTCTCCAGCCAGTAATTTAAAATGGCCCGGTCAAAGTCATCGCCACCTAAATAGGTATTACCGTTGGTCGCCAACACTTCAAAAATTCCGTTTTGGATCTGTAAAATAGAAACATCAAATGTTCCACCGCCTAAATCGTAAACTGCAATTGTTTTTTGTTGTGTTGGATCTAAACCAATTCCGTATGCCAAACTTGCTGCAGTAGGTTCGTTTACAATACGCATCACGTCTAAGCCAGCCAGTTTTCCGGCATCTCTTGTGGCCTGGCGCTGGCTATCGTTAAAATATGCCGGAACAGTGATTACCGCTCTGTTAACCGGAGTTTTTAAAGCGTGTTCTGCTCTTGCTTTAAGCTCTTTCAAAATTTCTCCCGATAATTCGATGGGCGTATAAAAGCGGTCGCCGGCATGGATTTTCACCAAAGCATCGCTATCGTCGTCTATAATTTTGTAAGAGAAAATATCTTTATGTTCGGCTACATCTTTATAAGATCGGCCCAGTAATCTTTTTACCGAAAAAATGGTGTTTGAAGGATCGGTGGTTAAAAATTCTTTCGCCTCATTCCCCACAATGGCTTCGTTCTGGTTATTAAAATAAACCACTGATGGTACCAATATTCCTTTACCTGCATCGTTAATTACCTGCGGATTTTTATCGGGATTGATAAAAGCCACCAAACTATTGGTTGTACCTAAATCTATTCCAACTATAATTTCTTCCTTCTGAAACGAACCTGTAGCAAGGTTAATCGATATTTTTGCCATGGGCACAAAAGTAAGCAAATGTTGTACTAAAATTGTTGAAATGTTGTAAAGTTGAAATGTTAAATAGATTAAATTTGATTTCTTTCAAATACGGTTAGTATTAGGAAATGAACACTCCGGTAATTCTTTGGTTGCAGCAGCCCTGCTGTCCCTCCCGCCGATTGAAGGATCGGCTCCGTACCATCAGGTTTATTTAACAAGGGTGCTGTGACCTCAGCGAAATTCGTCACAGATAAAATTTACTCCCGAATCTATACTAATGTTATGTTCAATATAAAAAGGTGCATATAATCTCCAGTAAATTCCGCAGAAAAGCGCTGATTTGTCATTGTATGCTGCGTTAATCTGTGTGATCAGCGGGAAATGAATAGCCACTATAAAATTAACTTATCACTAGTGGTCTGTGAGACACAGACCACGGAATCAGAATCTATACTAATTCTTCTTTAAGCCACTATACTTCGGACTTCTGCCTCCCGACTTCGGACTCTGGACTAAAGACTCCGGACTACTTTTTATTCTTCTCTTCGATCCACAAACTCATGTATTTGGTGCTCTGTACCGTGTGATGATTTAGGATTTGTCCGAAAAAGTTATTTTGTCGGTGTGTAATTAAATTTGAAGCCAATCTTTCAACTTCTTTAATAAATGGATCGGCAAAATATTTTGCTGAATACCTTTGGTTAATAATCTGTACGCCATTTTGCTGTGCCATTTGCCATGTATTTTTATCCTGATAGAGTTTTACAGCTTCTTCGATAAAAAGGTCCAGATCATCTTCGATGCTACCGTTCCAATCTAAATCTCCTTTCATGGCTTCTGCACCAACGGATGTGGTAACCGACGGCGTACCCACCTGCATGGCATCAATAAATTTACCTTTTACACCCGCGCCAAACTGAATAGGGGCAAGTAATATTCGATGTTTAGCAATGGTATCTTTGGCATCTAGAGCCCTTCCCTTAATTAAAAACTTTTCGTTTTTGTTATCCAACTGCAACACTTTTTGCGATGCATAAGATCCATATATATTTAAATTAACATTTGGAAGCCTTTTTCTGAGCGTAGGCCAGATCCTGGTTTTTAAAACCTGTACGGTGTTCCAGTTGGGTTCGTGAAGGAAATTGCCAATGAAAACAAAATCTGCCCGATCTTCAAAAGGGATCCATTTTTCGATCGCCTGCTGATTGATTTCGTTTTCAAGAAAAGGTAAATAATAAATCAGCGAGGGATCAATTTTGAACTGCGTTTTCAGGATATTCATTTCCACTTCCGAAATGATCAAAGATAAATCGCAGCGTAAAATGGAAGCAATTTCTCTCTTCGCCGTATCCGAGAATAAATCTAAAGCTTGTTTCTTCTTGTCGCTTTGCTGGCGGGCACTCCTCAGGCAATGTAAATCTTCAGTATCTAAAATTCTGAGGGCATTGGGGCATTCCTGCTGAACCCGCCAGCCGTATTGTTCTTCTACCATAAAACGGTCGAACAGGACTATTTCAGGGTTTAATCCTTTTAAAAAAGCATTGAAACTTTCGTCATTGAGTTTAATCTCTTGGGATACAACGCTGGTTCCAGTAAAATTATAACTGAAATCGCTTTTTGATGCTGCCGATGCAAATGTGATTTGATAACCTTTAGACAGAAATAAATCAATAAGCTGGACCATCCTTGTACCGGCTGCCGATGAAGTGGGCTCGGGCCAGACAAATCCAATAATCAATAATTTCTTAACACTTGTATTCATTTACCTGCAAAATAAGTGCTTTTTTTCGGCTCCCGCAGATAAATCTGATTTTCGCGAAGTGAAATGTAAAACCTGCATCATCTTTTAAATCTGCGGGAGATATTAAACGTATCTTAAATATTCCTAATTTTGCAGTTCAATTACAAGCACTACATGTTAGGATTAAAATTATTGACAGACCCACGTTGGGCAAATATTGCGGAATCGAATTTAGAAGAAATTTTATCTGACCATGCCTGGTGTGAACAAAAAGCGGCAACCAATGCCATTACGTTAATCACTCAAAATTCTGAACATCAGGATCTGGTAGATGAATTAACTGCGATTGCCATTGAAGAAATGCAACATTTCCAGATGGTTATTGAAATTATAAAAAAACGTGGTTATACCTTAAGCCGCGAGCGCAAAGATGATTATGTAGGCCGCTTGGTGAAATTCAGTAAAAAAGACGGAAGCCGCAATATGGCTTTTATTGACAGGTTATTGTTTGCGGCAATGATTGAAGCCAGAAGTTGTGAGCGTTTCAGGGTGCTTTCGTTAAATATAAAAGATCAGGAACTGGCTAAATTTTATCATGAGCTAATGGTTTCTGAAGCCGGACATTACACTACATTTTTAAATTTTGCCCGTAAATATAGTACCGATGTGGATGTAGATAAACGCTGGAAGGAATGGTTAGATTTTGAAGGAGAACTGATCCAGAGTTTCGGAACGAGAGAAGCGATACACGGATAACTCAGTTTGCAATTTTCAGTTTTTAATAACCAACTGAAAACATGATTAATTGCGTTGAAGATCTTTAGTGATCCAATTTTCTGATGAACCGCGCGACAAGCTTTTTTCTAAGTCCTTTTTATGGTAGTTGTATAACCAGAGCACAATATCCTGATAGCTGTTAATTCCTTTTTTCTGGTTGTTTAGTTTCAATAACCGATCAAAAGCTACGCTCATATATTTCGACATATCGGAATTATTTTTTAGCCAGAATTGGTTTTCGGTTTTAAAATCTGCTAACACTGTAGGAGCAATGCGCTCAAAAATCATTTGGTAATCGTTAGGCGATTTTATTCTGATTTCCCACAAAATACTGCGGAACATACAATAATAACCTGCATATTGGAAATTGATATCATCGCTTTTGATGGCCGTGATATAGCCTAATAAATTGGCTTCATCTTCTTTTGCAATACCTGTTTGGTGTGCAATTTCATGGCAAATGGTAAAAGGTAGAATAAATGGAGGTAGATTCATGTTAATGTTAGCCTCTCCACTTAATGGATTATAATAACCTTCAATGCCACTTTTTGCTACGTAACCGGCAAATAAACACGGTTTTACGCTGGTTATAGCATAGTTAAAAGCATTGTTCTGTTTAGCCTGGAGTTGATAGCTTAGCGCTGCTGTTTTAGATAAACCCGCAACCGAATATAACTTTGGTCTGCTGTTCATACTATCGATCTTAAGCTTTAAGTGCGTAATCCTGATGAGAAAGTATTTTCCTAACGTTACCAACTGGGCAGTGTTGTATTTTTCGTTGGCTATACCCAGTTTTGTTGCTATTGCTGGTCGCGAGTAGTTTAAGGCCCAGCTTAATTTGAAAACAAGATAAAGTACTAAAATAAGATTGAGGCATTTAATCCCAATCTGTTTTAAGCTGATTGCTTTTGCCAGATACTTTTTGAAGGTTTTGAAAAAATACCACAATAAATATGCAACCAACAGGATGTAGAGTATATCGCCAATGGCGAAGGGGAAAGGAGAACTTAAAAACCTTAGCAGTTTGGAAATTAACGGATAGAAGTTGTTGAAATAAATTTTTTCGGTTAAGTTTTCACTTAATCCTATCAGAAAAACTAAAAAAGCGGCTGTTGCAATGATAAACGTTTTAGAACGGACTAACTTTTTAAATGAGATCAAATCACTTGTAGATTATAAAAAACAATAATATGGCAAGCAATAGGAAGAGTAATATTTTTCTGAACCATCGCTGCTGTTCTGTTTTTCTAAGGTATCCATCTTTTTTTAATTCCCAAGAAAAAATAATTTCGATAAAAGTTATCGGCTCAAAGATAAAATCAAAAACGGAGTATGATTCTTTTGCTCTTTTTAATTCTTCTAATTTAACTTTTTGTTTGGACAGGTGTTTGGCCTGTTTGATTTTTGATTCATCAACTTGCCTTAAAATTAGCACTGATTGAGCTTCCTGTAAAGCTGTTTCATTCCATTCATCGGGAGTGCCTACAATTAACAGGAGTTCTTCCGTTGTTCTATCTTTGATAGGAGGGTAGAAAGTAATCATCTTTTAAGTAGTTTCAAATCCTCAATACTTTCGAAATGGTTCTGATTAAGAGTATCGAAGAATAAATTATGCGCCACAGCAGTAGCTGCAATAAATAAATCAGCCTTATCGATGCTTTTACGGAATTTTTTAAGCTTATTTTGAATATCTACAGATGCTAAAGCTGCAGCACTATCAAATGGAAATACAACCAAATTGGATAACATTGTTTTCCAGAATTCAATCTGTTCGCCTTTTGCTCCTGTATAAATTTCAAATTCTGTAATGCTGGAAATGCATAAGTTATCAGACTTTTGAGATAAAGTAAATAACCTTGTTTTTGATTTGTCCTTTTTACGGAATTAATCAATCAAAATAGAGGTGTCGACCATTATTATTTGGTCCGCCATTCATTTAATGATTTTCTTGTTTCTTCGATTTTTTGAATTTGACTTTCAGAGAAAACAGGACCATTTAGTAGAATATCCGAGAACTTAGCGCCATATTTTACTGTGGGTTCCTCCACTTTACTTGTAGGATTTATGCTTTTATTTTTGTCCTTTTCTTTCAAATAAGCAACAAAATCCGAAACCTCCTTCTTCATGTTTGAAGGGAGTGAGGAAATTTCCGAAAATAATTGTAAATCTGTCATCGCTAATTCATTGAGCTAAACAAATATAACAAATCTATCTTGCAAAAGTTAGGCGTTTTCCGATCTGATCGGTCGTGAATTTGCCATTTTGATAAGCTAAATTTCCTGATACGAAAGTATGGCTAATACTGGCCTGGAAGGTATCTCCATCAAAGGGGCTCCAGCCGCATTTATAGAAATTATTAAGTTTAGTTACTTTCCACGAATCTTTCAGGTTTACCAGTACTAAATCTGCCCAGTAGCCTTCACGGATGAAACCGCGTTTTTCGATATCAAAACAGATAGCCAGATTGTGCGCGGTTTTTTCGACAATTTTCTCCAGAGAGATTTTACCCTGCAAATGCATTTCCAGCAAAGCGGGTAATGCATGTTGTACTAACGGACCGCCAGATGGCGCTTGCGAATAAGGCTGCTGTTTTTCTGCCAGTGTATGTGGGGCATGATCTGTTGCAATCACATCGATATAATTTTCAAGAACACCTCTAAGTACGCCTTTTTGATCATCTTCCGTTTTTACTGCAGGGTTCCATTTGATGAAATTTCCTTTTGAAGCATAATCCTGGTCATTAAACCAAAGGTGATGTACGCAAGCCTCAGCCGTAATTTTTTTGTCTTTTAGTGGCGTAATGTTATCAAATAACGCAATTTCTTTTGCTGTAGAAATGTGGAGGATATGCAGACGCGTTTGATAAGTTTTTGCCAGTTCGACTGCTAGGGAAGATGATTTATAACAAGCCTCCGCGCTTCGGATTAAAGGATGCATCTCTATCGTTAAATCTTCACCGTATTTGGCTTTAAATTCGGCCAGATTATGGCGAATGGTGGCTTCATCTTCGCAATGGGTGGCCACCAATATTGGCGCTTTGCTAAAAATGTTTTCTAAAGTTTTTTCGTTATCCACCAGCATATTTCCGGTTGATGAACCCATAAAAACTTTAATGCCGCAAACATTTTTAGGATCGGTTTTTAAAACTTCTTCAATATTGTCGTTACTGGCGCCCATGTAAAAGGAGTAATTAGCCAATGAGGTTTGTGCAGCAATTTCGTATTTATCAGCTAATAAATCCTGTGTTAAAGTATTGGGCACGGTGTTGGGCATTTCCATAAAAGAGGTAATCCCACCAGCTACAGCGGCCATACTTTCGGTAAAAATATCGGCTTTATGGGTCAAACCGGGCTCACGAAAATGGACCTGGTCATCAATCATTCCTGGTAAAAGGTATTGTCCTTCTGCATTAATTTCTTGTGCATCAGGTGCAGACAGGTTTTGGCCGATTTTGGCTATCAATCCATCTTTTATCAATACATCGGCAACAATTTTTTGTCCTTCGTTTACAAGTGTAGCGGCTTTTATCAGGTAAGTATTCATGGTTTCAAAGGTAGTAATTTAGTGTTAAGTAGCTAGTATCAGGTATCAAGATTTTGATACTGTGGAAAGGGGAAATTGAATTTTTATGCTATGTTTTGGGTTAAATAAACCTGATAAAGTGGAAATACTTTTTGGTGCAGGTCTTCGACAAGCTCAGACTGACCATTGCAAAAAGATTGAAACGATAGCAGGGCTATCAGAACCGAAGAATTACTGAAATTGCTTTACTCCCAATTCTGATAAAACGAAGCTTCAATTCTGCATAGGATTGAAACCTTCTGCCTTACGCCTTCAAACCCTCAACCTTAATCACTATCTTTGTGCGCTATGGCAAAATCGTTCGAAGAATTTAAGTTAAACAGGCAAATTTTAAATGCAGTTGCCGATGCAGGTTATACCGTTGCCACACCGATACAGGAAAAAGCAATTTCGCCAGTATTATCTGGACAAGATATTTTTGGTATCGCCGAAACCGGTACCGGAAAAACCGCTGCTTTTGTTTTGCCCATTTTAATGCAGTTAAAATATGCTCAGGGCGACAATCCAAGAGCACTTATTTTATCTCCAACGCGCGAACTGGCGATGCAGATTGCAGAACAGGTAAAGTTATTTTCTACCTATACCGATTTACGTTCTTTGGTGATTTTCGGTGGAATTGGTCCGAAAACACAGAAAGAGCAAATTGCAAAAGGCGTTGATATTTTAATTGCTACGCCCGGAAGATTCCTGGATTTATATTTGGCAGGTGATATTAATACGCAGAGCTTAAAATTTTTGGTGCTGGATGAAGCCGATAAAATGATGGATATGGGTTTTATTGGCTCAATTCACCGTATTTTGGAAATTGTTCCGCGTAAACGCCAGAATTTGTTGTTCTCGGCTACAATGAGCGACCTGGTGCAGAAAATTGCCGGCGATTTCTTAAATAATCCGCTTGTGATTGAGGCATCTGCGCAAGCAACCCCTGCAGCAAACGTAACGCAGGCTTTGTATTACGTTCCGAATTTCAAAACGAAAATTAACCTATTGCAGCATTTGCTGAAGAATGATGAGGCTTTTAACCGCCTGATTATTTTCTGTAAAACCAAAACGGTTGCAGATAACATTTACAGTTTTATTGAACGCAGATATGGTGCTGAGCATGTTCGTGTAATCCACGCGAATAAAGGGCAAAATACCAGGATTAACTCTATCAATAGTTTCAAGGAAGGTAATATCAGGGTTTTAGTGGCTACAGATGTGGCGAGTAGGGGCATTGATGTAAGTGATGTGAGTCATGTAATTAATTTTGATGTGCCGATCATTATCGAAGATTATGTACACCGTATCGGCCGTACGGGTAGGGCTTTTGCCAAAGGTGATGCGATTACCTTTGCCACTGATGCCGAAAAATATTATATCCGCAAGATTGAAAAATTAATCCGCCAATATATTCCTGTGGCCGAAATTCCTGAAGGTGTTTTCATTGATGAAACCCCTTACGAGGAACGTCAACATATTGCGAAGGAAATTGATATGCAGAAACGCAAGGATGATCCTGATTTTAAAGGAGCCTTCCATGAGAAAAAACATGCTGCGGCGATAGAGAAAAAGGTGCGGGAGAAAGCCAAAGCAAAAGCCGGCAAGCAGGTAAAGAGTTTTAAAAAAGGTAAAAAATTCGATAAGAAAAAGTAATGAAGCTGAGGATTACCCCTTTAAATATTGTTACATCACTCGCTGTGGCATTTCTGGTGGCTAGTATTTTTCAAAGCAAACCGGCTGGTCAGCATTTTGACCTGAGTGCTTTTTACAAATTCATTTTAGGGTGTTTAATTCTGGTTACGTTTATTACCGATTTAATTTTTCGATTCACTTTAAAAGATATTAAGCGTATTTGGATAATTGAGCTGATTTTCATCTTCATTGCCGCAGTACTGATGTTAATCCTGCAGAAGTTAACGTAATTAAACCGTAAAAATATCTGTACAATTCTTATCTGTTCAATCTACTCATCCGTGTAATCAAATTAAATAAGCATCTTTGCATCCGGAAAAATTAGTCGGCTTAAATGGGAGGAATCTGTTAAATCGATGAAATCAATATGAATATGAAAAAAGCAGAAATAAAAATAACTGTTGAGTTAGACGAAGGAAATAATCCCGATAATATACTTTGGGAAAGTACAGATGCTGGAAATGCTGATAAAGTGCCTGCAAAGGCGATGTTTTTATCAGTTTGGGACCATAATTATAAAAATACTTTAAAGATAGATCTTTGGACAAAAGATATGCCTGTTGATGAGATGAAACGTTTTTTCTACGAAACTTTGCAAACCATGGGCGATAGCTTTTTAAAAGCCACAAATGAAACTTTGATTGTTGAAGATTTACGCGATTATTGTGCCCACTTTGCTGATAAGATGGGGATTATTGAGGGACAGTAGTTTAGTCATTAGTCATTAGTCATTAGTCATTAGTCATTAGTCATTAGTCATTAGTCATTAGTCATTAGTCATTAGTCATTAGTCATTAGTCATTAAAAAATGCCAGACAAGTTAGCGATTAAACCATTACTTCCATTACAAACAATTAACCAATTTATCCAGTTAACCGATTAACCAAAAAGATGTTAGTATTAAATAAATTCAGGGCCTGGTTAGGCATTTTGTTATGCGTTATTGCAGGTTTCTGCCCGATATTAAAAGTGCCGATTAAAGGCAACTGGAACTTGTATCAATCTGATGCGCGTTTGTTTATGATTACTTATGCCATTATCGCCATTTCGGTATTGTTTCTGTTCATTAGAAAAGTAGGGGCATTTAGGTTTATGAGTTTTGTAATGGCTATTTGGTATGTTCTAGCGGTAGTTGCTGTTTATTTTACCGCAAATAATTATACTAAATATGGCTTCGCCAATAAACTTATCGGTAAAGTTGTTCATTTCCAATGGGGATGGATCGTACTTTTAGTTGGCGTAATATTGATGCTTTTTAGTGTTAAACGCGGAGAGAAGATTAGCGCTTAAGCCTTTTCGTGCAACTGAGAGGTGAGTTTTGAAACCTCGTATCCCTTTGCCTTACACCTGGCTACAATTTCATCATGGGTTTTCTTCGGTATAGTCTTATTACGGCTCATGATGAACAAAAATTTGTGATCGGGGTGTCCTACCACTACATAAGAGTAATCATCTGCCAGTTCAATGATCCAGTAATCAACCTTTATCGGCCAAATAAACTGTGCCTGTAACTCTCCTTTATCTCCCTCTTCCGATGGAAACATTTTAGAATTCCTGGAATAAACTTTATCATCGCCAGGTTTTTTATAGGTAGTTAAAACATTATAATAACCATCCTTATTCAAGGTGTATTTAGTAGTGGTTTCACGGCTCCCTTTATCAAATATGGTAGGAATAGAATATAAGGAGTACCAGGTTCCGGCGTATTTTTTTAAATCTAATTTAGCCACAGGAATATTTTTTTCCATTGGCAGGTGGGTTAAAAAAACAAACAGGAATAAGCAGACCGTTTTCATAATATCAGGAGTTTTGATATGATTTACGAAACGGATAAAAAAACAGATTTTTTAGAATTTATTTTTTGCTTTCCAGATGAAGCCATCGAGCACATAATGTGTAGCCTGTGGTAAGGCTAGAAGTGGAACCAGCAGCGATAATAATTCCGTGTTGGTAACCTGCGGTAAGCCGGAAAAAAGTTTGAAAACCGATTGATGTTCTTTCCATACCAAGCCATCCCAAAGGCCTTCTTCCATGTACGCGAAAAGTACCAGAATCAATAAGAAATATAATATTCCGAATTTTCCGAAACAGAGATCCATGATTTTATTCTTAGCGGTTTGGCCTCCGATTTTTTTCTTTTCAAAAAACCAGATCAATGCCATATACGGAATGCCATGCGAAATTACGTTTAAGGTAGTAAAGGCCATATCACCATTAAAATAAACGATACCGAAATACCAGGATAAAAATGTTCCGATTACGATTAAGTTGCGTGGAATATTAATCCATTTTTTGTTAATGATCAATAAAATTTCTTTGACGATATAAATGGCGATGATTAAGATGTACACCATGCTGGAGTATGTTAACAGCATATCATTCTTAAAAGTAAAGAAATCGCCTTCTACAAACCAGTTGAAATTTCGCCCGCTGCTTAAATGCCAGAAAAGCAAAGGATATAAAGTTGCGGTATAAATGGCAATTTTATCAATAGTTGTTAATAGCCTGGTTGATTTTTCGTTACGGGAATACAGGCGCATAAAGCCATATTGCTGCCTGATAAAATGATAAACGGCCAAATAAGCCAGGATTCTCCAAAACCATAAACCATCAAAACGATAGAGCATAACACCTATAACATAACAGGCCAACGGAATAGAGATGAGCAATGTATACTGCTTTTTGAAATTACCCCGATTAAAATAGGTTCGGTATAAGGTGCTGTAAACATGTGCAACATCAATAAAAACAATTAAAAATACCCAATAGGCTAATGGAATACCTGTTGCGTTTTGAAACTGATCTGGAAAAAGTAAAACCAGCAATAAAGAGAGAAATGCCGGCGATATAATAAAAATAATATCAGTCCATGCCGTGTGTAGCCAGGGTTGAGTATGTTTATGAGATAACATTTAAAACCTGTTTTGCAGCGTTTACGCCTTGATGAAAAGCTTCTTCAAATATAGAAACCCCACTCAGATCGCTGTGGGCAAAGAAAATTTTATCATCTATTGGAGCTCTGGCTTTTGCCAGGTTTTCACTCCAAACGAAATCTGTTGTAGGTGCAATCATCCCATGTCCCCAAACCCAGAAATCTATATTTTCAATAGCCGCTGTAATTCCCGGGTGAATCATTTCCAATTCAGGAACAACAATATCAAGCCATTGTTCGTAACTCCTGGCATATGCAGCTAAGCGTGCAATTGCTGGTTCAAAATCGCACAGCGGCAGATAATAAGTAATTACTTTTTTATCCTCAGAGAGTTTTAAATGTTGCTGAGCCGAATTTACATAGCCAACAGATGCTGTATTGTAAGCAACATTATCCCAGCAAAGATTAATGCCTTTTGATTCCGGTAATTCGTTGATGGTAATATTTGCGATTAGCCAGGGCGAATAACTAAAAGACTGATAATTTATATGGCGGTTAAAGTTTTGGAGTAAACGATTGTTTACAAATTGAGGTGCGCATAAAATAATCTTTGCAGCTGTTATTTCTTCGGTGATATTGGCTTGCATATTGAATATGGAAACCGTTATATCTCCATTGGCCAGCGATTTTAAACCATAACATAAGGTTGAGGTTTTGATATGATCTTTAAGCTGACTGGCAAGTTGCTTCATGATCCAGCCATTGCCTTCTGGCCAGGTGAGTATAGCGTTTTGTTCTGCATTTGCAGCTTTCCCTCTACGCGAAGCAAAATAGTGCAAACCAGCCCAGGCTGATATTTTATCTGTTTTCTGACCATAATCATCTTTGCAGGCATAATTTAAATACCATAAGAGATATTTCGAATCGTATCCTTTTTCTTCGAGATAGGCCTGAAAAGAAATCTTATCCAGTTTTCTGTAATTTGGATCGCTTGATGATGAACTTAGTGGGATATTGAACAGAAATTTTCCATCGTTCCCTTTGGTATTTTTTAACTGATCTACCTCCAATAAAAAACGCTTGATTTGTTCTTTGTCCGTTGCAGGTACACCAAAATCTGGCACCAAACCTTCCTGCCACTCGCCATTAATCAATAACCTTTCCTCGGGATCGAAAGTCAGGTAATAATCGTTATAGTAGGGGAGTTCGTTTTCGAAGTGGGTGATGACATTAATTTCCTGCAAAAAATCGATAAGCAGATGATCATCATTGTTCGCGACAGTAATATAATGCGCGCCTAAAGGGTATGAGGATATATTATTGGTGCCAAAATAAGAATTTCCACCAGTATGATTTTCCAGTTCCAGAATCTCGAAATCTGTTTCTCCATTCTTTTTTAACCACCTGCCAGCTGATAAACCCGAGATTCCACCGCCGATAATTAGTGTTTTTACCTTTCTTGTTTTACTTGAGGGGGCTAGCTTGATCTTATCGCGTAAAATATGACCAGCTTTTGCATTCGGTCCCTGTAAAGTTCCTTTGATGTTATATTTGGTAGATCTGATTTTTTTATAACAGCTATTCAAAAAAATACCGCCAGTAATCAGGCCTATTCTCAAAAGAAAAGCACGTCGTTTTAAATATGCCGATAAATCATCTTTATAAAACGTTTGCCCACTCATCTTCGAAATATTTCACCAAAATCTGATTATTTAATTTATTTACATCAGTTTCTACCCTTGCCATATCTTTTGGAAAGAAGAGCATCAGGTCTAAACTTTCTTTCGAAACGAACCTTAAACCAGGTAAGTATTGCTGCGGTTTTTTGTAAACATTATCCGGATCGGTTGCCATAATGTAACCCCACTCGCCGAAAGAGGGTACATAATTGTGATACGGAATGGTTTTTAAACCCACACTTTCAAGGGTTTTGTTTACCGTCCAAAAAGATTTTGGTGCAACGTAAGGTGAAGTAGACTGGACAACCATTAAACCTTTAGGAGCAAGTATACCCTTAACCAGTTTATAAAAAGCGTTGGTATATAACTTGCCAACGGCATAATTTGAAGGATCTGGGAAATCGATTACAATGAAGTCGAATTTTTTATGCTGTGCTTTAATCCAGCTAAAGGCATCGGCATTAATTACTTTTACCTTAGGCGATAAGAGTGCGTTTTTATTTAAACCTAAAAGAATCTTGTTCGATTGAAAAAGGCTCGTCATCCCTTTGTCCAGGTCTACCAATGTTACCGAATCTACATTAGGGTATTTTAGTATTTCCCGAACGGCAAGTCCATCTCCACCGCCCATTACTAGTACATGTTTTGCAAAAGGTAATGCCTGCAGTCCAGGATGTACCAATGCCTCGTGATACCGGTACTCATCATCAGAGCTAAACTGAAGATTTCCGTTTAAGAAAAGTCGTAAAACTTTATTTTTTTTAGTCAGGATAATCCGTTGATAAGGCGTGCTTTTCGAATATATGACGGTATCGCTATAGGTCTGACTTTCGGAGAAACTTGTAATTTTATCTGCATAAACAAAACCTGCAAGCAGCAAAATAATACTGATAACGGACGCACTCTGCAGGTACTTAGAAGCCCTGATTTCTTTTTTGAAACTTAAGCATACAATTAAAGCCACTGCCACATTGAGCATCCCGAACAGATAAGCGGTTTTAACCAGTCCTAAATGGGGGATAAGCAGGAGTGGGAAAATGAGTGAGGCCAGAAGTGCGCCGATATAATCGAATGTAAAAACCTTCGAAACCAGATCTTTAAATTCATAACGATCTTTAAGGATGCGCATCAACAGCGGGATTTCTAAGCCCACAAGGATACCGGTCAGACTCACAAAGCCATACAACACAATTCGGAATGAAGCAATGCTTTCAAAAACGAGGAATAAAACCGTTGAGCTAAAACCCCCAACCAGGCCGACTAAAATTTCGATCTGAATAAACCACGAAAGGATATTTTTTTCGAAATACTTAGATATCCACGAGCCTATACCCATAGAAAAAAGGTAAACGCCAATGATGGTGGAGAATTGGGTAACTGAATCGCCAAGTAAATAGCTGGCCAGTGTACCCGCAATCAACTCGTATATAAGCCCGCAGGTTGCAACAACAAAAACAGAAATTAATAAAAGTGCCGGTAGCTTTTTGTTCATGCTAACTATGAATGGCTGAACTTATAATAATTGCTATTGCAATAATAAAAGCTGCAAAAACGATTGCCAATGCTAGATTTTGCTTTTCCAGTATCTCTTTCCAAAGGTTTTCTGGTGTAATTTTTTCAATAATCCAGAATGCAATAAAAAGAACAATGATGCCCAATACGGAATAAACCAGTGATGCAATAATGTACTTGATGTTAATTAATTCATTTAAACTCATAATGTTCTTATTTATGGTAAAATCTATTTATGTGACCTGAATGACTTTTATTGCCATTAAATTCTGTGTTTTTTTCTGCTTTATCGGGGAAATAAGCACGCCCCTTTAAACCACTGTAGCCATAAAAACCTATAACAGCCAACAATACGATCAGGTAATATTTTATTGGTTTTAAATTCATTTATTCTCCATTTACAAAAGGTGAAAAATCGCTGTTATTCCATCTTCTTTTTTCATAATCGCGCATTAAAAGCCAGCAGATTGCCGGAAAAATACAAAGCAATAATAGGGTGGTTACCGTATTGCCCCACATGGTTACATTGCTCACCGCTTTGATGTAAAGGTTATTTCTAAAAATATCGCCTGATGATGGATACACATTTAAATGGTATTTTCCTTTGGGTATTTCTGATAGTGTAATCGATTCTCTTGTAGAACCCTCCGACCAGCTTTCACCATCTTCAGTACCGTGATAATATTCGATCCCCTTGCTTACTTCCCAGGTTTTGTTATCGCTTTCATTAACCAATACAATGGTGGTTTCGAGCCAGTTATTATCAACTGCTGATGCAATTTCGAATTCAATATTTGATGATTCATCATCAATTGTAAAAGATGGTGTAATAAATGATTTGAAAGCATCAGGACCACCTTTCGTATCGTAAACAATTAAAAAATCATCATTGATCAGCTCTTTTTCAGGTTTTACCAGGTTGAACAATAGATGGAAAACCAGGACTAAAACAATAGCTACACCGGATATATTTAACGAGGCTGTCCACCTTTCAAAAGCTTTTGATGGCTGGTTTGCACCAATACCAATTTGCTCGGGTAGGTCGTTTTTATCAATGTTGAATGCATTTGCAATCACTTCAGCATCGAGATATTCGCCAATGTAATAGTCGGTTTGGTGGCTGGTTTTGCCAACCTCCTTTACCACCATAAAAGGCGGGGCGATATACTCTGTAGCTTTAACCTTTTCATTCACTACATCCCAATCCACTTCACCAAGCATAGCGGTGACTACAGGTGTATATCTATTGAAAAGTTTGTATTCCACATCTTTATAACCAATGCTTAGCCCATACGATATAGGTTCTTTAAAGTCTGGAAGAAAATCTTTGCTGGCAATAAAATTCCAATGCCCATCGAATTCGGATAAGGTAACGTAACCTTTATCATGGCTGGTTAAGATATATTCCCTCCAATGGTAATTCGTCCCTGCTTCTTTTTTTTCGAGATAGGCAATTACCTTGAATTCAGTGCCATGAATATTTCCTGTTGAGCCTAGTTTTAATACCAAAACTTTTTCAGGTTGATCTAATTTTCTATTCAGTCTAGTTTCTGTTCTGGTAAAAATACGTAGGTACGAGAAACAACATGGGCAAACGATGTACTCGCTTTTAGCTGGCTCGTAAAGCACAATATCTTGTTTGCAAATCGAACAAGTAATGGTCTCTGATAATTTAAAAAATGATTTTACTGAATTCTCCATTAGCGAACAACTTCAGTTTTTTGTATTTCTATACCCTCAAAAAATTGGAGTACAGCTGCATAAATATCTTTAACCTTTTGGGTATTGTCTTTTTGATAATTTGATAAAAAGATATCAAAAGTTGCCAGTTTAAACTCCGGCCATGTATGGATAGACAGATGCGATTCTGTTAAACAGATTACAGCCGTAAAACCCCCATTTGGAAAATCGTGATAAACCTCGCCAACTTTTTCCAGCGTATTTTCCTTAATTAAGCTGTTAAATAGTGCTTTACAATCGTGAAAAGAAGAAAGTTGTTCAGTTTTTTCAGACGAGAACTCTGATAAAATATGTAAGCCAGGATTGTAGTTCATTGAGCGTTTGATATCTTCCAAAAATATAAATTATTTTAGATGTAAGAAGATTTTAAGAAGAGAATTTAAAATGGGCTGTCTGCGGTAAAATAATCGTCCGTATCATCTTCCAATGGAATGTAGATTCTTTCCCATTCATTGCCCTCCACAACTTCCCAGGTGTGCCCTTCTCCGGCCGTATCATTGGCAATGAGGATAATGCCCGGCTCGATGATAAAAGTATCGCCATTACTTACCGTAAAGCGGAGTTTGCCCTTGAGGGTAATTACATATTGGCGCCTTGGTGCAGGGTGGGGGATTTTCTCTAAAGTTGATACATCGGTTTGAGCGAAAAAATAATTCGCATTAATATGCTGACGGATTGGGATTGTACCCCTTTCAAAGGCACATTTGTCATCTTCAATATTAATTAAACGGATGGCTTTTATGTAATTTTTGGTTTCGGCTTGATCTGTATTCATCTGCAAAAAAAAAATATGGGTTTAAAATTTTAATTCGGTTTGTCCTTTTTGGGCAATTTCACGTTCGTGTTGTAGCAGCCATTGTTTACGCCATAAACCACCTGCATAACCAACCAGTTTACCATTACTGCCAATTACCCTATGGCATGGCACTATAATGGCGATATTGTTTTTTCCATTTGCGGCAGCGATAGCCCGTATGGCCAATGGATGGTGTGCAGAAAATTTGGCATATGAAGTGGTTTCGCCAAAAGGTATGGTCAATAAATGCTGCCAAACCTCCTGTTGAAATTCGGTTCCTTTTTGTTTCATCGGGAAATCGAAATCCTTTAAATCGCCTTTAAAATAATCATTTAACTGATTGGCTACCTTTACCGTAAGTTCGTTTTCTGGTAATCCTGAGATGTCTTTCTCCGCAAAAGTAACTACATGCACAAATTCATCATCAGCTAAGATGGTTATTTTGCCAACCGGCGATGTTATAACTGATGCGTAGTTCATGTTTTTTACCCCAGATTTTCACAAATAAACACAGATTTTTTAGTTAAAAGATAACAACGTTAAAAAAACCATCTGTACCTAACGCTTTTATCGGTTTTCTGTGTTTCTGTGGATTATCTATAAACAAAATTACAACAATACAACAATTTAAGCGTGCAATATTTATCAATAAAAGTATCTTTGCGGTTATGCAATTGGCCAAAGAGGTTAAATATTTAATTCACAAGGAAGTATTGTTAGAGTGGCGCTCCAAATATACCATTAACGGTGTACTGCTCTATGTGGTTTCGACCATTTTTACCTGTTACCTCTCTTTTGTTAGCCTCGGCGATAAACTAACATGGAATGCCTTATTTTGGATCATCATGCTTTTTGCCTCCATTAATGGCGTATCGAAAAGTTTTTTGCAGGAAACCAAAGGCCAGCAGTTGTATAGTTATATCTTGGCAAGTCCGGCAGCGGTGTTAATCTCTAAAACAGTTTACAATACGCTTCTGATGTTGGTGCTCACCACAATTGCCTTAGGGTTTTATACACTGGTTTTCGATTCTTTTACCCCACCCGATTTAGCAATGTATTACGTTGCCGTGGTATTGGGCAGTATCAGTTTTTCTACAGTATTTACAATGGTTTCGGCCATAGCAAGTAAAGCCGGTAACGGTGGAATGTTGATGGCGATTTTAAGCTTTCCAATTATTATTCCGGTGCTGATTTTATTAATTAAACTGGCTAAAAATGCTGTTGATGGCTTGCCATGGGAGAATAGTTACGATGAAATAGCGATGTTACTCGTGGTGAATGTACTGATGGTGGCAACGTCTTTATTGTTATTTCCTTACCTTTGGAGGGATTAAAAATGGAAGGTGGAAAATGGACGATGGAATGAAAAAGCAACGATTCCCTCAGCCATTCAAAACTCAATAATTAAATAAACGTATGAATAAAACTTGGTGGAAAATTTTAGGTTCAGTTTTGGTGATTTATACTGCGATAGCGGGTTTGTTACTTGGCGTGCCACATCTGGCTATTTTGAACGAAACCATCCGTAATCTGTATTTCCATGTTCCGATGTGGTTTGCCATGATTGTCCTTTTTTCGATCTCTGTTTTTTACAGCGTAAAATCGTTGAGTACCAAAAGTGAAATCGACGATATTAAAGCGGTAGAGAGTGTAAATGCCGGGATTGTTTTTGGTGTTTTAGGTTTAGTAACGGGTGCCATCTGGGCTAAATATACCTGGGGGCAGTTTTGGAGTTTCGATCCTAAACAAAATTTCGCCGCCATTTCCATTTTGCTCTACTTTGCTTACCTTATTTTGCGCAATGCTATAGATGAGGAACAGAAAAGAGCCAAGATTTCGGCCATTTACAATATTTTTGCCTTCCCGATGATGGTGGTATTACTTTTTGTTTTACCCCGGTTAAAAGACTCCTTACACCCGGGTAACGGTGGTAACCCTGGCTTTAACAGTTACGATTTAGATAGCCGCATGCGTATGGTATTTTATCCTGCATGTTTGGGTTGGATATTAATTGGTTACTGGGTTTATACCATCCGTTTCAGAATACGTACTATAGAAAACAAACAACAACATAACTAAAATGAAGAAGATATTTTTCTCCCTGATATTAATGATGACAGCCCTGCAGTTATTTGCGCAGGATAATGGTGTAGAAATGGCTGACAGCCTTCGGAGCAATGGAAAGATATATGTTGTGGTAATCTGTATTGTGATTATCCTTGTCGGTTTGCTGGCCTATCTGTTCTCTATAGATAAGAGATTAAAGAAAATCGAAAAAGAAAACCAAACTGATAAATAATAGCTTAGACAAGAATTTTTGCTAAAATCACATTTTATTTTTAGAATGGATAAAAGCGCTATTTTAGAAGGATAAAAGTTGCAATTATCGGAATTTATCTTGTTTATCTCATTGTAATAGAGGTTTTTGCCGATTCAGAAATCCCTAATTAAAAATACAAACCAGTACATAACCAAAATACCTACATCACAGTATTGTTTTTTGGTAATTTATTGATCAAGTTTGGTTAGTTATAAATTAAATCAACGGGACGATTTAGATTAACTTTAAGAAGGTGATCAATACAATTGGTCACTTTTTTTTTATGCCTTATTTTTGGTGTAAAACCCATAATGAACCCAATTTTAAACCCGTTGAATTTTTTCTTTCTTAATTGCGCTTGCAAAACCTGGTTTTAAATATTTTTTTTATACTTTTTTTTAAATCATAATACGCCATAAAAAGCTGGTTAAAACGCTGCTTTAATCAAAGTATTGTTTTATTATATCTGCCTTTAAATATGTTTAAATATTGTTTTTGTACATTCCCTCAAAACGGTATAAAATGGCCTTAACAGCCAAAATAAGGTGGTGTTTGCTTTACACTAAGTCTTTTTTCATTTGGATATGTGCGGTTTTTTTAGGCAATTTTGCAGCGAAAACTTATTCATAAAAAAAATAAATAATGGCTAATCTAGCAGACGAGAACAAGTTCTTTGCAGATGTTTGTAAGAACTTTGACAGTGCGGCTCAATTCACCAATCATCCAGAAGGTTTATTGAACCAGATTAAAACATGTAATAGTGTGTATCGTTTCCAGTTCCCAATCCGCCGCGGAAACGGTTTTGAAGTAATTGATGCCTGGCGTGTAGAACACTCTCACCACATGAGCCCTACCAAGGGTGGTATCCGTTACAGTGAAATGGTAAACGAAGATGAGGTTATGGCCCTTGCTGCCTTAATGACTTACAAGTGTGCCATTGTTAACGTTCCATTTGGTGGCGCAAAAGGTGGTATTAAAATTAATACTAAACAGTACAGTGTTGCCGAGTTAGAAACCATCACCCGCCGTTATACTACAGAATTAATTAAGAAAAACTTTATTGGCCCTGGTATTGATGTTCCTGCGCCTGATTATGGATCGGGTGAACGCGAAATGAGCTGGATTGCCGATACTTATATGACCATGAATCCTGGTCAGTTAGATGCTCTAGGCTGTGTAACGGGTAAACCAATAGCTTTACATGGTATCCGTGGCCGTAAAGAAGCCACCGGACGTGGTGTTGCCTATGCCGTACGCGAATGTGTAGAAGTGGCAGAAGATATGGCTAAAATTGGTTTTAAAGCTGGTTTAGGTGATAAAAGGGTAATTGTTCAGGGTTTAGGTAATGTGGGCTACCACTCGGCTAAATTCTTAGCAGAATTTGGCGCTACCATTGTAGGTTTATGCGAATTTGAAGGTGCCATTTACAATCCCAACGGATTAAATGTTGATGAAGTTTTTGCACACCGTAAAAACACAGGTTCAATTTTAGGTTTCCCGGGCGCTAAAGACTTTAAAAATTCAATGGAAGGTTTAGAGCAAGATTGCGATATCATTGTTCCTGCTGCTTTAGAAAACCAATTCACTGAGCTTAATATCCGTAATATCAAAGCGAAAATTATTGCTGAAGGTGCAAATGGTCCAACTACACCAGAAGCCGAAACCATATTTACCGAAATGGGTGGTATCATCATTCCTGATATGTATTGTAATGCAGGTGGTGTTACGGTTTCTTATTTCGAATGGTTGAAAAACCTTTCTCACGTGGCTTTTGGTCGTATGGAGAACCGTTATGCAGCCAATTCAAATGCCAATCTAATTAATACTTTAGAAAACTTAACGGGTAAAACGATCCTTCCTGAGCATCGTTTAATGATTGTTAAAGGGGCGTCTGAAATGGAACTGGTAAACTCTGGTTTAGAAGATACCATGATTCATTCTTATCACGAAATCCGCGAAACATTAATGAACAAACCAGCAACACAAACATTAAGAACAGCTGCTTTTGTAAATTCAATTGATAAAATTGCAGTTTCTTACATGAACCTGGGCGTTTGGCCATAATACTTAGTTTATCCTGAGCTTGCCGAAGGATAAAGATCTAAATCAAAGCCCTGCAGGATTTAAAACTGCAGGGCTTTTTTGTGCCTAAGTTCGCAATTTGAATCTTTTGCTGGCTGTGTAAGCCACTTCTAGCTTTTTTTTATTTTGGAAATGATAGGTCTGCATTCCATAGGAGTGGGCTAATCCTGCTGTACCTCCTGCCGATGAAGGATCGGCATCCGTCCCATCAGGTTTAGGTACAATGGACAGTTAATCTGCGTAAATTGCCTTCAATCTGCGAGAAATACACTACCTACTTGCCGGCGTACCAACTGAGAAGTTAAAATTTAACGAACTATTGAAGCCATTTCTAAACGTTTTTAAAAGCTGGATCAAGGCGTTGGTATCCTCATTTAAAAATAAAAGTTCCGACTCCAGTTTGATTTTGTCTTTGCCTATACTTTTTGCTTTGATTTCCAGCTGACTAAAAGTAGCCAGTTTATCTGCAATTAAGGGCATTGGTGTTTGTTTAATCAACTTTTTAAAATCTGCTTTAAAATAAAAGAAATCGTTGGATGATTCCCTTTTTTGATCGGGTTGAATGCTTGGCAATGTACTTAACTGAACATGACCGTTTTTGCCTTTAAAGTAAACCTGGTACAATGGAATCATAGCACTGCTAATCTTTCCGGTAGATTGATCCAATGCGCCCAGCGATTTGAGATAATTACCCACTGCTTTATCATCAGCGCTTAGATTGATAACAATTGAAGGAATCTTCCGGTCCTGGAGTATTTTTTTCTCCACCTGCTCAAAATCATCATTGTATTCGTAGCCTACAATGGTATCTACCTGTGTAATGGTATTTGTCCACTCAAAATCCACATAATCTTTGTAAAACCTGAAAAAATTATATTTCGAAAGGAGAGAAGGGCTTACGGTCTGATTTTGCTGAGGTGACTGGGATTTAAACTTGGCGTTTAGCCACATGCTTACTGTACTTTCCGGGTTTAGCGCCCGGTGCTGCGGCTTCGCGGCTGGTTCGATCATCTTATTGATAAATTCATTGCTGAAATTAATTTTTCCATCAGTAAAATTAATTTGGCTAAAGTTTTCAATGTTTTGAAACGAAACATGATCAGAAAGATTTACCAGTTCTTTAAACTGGCTATCGCCAACTTTAATCATGTTTTTGCGGTTCAATATTTCGGTCAGAACAGTTTTAACCTGTTCTTTTTGTGGTGTATAGGCTAACGCGACAGTTGTTTTGTTAAATAAGATACAAAGGGTCGAATCTTTGGATTGAAAAAAATTACTATCTATTTTAATCAATGGCAAAGCAGATTTCTTTTGGATAAAACGGTTAAATGCTGGAGCATCTGCTATTTCAAAGCTCGAGAAAAAGGTAGTTTTTGCCTTTCCTTTTAAACCATACAGGTAAATGTTTGCCGGGATTTTCAATCCAGTGTTTAAATCATCTACCTTTTCCTTAATCCCTTTTTTATCTGCTCCAGCATATTGATTTGGATGTTTGATATAACTCAGCGCAATGGTTTTGTACAGTTCGTCAACATTTATTTTGAGTAAGGCATTCGTCGAAACAGGGATAGATACATTATTGGCCTGGATTTGTCTGTACTTGAAAAAGCCGAAATAACAAATAAGCAGCAATATTACTATCGCTGCTGTTATTTTTAAAAATTTCTTCATAGAAAAGGTTAACTGTTTAAGTGGGTTAACTGTATACGGCCAACTGATAATTGCCAGCTAAACTACTTAGCTGCATTTTCAATTAGCGAAAACAAGTATTTCAATGCATTTTCATGTCCGTTCGGAATCTCAGCGCTAATATCAGCTGAAACCAATCTGCCCTTAATCGGGTTCGATTTCATGTATACATTACCCATTTTTTCTAAAGTGCTGTTAAATTTCTTAGCAGTTTCTTCTCCACCAATTTCCGAATCCGGCACTTTGCCTACCAGGTTTTTGGCATTAAACAGAAAACTGAAATTGTTTTTGCTCAATAGTTGTTTATGCAGTTTACTTAATTTATTACTGTTGTATTGATTGTTGCTAATGCCCTGCATTTCGGTTAAGGAATTACCAAAAAATACAATGCCATCTTTAATCATAAAGTAAATATCAATCGGACTTTTCTTTTCCTGTATCTTATAAATGTTGTTCTCAACAGATACATAATTTTTGTTTACGCCATATTTAATCAGTTTATTGATCAATCTGGTATCTTCAGAAGAAAACATGAAAAGGAAATCAGGCAAAGTTTCTTTTTTGGTTTTAACTATTTCTTTCTGTTTGTAATCATCATCATATTCGTAGGTGGTATAAGTAACATCTTTGGTGTTTAGTCCGTTAATTACAAATAGGGCATCACCTTTAACCACTTTGCTTACCGCTTCTTCATCTAATAAAAGCGAAATCAATTCTGCACCCAGGTCAATTTCTTCGTCCATTTTAGCACCCAGAAAAGAACCATAAGCCTGTTTCATTAATTTAGGGAATTCTTCGAGATACGCTTTGGTATCGATGGAGTAGCTCATAAAACCAAGGGCTTTTTCGCTGTTTACATATTTCAAAAAGTTTTTGTTTAACTTTCTGTTCATGATTTTTTTATAAGCATCTGCCTGTTCCTGGGCCAATTCCAAGCCTGTAGAGATGCGGAAACTTTTGTCATCCATAAAAAGTTTCGCATTTAAACTGCTATAACCTTTCATTAATCCCGCTTTACCATAAGCACCGAATTCCGGAGAAACCGCATTATAAACATCTTGAAGACTCGACACCCAAAGCTCTGCAATGGCTTTGTTATCTAAACTGGCTGTGTACGATTTATTGTTTTCGATAGATTCGTAAGTACCATTAAAAACCTGATCTGCCTGGGCGGTCATCCAGGTAAAAGCCAATCTTTTTTTCTTTGCATCTTGTTCTAAACGCTCTTGCTGGTAAGCATCATATTGCTCATCAACAATGCCATGAACAGGAGTCATGCTTGCAGTATCGACTGCGAATTCTCTTGCTTCTTCAAAATCCGGATCAGTTTTGGCGATTTTTTTAGATTTTTTGGCTGTTTTCTTTTTACCGGTTTTTTTCGTTGCAACCGTTTTTTTAGTGTTCTTTTTTGCAACCGGCTTTTTCTGAACCTTCACTTTTGCTACAGGTGGGGCAGGCACTTCTTCATCCATCGATACTGTTGTAGCAACAGAATCTACAACTACTGCAGTGCTATCAATAGCTATTGCATCATCATTCTGGAACCTGATGTCCTTAATCCCATAACGGGCAGATTTAACTGAATCAGCAAAAAAAGAACTGCTGATGCTTCCTGTTACAAAATACAGCATGTTGTTGTTCCATTTAATAATACTGGTGCTGTCAGGCAAAACCATCGTACGGATATCGCCCTGCTGGGTAAACTTTTTCTCTTTGTTGTCAATCAGACTTTCAAATTTTTTAGCATCTTTTATCGGAATAAGAAAACAGTTATATGTAATACTATCGCTTAACTGATTGAAGTAATACATATTTTTCTCCAGGTTTATACCGAAGTCTTCTATACTGGTAAAGCTTTTATCAAGTGATTTTGAAGTTTCGGTCAATAATTTCTTGCCTAGAAAAGATTCGTTAAAATCTTTCACAAACATTAATTTAAATATATTATCGCCTTTAATTGTGGCAACTGTGAAGGCGTTAGATGGTATTTTCTTAACTAAATCCTGAGCTTTGGCCAGGTTAAATGATAAGAAAAGAGCGATGGCAATTAGAATTTTTTTCATTATGTAATTTGTTTTCAGTGAAAATGAAACTATCGTGAATTAGACATTGGTTTCATTTATTTAGATAATTGTATGGAATTAGATACGTTAATTTTTCCGTTAATTAAATCCATGATGCTGCTTTTTAACATCACGGCTTTTTTAGATTTCGATACATTTGATGCCGGATTGGTACTACTTGTTACAAGCGATTCGAAACGATAAATGCTGGTGTAGGTTGCGCCGTTAAAAACGGCTTTATCTTTTGCTTTTAATTTATTGAATTCTGTTTTAGCGGTACCAATGGCCTGATATTTTCGGCTAAAGGTTTTAGTGGCCTTGTTATACGTATACGATGACGTGTTAGTCGCCTTAATTTTTTGCTGGGCAAGAATGTTTTTGGTGATGTTATTGATGTTTGAAACATCTTTAAAAGAAAAACTGATGGTGGCGATGTAATTATTAAAATCGCTCGTGCTTTTTACATTCGAAATTCCCTCCGATTTTCTTAAATAAGCAACGGCTTCATTTAATTCCTGCTGAATTTTTTGCTTACTGGGTACTTTATAGCCTTGTACACTATCCAAAAGCATTACCGAAGCTACCTTGGTTTTGCTCTGGCTCAGGTTTATGGTAAGTACTACATCGCCGGTTCCATCATTTTTCAGGGCAATTTCTTCAATTACTTCAAAACATGAGCTTAAAAAGGGGATCAAGACGATAAATGACAAAAGCTTATAAAACTGCTTTAATTTCATGTTAATCTGGTTTAGGTTTTACTGTGGGATGTAAAAAAGGAATGATTATCTGACAGGCCAAACTTAATAATTTCAGTCCGGATATTTAAACGAATTAAGATATTCCTTAAGATCGGTTATAAATAGTGGCTTTCGGAAAAATATTTTCCTTCAAAAATCAGATAATTGTCAATATAAAGACAAGAAAAATGTAAAAGAATGCTGGCTAAGCCGATTTTTCTATCTTTGTTGCCAGCTTTTACAATAAGTATAACCATGAAGAAAAGTGCAATCATTGGATTGATTACCATCGCGATTTCCGTAGGGATTTTATTTAGCTTAAACGCAAATACCGACACCTACTCTAATTTCAAACAGGCAGCTCTTTCAGAGAAAGAAGAACATGTGATGGGCTATTGGGTAAAATCAATGGGTACTTACTACGACGCCGTAAAAGATGCTAACCATTTTTCATTCCACATGAAAGATGAAAAAGGAGAAGTGAGAGAGGTAATTTACGCAGGTACCAAACCGCAGGATTTCGAAAAATCAGAAAAATTGGTGTTGATCGGCAAGATGAACAAAGACAAATTTTACGCATCGAAAATTTTAATGAAATGCCCGTCCAAATATAACGATAACCTTGTCGAAATAAATAAAGATGGTAAAGTAGATACCGTAGGTAAGTACGGCGAGAAAAAATATAACTAATTTTAATGGATATTCAATTTGTAGGCGAAAACCTGCTGCCGGGTAAAATCGGTCAGTTTTTTATTGTGCTGGCGTTTAGTGCATCGTTACTTTCAACCATCGCATACTTTTATGCCAGTCGCGAGAAAAATTTAGAAGATAAATCTTGGCGAAACTTAGGTCGGATTGGATTTCTCGTTAACTTTTGTTGTGTAATCGGTATCGGAGCAATTTTGTTCTACCTGGTGCTGGGCCACTACAATGAGTACAGTTATATTTATTGGCACTCTTCAAAACAGCTTCCAATTCATTATATTATTTCTGCTTTCTGGGAAGGGCAGGAAGGAAGTTTCTTACTTTGGGCTTTCTGGCAGTCGTTTCTGGGTACTTTATTAATCTGGAAAGCGAAAACCTGGGAGCGCCCGGTAATGACAGTTGTTGCCTTCTCTCAAGTGTTTTTAACTTCAATGCTTTTAGGGGTAGAGATTTTTGGTGAGCGCATCGGAAGTTCTCCGTTTATCCTGTTAAGAGATTCTCTTGATTTGAAATCAATGGCGCCTGTAGTTTTCGCAAACCCTGAAAACTTCGCAAATTATTTAAAGTTTATTACCGATGGTAGAGGATTAAATCCTTTGCTGCAGAACTATTGGATGGTGATTCACCCACCAACCTTGTTTTTAGGTTTTGCCAGTATGATTGTGCCTTTTGCTTATGGAATTGCGGCTTTATGGCAAAAAAGATATAAGGAATGGATTAAACCAGCTATGCCTTGGGCACTTTTTGCAGTAATGGTTTTGGGTACAGGTATTATTATGGGTTCGTTCTGGGCTTACGAAGCGTTAAACTTTGGCGGTTTCTGGGCCTGGGATCCTGTTGAAAATGCTTCTTTAATTCCTTGGTTAACCCTTATAGGTGCGGTACACGTGATGATTGCTTATAAAAATACTGGCCATGCTTACTTTACGGCAATTGCTTTAGTATTCTTAAGTTTCTTATTGGTGCTTTATGCCTCTTTTTTAACCCGAAGCGGAATTTTAGGTGATACATCAGTTCACTCATTTACCGATATGGGGATGTTTGGCCACCTGATTTTATACAATGTAGTTTTCGCTGTTTTAGCGATAGTGCTTATTGTCATCAGATGGAAAGAATTACCCATCACCACCAAAGATGAAGAAACCTATTCCCGCGAATTCTGGATGTTTATTGGCGCTTTAGTGGTAACCATCGCTTGTATCCAGGTCATATTCTCCACTTCGGTACCCGTATTCAATAAGGCTTTCGGAACAAACTTTTCTCCGCCAATTGATGCTGTGAAATATTACAACCAGTGGCAGGCACCTTTCGCCGTATTAATTACGTTAATTTCAGGTTTCTCTCAATATTTAAAATATAAAAGGACTGATCCACGCAAATTTTATAGTAGCCTGGTTTCTGCAATTATTTTCTCTGTTGTGCTAACAGCCGGTTTGGTATATGTGGCTAACATATACACCAACACCATGTATATCCTGATTACCTTCAGTTGTTTATTCGCTGTGCTTTCTAACGCAGCTGTTTTATATCAGGCTTTCGGTGGTAAGGCAAAACTGGCCGGATCGGCAATTGCGCACATTGGTTTTGCTTTCTTAATTCTTGGTGCATTAATTTCTGCTGCCACCAACAAACCTTTATCGATCAATTCAAATAATTTTATCCCGGTAAAGGATTTCGAGAAAACAGAGAAACCTGGCGAAAACATCATGTTATATAAAAACGAACCTAAAAAAATGGGTAAGTATACCGTAACCTATGTAGCCGATACCACAGTAGCACCCAATACGATTTATACCCTTAATTTTAAGGTTTTAGATAAAGAAGGAAAGGTTAAGGAAGATTTTAACTTGCATCCACATGTGCAGGATAACGAAAAAATGGGCTTAATTGCTTCTCCTGATACCAAACATTATTTAACCTATGATGTGTATACGCACATTACCAGTGCCGCTATTAAACAGGAATCGCATGGCGATCACGAAGGTCACTCTGATGATGAAAATTACAAAGCGCCACGGATTGTAAAAGTTTCGGTAGGCGATACCATTCATACCTCAAGTGGTATTGTTACGGTTAAAGATTTAAACAGAAAACCAACCGCTAAAGATTTAGTTTTAGGGCAGGGCGATTATGCTGTGGGTTTACCATTAGAAGTTAATGCTGCCGGCAAAATTTATAACACTGAGCCTATTTTCTTGATTAAAGGAAATAATACTTTCGATTTCGCCCGTAAGGTAGATGAATTGGATTTGAAATTCCGTTTCTCCAGAGTATTGCCAGATGAGAAAAAAGTGGAGCTTCAGATTTTTGAAAAACCTCAGCAGGCTAAAGACTGGGTGGTTTTTAAAGCAATAGAATTTCCTTTCATTAATTTATATTGGGCAGGTACCATTATCATGGTTGTTGGTTTCTTACTTTCAATTTTCAGAAGGAGAAAAGAGGCCAAAGCCGCATAAAATCATGAAGATCGTTTTATTAGGTTCGGGAAACGTTGCCACACACTTTGCAAAAGCATTAAAAGCAAAAAGTGAAGATGTGGTGCAGGTGTACAGCCCCAATCTCAATAACGCAAGGTTACTGGCTGATTTAATTGCAGCTGAAGCCGTAAACGATTTAAATGCGGTTTACCAGGATGCTGATTTATACATTATCTCGGTAAAAGACGGTGCCATTGAAGAAGTGGCCAAATCATTAAAAAACGTAACCGGTTTGGTGGTGCATACCTCAGGAACTACAGATATCAGTATTTTATCAACGCATGTGAAAAAAGCTGGTGTTTTTTATCCTTTGCAAACTTTTTCGAAAGGTAAAGAAGTTTCATTTGAAAATATCCCGCTTTGTATCGAAGCGAATGATGAAAGCGAAATAACGATTTTAAATAAACTGGCAGCAAAAATTAGCCGTCAGGTATATCAGTTAGATGGCGATAAGAGAAAAGTATTACACCTGGCAGCAGTTTTTGCCTGTAATTTTCCGAATCACCTGTACGCTTTAGCCAATAAGATTTTAAACCAGAATGGTTTGGATTTCGAAATCATCAGGCCATTAATTGCCGAAACAGCCGATAAGGTAATGAGCAATCTACCTGAAAATGTGCAGACTGGGCCAGCAGTTAGGGCCGATGAAAGCACTTTAAACAAACATTTGAGCATGTTAACAGATATGCCCGAATTGCAGAACATTTATCAAACATTGAGCGATAGCATAAAATTAACGCTGAAATAGCATAATTACGGCTTTTGCTTATTACTTTTGCAAAATAATTATGAGCATTTTTAAACTAAAAATAAATTTTGAAGAAGCAGATCACGAATCTATTGAATTACCAATAGCAGCCGGCGAATCTGTTTTAGATGTTTGCCTGGATAACGGAATAGAATTACAGCACAACTGTGGTGGTGTTTGTGGTTGCAGTACCTGCCATGTATACGTAACAAAGGGTATGGATAATATCGAAGAGATTTCTGATAAAGAAGAAGACTTTATCGATAGAGCTGTTCGTCCAAAAATTACTTCCCGCCTGGGCTGCCAGTGTGTAGTGATTAACGGCGATATCGAAGTAACTATTCCAGATCAGTCTGACTTTATGGGACACTAGTTAGTCTGGAGTCCAAAGTCTTTAGTCGGGAGTCGATTAACCATGTATAACAGTTAACCGATTAACCAGTTCAAACAATTAACCAAAACAACAACAAACAAAACATGAATAACGATAAATTTGCTTTACCTTTTTACTGGAACGATTATGAAGATATTGCAATGTCTTTATATGAGAAATTTGGTGATGATTTTACAGAAGCCAAAATCTACCGTATCCGTTTTACCGAACTTTTAGATTGGGTTTTATCATTGCCTAACTTTAAAGGAACCCGTGAGGAAAGCAGTGAAGGACATTTAGAGCAAATTCAATCTGCCTGGGTATACGAGTGGAGAGATAATCAGTAATTAGTCCTGAGTTCGGAGTCCTCAGTCTTGAGTCAGCACCGAGCGCTTAACCCTAAACGCCAAACGCGCCAATGTTTCTCCAAAAGCTAAAAGAGATTACCACTTTCATTTTTGATGTAGATGGTGTGCTTACCGATGGATCTGTTCAGGTAACTGATAATGGTCAGTCGTTACGCACTTTTAACATTAAAGATGGTTATGCCATGCAGCTGGCGGTTAAAAGAGGCTACAACATCTGCATCATATCTGGTGGGGATGGTATTGCCATGGGGAAGCGTTTTTTTAACCTGGGGGTTACCGATGTTTTCCTCGGAACAGGCGATAAAGTGGCCATCTTTAATCAATATCTTCAGGATAAAAACATTACTGCAGGAGAAGTGCTTTACATGGGCGATGATATTCCTGATTTAAAAGTAATGAAACTCGTAGGCCTTCCAACCTGCCCCGCTGATGCCGTAGAAGAGATAAAAGCGATATCTACATTTGTTTCTCCTTACAATGGAGGCAAAACCGCCGTACGCGACATTATCGAAAAGGTAATGAAAGTACAGGGCAGATGGCATGATGAAAATCCAAACGCCGCCGATTCGGGGATGTAGGTAGTTCATTAATTCAGGTGTCATTAGTGCATTAGTAGAAAGTCTCTCGGCGAATCGTCATCCTGAACTTGTTTCAGGATCTTTCTGGCGATAAATTCTTCACTACGTTCAAAATGACAGCATATTCAGAATGACGTTACCATTATAAATCTCAATCATTAAAATTTGCAATAAACCGTATTATATGCGAAATTTACATTGATAAATTAATCAATCGATTGATTAATTTATCAATGTAAAAAACGTTAATTTTAATCATATGAGCACATACCTTGTACCAGTAGATTTTTCGAACACGGCAGATCATGCAGCCAAATATGCCGCCAGGTTGAGTTTTGCGATGACGAACGCAAAAATTATCTTGCTTAATGCCTATTATGTTTCTGCATACGAAAGCATTCTGCCAACACCTGATTTAATTGTTACTACAGATGTTCATATTGCTGATGAAATGACCAGAAGGCTTGAAGCACTCGAAAAACTGAAGGTAAAAATGTTAGCGATTAGCCCCAGTGCTGAAATAGAAATTTACCTCACCAGAGAAACACTCTTGCGTTCTATCATCGATCGGGTAAATAGGGAGGAAATAGAACTCATCATTATCGGCAGCAACGGTAAAAAAGCAAAAGATGAAAGCGATATCGGCTCTAATGCGATCAAAATTTCTAAATCAAGTCCTGTTCCAGTGTTGGTTGTTCCGCCAAAGGCCGATTATCAATCGATTCGAAAAGCCATTTTAGCCTGCGATTTTAAAAAGGTTAAAGAGGTGATTCCCATGCACGCACTTAAAAACATTTTAAGCAAACACGCCTTAAAACTTTTGGTACTCAATATCAATTCAGGTCATGTTATTGACGCGCAGGAAGAACACTTTTTACACGAAATGCTCAAAGATTTTTCTCCCGAATATCATTATGCTGATCATCCCGATGCGATTAAAGGAATCGTAAAATTTGCCAAAAGTGAAGAAGCCCAGCTGATTATTGCGCTGCCTAAGAAATATAGTTTTTTCGAAAGTTTATTGCATGAAAGTGTATCTCAAAAGCTAACCATTAAATCGCATGTGCCGGTGTTATTGCTGAAAGATTAAGCCATTTCATTTTGCAACAGCTAAGTTACATAGCATCGTTAAACTTTTATTTTCTTTTGCACTCCAACTAGCTCAATTTTCAACCAAAAACAACAAAAAGAACAACATGAAAAAATTAATGATGATTTGCGGATTAATGCTAGGTATAGCTGGTTTCGCTAACGCGCAACAAGGTGGTGGACAAGGAAGAATGATGATGAAACCTGAAGAGAGAGTAAAACAGTTAGACGAAAAATTAAAATTATCTGATGATCAAAAAACAAAATTAACCACTGTTTTTACTGAGCAGGCAGAAACCATGAAAAAAATGCGTGAAGAAATGCAAGGTGGTGGTGATAGAGATGCAATGAGAGAGAAAATGCAAAAAATGCGTGCTGATAATGATGCAAAAGTAACTGCAGTATTAACTGACGATCAGAAAAAAACTTACGAAGCTTGGCAAAAAGAGCAGCGCGCCGAGATGGAAAAACGTAGACAAGGTGGTGGAAATAACTAATCCTGGTAAAATATCAAATAAGAAAAGCGGCTTTATGTCGCTTTTCTTATTTTAGCAAAAAAATAAAATATGCCTGCCAATTTCCCTCCCATTATTTTAGCATCTAAATCGCCACGTAGACAGGAACTTTTAACCCTTATGGGCTTAGATTTTAAAGTCGAATTAAAAGATGTAGACGAAAGTTACCCGCCGGATTTAAGTCCTGCAGAAATTGCGGTTTACATTTCAGAAAAGAAGGCTAAGGCTTTTACGGCTGATGGAGAAATCGTGATTACAGCCGATACCATTGTTGCCTTAAACGGAGAAATTTTAGGTAAACCCGAAGACAGGGCCCATGCACAAGAAATGTTAGCTAAACTCTCAGGCAGCAAACATGAAGTTTTTACCGGTGTAACACTTGTTAAAGGCGACAAAATTCATTCGTTTTACGATAGAACAGCAGTTTACTGTAAATCGGTTACACCTGATGAAATCGACTTCTATATCGATAATTATAAACCTTTTGATAAGGCCGGAAGTTATGGCGTGCAAGATTGGTGGGGTATTGTAGTGGTAGAACGCATAGAAGGCTCTTATACAAACGTAATGGGTTTGCCAACAGAAAAGCTTTACAACGAACTGTTGAAATTTATTTAAATCGTCTTGTGGAATTCTCGTAAAAGTTTCATCATCTAAGAAAATCAGCACGATGAAAACGAGAATTAACGAAGTTACCATAGCCGAACCATGTTTGCAGAACTGGGATGAAATGGATAAAGGAGAGGGTTTTAATTTCTGTAAAGCCTGCAGCAAAAATGTAATCGATTTTTCAGGTTATACCAATGCCCAAATCATAGGGGTATTGGCTAATGCCAGTGGCTCGATATGTGGTCGCTTAAGTCAAACCCAATTAAACCAGCTCAATTATCATTTATCCATTGTTCCTACCAGCAATAGAAACTGGATGAAATACCTTGGCGTATTGGCCATAGGGATGAGCATTTTTGTAATGGATGCCAAAGCAGAAAAATCGAAAGCACCAATTGAAATCACAAGAGGCATAAATAGCATACCAGCGATTAAAAAGCCGGTTATACCCAAAAAAATATATGGTTATGTTCTTGGAGCAGATCGTAAGCCAGCAGCAGGAATAAGATTGGTTATTGTTAATACGAAGTTTTTCGCGGTGACGGACAAAAATGGCCGGTATGAAATTACTTTAGATGAGAAATTTGATGTCAGTAATAATCAATTGGTGGTTGATAGCATCCAGTATAGTGCTTTTATAACACTCAATTTTTCTAACGAAAAACAAAATAATCTGACCCTTAAAAAAGCTGAACACATGATTGTGGGCAAGATAATGATTGCACCGAAAAAGAAATAGCCTACGTGAATAGAGGTTAATGCTTACTGTGGTTTATACATTGATATAGAATTGTCATCCTGAGGAGTAATTTATTTTATAAAAATTATAATAAATGACAAGATATTAATGGAGATAAACTGCCTCAAAGTATCGTCATTACTAGAAAGCTTTTTTAGCCGACAGCCTGTCCCGACCTTTCCTATCGTGTGAACACATCTTTTGATTTGGGTTTTTTATGCCGTTTGCTAACCAACGTTAATAAAGTTCAGGCTTTGCCGAAGAACGTCGTCAATCCCAAGTGGCAGAAAAATCAAAAAAACAGCTGCAGAATAGAATAAATAGCACTACCAAACCTTAAACGCAGTGGTTTTGTGTTCAATAATCATGATTCTCAGCTTTTAAAAGGTATTGAACACAAAACGAAGTGCCGCTGTTTTTTTGATGAGCCTGGGGCAGTGAGAAGCTACCTTGCCGGATTGACAAAGCGCTTTGGGTACTTTGGCGCTCCAAAGTACCATGCCCCGCGGCAGAGAGCGGAAAAAAATAATATTTGTAACCACAAGATAGTTTGTTTATAGACAAAGGGGGGCTTAATAGCAGGAAAGATTGCTTTCCTGAAAGGTCGGGACAGGCTGTCGTTCCTTCTCGCAATGACGACCACTCTACTGGACGCTATCCATGTCAGCTTGTCGAAGGATTTAATTAAATACCTTTTATGTGGTTCGATTACTTGTCATGGTAAAATAGGGAGGATCAACAGGATAAAATCTGAGGAGAAACTACCTTTATAATCTCACTCATTTTACATCAGGCTAGCCAAAACACCCATCTTTAAATCATAACTAGAAAGCATTAGCTTGTTTATTTTACATCGGCCTAATACATAATTGGTAATTAACGCAGCGATCACAATCATATCTACCCTCAGGGAGATCATGCCTGGCATTGCGGCTCTCTCTTCATGTGTAGCATTCAACAGCCTGATGGAAGTTTCGATATAATCGTCGAAATTGAATGCGAAAGTTTTGGCAGTACTGATATCTGCTTTCAGGTTATTTTTTCGGATAATGAGTTCGGCAAAGGTTTCAAAGGCTCCCGCCGAACCAATTAAGGTTTTGGGCTGGTATTTTTCACAGATGTCGAAAAGATCGCTCAGTTGATTTTGAATGTGAAATAAAATGGCATTCTTTTCCTTGTCGGCTATAGGATCTGATTTGAAGAACTGCTGCATTAAACGTGCTGCGCCAATATTATAACTTTTCTTCCAGATCAGTTTTTCAGGATCACACAGAATAAATTCGACGCTTCCACCACCAATGTCCATAATCAGCGATCGCTCAGCAATAGCTCCGCTCAGTTTTACACCCTGGTAAATTAATTCAGCTTCTACCTCACCACTAATCGTTTCAATGTTTATCCCGGTTCTTTCTTTTACCACATCTACAAAATCCTGACCGTTTTCAGCACTTCTCACGGCTGAAGTTGCGGTAGCCCTCACCTGATCAACCTGGTATTCAGCAATGGTATGGCTAAAGGTTTCAAGGCAATTCAGGCCTCTTTCAAAGGCTGCCGGGATAATGATGTTGTCGTTAATTCTCCCTTCACCCAACTTAACGGGCACGTTGGTTTTGTATAAAATTTCCGGCTGGCTTCCTGCTGTTTCAGCAATGAGTAAGTGGAAGGTGTTTGTACCGAGGTCGATAACAGCAATGCGCATATTTGATGTTTTTGTTTTTTTGGAAAGCAAGGTCAGCAGTTCTTGGGTACCGATTTCCTGCTATTCATTAAATTTCGTTAACGTTTTTGCTAAATTAAGGGTAGTAGAGCGAAATACCATTGCGATCCAGGTTTATTTTATTGAGGTCTGTGGGGTTTGGCAAGATAGCGAAGTGCTCAAATGCTTACTGACCTGAATACGCAACTATTTTGTTAAATCCTGCAGTTGTTTCGCATTATGTAATGCACCAACGCCCCAGGTATTGTTAAAATAAACAAACACTTCATTTACATTACTTTCAATCTGGTTGTTGAAACCTTCCATAACATTAATATCGTATTCAGATTTATACAATACAGGCTTTCCGTGAAAACGGTAATAAACGGTTTCTGTATTCCGGATTACATCATCAGGCAGGGCAGAAGGGTAGCTCTGGCCACTAAAAATGATATTGTTTTCGGCGAGTTTTTTGTAAATTTCTTCTTCAAACCAGCTGATGTGGCGAAATTCTACTACATTTTTAAAATCTGGATTTAAGTTTTCCATCAACAGATTTAACCGTTCTGCACTATAATCGAATTTTGGCGGAAACTGAAAGAGTACACAGCCTAATTTCTCTTGTAGTCCGGTTTGAATAGCCTCGTAAAAATCGTTGATGAGTTGCTCACATTCATTGAGCTGTTTATAATGTGTAATTAGCCGCGGGGCCTTAATCGTAAATAAAAAACCATCAGGACTTTCATTATACCATTTATCAAACGATTTTTGAGTTGGCATTTTATAAAAGGTAGAATTGATTTCTATGGTATTGAAATGTTCACAATAATATTTAAACCAATCTTTTTGTGCCAGACCTTTAGGGTAAAAAACCTCTTTCCATTCGCGGTAATAGAAACCTGAACAACCAATTCTCCATTTCATACATATAAAACAGGTTATATCAGGAAAGGTTTATCATCGGTTATAAATGGCAATAAAAATAATAAGTGAGATACCGCTAATTTGTTGTAAAACAAAAAAACCGATGCTTGTGGCACCGGTTTTTCAATTTATATTTAATTAATTACTCGAAGTATTCTTTCATTCTTTCGAAGAAACTCTTATCATTTTTACCTGGCTGAGGCTTAAAGTTTGGCGATTCGCGTAATTTCTCTAAAGCATTACGTTCGTCGCTACTCAAAGCTTTTGGTGTCCAGATATTGATGTGGATAATCTCATCACCTCTGTGGTATGAGTTTACTTCAGGCAAACCTTTACCTTTTAAGCGCAATAATTTTCCGCTTTGGGTACCTGGTTCGATCTTTATTTTTGCTTTACCATCAATGGTTGGTACTTCGATACTCATCCCTAAAGCAGCATCAACAAAACTTAAATGTAAATCGTACACAATGTTATTGCCTTCGCGCTTTAAAGTTTCGTGCGGGGTTTCTTCAATTAAGATAATTAAATCGCCAGGGATACCGCCATTAGGTGCTGCATTTCCTTTTCCGCTCATGCTTAACTGCATACCTTCACTTACCCCTGCAGGAATATTGATGGTAATGGTTTCTTCGCCACGTACCACACCATCTCCATGGCAAACTGAACATTTAGCCGTAATTTGTTGACCGCTACCGTTACAGGTAGGGCAGGTAGATGCCGTTTGCATCTGGCCTAAAATGGTATTGGTTACTCTACGCACCTGGCCGCTGCCACCGCAGGTACCACAGGTACTTACCGATGATTTATCTTTTGCGCCAGAGCCATCGCAGGTTTTACAAACGATTAGTTTATTAACCTTGATTTTCTTTTCTGCACCATGTGCAATTTCTTCAAGTGTTAATTTAACTTTTATGCGCAGGTTGGAACCTTTGGCTACCCGACGACCGCCACGTTGCTGACCGCCACCGCCGCCACCAAAAAAGCTTTCGAAAGGATTGTGACCACCAAAAACATCGCCGAAATTGCTAAAAATATCGTCCATGTTCATGCCGCCACCGCCGTAGCCGCCACCGCTTGCGCCACCAACACCAGCATGACCATATTGATCATAACGCTGTTTTTTCTCCGCACTACTTAAAACCTCGTAAGCTTCGGCAGCTTCCTTGAATTTATCTTCAGCAGCTTTATCTCCCGGATTTTTATCTGGGTGATATTTAATCGCCATCTTGCGATAAGCTTTCTTTATCTCATCAGCGGCTGCGCCCCTAGTTACGCCTAATACGTCGTAATAATCTCTTTTACTCATCTTCTTTATAAAATGATTAAATGATTAAATGATGGCATGAGAGAATATTAATTCAATCATTCAAAATTCAATCATTCAATAATTATTTCTTACGCTCCAACTACAACTTTGGCGAAGCGGATTACATTATCATTTAAGGTATAACCTTTTTCAACTTCATCAATCACTTTCCCTTTAAGATCATCGCTAGGCGCAGGGATATTGGTAATTGCTTCGTGGAAATCGGTATTGAAAGGTTGACTAATACTTTCTACATCTTTCAAACCTTTTTGTGCTAAGGTGTTTTTCAGTTTGGTGCTTACCAGTAAAATACCTTCTTTAACCGGAGCAACGTCAGCAGCAGTTTCCATTGCTTTTAATGCGCGGTCGAAATCATCTAAAACAGGTAAAAGTGACACAATTACATCTTTACCAGCAGTTTGCAATAATTCTACGCGTTCTTTTTGTGTACGACGTTTATAATTATCGAACTCAGCATATAAACGTAAATATTTGTCGTTAAGCTGTTGAACTTCGGCTTGCAACTTTTCTTCTGCAGATAGTTCAGGTGCCTGTTCTGTTTCAGCGGTAGGAGCATCAGTATTCTCTACATTCTCAGCAGTATTTTCTGATGTATTTTCAGGATTCATTATATTTTCTTCTTTATCGTTATTTTTCTTCTTATTAAACATAATACTGGGCTGAATTTTTTTGTGTTAATCTCAACTATTTTGCCATAAACGGAAATCAGCCAAGCTGTCAGATTTATTTGTATTTATCTGAACAGATTGGCTGATTAGCTGACGGATGTCAGAATTTTTTATACGATTTGTGCATCTTCGTGCACCACTCCATTCTCACATTTAATAATGCGCGAAGGGAAAGTGCGGATGATGTGGTAATCGTGTGTAGCCATTAACACCGCAGTTCCGGCCTGGCTAATTTGTTTTAATAAGGTTACAATTTCTTCTGAAGTTTCCGGATCTAAATTCCCGGTAGGCTCATCAGCCAGGATTATTTCCGGATCATTTAACAAAGCCCTGGCAATAACAATACGTTGCTGCTCACCACCAGAAATTTCGTGCGGCATTTTTTTGATTTTAGAACGTAAACCTACTTTGTCTAAAACATCTTTAATGCGCTCATTAATTAGTTTTTCATCTTTCCAGCCTGTTGCCTTAAGCACAAATTCAAGGTTTTTTTCGATGGTCCTGTCGGTAAGCAATTGAAAATCCTGGAAAACTACACCCAATTTACGGCGTAAAAACGGCACCTGACTTTCTTTTAGGTTTTTAAGGTCGAAACCGGCAATATTGCCTTCACCATTGCCAATATGTAAGTCGCCGTATAATATTTTAAGCAAACTACTCTTGCCCGAACCTGTTTGACCGATTAAGAACACAAATTCGTCTTTTTCGATGTGTAAATTTACGTTTGAGAGGACTAAATGTTTTTGTTGAAAAACATCAACATTGCTTAAATGAATTACTGAGTTGCCTGCCATATTATATTTCTAATTTTGCAATCTGCCCGAAAGGCAAATCTTTAACCATTTCCATAATGTAATCTTGCTTGTCGCCAAGTCCGAGTTTTTCCAGCGATTTATCAGGTCTGTCCACCCTAAAATAAGCTAAAAGTGTAAACTTGTCATCTCTTAACTGTACGTAATCTGGAATTTTGGCTATGCCTTTAACTTTAACGATATACATTGTGTCCAAAAATAGCATTTCCAAATGATAAGCGAAAGTAAGAAGTCCTTTTTATCTCATCAGCATTACCCAGCCGGTATAGGTTTTAAAATCTTTATTTAAATAAATGCTGTAATAATAGGTTGCCGGAGGAAGATCTTTTCCATTCATTTTGCCATCCCAGGGCTTAAAGGTACCTGTACTTTGATATACTAGCTGACCATAACGGTTGGTTACTCTTACAATGGGATTCGGGAAAGACGAAACAGTTGGAATGTTCCAGGTATCGTTTACATTGTCGCCGTTCGGACTAAATGTATTGGGAATGACCACTTTTGGATAAACCTTGATGAAAACCTCATCAATGCTACTGTTACAGCCTAAATTTGAACTGGCATGTAAAGTATAGGTGATATCTTCAGTTGGGGTAGCAATGGGATGGAGTTTGGTTGGATCGTCAAGATAATCTGATGGTGTCCAATAATAGCTGACGTTATCACCGCTTATTTTGCCATTTAAGGTGATGTTTTGTCCAGTTACGATCTTCTGATCTGTACCTGCATCAGCCGTTGCATTTTTATTTATATTGACGGTAATTTCTGCTTCAGCCGAACATCGTCCGTCTGAAACCTGAACAGTATAGGTAGTTGTTTCAGTTGGTGAGGCAATTGGGTTAGCGATTTGAGGATCTGACAGACCTTTTGATGGGCGCCAAAGATAGGTTGAGCCACCAGATGCTTCTAACTGAACAGATTTACCTTCACAAATGCTTGCTGTTTGGATGTTGGTTATTGGGATTATTGGGTCTAAAACCTCAACGGTTGTTGTTGCCGGGGATGTACACCCATTTGCAGTCACCTGAACAGTGTATGTACCTGCCATTAATTTGGTTGCATTGGCAATTGTTGGATTTTTCTCTGAAGAAAGAAATTGACCATCCGGACCATACCATTTATAACTTGTTCCGCCAGATGCATTTAGCTGGATGGTACCACCACTGCAAACTGGACTAATATTTTCTGCTTTGGCTATTGGAAGTGGGTTTACCGTAACCTTTATCGGCTCCGATATTGCCCTGCAATAAGTTCTGTCAATATTGCCATTCATAGCTGTAATTAACCGATATTGATAAGTGCCAGATATTCGATTTGAAAAATCTATCGAAGCTTGTTTGGTGGTTTTATCTACGATGTCAGTCCAGCCGCTACCGGTATTTTCCTGCCATTGGTAAACTGCGTTAGCATAACCTGCAGTAATATTCGCATCTAAAATGAAATTGCTGGTATTACCTTCACACATACTTAATAATGGGGCATTCGTGTTAAAAAAAGGACTAATGCCCGGACCACAGGCCTGCACGGTAATATCATCCAGGGCAAAATCATTACCACTGTTTGTTGGTGTTCTGTTAATGAGTTGTAAGGTTATGGTTGAGCTGTTGCCATTGGTAAAGTCGATAGAATATTGATGCCATGTAAGATCTGCGGGTACATTTCCGGTGGGTTGCTCGTTTAATACATTACCATTAGGATCGGTAATGCGCAAGCTCATGTTTGGGGTTTGGGCATTGGCAGTCGGCGAATTTGCATTTAACACCCAGATTGATAAGCGTAAAATAGTATTTGGACAAAGATTATCCATTTGCTGCTCAAAAAATACAGTTTGCGTAGCAATTCCATCAATTAGAAGCATTAAGCCATTAGGATCTCCGGTATGATCGGCATGCGGCTGCCAATAAATGGGGTATGGATTACCAGGGGTAGCAGGTGTTTTAACCAGGCCCGATTGGTTGGCTGTTAAATTACGTGGGCTTACTCCCGGAGGGCCAACAAAAGTTGTATAGGTAGAGGCGCCTGGTGCATATTGCGCTAGTGGGCCGTACCAGCTATCTATACTATTTCCTTGCCCAAAGGTTTGACTAATAAGCGGTGATCCGAAAGTTCCGCTACAAAGCTGCGCTTTTGCAAAATTTGCAAATAAGAGGATAGTAAGAAAACATAACGCTTTTGATAGAGAGTGCATCTACTGGCTCAGGTTTATGCAATATTAAATAAATTTAGAATTTAAATTGCCATCAATAAGCAAAGTCACTCAGCAATATTAGTTTAAACCATTCAAAAACGCTACGGTATTTACATTATCTGCATAATCCCAAAGTTTTGGATGCTGGCTTTGACCAAAACCGAAAGTATTTAAATTTAAAGGCGATTGGCTTATCACACACTGGATGTTTTCTAATTTATCCTTTAATTTATCTTCTACTTGCTGCAGGTTATCGTATTCCTCATAAAAAAGAACAGCTAAAGGTGAAGTTAGGCTTTCATCTTCTTTTAATAACAAAAAGCCATTATCGAAGTGTTTAGCCGCATTAACGAGATAGATCGACTTATTGTAATCGTAGTTATTATTGTATTTAAAGTGGTTAATAATTGGCTGAAAACTTTCTATGCCTTCGTAAAAATTAGCAATATCGTACCCTTTTGGGAAATAGATTTTAGAAACATTTCTACAGCCTAAACCAAAATAATCAAAAATGTCGTTGCCCAGGTTTTGAATATCTTCGAAACTTTCCGAGCCATCTAAAACGGCAACACTGTTTCTGTTTTTTCGGATAATGTTGGGTACTTTACTGAAATAATAATCAAAATAGCGTGATGAGTTATTACTTCCGGTAGCGATAACAGCATCAAAGTCTTTTAAACGCTCCACATATTCTATTCTATCTTCGAAAGATGGTTCTATTTTAATGAGTTCAGCAATTACAGCTTTAATTAATTTATCATCGGCTGAAGAAAGTTTAATTAGAGCAATATTACCTGTGGCCAATACACTTAGAACATCATGTAAACCCACCAGTGGAATATTCCCTGCCAGGATTAAACCAACCTTTTTTGGGGATGTGCTAAACCTGATCGATTTAAACCAAACCGTCAAATCGGCATCATTTAATTGCTCAGCAAAAGATAAAATAGATTTTTTTATGTTTTCTGCAGTAAACCATGCATTAGTGCTTTCAGCGCTATAAAATGCATTTCCTAGTATGTCAGTAGGGTTTGTAAGCAATTTACCTAGTTTGCTAAATGCGGTTATTGCTTTTTCTTGAGTTAATGCTGACATATTTAGAATTATTATTAAGTGATTATATATTATATTTGCATCGCAAAGGTAAACTAAGCAAAAGAATTAGACGAAAACATGGCGATTAAAATAACAGATGAGTGTATAAATTGTGGGGCTTGCGAACCGGAATGTCCTAACAACGCAATTTACGATGCCGGTACTGCATGGCGTTTTTCTGATGGTACTAACTTAAATGGTATCATTGATTTTGGTAATCAACAAATTGAAGCTGATGCCGCTCAGGAAGCAGTTTCTGATGAAGTTTATTACATTGTATCCGATAAGTGTACAGAATGTAAGGGCTTTCATGATGAGCCTCAGTGTGCGGCAGTTTGCCCAGTTGATTGTTGTGTAGATGACGAAGACATCCGCGAAACAGAAGAAGAATTATTGGCTAAAAAAGCCTGGTTGCACCAGGAAGGATAAGCCTTTATTAAATATTTACAAGGAAAGTCTCGCATAAAGTGAGACTTTTTTGTTTAAGGGAATTGGAGGTTTACCGTTTTCAGTTGGCAGTTCGCAATTTTGCTACAACGGAACCACAGATTAACAAGGAGCTATTTTTTGTATCATGCTAACTTACAAATGACCAATAAATAAACACTAAAACCTTAATGTTCTTAACTTCTTAATGGTCAAAGATGGAAACAGCAACTAGTAAGCAATAAACCAGTTTTCAGTATGCAGTTTGCAATTGGCAGTTACCAATAACTAATGGCTAATTAACCCATTTCAGTTTGCAATTGGCGATTTATAGTTACCAATAGACTAATGGCTAATGAATCTGTTTCAGTTTGCAATTGGCAGTTTATAGTTACCCATAAACTAATTGCTAATGAACCCGTGTCAGTTTGCAATTGGCAGTTTATAGTTACCAATAACTAATGACTAATGAACCAATGAACTAATCTACATCACATTTATTCGGGATAATTAAAACTGGACAGGCAGATTTTCTCGCCACATGTTCCGCAACGCTACCCATTAAAAAGTGATACAAACCCGTACGGCCATAAGTACCGATTACAATTAAATCAGATCCCCACTCATCAGATTGCTGGATAATGCCATGTGCTGCGGTATCAACAATACTTAAATACGTGGTTTTTGCACCTTTACTGTATTTCGTTTCCATTTCTTTAAGCAGGATATGGCTGTTTTCTTCGCTGTTATCGTAAGTTTCCAAAAATACCGGTGCCAGGGTTAAATCAGGATTTACATTAGCCGGGATAGGTTCGATAATATTAACCAATGCTACTTCCGCTCCAAATTTTTCAGCCATGTCGTAACCGGCTTTTGCCGCTTTTTCTGAGCAGGTACTATTATCAACAGCAATTAATATTTTTTTAAAATTCATGGCGAGCATATTTAAAAGGTGATCATCATAAAAATAACAAATTTGCAGGTAAAATGTTAGGCAATGAATGTATTTTATTAGTTTTACAATAGTTTCACGAGCATATTTAAATGGAAAATCAATACGGTATTTGCAGGGTTGCTGTAGCACCTTTAAGAGCTGATGCATCAGATAAAGCAGAAATTGTTTCGCAATTGTTATTCGGCGATCATGTAGAAGTTATTCAGAAGGAAGATCGCTGGTGGCTCATTCAAAATGGCTATGATGGTTACGAAGGCTGGATGGATTTCAGACAATTGGCTCCGATTTCAGAAAACCAGTTTGCAGCAATGCACGATTGTAAATTACTCGCTCCATTAAGTTTTAATAATGTGTTAACCGCGGCCGATGGAAGTTCGTATCATTTAAGTCCGGCAAGTAACCTCCCTTTTTTAAAAGATGGTTTTTGTTATGCAGGTGAAGAAAAATTTAAAGTGAATTTCGAAACATACGATAACAGTGCTGTAAATTTTACTGATCAGGTAACCGAAACAGCTAAATTCTTTCAAAACATTCCATACTTATGGGGCGGAAGGCATTTGTTTGGCTTAGATTGCTCTGGTTTTGTACAAACCGTATTTAAAATGTTAGGCATTAAGTTAAATCGCGATGCTTCACAACAGGCAGAACAAGGCGAGCTGGTGGGCTTTCTGGCCGAATGTAAAGCCGGTGATGTCGCTTTTTTCGATAATGATGAAGGCCGGATTACCCATGTGGGTATTATGTTGAACCCGAATGAAATTATCCACTCCTCAGCAAAGGTTAAAATTGATCCGATTGATGACCAGGGGATTTTTAATAAAGAACTGGGTAAATATTCTCACAGGCTGAGAATTATTAAACGCTTTGTGGAATAGTAGGGATAAAAGCGAGCCCCACCCTGGATTTATTTCAGGGTCTTTATTATATCAGGAAAGATGCTGAACTAAATTCAGCATGACGATAGCTTATCGATATTACAATAACTAGCCTTCCATTTCCCAAACCATTACCTGTCTGTCATCTCCTGTAGAAATAAGGTATTTACCATCATGGCTCCATATAATCTTATTGATGGAGTGGGTATGGCCGGTGCCTGCTTTTTCTAAGCTTAAAATCTTGTACAATTTAAAATTTTCTGCATCCCAGAGTTTAATGCTTTTATCCTGGCTGCTCGTAGCGAAATAAGGTAGGGTAGGGTGAAAGGCAATATCGTAAACGGTAAACATGTGCGCCGGAACGGTTTCCCTAAGTTCGTAATTCGGCAAATCCCATATTTTTAATTGGGCATCCCTGCTACCCGAAATCAGGTATTTACCCGTTGGATGATAAGCCAAAGAAGTAACAGGTAATGAATGCCCTTCCAGAGATTGTTTTAAGCTGTAGTCTGCGAGGTTATAAATCCTGATCAGGTGATCTTTACAGCCAAAAGCCACTTCATTTTCATTGGGCGCAATAGCAATGGCCCTAACCGTATCATAAGCCACCTGGAAGCGGTAGATCTCCGTGAAATCGTTCAGCGACCAAACCGCAACCGTTCCATCTTCGCCGGTGGTTAAAAGTTCATTTTTACCTTTTACCGTTTGTATGTTGAAAATGGGTTTGGTATGCGCATTTATTCTGGCAATTACTTTCTGATCATTGAAGTCATAAACGCTAAAAGCACCACTACGTTCTCCAATAAATAATTGCTTATTGTAATAATGTAAACAATAAACCGAGCTCTGTACTGGCATTTTCACCTTTACAAAAGCCATGGTATGTAATGACCACTCTACAACACCCTTATCGTTCCCTGCGCTAAAAAATATACCTTCCTCATCCGAATTGGCTAAAGCGTAAACAGGGTTTTGGTGTCCGGGAAGGGTTTGTAGGTGTTTGAGCATTTCTTGAGGTTTAGGGTTTAAGGTTTAGGCTATAAGGTTAGGCAGCTAGCACCTTAAACCTTAGGCCTTTTACCTCAAACCTTTATTGGTGTCTTTTTTCTAAATTCTTAGCTATATCCTGAATAGATAAGCCTTTTTCTTTCAATAAAAACAGTAGGTGAAAAACAAGATCTGATGCTTCACCAATGAGTTCTTCTTCCGTTTCAGCAAGTGCAGCAATTACCGTTTCCACACCTTCTTCACCAACTTTTTGGGCAATCTTGTTCAAACCTTTGTTGCGCATTTTGTTGATATAAGATCCTTCAACGGGGTTTTCATATCGATCATTTATGATGTTTTCGAGTTCGAAAATGAAATTCTGGTTGTAATCCGTTTTAAAACAGCTGCGGCTACCTGTATGGCAGGTTGGACCAACAGCGTCGGCTTTAATCAGGATTGTATCATGATCACAATCTACAAAAAGCTCTTTTACATAAAGAAAATTGTTGCTGGTTTCACCTTTAGTCCAAAGGCGGTTTTTAGAGCGTGAGAAGAATGTTACTTTGCCTTCGGCCTGTGTTTTTTCCAGCGCTTCGGCATTCATATAGCCCAGCATTAAAACCTCTAAAGTTTTGTAATCCTGAATGATTACAGGGACCCCCCAGCCCCCTGAAGGGGGAGTTTTGCCAAAGTCAACTTGGCTAAGATCTATTTTTTTTTTAATCATTTAAGTATTTTATTTTAAGTCCCATTTAGGGGATTTAGGGGTTTAATATTCTTACCGGAATGTTATTCCTTTTTAATTCTTGTTTTAAATCAGGGATCAGGATTTCGCCATAATGAAATACCGAAGCTGCAAGTGCGGCATCAACATTGGCTTTTTGAAACACCTCGGTAAAATGCGCCATACTGCCTGCTCCACCTGATGCTATAATCGGGATATTGATCATTTGGTTTACTTTACTAAGCAATCCACAATCAAAACCAGCTTTGGTACCATCGTGATCCATCGAAGTTAAGAGGATTTCTCCTGCGCCTAAATCTTCTGCCTGTTTAATCCAGTTTTCGGTTTCCAGCTCGGTAATTAGTCTTCCTCCATTTAAGTGAACCATGTTTTTACCATCCACATATTTGGTGTCGACAGCTAAAACCACAAATTGTACCCCGAAAGTTTTAGCGAGGTCTTCTATTAATTTAGGATTCCGAACAGCAGCCGAATTGATACTGATTTTATCTGCACCTGCATTTAAAAGCGCATCTGCATCAGCAATTTCTGTTATTCCCCCGCCAATGGTAAAAGGAATATTCAATTGCCTCGCAACCGATTTAACCATTTCAATCATCGTTTTACGACGCTCGTGTGTAGCCGTAATATCCAGGAAAACCAATTCGTCGGCACCTTGTTGTGCATATTGCGCCGCCAATTCAACCGGATCACCAGCATCGCGTAAGTCAACAAAATTTACACCTTTTACCGTACGACCATCTTTAACGTCTAAACAAGGGATTATTCTTTTTGAAAGCATGTGTTTTTGGGTTTTCGTCATTGCGAGGCACGAAGCAATCTTAAAGCTTTCGCTTCGCGAGATTCGTCACCCTGAATTTATTTCAGGGTCTTTACTGTATGAAAGATGCTGATCCCGGATGTACGGGGCAGCATGACGATCGCCTATTACAATGAGCCAAATATTATATAAAATTCCGCTTTAAATCGAGCTCAACGCCTTCAAATTCCACTCTTTAATCTCTTCGATGGTAATGCGGTCTTCGTAAATTGCTTTTCCAACTACTACACTTCTAATCGGGTACTTGGCCAGGTCGTAGATATCCTGCATTGAGCTTACACCACCTGAAGCAATCAGTTTAATCATAGGCGAATGTTCAAGCAGTTTTTCGTATAAATCGATAGCAGCCCCGCCTAATTTTCCATCTTTGCTGATATCAGTACATAAGAAACGGAAAAAGCCTAGCGAGAGACATTTGTCAACGTAATCCATCAGTTTAATCGGCGAACTTTCCATCCAGCCCGAATATTTTATGACTTCATCCAAAACATCAATTGCAATCACAATACGGTTGGCGTAATCGTCTTTTTTAGCAAAAGCCTCGCTGAGTTGAGGTAAGAAATCAGGATTGGTAATGGCCTGTGTACCTACAATTACGCGGTGAATACCAGCATCAAGCAAATTGGTCACCTGCTCAATGGTTCTGATTCCTCCACCATACTGCACTTTCATTTCGGTTTTTTTAATAATCTCGAAAAGTGTTTTTTGATTGCTAAAATCTCCTTTGGCGCCGTTTAAATCGATAATATGAATGAAATCGGTGCCATTTGAACGGTATTTCTCTATCATTTCGGGGATAGACACAGCATACTCTGTTTTTTGGTTGTAATCGCCTTCACGAAGACGGACAACTTTTCCATCCAAAATATCAATAGCAGGTATTATGTACATTTTATAAGCTTAAGTTTGAAAAATTTTTTAATACTAGTTCGCCGGCTTTTCCCGATTTTTCGGGGTGAAATTGAACGCCGTAAAAATTATCTTTTTGTACCGCTGCCGAAAACTTTAAACCATAATCAGCAGATGCGATGTCAAAAGTAGGGTTATATTCAATAAAGTACGAATGCACAAAGTAAAATTGTGTATTATCTTCAACACCTTCAAATAATGAATTGTTTTTCGGGCTTACCGCATTCCAACCCATGTGTGGAATTTTGATATTCAGTGATTTATCGAATTTTTTGGTTTTAACCGGAACGATATTTAAAAGCGCGGCATCGCCCTCTTCCGAATGTTCGGTAATGAGCTGCATGCCCACACAGATACCGAGGACTGGTTTTGTTAGTTTTTTTATGGCCGTAACCAAGCCTGTTCCCTTTAATTTTTCCATCGCTGCACCCGCATGACCAACACCAGGGATGATGATGTGGCTATATTTTTCGAGGTCACTTTCTGTATTTACCATGCCATAGGTTACATTTAAGCGATCTAAAGCTGCGGTAAGGGAGAAAATGTTGCCCGCTCCGTAATTTACTATTCCAACCCCTAAATCCCCTGAAGGGGACTTTGAATTTCTATCGTTCATGTTATTGTTTATAACGAATTTATCTTAACGTCAATTTGCTGTCTTCTCCCCTTTAGGGGCGGGGGGTTACAATAGTCCCTTTGTGCTCGGCAATACCATTTTCTCGGCATCGCGTTTAATGGCCATTTTAATGGCTTTGGCGAAGGCTTTAAAAATAGCTTCAATTTTATGGTGCTCGTTATCGCCTTCTGCTTTCACATTTAAGTTGCATTTTGCGGCATCGCTAAACGATTTAAAGAAGTGATAGAACATTTCTGTCGGCATATCGCCAACTTTTTCGCGTTTAAATTCGGCATCCCAAACAATCCAGTTTCTTCCGCCAAAATCAATGGCTACCTGTGCCAGGCAATCGTCCATTGGTAAGCAAAAACCATACCTTTCAATGCCTAATTTGTTGCCTAAACCTTTGGCAAAGGCTTCGCCTAAGGCAATACCCGTGTCTTCTATGGTGTGGTGTTCATCAATATGTAAATCGCCTTTTGCAATTACTTCCAAATCCACACTTCCATGTCTGGCAATCTGATCAAGCATGTGATCGAAAAAGTTTAAGCCTGTTTCGATCTTGGCCTTTCCTGTTCCATCCAGATCGAGGTTGATGGTGATATCAGTTTCATTGGTTTTGCGTTCGTGGTGAATTTTTCTGCTTCCTGCTTTTAACAGGTTGTAGATATCTTCCCATTTCTTGGTTTCCAGAATGATCACATCCAATAAAGTTTCGTGTTTATCCAAGGCTTCTGTCGAACCTAAGGCATCATTCTGGCGGAGGAAAATTGCTTTAGCGCCTAAGTTTTTGGCCAAAACCACATCATTCAAACGATCGCCGATCACGAAAGAGTTTTTCAGGTCGTAATCTTCACTGAAATATTTGGTTAATAAAGCCGTACCTGGTTTACGCGTAGGGGCATTGTCTTTAGCGAAAGTTCTATCAATTACAATCTCACTAAAATGAACGCCTTCACCTTCAAAAGTATCCAACATAAAATTGTGGATCGGCCAGAAATTTTCTTCGGGATTTGAAAGTGTTCCCAATCCATCCTGATTGGTCACCATCACCAGTTCGTAATCTAATTCGGCCGCAATTTTCGATAAATAATATAAAGAGCGCGGATAGAATTTAAGCTTTGCAAAACTATCTACCTGTTCATCATCAGGCTCGATGTTTAACGTACCATCGCGGTCTATAAATAATACTTTCTTCATTTTAAAAATTTTCTAGAACAGTTAATAGTTTATCGTTTTCTTCTTTTGTACCCACGGTAATCCTTAAACAGCCTTCACATAAAGTTACTTTAGAACGGTCGCGAACGATGATGCCCTGATCAACCAATGTATCGTAAATTTTTAATGCATCGGTAACTTCTGTCAGGATAAAATTAGCATCAGAAGGATATACTTTTTTAACAATATTGAGTGCAGTTAAAGCCTTACTTAAACGGTCTCTTTCTGCCACAGATTCTTTAATCCAATCGTTCACCTGAGCGATATTTTTTAAGGCTTCAAAAGCTAAATCCTGAGTGGCCTGATTGATGTTGTAAGGTGGTTTGATTTTGTTCAAAACATCGATCACTTTCGTGGAAGAAAATGCCATGCCTAAACGTAAAGCAGCAAGTCCCCAGGCTTTCGAAAAAGTTTGCAAAACCACCAGGTTTCCGTACTCAGTTAGCTCCTGAATAAAGGTCTTCTGACGGGCGTAATTAATGTACGCTTCATCCACCACAACGATGCCATTAAAGTTGGCTAAAATGGTTTCAATATCTTCACGGTTTATCGAATTTCCGGTTGGATTATTTGGCGAACAAATGAAGATTAATTTGGTGTTTTTATCAATCGTTTCTGCAATCTTTTCCATGTCCAGTTGGAAGTTAGGAAGCAAGCTCACTTTGCGTATTTCTACATCGTTTATGTTAGCCGAAACTTCGTACATTCCGTAAGTTGGTGGCAGCACAATGACGTTGTCTTTTCCAGGATTACAAAAAGCGCGGAACAATAAATCTATCGCTTCATCGCTACCGTTTCCTAAAAAAGTATTCTCAATGGGCACACCTTTTATTTTGCTGATTGCATCCTTCAAATCCAGTTGCAAAGGATCAGGATAACGATTATAATTTGCTGGTAATGGCGAACCATAACTGTTTTCGTTTGCATCTAAAAATACTGATGCCTGACCTTTAAATTCGTCCCTGGCGGTAGAGTAGGGGCGAAGGTTTTTTATATTTTCTCTTACTAAATCGTTAATGTCCATTTTAATATTTTTATTCGTCACCCTGAATTTAGTTCAGGGTCTTTTTATTATATAGATGCTGAAATAAATTCAGCATGACGGCCTCACTATATAGGTTTACCTTAATTTAATTCTTCAATCTAATACTCACCGCATTCTTATGCGCTTCCAGGCCTTCTGCTGCGGCAAGTATCTCAACTGTATGGCCTATGTTGTTTAATCCTGCTGCAGAAAGGTGCTGAAAGGTGATTTTTTTCAGAAAAGCATCAGTAGATACACCCGAATAAGCCTTTGCAAAACCACTGGTTGGTAAGGTATGGTTCGTTCCGGAAGCATAATCGCCAGCACTTTCTGGTGTAAGGTTACCCAAAAACACCGATCCTGCATTGGTAATCAATCGGATAAGGCTTTGAAAATGTTCAGTAGCCAATATTAAATGCTCTGGTGCATATTCATTTGAAAATTGCATCGCCTCTTCCAGGTTTTTAGCTAAAACCGCATATGAATTGGCTATTGCCTTAGCTGCAATGTCCTTTCTAGGGAGCACATTAAGCTGGTTTTCAATTTCATTTAAGGTTTCAGCGATGATCTGATTAGAAGTAGACACTAGAATAGCCTGACTATCAGTTCCGTGTTCTGCCTGTGCAAGCAGATCAGCAGCAATAAATGACGGGTTGGCAGTCTCATCAGCGATAACCAGTACCTCTGATGGTCCGGCAGGCATATCGATAGCTACTTTATTTTGAACCATCGTTTTTGCTGTAGTGACATAACGGTTGCCGGGACCGAAGATCTTATATACCTGTGGTACGCTTTCCGTTCCGAAAGCCATTGCAGCAACGGCTTGTGCGCCGCCAATGAGGAATACTTTTTCGATACCCAAAAGCACCGCGCAGTAGGCCAGATAACAATTGGTTTTGCCATCATTTTGTGGAGGAGAACATACCACAATTTCTTTACAGCCGGCAATGATTGCAGGGGTAGCCAGCATTAAAAAAGTACTCGGTAAAACGGCTGTTCCTCCCGGAATATAAAGTCCCACTTTTTCAATTGCCCTCGATTCGCGCCAACACATAACGCCTGGCATCGTTTCTATTTTATCTTCAGTTTTTAACTGCGACTGGTGAAAAGTTTTAATGTTTTGATAGGCCGTATTAATCGCTTTTTTTGCATCAGCCGGAATGGTAGATGCAATTGCTTTTAATTCCTCAGCATCCAAAAACAGCTTCTCCAAATCAACTTTATCAAACGCTTTTGCGAAGTTGAAAAGTGCCTGGTCGCCATCTTTTTTTACCGTGCTGATGATGTCGGTTACCCGTTCTTCAACCAGTTTGTCGTCTTCAATCTGCCTTGAACAAAGTTCTTCAATTTTTGATTTATATAAATCTGTATAATTGTAGATTTTCAATGTTTTATAATTTAAAATTAACTAATAGTTAATGTGAATTTAAACGATTTTATCTGATTATTTTCTCGATTGGCATTACTAAAATACCTTCGGCACCTGCTGCTTTTAAACTGTTGATTTTATCCCAGAAATCTTCTTCAGCAATTACAGAATGAACGGCTACCCAGTTCGGTTCGAAGAGTGGAACCACGGTTGGACTTTTTACACCTGGCAGTAAATCGACTACCTTTTGAAGGTTATCTTTTGATACATTTAGTACCACGTATTTGTTCGATTTTGCGCTAAGTACAGAGCGGATGCGTTGAAGCAATTCTGCAACTTCAGGATTATCTGCTATCGATTTATTTCCAATTAAAACGGCTTCCGATTGCATTACATCAGCGAAAGGTTTTAGGCCATTGCTCTTTAATGTTCCACCCGTTGATACAATATCAAAAATGGCATCACTTAAGCCTAAACCCGGACCAATTTCTACCGATCCTGAAATGGTTCTGATATCAGATTTGATGCCTTTTTCCTGTAAGAATTTTTCGAGTATTACGGGATAAGATGTCGCAATAGCTTTGCCATTTAATTCCTCTAATTTTTGGATATTACTGGTGGCCTGAACCGCGATTTTTAAAGTGCATTTTCCGAAACCTAATTTTTGCAGATAATCAACTTCGGCTTTGGTTTCTACAATTACATTTTCGCCAACGATACCCAGATCGGCAATGCCATCTTGTACATATTCAGGAATATCATCATCGCGAAGGAAAAGAATTTCTAAAGGAAAATTGGTAACGGTTGAGATGAGTGAGCTTTTGTAGTTTTCGAAAGATAAACCACAGTTTTTAAGTATTTCTACAGATTTTTCGTTTAACCTACCCGACTTCTGGATAGCGATTTTAAGTGTTTTCAAAGTATTGAATATAGAGTGAACAAGAAATTATTTTACGGAAAAAAGTTTTGAAGTACAAAACAAACATATCATATCGCCTATCGGCGATGGTGTAAATGTAAGTGATGGTTCAAAGTTAAATTCATAAATTATTTCTGCCAGTATCAATGCTTTAGCTGATAAGCGCTGGCAAATATAGTGTTTGAAATGGGAAAACAAAAAATAATGGCACTTAATTTGCCATTATGCTGTTTTTATTGCCAATAACCCTTATTTTGTATTAAAATTTTACGTATTTGAAAAAGTTCCGCTTTCTAATTCTGCCCTTTATTTTATTTATTTCTGCCTGTGGATGGTTTAAAAGCCCACCAGAGATTGGGAAAGTACTGTCTGAACATTTTAAGAATAAAATCTACAAAGATTTCGATACTGTAGCTTATGATAGCATTTTTGTGAAAACAATGGACAGTCTTTCGGGTAAATTCGTTAATCCGAAAACAATTAAAGCTTTTTATGCCGATAATTATGCTCAACCTAAGCTGGTTACACAATTTTATATTAATGGTGAGCTAGATTCGTTAGTGAACTATTTAGATCAGAGTGAGGTGCATGGCTTTAATCCAAAGATTTTTAAAGGAGATGAAATTAAAAGCTTGTTAGCCGTATTAACAGCCAATAAGTTTAAAAAGGTAGAGGAAAGTTATCCCGTAATCGCGAAATTAGAATTATTGTCGGCTAATGCTTATCTCAATTATAATAATTACCTTAAATATGGGGTGGTAAATCCCCGTACCATTTTTTCACGTTATTACATTAAAGTCAGGCGTCCGGATAGCTTAGGAATGTCTAATCTTTTAAATAGTAAAAGTCTTGTGGATACCTTAAAATCCGTTCAACCAAAATCAGTTCAGTATAAAGCATTGCAGTCGGCCTATTTAAATACAGATGCTGAAAGTGAGAAGCGAATTTTACTGTTGAACATGGAACGTTTCCGCTGGAAAATGCCGGAGACCGGAGACAATTATGTACAGGTAAATATCCCTGATTTTAGGTTGACCTGGCTGGACAAAACCGATACGGTAATTACGATGAAAGTTTGTGTGGGTGGGAAGCGTGAAAACGGTTATGAAGATAAGCTAAAAGCCTTTGCAAAATCGGGTAATTTAGATGACAAACCGAAGAATCATGAGACGCCTTTATTGTTCAGTAAAATCAACTCCATTCAGGCCAATCCGATCTGGAATATTCCGGTAAGTATTGCGCAAAGTGAGATCTATTGGATGGCTCGAAAAGATCCATATTATTTATCAAATAGCAACATTAAAGTTTACTATAAAGACAAACTAATTGGTGAGCCTGATACCATCAATTGGAACAGGTATTCGCGTGATAAATTACCCTTTAAATTTAAACAAGGTTCAGGTGGTGGAAATGCTTTAGGAAAGTTCAAATTTATCTTCGATAACAGCTCGAGTATTTACCTGCACGATACCAATAACAAGAACGGTTTTAACTTAAGCAATCGGGCAATCAGTCATGGTTGTGTTCGTATTGAAAAGCCTTTGGAATTTGCCGAACTTTTAGTAAAAGATTCTTACACTTACGATAAACTCAGGGCTGAAGTAGATTTGCCGCCGATAGATAGTACACATGTAAAATGGTATAAAAAACGCATGGCACAAAAGGCTGATACGCTTAAAACTTTTCAATTAAAACCAGCTTGGTTTGCGCCAAAGAAAAATGTTCCGTTAATTATTACCTATATCACGGCATGGGCTCAAAACGATAGGATCGAATACAGGCCTGATGTTTACGGCATGGACGAAAAACTTTGGGTTGCGATGAAGAAGTTTAGGTAGAATTTAATTAACAGATTCAATCTTCTTCGTTAAAAGGATTAACTTTGTGTTGTTTTAACACAAATTAAAGAATGATCGATCAAAATATCAAAATCGCTGTTGATGCTATTGTTTTTGGCTATGAAAAAGGAACGCTTTATGTACTGGCTGTTCAGCAACGTTTTGGTAAGTTAGCCGATCGCTGGGTTTTACCAGGTGGATTTATTTTAAATGATGAACCTTTAATAAGCGCTGTAGAGCGGGAGCTGAAAGAAGAGGCTGGTATTACCGTAAATTATCTTGAACAGTTGGGGACTTTTGGTGATGATATCAACCGTGATGAACGCTTCAGGGTAATTTCTGTAGCCTATTTTGCCTTGGTAAATCCGAAAAACTTTGTGTTAAAGGCCGATACTGACGCCAAAGATGCCAGGTGGTTTCCGGTTGATGAAATTCCACAGTTGGGTTACGATCATAATGAAATGGTCAACCTGGCGCATCAGCGGCTAAAAAGCAAATTGACGTATCAGCCAATCGGATTTGACTTATTAGATCTAGAATTCCTCTTCTCCGATCTGGAGAATTTATACTGTTCCATTTTAGAAAGAGATATCGACAGAAGAAATTTCAGAAAAAAAATTCTAAGTTTTGGAATTGTTAAAGAAACTGATAAAGTGGTTAAAATCGGAGTTAGTGGTAGACCAGGGAAGCTTTTTACTTTCGATAAGCCGAAATATAACCAACTTTTAAAAGAAAATTTCCAGTTTGACATTAGGTTTGCGTAAAATAAACACAAATTATTTTTTGGATTCTGAAAATGATTTTTATATTTGTGTAAATAATACGCAAATATATGTTAAATCTAAATCCGGGTTTTACTCCGCTAGGCGAAAATAACTTAATCGAATACAAATCTTTCTTATTTGCAGGTGGCGAACCACACATTAAAATTTCAAATAATTTTGATGCTGCCCTGCCTATTACCATTACACACCGAATAAATTCCTTTAACGATTTAGGCCTGATCTGTATTACAGTTGATGCGCTCAAAAGAATGGGGGTGAAGGAGATTCATCTTTTTATACCATATTTTCCTGCAGCTAGACAAGATCGCGTCATGATTCCAGGCGAGCCCTTATCGGTAAAAGTTTATGCCGATATTATTAATGCAATGGCATTAGCAAGTGTTACCATTTTCGATCCGCATAGCGAAGTAAGTCCGGCATTGCTCAATAACTGTGTTGCCATTTCAAACCATGAATTTATAAAACAGGTAATTGCAAAAATTGGAACTGATGTAAAACTTATATCTCCAGATGGTGGCGCGTTAAAGAAAATTTATAAAGTATCTGAGTTTTTAGGTGGTGCAGAAGTGATAGAATGTTCAAAAAGCCGGGATGTGAAAACAGGAAAGCTTTCAGGGTTTAAAGTATATGCGGAAGATTTAACCGGTGCTGATTGTTTAATCGTAGATGATATTTGTGATGGTGGTGGAACTTTTATTGGTCTGGCTGAAGCGCTAAAGACTAAAAATGCTGGGAAACTTTATTTAGCGATTAGTCATGGCATATTTAGTAAAGGTTTTGATGAACTGGGCAAATACTTTGAGCAGATTTTTACTACTGATTCGATCAAAGAGGTTGATCATAAAGGGGTAACACAGATAAAATTACAGAAGATATTGTAAGCCTAAATATATTATTAAAGTAACATGAAATGAAAAGCAAAATTGTTCATAATGCCCTCTTTGGTTTAGCTGTTGGTGATGCACTTGGTGTTCCTGTAGAATTTAAATCGAGAGCATATCTAACGCAAAACCCTGTTGAAGGTATGAAAGGTCATGGAACCCATAATCAGCCTGCTGGAACTTGGAGCGATGATAGTTCACTAACTTTTTGCTTAGCTGAAAGTCTCAGCTATGGGTATGATTTGCAGGATATATCCCAGAAATTTCTGAAATGGTACAATGGTAATATCTGGACCCCACATGGAGAAGTATTTGATATTGGGATTGCAACCGGCAAGGCAATACGGGAAATTGCTAAAGGAGTTGATCCGGTTTTATGTGGAGGTAGCGGAGAAACGGATAATGGAAATGGATCTTTGATGAGAATTCTGCCTCTGCTATTTTATCTTCAAGGTAAAAACGACTTGCAGTATATTTTTCAGCTGGTGAAAGAAGTTTCATCCATTACTCATGCGCACTTTCGGTCGGTTTTTGCTTGCTTTATTTATATCATTTATGGTTTGGAGCTGTTAGAAGGTAATGATAAGAATCAAGCATACCATAATATGAAGTTTAAGCTCAAAGATTTTATTGCACAAAATAATTTCGAGTCAAAGGAAATCAATCTATTTAATAGAATTTTAATAGATGATATATCAACAGTTACTGAAAATGAGATTTATTGTTCAGGTTATGTGTTACACAGTCTCGAAGCTAGCTTATGGTGTATTCTTACTACTAAATCTTATGAGGATGCTGTTCTAAAAGCAGTTAATCTTGGTGACGATACCGATACAACTGCGGCTATTGCAGGTGGTTTAGCAGGTTTGGTTTATGGTTTTGAAGCTATACCTGAAAAATGGATAAGCTTGCTAGTAAGAAAAGGTGATATTGAAAATCTATGTAACAAGTTACAGACTAAATATGAGCAGATGCAACGCTATACAATAGCGAAACTGGTATCAAACACAAAAAAACAAGAGTATTTTTTCTTTTGGGGGCATCAGGTTTCAAAAGATGTTGTTCTTTCTAAAGCTTGCTTAAGCCAGTGGTGGCATTCTCCTTTTGTGGTACATAAGATTAAATATAAAACCGCTGAACATTGGATGATGAGTAAAAAAGCTGAATTATTTAACGACAGTGAAACATTAAATAAAATTTTAGCTTCAAAATCCCCGGAAGAAGTTAAAAAACTGGGACGTGAGGTTAAAAATTATGATGAATCCATTTGGTCAAAAAACAGATATGAAATTGTGAAAGAGGGCAACTTTCATAAATTTAATCAAAATAAAGAGCTAAAAGAGTTTTTAATCCATACAGGAGATAAGATTTTAGCCGAGGCCAGTCCGGTTGATACGATTTGGGGAATTGGGTTGGCAGAAGACAATGCTGATGCAAAAATACCCAAGAATTGGAAAGGATTAAACCTTTTGGGCTTTGCATTGATGGAAGTTAGGGATGAGTTGTATAGGTAACTTTAAATAAAAAATAATGATTTTAGAAGTAATCAAAGCCGATATAACAGAAATTAAGGCTGATGCAATCGTTAATGCGGCAAACAGTTCTTTGCTTGGTGGCGGTGGGGTAGATGGTGCCATTCACAGAAAAGGTGGTAAAGCCATTTTAGAAGCTTGCGTGGCCATCAGAGATAAACAGGGAAAGTGCAAAACTGGGCATGCCGTAATTACCACGGCAGGCAATTTACCGGCAAAATATGTGATCCATACGGTTGGGCCTGTTTGGAATGGTGATAGCGAACAAAAAAATGCTTTGCTTGCAGATTGCTACCGCAACAGTTTAACCTTAGCCGTTGAAAATGATGTTAAGATTATTGCTTTTCCAAACGTCAGTACAGGGATTTATCATTTCCCTAAAGATATAGCAGCAGATATTGCCATTACCACGGTAAATAATTTTGCTGAAAAAGAAAAAATAGAAAAGGTAATCTTCGTTTGCTTCGACGATGAGAATTACAGGCTCTATGATGAGAAACTCAATCGCATTAAACAATGATATGAGTTGTTAATAGAATTACAAAATGAAAATAACAGTAAAAAAATATAAAGAACAGATATTAGAATGGCCAACTTCAGGATGCCATATTATGGCTCAGTATGATGATGAAAAAATAATCGTTTATCAGGCTTACCGAAAAGAAATCGGTGAATTTGCAGTCAAAAATCAATTTTTTGGAGGTGAATTCAGTTTAAGCAGAATGACATGGATCAAACCTAATTTTCTATGGATGATGTACAGAAGTGGTTGGGGCAAAAAAGAAGGACAAGAAGTTACTTTAGCAATACACCTTAAAATTTCTGCATTTCGTAATTATTTAGAAAATGCGGTGTACTCTTCTTACGATCAAACAAAGGGAATTTCTCACGAAGAGTGGAGAAATGAACTGGAAAACTCTAATATTCGACTTCAATGGGATCCGGATCACGATCCTTATGGTGCAAAACAGGAAAGAAGGGCAATTCAGATCGGATTGAGAGATAAATTCATTAATTCTTTCGCTAAAAATGATATTTTGTTAATAGAAGATATTAGCACGTTTGTAAAGGAACAACATGCATTTGTTCAGAATCATCAGCTGGAGAATTTAATGATCCCGATAGAAAAACCTTTTGTCTTTGAAGATGATGCATTGAACAAAAAATTGAAAATTAATCTGATAGCTCATGGACAATAAAATAACAAAAGGAATTAGTAAGCTTTTAAGTTACGTTTTGAGGCATTCACCAGAAACCATAAGTCTAAAACTGGATGAAAATGGCTGGGCAGATGTTAATGAGCTAATGGCCAAATTCAACCTCTATGATAAACGAATAGATTTTGAACTGCTTGAGTACATTGTTGAAAATAACGACAAAAAAAGATTTGCCTTCAATGATGATAAAACTAAAATAAGGGCGAATCAGGGGCATTCCATTGCTGTTGAATTAAACTTGAATGAAACAGAGCCATTAGCATACTTATATCATGGTACAGTTGAAAAATTCTTATCAGCTATTAAAGCGCAGGGCTTGCAAAAAATGGGCAGACAGCACGTGCATTTAAGCGCTGACAGAGAAACGGCGAATAAAGTAGGCAGTAGGAGAGGAAAACCCGTTATACTCACCATTAACAGTGGGGCTATGCATAAGGCTGGGTACAAATTTTACTTATCAGATAACAATGTCTGGCTTACAGATGTTGTGCCTGCTGAATTTATAGCGTTTTAGAGATGAGCAGAACATTAGTAATAGGAGATATTCACGGCGGATTGAAAGGCCTAACCCAGTTATTCGAGCGTGCAGAAGTAACAAAAGCTGACAAACTGATTTTTCTTGGCGATTATGTGGACGGATGGAGCGAATCGGCACAGGTAATTGATTATCTGATCCAATTGGAAGAAAACCATCAATGCATTTTTATCAAAGGTAATCATGATGCCTGGTGTATCGATTGGCTCGAAAACGGTATTATAGATGAGGTTTGGTTTGTTCATGGCGGTAAATTAACCATGGAGAGTTACCAAGATATTTCTGATGCGATCAGGCAGGAACACTTAAACTTTTTTGAACGGATGAATGATTACTACGTGGATGAGCAGAACAACCTCTTTATCCACGCGGGTTTTTCTTCCATGCACGGTCCGGAGAAAGAACGTTATTCATCCAATTATTCGTGGGACAGGACGCTTTGGGAAATGGCCCTGACTATGGATAAGAGGATCAAAAAAAATTCGGTACTTTATCCTAAACGTTTATTGCTCTATCATGAAATCTACATCGGCCATACCCCAACGCTCTATTATAATATGAACGTACCCATGCAGGGTTGTAATGTTTGGAATATCGATACCGGTGCTGCATTTACCGGAAAATTAACTTGTTTGGATATCGAAACCAAAGAATTTTGGCAAAGCGATACTCTACAAAGCCTGTATCCAAACGAAAAAGGAAGAAATAAATAATTTATAATAACATAAAATACCATGATGAACCCATTATTATTAACAGACGGATACAAAGTAGATCACCGCAGACAATACCCTGAAAATACCACATTGGTTTATTCTAACTGGACACCCAGAAAAAGCAGGCTCGCAAACGTAAACCATGTGGTACTTTTTGGTTTGCAATATTTTATCAAAAAGTACATTATTGAAGATTTTAACCAAAACTTCTTTAAACAACCAAAAGAAGAAATTTTGAAAAAATATGCCCGCAGGATTAACAATTATTTAGGAGAAAATTTAGTAGGTACGCAGCACATCGGCGATCTACACGATTTGGGCTATATTCCTATGGTTTTTAAATCACTACCAGAGGGGGCTGAAGTGCCATTGCGCGTACCCATGTTTACCATGTATAATACCAAACCCGAATTTTTCTGGTTAACTAACTATTTCGAAACATTATTATCAGCTGTGGTTTGGCTGCCATGCAATTCTGCTACCATCGCTAAACAATACCGGCTCATTTTGGATAAATATGCAGCAGAAACTTCATCCGTACCAGAATTTGTAGATTGGCAGGGTCACGATTTCTCTATGCGTGGCATGGGAGGGATAGAAGCTGCAGTAACTTCAGCAGCTGGCCATTTACTGAGCTTCACCGGGACGGATACCATTCCCGCTATTGACTTTTTAGAAGAATATTATCATGCAGATTCGGATAAAGAGCTCATCGGTGGCTCCGTAGCCGCAACGGAACATTCTGTGATGTGCATGGGAACCAACACCGGGGAACTTGAAACCTTTAAACGCTTGATTTTAGAAGTTTACCCAAAAGGAATTGTATCCATCGTTTCCGATACCTGGGATTTATGGAAAGTACTGACCGAATATCTTCCAGTTTTAAAACATGATATTACCGCTCGTTCAGGTAAAGTAGTAATCAGGCCAGATTCGGGTGATCCGGTTGATATCATCTGCGGAAACCCCAACGGTAAAAACGAAAACGAGAAAAAAGGTGTAATTGAGTTGCTTTGGGATGTATTTGGAGGGAAAGTTAATGATAAAGGCTTTAAGGAGCTGGTCCCACAAATTGGTGCCATTTATGGCGATAGTATCACCACAGAAAGAGCTACTCAGATTTGCGAACGCTTAAAATCGAAAGGTTTTGCCTCTACCAACGTAGTTTTTGGTATTGGTTCATTTACGTATCAGTACAATACACGCGATACTTTTGGTTTTGCCATGAAAGCTACATATGGTGAGGTAGATGGTATTGGACGTGAAATATTTAAAGATCCGATTACCGACGACGGAACCAAGAAATCGGCGAAGGGATTATTGCAGATTTTTAAAAACGACAAAGGTGAATATGAGCTGAAAGACCAATGCACCTGGGAGGAGGAAGCACAAGGCGAATTGAAAGAAATTTTTAGAGATGGAAAGTTATTGTCCGATTATTCTCTCGCAGAAATTAGAGAAAGGCTAAAGAATAATTAACTTCGCCAAGTTTTTAATCGACTAGTCAAAAGCTAGTCGGTTAATTTTTAAAGATACAATGCAGAGCAACTCCACATTTAACCATCAGGCTGATATCGTAAATAGTGCCATTAGGTTTATAAACGCATGGTTTAAGCAATCTAAGGCTATTACCGACGAATTGAATGATTTTTTTATCCTTCCAGGTAATAAAATAATCGGTAAAGATGTAATTATCGGGAGATTGAAAGGTGTTTTTGGTCAATCTGATGAATATGTTGGTGGCCGGTACGATATTATTGATGTTAATTTTGAACTGCTGAACGATGGTAAGGGCATGGGCTTTGTTGAAGGCGTTGCGGGTTACAGAGATGTGATTCGAAAACAATCGAAAATCGTTAGCGGACCCTTTAAACTGTATTTTGCGTTGCACAACAATAGCTGGAAAGTTGTAAATATCGAATTTCCTGGATTTGCATATTGATATCCAAATATTACATTTGAAATTCGCCGCTTTACATAATTTTTCTATCTTTGGTTTTTAATGAATTTCCTTTATCCGGGCTTTCTTTTCGCACTAATATCGGTTGCCATCCCGGTTATCATTCATTTATTCAATTTCAGGAAGTTTAAAAAGGTTTATTTCTCTAATGTTCAGCTTTTAAAAGAAGTAGAGCAGCAAAATTCTTCCAAAGAAAAACTTAAAAACCTGCTCATACTGTTGTCGCGGATTTTGGCGATCATCTTTTTGGTGCTGGCATTTGCCCAGCCCTACATCCCGGCGTACAACCAAAAAACAACTGCTTTAAACAATATAGTAAGCATTTATATCGATAATTCTTACAGCATGGAAGCCATTAATAAAGATGGCAACCTGCTCGATGAAGCCAAGCGGAGGGCAAAAGAACTGGTTAAAGGTTTCGGTATGAACGATCGTTTTCAGTTATTAACCAATAATTTTGAAGGAAAGCATCAACGCCTGTTAAATGAAGAAGCGTTTTTAAAAGCGCTTGATGATGTTAAAATCTCGGCAGCTAACCGAAACCTGCAACAGATACTAAACAGACAGGGCAATATTTTAACTGGTTCTGCAAATAAGTATAGCTTTTTGATCTCCGATTTTCAAAAGAATATTTCAACCACCAATAAACTCGATACAAAAGCCGACATTCAATATTCATTTTTGAAACTGAATGCCAATACGCTGCCCAATATTGCTGTAGATAGTGTTTGGACGCTTTCCCCGAATCATCAACCAGGTGCGAATGAACGATTAGTCGTACAGTTAAAAAATTACTCAGAAGAAGAAGCGAAAAATATTCCCTTAAAGCTGAGTATCAATAATCAGCAAAAGGGATTAGGGGCAGTAACGATTCCGGGCGGTAAAACAGTTAAGGATACCTTGAACTTTTCGGGACTGGGCGCAGGATGGCAAAAAGGCGTGATCAGCATTAAAGATTTTCCGGTGACTTTTGATGATACACTTTCTTTCAGTTTTAAAGTAGATGAAAGCTTCCCGGTTTTATGCGTCAATGGCATTAATGCAGGTAATTATATTAAAGCATTGTTTGCAGCCGACCCTTATTATAAACTTACTGAAAATGCCGAGAGTAATGTAAATTATAGCAATTTTGCCAGTTATGGGCTGATTGTGCTAAACGGATTAAAAAATCCGTCAACAGGTTTGGCGCAGCAGCTAAAAACCTATCTGAATGCAGGTGGTACGGTGGTGCTTTTCCCTGATTTAGATGCCGATATTCAAACTTATAATTCGTTTTTAGGTGGATTGTCACTTCCTGCAATTCAAACACTGAATACCTCAGCAAGCAAGGTTGATCAGATTGACCTGCAAAACCCCATTTTCAAGACTGTTTTTGAAGAAATACCTAAAAATTTAGATCTTCCAGCTGTTTCGCGCTACTATTCATTTGTAGAAAAAAATACCTCCGCCAGGGAGGATATTATGTTATTGCCGGGCAGGAAGCCTTTTTTCTCTAAATATGGGGTCGGGAACGGACAGGTTTATTTATCAGCTTCAGGATTAAATACAAGTGATGGGAATTTGGCCCGTCATCCGGTTTTTGTTCCCTTAATCTACCGTATTGCACTTAGTGGTGGAAATGAAACTCCTTTATACTACAATCTTGGCAATGATAATGCCTTAGCGAGTAAAAAGATCATACTTGGTAAAAACCAAAGCTTAAAAATAACAGCCGATCGTTTTGAGGCCATTCCTGAAATCCGTCAGGCAGATGGAAAAACATTGATTTACATTGCCGATCAGATAAAAAGTGCAGGCTTCTATAACCTGAAGCTTGCAGATTCCCTGCTTGCCGTTTATAGTTTCAACAATGGCAGAACAGAGTCTGATATGCATTATTTAAGTAAAACCGAGCTCGATCAGTTAGCTGACAAAAGTAACCTCAAAGTTTTCGATACCGATAAAGATGCTGTTAAATTAATTGCAGGCACCGATAAAATCGGGCAGACTTTATGGAAACTTTGTCTAATTTTGTCGCTGATTTTTATTGCAGCAGAAATTTTGCTCATCCGATTTTTTAACAACACAAAAAAAACAATATGAATCTCCTAGTTAAAAATGTAACCATTGCCGATCCGCAAAGTAAATTTAATAACCAGCAATGCGATGTTCGGGTAGATAATGGTAAAATTAAAAACATAGGTAAATTAACTGCCGATAAAAACGAAACTGTTTTTGATGCTCAAGGTGCTTTTTTAACGCCAGGTTTTTTCGATTTAAACTGCGTAGCCGGCGATCCAGGTTTCGAAACTAAGGAAGATATTCAAACGTTAACGGCAACGGCAAAAGCTGGTGGTTTTACAGGTTTAGCTTTATTGCCGCAAACCAGTCCGGTTGTACAGTCAAAATCCCAGGTAGAATATATCATCAATAGGGCCAAAAACAATTTGGTTGATGTGTTGCCGGTTGGGGCCATAAGCCAGAACCGCGAAGCGAAAGAACTGGCCGAACTTTTCGATATGCAACAGGCTGGTGCAGTAGCTTTCTCTGATGGGGATAGGGCCTTGCAGGATGATGGTTTTATGAGTCGTGCTCTACAATATGCCAAAGGTTTCGATGCACTTTTAATGGTTTATCCCGAAAATAAATCGATAGCTGGCAAATCACAGATTAATGAAAGTAAAAACTCTGTTCTTTTGGGCATGAAAGGTTTACCTGCATTGGCCGAAGAAATGCACATTACCCGCGATATTTTCCTCGCTTCGTATAATGAAACCAAAATCCACATCAGTAATATTTCAACTGCAGGGGCTGTGGCTTTGATCCGTAAGGCAAAGAAAGATGGCATTCAGGTTTCCTGTGATGTAACAGCGCATCACCTGGTGTTTACAGAAGAACTTTTAAACGATTTTGATAGCAACTATAAGGTTAAGCCACCACTGCGTGGAAAAGCAGATGTAAAGGCATTATTGGCTGGTTTAAAAGATGGAACCATCGATGCCATTACTTCACAGCACCGCCCGGAGGAAATCGAATTTAAAAATGTAGAGTTCGAAATTGCCCACTATGGCATTATTGCTTTGCAAACTGTATTGCCATTGTTATTAAAGGCCGGATTGGATATCACTTTAATTGCGGAGAAATTGGCTATTAATCCACGTAAATTATTAAATTTAGCTGTTCCGGTAGTCGAAGAAGGCGCTGAAGCCAACTTTACTGTTTTTAACGCAACAGAAAAATGGTTATACAATGCCATAAATAACCATTCAAAATCGGCGAATAGTCCGTTAATGAATACAGAACTAACGGGAAAAGTAAAATTGGTTTATAACAATAATCAGTACTGGGAGAATTAGTTAAAAATAACTTATAAATGCTGAACCCGAAGTTTCGGGACAGCATGACTATTGATGTAATAATCCTTAAATACTAAAAATATTGATCCTATGGATAACAGAGTAAAAAAAGCACTAAGTGCAGCCATTAATAAGTACGCTGAAGTTTCGGCTACCAATGTAGACGGTTTTGAAACAGAATTATTGGCTGCTTTTGAACTTGATGTTAACTTTTTAGATAAGGCTACTGCTTTTGATGCTGTTTTCGATTCTCATCCGAAATTTGAAGAATTACGCGAAGTATTTTTCGATTTATTGATGGTGAATTTCTTTAGCAGTGATGTGCAGAAACTGGAAGACGACTATTTAGAAAGTGATGAGTGGGCGAATATTGAAGAAGAAACCATTAACAGAGGTACGGAATTGTTAAATCTTTTGCTTTACATTAAAGAGTGTAAGGACGAAGATTTGGATCCTGAGTTGGGCGATTTCCTAAAGGAGTTTTTATTGGTAGAAGACGATGAGTTTCAGGATGAATTCGAAATTTATGAAGAACTGATCAGCAACCAGCAATTGGCAGAAACCAGCGTGGAAGAAATCTGCAAAGCAGCAGCGAAGTTGAATGTCAGTGAAGAAATGCAAGAATTATTTGTACCTTTTATGATCTTTTTCCTTGATGTAGAGGGAAGTGCAGAAACAACTAAAGAAATAATACAGTATAGTAGTAACAAATCGTTTGATTCTGCTACTTATATATTAATTACAACAATTAATAATTAAACTAAAATTTAAAATTATGGACAAAAGTGCTCTTATTTCCAAATTAGCTATTAAAAATGGATTAATGCTCGCTGCGGTTTCGATAATTGTATCGTTAACCCTGCATTTTATAGATCCGGTATTGATTTACACAAGTTTTGTGGCTCAGATAGGTATATTCGTTTTATTCATCGCACTATTAGTAGTGGTGGGAATCAATATCCGCAAAGAAATAGGTGGGTTTTGGACGTTTGGAGAAGCTTTCAAAGCATTTTTAATCATCTCCCTTATTCTGGCCTTAACTGCAACACTTTACAATGTTGTACTCATGAAATTTATTGATCCCGATCTTCCGCAAAAGGCTGCTGCTGCAATCGAAAGTGCACAGCGGGCTATGATGGAAAAATTTGGAATGGCTAGTGAACAAATTGATGAGGCAATAGCTAAGGGTGGAAATATGCAGGAGAAACTTGAGCCTACTTTTAAAAACATCTTCACCAGTTTTGGAGTTTCACTGGCATTATATGGCGTTCTTTCTTTAATCCTTTCCGCTATCTTGAAGAAAAAACAACCTGTTGTATTCGACTCGTTCCCGAAAGAATCTTAATTTCCTTTATAAAATTTTGAACGTGCAGGTTTTATCATTTAATTTGATGAAATTTGCACGTTTTTAATAATGCGTCATTGCGAACGAAGCGCGGAAAGCGCATAGGGGTGTGGCAATCTTATAATAGATTGCTTCGTCGTTCCTCCTCGCAATGACGATAATACTCAAAAATGGATATATCAGTTGTAGTACCCTTATTTAATGAAGATGAATCTTTGCCGGAATTAACGGCATGGATTGATAAAGTGATGATTGCCAATAATTTCAGTTACGAAATTATTTTGGTTGATGATGGTAGTACCGATAGATCGTGGGAGGTGATTGAAGACTTAAGACTTCAAAACCCTGCTATAAAAGGCATTAAATTTAGAAGGAATTACGGTAAATCTGCCGCCTTAAATGTTGGTTTCGAAGCTACTCAGGGCGATGTGGTCATTACCATGGATGCTGATCTGCAGGATAGTCCGGATGAAATCCCTGAATTATACCGCCGGATAAAAGAAGAAAAACTTGATATCATCTCAGGCTGGAAAAAGAAACGTTACGATCCGATCACAAAAACTATCCCGACTAAATTGTTCAACGCCGCTACGCGCAAAATGAGCGGCATAGAACTGAACGATTTTAACTGCGGATTAAAAGCTTACCGTAGCGACGTAATCAAAACGATCGAAGTTTATGGCGAAATGCACCGTTATATCCCGGTAATTGCTAAATGGGCCGGATTTAGTAAAATAGCCGAGCAGGTGGTAGAACACCGTGCACGTAAATATGGCACAACCAAATTTGGCTTCAGCAGGTTTATAAATGGCTTTTTAGATTTACTCTCTATTTTCTTTGTGGGTAAATTCGGCAAGCGCCCGATGCACTTTTTTGGTTCACTAGGCGTTTTAAGTTTCTTTATCGGCATCATCATGGCGCTATATATTTTGTTCGAAAAAAAATATTTGATATGGCAAGGCCAGGCTTATCGTGATGTAACCGATCAGCCCTTGTTTTATTTATCACTGGTTGCCATTGTAGTAGGTTCGCAGATGTTCCTGGCAGGTTTTATTGCCGAATTATTATCGCGTAACGCGCCAGAAAGAAATCAATACTTAATCGAGAAGAGGGTATAAGGCAAAAGGTTTAAGGCGTAAGGTTTTATACGCCATAAACCCTCAACCTTTTACCTTCTACCTTTTACCTTTAAAAGCATGTTTTTCTCCATCATCATTCCACTTTACAATCGTCCTCAGGAAATCGACGAACTATTAAACACCCTAACCAAACAAACTTATTTACAGTTTGAGGTTTTGGTTATTGAAGATGGTTCGAAAAACGATGCAAAGGCTATTGTTGCCTCTTATGCTGATAAACTGGATATTAAATATTACTTTAAGGAAAACGCCGGACAAGGCTTTGCACGTAATTTTGGTTTCGAAAGGGCTACTGGTGATTACTTTGTAATTTTCGATTCAGATTGTTTAATTCCTGCAAATTACCTCGAAACAGTTAAAAACTATTTGTATGAGCATCATTTAGATGCTTACGGTGGCCCTGACGCTGCACATGACAGTTTCACGCCTGTACAAAAAGCCATCAGTTATGCCATGACTTCGCCTTTCACCACTGGTGGTATCCGCGGAAACAAGCAGCACGTAGGACAATTTCATCCACGCAGTTTTAATATGGGCGTTTCACGCCAGGCTTGGGAGAAGGTAGGAGGCTTTATCTTAACCAGATTGGGTGAAGATATTGAATATAGTATCCGCATCCACGAGAACGGTTTCAAGATTGGTTTGATCCCAGATGCAAAGGTTTACCATAAGCGCCGGACAAGCTTCAGTCAGTTTTACAAACAATTACATTTTTTCGGGAGAGCAAGGATCAATATTTACAAACATTTCCCAAAAGAATTAAAACTCGTACACTTTTTTCCAGCCTTGTTCACATTGGGTTTTGGTTTTACTATTTTATGTAACTTTATATATCCTCCATTGGCATATGTTTGTAACTTCTTCTTATTGATTTACTTTATGTTGATATTTTTTCATTCATGGTCTGTAAATAAATCGTTAAAAGTTGCATTTTTGAGCATTATATCTTCATTTATCCAATTAACTGCTTATGGTTTAGGATTTATACAGGATTTATTTAAACGTGTGGTATTCAAACAACAATGATAAATTATCTAAAAGAAAGTACGTTCGCCGTTAATGATGTAATTCAAAAGGCATGGAGCATTACCAAGAAACACTATTTCTCGATTGCTACGCTATGTTTTTTGATGTTTATCACTGCAAGTGCATCGAGCTTAATGGCCTTTTTTATTAAAGACGTAAGCAAAGCTTTAAGCGTTATAATGGTGATTATTTTCGTTTTGCTTTATTTTACCATCAACCTTTCGTTGTTTAAATATATTTTCCATTTAATGGACGATGAAGAAAACGACGTGAAAATTGTGGATACGCTTCCAACCAGACAACAGATTATTAGATTTTTGCTTGCTACCCTTTATTTTGTAGCCTGTATCCTTGGTGTTTACCTGGTGGTAATTCTGGTTGCTTTTCCTTTTATTTATACAGGAATTAATGTAACCATTGTTAAAAACGTAGCCATTTCAGTAGGTATTATTGCCATTTTTATCACCTGGTTAAGAATTTCATTCTTCCCGTTTTTTATCATTGATAAAGGTGCAACGCCATTCGATTCGATCAAATTGAGTTTGGCTACTACTAAAGGAAATTTCACCAAGATTTTATTGTTATTGGTTGTTTTAGGAGGCGGGTATTTAATTTATCTGTTGCTTAACTACCTGCAATGGCCATTAATCGCCTTTATTGTAAATATTTTAAGTTCATTTATTATCGTTCCACTTTCCAGTGTAGCCTTAACGGTTGCGTACCGTAAAATTTCGAGCGAATATAAAGGCGATGAGCATCCGGATATTTTACATAATATCGTTTAACCCCCAGCCCCTGAAGGGGAGTTAAAAATCAGATTTAAATTTATGGAAAAAGAAAAGAACGGTAGAAGGGGAAAGTCTCCTTCAGGGGGTTGGGGGCTTAAAGCAGCATTAAGTAAACCCTTTGCGGCATTTGCGGTTTGGCAGATTAACAAATGGAAAAATAATGCCGTTAATGCTCAGCATAAAATATTAAGGAAGCTGGTTGACGAAGCTAAGCATACTGCGTTTGGAAAAGACCATCATTTCGCTGAGATTAAAACCTATGCCGATTTTAAAAAACATGTTCCGGTTCAGGATTATGAAGGATTAAAACCTTATGTAGATCGTGTAGTAGCGGGTGAAGCCGATGTGCTTTGGAAAGGAAAGCCGCTTTATTTTGCCAAAACCTCAGGTACCACTTCAGGCGTAAAATACATTCCACTATCTAAAGAATCGATGCCCGAGCACATAAAGGCTGCCCGGAATGCTATTTTAACTTATATTAATGAAACAGGTAAGGCCGGTTTTGTAAACGGAAAGATGATTTTTCTGCAAGGGAGTCCGGTTTTAAGTGTAAAACATGGAATCAATGTAGGGCGTTTATCAGGCATTGTAGCCCACCATGTGCCAGCCTATCTGCAAAAGAACCGATTACCTTCATACGAAACCAATATTATCGAAGATTGGGAACAAAAAGTTGATGCCATTGTTGAGGAAACCATCAATGAAAACATGACTTTAATATCGGGCATCCCACCCTGGGTGCAAATGTATTTCGATAAACTTTCGGAGAAATCGGGCGGAAAGAAAATCGCTGAAATATTCAGAAATTTTAGCCTGTTTATTTATGGTGGTGTAAATTTTGAACCTTACCGGGCAAAAATTGAACAGAGTATCGGTAAAAAGATCGATGCTATCGAAACTTATCCGGCTTCAGAAGGCTTTATCGCTTATCAGGACTCGCAGCAAGATAAAGGATTATTGTTATTGGCTGATGCAGGGATTTTTTACGAATTTGTTCCGGCAGATGAATATTATAATGATAAGCCAACCAGATTATCGCTGGGGGAGGTTGAACTAGATACGAATTATGCCCTGATTTTAAATACCAATGCAGGTTTGTGGGGTTATAGTATTGGGGATACCGTGAAGTTTGTTTCGAAAAATCCTTACAAAATCGTGGTCACCGGACGTATAAAACATTTTATTTCTGCTTTTGGCGAACACGTAATAGGAGAAGAGGTAGAGCAGGCGATTTTGAGTGTAGCCAACGAAGAACAGGTCGAAATTACTGAATTTACCGTTGCGCCTCAGGTTAACCCAGATGCCGGGCAATTGCCTTATCACGAATGGTTTGTCGAATTTTCATCTGCTCCAAAAGATATGGCTGCTTTTAGCAAAAAGGTAGACGAGGCTTTGCAAAAGAAAAATATTTATTACTTTGACCTGATTGAAGGAAACATCCTCCAGCCGTTGATTATACGTACTTTGCAAAAAGAGGCTTTTGTAAACTACATGAAAAGTGAAGGGAAATTAGGCGGACAGAATAAAGTACCGCGTTTGAGCAATGATAGGAAGCTGGCTGACGCTTTGGAAAGGTATATTGTTTAATAGCCAAATTCGTCATTGCGAGGAGGAACGACGAAGCAATCTTATTACACAAATCAGATTGCTTCAGCTCGCTCAAACCCAGCTTCGCAATGACGAAGTTATAATTAGTGAATAAATAGCTTAATTAATTTTAAGCGTTACGATATTAAAACGATTTGAAAAGAATAACCATATTAGGTTCTACAGGAAGTGTAGGTACACAAGCACTGGAAGTGGTAAGGGATCATCCCTCAACATTTAAAGTTGTTGTCCTATCTGCATTAAAGAATTCGGAATTACTGATTCAACAGGCAAAGGAATTTAAGCCAGCTATTGTTGTGATCTGTGATGAAAACAAGTACAATGAAGTAAAAAATGCTTTATCTGCTTTTGATATTAAAGTTTTAGCGGGTGAAGATGCTTTATCAGAAGTTGCGGCTTATGGTGATAGTGATGTCGTGTTGACCGCATTAATGGGGTCGGTAGGACTAAAGCCTACTATTGCTGCTATTAAGGCAGGAAAAAATATTGCTTTGGCCAACAAAGAAACCCTGGTGGTAGCTGGTGAACTGATTACACAACTGGTAGCTGAACATCAGGTTAAAATTTTACCAGTCGATTCAGAGCATTCTGCAATATTTCAATGTTTGGTAGGCGAGGAGCAGAATGAAATCGAAAAGATTTATTTAACAGCTTCAGGCGGACCATTTCTAGGCAAAACAAAAGATTTCTTATCCACAGTAAAAAAGGAGCAGGCTTTAAAACATCCCAACTGGGTGATGGGCGCAAAAATCACGATCGATTCTGCATCCCTAATGAATAAAGGTTTGGAAGTAATTGAGGCAAAGTGGTTATTTAACCTGGATGTAGATCAGATTGATGTGATTGTTCACCCGCAGTCTATCATCCATTCAATTGTTCAGTTTACCGATGGCTCCATGAAGGCGCAGATGGGCGTGCCGGATATGAAACTGCCCATTCAGTATGCTTTAAATTATCCCGATAGGCTAAAAAACAATTTTAAGCGTTTTAACTTCTTAGATTATCCAAACTTTAGCTTTCAAAAGGCCGACATGGAAACATTCAGAAATTTAAATCTGGCATTCACTTCTTTGCGAAAAGGGGGGAATATGCCATGTATTTTAAATGCGGCGAATGAAATTGTTGTAGACGCATTTTTGAGGGATAAAATTGGTTTTCTGCAGATGAGCGAGGTTATAGAGCAGTGTATGGAAGAAATCAGTTTTGTTGAAAAACCTCAATTGAGTGATTATTTAGAAACTGACAAACATAGCCGTATCTTAGCCGGCGAATTAGTAACAAAAAGTATAGTTTAACATCTAACATAAAAATTTTATAAGAAAATATGAATGGATTGATTATGGCGGGGCAGCTGCTGCTCGGATTGTCTTTATTGGTAATATTACACGAATTAGGGCATTTCCTGGCAGCCAGAGCATTTGGTATTAAAGTAGAAAAGTTTTATTTATTTTTTGATGCATGGGGTTTCAAGCTTTTTAGTTTCAAAAAAGGTGATGTTGAATATGGAGTGGGATGGTTACCACTTGGTGGTTATGTAAAAATTGCCGGAATGATTGATGAGAGTATGGACACAGAGCAAATGGCTCAACCTGCTCAACCCTGGGAATTCCGTTCTAAACCAGCCTGGCAACGTTTAATCGTGATGTTAGGTGGTATTATTGTAAACGTAATTGTAGGTATTTTTATCTTCTGGATGTTAACCTTTAACATTGGACAAAATTATACCGTTAATGGCAAGCTAAACAATGGTATTTCTGTAGGTGCAATTGGTAAAGAAATCGGGTTGAAAAATGGAGATAAAATTTTGGCTATCAATGGAAATAAATTAATCCGTTTTGAAGATGCGATATCGAGCAAAGTATTGTTTGATGGTGCACAATTAACCATCTTAAGAGAGAATAAAACCCTTTACATCTCTGTTCCCGATACCATTTTAAATAAAATATCGAAAAACGATAAAGAGAATTTCATCACACCGCGATATATAATGGAGCGTGTTGATAAGGTAAGCGCACCTGATGAAAAGGCGGATAAACCATCATTTTTTGATAAACTGTTTGGCAGAAAGTTCGAGAAACCAGTATATCCGGCTTATGCCGCAGGTATTAAACCCGGCGATAGTATTTTAGCCGTTAATGGTAAGCAGATTACTTTCTTTGATCAGTTTAAAGAAGAAGTTTCTACAAATAAGTTAAAACCCATTACCGTTAAAGCATTGCGCAAAGGTAAGGAGGTAACATTCGACCTTAAAGTAAGTAAAGAGGGGACAATTGGTATTATCCCTAACCTGAAGATGCCAGAAACTGCACATGTAGATTTTGGCTTTATAGAGTCGTTACCAGTTGGCGCCAGCATGGCATGGAGCACTTTTGTAGATAATGCAAAAGGTATTGGTAAAATGATAACCGGAAAGTTAAGTGCACGTAATATCAGTAGCCCGATTGGGATTGCCAAGGTTTATGGCAGTACTTTCGACTGGGTTAAATTCTGGACTTTAACAGGTTTGATTTCGATGGCCCTGGCCTTCATGAATTTATTGCCTATTCCAGGCTTAGATGGAGGTCACGTCGTGTTTCTTTTGATCGAAATGGTACAACGTAAGCCGGTAAGTGAAAAAGTGCTGGAAAAAGCACAGATTGTAGGTTTTGTAATCTTAATCTGTTTGATGGTGTTTGCTTTTGGTAATGATATTCTAAAATCCTTCGGTAAGTAAAACCAAATTTATATCATTGCCGCAGATGCGCAGATTTGACCATTCGGATCTGTACATCTGCGGCTTTTTAATTTAATATACATCATGAGTTTAGTAGCATCAGATACTAATTATTTCGATTTTTACGAGTTACCAATTCTGTTTAATCCAGATCAAAATGCGGTAAAAGCAAAGTTTTATGCTTTAAGCAAACAGTTTCACCCCGATTTTTATGCCAATGAAAGCGAAGAGAAGCAGCAGGAAGTGCTTAATCTGTCAACGCTGAACAACAAGGCCTATCAAACACTGAGCAACGCTAAGAAACGCTTAAAATACGTGCTGGAGTTAAAAGGGATTGTAGAAGCTGATGAAGCTTATCAATTGCCACAATCTTTTCTGATGGAAATGATGGATATTAACGAGGCTTTAATGGATTTGGAATTTGAGCCAGATGCTGAAAAGAGCGCACAGGTAAAACGCGATGTTGAAGCGATAGAAAAGGATTTAGCCGATGAATTAAGCGATCTGATGAGTCAGTTCGATAGCAATCCAAAAGAATCAGACGCACTGTTGCCTGCTATAAAGGATAATTTTTACCGACAAAAGTATATCGATCGGATTAGAGAACGATTGGTGAAATAGACTTAAGTCCGAAGACAGGAGTCTGAGGTCCGAAGAAATGATGCAAAGCGCTGGTTGCCTGAGCTTGTAATCGCTATCTCTATATTCAGTGTTTCCGTGGCAAATAACAACAGCGGATTGTAAAATCATTTTTTAGTTTTTGACAGGTAAAAGCTTTGTTCTACTTTCGGAGCAAACAATCAGATCAATGAATAGCTCCCTTTCTATTTTCCGTAAAGTAGCCGTAGCAGAAGGAATATCTTACCTGCTTTTATTATTTGTAGCCATGCCTTTAAAATACTTCGCAGATCTTCCTTTGTACGTAAAGTATACCGGATGGGCACATGGTTTGTTATTTGTATTGTATGCCGCTACCTTAATTTTGGCCTGGCAAGAGCAAAAATGGAAGTTTGGTAAAGCTGTTTTAATTTTCCTGGCTTCTTTACTTCCTTTCGCACCTTTTATCGTCGACCGAAAGCTAAAAGACGAAAAAGCGCTAAACTAATTGTCCATTACACAAATTACTTACCTTAGTGTTTTATGTGCTTAACAAATGATCGCCAGGGGTAGGTTAGATATTCGTTTTACCGAACTTTTTAAGGGCGCATTATATTGTAGTGGCAGTGCTTGCGGTTTTAAAAAAGAACAGCTCCTTTTCTCTGAAGGGCAGTTGCCTTGTCTCTCTGCTCGTACAGGCTTACATCTCGTATTTGAAGCACTAAATCTTGAGCCTGGTGACGAAATACTGGTTGCAGATATTAACATCCCGGACATGTTTGCCATTATGGCTGCCCATCAGCTAAAAGTGGTACCTCTAGCTATAGATAAAAACACGCTTGGCCTATCCACTGAGCAGATAGCGGCTGCTGTTACGCCCAAAACGAAACTGCTGCTAATTACCCATTTATTTGGTGCCATAATGGATACTGAAGCACTGCTTCACGTAGCCAAACTGCATAACCTGATCGTAGTAGAAGATTGTGCACAAGCTTATGACGGAGTTTATGAGGGTAATGTGAAATCAGATGTGGTATTGTTCAGTTTTGGGCTAATTAAGACGAATACCGCATTAAGCGGCGCAATACTTTATATTCGAAATGAGGAATTACTTGCTGCGGTAAAAACATTAAACAACAGGCTGCCGGTACAAAAAGGTAATCGATACTTCAAAAAAATAATCATTGCAACCCTGATTAACATCCTTACCGCAAGATGGCCATTTACCCTGGCTTATTGGCTTTGCAGGCAACTTGGTAAAGATTTTGATGCTTTTATTACGGGTTTTACAAGAGGTTTTCCCGGTGCGGATGTAATGAAGCAAATTAAATACAGGCCATGTTATGCTAATTTGCGGATGTTGCAGCATAAATTGGGTAATTTTAATCAAGCTCATATGCATAAAAGAAAGATCCTGGCAAATCAATTATTGCAGGATATAGATTCGCGAAATATTATTGGTAGTGCAAACCTAAGGCATACACATTGGGTAATCCCGATAGCGGTGGCTAATCCATCAGTGTTAATCAATAAATTAAGGGCCAAAGGATTCGATGCCACGTCAAAAGCCTCCAGTTTAGTTAAGATCGGTTTCACCAGTTTGTCGTCAAAAACCTCAAATGAGCTAACACTTCAAAATTTAGTTTATCTGCCAATGAATATGGAAATGACTAAAAAAGAAGTTAAACAATTGAATCAGTTGTTATTAGATAATCTGTTAAACTGAAGGTATCCTCTTAAATCAGATTAAAAATAAAAAGAAGCAAATAAAATTTGCGAATGAATTGCTTAATTTATACATTTGCATCCCGCTGAATAAGCAAATGCCCAGCTGGCGGAATTGGTAGACGCGCTGGTCTCAAACACCTGTGGGAAACCGTGCCGGTTCGACTCCGGCGCTGGGTACAAACCCTCTTTACATTACGTAGAGAGGGTTTTGTCTTTTAATGAACAAGTTCACAGCAGGAAGATTAACCCTAAAGGCCAATTTCAAGCCTGTATCCTTTGCCCCGTATCACAACAATGTTGATATTCGGATCGGGCTCCAGTTTTTTTCTAAGTTTTGATATGAACATATCCAGACTACGTCCCACGATCACCCCTTCATCTTCCCATATCTCTTTTTGTAGCCGGTTTCGAGCGATGGTTTCGTTAGGCGACAGTGCGAAAATGAGCATTAAACGGGTTTCAGTTCCGGTTAAGTCAGTTGGTTTTCCATTTACGATAAGCTTACGGTTTTTCACATCAAACAAAACTGAACCCAAGGTAATTATATCTGAATGCTGATCATTATCCGATATAGTTCTTCGCGGCTTAACGGATCTCAAAAAAATAAAACCAATAAATGCTAAAAATGGCAGACTGCCCAGCAAATACCCATTCTTTGCGGTGATTATGCCGGTAGGTTTGAATTTAATATTGATCATGTAACATGCTTTGGGTTGCTTTCTTCCCAGGCATGTTACAATATCATCTTTTTTATTTTGGGATATCGCATAGCTATAAGCTACACTGGAATTGCCACAATTCAGCACTTTAACAACATAATCATCTGCCATCGGGTCTTTGGCCAGCACGCGACTGGTAATATTCACCAGCGCACCCGGTTGAAAAGTTAGCGCATGCTCAAACCCAACCTGGTATTCATTTGCCGCGATCTTTTTTACCGGCAGCACCCTTGATGTACTGTCGCCCGACTGTAAGAGGAGTTCATGTCCTATCCTGCGAAGTAAAACTTCTCTCCTGGCCATATCAAAATCGTCACTGCCGGTTATACTGAAGGCTGCACAAATTACAGCAATACATAAAAGCATGAACCCAAACAGATACTTGCTATTACCGGATAGTAGATTTCGACTAAGATGCATAGTGTCAATATTTTATTTTACAAAGTTTACATTTTTATTTACAATAAAAGTTACGCAGGCCGAAAAATATCAAAGTAATTTTACTGAATCAAGTTTGATCGCATATGAAAAATAAATGATGGCTTATCCGATCTGACTGATCAAGAAAATCTATGTAATTTAATAAACCCATAAAAATGATGAAAAAAGTAATTTATGCGCTGATATTACCATTGGTTGTGGTGAGCGGACTAGTATTTGCGAATCGTGAAATCAAGAATGAAACGACTAATAAACCGTCGCCAAAGCCACTTTCTGCTGCTGAAAGAAATGCCGAAAGGAAAAAATGGGAGGCTAGTCCTGATGGTATAAAGTTCAAAGCATGGGAAGCGTCTCCCCGAGGTCAAAAAGTGCTTAATGGTGCTGCCAAAATAAGGGAACATCTCAGTGCTTTTACCAATATGGAGGCTGTTGTAACCTCGCTTTCTCTTCCGCCAGGATCTCGATTAGGTTTCGGTGTTATGGCCAGGATTAATGGTGACGATTATATTGTAAAATTTGAGCCGGAAAAATCTCAGCTGGAGCAATTGCATAGCCTGAAAGTTAACGACAAAATAATAATAAGAAGCCATTTCGTATCGTACGCACCTAAGTATTCCTATCCGATAGTTTCGTGCGAATATGCAGAACGAGATAGCAAAGTGATTTTTAAACGTATCCCCCGCAAAGGCGGTTGCTAAGTTGGGGGGCTGTTGTTAAATCACCTATAAACCAGATTTCCTTAAAATCCGAAAAGGAATCTTTGGATTAGCGCTTCAGCTGCATTGTTATAGTATCCACCTGCCAGATAGGGAAATGGGGGTGATCGGCTTTAAAGGCAAAATAAGTAAAAAGTAAAGTGTTTAGGTTCAGTGTTGGTGCTGCCGGAAAGAAAGTTTTTCGAGCTATTCTTTCCGGTTTTTATGCAACTGATCTGATTTACTCGTAAGTTTTATCAATCAAAAACGAAATAGCATCTTCAATCTCCGATCTTCCTTCCTTACTTTTTACGTCCAATCCGCAGAAAGTACAGTCATTTGTAGTGGCGTAAATGTCTAAATAGTAAATTCCCGATATCAGGAGCGCAATAATGGCCCGGTATCTTTTCGCATTTTCCTTAAAATGTGGATCGGTAATGCTTTCAAACAAGAGGGCACCATTTTCTTCGCGGTCATTTGCGAGTTTTTTTAACGATTTCCTGTTCTCTATTAATCCCCAAAGCAGGATTTTCTGCAGCTCCTTATTTTTGAAAACATAGTCAAATTGAGAGCGCAACATGGCTTTAGAAAATGCTTTTCCGCCATCATTCACCATAGCACCTCCCGATTCATCTTTTACATTGCTCCAGAAATCCTGCGAGCGGATATATTCATCAATGAGTTCATCCTTTCCCCCAAAATAGTTATAAATCAGTTTTTTGTCCAGGCCTGCAGTGCGTGCGATATCGTTAACCTTGAGACCTGAGAAACCTTTGGTATGGAGTATTTTCTCCACTGCATCTAAAAATTTCTGTTTACTTTTTTCCTTGTTTCTTAAGGATTTAACCCCTGTTTGCTGTTCCATATGATGAAAAATAAGCGTGCTGGAAAATTACACAATCAATTTCAAATATTTTTGTCACCAATTGGTGATATATTGTATATTTGTTCGGCAGAAGAGGCATGCGGAATGATTGTATAGCTCTTTGCGATAACCAAACGAAGTTAAATCACCACAAACGATATGAAAAAGGCCATTCCGATTACCGAATTATCTGTACAAGAATTATATAAAAAGAAGCAAAGTTTGCAAGGCGTGATGATTGGACTAGGCCTGGTGCTGCTTGCTGCCAGTGTGATCATACTTTATCTTGCCTTCTCATCCAAAATGCCCAAAGTGCTTATTATAGTTCCTATTTGTTGTTCGCTAACCTTTTTACCGGCTTTTATTAGCCTGGGGCAGATTAATACTGAAATTAAAAACAGAGACGCTAAAAAATAGTTATCGATGTTAACAGATTGTCTAAATTGTGCTGCTCCGGTTACGCAGAATTATTGTGCGAACTGCGGACAAAAATCTACTACACACCGTTATTCCATTAAACATTTCCTTGCACATGATTTTATTCATGGTGTTTGGCATGTAGATAAAGGCATCTTATTTACCCTAAAAGGTCTTTTCACCCGGCCAGGGCACAGTGTCCGCGAATTTATTCAGGGCAAAAGGGTACCTTATTTTAGTTTTGTGACGCTCATCCTGCTCATTCTGACGGTATCAGGTCTTATTGCGCCGTATACACACGGCAATATGTCTGATCTGATGCCTCAGGGAAGCAGATCGATGATGAATGATCTTGAAAAATTTATCTCTGGTCATCCCAAGCTGGTCCTCATTATTGCCATTCCTGTTTACTCTTTTTTTAGTTTTATCTGGTTCAGAAAAGCGAAACTTAATTTTTCCGAACACCTGGTTTTAAATTCAAACCGGATTATCGTTGAACTCATCATGGGCCTTTTTGTTGCGGCACTGACCATTTTTTACACCAATACCAAAGTGCTGGTATTTTTGTATTTCGGAGTATTGAGCTTTTTTGGCCTTTTTTATAGCATCTGGTTTTATTATCAGTTTTTTTCCGGATTTAACTATAGTAAAAAAGCCTTGTTAATCAGAAGTATCCTCGTTCCAGCTTCTTACTACGTTTTGTCATTTTTGATCGGTGTGGTATTTGCCATTGTTAAAATGAGGCATTAATAACTTTTCATCTACCTATGAAAATTATGCTGCAAGTTTCAGGCTTGCATTTTGGTGAGGCTGTATTATAAATAGATTGTCATCCTGAGCCTGTCGAAGGACCAGTAAATCCACACCTTATGATACAGCCTCTATTTTAATTTTAGCGTTCGCAACCTGACTAATAACAATGCTCCATTCATTTTCCATCACCTTTTTTCGTAACTTCTATTCAAAATTGGTATTTTTCGTTGATGGATGTGATTGCAAATTTTCCTACACTGGATATCAGTGAATTTTGGCCCCGGGAAGATTCGGGAAATAATTTGCTTTATCATGAAATAATTGGGGAAAGGCATATCGAAAAACCACACAAGCATGATTTTTTTCTTTTTATGCTTTTTGAGCAGGGTAGTGGCCTGCATACCATCGATTTTTCAGATCATCAGGTTGCCGGTGGTCAGTTGCACTTATTGTTTCCTGAACAGATCCATAAATGGGAACTGGGGAAAGAAACCCATGCCCATCAGCTCATGATTAGTAGGAGCATATTCGAAACACTGGCCAATTCTTTACGTTTTTCATTGATCTTATATCAAAATTATCCGGTTATCAACTTAAGTGCCGAAGCTTACGGAAAAATCCTGTACGAATTTCGGAGCATCAAGTTGGAACTCGCAAAACCCGCGATACTTTGGGAAATTATCAATGTCAGGATCAGACTCATTGCCCTGATGCTTAGTCAGGAAGCAGAAACGTTGTTCAATAATCAAACGGTTTATCAAAGCAAACCGGTGCTGTTTAAATACCGTTCGCTGATTGATCTGCATTATAAAAAGGAAAAACTTGTGGCATTTTACGCCGATCAATTGAGTATTTCGGCAAATTACCTGAACATGCTCTGCAAAAAGCATTTTCATGTATCCGCTACCGCCTTGATTCACGAACGTTTAATCCTTGAAGCAAAACGGATTTTACTCACCACCGAAAGGCCCATTAAAGCCATTGCCTTCGATCTGGGTTTTTATGATGTGGCCTATTTTTCTAAATTCTTTAAAAACCAAACCAGTATGACACCTCGCGCATTTCGCGAACAGTTATGAATTGCACAAAATATAGCCTGAAAAACCGATCAATAAACACAGGTAGTTATAAATGGTACAATTTTTAATATAAATCCTACCATTCATAAGCATAACAGAACGTTATTTTTGTAGGAAAGAAATCCTGTTATGATAAACCCAAATTCGATCTCAAGAAAAGATTTTATTAGAAGCTCATCTATTTTGCTTGCCAGCAGCTGTTTACTGTCAACAGAACAGGCAATTGCCGAAGAAAATGTAACGAGTAATTTTGCTGGAAAAACCCTGATCCTAAAAAATGTAAGGCTTGAAACAGGATTTGAGTATGATGAAAATGAAGTAATCAAAACAAAAACCGATCTTTTTATCATCGAGATCGAAGGTGGTAAGGTGAAGAATGTGCTTCCCAATAATGCCCAGGCAAAAGCGATTGATGCAAAAGGATTGTTAATGCTTCCTGCTTTCAGAGATATGCACATCCACCTGGATAAAACCTATTATGGATTGCCCTGGCAGGCGCATTTGAAGAAAAACAGATCAGTGAAAGATATGATCGCTTTCGAGCAGCAGATCATCCCTGAGCTGTTAAAAACTTCTATACCACGATCTGAAAAATTGATTGAGTTGCTCCAGTCATACGGAACCAGTTACGCCCGTTCGCATGTAAATATTGATCCTACCTCGGGATTAGATTCCCTGAAACATTTAGAAACCGCGTTATTGCATAAAAAGAAATCATTTCAGGCAGAACTTGTGGCTTTTCCTCAACATGGGATTTATTATACCAAATCGGCAGATTTATTGAAGGAAGCTGCTCAAATGGATATTGATTTTATCGGAGGTTTAGATCCGACTTCTATTGACGGTGGCATTGAAAAACACATGGATTTTGTCATACAGCTGGCGCTGGACCATGGAAAGGGGATAGATATCCACCTTCATGAGTCGGGCGAATCGGGTGTAAAAACAATCGAATACCTGATTGATAAAGTGATGGAAAACCCGGCATTGAAAGGGAAAACCTATGTGAGCCATGCTTTTGCACTGCGGTATCCCGATAAAGCCAAAACGGAAGAAATAGCCGAAAAGCTTGGTGCGGCAAAAATGGGAATAGCTTCAACCATTCCGCTTTCTGGTAACCCGATGCCTATCCCTGCATTGTACAAACATGGTGTAGAAGTGGTGGCAGGTAATGATTGTATTGTTGACCATTGGAATACTTTTGGTACAGGAAGCATTCTGCAAAAGGCCAATATCGCTGCCCAGATTTACGGCTATCGTACAGAATTTGAACTTTCGAGGATACTGAAACTGGCTACCGGCAATATTCTTCCTTTGGATGACAAAGGGAAAAAACAGTGGCCAAAAGCAGGGGATAGAGCGAATGTGGTACTGGTTGATGCCAGCTGCTCTGCAGAGGCTGTATCCAGAGTATCACCAGTTAAAAGCCTAATTCATGATGGTAATTTAGTTTTCTGATCAAGTCAAAATGAATTGCAATATTTCCGATAGAATGAAGCGGTAACTCTCGTCTTTCGTAGAAAAATCTTATCTTGATTTTACACACAAATAAATCTTAAGGATATGAAAATTACATTAGACACAAAATCCCTTTTGCTGGGATTTCTGGGCGCAGGCTTAATGTTTACCGCCATCAGTTTTAAAAATGGACAAGATCAGAGTATTGGAAGATATCGCACCCAGGTAGGGGCGAGTGATTTAGTCGTAATTCTGGATTCTCAAACAGGAAATTACATTATTGCGCCTGGTATACGAGATTTTGGAAAAGTGCAATGGGTAAAGGGAGAGTTTGATAAAACATTTGGCACTGCGATAGACAATAAAAGAGAGGCGAAATAATTGTTATGGACAGTGTTGATGATTGAAGTATAATATTTCGATTATTTTACACTTATCCGCTCAACAATAGCTTTTCCTGTCGATTCTTCAATGCCTTCAATTTCTCCGTATTTGACATTGGGGAGCCAGAAGCTGCCGCCTTGAATCCTGATAAACAATCGGGTAACTCTGATTATCCGGTTGTTTATCGTTACCGAAACATGGTAACTTTTATCACTATACCTTTGCAGGTAAAAAGGCAGTTTTTTATGTGATACAAACCTAAATTCATATTTATCAGCTCCAAGCGCTTTCGTATCGATGCCGTAGGCGAACTTTCGTTGGATATAACCGAGTTCTTTTTTCTGTCCTTTTTCGCCATAACGAATCCAGTAAACCTGAATAGGCGCATCAGGATTAATACTGCCGTTTTCCTTGAGGTTTAAGGCATAAATTAAGGTATTGGTATTTGGATCGCGCTGGAGGTAAAATAACATATGGTCTACATTTTTAGGCGTAGGAAAACTGAGGGGGGATGGATCTTTCGATTGCGCCCTGCTTTGATTGGGAAAATGAAAGAAAATTAAAGTGATTAGAAATATTTTAATTACCGTTCGAATTTTATTCTTTACTGAATGCATGCTAGGTTTTTAATTTATAGATAAGCGCGATTGTATCGATTTCAAGTGTCTGTATTTGGTTCATCTTGATCATGAATTTCTTCATCAGTTTCCTTCAACTGCTCATTGTAAAGCCGGTCTGATGCCGCCCTACAATTTTCATAATCATCTAATTTTTCTTTCGAAGTGTTTCCATGGATCTCAAAAAAATCCCTGATCGATGGATAATCAAAATATACCGACATATGAATGAATTTTAATTACAAGTTTCAGAAAGGATAGCCATTGATCGTCCGTCGAATACAGTAAATACCTGCGTTCAAACTCATCTTTTCTGCAATTTGCAGAAGGAATTAGCACCTTGTAGTGTAACAGGTTGCTAAGACATCAAAGGGCCATTCCCTCCGTCTTTCTTGATAAGTGTATTAAACAATTAAAATGTTTAGACGTCATGGACGGAATCGAACCGCCGTACCAGGTTTTGCAGACCTTTACCTAACCACTCGGCCACATGACTATAAATCTCTTCTATATACCCCTAAAAGCAGCTATTTGAATAAGATAAAACAAAGGTATAAAATAATTACTATAAAATCTATAGAAATAGTAGTTTTATTATTTTTTCTTGAATATTGCAATGAAGAACATGCAAAACATGAAATCTAAATTTGTATTTTATTTTCAGTAATTTTTGAAAATTAAAAATATATCTTAATTTTGATCAAAATAAAACAGTATGAAAACGTTTCTCCAGTCAAAACTACTTAAAGGGATCATCATCTCAAATGTGATTATATTAATTATCATTTGGTTAAATAATCTGTTCCATAGTGAGAAAGATGGTGTTCTTGTATTTTCAGAATTTGTTATTTTGCCGCTTTTAATGGGTGTAATCAGTGCTTGGTTTTGGCGAGATCTGAATCTGAAAAGTAGATTGCTCGTTTGGTATTCGATCCTGAATGGTTTTCTTGCTATTCTTTTGAGCTATATTTTTCTGAAAGAGGGTACAATCTGTTTAATTATTGTTTCCCCACTCATTTTTGCGTTTGTAATTACAGGAGCGTTTATTGGCAAAGCAATGTTTAAAAAACATAACCAAACCCTAAATGTAAGTATCATTTCTTTTCTGCTTGCCATTTTTATAATTGATTCCATTTCTGATCATCATTACAGAAACATGGTACGCGATGAGCTTGTAATTAAAGCTACACCAGAAAAAATCTGGAAAAATGTGGTTGCTTTTGACAAGATTAAACAAAACAATACTTATTGGCTTTTCAAAGCAGGCATGCCTAGCCCTATGCAGACAACAGTTACAGGCTATAAAAAAGGTGCAGGTAGAAAATGTATTTTTAGTAATGGATATATTTTTGATGAAAAGATTGTAACTTTTGATGTCAACAAAGATTTAACCTTTGATATCACGAGGCAACCTCACGATCCTGAAATCATGGGACATATCGATATAGAAAGAGGTCAGTTTTTATTGCAAGATAATGGCGATGGCACCACCACGCTTGTTGGGAACAGCTGGTATAAACTAAGGGTATTTCCAACTTGGTATTACAATTTATGGGCAGAAAGCATTACCCGAAATGTGCATTTGCGTGTAATGGAACACATTAAGGAACTTAGCGAAAAGAATTAAACATGTTTTCTTTTATAGTGAAGAGATTCAATTTTCTTAAATCAGTGCCATTGTTTGCACTGGTATTTGATAGCTTATTGAAAATGTGGATGCTGATTACAAAGCCCGAAAGATTGGATCAGATTGATGAAATAGAAAATGAAGTTTTGAAGTGGGAAAATACTTCTTTAAGTCTGCATAAATTTGGTGGTTTACAGTTTAATCATAACCAGATAGAATTTGCGCACATTCACAGTAATGGTCTATTGGATATTCTATTTACGCAGAAAATTAAAGCAGAGTTGATGCTTGACGGGAAGGTGGCACAGCACCATGTATTTGAGAAATCGGGATGGATAAGCTTTTGTGTTGAGCATGAAACAGATGTTGAGTATGCTCTTTTTCTCTTAAAATTGGCTTATAATAAAATTGCCGGTAGCTAGTACCGACAATTTAACTATCCTAACTTTCTGCCGGTATTAATTATGTTAACGCCATTAAACCGGGTGGTGGCACTTCCGTGCGAAACTGCACTGACTTGCCCGGGCTGGCCCTTTCCATCCGAAAATGTACCGCCTAGCCGGTAATCGTTTTTATCACAACGTTGCACGCAGGAGTTCCAGAATTCCTGGGTATTGGCCTGGTAGGCCGCGTCTTTAAGCATGCCAACAATTTTACCTTCTTTAATTTCGTAAGCCAGCTGTGCGCTGAACTGGAAATTATATCGCTGCTGATCGATGGAATAAGAATTCCGCCCGAACATATAAATGCCTTTCTCCACATTTTTAACCATATCAGCCGCACTTAAGGCCACATTTCCAGGTACCAGTGAAACATTTGGCATTCTTTGAAACTGGATACTTTCCCAGCTATCGGCATAACAGCAGCCTTGCGATTCTTTTAGTCCTAAAATATGGGCCTGGTCGCGGATGGTCTGGTAATTCACCAGAATTCCATCTTTAATGATATCCCACTGGCTACATTTTACACCTTCATCATCGTAACCTACTGCACCTAAGGAGCCAACTTCGAGCTTATCGGCAATGATGTTTACCTCTTTACTGCCAAAGTTGAATTTTTTACTTTCCCATTTATCCAGGGTTAAGAAACTGGTGCCCGCATAATTGGCTTCGTAACCCAAAACGCGGTCTAATTCGGTTGGGTGACCAACAGATTCGTGGATGGTTAAAAACAGGTGAGAGGGATCTAAAACCAGGTCGTATTTGCCGGGAGCGATTGGTTTTGCTTTTAGCTTTTCGTCAACATGTGCGGCGGCTTCGCGTACATCTTCCAGCATGTCGTAACGCTTTTTGTACATCGTAACCGGACCACCTTTAATTTTTTCTTCGTCTTTTGGTTTCAGGTATTCAAAACCCATACCCATTGGAGCACTTAAGGCATTTCTGGTTTCGAATTTGCCACTTGCTGCATCAGTTTTGGTTAAGGTAAAGGTTGGCCATATCCTGTGGATATCCTGATCGATATAGGAGCCATCGGTTGAAGCAAAGTATTTCTGCTCATTAATCATAAAAAGGTTGGAACTGATGTATTTTGCCCCACCTTTCATGGCCTCGCTGTTTACTTTTAGAAGGAGATCAACTTTATCTGCAATGGGTACTTCAAATGCATTAATTTCAACTGGTGTTTTCCAGCTTACGTCGCCATATCCCTTTTGCGCGGCCAGTTGGACCGGTTGATCCATCAGTTTTGAATTTCCTTTTGCAATGGCTACGGCAGCCTCGGCGGCTTTGGCAATACTGGCATTATCGAGGTTATTGGTTGCCGCAAAACCCCAGCTTCCATTGGCGATAACACGAACACCTAAACCATAAGATTCGGAATTAGAGATGTTTTCTACCCTGGTTTCTCTGGTCGCCACTACCTGATTTAAATACCGGCCTATACGTACATCGGCGTAAGTTGCGCCTTTGCTTTTTGCAGCGTTGAGCGCAACATCGGCCATTTTTTTCTTTAGGGCAACATCAACAGGTGTTAAAGATTCTTCAACAGAAATTATTTTGCCAAAGGCAGGTATATTGGGCATCATGCTGGCACCGAGGCCAACACCTGTCATGTATAAAAAATCTCTTCTTCTCAATTTTGTAGGTTTTTAATAAAAAGGTCGTCATCTCGACTTGAACGCAGTGGAAAGGAGAGATCTATCTAGGCAGATCTCTCGACTTCGCTGCACTCCGCTCGAGATGACGGTATTTAGAGGGAATTCCTTAAATCGCATCTGATAACGAAGTGAACGTAAAATCGCGGATTTTCATCGGCGGAATTAAGCCACTTCCAGTTCTCACTGGTTTACCTAAGGCTTCAACATTGTTGAGCATAATGACCGGACTTTCGTTGAACCTGAAATTTTTAATCGGGAATTTAATCTCACCATTTTCGATGTAAAAAGTACCGTCACGGGTTAACCCGGTAAGCAATAACGTTTGTGGATCCACTGAGCGTATATACCAGAAACGGGTAACTAATATTCCTTTTTCGGTACTTTTGATTAAGTCTTCCAGGGATTGTGTTCCGCCTTCGATAATGACACTGCGGCTAAATGGAATAGGTTCAACATTTTTTTGTGCTGCCCAATATCTCGAATAGGAGAGGTTTTTTACAATCCCTTTTTCTACCCATTGTGTCCGCTTTACGGGCAAACCATCTCCATTCCATGTTGCCGATGGGATTTCAGTATTCATTGGGTCAGAATAAATGTTTACATTTTCTGAAAACAACTGTTCTCCTAAGCGCGTTCCACCGCCTTTTTTGCTCATAAAACTTCTGCCTTCATCAGCACTTCTGGCATCGAAACCCCTAAACATATTGCTTAAGATATCGCTGGCGGCAAGAGGCTCTAAAATCACCGTATACTTGCCGGGCTCAATGGCTTTTGCACCTGCAGAGCCATTGGCTTTACCTGCCGCAATTTTACTTAGTGCAAGGGTATCCATCTTGTCTAAATCGTTGAAATCCTGCTCCACATAACCCGAACCTGTACCTTGCTTATTTCTAACCGTTACCGAGAAAGAAACGTTTGTACCCTTGTTGTAAGCGAATAAACCTTTGGAGTTCATGATGGCATTAAAACGGGTTGCATTTTCCAGGAAACCTGCGGCATCTAATCCGGCAGCTTTTGAAACACTTAAACTTTTACCCACCATTTCGGCCCTGGTATCGGGTGTCATGGCAGCTGTTTTTGCATTATAGGTATTCGATTCTGCAAAGGTCTGCGGACCTAAAAGAGGCATAAACTCTGGGTTTTCTGGTGCCAGCATCGCCAATTCTTCTGCTCTTTTTACTACTTTTTGTAAAGAGGCATCATCAAATTCGTTTATTGTTGCTGAGCCAGTTTTTTTACCAAAGGTTGAACTTACACCTAAACTCATGGTGCTGATCTGCCCTGCAGTAGAAACTGCATTACGGGCGTAACGGATATTTCCGCCGTCAGAACCGTTTAAACCTACTTCGCAGAAATCGGCTTTCGAATACCCGATTACTTTTTTTAATATCGCCTGGGCTTCTTCTTTACTTAATATGGCCATAATTATATTTTTCTTGCTGTATTGATAACATTAACTCCATTAAACCGGGTAGTGGCACTGCCATGCGAAACAGCACTGCTTTGTGAAGGCTGCCCTTTTCCATCATTGAACGAACCGCCTAAACGGTAATCGCTTTCATCGCAAATGGCATTGCACGAATTCCAGAATTCCTGGGTATTGGCCTGGTAGGCCACATCGTTAAGCATGCCCGCAATTTTACCTTCCTTAATTTCGTAGAAAATCTGTCCGCCGAACTGGAAATTGTAACGTTGCTGATCGATAGAAAAACTTCCATCACCGATGATGTAAATGCCTTTTTCAACGTTTTTGATCATATCATCCACACTTAGTTTTTCTTTGCCTGGCTGTAATGAAACATTTGGCATGCGCTGAAACTGAACATCATCCCAGCCCTGCGAATAACAGCAGCCATTAGATTCCGTTAAACCGATAATATGTGCCTGATCGCGGATTGCCTGATAGCTTGTCAATACGCCGTTCTTGATCAGGTCCCATTTTTTGCATTTTACACCTTCATCATCGTAACCAACAGCGCCCAGCGATCCAACCTGGGTTTTATCGGCCACAATATTTACTTTATCGCTGCCAAACTTAAATTTTTTCGATTCCCATTTGTCTAATGTAAGGAAACTGGTACCCGCGTAATTGGCTTCGTAGCCTAAAACACGGTCTAATTCAGTCGGGTGGCCCACCGATTCGTGGATGGTTAACCAAAGGTGGGAAGGATCTAAAACCAGATCGTATTTACCCGGCTCAACCGATTTGGCTTTTACTTTTTCGGTTGCTACACGGGCCGCCTCTTTTACATCTTCCAGCATATCGTAACGACCTTTGTAGCGGGTTACAATACCAGAAACCTTATCCTCAGGACGGGCATGCATATATTCATAACCTTTGCCTGAGGGCGCACTCAATGCATTACGGGTTTTAAATTTACCCGATTCGCGGTCAACTTTGGTTACGTTAAAAGTTGGATAAATGCGGTGAACATCCTGATCGATGTAAGAACCATCAGTAGAAGCGAAGTATTTTTGTTCATTAACCGCGAAAATAACGGAGTTTACAAAATTGGCTCCATTCTGCATAGCCACGTCGTTCACATTCAAAAGCAGATCTACTTTTTCCTTTACCGGAACTTCGAAAGCATTAATTTCGATTGGTGTTTTCCAGCTTACCTCACCATAACCTTTCTGGGGAGCCAGCTGAACCGGTTCGCCCTGTATTTTGGCATTGGCTTTTGCAACGGCCACCGCTTGTTCGGCCGCTTTGGCAATGGCATCTTTGGTTACATTGTTTGTGGCAGCAAAGCCCCAGCAACCATTAGCTAAAACGCGAATACCCACACCATACGATTCGGTATTGGCTACGCCTTGAACACGTTTTTCGCGGGTGGCTACAAACTGGTTCAAATAACGGCCTATGCGGATATCGGCATAAGTTGCACCTTTTGATTTTGCTGCATTTAAAGCAACATCAGCCAGTTCTTTTTTAATTTTTACATCTACTCCATCTAAGGCCTGTAAAGGGTCTATGGGAGTTCCGAATGCAGAAAGGTCGGGCAGGAGCAGGGCACCCATACCCATTCCGGATAAGTAGAGGAAGTCTTTTCTTTTCAATTGGTTGAATTTAGTTAGTTTACGATTTCAATATAGCCAATTATGAGGCTAAAACTGGAAATTGATTATAACATTTTAGTTTCAAAGGCCGATATTTAAGTATAAATGATTTATTAGGTGATTTTAGCGACTAATAAACGCAGGTTTTAGTGCCTTAGGTATGGTATTTGTTTTTTTTGCCACGGAAACACTGAAAGCACGGAGCTGATTTGTATGGTATTGCTGCGGTTTATGATCAGGAACGAAGAGCACTCATTTTGATAAGTAGATTTTTCAAGAAGTCAAGTTTTTAAAACTTGACTTCTTTCTCGGAAATAGCCATACAATTTAAACAGTCAAAATCCTTGCTTCGTACCATAAAAAAGCAGCAGCAAGCACAAAACCTGTAAAGAACCACCAGAGTGATACTTCCTCCTCCAGAATGGTGTCTGTTAATTTGTTATTGGCTTCAGTAGTATTCTGGTTTTTGATAAACTGACGGGTCTCGTCTAATTTTTGCTGGTTTTTGAGCGTCTTCCAATCGGTTTTTTTATAAATGTATACTGGCTCGATGGATTGATTTATTTCCAGGTTTGTCCAGCCTGAATTTTGAGGCCAGTATAAAGCATCCCATTGGAAAGGAAGTGCCATATTTTGCCGCGGACTAAGTGAAATGTTATCAATTTTTAATACTGGTACCTTATTTGACGCTGCCAGATCTGCAATAATCCTCGTTTTTTGATGAATAACGGGAAATTGAGGAATGAAGTTTACAGACTGAATATCGTTTCTTTTTCTTGCGGCGTTGGCCAAAAGTTTAGACCAGTAGCTTGCATAATCAGTTTTTTGCCCAGATAATAGCCAATTGTATGTAGCGGAAAGTGTAGAGACCAATACTTTACCAGAACCGCTGATGCTGCTAGTAACCACTGTTTTACCATTGGCATCAACAATAAGTGGTTGATCACTTTGATTGGCCTTTAAAAACAATGTTTGCTCGAGTGGCAATGGATTAAACTTCAGGTGATCTTCTACAAGCGTTAAATTTAGCGGTTTCCCTTTTAAAACAGGAGATTCAAATCGGCTAAACCTGCCGCTGAGTGTAGTTGAAGCCTTTAAATTAGTCACCCTGATCAACAAACCCATTCCGTTATTAACTGCAAAATCTATTGAAAACCGTTCGCTGGGGCTAATGGCCGCTAACTCTTCTTCATCAATGATCATCATGTCGAATTTTTTTAAGGACGATGCATTGATGCGATTAAGGTTAACGCTATCGATGTTCAGGAAGTCGAAAGCATATTTATTTTTACTAATCTGACTTCTGAAAGCCAGCGGGTATTGATTTTCGTACAGCCAGTTTTTTAAAAATTTATATTCGAAATCAGGAAAAGAAGCCAGGATTAAAACTTTCATGGGCGCTTGGTCGCCAAGTTGTACAGGAACCGGTTCTTTAGCCAAAGTATCCTTTTTATGTAAGGATATTAATTCGTAAACCGCCTTTCCTGTTTGCTTTGGGAAAGTTTTAAAGGAGAAGGTTTTGTTCGCTTTGGCTTCAATACTGATCGAATCTACGGTTTTGCCCAAACCTTTGAGCAAAAGTTTGACCGTTTCATCACCTGAATTTTGATAAGTGCCCTGAACCTGTAATAATTCGGTCGTTTTTAATTGAGCTGGCCAATTTGCCGCGATGATCCCTCGGGGATTGGCGGTAGGGTGGAAAGTGATCTGATATCCTTTCAGCAGCGCTAATTCAGCGGCATTTAAGCCGTAACCATAAATATTCAGCTTTCGGATATTGGAATTCGATTTTAGGAAATAAGAAAGATCGGGAATGATTATGGCCTTCGTATTTTTTAAATCTGGAGAAGAAAGCGCATATTTCTTTCCTTTTAGGCTGCCAATCGAATCAGGATTAGCACCTTCGGTGAGTAAGATGATTTCATCGATGTTTTGTGGCAGGTGTGTTTCATATTTGATCGGCACGATTAATAAAACAAAACAACTCACGGCGATTATACTTGCTATAATCCGCCACACTAATCTGGCCTGATTGGTCCTGCGTACCTCTTTGTATAGCAAAAAGGCCAATAAAATTAACCCAGCCAAAATAGCGATGTATTTAAATTCCATATCTATCTGCCGGTTTTGTTGAGGTTATTAAAATAGTTTTGGTACAAGGCCGAAGCCGGGCCGGCGCTTTGTGTTTGCGGTTTGGCCGATTCGGTATTGATCATTTTTTGTATGGCTTGCTGAACCAGGTCGATGTCTTTAACCACCAGCTTATTGTCCGTACTTAACTTCCTTAAACTGCTTAAGGCATTTAAATAAGTAGCAGGATGATCGGCTGCAGCACCAATCATGTATTTCTCTGTTTCGCTGAGTAAAAATTGATCCTGTTCACTAAACTTTTTGCCTGCTTTTCTGCTTTCCAGCAAGGCGAGTACTGTTTTAAAAGAAGTGGTCCTTTTTTCTTTTTGCTCAAATGACATTTTCTGTACGGGTTGCGTAATCTTATCCAGTTCGCCGGTTAAGCGTTTTTCGGGTTTTAATGCCGATGTTTTTACGGTAGTTTTAGCCACATAAGCCCGGGATTTTTGCTGCAGGTCTTTGAGCAGCCTCAGCGCTTTATATTCGTATGGTAATGCTTCCTGAGGTTTATAGGTTCTCAAACGAAGTTCGGCATTCCACATTTCAGTTAAAACAGCCTTTAACTGTGCCTTCATTTCCGGTTCAAAAAAGGTAGCATCTTCGGCAATGTCATGTTTGTGGGCGTATTTATCCATAATTTCAGTCACATCACCAAATTTTTCACCCTCTCCCTTATGTCCGGCATGTTCATCGTGGTCATCATGATCGCCGCCGATTTCGGTTTCGTTTTCTTCACCCAAAAACTGTCCATACCGCAATCGCAACAGCTTTTGATCGATACCCAGATCATTGCTTCTGGTTTTGAAAGTTGCAACAGGCAGCGTCGATTGTTCTTTGAGCAATTTTTCAGTATCAATAATGATTTGCCTTTCGCTCCTGAAATATTCCGGAACCAGGTTAACACCATTGGTCATGCCTGCTAAACTCATTAACTCTGCGGTATCCACAATTGAAACAAAATAAACATCCGACCGGCTCGACTGACCATGATTATCCATCGCTTTGATGAAAAAGTAAAGCTCATCACCGGGTTTCATGCCGAGGTTTTTCAGGTCAATTAATTTACCTAACGAAATGTTCTTCCGGTTGTCAAAACTGGTATTGAAGGATAATTTTTTTTCGGTAAAACTCACGCCCTCGCCTTTGCCACTGGCCATGGTTGCCGATATAAAGGCATCGCTGATACCGTAATCATCTGTAAGTGATACGTTCAGGTTAATTTTTTGTGGCTGACCGATATCAATTGTGGTATGCTGTTTGGGTTGTGTAATTTTAATTGTAACGGGCAAATCGGGTATGATCTCCATCTGGTAGAGATCTGATTTTTTGCCATCCAGTTCCAATTGGTAAAAGCCGGATTTGTTAATGGTTTTGGCATAAACCCATTGTGTATTTGCTTTATTTAAAGGTTTTAACGAAACAATTTCATTGTCGTTAAAGATCAGTTTCAGTTTTTTGATGCCAATATTCGTCTCTATTTTCCAGTTTATTTGAGCACCTGTTTCGGCGGTGATGGTAAATTGTTTCTGTTTGCGTTCTCCTTTTCCAGTATAGGCTGGAGGAATAATGGTTGCGCTGAAATCGGAAATCTCTGCCGGGATATTTTCTTTGATTGTGGGAATTTGGTTAAGCTTTTCGTGAAAGTTTAAAGGTTCTTTTTTGAGCAGGGGGATTTTGCTGATCGCTAAGCTGATGAATAAAGCCGCAAGCAAAATGCCCAAACCCAGATATAATTTCTTGGCTGGTTCTTTAGGTTGTGGAAGGCCTGGGAGGATATTTTCAATCTTATTGCGTTGCAATTGTTGTAAGATCGATAATTCAGTCTCCTGTTGAAGCAAAAGGTCGGCACTTTCTTCCAGTTCAGGATATTGATTATTGACGAATCTCGAAACATCATGGTTGGTGGTTTTCCAAATGGGTTTCCTGAACAAAAGAACAGCCAGAGCCGCAGGAAAAACAATTGCAAAAAGCCATGGTGAAAAATGCAGCAGGTACACACCAATAACCGATAAAACCAGGGCGATAGCCAAAGCAATTGCAAAGGTGCTGATCAGGTAAAAGCTAATCCACTTTTTCCTTAGGTTACTGATCCAGTTTTGTCCTTCAGCTTTTAACATAATTCGGTTTTTTTCTGAATGATAAAATACGTTCGGTAACCAAAATCAATAAGGCAGCGATCCAAAATAAAGTGCCAAGCGCTTTATTTTGAGTACTTTTTGTGGCCGATTGGGCTTTGTTGATCTCGAAGACATTATTTTGAGCGGTAGATAAACGTCGCTGATCATTAGGATGGTCTTCAAAACCAAAATCATTTGGGGTTTTATCTTGTAAAAGCAGGGGCATTAATGCTTTTACAAATATACCATCCCAAACCAGTTCATTCCATTGCGGATTAAACCGGCTATAAAAATGAAATGTATTTAGATTATTTACCTTTTCATTGGTCAATATTGCATTTCCAAAGCCGTCGGTCCATATTTTTTCTGATTGATTATTCGAAACAACCCTTTTACTCCATTTAATGTGGCGACCATAAAGGTTAAGGGCAGATGGTGAGGTGATTACTTTCCCTTTTTCATATTGAAACAAGTTTCCACTGGCTGCGATTGAAGATTTAAAAATTGGAGTAACCGGATCATCCGATAACCAGAAACCAATAGCTACCTTTCCGGAAGCAGGATTAATGATGATTTTCCGTTTTGTAAAGCTGCCAATGGCCTTTAAAGCAGCAATGAGGTATTTACCATCTTCAATGCCTGAGCCTTCATGTATAGCGATGTTTACTGGCACTTCATCTGCCGGGTTTAAAGCTTCGTAGGTGGTATTGGATGGATTCGATTTTGCCTCATATTTCTTTCCTGCGTAGCTGGCAATCCAACTGCTCAGGGTATCCGTTTGGTTTAAGGGGATGTATTTGAGTTTGTAGCTAAGGCTTGGCCATTCGTTCCCAAAATGGTTTAAGCGCCGGTCTGCAAAAAGATAAACGCTTGCACCTGCGGGAACAAAATGATTCGCTGCGCTCAGTAAGGCCGTGTAATTTAAATTATTGCGCTGTTTTACTTCACCAGCAGTATCTTTTAAGGTTAATGGCGTAAAACCCACATTAAAATCGTGAATTTCATAACCCTTTTTTAGCAATGAATCGATCGTCTTTTTATGTGTTTTGAAAACCTGTGGAAAAGTGGCTTTATCTGCCAGAATCCATTCATTTTTACTATTGCCTGAAATATTTTTTTTTAGATATGGCTGCGCCAGCAGAAATGCCAGTAGTGCCAAAAGCAAACAGCGCAAAACCAATAAAAGCCAGTCGTTAATTCTAAAGCTTTTGGAACTTGCCCTCGAGCTTTCGCCCAGCAATGCAATGCTGCCAATCTTAACCGTTTTACCCTGTTTAACGTTCCACAAGTGGATTAGGAGCGGAATAATTAATCCTGCCAGCGCCACTAAACCTATGGGATATAAAAATTGCACAGTTTAAATTCTAAGTTTACTTCTTTGTTTTAAAAAATCTCTTAATGCCTGATCTAAAGGCTCATCAGTACAAATGGTTCGGTAGAAAATTCTTCTGTCGAGCATTTTAACTCTTGTTTCCTCTAAATAAACGGCCAGTTTGGTCTTATAATTCACACGAGCCTTTTCCTGATCAATCTGAATGGTTTCGCCTGTTTCCAGATCTTCGAATGTACTATACCCTTTAAAATCCAGGTCGAGTTCATTTCTTGAGAGTACATGAAAGACTATAATTTCGTGCCGAAGTGTATTTAAAGTATCCAGCAATTTAATAATCTCATCATCGCTTTGATAAAGATCGGTAACGAAAATAAGCAGTTCGCGTTTTTGAGTACCTGTAAACAGCTCTTTGTAGCGAATGGGTTTGGTGAACTTTCCTTCAGGATTAATCTGCTCCAACTGGTAAAATAACCTGGCCAAATGCTGATAATCCTGTTTGGCTATCATGGAAAAGATGCCCGAATTTTTAAGCACATATAAACCAATGGCATCACCCTGTAAATTTGCCAGGTAGGCTAACGATGCACCAAGATACCGTGCATAATCTATTTTAGTGAAATCACCGTCGCTGTGGCTCATCGAAGCACTAGCGTCTATGATTATTCGTATGGCAATATTGGTTTCTACTTCCGATTCTCGAATGTAATAACGGTCTGAGCGGGCAAACATTTTCCAATCGAGCGAGCGGAGGTCATCACCAGGCTGGTAGCTTCTGTATTGGCTAAACTCCAATCCCGGACCTTTTACAGTACTTTTATTTATGCCATTCATAAACCCGTCAATCGTCATTTTAGCCGATAACGACAGGTCTTTAATGGCCATCAATATTTTCGGATCGAGCAGTTTTTGCATTAAATATTCGATTTTGGTTTCGAAATGGCTTTAATCAGTTCGTCTGTTACTTTGTCTGACGAAACATTTTCCGCTTCCGCTTTAAAGTTCATTAATACCCTATGACGCAATACCGGATAAGCCATGGCTTGTAAATCTTCCATGATTACAGCATACCGGCCTTTAAACAGGGCCCTTGCTTTAGCCGTTAAAATCAGCGCCTGTCCGGCACGTGGGCCAGCGCCCCAGCGCACCCATTCTTTTACAAAATTTACAGTAGTGGTATCAGGACGTGTAGCACGGATCATTTCGCTTACATAAGTAATCAGGTCATCGCTGATGCTTACTTCGCGGGTAATGGCTTGCAGTTCCTTAATTTCTTCAGCTCCAACAATCGGGTTGATTATTGCTTTCTTGCTGCCTGTGGTACTGCTTAAAATTTGTGTTTCTTCTGCTGCGGTAGGGTAACCGATTTTGATATATAACAGAAACCGGTCTAACTGGGCTTCTGGCAGGGGATAAGTACCGGCTTGTTCAATGGGGTTTTGGGTGGCCAGGATAAAAAATGGCCGATCTAAAGGGTAAGTTTGCCCGCCATAGGTTACTTCAAATTCCTGCATGGCTTCTAATAAGGCCGATTGAGTTTTTGGTGGGGTTCTGTTTACCTCATCGGCCAGAATAATATTGGCAAATAAGGGGCCTTTATTAAATTTAAAGAAACGTTTTCCGGTTACATGGTCTTCTTCCAGTATTTCGGTGCCTACAATATCGGTGGGCATTAAATCGGGCGTAAACTGGATTCTCCTAAAAGAAAGATCTAAAGCCTGCGACATGGTTCTTACCATTAAAGTCTTCGCCAGGCCTGGTACGCCTTCGAGTAAACAATGTCCGCCAGCCATTAATGCAATCAGCATTTCTTCAATGATCACATCCTGGCCAACAATTACTTTCTGTATTTCGCTTTTTAACAGGGAGATCTTATCGATCAATATTTTTAGGTTGCTTTCTGAACGCTCCAAAACGGTTGATTTTTTAGTATAACGATATTGTGCTTCAATATAGCGCATATTGGCAGATAGTTTTAGCCCTGTGGAAAGAATATCAAAAAATTTACAAGATAATTTGGTTAAAAAATACAATTAATGAAAAATGAAGGTAATTTTAGGCTGTGCAAAGAGCTAAATTTACATTTGCGAGGTTAAAATATAATTCTGGCGATTGGGATACCGATCAGCGGATGCCTTCTAATTTGTTAAATTCTTTGCTGGAGTATACCACTATTCCTTTAGATGAAGAGGAGAAAATTGTAGAATTGAGCAGTCGCGATTTATTTAAATATCCTTTCTGTTATCTAAGCGGACACAAACTGGTTCAATTTAGCCAGCAGGAAGCTGTAAATTTCAAAACTTATGTGCATAACGGCGGTTTCGTTTTTGTAGATGATTGTAACCACGATATTGATGGTTTATTCGCCCGCTCTTTCGAAACACAGATGAGCAACCTTTTCGGTCCACAAGCTTTGAAGAAAATTCCCAATAACCACGGCATTTATAGTTCTTTTTTCAAGTTTGAGAAGGGACCGCCTACCACTTCTTTTGAGTTAAACGGTTGGGGCGACGATCTGGTGCACGATTACCTGAAAGCCATCACCATTAACAACAGGATAGGGGTGTTGTATAGCAATAAAGATTATGGCTGCGAGTGGGACTACGATTTCAGGAATAAACGCTTTTTAGCTGAAGACAATACCAAATTTGGGGTAAATATTATCCTGTACGCCATGGGCATTAACAGTTAGCTTTTTTTTGCGGTTAGATGTTACCATCTGACAGGTTTAGCGCACTACATCAGGTGATAACGATCATCAAAAATCTGCATTACCGATGCTTTTATCCCAAACAGCGCCAATTTTTCGCAAAACTCATTGCTGATATCCTTTACCGAAACAATGCGGATTACTTTGTCGCAATCTTCTAGATCGATAGACCATTCTGAAATATCCTGCAGGCCTGCAACGGCCAAAGCAATTAAACCGGTATCTCTGCCCGATTCGATAATGGTAGAGATGATGGTGATGTATCTGGGCATATTTTAGGAATAATTAATGGATTTTCAAGACCAATCCATAGCTGAAACTGATCTTTTGTCAATGCAAACGTAAGAATAATTTGTAAACAAACCAAACGTTCGGTATCTTTGTGATATGGAAAATCCCTATAAAAGAAAAAAAGAGCCTGAGGTAAGCAAACAACTTATTTTGGCAGCCGCCGCAGAAATCGGCGCATTAGATTGGCATCGCGTTACGTTTCAGGCCATTGCCGATAAAACGGGTTTGAGCAAGGGGGGCATTATCCACCATTTCCGTAACAAAGAAGATCTGCTAAAAGAATTGATGAACCAAAGTTTGGCAGAGCTTACCGAGTGGATTGTAGAAGAAAAAAAGTCATCAAAGGAGGTAGGCAGTTTGGCTTACCTGCGCTTTATTATTGGTAAAAGTAACGACCTGTTTTATAGGAGGACGATGAAAATTATCACTCAGGTTATTCTCATCAATCCCGAGTACCGTAAAGGCTGGGATGAATGGTTTAGTACTCATATTGGTAATGGTGATGATAGCGAGCAAGGTATAAAACACCTGATTGTGATGCTTGTTGCTGATGGATTATGGTATTCGGATAACCTGGGTGTTTATGATATCAGTGACAAGAAAAAACAACAGATTTTAGAAACACTCATTAAACTTTAAATATGAAATATCTTTTTCTGGCGCTGGCCATTATCTCAGAGGTAGTTGGTTCGAGCTTTTTAAACGCCAGCAATCAGTTTACCAAACTCATTCCATCGGCCATAACAGTTGTAGCCTATTTGCTTTGTTTTTATTTTTTGTCCATTGCCCTAAAATCGATTCCACTCGGCACAGCTTATGCCATTTGGGGAGGTCTGGGTATTGTATTAACCGCAATAATATCGGTTGTTGTTTTTAAAAATAAGTTAGATATTGGCGCCATTATAGGTATTAGTCTTATTGTTGCAGGGGTAGTGGTGCTCAATGTTTTTCCAAATCAACTTCCCATTAAAATTTAGCGCTAATTTGTATGCAAGAACCTGCTGAAACAACCGTTCATCAAAATAAAACTTTTATCGATATCAATTACGCGGGTAAACAGCTGCAAAAGCGAGAGTTTATTAAGTGTGAATTTATAAGGTGCGATTTTTCTAAAAGTGAACTGAGCTATAACGATTTTGTTGACTGTGAATTTAGCCATTGTAATTTCTCGCTCACTCAGGTAACAGGTACAGGTTTTAGTAACATTACATTCACAAATTGTAAAATACTGGGTATTGATTTTTCTACCTGCAATAAATTTATGTTCTCCTTTTCTTTTAAGGGCTGCATTTTGGATTATTCTGTTTTTTATGGTACCAAGCTCAGGAAAACAAATTTTATTAACTGCTCGCTAAAGGAAGTCGATTTCGAATCGGCCGATTTATCTTCAGCTGTTTTTAATAATTGCGACCTCACGGCCACATCTTTTAACAGGACAATTCTGGAGAAAACTGATTTCCGCACCGCAAGAAATTTTTCTTTCGACCCTGCGTTGAACAACATGAAGAAAGCCAGATTTTCATCAACTAACCTTTCGGGCTTATTGGACCACTTCAAACTGGATATTGAGGATTAGGCCGCTAATTTGGAATCGATTAACCGATTTCAACAATTAATCGGTTAACCAATCTACAAAGCATACGCGGTTTCGGCTTTCGATTGATTCAGCACCAAAAAGCTTTGGATATTTCCTACATAAGCCAGGGCACCTATATTGTCTCTGAGGAAATTGTTGTAAGAGACCATATCGGGCATGGCTACCTTAAGCATAAAATCAAAATGTCCGGTAAGATGATAACATTCCATCACTTCGGGGTATTTTTCCATTTCGGCCTTAAATGCCCTTACAATATCTTCCGAATGCATGGTAAGCTGTATGTGCGGAAAGGCTATAAAATGAGACCTCAGTTTATCGATATCTACAATGGCAACTGTTGATTTGATGTAGCCGTTTGTCCGCAGTTTTTTAATGCGCTCTACAATATGGGTCATGCTTTTTCTAAGCTTTCCCGAAACTTCTTTATAGGTTAATAATCCATCACGTTGTAAAAGATTTAGGATTTCGATATCAGTCTGATCAACTTTTTGAGGTTGCATGTAAAATACTTAGTGTATAATTGTTTCTATTTTGTTTGCTTTTGTGAAGCCTAAAAATAGTTAAAATAAGGTATATTTAAGTTAATTTATGGTTCTTATTTAAAAAGCTACTTAGTGTATATATTACAATAATAGTGAAAATTATGGAGTGCAAATAAAAATTATATTCTGTCAACTTATTTTCCTGAAGTGCTAAACCAAATTTTTAGGATGTTAAGGGTTTGATAAAAAATAATTTTTACCAAAAAAATAAGTTGTTGCGGTATAATTTGCTTAACTACTGATCTTTACATTGTAATTAATTTAACCGAATATTATTTTTCTCATGCATAAAAAACACAACTTCGGTGCCGGCCCATGCATATTGCCGTCATCTGTAATGGAACAAGCTGCTCAGGCCGTAATCAACTGGGGTGGGATGGGTTTATCTATTCTAGAAGTTTCTCACCGATCGCCTGAATTTGAAGATGTGGTGCTTAAAACCCAGCTTTTGGTTCGCGGGTTATTATCTGTTCCTGATCACTATTCCGTGCTTTTTTTACAAGGTGGGGCCAGTACACAATTCGCTATGGTGGCGATGAATTTTTTGAGCGCAGGAAAAAAGGCTGCTTATCTTGATACCGGATATTTTGCACAAAAAGCCATTAAAGAAGCCAAATTATTTGGTGAAGTTGAGCTGGTTGCTTCTTCGAAAGATAAAGATTACGCTTATATCCCTGATCAGTTTAATGTTGATCACGAATCTGCTTATATACACTATACTTCAAACAATACGATTGAAGGAACAGAGATATTTGATTTTTCTCCTAACGGCGTTCCCGTGGTATGCGATATGTCATCAGATATTTTTTCAAGGAAGATTAATGTTAGCGATTTTGATCTCATTTATGCAGGTGCCCAAAAGAATATGGGACCGGCCGGGATGACACTCGTGATAGCTAAAAATGAATTTCTTAATCAGGCCAAAAAAGAAATCCCATCAATGATGGACTATAGGGTATTCCGCGATAATATGAGCATGTACAATACACCACCGGTTTTTTCCATTTATGTAGCCATGCTTAATTTATTGTGGCTTAAAGATCAGGGCGGTGTAAGCGGGATAGAGCAAAGAAATATAGAAAAAGCAAAATTATTATACGCCGAAATAGACCGAAATCCGCTTTTTTATGGCACTGCCGATGTTGCACACCGCTCCCGAATGAACGTTACTTTTCTGGCGGTTAATAAAGATGTAGAGGGCGAGTTCTTAAAATTTGCGGCAGATCAAGGAATTGTAGGCATAAAAGGTTACAGAACAGTTGGCGGATTTAGGGCTTCGCTTTACAATGCACTCCCATTATCGAGTGTTGAAGTATTGGTAAATGCGATGGCCAGTTTTGAAAAAATATACAGCGATAAAACAGTTCTTGAACTCGAATAATCAGTTAAAAGATGATAAAAATCTCTCCACTAAAGGCATTACAGCCAGGCAAAGACATATTTGACCTGATGATTTCTGATCAGGTAAATGGTAAGGTGCATAAAAATGAACAGCTTTCTTTTGAAGACCTGCTCAATTTATTTGGATGTCCTTTGGATGAGCGGCCGGCTATTTATGTTTACGAGTTTCGTGGTGAGTTTGGTGCAATGCGGGGAATTTGGGCAGCAACCGATCTTTCTCAAACACCCGTAAATGCCATTAAAAGGCACGAAGAAACCGTATCGTCGAAAGTAGAATCACTTAAAACAGATCGGAAAAATAAGGCAACGCAAAAATCACCAATCTTATTGGTGCATAAAAAAGACAAAACCTTAGATGCGCTTATTGATTTTGTGGTGCGTACGCGTAAACCTTTGGCAAGCGAATGGTCGCAGATGGAACATTTTCTTTATCAGGTACTGGAAGAAGATGTTATTGAAAAATTTGTGCAAGAATTTACGAAACTTGAAGCGGTTTACCTTGCCGACGGCCATCATCGCCTGGAAGCAGCCTGTTCATTGCAGAAAAACTCACCTCAGCAGATCAGTTCGCTATTTGTGTCTGCTGATGTTATTTCGATAGGTGCCTTTCATAGAGTGGTTACGGGGGTAGATATTTCTTACTCACTGTTGATGGAAAAACTCCAACAGTATTATTATGTTTCAAAAATCCCCAATAACAAAGCTTATAAACCTGATCAGAAGAATAGGTTAGGGCTTTGTTTTAAAGGCGAATGGTATCAGCTGGATTTAAATCAGGCTTCTATGGCATTATCAGCAGTGCCTGATACGGTTATTTTACAAGATAAAATCCTGTCAGCTGTGCTGGGGATTAATAAACCGAAGGAAGACGAAAGATTAACCTGTTTTCCGGATTGTAAATGGGCTCAATTTCTTACAGCGCTGAACAGTGATGAAAGCGCCATTGGCTTTTCTCTTTTTCCGATGACGGCAGATGCGTTTATTACAGCTGCAGAAAATGCTGAGTTTTTGCCGCCGAAATCTACCTGGATAGAACCCAAGGTTCCTCAGGGATTTATGGCAAGTAGTTCAGTAGCCATAACGGCAAAAGCTGAGCAGGTACGGGTAAATTAGTGTTAAACTTATAAAACTAACCATATGTTTGATCTCGATTTAGAAAGTATAGCTCAAATAGGCGCTACCTTTCTGATCATTGCTTTCTTTATTGTGGCTTTATGCAAAAAACGACTTAAAGTAAACAAGAAAAAAAATGACGGAGAACACGATTATCTGCATTGGCTCTAAACCGATAATCGATTTTAATCGCGTTGGTGTATTTTTTTTGTTGTGGTAAATCAATTTAGTTTAATATGGCGTAAGTTTTATATCTATTAAGCCTTTGTAGGTTGATTATAACAATTTGATTATGGTTAAATTTTATACTTTTGGGCTATTGATATTTACAATTTAACCCGATATGTTTTATGAAAATGCTTTTTAGAGTTTGCATACTTTCTGTTTTAACCTGTTCATCTATCCTGGCAAGTGCACAAACTGTTACCTTAGATTATTTTTTTAATCGCGAAACCCGTAAAGATAAGCAGGGTAAAGAAATTCGTTTTCATTACTTGTGGAGTGAGCAGGCAATGAGTGGTTTTTCTATTTTCGGCAATGCATTTAAAAAACAGGGTTTTAAGTTAGATTCTTTAGAAACAGCACCTACTGTAGCCAAATTAAAAGGTACTGATGTATATCTAATTGTAGATCCTGACCGACCAAAAGAAAACCCAAAACCAAATTATATACAGGCAGCAGATATCACTGAAATTTCGGCGTGGGTAAAGCAAGGTGGTGTATTGGTAATGTTTGCCAATGATAGTGCAAACGTAGAGTTGCCACACTTTAATAAACTAGCCAATGTGTTTGGCATGCATTTTACCAATGAGATGCAAAATCACGTTATTGATGACAAACATTTTGATGATGGTGCCATTTCAATCAAAAACAATCCTGTATTTAAAACGGCGCAGAAAATATTTATGAAAGATGTTTGCTCCATTGAAACCAAAGCCGGTGCAAAACCGGTGTTGAAAAATGCAGCTAATGCAACAGTGATTGCTTCTGCTAAATATGGTAAAGGAACCGCAATTGCCATTGCCGATCCATGGTTGTATGACGAATATGTTAACGGACGTTTACCAAAAGAAATGGGTTTCGAAAATGATAAAGCAGCCGCTGATTTAGTGGCATGGCTAAAAAAACTGTCGAAAAAATAACCCTGTAATACTGTTAAAGTTTATCCAGTTTAAAATAACCCAAATGAATTTCATCTTCAGGTAAAGCACCTGAAGATGGTTTTATTTCAATATGGTATTTTTGTTTCGATTCTTCACTTAAAATATCTTCAATTTTATAAATATCATCTACATCAATGCCATACTTTTCGTCAATATGCGCATTGGCACCTTTTATTGAATTTGTTTTAAAGAATACAGTTTTCTTTGCCTCTTGTATGGCTTTGGCCCTTTCGTCATGAACTGATAAAACAATATAATGTTGCTCATATAGTTTGTTCGATTGGTAGCCGCCAAGGTTAATAAAAAAGAGTTTATCAGTAGAAAGAGGCGTGTGGCTATCTCTTAATTTAATGTTGATTTCATAGTTGTCAACCTTTTTCACTTCCCGCCAGCCATCTACATGGATACTGGCTCCTGCTTCTGGCCAAAATGCTTTAATTTCGGGAACCAGTGCTTTAAGCGAATGTGCAATGCCAAAGAAATAATCGTGCTGTTCTACATTTCTTTTCGGTGCTTTCGATCCCAATAAAAGCATATATAATTTTGGTTGCGGTGTATCCATATTTAATTTGTTGACTTTTCTTTTAACAGTAATAAGCAGAATTGGTTCTTGGTAATTTTGATTTTCTCTTAACCACAGGGGATGACAACACCTAAAACCGATCGTCTGACCTCTACCATTGACAGCGTTAAAAAAGATAGCGTCATCTCGACCGAAACGCAGTGGAGCGGAGAGATCTATTAAGACAGATTTAGCTCCGCTGAGCACAACGTGGTTCTCGACTGTCTTGCACTCCGCTCGAAATGACGGTAACTTATTGGAGTTAGATGCAGAGACTTTCCTGTCATTTAATATTAATTTTTATAGAATAAATTACTCCGCAGGATGACAAATTAAACTGATTAATCACTGCGCGCTGTCTTTCCGTGGCAAAAAAACAAAACAATTTCCCTTTTTTAAGATTGTATGAATTATAAATGGATACTAAAACAGCAAAACAAAGAATTGCCATTATTGGCGGTGGGCCGAGTGGTCTTTTCATGTATAAAAGATTAACAGAATCAAAAGCGGCCAATTTTGAGATAGACATTTTCGAACGTAAGGATTATTTAGGTGCCGGTATGCCTTATAGTGCCGAAGGCGCTAATGTAGAACATATTACCAATGTATCAGACAATGAAATTCCAATCATTTATAATTCTATAGAAGATTGGGTAAAAATTGCGCCTAAAGCAGTGCTAAAAAAGTTTAACATCAACGAAGCGAAATTTAATGAGTATAAAGTATTGCCCAGATTGTTTTTTGGAGAATACTTATCTGCGCAGTTTAATCTGCTGAAAGATGCAGCGGCGAAAAAAGGGATAAAAACCAATGTACATTTAAAATGTGTGGTAGAAGATATTGTCGATTTTCCTGAAGATAATCAAGTGGCTGTAAGTATTCAAAATCATGGTAAGGCATATTTCGACCAGGTTATTATCTGTACCGGACACAATTGGCCAAAGAAATATGAAGGTCGTATTCCCAACTATTTCGATTCGCCTTATCCACCAAAGAAGATATCGTTAAAGCTCAATCACGCTGTTGGCATCATGGGCTCATCGTTAACGGCTATTGATGCCTTAAGAACACTGGCCAGGCAAAATGGTAAGTTTGAAGACAATGAAGATGGAACCTATCGTTATCATTTAGAAAGCGAAGGCTTTAAAATTGTAATGCACTCGCGAAGTGGTTTATTACCGGCCATTCGTTTTCATCTGGAAGATTCGCATTTGGGCAAAGAAGAAACGCTGAGCAAAGCTGAAATTCAGGCGAGCATAGCCGAAAACGGAGGCTTTTTACCATTGGATTTTGTATTCGAAAAGAATTTTAAAGAGATGTTTATCGAAAAAGATCCGGCCTTTTATGCGCAGATCAAAAACATGAACCTGGAAGAATTTGTAGGGGCCATGATGGGTTTCAGGGAAAAAATGGAACCTTTCGATCTTTTTAAAAAAGAATATGATGAAGCTGAAAAATCGATAGAGAAGCGTAAATCCATTTATTGGAAAGAAGCTTTGGCTGTTTTAAGCTTTGCGATGAATTATCCTGCCAAATATTTGTCTGCCGAAGATATGGAGCGGCTCCAAAAAGTATTGATGCCATTAATCTCTATTGTAATTGCATTTGTGCCACAAAGCTCGTGCAGAGAATTACTGGCACTTTACGAGGCTGGCGTGTTAAACATTGTTGCCGTTGGAGATGATGCAAAGGTAGAACCGTTAAAAACTGGCGGTGCAGATTATCATTATACGTTGGATGATAAAAAGGTTACCGTTCACTTCGATACCTTTATCGACTGTGTTGGCCAGCCGCACCTTTCTTTCGATGATTTTCCTTTTAAAAGCTTAATTACCAATGGAACGGTAAGTCCGGCAAAGCTAAAATTCCAGTCTGCTGAAAATGGGAAGGAAGAAATGAAGCATAATGATTTGGTGACAAAGAAAGGCAATACTTATTTTTTAACGGTGCCCGGTATCACCATTACCGATCATTTTCAGGTGGTTGATGAAGCAGGGGAGGCGAATAAAAGAATCTATATTATGGCTGTTCCGTACATTGGTGGTTACAATCCCGATTATTCCGGAATCGATTTCTGCGAAGCCGCATCTGAGGCGGTACTTAGCAGTATTTTAAATTGAGTACCGAATAAATCCTGCCAAAAATAATACTGATACACTAACAATACGTTGTCTATACTTTACGCTAGTTGGTCAGGATCTGCGATCTTGACCTTTGTGCTGTGTATTTATAATCTGCATGGTTAATTCTTTTTAAGGATTAGAAATCCTTAGTTCTTAAGTCGGGATTACAAATCCCGACTAACAGCGTTTCTACTGAAAATACAGTTAGTAAAACGGTTTATGATTTGCTGTTTTTCAAGATTATAAACAGCAGTTTTTTTGAAAAGTAATTTATTAATTTATTGTTAATCTTTTTGATAGACTTATCTTAAAATTACTTAAAAATAGTATATCAGAATAAAACTTTTTTAATAAAAAAAATGCCTCTACGAGTGTAAAAATGAAGTTTTTTTAAAACAAACAAACGTTTGCGCTTAATTTTCGTTATGTCTTTTTTTAATTACAAATTTGCTAATAATGGTAAAGCATTCCAGCGTATAAGTGCGTATAAATGTAACAGTGACGGGTTATTTTTTTTGATGAATCAAACGATCATCCCTACTATTTTTCTTAGTCCTTATTCGTTATTAGAATATCGTTTATAAAAATTATAGAAATCAGCAGATTAGTGCCACTGTTTAAGCGTTATAGCCTTTTATTGCTTTACATATTACGCATTTTTTAAGCAAACGTTTGCGTTAAGAAAAATAAAAATCAAGTATTCTTAATATATAACTTGCATTACCAAATAATAACGAGCCGATATTTTATTTTAGTATTACGAGCAAAAAAACTGTTAAACTAACAGGGAATAATGAATAAATAAAATAATAACCCCCTAACCAGGGTAAAATAAGCAAACAAACAAAAACTAATCATTCTGGGCAATATATATTGCTTTAAGAATTAATATTAATCACCCTAAACCACATCCCATGATCAAAAATTTTACTTTTTGTCTTCAGGCATTTTTTTGCCCAAAATCTCAAATAGAGATAATTTCTTAATCGCATTTAACAATCGAGTTTCTTCTTTAAACACTTAAACTTTTAATTAAACTAATAAAATGGTTAAAATTTATACAAGCGTTTGTATTGCCTTGTTTTTATCTGTTTTTGGATCACAATCTTTATGTGCCCACGAGGCATGGCTTAAAACGGCTAATGGTAGTTATTTTGTTTTTCAGCAAGATACCACTAAAGCCAAAAAAGATTCGTCCGCTTATTCCATTAAAACCGATACAATTGGCCAAATGGTTAGAGCATTACAGAAATTTAAAACAGTACGCGATACAATTAACATCCGTTCGTCAACACCTGTTCCGAATTTATCATTACAGCAAATTATCAAAGGTAATTTGGCTGGAGTTTATGTACAGGAGCCAAATGGTGAGCCTGGTACTGAGCAAAGCATAATTATACAGGGTGCATCAGGCCAGTTATTTACTAAAAAGGATATTTACGCATTACAGCCGGCTATTTATTTAAATGGTGTGCCTTTAGTTGCCGATAATCCCTTTGCTTTTGATGTACAGAAATATGATTTTAACAGGATTGGTCCTGCTACTAATTTACTTTCTCAGATCAGTATAGATAATATACAATCTATCTCGGTAATTAAAGACCCATTTGAACTGGCTAAACTAGGACCAAATGCAGCGAATGGTGCCATTTACATCACCACAAAAAGTGCAAGAGCAGGCTTGAGGGATATTAGTTTAAACTCTTATTTTGGTTATGTTACGCCACCAAGTGTAAACACGGTAAACGGAGTTTATGAAAATAATTTCAGGAAACCTTTTTACCAAAAATATGCAACTGCTGAAAATTATGCTGGTTATGCCTCTTATTTAAGAGATTCTACCAATACCGCATATTATGGACCATCAAACTGGAATGATATCTATTATAACACAACGCCAACTTACTCGGCTGATTTAGGTATTACCGGTGGTGGTGACCGGGCAAATTTCAGGTTTTATGGTTCAGGTACGAAAAATGCGGGCAATGCCGATGCGACCAACATTAATAGGTATAACCTGTTTTTTGGTATTAATATGGCCCCGTTTAAGTGGTTAACCGTTTCAAGTAACGTAAACGCAGCTCGTTTAGACCGTAACCGGAACAGGAGTTTAAGAGATCGTTTTGCTGAAACAAGGTATATTCCGGATTTAACCAGTCCTTTATCTCCTAATGCAGCGATTTACGAAAGTTTTCTGGAAGAAAATGATAAAAGCGTAGATAATAACCGCACCAATACTTTGAATGGTAATTTAAGCTTAACTGCTAAAATTAACAAACTCACACTTTCATCAAGCTTAATATTCGATTATAATGAAGGCGTAAGGGATTATTTTACACCATCTACTTTAATGGATGGCGTAAGTTATGTATCAAATTATTTTGGTTACAGCCAACGTTTAATGATCAACAACACTGCCTCATATAAGTATGAGATCAACAAAAAACATACTGTTAATTTCGAAATTGGTCAGAGTTTTCAAGGCGATACGCATAAATATAACTATGCCAGGGCTTATAACGGACCAAACGATTATGTAAAATTAAACCTGGTTGATGGTAACTCCGGAGATGAGGATTATTTAAATACGCTTGCAGCAGGAGGTTTTTATGTATTCAGATACATTGATAAAGAGCGTAATAATTTGATGTCTTTTTATGGTGCCGCGAAATACAGTTATAAAAATTTACTTGATGTGAATGTTTTGCTACGTAGAGATGGCTCATCAAATGGTCAGCCAGATAGCCGTTGGGTGACTACACCAGCTTTTAACGCGACTTTTAACCTTAAAGAGCAATTTTTAAAAAGCAATTCTTTTTTCAGCAGCTTACACCTGAGTGCAGGATGGGGCAGAAATATAAGGATCTTTTTGGATGACAGATATGCTGCGGGTCCGCAATACCGTTCAGAAAACGGATGGTTTGAAGAGCCTACCATTCCAGGTTACGGTGGTAAGTTAGGAATTAACAGACCATACGATAGTGGTTTTATCGGCTACGGAATAAAGTTGCCATATGCTGACAGGATCAACATTACCTTAGATGGTTCAATTTTGAACAATAGGGTTAATGCAGCCATTACCGCTTACAACCGCGACAATAAAAATCAGGTTATTGGTGTACCGGTACCTTTCGAAACTGGTTACAGTCTTAACTACCAGTCGGGCATGGATATCAATAACAAGGGCCTTGAGCTGATGTTAAACGCTTTGGTAATCACTAATCCTAAAGGACTTAGCTGGAATACTACAGTGAACTTCAACTACAATAAAAATAAACTTACCGCATTGCCAAATGGCTTAACCGAATTAATTAGCGGTAATGATAAATTGGTTGTAGGTAAACCAGTTGGTAGTTTCTGGCTGTATACTAATAACGGCATTTACAATACCAATGCTGAAGTACCTGCAGGCAGAACATTTAACGGTATTCCTTTAAAAGCGGGCGACCCGAACTGGGCTGACTACAACGGCGATAACCGTGTTGATAATAAAGATAAAGTGTTAACTGGTGATCGGTTGCCAAAATTTGTTGGTGGATGGAACAATACAGTTGCTTATAAAAATTTCGACCTGAATTTCAACTTCATATTCGCACTTGGACAAAAAGCCATTAACCAGTACGAAGCCACACGTTATGGTTTTATTAACCGTGAGGCTGGTAACGATATCAATTCGGTTAAAGAGGTTTCTTCGTGGCAGATATTCGATAACGAAAAAACTTATCCTATTTACAATCCATGGAGTGATGTTGATGCTTATAGAACAGACCAGGATCTTTTCCTTGAAAATGCTTCTTACGTAAAATTAAGGTCGGTAACGTTAGGCTACGATTTTGGTAAAACTTCACTTTTCAAAAAATCAGGCTCAGCTTCAGCTGTAAGAAGAGCTTACTTATATGCTACAGCGATGAATCTCTTCACCATTACTAAGTTTTCTGGTGTAGATCCTGAGCTGGTGAATTACAACGGATATTATGATGGCGCCAATTTAACCATTCCGAGAACATTTGTACTGGGCTTTAAATTGGATTTATAAAATAATTATAGCATTAACATGAATTACACAATCAATAAAGAGAACATGTTTTACAAAACGGCTATCGCAGTTTTTGTACTACTGATTACTTTTGGGAATTTTTCTTGCAAAAAGATTGATGATGTACAATCAACAAGATTAGCAACAGAAGAAACCAACTGGAAAACGCTCGAAGATGCCAAAGCCAATTTGTTATCAATATACGGGCTGCTCCGTTCGGCTACCGTTGCTGACAATGCGCATTGGTTAATGGGCGATTTAAGACAAGGTGATTTTACCATTACCAACCGGGCAGATTTAAAGGCCATTGTAAACGGACAATTAAATGCCTCTTATCCTGTAATTAACAGGATCACCAACTGGAGACCTTATTATGCAGCGATAAATGCAGCCAGCCTTTTTATCGAAAGATCGAAAGAAATACAGGCAATTGATCCGCGTTACACCAAAATTAACAACGATGTGGATGTGGCGCAAGCCAGGATGCTAAGGGCTTTTGCTTATTTTTACATGACCAGGATCTGGGGTGATGTGCCTTTACTTACCTCATCGCACGATGGAGAGTTTGTAAAACTAGGTCGTTCACCACAACAAAAGGTGCTTGCATTTGCAACCAACGAGCTGTTGGCAGCTGCAAAGGTAGTGCCCTTCAGATATGGCGGTACCGATCCAATTATGCCAGGCTTGTACTATGGTGGCAACTGGCCAAGCTGGAACGGGATTATTTTTACCCGCTTATCAGCTTATATTTTGTTAGCACATATTGCTGCATGGCAAGGCAACTACATCGATGCGGCCAACTATTCTAAATTCGTTTTGGATAATCAATCTACCCAATATTTTGTAGATGGGGCCAACCCATTAGATTATATTGATATGAATGCACTAACTGAAAACCAGAATAACTATAGCCCGTTTGCTTATAAAAGGGCAAATCTGATGGTGGGTTTTCCATTCGAGGCAGGTAACGGTTTATCAACAGCTAACGGGCATTTAGAGCAGTTAACACTGGCCTCGCCATTTATACCGAAATCGCAGCCCGAAATGTATGTATCAAAAGATACTATCCTTAAAGCATTTACAAATCCACTCGATTTACGTTTTAGCATAGATCCGATAAAAGGTCTGTACAGAACTAATTATTTCTATGGTGTAGAATCTGAACGACCAATTTTCAATAAAGTAAAGGTAATTTATCCATCCAATACTTCCGGAAATGTGACTTTGTTCAGTTCATCAATGGTGTTTAGCCGTATGGAAGAAATTACCTTATTGAGAGCTGAGGCACTGGCTGTTTTAGGTCTGAAAGATGACGCCCTTAATGCCTTGAACAGAGCTTGTTTGTTAAGAGGAATTAGTTTTTCAACATCTACGCCAGATTTAATTGCCGCGATTTTTCAGGAACGCAGAAGAGAGTTAATGGGCGAAGGCTGGAGATGGTATGACATTATCAGGTATAACAGGATCAAAAACCCACAGAGTGTTTTTACAACGAAAAATGGTACCCCACTGACCTTTAAACAGTTTGAGGCTGCAGGAGGCATTTACTGGCCGGTATCTCAGGATGTAATTAATGCAAATTCATCAATTACCCAAAACCCATACTGGCAATAATCACCTAATCAGATTTAGAATGAAAAATTTATTATATAAAAAGAGCACATATTTTCTTTTAGGGCTTATTGCCTTGTGCTTTACGGCTTGTAAAAAAGACGATTCGCCTTATCATGATTATGTAAATACACAGCAAACCTTTAGAGGTTCGGCTATGGATTATTTAAAGGCACAACCAAAAGGGACTTTTGACTCTTTACTATTGGTTTTAAACCGATACCCTTTCCTGATGGATTCGTTAACCAACCAAAAGCTAACACTTTTTGCACCGGTAAACAAAAACTTCGAGGCCGCAGTAAAGTATTTAAACATCACGCGTAAAAACGAAGGTAAGGTACCAGTTTATTTATCAACTGCAGACTGGGACGAGTTGGGATTTATGCTGTGTAAATACATTGTAAGGGGTAATAAAACTACTGATGCTTACATTGATAATGTTGATGGAATGTTGGTTAAAAATATCGTAATTGATTATCAGATGCATGTGAAATATGTAAAACTGAGTTCTGCAGGTTACGTTGATGGAGGGGCTGCTACACTTAATTTTAGTGATACTTACGGCTCTATTTTTACCGATTATTGGGTAACAACAACAACAAATGCGGTGAACATTAAAACCAACAACGCCACAATTAATATCCTAACGCCAATACACAATTTTGGTTTCGATGAATTTACATACAGATTGAATAAATAGACAGGAATGATGAAAAATATTCAATATATACTAAAAGTTAGCTTAACCTTATTGTTAGGTGGCATCGCATTATCTTCGTGCAAGAAAAACCTGCCCGATGAAAGGTTATCAATAGCCAACGATTCTCAATATATCCAATACGTGTATCAACCGGTTTTGGGAAGAAATACCTTGTTTGCAAATAATTTTCAATACGGTAACTCAAGCCGTCCGTTGGATTTCAAAATTGTTAACATGCGTACGTTTAATGGCGAGCCTGCTCCAGAACTTACTAATAATTATCCGGTGACCGTTTGGAAAACTGCTTACGATGGAACAGAGAAGTCTATTGCTGAGATCGAAGCTAAACGAACGACTGAAAATCATCCTTTATTCGAAGTACGTCCACACTCAGGGGAGTTTATGATGTGGGCTGCTGCGAACTCGAATATGGTTAAGGCACAGCCTGATTCAGGTTATGTTTTCGATGTAGAAATGTCGAACTCAGGTGGCAGGAAGTACTTTCAGAATTTCCGCTTACGTCCTTTACGTGAACGTCCGTATGAGCCTTCAAATTTAGATCCGGTAACCGGACAGGGTACATCTGTATCGGTTAATCCAACCAGTTTAAATATTACGGGTTTACGTGGACAGCCACTGAATACCAGAGATGATGTACAGGTTTTATTCAAAAAAGCAGGAAATGGTAACAGTATCACTTTCAAATTTGTAGATACCTTATCTAATCCAATTGATCCGAATAAGTTTGCCGCTACCGATTGGGCAAATCTGGTACATGGTTTTAATATGGTTAAAGATGCTACCAAGGTAAAATATGAGGTAGCCTACCCAATTCCTTGTAGTGCTTACCCAACCAAATATACTACGCTATCCGGCGATCAGGCCAGAGTGGTATTCAGGTTTAACAGACAGGCTTTTGGTAATGTGCTACAACAATGCTTCCTGGCATTCAACTTTAATATTTACCAAAAAGGAGACTGGGAGATAACCTTCTGGTTTAAGCGCGATAAACCAAAATTTGATAATGATTAATGGAACAGTATAAACTAAAACAAAACATATTTCCAATGAAGTATTTTTACACCATAGTTATTTTATTGATTTTTGGTTTCCAGAATCTGGCAAGCGCCCAGCAACGTATTGTTGTTACAGGTGTGGTAACAGATGGTTCATCAAAATCAAAAGAAACCATACCCGGCGTGAGCGTTACAAGTGCTGGCAGCTCGCTGGGTATTACCGATATGAATGGTAAATTCAGAGTTACGGTAGCTAATAATGCCAGTTTAACATTCAGTTATGTAGGCTACGAAACCACAACGGTAAAGGTGAACAACCGCACCAGTATTTCGATTAGTTTAAATAGTGATAGTAAGACCTTAAATGAAGTGAAGGTTACGGCGGGTTACCAAACCAAGACCAGAACCCTAACTACCGGTTCGGTAGTAACCATTTCTGGTAAGGATATTCAGGGACAGCCTGCAGGTGATGTAATTTCATTACTACAGGGAAAAGTAGCTGGTTTAAACATCCAGAACAATACAGGTTCTCCGGGTTTTAGGGGTAGTGTAACCTTGCGTGGTATTTCTAATATCAATGTATCAGGTTCAGGAAACGCCTCTTTCTTAACACCAACTTCTCCATTGTATGTAATTGATGGGGTACCGGTTGACGATAATACCAATTACTCTTATGGTTTCCAGCAGGCAGGGCCGGGTATTTCGCCAGCCTCTCAAATTCCACCAGAAGATATTGAAGATATCTCCGTGTTAAAAGATGCTGCAGCAACATCGCTATACGGATCTAGAGGTGCTTATGGGGTAATTTTGATTACCACCAAACGCGGTAACTCTAAAGTGCCAGTTGTACGTTATAATGGTGCGGCTTTTATGTCAACCGTGCCGCAGTTGCGTTCGGTAATTGGTGGTAAAGGCGAGCGTTTATTAAGAATCGATCAGATTTTACGTTATGACACCGCTTATAACCATGCTATCGATTTAATCAACTCCACACCGTTTTTATCCGATAGTTTAAATGCCTATTACAATAACTCTACCAACTGGCAGTCTTATTTTTACCGTCCTACCTTTAACCAGACCCACACGGTTAATGTTTCGGGTGGCGATCAGCAGTTTAACTACAAGGTGGCTTTAACAGCTTATGATGAAAAGGGTGTTCAGGAAAATACGGGTTTGTCGCGTTACAACCTCAACATGAACATGATCTATTTTCCAAGTCGTAAGTTTAAACTCACCGGGCAGTTTAACAACTCCGTTCAGAAAGTACAAACAGGAAGTGGAAACGGACTTCAGAATGCAGGTGTAGCTACAGGAGGTAGTTCATCGTCACTCTTACCAGCACCGTCTTTATATTCTTCTGTTAACTCTGTATTAGGGGCTTTAACAACTGATAACGATAATAAGATTCTGAATACTACTGCAAATTTAAATGTAGATTACGAGATTCTGCCTAATTTAAAATTAGGTACGGTATTAAACTATACCGGTGTATCGAGTACTAAAGATAATTTTTCGCCGGCTGCACTGAACTCAAATCAGTCACAGTATTATACTTATACCGACAGGGCTACTACCTTGTATAACCGTAACCAGTTACAATATGTTTACGCAATTAAAGAAGCAGGAGAAGATGCACACAACTTCAATATATTTGCTTTCTCTGAGTTAAGGGCTTCGTTTTTTAAAGCAGATGCCATATTGAACGATAGGGGAGTAAATGATCAGTTAAGAGGGCCATTAACCAATATGAGCGATTACCTAACCTCTTTGGGTGGAACAATCGATTATACCGATTTAAGAACCATTGCTTTTGCAGCTGCATTTTCTTATAACTACAAACAAAAATATGTGTTGGATTTCAATTACCGTGTAGATGGACTTTCTACCAATGGTCCGAATGCAGGTTACAAGAAAAACCCGGCAATAGCGGTTAAATGGAATTTTGATAAGGAACGCTTTTTAGAAGGGCTTAGCTGGTTAGATTTTGGAGATATTCGACTGAGTTATGGATCGAACATTACACCAAATGGTAATATTTACCAGGCTTATGGTAAATATTTTGGTGGCGACCGTTACAACAACAGTAATACCGTAATTTCTGATTTAAGTTTCTTACCAAACTTAAGTTTAGAGCCAACCAAAGCCACTACTTACAACGCTGGTTTCGATATAGGTGTCTTAAACGGTAAGTTCTCTTTAGCGATGGATGCTTATTACAAACAGAACGATAACATTTTCAGGGAAAAACCGATATCGAGTTCAAATTCATTTAGTAAAATTGGATCGACTGAAATCAGTAACGTAAATTACGGCTGGGAATTCCAGGCTACGGCACGTCCTTTAAGCACCACCAGTCCGTTTAAGTTAACATTAAGTGGTACACTGGCTATTAACCGTGAGGTACTTGCTGCATTGCCTGATGGATTGCGTGAACAAATATACACTGACGCTGCATTGGGTCAGGATATTTACTATCGTTTAGGTATTAACTCATTATCCAACTATCTGTACAATACTAAAGGTGTTTACAGTACCAATGCACAGGTTCCGGTAGATCCGCTTACTGGTTTACCTTATCGTGTGGGTGCAAATTCTAAACTGAATTATTTCAAAGCCGGTGATCCGATATTTACCGATTTAGATGGTAATTATGTATTGAATGACTATGACAGGGTAATAGCAGGTAATTCGCAACCTCAGGTTACGGGTGGTTTCACTTCCCTTTTGCAATACAAAAACTGGAGTTTAGAAATAAATACTTCATTTACCTTTCAGAGAGACATCTTAAACAATAGTTTGGCTTCGCAGTTTGCCTCTTTTGGTACGCCTACAGCTTTAGGAAACATTGTTCCACTATCGCAGTATAGCTATTGGGCTGCACCTGGCGATATAGCTACATATGGTAATCCTTTAGATTTTGTAAGGTCTACTATATTAAATCCTTACAGGTTTAATCAGACTTTATTCCAGGAAGATGGTTCGTACTTTAAGTTAAACTCAGTAAAAGTATACTACATATTTAATCAGAAATTTACCCAACGTTTCGGAATGAACAGGGTAAGTATCAACGCTACCGCTTCTAACCTTGGCTTCATTACCCGTTACTCAGGTCCAAACCCTGAAAACGTAACCGCTTTAGGTAGGGATTATGCCGGTGGATATCCGATTTCTAAACAGTTTGCTTTGGGCTTAAACATAGAATTTTAATTTTTTGACAGGATGAAAATGAAAAATATAAAATATTTACTCGTGGCCATGGGGCTGTTGTTTATCGGCACGGGCTGTAAAAAATTCCTTAATGTAGTACCAATAGATGCGCTATCGGGAAATAATTTCTGGCAGACCAGAAAAGATGTAGAAGGTTTTACCAACGGTATTTATGCCAGACTTAGGGATAAAGTTGGCGGAGGCGTATTAATGCCTGCGCTTGATGTTAGGGGTAACTTTGTTAAAACAGTGGGTACTATTGATAATAGTGGAAACAATGTTTTTAATAATTTAATTAATAACAACTTAAAGTCTGTAACAACCGCCAGCACTACCTACGATAACAGGTTAAAAGCCATTATGGATTGGAAAGCCTGGTACGATATTATTGCGGCAAGCAATATCTTGTACTATGAAGTAGATAATGTACCATCGGGCAATTTATCCGATACCGACAGAAAAAGATATAAAGCAGAAGCCGTTTTTATGCGTAACTTAAGCTATATGTTTATTTGTAAGTTATTTGGCGATGCCATTTACTATACTGAAGCGTATAATAGTAAATCATATGCACGTACACCACAGGTAGAAGTAATGAAAAAATGTATAGCTGATATGAGCGCCGTAAAAAACGATTTGCCAACAGCCTATACCGATGTTTCGCTTACCGGCTTTAGACCAACCAGGGCAAGTGCAGTGGCATTGTTAATGCACTTAAATATGTGGGCAGCTGCATGGGATAACGGCGATAAAAGCGGTTATTACAAAGCAGTTGTAGCTCTGGGAACCGAAATGGCTACCTATACTAACTATTCGCTCCTGCCAATTAACGAACAAAATACCATGCGGATTTTTAAAGGCCGTACCAGCGAAAATCTTTTTGGTGTGCTACAGGATTATAACTACGGCGAAACATTTGTCGCATATGCCAATTATTCGTATTTCTTTTCACATTATCCATATCGGGGTGCAATCAGTAAAACGACTAGTTTTATGGCCTATGATAAAGATTATATAGGCAAGTTATTTCCGGCGGGAGTACCTGATGCCAGGTTTACCACCTGGTTCGAAAATGCCAATTCGGATAATAATACTTTTCAGTTTAAAAAGTTTATTAACGTTTATTCAACAGGTTCAGGATCGAGTTTAACCGTAAATAATGATGATAGTGCTGTTATTTTTCGCTTACCTGATGTGCTGTTACTCGCTGCTGAAGCGGCTGCAGAGCTTAGTGATGATGCTACAGCCCAGGGCTATGTAAACCAGGTTAGATTGGCGGCCGCTGCCCCTGCACTCATTTCAACAGGAAGTGAATTGAAAGATGATATTTACAGGGAGCGTTGCAGGGAACTCATTGGTGAAGGACAGTTTTTCTTCGACCTTGTGAGAACAAAAAGAGCCATTAATACCGAATTTTCAAAAGCGGTAATTAGTGTAAGCAATTTTAATGCTGGTGCCTGGACATGGCCTTTAATCATCAGTGCAACAGAGCGTGCTGCAAATCCTAATTTAGTGGGTAATAACTTTTGGAACTAAGAATATGAAAATACAGAACAAAAATAAATCAATTTTACTCCTGTTGGCAACTGCTTTGTTGCTTTTCGGTAGCTGTAAAAAATATTATTTCGATACAGGTGTGCACGATCCAAAGTATAGCGGAAGTACACTCGCTTACATGAAAGACAAAAAGCCTTTTTTTGATAGCACACTTACTGTAATCAATTTGGCTGGTATGAATGATATACTGGATAAAGAAAATGTAACTTTTTTTGCACCACCAAGTGGTTCGGTTTTTAAAAGCATTAAAAGATTAAACCAGTATTTAAAAAATAATGGAAAAGATACGGTATCCAAACTCAGCCAGATTAAACCTGAAGTTTGGAGAAATACACTCTCTCAGTATATTTTTAAAGGTGCATTCCTGTTAAAAGATTACCCTCAACGCGATACATTAGCATATATCGCTTATCCGGGCCAGAACTACACTTCATATGCTGGTCGTATTATGAATGTAGGGGCAATTTTTAACGATGCAGCAGGTGTGAAATATGCGGGTTACCGCCAGTTATACCTGGCTTATATCCCGGATTTGTCCAATCCGCAGGTGGCTTTACAGAATAATCCTGTGGCAACATCTGATATCCAGACGAACAACGGGGTAATCCACGTGCTCACCAAAATTAAACATAACCTTGGTTTTAATACCGATACGTTTATAGATCAGGTAGTAGCATCTGGTATTTTGCCGCCAACACCATAGCAAATATTTATTAATATAAATGAACTGATACATGTTAACAAACATAAAATATAGAATAAGCTTATTGGTTGCAACGGCGGTTTGCCTTGCCAGCTTAATGGTTGCTTGCAAAAAAAGTGAGGGACTGGCCGATGATCCTTATGCAGGTGGTAAACAGGTTTTAGGGATTACTTTTATCTCTAAATCAACCGATCCTGATATTGTAAGTGCAGGCACGACATTAAATCTTCAGGTAAAGGGCTTAATGAAATACAAGGATAATTTTAAACTGTATGTAAATGAGATCGAAGCTGAAGTATTAAATTATACCGATAGTACGATACAGTTTAAAGTGCCTTTAGTGGCCAGTACAGGTAGCGTTTGGATTACTTCCCAAGGGCAGAGCTTTTTTGGCCCGATTGTTAAAATTGGCGGTAAAGTGGCTGTAGATCCTTCATTTAAGATTGTAAACGGAGCAGGATCTGTTTCGGGCTCAGGAGGTACAACGGTTTACGACGCAGAGAAGCTGCCAACTGGTTTGTTCTGGTTAACAGGCAGCTTTAGCAACTTTGAACAAAAAGGTACAGCAGCACTTCCAAATGGCGGTATCGTCCAGATAGATGCAGATGGGGCTTATAGCACCTCAGGTGTAAGTTTTGGTAAAGGTGCTGTTGGTGCTGGTCAAACCATTTATTCCATTAACCGCATTACTACGGGTTCTCAAAATGGTAAATACATTGTGGCCGGCAGTTTTACAGCCTACAATTCTACCCGTACCAATCGCCAAACATTGAACAACATTGTGAGATTAAATTCCAATGGTAGTTTAGATACCATAAAAACTGCAGATAAAGATGCATTGGGTAACTCTTTGGTGCCCATAGTTAATCCTAAACCAGAACAACTGTGGAAAAACGGCGATACCGTTGCCGCATTTAATGCCGGAGTTGATGGTATGGTGAGGAAAACTTTTGTATTTGGCGAACAGATTTACATCATTGGTAATTTCCAGAATTTTAAGCGAATGTATTATCCAAACTCTACTTATGATGATAAGGTGTATGATGTAACCAGAATGAAACAGATGGTTCGCGTGAATGCAGATGGATCAATGGACTCAACTTTCCATTATAATAAAAACACACGCCAAAGTGCTGCTGGAGGTAATGGAGCAATTATCGATGCAATGATGCAGACTGACGGTAAACTGATTCTGGTGGGTAGCTTTAGCTCGTTTAATGGCGTTACGGCAAACCGGATTGTACGTTTAAATCTGGATGGTTCTGTAGATCAGAGTTTCAACGCTGGTGCCGGTGCTGATGGTGATGTTTATTCTATCCGTTACAATGCAACCACCAATAAAATTGTGGTTTGTGGAAACTTCACAAGTTTTAATGGAAAGGCATCTTCTGGTCTTGCACTGCTTAATCCTGATGGTTCTACTGTAAGTACATTTACGGGGGCACTGATTACAGGGGGCTTAGCCACTTTTGCCTCACAATTAAACAACGGAAAAATTCTCGTAGCGGGCTCATTTAATAAATATGGAGATTATTTACGCCAGGGTTTTATGATACTTGAAGCAAATGGACAACTGGCAGTAGGATACAACAATACCGGCGGTTTCCAGGGCAGGGTATACGATATGATCGAAACACCAGTGTCAAATGGTTCTCAGGTTGTTTTGGTGGGCGATATCAGCAGGTTTAATTCCATATTGCCACATAACGTACTCAGATTAATCATTTCTAATTAACTGTACACTTTTAATTATATAGATATGAAAAGAAATATAATATCAGTTTTTAATATAAAAACGATGAGTGCTGCACTCGTTTTGGGATTTGTTTTACTCCATTCGGCCTGCAACAAAAATTTTGATAGTGTACTACCTACCTCATTCAAAAATGATACGCTTGGTTTAGGTACTAATGCTAAAAAAGTATTGTACATTATATTAGATGGCGTTAAAGGTTCGGTAGTGAGCACTTTAGCTCCAACTAATCTTACTCAAATTACTAATAATGCAATTTATTCTTATGATGGTGTAGCCGATTACCAGAGAAATGCGATAACCAATGCAGCATCCTGGACAACTATGCTTACTGGGGTAGATTATACCAAACATAATGTTACTACAGAGGCTTTTACAGGTTTAAATCTGCAAACTGCCCCGACATTATTTACTGGAATTAAATCAACTATACCAACTGCAAGAACAGTATCGTTCGGATCAACAGCAGCGTTTAACGATAACCTGGCTGCTGATGCCAGTGTTAAACAAACCCTGTCTGATGATGCAGGTGTTAAAACTGCAGTGATTACGGAGTTAACAACCAGTAACCCGTCATTATTAGTGGCACAATTTCATGGCGCTGAAACGGCTGGTGCTGCTAATGGATATACCGCGGCAACAGCAGCATATGCCACTGCCATTAATACATTAGATGGTTATGTAGGAGAAATCTTAGCTGCATTACGCACCAGGAAAACCTATGCTAACGAAAACTGGTTAGTAGTAATCGCTTCCAACAAAGGTGGCGGTCCTACTTCAGGTGGTAATGCCGGATCAAATATCTATGCTGATGATTCCCGTAATACTTTCGTGGCTTTTTACAACCCTAAATTTAAACCGAATGCCGTAGTGAAACCTGATGTAAGTAACTTGCCTTATGCCGGAATTGGCCCTAAGGTAAATGCTACCAATGGTGCGGTACAAAGTGATCCTAATTTTTTAAATTTAGGTACTAATATTGAAGCTACCATCCGTTTTAACATCCGTTGGGATGGAAGTGCCGGAAATTCGGGGTACTGCGCAATTCTCCAAAAAAGAGGATTGACTAGTGGAATAACCGGAGGCGTACCGGGTTGGGCCTTTATAAAAGATGATGGTGGTATCATTAGTTTTAATACGAGTTTCCCAGGGACTACTGCTAACACCCAGGCAAAAGGGCCAACATCTCAAAAGTTAGATGATGGAAAGTGGCATTCTGTTGCAGTAAGGTTCTTTAATAATGGCACTACCCATACAGCCAGTATGTTTGTTGATGGTATAGCTGCGCAAACCGCTAATTTAGCCCTAACCGTAAGTGGAGCTAATGGAAATTTAAATACCACAGCACCTTTACAGTTTGGAAAATATACTGGTGTGGATTGTTTTATTACCGAATTTGCAGTTTATAATATAGCCATTCCGAATGCCGATATTATAGCGGCGAGTAAAAAAACACCTTTAACTCCCATAACAGATCCATATTACAATAATTTAATAGCCTATTTTAAAGGTGACGAAGGTGTTGGAAATGTAATAAATGATGTGACTGGAAAATCACCTAAAATGAATTTAGTAGGAACACCTAACTGGACGAGTTTTGCTGATATCTCTCCAAATCTCTCTCCGGCAATCTCTGAAGCCGCTTTTAAAGCTGTGCCTAACGGTGTTGATATTCCGGTGTTAATCTACAATTGGATGAATATTGCTGTACCGGCCCAATGGAGTTTAATGGGTAAATTTTATAACCCTTCAGTTACTTTTCCAACAAACTAATTAAATATTAGAAATATGAAACTTAATCATTTCACTATATCATGTGCTGTTACGTTGTTGTTAGGGGTAACAGCCTGTAAAAAATACGGTTACAACATTCCGGATGGTTACCCTGACGATTCTCAGAATGTTGCTGCAGGCAAGATTGACACCAATATGAAGGTGATCGATAAGTCGATGTATGCCAAAGCACGGGTATTCCCGGGCTTAGTCGATCAATCGGAGCCCCGTGTACAAAATGCCAAGTTCACATTGGATTTAAATTTTACGGATCAAACTACCGACAATCTGCGTATTTCGGTAGCGCCAGAGCCGCAGTACAGTACAGGTTACTACGCTGCACCAGGCGAATTGGTTAAAATAGAGGTTCCGGCAGGGATTGAAGGTTTAACTGTTCAGGTTGGAGGGCATACCGATAATCTCGCAGGGAAATCTCCATTATTAAGAGATCCGGTTGTTTATATGCGTCAGCAATTGTATGCTGGTGCTAACTATGTACGTAATTTGTATGGTGGTACCATTTATATCCGTGCGGGTAGAGCTTATCCTAATCCTGTAGAATTTACCATTACAAACGCTTGTGTTTCTCCTGATTTTATCCTGGGACAAACCGTCGATGCAGACTGGGTAAATAAAGTAAAAGCTTCGCAGGTACCCTGGTTAGAGTTACGCAGCAAAAGGGTAATTTTCCTGGTACCGAGAGATAAAATTGTAGCTACCTTTTCATCATCAGAACCTTATACTAACCCAACAGTAGCTTTCGGCAAATGGAACGATGTATTCGATCTGGATTATAATGCCTGGATGGGTTTATCAGATAATGCGCCAGATATAAAAGACAGAAGCCCGCAGGGGCCGTGGAGAGGGGTATTGGATATTCAGTTATCAGCAGGTTATGGTCACAGTGGTTTTCCTTTTGTGGGGTTAAATGACAGTGAGTGGTTTAAAAGCTTTACGAGCTTAAAGTCCATCAGTACCAGTTCTGGTCAATGGGGTTCTTATCACGAATTCGGACACAATTGCCAGCAAGGTAAGGTATGGAGCTGGAGTACTTTAGGCGAAACCACCAATAACCTGTTCAGTTTTAAAGTAGCTAATAGGATAGGGGCTGATTATAACATTCTTCATCCGGCAGTTTCAAGCGGTTTTCCACAAGCTATTGCTTATGCCTCCGGTGCTGGGGTTAAAAATTTCGATACAGATGTGGCCATGAACGATCCGTTTAAACGGATGACGCCTTTTGTGCAGATTTTTGAAAAATATGGTTATGGTGCCATGACTTATTTGTATTCGGAAGCCAGACATGCACCACGCTTAAACACCAGCGATATCACCATGCATAATTTTGTTTACGAGAAATTATCTGATTATACACAAATAGATTTAGGACCATTTTTCGATGCCTGGGGTATTTTAACCAGTCCAACTGTAAGAGATAAAGTTGCTGCAAAATACCCGCAATTAAATACACAGATATGGACATATAATCCGCTTAATAAAACAGGGGGTACGGCTGCTATTGTACCGGTAATCGTTTCGGTAAGTTCAAATCAATCTAATGAAGGTGCTCCGGCAAATATGTTAGACGGTAACAACACAACTTATTGGCACTCACAGTATTCGCCTGCGCCAACAGCTGCACAAACCTATCCTTTCACAATTTTGTTAAGCCAGGGTAACCGAGCATCGGCAAAAGGTATGTATTTCTTCCCAAGAAATTCTACGGCACAACGTCCGAAAGATATCGAGGTTTTCGTGAGTAATGATAATGTAACTTTTACCAGCGTAGGTACAGCTCAGATACCAAATGCATTTGCCAGATACGATTTCTTATTCCCTGCAGGAGCAGTTAATGCTCAATATTTCAGGGTAATTCTTAAAAACAGCTGGACAGCCAACAATACGTTAGCATCATTATCAGAAATAGGTGTAATTAAATAAACAGTAAAGAGCTAAGAAAATGAGAACAAACAATAAAACTTCAATATTCATAGCCGGTACCTTCGCTTTGTTGGCAGGTGTTTTAGGCTGTAAAAAATACGATAACCCACCACCTGTTTACGAAGATTTGATTCGAACTGTCGGTAAACAAAGAAAAGTATTGGTTATCGGAATCGATGGCCTTGGAGGAAATGAATTACAAACCATTGCACCTGCAAACTTTACGGCGATGCAAAAAAATGCCAAATACTCCTTCAGTACCAATAGCGGTATTTCAGATGCTGGCGGCTGGGTAAGTATGTTAACCGGTACCGGATTTGTTAAACACCAGGTGCAGAACGATAATTTTGAACGTAGTCGCAATCCGAATGATGATGATCATACGCCAACCACTTCTTATCGCAATATGCTGGATTATATCACCCAGTTTAAAGCGGTAAAAACAGGTGTGGTAACCCCATGGGTAAACTTACGCAAATATTTAAGTAATGCCGATTTTGCTCCCGTAGTAAGTACTGATATAGCCGTAAAAGATAGTACGATTGCCATATTAACTAACCAAACAGGCCTGGGCACATTAGTAGTTAATTTTAGGGATGTAGAAACAGCAGGTGTAAATGGGGGCTTTTCTGCAGCAAATGCAGCTTATAAAAGCGCAGTAACTACAACTGATGGTTATATAGGCGATATTATGACTGCTTTGAAAGCCAGAAAAACCTATAGCAATGAAGATTGGCTTGTGATTATAACCAGTAACCATGGCGGTAGCAGTACCTCACCAACAAATGGTTTTATGATGACCTATAATCCTTCGTTAAAGCAACAGGAACTGAAAAAAATGGGATTTAATACGGTTCTTTTTAACAATACGGGAATTTATGCAGAGGTGCCAAGTGATAACGGTCTTTATGATGGTGGAGGACAAACAAACGAGTTCACCGTACAGATGCAGGTTAAATTTTTAAGTACAACCAGTTATCCGTGTATTTTGTCAAAAGGAACGGGGATTGACGGGAGCGCCCAAACGGGATGGCTATGGCTTGAATCGGGTGCCGCAATTGGATCCAGCTGGGGTGGAACATTAAATGCTTCTGGTGTAGGTAGAAGTCAGATTGATGTGGCATTAACAGGGGCAGATGGTAAATGGCATACCGTTACCTTTACAGTTAAAAATGTGAATGCCACTACGCGGACGGTTACCACTTACATGGATGGAGTGCAAACTGCAACCGGTAATATCGCTACTCATAAAAGTTTATCAGCACTTTCTGAGAAATTGAGAATTGGGTTTAAAAAAGTTGATGGTTCAGGTTCAGCAAATTTTTATGCTGCAAATCTGGCATACTTTAATACGGCCTTGTCTACAGCAACGATTTTAAATAATATTGCCTTAAAGGATATTAAACAACACCCTAATTATGCCAACTTAACAGGCTTCTGGCCTATTGATGAAGGTGCAGACGGCCTTATCGGAAACAAAGCTCCGGGAGGATATAATATGGTGTTATCTGGTCAGTACAAATGGACATCCCTTGGTATAGATGTACCTGCAGGCACTGTTCCGGATCCTAATTATGTAGCATCAGCTAAATCTTATGTGTCTTCTTTAGGTGATGTTTCAGCACTTTCGCTGTATTGGATGAACATTAAAATTTTAGCAGACTATGGTTTTGATGGTAACCCTTTTCTGAACCAGTACGAAGTAGAATTTTTAAAATAGTAGTTAGTTTAGTTAGTGAGACCCTTGCCGCCTTGTGGCGGTAAAGGGTTTTTTTGTTTATTCTTATTAAATACCGACATCAAATAAGCAATAATGAACCACGCTTTTTGATTGATTGCTGATATAAGTCGTCGCAAAATATTTAACCTATAAGGAAGTAATTATAATTAATTAACACTTAAAATTTAAACTATGAAAATTAAAACATTAAAAGAAGTAGAAAGCAATTTTGAAATTTTGACCAATGAGGAGAAAGCTGCTATGCTCGGCGGAACAGGAATTTATAATCCAACAGATACGACACAGTATTGGGGGGATCTGGATTTCACAAACGCTGGTTATATCACTTATTTTGAAGATCAGGGTACAGGAAGCTCTGGTGGTTATGCCATAACCTATCAACCCGGAATTGACGGCTCTCCTTCAGGACTTGGTGATTACCAGAATAATAGATTTCAGCTGCTTTATGTTACCGAAGATTTTAAAGGATATTATGAAGATACGCTTACAGGCGGTTATTTTTTAGATAGATATAACGAATCTTTTAAGTTTGACTATTCGGCCCCTTCTTCAGAGCCAGGTTATAATACCGTTACCGCATACTACGATGAGTTTACCAGCGGCTATGTATATTTTTACTCTATTTACTAATTTCTAAGTAAATAAGCGCGGTGCTAAGTACCCAAGTTTTAATATTGTTTAATTAAACACCATACCTAAAATTTAAACCATGAAAATTAAAACATTAAAAGAAGTAGAAAACAATTTTGAAATTTTGACTCACCAGGAGAAAGCGGCTATGCTTGGAGGAACAGGCATTTACAGCCCAACAGATCCTACAGTGTATTTAGGGGATATGGATTTTACAAATGCTGGTTTTATAACCTATTTTTATGATGATGATTATTGGAATTCAGGAGGATATGTAGTTGCTTATGAACCAGGGATAGATGGCGGTGGCTTTACAAGTGGCTATGGAGATCCTTATAATAATAGATTTCAAATCTTATTTGTAACAGAAGATTATAAGGCATATTATGTAGATAATGTTACAGGCGGATATTTTTTAGATGCCTATAATCAATCGTTCGCTCATACCTATGACATGCCTTCAGACGATCCGAATTATACGACCATACATGAATATTATGATCAGTTTACCGGTGGTTATGTTCGTTTTTATTCAAATTAACAGTATTCCAAACAAATTTATAAATCAATAAAATAATTAAACTTCAATCTTTAAACTATGAAAATTAAAACATTAAAGGAGTTGGAAAACAATTTTGAAACATTAACTCAAAATGAGCAGCTTTCAGTTGCAGGAGGTCTGGGGATATACAATCCTGCGAATCTATCAGAATATCTTGGAGATTTCGAAATAGGGGGATACATAACATCCTTTTACGACGATGATGTTCATTCGAAAGGAGCATATGTGGGCATAAATGGCTCTTCTCTGGAATTTGTAGGCGATTACGATGATAATACACCCGAGAGATTATATTTTCAGGGAGTTACTGAAGATCGAAAGGCAGTTTATTATGACTATGTGACTTCAGGTTATATAATAGATCAGTTCAATCAATCTTTTGCTGCTCTTCCTTTTGATGCAACGATGTACGCAGATCAGTTTTCTGGTGGTTACGTATTTTATACATCCGCTTATTAATACGCTTCATGCAAAATAAGTCAATCTTAGATGCCATAAATAAAACTGTTTTAACAGATAATAATTATCCATTAACGCAAAACGGTTTAGATTTGCGAAAACATATAAAATCTATCTTTTATATTTTTAGATATGCCGAAAGTTATCAGGATGAATATTATAATCACCTGGGTTTTGCCCTGGTGGAGGAGTTAATAACACATTGTGGCAATCTTAAGAAAAACTTACCTGTTACGATTTACCCAGTGATTGGACTTTATTTATTAAAGTTCAATCATTGGGGTTTTATGAATTTATCGCTTGATAAATTGCTGGCAGAAATAGATCATCATTGTATTAAGCTGGTTACCGTGCCACAAACAAGATTTAGCCTGGCTTTAATAGCGATGCTCTATATTGAACAAAGAAACCTTCAACAGACCTTACCAAAAGATCTTTATAATCGTTTAAAAATAGCCTTTTCAAAAAGAGATACCCTGAATTTAGATAAAGATGAAAATATCAATAACGTTATTTTTAGTCTTCATTTGTTAAAAGCTTTTGATAAGAATTATATAAAAACCTATAATTTTTTCTTTCAGGAGTTTAAGAAACGGTTAGCCTTAAATGTTATCCCTTTAAATAGTGATTTAGCATTCGTGTTAAACGCAATAGGTGAAACCGAAGGACTAGGTGATGTGAATGATAAAATTGCACCTAAGGATTTTTTGGATGAGCTATTGATGAAGAACCTTAAACAAGAAAGTATACCAAAAGTAGAGAAGGGCCTGCTGGAGCAAAATTTAAAGCGTGCAACTTATTACCAGAAAATAGACTTCGGCATAGAAATGTTATTTGCGCCCAAAAGAGATTTTAAAGAGCAATATGATTACTACAAATTGCTCAATTACCTATGAAAAAAATTTTCTTATTTGAAACCCCGTCTGACGCCGTTGGACATGGTATTGGTACCTACGCCAATCAACTTATAGAAGCACTCGCTGAAAAGGAAAGTTTTTTTAAGTTGTATTTTGTTAAAATTGTATTCAATGAAGTTGAAGACTTTTTGATAAAGCCAATAAATGCCAATGTAAACGAAATAAAAATCTCTTTTAAGGATAAGCTGATTAAGCCAAACGTAGAAGTGCCCATTAAGCCTGTTTTAGCGAGAAAGATTTTCTGTTTATTGGGGGAATTTTTTAAAGATCCGGCTGATATCGTTTTTCATTTAAATTTTGTTTTGCAATACGAACTCGGAAAGTTAGCCAAGGAATATGATTTTAAATTAATTTATACCAATCACGTTTCATTATGGCGGGTTTTTTATGAAAATGATTATGAGAAGTTCTTAAAAGAATGGAGCAATGTGGCTCCTAAGGATAATCATGAGAAGATGCGGATAACCTCTATCCAATTCGAAAAAAGAATGTATCAGATTGCCGACCATGTAATTTGTTTAAACGAGGATAGTAAATCCTTTATGAAAAAACATTACAGCGAAAATGCTATCGAAAAAATTTCAGTGATTGCAAATGGCTTAAATTTGAAAAACCCAGTTAAGAAGTTTGATGTGCCGGCTCAAAAGCGAAAAATGGGATTTGATGAAAATGATTTTATCTTTCTTTTTGCCGGCAGAATGAATAAACAAAAGGGACTCGATCTATTGGTTAAAACATTTGGCAAACTTTTGAAAAAGATACCAAATGCTAAATTACTTATTGTTGGGGCAGGAGATTATGGGGTATATACCAAAATGTGTGCTGATTTTTGCGCCAGAGTAGTGTTCGCCGGTTATGTAGATCAATCGAAAATTAATAATTATTATTCAATTGCCAATGTGGGCCTGGTTCCTTCCTTTACCGAACAGAGCAGTTTTGTCGTACTAGAAATGCTTTCTAATCAACTTCCTATAATCGTTTCGGATATCCCTGCATTTGAAAAACCTTTTGAGGATAAAATAAATGTGATTAAAGTAGAAACAGATACTTTAGGCAGAGTTGACGAAAAAAATCTTGCCGCTCAGATGTTAAGCCTTTACAAAAATGAGGAACTGAGAAATAAACTGAGTAAAAATGCTCAGGCCTTATTTGAAGCACACTTTACCGCCAGGCAGATGGCAGAAAAAACCATTGAACTTTATTTAAGTTAATTTTTATTTATTCACCACATATTTGAGGTTATCAAATAATCTTTGAATTAATTTTCGGTCGTTGGTGATAATTTCGGCGCTGCCTTTGGCTTCGGCTTTAAAATCGAGCTTTTTCCCATAATTGGTTTTAAGGCCATCATCAAATTTCACTAAAGCGAGGTAGGTCTCCATATCTCCCTTTTCTGTTTTCTCGGTGTTGGTGGTAATGGAAATAGAGGTAACGTGGCCTTTTATGCTCCCATACTCCATGTAAGGATAATTGTCTAGTTTCACAATTACTTCCTGACCGATCTTAACCTTTCCTGATCCATTTGCAGGTAAAACAACCTGGCCAATCGGGTCTTCATTATTGGGTATAATGGTGAATACCTGTTCGCCACTTTGCAAGAATTGATTTTCGTTATAAAATTTTAAAAACTGTACTTTCCCGCCAAATGGTGCCCTGAAAACATAACGTTGTTCCCAGCTTTTAATATTATCAACAAGATCGTTATAGGCAGAAATAAGTTTAATATTCAACTCATCGTTTTTCTCCGGCTTTTGAATATCTAATTCTTGTATTTTTCCCTCAGTTTGCTGGCTACCTTGTTTGGTTTGCACGAGGTTATTAATGGCAGCCTGCAGTGCATCCTTACTAGAGATGTAACTCATTTCTGTTTTATCCAGTTCAGCCTCACTGATGACCTTGTTTTTAAAAAGTGTAGAGTCTCTTTGATAAAACTTATGGGCATAGGTTAATGATTTTTTAGCCATTTCGACCCTGTTTTTGGCACTCTCCATCGCTTTTTCCTGTTCTACCAGCAGATCTGCCAAATTTTGCCCTTGTTTGTCAAATAATTTATCATATTTATAATTGGTGTATTCCTGCAGGCTACTTACAAAAGCATAATACTTGCTGTTTAACTCACCTAAGGATAAAGTACTCGGTAACCGGTTTTTGAGTATAAGAATAGACTCTTTGGAAGGATTAAAGCCTTTAAGCATACTATCTATATAAAAAACAATGGCCGGATTTGTAGGGTTTTCTATATAAGCAATAATTTGTCCCTCTTTAACCACATCCATTGATTTAATTCCATTCAGCTTTAACTTGCCGCTGCCATTCGCAACCAGCTTAATAGGTGAGATATTTGAATTGATAACAATTTGTCCGGGCACAACATCCGGATAGCGTACAAGCCAGCCAAATACAAAAAGTAATATAAAAATAAAACCTACAATTATACTTACCCATAAACCGAACTTAGTGGGCATTCTTTCTATAATATGTTGTACCTGCTCAGTACGCTGTTTATGGTGATAGATTTCAGAATCCTTGTGCATTTTGTTTATATAAGGTATGGTTAATTTAAAGGTTCTACAGTTTCAGCAACCTCTACTTGCGATTGCACCAATTGGAAATATTTTCCCTTCTGGGTCATTAATGATTGATGATTACCCATTTCTACAATAGTTCCTCCTTGCATAACCACAATCTGATCGGCTTTGCGTATCGTACTCAAACGGTGCGCAATAACAATAACTGTTTTCTCTTTAAAAACCTGGTCTAGGGCATCAACAATTTTCTTTTCATTTAGCGTATCTAAACTATTGGTTGCTTCATCAAAAAATAGATAATCGGGATTTTTGTACAAGGCTCTCGCAATTAAAACCCGCTGTTTTTGACCTCCGCTTAATCCGCGTCCTTGTTCTCCCATCATGGTTTGATAACCCAGAGGCAAGGCCTCAATTTCAGAAGCAATATTTGCAGTATCCAATGCCTTTTTAAGCCTTTCGTAATCTATTTTTTCATCATCCAGAACTACATTGTTTAAAATAGTATCGTTAAAAATTTTTCCATCCTGCATTACCGCTCCACATTTATCCCGCCATTGTTTAAGGCTAATATTATTGACATTCATATTGCCAATTTTAATATCACCATAACTGGGTTTGTAGAGGCGCAACAGCAATTTCAATAAGGTTGATTTTCCACTTCCACTATCACCAACAATTGCGGTTACTTTACCCTCTGGTATAATCAGTCTTACACCTCTTAATACCGGATTAGAAGTGGGGGTATATTGAAATCCCAGATTGTTAATAACCAGGCTTTTGTCTTGTGGTAAATCAATGGGGTTTGTTCCTACATTTTCGGTTTCATCTTCAAGCTGATGGATTTCATTTAAACGCAAAAACGAAATCTGGGCAAATTGAAATGAGATAATAAACTGGATAAACTGTACCACAGGTGCATTTAACATCCCGATGATAAATTGTGTGGAGATCATCACTCCGAATGTCATTTCGCCACTTATTACTGCTTTAGCACAGAAGAAAGTAATAAAAAGATTTTTTAAATTATCTATAAACTGGGCACCTAAATTTTGAGTGTTGGTAACGCTTAAAACCCTTAAATTAACCTGGTACAACCTCGCCTGAATATCTTCCCATTTCCATCTCTTTGGTTTTTCGTAATTATTGATTTTGATATCTTGTATACTCGCAATTGTCTCCACCCAATAACTTTGGTTTTTACTAACCAGCTCAAAATACTCCCAGTCTAACTTTTTTCTGAGTTTTAAAAAGGCCATAACCCAGGCAACATATAGGATACTACCAATCAGGAAGATCCAGAAAATGACCGTATTATAAATGAGCAAAATGATACCAAATACAATGAATGTTAGCGTAGAGAAAACCATGTTCAGAGAGTTGTTCATGATAAAACTCCTGATGCGTTCATGGTCCTGCGCCCTTTGTAAAATGTCACCAGTCATTTTGTTCTCAAAAAACGTAATGGGCAACACCATTAATTTGATCAGATAATCAGAAATCAAAGCTATATTTACCCTTGAGGTAACATGGAGCAGAATCCAATCCCTAACCATATTACTCAGCAGTATGCTTAAATAAATGGCAATGTTTGCAATCAGCACTACATTAATAAAGTTAAGATCGTGCGTTTGTATCCCAACATCGATTACTGCCTTGCTAATAAAGGGCAAAAATCCCTGCAAAATGGTTACCAATAACATTACCACGAATAAATTGATAAAGCTTTTTTTATAGGGCCTGAAATAATTTAAGAAATTATAAAAGGTCTTGCGGCGATCTATTTTTTCATTAGCCTGCCTTTCGTAGAAATCTGCCTGAGGCTCAATAGCCATTAAAACCAGTTTTTCCTGCTCTTCGCCATAGCCTTTTTTTATGGTTTTTGAAGCGAATTCGTCAGATTTGTAGCTTACATAACCTCTGGCTGGGTCGGCAACATAAATAGTGCCCTGACTTAAATCTAAACCTTTCTTTGCTTTCGTTTTATAAACAACAACAAAATGGCTGTTATCCCAATGAACAATGGCTGGTAAAGGAATTTTATGCAGCAGGTCTTCAACAGTACATTTTATCGAAAGAGTACGAAGTCCGATGGCCTCACTGGCATGACTTAGGTCTAAAAAAGATACTCCCTCTTTAGTAATACCACATTTATCCCGCATATATTGCAAAGAATAAAATTTACCATAGTATTTGGCAATCATTTTCAAACATGCAGGACCACAGTCCATCATGTCCATTTGTCTGTCCAACGGAAATCTAGAGATTGGCATTAAGTAGATGTATAATTAGCTTACTAACATACCCATAAAAAAATGTTCAGCCTAACTAACTGTTCTGCTATTTTAGCGCAAACGTTTGATTATTCCTGCTTAAAAGGCCCACTGCTTTCTTGTTCTCATTTTTAATTTCCCGCATTTGTATAGCCTACTCAAAATCTCGTCGTTTAAATATTTCTATAAAATATAATTTTCAGTTTTGTTAACATTTCTTTGGGGATTAGAAAACCTTGCTGTGTTTGATTGGAGCGGTTTTTTCTGCCTTTGAAGTCGATATATCGCAGAGGTTATAAACAAAGATTTTAACGCGCAGATAACAAAATTTGTTCTCCTAAAGTTAACTGCTCGGTAACATATTTAAAACTCAAACGTTTGCGCTAAAACATTTTCATCATTATCAGTTAATCATCAGTAATTTGGATCAATAAAATAAATTATACACACAGAATGAAGAGAAAATTAACCATTTTATTTACATCATTATTTATTGCGGGGCAAATCAGTGCACAAGATCTGCCTTCCGAACTGCAAACCCCCGAAGTGGTTTCAGTAAACCGCTTGCCTATGCGGGCATCGGCTTTTGCTTTCGAAAATCAAGATTTAGCTACTAAAAGAGCTAAAGAAAAATCAGAATATTTTTTATCATTAAATGGTACCTGGAAGTTTAACTGGGTAAAAGATCCACGTAAAAGACCTACAGATTTTTACAAAGTAGATTTTGATGATAAAGGCTGGGATAATTTTAAAGTACCTGCCAATTGGGAAACTAATGGTTATGGTACCCCAATTTATGTAAATCAACCTTACGAATTTGCTGGCCGCCAGCTAACAGGTGCAAAAATGAATCCTCCATTCGATATTCCGGTAGATAATAATCCGGTAGGTTCGTACCGGAAGAAAATCAATATTCCGGCTAACTGGAGCGGTAGACAGGTGTTTATCAGCTTAGGTGCTGTAAAATCTGCTTTTTATATCTGGGTAAACGGAAAAAAAGTGGGTTATAGTGAAGATAGTAAATTGGCTGCGGAGTTCGATATTACCAAATATGTTAAACCTGGCGAAAATACCATCGCACTGCAAGTGTACAGATGGAGCGATGGAACCTATTTAGAATGCCAGGACATGTGGCGCATATCGGGAATAGAGCGCGAAGTTTATTTATATTCAACACCAAAATTAGATATCCGCGATTTCAAAGTTATTGGAAATTTGGATGCTACCTATACCAACGGATTGTTAAATGTAGATTTAGCGGTAGAAAATTATAAAATCGATCAGCGTACTAACCATAGTCGCCCGGATAGTTTTTATGTAGCGCTTGATTTAGTTGATGCTAAAGGAAATAATGTCTGGAAAGATGCGACTACCATTCAAAAAGTATTAGGCAATTATAAAACGGATCTTTCTTTTAAAACACAGATCAGTAATGTGAAAAACTGGTCAGCAGAAATCCCTTATTTATATACACTTTACATCACTTTAAAAGATAAAAACAATAAAATAATCGAGGTAATTCCACAACGCGTGGGCTTCCGTTCGGTAGAAATTAAAGGCAGCGATTTATTGGTTAATGGTAAACGTGTGTTTTTAAAAGGTGTAAACAGACACGAGCATAATGCCACACAAGGCCATACTTTAACCCATGCCGATATGGAGAAAGATATGGAAATGATGAAGAAACTGAATGTAAATGCTGTTCGTCATTCTCACTATCCACCCGATCCTTATTGGATGGAACTTTGCGATGAATATGGTTTATACGTCATCGACGAGGCCAATATCGAATCGCATGGCCGTTATTACAGTTTGGAAACGACTTTCGCTAACGATAAGCAATGGCGTATTCCTCATCTTGAACGCATTACCAGAATGTACGAGCGTGATAAAAACCACGCATCGGTCATTACCTGGTCCTTAGGTAACGAAGCGGGTAATGGTGTTAACTTTTACGAAGCTTACCAATGGCTTAAAGGAAAAGATTTCCGTCCGGTACAGTACGAAAGGGCAGAGAGTGATTTCAATACCGATATGATTGTTCCGCAATATCCTTCGCCAAATTATCTGCCACGTTATTCGAAACAGGATAAAGAAACCCGTCCGTTTATTATGAGCGAGTATGCCCACATTATGGGTAACAGTTTGGGGAATTTTAAAGAATATTGGGATGCCATTGAGAACAACCCTAAACTACAGGGCGGTTTTGTTTGGGAGTGGATAGATCAGGCAATCGATACCGTTAAAAATGGCAAACGCATTATGGCTTATGGAGGAGATTTCCCGCTAAGCGGCCCCGTTGACGAAAACTTTAGCGACAACGATTTTTGTGTAAAGGGCGTAGTTACGGCCTACCGTGGCATGACACCAATGGCTGTGGAATTGAAAAAAGTACATCAATATATTAAAACTACTTTTAACGGCACCAAGCAGATTAATGTAAACAACAGTTATTTCTTTAAAGATATCAGCAATGTACAATTAAACTGGGAATTGGTTGAAGATGGGAAAGTGATCCAGAATGGGGTAGTAAGTAACCTGAATGTTGGCGCACGCCAAACACAGATGTTAAGCCTGCCATTTAAAACGAATTATGCTGCAGGAAAAGAATATTTCTTAAACGTTCATTACCGCTTAAAAACGGCTGAACCATTTTTAGAAAAAGGTTATGAAGTTGCTTACGAGCAGATTGCATTAGCAGGTACGCCAAAAGCCAATGTTTATAGTGGCAACAAGAAAGCTTTGAAGGTTGAGCAGACAGCAGAAAAAGCGGTGGTTAAGGGAAGCGATTTTACCATCACTTTCGATTTAATTAAAGGGACGTTAACAAGTTATGTTTCTAAAGGACAAGAATTACTGGCTTCTGGTCCACAGCCTGGATTTTACCGTGCACCAACTGATAATGACATCGGTGCAGGTTTAAACACAAAACTACGCATGTGGCGTAATGTATATCAGGATAACAATACAAGTAATATTAAATCAACTATAAATTCAACTGCTGATGGCTTTACCCTAACTGTTAAATCATCTTTACTTAAAGGCGATGCGGAAACCACACAAGAATTTAATGTATCCGCTGATGGAACTGTAAAAGTAAATAATCAATTTAAAGCAGTGACAGGCAACTACAAAAGTTTAATGCGTATCGGTAACGATTTACAACTGAAAAACGATTACAGCAATATCCAGTGGTATGGTCGCGGTCCGGGCGAAAATTATGTAGATAGAAAAACGGCTTCGTTAATTGGTACTTATAAATCAACGGTTTCTGATCAGTATTTTCCTTATGCACGCCCACAAGAAAGTGGTAATAAAACCGACGTACGCTGGGTAACTTTTACCAATAAAGCTGGTAAAGGCTTACGTTTCGAATTTGCCGATCAGTTGCTGAATTTTAATGCATTGCCATATTCGGTAGAAGATTTAGATCCAGAGGCCGAGAAAAAACAATATCACTCTGGCGAACTGGTAAAACGCAACCAGATTTATGTGCACATGGATATGCAACAATTAGGTGTTCAGGGGATTGATAGCTGGGGCTCTATGCCATTAATTCAGTATCAGATCCCGTTTAAAGATTACCAGTACAGTTATTATATCAAACCGATTAAATAGTAATGGATAATGTAAAACGGATGATGGAATTAAGATCATCCGTTTTACGTTTTTGATAGACCATACCATTCAAAAAGACTAATATTTATGAAATTGAAACTAACGTTTCCGATGCTATTAATTGGTTTCACCGCTCTTGCTCAGCAACCAAAATTAGCGGTTACACCACCAATGGGCTGGATGAGCTGGAACATCATGTCAGAAAATCCGAACGAGAAAGATATTAAAGAAATGGCCGATGCCATGGTTACCAGTGGAATGGTGAAAGCAGGTTATCAGTATATTTTTTTAGACGATTGCTGGCAGGGTGGCCGCGATAATAAAAACAAAATCATTGCCGATCCAAAGAAATTTCCCTCAGGTATAAAAGCCCTGGCCGATTACCTGCACAGCAAAGGAATGAAACTGGGCATTTATTCTGATGCTGCCCCTTTAACCTGTGGTGGTTATACCGCAAGTTTAAACTTCGAAGATCAGGATGCTAAAACTTTTGCCTCTTGGGGGATAGATTATTTAAAATACGACTATTGCAACGCACCAGAAGATGTGGAAACGGCCAAAACCCGTTATGGCAAAATAGCACAGGCCTTACGCAAATCGGGTAGAGATATTGTATTAGGTATTTGCGAATGGGGCCCACGCGAACCCTGGAACTGGGGTGCACAGGTTGGCGGACAGAGCTGGCGTACCACTTACGATATCAGAGATAAATGGAATGATGTAGAAGGTAAAGGTGGGGTAGGTATTTATAACGTTGTTGATAAAACCGCAGGATTGGCCAGCTTTTCAGGTCCGGGGAGATGGAACGATGGAGATATGCTAGTGGCAGGTTTACATGGAACAAAAGGCCCTTCATCGGCTTTTAATGGCAAAGGCTGTACCCAGGCTGAATACCAGAGCCAGATGAGTTTGTACAGTATGCTTAATTCACCTTTATATGCCAGTTGCGATATCCGTAAAATGGATAATGAAGCAAAAACCATTTTTACAAATGAAGAAGTAATTGCTTTAAACCAGGATGCTTTGGGTAAACAGGCCGAAAGAAAAATCAAAACGGATATCTGGGATGTTTTTGTTCGCCCTTTAGCCAATGGCGATTTCGCCATAGCGATTTTAAATAAATCGATAGCTGCTCAAAATGCAAAGATAAATTTTGCCGAATTAGGCCTGACTGATAAATACGAGATCAAAGATTTATGGCAACATAAAGTAATTGGCAAAAATAATAAATGGAATGGTGAGGTAACTGCTCACGAAACCAAGGTTTTCCGCTTAAAGAAAGTTTAACACCTTAAATAACAACAAACCAAGCACAAAATGAAATCACTATTATCCCTTGCATTAGTCGCAACTGGCTTAAGTGCCTTTGCTCAAGATGCTGCTAAAGACCCGGCAACAATCGTCATTACACCACAGCACACCCTTTCTAAAAACGACACTGCTTTTAGAAAAGCCATTGCCAAATGGAGTGATGAAACCTTAAAAAGTACCGATTATAAGAATATCAAAGCACAACCATCTGCTGAGGTTTTTCCAGGCGCAGTAAAAGCGGGCTTTCAGTTCGTAAACAAAACCGTAAGCATTGAGCATAAAAAAATGGCCGATAGTTTAGTGTCTATCGTGTCAACCCTGGGCTACTCTGGTTATGATAATGCGACCATGTACAGTACGGGTTTATATGCAAAAGCAGGCGAATATATCGAAATCGATGTGCCTAAAAATACCAATATAAATGATTTAGAAGTGCAGATTGGCGCACATAGCGATCGTTTAAACTATTGGGTAGCTGGTAAGGAAGATTGGCGCAGAATGCCAATTATCACCAAAAAACAGCAATTGGTAATTGGAAAAAACAGATTGGCCTCGCCTTTTGGTGGACTGATTTATATTAATGTTAAACCTAAGGCCGAAAGTAGAAAAATTGACTTCAAAATTAGTCACGCCGTAGCAGCTCCTCTTTTTGTATTGGGAAAAAGCACGCAAAGCGATTGGGAGAACCAATTAAAGAATAATAAAGCGCCCTGGGGCGAAATGGCCACTGAAAATGTGATTTTAACCTTGCCAGATAGTGTTTTGCAAACCATTAAAAATCCTGAAGAGGTATTAAAATTATGGGATTTGGTGGTACTGGGAGAACTGGACCTGGCCAATATGCCAGCGCCATTTTACAGGGCTCAACGGATGGTACCAGACGAGCATATTGGTGGAGGATACATGCACAGTGGTTATCCGATCATGATTCATCATTCACCATCGAGAAAAATGCTTTCAAACGAAATTATGGCCAACCCGGAGTTATTGATGAAACCAAGCAAGGGCGGTGCAAACTGGGGCTTCTTCCACGAAATTGGCCATAACATGCAAAACCTGAACTGGGTTTTTGGTGGCACAACCGAAGTGAGCAATAACTTCTTTTCGATTTATATGTTCGACAGGTTAATGGGCGGAAGAGACGATTCGCATACTGGCGTATCGAGTGCAAATACACAAAAAATGATGAAGAAATACTTTGCTGAAGGTGCCAGTTATGAAAAATGGAAAAGCGATGCATTTTTAGGTTTGATCATGTTCCGTCAAATGCAGGAAGGTTTTGGATGGGAAAGCTTTAAAGCCTTTTTTAAAGAATACCAAAAAATCGGACCAAGTATTGGCAGGTTAAATGATCAGCAAAAACGCGATTTGTGGGTTAAAACGTATTCTAATGTGGTGAAAAGAAATTTAGCTCCATTTTTTAATACCTGGGGAGTTGGCATAAGTGAAGAAACGCAGAAAGAATTAAGCGGGCTTCGTGCCTGGAAACCTTATAATTTTCCTCCGGTAAACTAGCCGTAACCATTTTAAATTAACTCAAATCAAATCGTAATGGCAGTAAGTAGAAAAATTGCTTTAAACACAAGCGAGCAAAGTGGTAATCAACTTCATATTTATGAGGTTAATCCGATTATTTTTTATTCTGGCGAAGCAGATGAACTCAATATCGAGCTTTTAGAATTTAATCATGGAGAACTGATTATTAAATCGCTATCAACCGCCATTTTAAAAGTGAAAGAGTTGATCATGGAAGATGAAGCGTTTATCATCAAATGGAAACAGAACGCTAAAGGCTTAAGAATTACCCTGCCTGATGGATTGATCAATGATGGAAACAGGGAAAAGTGTACGTTAAAGATAAAGTTTTAATTATTGAAAGACTTCCGAAATTTCTGTGCTCATTTCATAGTTAAACTTCGGAAGTCTTTGTTTTTAAGCCGCATAGGTCTTAGCGGATGTAGCGTTTTTATTTTGATTCCCGTTTTAGGTTAAAATAAACAACAATGAAACGGACGCTATTTATTTTATCTTCAATTGTACTGATCATGAGTTTGATCTGGGCTTGTACAGATCGCGAAGAACCCATGCAAAATGTCGATCAGACAGAATTAGAAGCGCTTTATAAAGATATTGAGAAAACCGCACAGCAGTTTACCTGTGAAAATGCAGGTGAATGGAAATTTACTGCGATTGGATCTAAAGCTTGTGGTGGCGCAGCTGGTTACATAGCTTACTCTGTAAAAATAGATGAAAGCACATTTCTGAAAAAGGTAGAACAATTTACCAAACTACAAGCCGATTACAATAAAAAATATGGTGTATTTTCTGATTGTGCTTTGGTCATACAGCCTAAAGGCGTAACCTGCGAGAATGGTAAACCTAAATTTACTTATTAATTAGCTTGAAGACGCTATCGGTTGATAGCTCACCAACCGAATTTTATTTTTTATTGTCTCGTAGCGCGTTTTCGAAGTATTCGGAAATGCGCTTTTTTAATTTTACAACAGTTGTCCCGTCGTTTTCGGGATCAGTATCGCCATTAATCACGGTCTGCGTCATTTCAATAAAATTTTTCCTCGCATCTGGTGAAAAACCTATTTTTTGTAAAGTTTCATCCCAATCTTCACGCGGAATCTGTTTTGCCTTTACTTCTTGTCCCAGCACCGTAGAAAATGCTTCAGCTACATCTGCTGAACTTAGCTTTTGTGGCCCAACGATTTCATAAACTTTAGACTCATTCTCCTTTTCTAAAACCTCAGCTACAAATGCAGCTACATCCATCGGAGAGATCATAGGTAGGGATAGGTTGGTTGGATAAAAGGTAGGCAGTTCTCCACTCTTTTTAATTGCAGGGAGTTGAGCCAGCCAATTGCTGTAATAATAAGCTGGCCTGACAAAAATCTGTGGAATAGCCAAATCTTTAAAAGCGTGTTCCAGCATGTACGACATTAATAAATTGCCTGTACCTTTAGGATATTGTGCGCCAATGGAGGATAAGCCTACCACTTTTTTAATTGAAGATTGACTGATGGCTTGATTGTAATTCTCCAGGATCGTTTTGGTTTCGCCGAGTACATCTTTATTTTTTCCTGTTTCAGGTGTTAATACGAAAAGTGTGTCGCCACCATTAAATGCTTCAATTAAAGAATTTAAATCCATGGCATCGGCAATGGCCACTTCGGCTCCTTTTGCTTTAATTGCTGAAGCTTTTTCGGGATTATGGATAACGGCTTTAACAGGTAATTTTTTAGCCAATAAATGATCTACAATTACTGATCCAACCTGACCAGACGCGCCTAAGATAACGTACATAATAAAATGATTTATTTACGAGCGTTTGCTTATCTAACAAGAAACCAAGAAACTTGGTTTCAATTTTTTTAATTTTGATGCTATCCCCCCGCGCGAACCAGCTTAAACTTTCCTCATTTCAAAAGAGAAGTCAAGTTTCGTAGCAGGGTGGCTATTTAAACTTGACTTCTCTGGTAAGCTATTATTTTCTCACCAACTGAAACTTTCTCATTTCATCTATCAAAAGAGAAGTCAAGTTTATTAGCGGGGTGGCTATTCAAACTTGATTTCTCTGCGATTAACTTATCTTATTTAATGTGTTCTCTAATGAAATTTTGAGGGTTATAAAATCGTTCATTTAGTTGTGTATTATTAAAAGTTAACCAGCTTGCGCAGCCATAATCATCAAATTTTTTCCTGATTTCTAAATGAAGATGGTGATAATCGCCACCGTATTTTTTACTTTCCTGTGGTGTGAATAACCTGGCCAGTTTGGTATTCTGATCAACATTTTGACCGTTACTTACATAAACTTCTTTCAGATGTTTGTAGCTGGTAAACATGATTAATCCGTTGGGCAGTTTATGTTTTACCACAACTGTACGTTGGTTTTCGCCCAAATGCACAGAGCAGACTATTCCGTTGGCCATGGCGTAAACATTAACCAGTTTCGCTTTAGGCTGAGCAGGGTTAATATCGATAGCCGTATGGATATGGCCTTTAACATAACTATCCCGATGATCGCCAAAAATGCTAATGATTTTGATGTTATTTATTTTTTTACGGTTGGCTACATCGAAAGGAAGAAACCAGTTATCGGCTGTTTTTGCAGGTGCGGTATCCGTATAATAGGGTTTCCAGCGGTCGCGGTCTTTCTCTATTGTCGGGCTTTCAAATAAAAGTGTTGTTAAAAAAATCAATAATAGTACTCTCATGCTTTAAGAATTTGTAAAGCAAGATAATGATTTTATCAATATAAACTATTTTTATAGTTTAAAAAAGAGTTGTCAACTTTTATAAGCTTTCGCCGGAAAGTTGACAACTCTGATTACAAACGACGATTTATTTTTTTTCGTGGTGTCAGATGTTACCATCTGACTGCACATTATTCGTCATTACTCGGGGACGATGAAGATATCATCTCACAGAAAGATCGTCATCTCGACTGGAGCGAAGTGAAATGGAGAGATCTATTCTTTAGACTTAGCTATGCTGAGCATTTCGTGATTCATGACTGCGTTGCACTCCGCTCGAAATGACGATTCTTACCTGATATTATTTTAAAACTACACCATCACATTTTCTTTCAAAGCTTCTGCTGCGGGGTTAACCAATGTACCAATCAATTCAGGAACTGGAACATCGGTGCTTTCGCTGTAACCGTGTGTTAATAATCGCACTCTATTGATACAAACCCTGATAAATTCAGGTACAAAAAGATCAAATTTTTCGAATTTAGGCGCAAGCTCTGGGTTTTCCTGTTGAAATTCTAAAATTACATCTGCCACCTGGCGCCAGAATTGCTTTTCGTCCAATCCAACATAACTGTGAAAAATATTGCTGAGGTATCTGAAAACAGCATCAAATATTCCTGAAAGGATAAATAAAGGTGCCAGCTCGTCATTAATCTCCCTTAAAACATCGACCAGATCATTCGGTAATTTTGCTTTCGATTCTTCTGTTAATACAATTTCTTCTACAAAATCTTTAATGATAATGCGTTCGGGCACACCGTTTTTCATTACCAAAATCGTGTTTTCACCATGTGGACTAAAGAAAAAAGCATGTTTGTAAAAAATCCTTAACACTGGTTTTAGATAAGCCGATAAATAGGCATTTAACCAGGTTTCTGCATCCAATCCTGATTTTTCGATCAGGGCCTCTACCATGCTTTTGCCATTGTCATCTACATAAAGCAGGCTGGCCATGGTCATGATATTTTCGCCTTCCAGCAAATAGTTTTCGGCACTTTCGCGCCAGATGGCCCCTAAAAACTCCTGATATTGGTATGGTGAACCCGGTATTTCACTGTATTGTGGATGGGTATAGGCCACTGTAGCCACTTCACCCAAAAGCACTACGCGGGTCTTTTTTAAATACTCATCACCCTGAAGCATGTCTTTTGCCCACTGGGTTACCTTTGGTGCAATAGCGAGTTTTTTAGGTGAAAGTCCTCTGAAAATAGAGGTGTTTAAAATCGAAATAGCCGTTTTTACATAATGTCTTTTGGGTTCGCTCACATTAAAAAAGGTGCGAATGCTGTTTTGGCACATGTATTCATCAGTACCCAAGCCAACCGGTATGATTAAATTATGGGCAATGTCATGTGCCAGTTGTAATACGATTTTATTGTTCCACTGCCATTCGTGAACAGGGATAAAGAAATAATCTTCAGGCTGTAACTGCTGTTGGATGAGTACCTGATTAAAATCGTGAACCTGCTTTAAACTGAGTTCTTCATTATAAAAAGAAAACGGAGAAATACTTTCGATACTTTTAAATTCTGCTCTTGTTTTATGTACCGCTAACCAGGCCAGTTGCGTTCTTTGAGCGGCTTCAGGAGCATATCTGCCCTGATCGCTATGGTTAAAACCTATGCGTCCTTTGTTAATGGTTGCCCAGGGATGCCCATCCATTTGGTGTTCGATGGTCTGGTAATCCGAATTAGCCAGCTCATCAGCACTTAACCTGCCTTTTTCATGAATATAAGCATCGGCATATAACGTATTTAAGGTTTCTTCTACAAAATGAGCCAAAGTAAATGGTTTAATCCCAAAGGTTTGCTGTAGTTCGGTATAAAAAGCAGGTGCATTGTTTACGGTTACACTTTCGCCATTTACAAATTTTTTGATGCTCTGTTTGTCGATGTGCAGGTAATCTAAAGCGCGCTGCTGACCTGAAAAAGTATAATAAATGTCTTCAGTATCGGTAGCCAGTCGAAAATCGGAAATACCTTGTTCATTGGTATTGATCAGTGTTGGTTCTGCTAATTTTTCGTGCATCAGTTCCACGATCGACTTTGCAATATAGTTTAGGTTTACTTTATCCCAAACTTCCTTATTTAAGGGTTTAATGTGATTGAAGTTGTTGTAGTTCATGGTATTTGTTTTTTTAAATGTTGGGTTAGTCCGGATTTGTAATCTGGACTTTTTGTACTCCGGATTTCAAACTCGGTTCTCAACGGTCGGGATTACAAATCCCGACCAACAATAATGTATCATAATTATAAATTGTCATCCTGAGCCTGTCGAAGGACCTGTTTAAATGCCTCTCAAGGCGTTTCGACTACTTGTCCCGATTCTTCGGGAAGCTCAACGTGACAAATTCGAATGAAATTATAACTTATGATACAACCTGTTTCATACTCCGGATTTCAAATCCGGTTCTCAACGGTCGGGATTACAAATCCCGACCAACGTGACAGCGCTGAATTAACTTAATCTTCTGATAACTGAAGCTCAGCAATAGACAATTCATCTACCTGTATTTTATCTGCTACACTAAACTGCTGAAAGGCAATCCGTTTTTCAACATGGTAGATTTCGAAACCTAAAATGGCATTGATAATGGAGGCATTGCGATAAGCACCCATGCCCAGATCAGGCGTTACAAAACCGTGCGTATGCAATTCAGCGTTTTGAACAAAGATTTCGTTTCCATTCACATCAATAGCATAGTTGCGGTGTACCTGGAAAAGCCCATCAGCATTGCGTGTGATGCGATCGTTTATTCCTGATAAGAAACCCGGCTCATTGTACTTGTAGCCAGTTGCCAGTACCACAAAGTCAGTATCCACCGCAAAATCCTTTTCACTTTCGGTGTGGTAAAGTTCAAGCTGGTATTTGCCATCGGTGTTTACCGTTAAATTATTCAACTGGCAGTTGGGCATTAGTTCGGCATTGATTTTTTCGCCATCAACACTCAGCTCGTAAAGTTTATCGAAAATCTGGTTAATGAGATCAAAGTTTATTCCCTTAAATAATGAGTTCTGTTTCGCTAATAACTGTTTGCGTTTTGCATCATTCAAATTATAAAAATGATCTACATATTCAGGCGAAGTAAGTTCGAGTGTCAGTTTCGAATACTCCATCGGGAAAAAGCGGTCTGGCCGAGTAAACCATTTCAGTTTCAGGCCATTTTCAGTTTCAGGCAAAAGATCGTAGAAAATTTCGGCAGCGCTTTGACCTGAGCCAATAACCGTTACGGTTTTTTGCTTCAACAGCGTTGATTTAAATTTTAAGTATGCTGAAGAATGTATCGCATTTTGATGCTCAGCCGGATTGATAAAACCAGGCACTTTAGGTGCAGTTCCTGTACCAAGCACGATTTTTTTAGTCAAAATGATTTCTCTGGCACCGGTTACCTGATCAACTTTTTCTACCTGATAAATGCTGTCGATATAATTTATGCTGGTTACTTTCTGCCCAAACAGGCAGTTTTGCAGATGATTGATGGCCCATTTACAATAAGCATTATACTCTTTACGCAGCACAAAAAAATCTTCTCTGATATAAAATTTATAGAGGCGATCTGTCTGTTTAAGGTAGTTTAAAAAACTGTATGAGCTGGTTGGATCGGCCATAGTAACCAGGTCGGCCATAAACGGGACCTGTAAAGTCGCATCACTCAGCATCATACCGGGGTGCCAGTTAAATTCGTCTGCCTGATCTAAAAATAAGGTCGATAAACTGCTGATGGGCGCACATAGCGCCGCTAAACCCAGATTGAAGGGGCCTATGCCGATTCCTACAATGTCGTATATTTTTTGATTCTGCATTTAAATTTCCTCCGTTTCAAATTCTGATGATTTAGCCATAGCATAGGCCTTTGCTTCAGGGAATTTTTCCCAGTACCAATCACGGTAACAGAAGGTAAGGTTGGCCATTTTATAAGGCATTTGGATCACTTTTTCTAATTTAAAGCCCAGTCGGGTTACAAAAATGTGCATCGCACGACTTTCAACAGCGGCTTCACCAATGCATTTACCTACTTCAGGTTGTTCAAAAATGAAATCCATTAAAGCCTGACCGGTTTCGAAGCTGAATTTTTTGTCCTTATCTGTTGGCGCAATCAGCAAATGTGCACCATAATCGGTAGTTAAAGCCTCGTAGCAGGCACCTACACCATCGCGCATAGGCCAGTAGGGCTCTATGGTAAAGGTGGGTTCACCATTTATTTCACCTATAAAACTGTGTGATGAATCGTTTGGTAATAAAGTCCTGTAGAATAACTCCAGACCTCTGATTGGTCCATCCATCTTCCAGATCGGTTTGGCATGTTCCTGATTAAACCAATCGTGAACCATTTCCAGGTCGCGGTCGATATTAAACGGACGGATGTTGATGGTTACATTTTCTTTTGGGAAAAACCTGCTGTAAAGCACCTCTTTGGTTCGTGGTTTGATCAGGTTTTCAGAGAAGAAATATTTAGATAATGGATTCGGGAAATCACGATAGATAGCTGGATTATCGATAGGGGCACTGGCCTCATCGATATTGCAGAGGTTGGTTAAGAGGTTGCCTTTTACTTCCCAGCTGCGGCGGTTGATGATATAATCTACCAAACCGGTGGTGTCACTGTTTTCAAATTGTTTAAATTCCAGATAAACGAGATCAATCAAAGTTTTCTCATCAGCCAAATTGTTGCTGGCTATGGCATTTACTACGCCCAAAATATTGTTGATGAGCAGATAATAGGTGAGTTTAGGAATGATATATTCGTTTGGTACAATAGAACCACTTTCGGCCGCAATTCCCGGATATGCCTTTTCCAGTGCTTCAGCTTTGGCGTCGCTAAAGAAAAAGCCCTGATTATCCCTGAAGTAAAGTTTGGCTGGATAATAATCTTTATCCAGTTCTACCATCACATTTTGCTGGTGAAACTCAAAAGCCATCCCATAATTGTTATAAAGGCCCACAATCGGCGCTACGCAAAGGTGCAGGTATTGTTTAAACCAGTTTATTGCGGTATGTGCAACCGTTTTGTTTTTACTGATCGCTGCTTCTTCAATCAGGTTTACCATTCTTGGCTTTTGGCCTAATAGAGTATCCTGGCAAAGTGCCGCTAACAAGGTGACATTTTTTTCTGTTCCTTCTCCTTTAAAAGGATTATGCCTGATGCTGATGTTAAAACCATCAATGGTTTCACCTTTATAATTTACGGTGATAAAGGCAGGATCGGTAATAAATTCAATTTCCGGGTACTCAGCTTTGGCTGCTTTGCCATATGCTGTTTTTAATAATTTACTCACATCATAACCGCGGTGAAGCTCCCGAACCAGGTTAACCCGCTGTGAGTTGGTTATTTTTACATGCAATGAAAATTTAAGCATCCAGTCGCTCGATGCATTATAAACTGTTCTTACCGAAGATGTTGGCGTGTAGAATTCTCCAAAATGTCCGAGATAGAACAGCAGCTTTTCTTCCTGCATCGCTTTTACCTTAGGCAGGTTAAGCAGGTATTCGGCTTCCCACGGGTGCATGGGTACCACTTTATGATTGGGGTGTTGATCGAGTAAATTAATGATTTCAACATTATTGCCATCTAACAATTCGATTCTGAAAAGATCGGTGATGTCGAAACCTTCCGCATTTTTCTCCACAATATTTTCTGCTGCGATCAGGAAATAGGCCAGCTGGAAACGACCCTGGGTTTCTGGCGAATATTTAAAAAGTTCTTCTTTATTGTTAAAACCCGATCTTCCTTTGGGAAGCGGATGTGCATTGTGGCCTAAAAACAATGATTGCTCTGCCTCAATAAAATTCATTTTGGCGAAATTTACAGGCCTGCCATTCTGTTTAAAGAACGATAAAAATGCTTCAAGATTTTCTACACTATTCGCTAAACGTTGTTTCACCAGACCGGCATCAACATTGGGAAACGCTTCAGCACTAAACTGTATGGCCAATTCCATAAACCTGTAAATGCTGATCGGACTAATGACATCTGTAGCAACATTACGTTCGATTATTGGGAAATTAAATACGTGTCTGCCACTATCGGCATAAAATTTTAAAGGTGCATATACTTCGAAGCCAATAGCTGTAAAATCGAAGCGGATATGCAAGCGGTCAGGTTTGGTAACCAAATAGTTTGCTAAAGACTCATCGTACTTAGGTATGCCTAAATAACGGTTCCAGTTATTAAATTCTCTGCAATAACTGTTTAGGAGTGCATTAAAATTAGTTTCTTCTGAAATCTGCTGAAGCCTGATTGAGTCTAACGTATTCGTTTCCATGTTTTTTAATGATTTTAATAATGTTTTCAATATCGCTGATGGTAGTAAGCGGGTTAAGTAGGGTAAATTTGAGGTAGAATTGCTGGTTAATCTTGGTGCCCGCAACTAAAGCTTTTCCTTGATTAAACATTGCTTTTTTGATGTACTGGTTCATGGCGCAGACATCTAACTGTACGTTTTTAGGACGGTAGCGGAATACCAATGCACTGATGTCTGATTCGTTCATCAGCTCGAAATCACTATCAGCATGTAACAGATCGGCAATTTTGGCTGCGGTTTCGATAATGGTATCAAAATAACCGCCCAATTTGTTCCTGCCCATCATCCTAAGGGTAAACCAGAGTTTTAACGCATCAAAACGTCGCGTAGTTTGAATCGATTTGTTCACCTGATTGGGTAAGCCATCCTCGTCATGATCTTTAGGATTTAAATAATCAGCATGGTGGGTAATCAGGTTGAAAAAGTTTTTATCACGAACCAGGAAACCACTGCTGCTTACCGGCTGGAAGAAAGATTTATGGTAATCAACCGTAACCGAATGGGCCAGTTCGATCCCATTCAACAAACTCCGGTATTTATCTGTTAGCAGTAAACCACAGCCATAGGCTGCATCGATGTGGAACCAGGTATGGTATTTTTTGCTGATAGAAGCCAGTTCTTTCAGCGGATCAACATTGCCGAAATCGGTAGTGCCTGCAGTGCCGACAATGGCAATAGGGATGTTGCCCTGAGCAATTTCCCGCTTAATGGCATCTTCTAACAGAACGGTATTCATCCTAAAGCTGCGATCAGTTTTAATCTTGATCACCGATTTTTCACCCAAACCCAAAAGGGAAGCATTTTTCTGAATACTGAAATGTGCTTTTTCAGAAACAAAGATTCTGAAACGGGAAGCTTCCTGAGGTAAGCCTTCTACTTTAATGTTGTGGTTTAGTGCCTTAATGGAATAATGATCGCGGGCCAGTAAAAGTCCCATTAAATTACTCTGCGTACCACCGCTGGTAAAAATACCGTCGGACTTTTTGCTGTAACCAATCTGGTCGCAGGTCCATTCAATTAGTTTTTGCTCAATTAATGTACCGCCTGCACTTTGGTCCCAGGTATCGATTGATGAATTGATGGCCGAAATCATCACCTCAGCAGCTACCGCCGGAATCACAATCGGGCAGTTTAAATGGGCAATATAAGCAGGGTGGTGGAAGGCAACCGCATGACTGGTGTAAAGCTGTTCCACTTCTTTAAGCAAGGCATCGTAATTATCGTGCGTTTTTTCAAATTCAATCGAATCAAACAGCGGTCTTAATTTCGAGGGCGATACACCACTAAAAGGTTGTTGGTTGTTGTTGAGGAATTTTTTTACCGCCTGGGTAACTTTTCCTACCGCATGGAGGTACTCTGCTTCATTTTCGTGGTGGAAGATTTCCTTGGTCGGACTTTCCGTAAGGAAATCAATTAATTCATGTTTTTCGAGGTCTGATGTAAACATTAGTTTTTCAATTTTTCAAAAGATTAAGGTTTAAAGGCTATAAAATACCGGGCCTTTTAAGCCGATATTTTTTATTAATAAATCTGGTTATTGAGAGATTAGCGTGAGCAGTTTTTTTATCGATAATTCCGACCGCTAAGGTATATTTTTATTTAGATTGATTAAAAATAATATTTAAAATATTTTTAACACATTGTTGATAAGTTGTTTACGGAGTACTACTTAACCGTTTTAGTATCCTGTTCAACAGAAAATTAAAATATTTTATTTGGATTTGATCTAAATAAATGATTGCTTTGCGCAAAAAAAATAATAGTAAATGAAAAATCTATACTTAATTGCAATCCTTGTTTGTGGATTTATGTTAACAGGTAAAGCACAAACTGTTACCGGAAAGGTAATTGGCGAAACTGCTCCGCTTGCGGGGGCAAATATTAAAGTCGAAGGCAAAAATGCCTCGGCTACAACTGCTGCTGATGGCAGCTTCGAGTTAAAATTAACCGAAGGTGCTTACAAATTACAGGTAAGTTATGTAGGATATACAACCATACTGCAAAAAGTAAGTTTGGCTAAAGACCAAACGGTTAATTTAACCCTTTATTTAAGCCCTACTTCCAATATGCAGGAGGTGGTGGTGGTTTCATCACGTAAACCGACCAAAATCAGCGAGATACCAGGTACAGTTTGGGTTGTAGACGGTGCAAAAATTCAGGAACAAGCCAGAGCAGGGATTCCGCTTAAACAAACATTGGCGCAATTGATCCCGAGTTTGGATGCTGGTCCGGAGGGACGTACGAATTACGGCCAAAACCAACGCGGCAGAGATGCATTGGTGATGATTGACGGCGTATCGTTAAACAGTACACGTGGTGTAAGCCGTCAGTTCGAATCGATAGATCCTTTCAACATCGAAAGAATAGAGGTATTGTCTGGAGCAAGCGCCGTTTATGGCGGTGGTGCAACAGGTGGTATTATTAACATTATTACCAAAAAAGGGCAGGATAGTCAGCCAAGTTTTACGACACAAGTTGGTGTACGCAGTGGTTTGAAAGAAAAAAGTGACCACGATGTACGCGTAGCACAAGCGATTTCAGGCGGGAGTAAAGATTGGAACGGACGTATCGGTATGGCCTTCCAGAAAAATAACGCAGCCTATGGCGCAGATGGAAAACAGATTTTTACTGACATAACACAAACTGACTTACAGTATAACCAGTCCTTCGATTTTTTCGGAAGTACTGAATTTAAATTGACAGATTACCAAAAACTATCGGTGAATGCCCAATATTACAATTCGGGTTACCGTGGTGATAAAGACCTTTTCCTGGGTACAAATTATGGTGGATTACTGTCAAATCCAGCACTTTTAGAAATGAGAAATGGTTATTCAGCAGATGTTGACCCAAAAACCAGCCGGGCGAATATCAATGCCAATTACCAGGCCAGCGACATTTTGGGTGGACAAACACTTTATGTACAGGCAGCGGCAAGAAATGAAAAATTCAGCTTTCACCCATTTCCGGGACAGGCGGCAATACCTGGTGTGCTTTACAGCGGATCATCTATCCAAAACACGAATTATAGTGCGTTAAAACTCGTATTGAATAAAGATTGGAACCGATTGAACCTTACTTATGGAATTGATGCCGATAATGAGAATTTTAATGCCCAGCAAGCGCTGTTTGATAGAACAAAAGCTGCTACATCTGGCGGTTTAAACAATACTACAGTAGCGACCATTGCCCGTTATCCAAACTTTAGGGTGAATGGTTTATCTGGATTTTTACAAGCTCAGGTTAAAGTAGCCGATTTTTTAACTTTATCAGGAGGAGTGCGCCAGCAACGCATGTTTGTTAAAGTTGGCGATTTTGTGGGTACTGCTGCAGCGGTGCCTCTGGCCTATGGTGTGGGTAGAACGGCTACTGCTATTGCAGGTGGAGAAAACCATTATGATGTGAACTTATTAAATGGTGGTTTGGTATTTAAAATCAATGCCCCTCAACAGGCCTGGGTTAATTTTTCACAAGGTTTTAACCTGGCTGATCCGGCAAAATATTATGGACAGGGTGCTTATACTTTAGCTGGCACCAACTGGAATTTAGGTAACTCGATTAATGTTGCAAGTTCTCCTTTAACCGGTATCAAAACAGAACAGTACGAAGCAGGTTACCGTTATCGCACAGGCGTATTTAATGCACAGGTAGCTGGTTTTTATGCCTTATCAGATAAAAATGTGAAAACCAACAGCACATTCAATATTGAAGTTTTTGATGAAAATGTACGGAATATAGGTGTTGAAGGTTCATTATCGTTAAACCTGCAAAATGGTTTCGAGGCTGGAGTAAACGGTTTGTATATCAAAACCCAGAAACAAAATGCTGATGGTACCTGGTCTTTACAGGATGTAACGGTGGCCAGTCCGTCAAAAATTGCAGGTTACCTGGGTTATAACGGAAAAGTATTCGGTTTAAAAGCACAGGCTTTTCACTCGTTTGATTCGAAAGGTTATGCAACAATTGCAAATGTTGCCGTACAGAATGAATTAAAAGGCTTCACCACGGTTGATTTATTAGGTTCGGTAAAATTATTTACCGGAAGTTTATCCTTTGGGGTACAAAACCTGTTGAACAAAAACTACCAGACTATTTGGAGTCAACGCTCACAGTTTTTATATCAATCCTTAGCGAAGAAAGAAACCTTTTATTATGCAGGCCGTGGCCGAACGTATAATTTAACGTATACGCTTAATTACTAGGCTAAATTTATCGGTCGTCATGCTGTCCCGAAGCTTCGGGATCAGCATCTTTTTGCAAGATAGACCCTGAAATGAATTCAGGGTGACGGATTAAATTTTAAACAACAAATGCCCCAAATAGGGGCATTTGTTGTTTACTTCCGCTTCAATTCAATTACCGTAATCTCCGGCCAGATACCAATCCGCCCCGAAAAGCCTAGAAAACCGAAGCCTCTGTTTACATTCAAGTACCTTCCGTTTTCGGTTTTAATGCCCGCCCAATGTTTATAACGGTATTTTACAGGACTCCATTTAATCCCAAAAGCTTCGATCCCAAACTGCATACCGTGTGTATGTCCGGCCAGCGACAGCTGGATTTTCGAAGGATAATTTTTTACCTGCGCATCCCAATGCGAAGGATCGTGTGATAAGAGAATCTTGAAATCGTTAACAGCTGTATTTTGCAGGGCTTTATTCAGGTCACCGCGCTCTCCAAAACCGATTCCCCAGTTTTCTATTCCGGCCAGTATAATTTTCTCGCCATTTTTATGCAGTTCCACATGCTCGTCTAATAAAAGCTTAAAGCCAAGTTCTTTATGATAAGCTTTTAACTGATTTAGATTCTGTATTTTATCTGCTTCTGTAGGCCACTTGATATAGTCTCCATAATCGTGATTGCCCAAAACCGAAAATTGTCCGAAGGGTGCTTTGATTTGTGAAAAATGGCCGATATAGGGCACAATTTCAGAAGAAGCATTGTTGACCAAATCGCCGGTAAAAACAAACAAATCGCTCTTTTGGGCATTGATCATGTCGATACCTTTTTGTACCGCTTTAGGATTGGTAAAACTTCCCGCGTGTACATCCGATATTTGGGTTAGCGTGAAACCATCAAAACTGGCAGGCAGATCATCAAAGTATAAAGTATGTTTAATTACGCGGTAAGCATATTTTCCCTGGGTAATGCCATAAGCAAATAAGGCAATGGTTAAACAGAACATTACAAAGGCAAAATCAACCCAGTAATTGCTGCGGCCTAAAATATGGAAACCTTCTGGCTGAAAATTAGTCGAAAGACCTAATAGCAAGCGGTAAACATCGCCCAGAAGCAGAAAAAAGGCAAACACAATTTCTGCGGCAAAAATGATCAGAAAGGCATGGCTGATGATCTGGAAGAACCTGTTCATACCCTGAATCCGCATCTGCTGAATGGCGTAAAGTAAAGCGAAAGTTAGTCCAACAATAAAGACCCAGAAAATAGGACTAAGCCAGGTAGATTGATTGATGGTACCCAGGCCAGATAAAACATAGGCGTTAAGGGCAAAAAATATAATTGCAACGATTAGGAGCGGCAATAGATTGAGTTTTCTTTTCATTGTTAAAAATCTGTAATTCAGAATATAGGTAAAAGTAGAATTTAAACGCTGATAATAAGCTACTGTTACGGTTAGCGATTATTTTTACGCTGGTTTGATTAAAGCAATTATCGTTATTAAGCCTTATATTTATCAATATCATAGTTTGTTGAATTAAAATCAACTTCCTGTTGCATATTTTATAATTTACTTTCTTTTATTAGCTTTGTGCAAATATGCTGTCCAAAAAAACAAAGTATGCCATTAAAGCGCTTGTTGCGCTTGGTAAAAATTTAGATAAACCACCTATGCAAATTTCAAAAATTGCAGAGGAGGAGCATATCCCGAAAAAATTCTTAGAGCAAATCCTGCTCGATTTACGTAACGCTGGTTTTTTATACAGTAAAAAAGGCGCAGGCGGTGGTTATAGCTTAAACAAAAAGCCCGAAGAGATTTTATTGGTACACGTAATGCGTGTAACTGATGGTCCTATTGCCATGGTGCCTTGTGCAAGTTTAAATTTTTATCACAAATGTGATGAATGTGTTGACGAGAAAACCTGCGGAATCAGAAGTGCCTTTATTGATGTTAGAGATGCTACGCTTAAGGTTTTAACCGAAACGAGCATAGCAGATGTAATTGGCCGTGAGGATAACCTGAAAATCGGGGTTATTAATTTATAATATTTATTTTTCGCCACCAAGTCCGTCATGCTGAATTTATTTCAGCATCTATTAGGATATGTCTTAAACCTCGCAGGTTTTAAAATATTAATCCCAAATTCATTTATTGAGTTTGGGATTTTTTTTGGAAATGAAAGTTCAGTTTTTCATAGGGGTTTTCAGTCCCGCTTTCCGTTTGTAGTGCCGGCTTGAAGCCGGCAGCTACCACTGCAATCGGGTTTATTTAACAGCGGTAGTAGCAAGATCGGGAGTTCAGACCTCACAGGTTTTTAAAACCCGCGAGGTCTTAATTCGCGTTAGCGCCTAATCAGTTGGCAATTTTGGATTTTCAGTTATTAATATGAAATTAAGTTACAGGTTGACAGTTAGCTATTTATTAACCAGCCATTCAAAACAGATCCTGAAAGAAGTTCAGGATGACGTTTAGAAGGAGGGTGCCTGCCAGGTTTAACAGGATTTCGTAAAATTTTTCATAATAAATTACGACTATTCCTATATACTTTATATATTTGGCGTATGAATTTCAATTTTATACCTAATCAATTAATCGCTATGCAAATAATGTGTTGTTGTAAAACGCAGTAATAGGAGCCTACAGATAATTTTAAGTATAAAATATGGAATGCTTCTCGGTAACAGGGAAGCATTTTTAGAATAAAGCTAACAACACATATGCAAAGTTTCAGAACAGAACTCGAAAACCCGATTGTCGAGCAGGACATTATCGATTTGGAGAATAAAATTAAAGCTTTTAGAGATGGAACCATCCACGACGAAAAGTTTAGAAGCCTCCGTTTAGCACGCGGTGTTTACGGTCAAAGACAGCCTGGAGTACAAATGGTGCGTATTAAATTGCCTTTTGGTAAGGTAACTTTTAAGCAGTTGTTACGTATTGCCGATATTGCTGATGAGTATGGAAGCGGGAATTTACACTTAACTACCCGTCAGGATATTCAGATTCACTATGTAAGTTTAGATCGCACACCAGAACTTTGGGCTAAATTAGAGCAGGATGATATTACGCTTCGCGAGGCTTGTGGAAATACGGTACGTAATGTAACCGCTTCTCCAAATGCTGGAATTGATGCAGAAGAACCTTTTGATGTTTCGCCTTATGCGCAGGCCGTATTTGCTTACTTTTTGCGTAACCCAATCTGTCAGGAAATGGGTAGAAAGATTAAAATTTCATTTTCTTCGAGTGATAGAGATACCGCGTTTAGCTATATTCACGATTTAGGTTTTATTCCTAAAATTAACGAAAATGGCGAACGTGGGTTTAAAGTTTTATTTGCAGGTGGTTTAGGTGCGCAGCCGTTTTTAGCCAATGCGGTACATGAGTTTTTACCTGAAGACCAGTTAATTCCATTTACTGAATCGGTTCTTCGTGTATTCGACCGTTATGGCGAACGCACCAACCGTAACAAAGCGCGTTTAAAATATTTAGTTCAGAAATTAGGTTTAGAAGAAGTTTTGCGTTTGGTTGCTGAAGAGCGCATTGCCAACAAAGTAAAAACCTTTAAAATAGATATTAATACGGTACCTCAGCCACTCTTGCCTTTAGAACAGGAGTACCCTGCGGTAGAAATATTAAATGAAGCCCATTACAAACACTGGTTAGCGACCAATGTAATTGAGCAGAAACAAGCCGGCTTTTATGGCGTTTATGTAAAAGTTCAGGTAGGCGATATTAAAACTGATAAAGCGCGTGCTTTTGTTGATGCCATCAGACTTTATGTGGCTGATGAAATCAGGATTACGCAAAACCAGGGCTTATTATTAAAGTTTGTACGTAAGGAAGCATTGCCTTCATTATATTCAGCTTTAAATAAAATTGGTTTTACTACAGCAGGCTTTGATAGTTTAGCTGATATTACCACCTGTCCTGGTACCGATACCTGTAATTTGGGTATTTCCAATTCAATGACCCTGGCTGAGGTTTTGGAAGAGGTGATTTATACCGATTTCCCTGAGTTTATTTACGAGAAAAACATCAAAATCAAAATCAGTGGATGTATGAACTCTTGCGGTCAGCATGGTTTAGCTGAAATTGGTTTCCACGGAAGTTCGGTAAAAGCTGAAGGAAAAGTTGTTCCGGCAGTTCAGGTGATGTTGGGTGGTGGTACAGTAGGTAATGGTGTGGGCAGAGTAGCAGAACGTGTAATTAAAGTGCCTTCAAAAAGAGCAACCAGTGTTTTACATTTCATTTTAAATGATTTTAAAGCCAATAACCTGGAAGAGGAGAACTTTCACCAATATTATGATAGAAAAGGTAAAGACCATTTTTATCAGTTGTTAAAGCCACTGGCCGATTTAACCAATCTTAAAACAGAAGAATTTGTAGATTGGGGACACGTAGAAGAGTTTGTAACTGCAATTGGTGTAGGCGAGTGTGCCGGTGTGGTAATTGACTTAGTCGCTACCTTATTGTTAGAGGCCGATGAAAAATTCGATTGGGCGAAACAAAACCTGGAGAAAGCTGCTTATGCCGATGCCATTTATCATACTTACAGCACTTTTGTGAGCGCTGCCAAATCGTTATTGTTAGATAAAGGTGTAAATAGCAGCACACAGGTAGGTGTGATTCGCGAATTTGATAACCATTATGTAGAAACCGGAGAATTTAATTTATCGACCAATTTCTCTGACCTGGTTTTACAGATTAACAAAAACGAACCAACAGCCGAGTTTGCTCAGAAATATTTTGAAGAAGCAAAACAATTTTTAAATCAGATTAAGGAGAAAAGGGCCGTATTAGCGAAATGAGATTTGAAACAATAGATAGGAGATTGGAGAACTGCAGACGCTAAACGCCATGCGCCAAACAACTCTTCATCTAATGATTCAAAATTCAATAATTAAAAAGAAACATGGTTAATCAAAATAAAGAATCAAAAATAACCCTTTTAGGCGCTGGTCCTGGAGATCCTGATTTATTGACACTAAAAGGCGTAAAAGCATTGCAAACTGCTGATGTGGTTTTGTATGATGCCTTAACCAACGAAGCTTTATTAGAGCATGCTCCGGCAGAAGCCATTAAAGTTTATGTAGGGAAACGTTCAGGTGAGCATTCTTATCCTCAGGATACCATCAATAAATTAATGATTGATTATGCCTTAAACTACGGTCACGTGGTGCGTTTAAAAGGTGGCGATCCATTTGTTTTTGGCAGAGGTTACGAAGAATTGGATTATGCGGCATCGTATAGCATTCCGGTAAGTGTAATTCCGGGTATTTCGAGTTCTATCGGTGTACCAGGCTTGCAGCAGATTCCGGTTACACACCGTGGCATGAGCGAAAGTTTTTGGGTAATTACCGGAACAACCACTTCCGGAGAAGTTTCGGCTGATATTTACCAGGCCGCACATTCCAATGCCACTGTTGTGGTACTGATGGGACTTAAAAAGTTGCCAAAAATTGTAGAGATTTTTAAAGCCGCAGGCAAACATCATTTACCAACTGCAGTGGTTCAGAACGGATCGGCAGAAGATGAAAGATTAGTAGTTGGTGTGGTTGAAACTATAGAAGGCTTAGTGCAACAAGAAAATATTAAAGCACCCGCTTTATTAATTTTTGGAGAAGTTGTATCATTACATCCATCATTTAAGAAATTAATTAAACAATATGCAAGTATTGCCTAACCAACCTAATAATGCAGAATCTTTTTCGGAAGAAGAAAAAGGTAACCAGCTCTTTCCGGTTTTTGTAAAGCTGAACAAGCTGCGTACATTATTAATTGGTGCAGGAAATATTGGGCTGGAGAAGTTAACAGCGATTGTAAATAACAGTCAGCAGGCAACCATCACCATTGTTGCAGAATTAATATCGCCAGAAGTTTATGCCCTTATCGCCAATTATCCGCTGATAAAGGTGAAGCAAAAAAGTTTTGACGTAGATGATCTGAACGATATTGATATCGTTTTTGCGGCAACCAATAACAATATTTTAAATGAAGAGATCAGAAAGGTGACGCACGAGCGTGGCCTGTTGATCAATGTGGCCGATAAGCCAGAACTGTGCGATTTCTATTTAGGATCAATCGTTCAAAAAGGCGATTTAAAAATTGCCATTTCCACAAATGGAAAATCACCAACCATAGCCAAACGTTTAAAGCAGATTTTAAATGAAGGTTTGCCAGCTGAGCTTGATGAAACACTGCAGAACATGAGTGCTTTGCGTCAAACTTTAAATGGCGATTTTTCGGCAAAGGTTAAAAAACTCAATAAGGTTACCCAAAGTTTAATTAACCCTAAAAAAAGTTTTGCCGAACGGAACATTAAATGGTTAATCTGGGTGGCATCCGTTCTACTCATTGGTGCCATCGGCTTTTCTTTGTGGAATACGGAACCAGAATTTCAGGCATTTTTAATTAATATCGATCCATTATTCTATTGGTTTTTAGGTGCTGGATTTGTATTTGCCTTAATTGATGGTGCAATTGGAATGTCGTACGGTGTTACCACAGCATCTTTTTCGTTAGCGATGGGCTTACCACCGGCATCAGCAAGTATGGCCATTCACATTTCTGAAGTAATGAGTAATGGTATTGCAGGCTGGATGCACTACCGGATGGGTAACGTAAACTGGAAACTATTCAAAATTTTAATTATCCCTGCCATTATCGGGGCAGTTTTAGGGGCTTATATTCTGTCGTCATTAGAACATTACAGTGCTTACGTTAAACCGGTTGTTGCTGTTTATACCTTGGTTTTAGGGGCAATTATTTTAATGAAAGCCTTTAATATTAAAAGAAAAAAAGCACAGGATAAGATTAAGAAAATTGGCTTGTTAGGCTTTGTAGGCGGTTTTATCGATGCGGCCTTTGGTGGTGGCTGGGGTTCAATCGTATTATCGAGTTTAATTGCAGGCGGCAGGCACCCATTATTTTCATTGGGTACGGTAAAAATAAGCCGCTTTTTTATTGCCACGCTGAGTTCGCTTACCTTTTTTACCATGTTAGGTGGCAAACACTGGGAAGCTGTTTTGGGCTTAATTATTGGTAGCGCAATTGCATCGCCAATCGCCGCAAAAGTATCGAACAAAATTTCGGCAAAAACGATTATGGTTGCTGTGGGGATTATTGTGATGATTGTAAGCTTGCGCAGTGTGATTATGTTTATTTTAAAATTAATTTAGTGATGGAGAACCTAGAGGAGATAAAAGCAGAACTGGCAGGTTTAAGTACAATTGATAAACTGAAATTTTTGGCAGCTAAATATGCCGACCGCATTATATTTTCGACCAGTTTTGGTTGGGAAGATCAGGCGATTACACATTTAATTTTTGCCAATAATATTCCGATTAAGGTTTTTACTTTAGAAACCGGACGTTTGTTCCCGGAAACGTATTACGTTTGGAACCGGACCTTAGAAATTTATAATAAACCCATTTATGCCTATTATCCGCAAAACGAGCTGTTGCAGGATATGGTAAATACAAAAGGTCCGAGTAGTTTTTACGAATCGGTAGAAAACAGAAAAGAATGCTGTTATATCCGTAAAATCGAACCTTTAAAAAGAGCATTAAAAGGTAATGAAATCTGGGTGACCGGAATCAGGGCCGATCAAAGTGCCAATCGTGAAGATATGCACGATTTAGAATGGGACGAAGGAAACCAACTGGTTAAATTTCATCCTATTTTCGATTGGACTTTAGATGATGTGAAAGCCTACATTAAAGAAAACAACATTGTTTACAATACCCTGCATGATAAGGGTTTCCCTAGTATCGGTTGTGCCCCATGTACCAGAGCAGTACAGCCAGGCGAAGATTTTAGGGCCGGAAGATGGTGGTGGGAAGACCAGAGTAAAAAAGAATGCGGTTTGCACGCTACTTAAGGTATAAGGCGGAGGGCTAAAAGGTGGAAGGTTTATACTCCTTACTCGACGAAACGTTGGAATATTTCAACGTTCAAACCTTTCAACTTTACAACAATTTTAACAACAACAACACAACAAATATAACAAGTTGAATAATGAAGCCATTGAGCATTTAATCATTCAACATTTAAACATTCCAACATTTGCAATGAGTACATATAATTTCGATTATTTAGATGAACTAGAGGCCGAAGCCATTCACATTTTACGTGAAGTAGCGGGCCAGTTTGAAAAGCCAGCCTTATTATTTTCGGGTGGAAAAGATTCAATTACTTTGGTTCGTTTGGCAGAAAAAGCTTTCCGTCCGGGGAAATTTCCTTTTCCTTTAGTACATATTGATACAGGCCATAATTTTGAAGAAACCATTACTTACCGCGATCAGATGGTAGAGCGGATTGGTGAAAAATTAATCATCGGATCTGTGCAGGAATCAATAGATCAGGGTAAAGTGGTAGAGCAAACCGGTAAAAATGCGAGTAGAAATGCTTTACAGACGGTAACCTTACTCGATACTATCGCGAAATACCAGTTCGATGCCTGCATCGGTGGTGCACGTAGAGATGAGGAAAAAGCAAGGGCAAAAGAACGTATTTTCTCTGTTCGTGATGAATTTGGCCAATGGGATCCCAAACGTCAGCGTCCTGAACTTTGGAACATTTACAACGGTAAAATCCACAAGGGAGAAAACATCCGTGTATTCCCGATCAGTAACTGGACAGAATTAGATGTTTGGAATTATATCCGCAGAGAGAAAATAGATTTGCCAAGTATTTATTTCTCACATGAACGCGATTGTATCACCAGAAACGGACAGTTGATGGCCGCTTCGCCATTTTTAAATATGGATGATGAAGATGTGGTAGAACGCAAACAAGTTCGTTTCCGTACCGTGGGCGATATGTCTTGTACCGCTGCAGTAGAATCGGATGCCACTTTGATTGATGATATTATTTCTGAAATCAGCGCTTCTAAAATTTCAGAGCGTGGTGCCCGTATGGATGATAAAGTTTCTGAAGCCGCAATGGAAGACAGAAAAAAAGGGGGATATTTTTAGTCCAGAGTCCTAAGTCAATAGTCTTTAGTCTGTGGCTCATCATTTAGGCCATCAACTAAAAAACTATTAACCATCAACCAAAACATTAAAATATTTCAACATTAAAACATTTCAACAATCGTGAACATATTAAAATTTTTCACAGCAGGCAGTGTAGATGATGGTAAAAGTACCTTAATCGGCCGTTTGTTATACGATACAGATTCTATTTTGGCCGATCAGTTAGAAGCTTTACAGAGCTCTAACCGCAAAAATGATGACGGCACAATAGATTTAGCCATTTTAACCGATGGTTTAAGGGCAGAGCGCGAGCAGGGCATTACCATTGATGTAGCCTATAAGTACTTTCAGACCGAAAAACGCAAATTTATTATTGCCGATACTCCTGGTCATATTCAATATACAAGAAACATGGTTACAGGCGCTTCTACAGCCAACCTCGCCATTATCTTAATCGATGCCCGTAACGGCGTGGTAGAACAAACCATCCGTCACTCCTATATTGTTTCCTTATTGGGTATTAAACATGTAGTGGTTTGTATCAACAAAATGGATATGGTTGATTATAGCGAGACCGTTTATAGCGCAATTATAGAAAAGTACAAGGTTTTGGCGCAGCAGTTAAAGCTGGCAGATGTAACCTATATTCCGGTTAGTGCCTTAAAAGGCGACAACATCGTGCAAAATTCAGGTAATATGGATTGGTACGAAGGAGAGAGTTTGTTACACTTCTTAGAAAAAGTTGATACCGATAACTTAGATAAATCGCAATTGGCCCGTATGCCAGTGCAGTGGGTGGTGCGTCCGCAAACTGAAGAATTACACGATTACCGCGGTTATGCAGGTAGGGTATTAAGTGGTACCTTTAACTTAAATGATAAGGTTACGGTATTGCCTAGTGGTGCGAGCTCTACAGTGGAGAAGATTGAATTTTTTGATCAAACCCCAGATGCCGCTCATGCTGGCCAATCGGTAATTATCCACCTAAAAGATGATGTAGACATTAGCCGTGGCGATACCATTGTAAATGCTTCGGCATTACCGCAAGAATCGAAGCTGATTGAAGCAGATCTTTGCTGGATGGATGGCCGTGCATTAGATACCTCCATCATGTACAATATTCAGCATAACAGTAAAATTACCCGCTGTAAAATCAGTGAAATTTTGCATAAGGTTGATATCAATACGCTTGAAAAACATGCTGCTGATGAATTTAAATTGAATGATATTGGTCGTGTAATTATTAAAACTGCTGATGCTTTGGCCTTCGATTTATACGATGATAACCGGGCAAATGGTTCAGCCATTTTGGTAGATACGCGTACGAACTTAACCGTTGGTGCTTTAATGTTCAGGGCAGCAGTAGAGTAGAAAAGTAGGGAATGTAAAATGGAAGATGTTGGATGGAAAATGATCAATAACCAATTTTCAATCCTCAATGGCTGTAGCTTTATCGCATATCGCTAAAATCTTAATATTTTAATTCCTTAATGCTAGAAGAATGGATGATATAAGCGGTGAGATGGAAATGAAGAATACTTGATTTCAACTCACTGATCCTAAAATCCTATGTGTGATGGAAGATGTAATCCAGTAGAACCACAACCAAATATAATAATGAAGACTTTAGGTTTTTAATCTAAAGGGAAAGCAATTTCAGCGGGGCACCATCAGGCAGCCCCGTTTTTCGTTTACGCGCTTTTTAAATATTTTAAATTTAAGCCCTTTAATTTTTTTTATATCTTAGTTTAAATCCCTCAGATAATTTTCCGAATAAACCTAAAACTATGCACGCTGGAAAGAAATATACCTTTTTCGAATTTATTGTATGGACCCGACGAGATATTTATCGTTTAACCATTCTCGCCATTATTCCAACTGTTCTTTATCATTTCTGTAAGTTCACTTTTCTCTCCATTTCCTGGGTTCCGGTGGCACTTTTAGGTACTGCTGTTTCCTTTATCATAAGCTTTAAAAATAATGCCAGTTACGCACGTCTTTGGGAAGCCAGGCAGATTTATGGTGGAATTATCAATGCGAGTCGTGCTTTTGGGGTCATGGTACGCGATTACCTGGCCAATCAGGATAAAAAGACAGACGTTCAGGTTATTTTTTATCGCCATTTCGCCTGGTTAACCGCACTTCGGTTTCAGCTAAGAGAGCCGAGGGCCTGGGAAAACTCGAACGATCCCCGCAATATTGAATATGCCAGACTATATCATGTTTCCGAAAAAACGGAGAAGTTAGAAGATATCTTGTCGAAATATCTTTCAGCAGATGAGTTGAAATACATTTTAACCAAGAAAAATAAATCTACTCAATTAATGGCTCTACAATCTAGCCATATCAATAAATTGGCTGCTGCAGGGAGCTTATCCGACTTGCAATTACAATCTTTGCAAAGTTCGGTTACCAGTTTTTACGATAACCAGGGCAAAGCCGAAAGAATTAAAAATTTCCCTTACCCACGCCACTTTTCATCAATAGCAACCATTATGTTAAACTTATTTGTATTTTTAGTGCCCTATGGCTTATTAAACGAGTTTAACAAACTGGGGAATGGTACTTTAATTGAGGGTTATTCCATTTGGTTAAATATTCCATTCGCCATTTTACTCACCTGGGTGTTTAACTCGCTGGATATTGTTGGCGAAAGTTCTACCAACCCTTTTGAAGGAAGTGCCAACGATGTGCCAATTAGCAATATCTCGCGGACAATAGAAATAGATATGAGGGATATGCTTGATGAAACTGATCTGCCGCCGGTACTAACCCCCGAAAATAGTATTCTGATGTAAAATTGCATTATGGAAATGATGTGAAATAATCATCGTATTTGTATATTGAAGTAGAAAACAATAAACGACAAATACCATGAAAAGAAATATCCTTTACCTTGCCCTGGCAGCAATCCCTTTTGCGTATGCCTGTACCCAAAATAATAAAACAGCCACTGGCGCTAAAACCAAAACCGATTCTTTGGTTACTGAGAACTGTTATGCTGCGGCCTTTGAAAAAGACAGTGCTGCCATGAATGTGAAAATATTGGCCTCTGGTAAAGTTACAGGCTCATTATTGATTAACTACGGAGAGAAACCCCATAACAATGGCACCATTGATGGGAAATTTAATGGTGATACTTTATTGGTCGATTACCGCTTTAAAACCGGTGAAGATACCGTAAGCGTTTATACCAATCCATTGGCATTTTTAAAGAAAGATGGAAAACTCATTATGGGCGTAGGGCAAATTGAAACCACGCTCGGAAGGTCGTATTTTGTTAAAGATAAACCTATTAATTTCGAAGCCGGTAAATTTATTTTTCAAGGTGTAGATTGTAAGTAAAACTTAATTCTGAGCTAAAAAGAAAACTACTGGTCTTAGCGTCTCGCTAAGACCACGTTCGTTTTAACGTGTTTGTTTTTGCCACGGAGGCACAGAAAACACGGAATCTCCAATCAGTTGGTCATCCTGAACCGAGTCGAAGGATCTTTGAAGTAGATCTTATGTGTCAGCATAAAGATTATCCATGCTACTGGTCTTAGCGTCTCGCTAAGACCATGTTCATGTTCGTTTTGCCACGGAGGCACAGAAAACACGGAATCTCCAATCAGTTGGTCGTCCTGAGCGGAGTCGAAGGATCTTTTGAAATAGATCTTCTGTGTCAGAATAAAGATTCTTCATCGCCGCTACTGGTCTTAGCGTCTCGCTAAGACCATGTCCGTTCGTTTTTACCGTGTTCGTTTTTTAGCCACGGAGGCACAGAAAATACGGAATCTCCAATTAGTTGGTCGTCCTGAGCCGTGTCGAAGGATCTTTAAAGTAGATATTATGTGTCAGCATAAAGATTATCCACCGCGTTCAGAAAGATAAATCCTTCATTAACAGTTAAAATCATCAAAATCGACACCTGCTGAAAAATGAAATAAAAATATTTTAAAATAAATTACTACTATTCCCATAGACTTTATATATTTGTGTAATTAACAAACGTATAACGAGCTTAAATTATCTGTTATGATTTTGAATAAAGTAGAAAAAGCGAACATTGAACCAAGAATTACTTTAATAGGTGCAGGTCCTGGCGATCCGGATTTATTTAGTTTAAAAGGTGTTAAAGCATTAAAAACAGCTGATGTTGTTTTGTATGATGCAAATGTGAACGAAGCTTTATTATGTCATGCACCAGATGGTATTCCAAAAGTTTACGTGGGTAAACGTTCAGATGATGAATCGTTTTCGCAGGATGCAGTAAACAAACTGATTGTTGATTATGCTTTAAACTACGGCCACGTGGTACGTTTAAAAAGCGGCGATCCGTTTTTCTTCGCCAAAGGATACGAAGAAATAGATGCTGCAGAATCGTACAGTATCCCTACTGAAATTATTCCGGGTATTTCGAGTGCAACGGGTGCGCCAAGTTTGCAAAAGATCCCAATGATTTATAAAGATTTGAGCGAAAGTTTTTGGGCAGTAACCGGAACAAACTCAAAAGGAGAAATTTCTGAAGATTTATATATCGCAGCAAAAACCAAAGCGACTATTGTGGTATTAAACGGAATTGAAAAAGTAAAAGAAATTGCAGCCATATTCCAGGCAGAAAATAAAAACCTTTTGCCAGTAGCAGTCATTCAAAATGGTTCTACCTCAGAAGAAAAAATTGCAGTTGGGATTGTTGATACCATTGCCGAGATTGTTGAAGATAAAAGAATTACGGCACCAGCGTTATTGGTTTTTGGAGATGTAGTTTCCTTACACCCGCAATTTCAGCCGATCCGCGATTTCTACGAGATTATCGCCGAAGAATATTAAGATATTTTTTAAACCAAAAATATATTTGTTTTGTTGTTAAAACCGCTTAAGGATTTAAGCGGTTTTTTTGCGTTTGGTAGAGTCGCTGTTGATGTCAAAAAATCCAGGTATAGATAAGCCCTTATTAACCGTATTATCTGTTCTATTTTAAGATGGATAGCCTTGTTGAAATGGTTAAATAAGCCCTATATAGGGGGATTTAACGGTTTAAAACGATTAACTAAAAATTTAATTATCATTATTTGCAAAATTCAAAACAATTAGTAACTTACTTAGGTTATCTAGACCAAATATTTGATGGAAATTATACATATAAGTGCTGAGTGTTACCCTGCAGCAAAAGTTGGAGGTTTAGCCGATGTAGTAGGAGCCTTACCAAAGTACCAAAATAAATTAGGCCACATTGCCAAGGTGGTAATACCAGCTTACGATACAAAATTTATCCGTGAAAGTGAATTTGAAGTGACTTATGATGCCTGGGCAAATTACGGAAACAATCATTTTCAATACCGCATATTAAAAGAAAAAACCAATAAACTTGGTTTCGATTTATACATTGTTCATATCCAGGGTTTAACGGATCGCCCGGGCGTATATGGATATCACGATGATACCGAAAGATTTGTCGCTTTCCAGATTGCCACACTCGATTGGATTGTACAATGGGAACATCGTCCGGATGTAATTCATTGTCACGATCACCATACAGGTTTAATCCCTTTTATGGTTTCAAATTGTGTAAAATATAAGCCAATAAGTGGCATTCCGACGGTTTTAACCATTCACAATGCACAATACCAGGGTCAGTTTGGCTGGGATAAATTATACTACATACCAGCATTCGATTTATGGAAAGGTGGTTTACTGGGCTGGGAAGATGCCATTAACCCTTTAGCATCGGCCATTAAATGTGCCTGGAGGGTAACCACCGTATCGCCAAGTTACCTGGATGAGATGATGAACAATGCACGTGGATTGGAAAGTTTGTTAAGGCAGGAGCGATGGAAATCATTAGGAATATTAAATGGAATCGATAGCGAGGTTTGGAATCCCGAAACCGATCCGATGCTGAATAAAGGTTATAACTTAAAAACAGTTGAAGCAGGCAAACTGGCAAACAAAACAGCACTCTGTGATGTTTTTCAATTGGATGCGTCTAAGCCCCTGTTTACTTTCATCGGCAGGCTGGTTGATGAAAAAGGAGCCGATTTATTGCCCGATATTTTTTATACCGCTTTACAACAACATGGTGATAACATCAATATTCTGGTGTTGGGATCAGGAGACAATTGGGTGGAAGGCCGGTTAAATCAATTGAAAGGTATTTTTACAGGTAAATACAATGCTTATATTGGCTACAACGAGCAGGTTTCGCACGAGATGTATGCTGGAGCAGATTTTCTGATTATGCCATCAAGAGTTGAACCTTGTGGTTTAAATCAGCTTTATGCATTAAGGTATGGAACGGTTCCTATTGTGCGCCGTATTGGAGGATTGAAAGATACAGTAATTGATATAGGCGATAAAGGCTTTGGGATTTGCCACGATCAAACCAGTATTTGGGATGTCACCCACGCCATTAACCGTGCTGTTGAATTATATAATGATAAAAAAGCTTTTAAAGCAGTTAGAAAAACAATGATGAAAATAGACCATTCGTGGGATAAGGCAGCATTGAATTATATTGAATTATATCAAATATTAAAATAAGCTTAAACTATGACCGACAAAGTTTTAGGCGTTATCCTTGGCGGTGGCCAGGGCTCTAGATTATCGCCACTAACACAAACACGTTCTAAACCGGCAGTTCCGATTGCTGGTAAATACAGATTGGTAGACATCCCGATTTCAAACTGCCTAAATTCTGGTATTCATCGAATGTTTGTGTTAACCCAGTTTAATTCAGCATCCCTAAACAAACACATTAAAAACACGTATCACTTTAGCCATTTTAGTACGGCCTTTGTTGATATTTTGGCGGCTGAACAAACTGTACAAAACTCAGGTTGGTTTCAGGGTACAGCAGATGCAGTCCGTCAGTGTATGCATCACATTGTTTCGCACGAGTTCGATTACATCTTAATCTTATCGGGCGATCAGTTGTATCAGATGGACTTTAAAGATATGATCGAAAAACATATCGAAGCCAATGCAGAAATTACCATTGCAACTATTCCGGTAACGGCAAAAGATGCAACTGATTTTGGTATTTTAAAGGCTGATGATGAAAACATGATCACTTCTTTTATCGAAAAACCTAAAACGGGTTTAGAAGATTGGATTTCGGATACGGGTGAAGAAATGCAGGGCGAGGGACGTAATTTCTTAGCTTCAATGGGAATTTACGTATTCAACCGCGAGTACCTGATCAATATCTTAAATGAGAACGAAGAGGAGAAAGATTTTGGTAAAGAAATTTTGCCTAGAGCAATTTCTCAGAGCAGGGTTTTAAGCTATCAGTACGAAGGTTACTGGACTGATATTGGAAATATTTCATCTTTCTTTGAGGCCAATTTAGGCTTAACGGATGAAATTCCTAAATTTAATATGTTCGATAGTAACCATGCTATTTTTACAAGAGCGAGGATGTTACCGCCATCGAAAATTTCGGGTACCACTTTGGATAAAACCATTATTGCCGAGGGCTGTATTATTCAGGCCAGTAAAGTAGAACATGCGGTTTTAGGGATCAGATCAAGAATTGGAAAAGATACCGTAATTACCAATGCCTACATAATGGGTAGCGATCGGTACCAAACACTGGAAGAAATTCAGGATGAAACCAGTAAAGGGCATTCATTAATCGGTATCGGAGACCGCTGTCATATTAACAACGCGATTATCGATAAAAACTGTCGCATCGGGAACGATGTAAAAATTAATGGCGGCGACCATTTAGAAGATGGCGACTTCGAACTTTATGCCGTTAAAGATGGCATAGTGGTCATTAAAAAAGGAGCAGTAGTGCCTAGCGGTACTGTGATTTAAAATAATCATTATTCATTAACCAGAAGCCAGTCGCGATTTCGTGGCTGGCTTTTTATTTGGACGAACCCTTGTTTATAAACCTGATAAAGCGGAAAGCCCGGAGCGAGGAACGAGTGAGGACTCTGATAAATTTTTAGTTTTATTTGGAAGGCATTTGCAGTAAGTCTTTTTAATGTTGGCCCCGCTTTTCATTACTTCCGATGAAAAATCGAAATCATTTCAATCGGCCTTATTGAAATAGGCCTGTGCTAATTAAAAATGTATCAGAACCCTTGTTTATAGACCTGATAAAGCGGAAAGCCCGGAGCGAGGAACGAGTGAGGACTTGAAGCGATTGCAGGGCTGGAGTAAGCGATTGAAACAGAACCCTCCATTTCCAAAAACGAATAAATACCTCATTATTTTAGCACAGATTTTATAAGTTTTTAAAGCCTGTAAAAGCTTTTTTAAAATTTTCTCTCTAACATTTTCCTAATCGGCTTGTTACTAAAATAAACAAAATTATAGTCTATGGCCGAAAAGCATCTTTATCAAACCGGAATTATAGGAAATTGCGCTTTCATTGCACACGTAAATAAAAACACCGATATATCCTGGCTTTGCTGGCCCCGCTTCGATAGCCCTTTTGTATTTGGCAGTTTATTGGATGAGAAAAAGGGAGGTGAATTTTCAATCTTGCCACAAGGCGAATTCACTTCTCATCAATATTATATCGAGAACACCAATGTGTTAAGAACAGAGATTACTGCCGAAGATGGAAAATACCGGATTACAGATTTTGCACCCCGTTTTCATCTATACGATCGTTATTTTAAACCGCTCATGTTCATCAGAAAAATCGAACCTTTGGAAGGGAGCCCGCGCATTACCATCAAGTGCGAGCCTGTGTGCGATTATGGAAAAGGTAAAATGAAATCGAGCAGGGGCAGTAATCACATTGATTATCTGGGTTGTGACGAAAATATCCGTTTAAGTACGAATGTATCGCTTACCTATATTTTTGACGAGAAAGCATTTGTACTGAATGAGGCTAAATATCTCATCATGACGTATGGCCAAAATCTGGAAGCTCCTGTAGTAAGTACTGCTGAAAATTTTTTGCGTGAAACGATAGCTTATTGGCGGTTATGGATTAAACATTCGTCCATTGCCGGTTTTTACCAGCCTTTTGTTATCCGTTCGGCCCTGGTGCTTAAAATCCACCAATATGAAGACACTGGCGCAATTATAGCTGCAAGTACAACCAGTTTACCAGAATCACCGGGTAGTACCCGAAACTGGGATTACCGGTATTGCTGGCTGCGCGATTCTCACTATGTATTAACTTCGTTAAACCATATTGGCCATTTTGAAGAAATGGAGCGGTATTTTAATTACCTGTCTGATATTTCGCACGCGGAGGATATACGTTACCAACCCCTGTATGGCATTGCGGGTGAAAGGGAAATTACCGAACGTACATTAGACCATTTGACAGGATACAAGGGCGAACAGCCCATTAGGGTAGGGAACCAAGCCTATGAACATATTCAGAATGATATTTATGGTCAGGTTTTAATTTCGATGTTACCACTCTATACCGACCACCGTTTTGTTTTTTCAGAACGTAGCGATTCGGTAAGGTGGATTGAAAGTGTGCTTTCTAAAATTGAACGGACAATTGATGAAAAGGATGCTGGAATCTGGGAATTCAGGAATATTGCCAATGTACATTGTTACAGTAATTTATTTCAATGGGCAGGCGCACAGGCTGCTTTAAAAATGGCCAAAACAATTGGTAATGATGATTTTGAGAAACGGGCACAGGTTTTAATTGATAAAGCTGCTGCACACATAGAAGCCTGCTACGATCCGGAACGAAAAGTATATACCAACGCCGTAGGAAGCCCGCATTTAGATGCCAGCACCTTACAATTGATCATGATGAATTATTTGGATCCTGCTTCCGACCGGGCAAAGGATCATTTAATAGCTTTAGAAAAGGAGCTGAAAACGGAAGATGGGCTATTTTACCGTTACTTACATGCTGATGATTTTGGTAAACCAAAGACCACATTTTTAATTTGTGCCTTTTGGTATGTGGAAGCTTTGGCCTGCGTTGGCCGAACCGATGAAGCGATAAAAGAATTCGAAAACATTATTAAATATTGTAACCACCTTCTTTTATTTAGTGAGGATGTTGATGCTAAAACGGGTAGCCAGTGGGGTAATTTCCCGCAAGCTTATAGCCATGTGGGGTTAATGAATGCGGCTTATCGCATTGCAATTAAACTGGATAGGCCGATATTTTTGTAAGGCAGTAAGTGGATTGCAAATCCACATCTCAAGAGTCGGGATTGCAAATCCCGACTAACTTAAAAATATCGTCATCTCGACTGGAACACAGTGAAATGGAGAGATCTATATAGTTAGATTTCCCGATTACGCTGCATTCCGCTCGAAATGACGATTCCTGTTGAGAAAATGTTTTTTACTTAATTGACGTCATTCCCGTGAATACGGGAATCTTAGAGCAATAAGCATAACGTCATCCCAATCGAGTTGGGGATGACGTTTACGCTAAAATTTAACTCCTTCCCACAAACTCTTCTTTTACTAAACTCCAGAGCAGTTTTCGCACTTCTTTAAAATCATTTAGGTAATACTTGGCTTCTGAAATGTTATTGCCAACTTTAATGGTAAAAGCATCATCTGGCAATGCCCTAAAAATATCTTCATCGGTATGGTCATCGCCAAGCGCCAAAATAAAATCAGGTTTTTTATTGTACAACCAATTTAAGGCTGCTTTGCCTTTGTTAACCTCCATGTTTTTAAACTCGATTACCTTATTGCCTGGCATGAGTTGCAGGCCTTTATCTGCAGCCAAAATTTTCATATGGCTGATAATTTCATTGGCCCTTAAATCGCCAAGTCCTTCTTCTGCTTTCCGGTAATGCCAAACCAATGAGTAACTTTTTTCTTCGACAAACGATCCCGGCGTACGGTCGGTATAAGTTTCCAATAGCGTTTTGATTTCCTGTTTCCACTGATCGGTTAACAGTGGCAGGCTGTTCCATTTATCTTCGAACGATTTTTGCCAGGCTCCATGCTCCGCAATCAAATCTACCTTTAGGTGCCCAAACCACTTTTCAAGCGTTTCATTTCTTCTGCCACTAATAATTACAACTTTATTGGCCTTATCAAGCGTTAGGTTCTCAATTAAATCGTATAATTCTGCATCTGGCGAAGCATCGTCAATATTTCCCGTAAAATCTACCAGTGTGCCATCATAATCTAAAAATAGTACACGATCTTGGGTTTTTGCATATTGGCTTGCAATTACTTCGTTAATGGCATTTACGGCATGTTTTGTTAATAAGGATTTTTGAGAATCTTTCACTTCGTTTAATCTTAAAATAAAATTGTTCACCCAATGTTTAACATTGAATTTTTCTACAATTGCACGCATGGCTTTCATACGTTGTTTTTGTTCTGCTAAAGGCATTTTAAGCGCAGTTACAATGGCTTCCATAATGTCGCCGAGGTTATTCGGATTAACAATAACTGCATCTGTTAACTCCTTGGATGCACCGGCCATTTCGCTTAAAATCAATACCCCATCATTATTGTTCCGGCTGGCCACATATTCTTTACTAACCAGATTCATTCCATCGCGCATAGGCGTAACCAAACAGATATCTGCTGTGGAGTAAAGGGCCGATAACACTTCAATAGGGAAGGAGCGGTAAAAATAATTTACCGGAATCCAGTTCATTGAACGGTACCTGGCATTTAAATTTCCAACAAACTGATCAATCTGATCTCTTAATTCACTGTATTTTGGTACGGTATCCCTCGAAGGAACCACAATCATAAAAAGTTCGATTTTGCCGATATATTCGGGATGGTGCTGGAGCAATAATTCTAAAGCTTTTAACCTCTCCAGTATGCCTTTGCTGTAATCGAGCCGATCGATAGACAAGATTACTTTCGTATTTTCCTTACCTGATCTGAAATAGGCAATCTCTTTTTGTACTTCCTCCGTTGCGGTTAAACCTGAAAATTTATTATAATCAATTCCCATTGGGAAAGCTTCCACTACAATTTGTCGTTCATTGCTGCTGAGTATGTTTGATGAGGAATTTACCGGAAGTAAACGTGTTGCGGTACTGATAAAATGGCGAACATCATCAAAAGTATGGAAACCGATTAAATCGGCACCTATAAGCCCGTTTAAAAGCTCTTCACGCCAGGGAATCAACCTGAATATTTCGTATGATGGAAAGGGTATATGCTGGAAAAAACCAATGGTAGCATTAGGAAGTTTTTCTCTTAATATACCTGGTAGAAGGAGTAACTGGTAGTCCTGGATCCAGACTTTATCTTTTCTGTTGAGCACCTGCATCGCGCTTTTTGCAAATTTCTCATTAACCGATCGATAGCAGTCCCAGTAGTTTTGTTCGTAATGTGCGTAAGTAACGAGGTAATGAAATACAGGCCATAATATTTCGTTAGAAAAGCCTTCGTAATATAAATTGATTTCGTTTTGAGTAAGGAAAACCGGGTAGAGGTTTAATTCGGCAAGTTTTTGTGTAACTTCTTCCTGACGTTCTTCTGGTACTTCAATTCCTGGCCAGCCGATCCAGATGGAATTTCCTGATTTATAAACGTCTCCTAGTCCGGTAGCAAGGCCGCCTTCACTCGGAATAAACGTGTATTCGTCGTTTTCTTCAATGATTTTAACGGGTAGTCTGTTCGATATTATAACTGTCTTCATGCTTGTATTTGATGTATCCACATCATTAAAAGCATATCAAACTGGTTTTGTTTGATATTTTAACTCAAAAAAACATTCAAATGATTAAACATAATTAAATACCAACGAAAAAGTAGTGCCATTGTCGGGTGTTGAAATAACTTCTATACTGCCCCTGTGCATTTTCATAATATTACGGCTAATGGTTAAGCCAATCCCTGAGCCATTTTTTCTGGTGGTGTAAAATGGGACAAATATCTTTTCGAGATCACCGGCATCGATACCCTTTCCGTTATCGCTCACATCAATATACAATTTGGTGTTTTCTAAGCGGTAATTTACATTGATGTGTGGGTGTTCGCTGTTTTCTACGGCATAAATACTGTTGGTAATCAGGTTAATCAGCACTTGTTCGATTAATTTTAAATCGAGCTGAATGGTAATTTTTGAAGAAGTTTGCTCCACATCCAATACCACATTTTTAACTTTTGCAAAAGGCTGCATTAATACTTTAATGTGTTTCAGTATTTCGCCAATGGTATGCGATTCGAGGTTTGGGGTTGGCAACTCAGCAATCAATCGATAGTCTTTCACAAAATCCAATAAACCCGATGATCTTCGCTGAATGGTTTGCAAAGCTGTTTTTAAATCGTCCATTTCATCTTCAGTAAGCATTTTTTTATCACTTACCATTTTATTTATGGTATCAGACAGTGAACTGATCGGTGTGATCGAATTTAAGATCTCATGAGAAATTACGCCAATTAATCTATTCCACGCTTCTGTTTCTTTTTGCTCAATTTCATCTTTAATGTTTTGAAAACTGATAATGGTATAATTGTTCCCGTAAAGGTTTAAAGGGATCACTTCGGTTGATAATTGAATCAGTTTATCCTGGATTTTTAACTCTAAAAATCTTTTCCCTCCTGAAGAGATTTGTTCGACCTCGTTAGAAAAACTGGGCAGATGCTCCTTTAACCGGTGCCAATATTTATAAGCAGGAACACCTAAAAGACTGGATGCTGCCTGGTTAAAAAATGCAATCTCTTCTTTCTCCTGCTCCGTATTATTGACTACAATTACACCCACAGGAACTTGTTCCAGAATGGTTTTGATCAGTTGAAAAATAGCTTCCTGTTCCAGCCGGATTTGTTTGTGGACCTGTAAAATATCGCTGAATGATTCGTATAACTCAGGAAAACTTCCTTTAGTTGCCTTATTTTTAAAATTTAGGGTATGATCTCTTGTTTTAACGGCTAAGATAAAACGGTTAATGTCTGATCGGATTTGATTGATGTAATAGTAAAGTGAAATGATAGTTCCCAACAAAATCAATGCAACACCTGTTATCGTAAACCAGAGCTGCGTGTTTTTAATCAGGTAAAATAAGAGGTAGCCCAGCAGATTAATGATCAGCAGGCGAACTATTAAACGAAAAGTAAAACGTTGGTAAAACATCATTAAGGTTTAGGGTTTAAGGTCTAGGGTTTAGGGTTTTGTTCGGCGATTAACCTTACGCCTTAAACCTTACACCATACACCTCTTTTAAATTCCAAATTTCTCAATTCTCCTGTACAGTGCAGCCCGGGTTAAGCCAAGTTCTGCTGCGGCTTTTGATATGTTTCCTTTGTGTTTATCAATTGCTTTTTGCACCATCATTTTTTCCATATCCTCCAGTGCCATTTCGTCTGGTATGGTGTTATTCTGTGAATAGCGCTGCGGACTCAACTGCAAATCTTCTTCTGCAATATCTGCACCATCGCTCATAATAACGGCTCTTTCTAAAACGTGTTGTAACTCGCGGACATTACCCGGCCATTTATATTGTAAAAGTGCTTCCTGGGCTTTATTGCTCAGCTTACGGATGTCTTTATGATATTTAGAACTAAAAACCTGCATAAAATGATTGGCTAAAAGTAAAATATCTGTTCCACGTTTACGCAGTGCTGGTAATAAAAGTTCAACCGTGTTGATGCGGAAAAGTAAATCCTGCCTGAAGGTATTTTTAGCTACCATTTCGTTTAAGGGCATATTGGTGGCCGTTATTAGCCGAACATTTACCTTACGTTCTTTGCTTTCTCCTAAACGGGTAACCGTCCGGTTCTGTAAAACGCTTAATAGTTTAGCCTGTAGCGGTAATGTTAAATTTCCAATCTCGTCTAAAAATATCGTTCCGCCATCGGCCAGCTCAAAGCGGCCGGGTTTATCTTCTTTGGCATCGGTAAAAGCGCCTTTCGCATAACCGAATAACTCACTTTCAAATAAGTTTTCGTTTAAGGAGCCTAAATCCACATGCATAAACACCTGGTTTTTCCTTTGCGAGTTTCCATGGATTTCATAAGCGAAAACTTGTTTCCCCGTTCCGTTTTCACCCAGAATAAGCACATTAGCATCCGTAGGAGCCACTTTTAAAAGCGTATTTTGCAATTGCTTTATTTCATCTGCCTGCCCAACAATGTTCTCGAAGCCCCGGGTAAGGTCTTTTTGGAGCGATGAATGTATTTTTTCTAGTTTCTTTACCTTTTTGGTCGACTCTCGAAGTTTAGATGCCGATGAAATAGTGGCAAACAGCTTTTCATTTTCCCAGGGTTTTAGAATAAAATCGGTAGCTCCTTTTTTAATCGCCTTTACGGCCAGTTCAACATTCCCAAAAGCAGTCATTAGTATGACTACATAATCTTTATCAATCGATAAAATATGTTCCAGCCAATAAAGGCCTTCTCTACCATCACTGGCACCTTTTTGGTAGTTCATATCCAGCAGGATGATATCAATTTCATTTTTGCTCAATAAAACATTGATCTCTTTAGGCGATTTACATGTAATTACCTGCTTTACCTGCTGCTTTAAAAACAAACGGGCACTAAGCAGGATATCGTCGTCATCATCGATAATTAAAACTGTGGCGTCAAGCATAACCTCTTTATTTTAACCTCTCCCTATTAAAGGTAGTGGTGATTGTTTTTTTTTGCTGTCCCTCTCCTTTAAGAGAGGGATTCGATGTTAAGTGGGTTGAACCTAATGGTCCCAGCATAACTCCTTTTATTTTATTTTTAACTTTTCCTTATTAAAAGTAGTGGTTGTTACTGTCTGCTGACCCCTTACTTGCAGAGAGGGGATGAAGGGAAAAGGTTTTATTTTTGTAAATACCCCCTAATTACCTTCAAAACCATATCCAAATTACCACATACTTCTTCATTTGTAAATCTTATTACAGTTATTCCAAGTGTTTCAAGTTCATAACTTCTGCCTTTATCATACTCCTTAATGTCTAATTTGTCATGAATTTCTCCGTCAACCTCAACCACTAATTTAGCCTCATAACAGTAGAAATCGGCAATATATTTATCTAGAGGATGTTGTCTTCTAAATTTAAAACCATTAAGCTGTTTTCGTCTTAAAGATTGCCATAAAATATCTTCAGCTTCGGTACGAGCTTTTCTTAATGCTTTAGAAAACTCGAAGAGTTTGCTACTAGCACCTTTAAAAAGGTCATTCCTATAGTTTTCCATAACATTATTTATGCGTATAACAATATCACTTTAATACCCGGCCAAATTTCTGTGCCTTGCTTTCTTCTGCTCCATGCCCCCTCTCCTCCAGGAGAGGGGATGAAGGGGAGAGGCCTTTTTCACGTTGCTAAAGTAATAAAACTGTCCGCTCCCGCACATCAACTGTCCGATAATGAACATATAAAAAATAAATCTACTATTAATCTATTGATTATTAATGTTTTAAATGTGTTTGGTTCTTTTGGCACAAGCTTGGTTATTAGTGAAACCAAACAGTACAACCGAACACATGGATAAGAAAATAGAGAAAAAAAGATTTAGCACTAAAAGCCTTTTAATTATAGGTGGAGCAATTGCTTTTGTAGCGGTTGTAATTTATGGCTATACTTTGTCCCTCAAAAAAGTTTACAGTGCAGATGCCGATAAATTAACCATCAGTAAAGTTGAATATGGCGATTTTGAAGATGTCGTGTTATTAAATGCCAGTGTAGTTCCTTTAACTTCGGTAATTGTAAGTTCATCGGAAGGTGGAACAGTTGCCGAAATTTTTACCGAGAACGGTGCTTCTGTAGTAAAAGGTACGCCCTTATTGCGTATTGCGAATTCAAATGCCATGTTGGGTTATACATCCCAACAAACAGCCGCCACCGAGCAAATCAATCAACTGCGTAAATCGAGGTTAGACTTAGAGCAGAATCAAAGGATCCTGAATCAGGATGTATTAGATGTAGAGAATAATTTACGTACAGCAACGCGGCAATTTAGATTAGATAGCTCGCTTTTTGCTAAAAAAGTAATTACGCTGCAAGAATTTAACAAGTCGAACCAGGATTATGAATATTATCAGGGTAAATTGAAAATTGTACGCCAGGCCATTAAGCAGGAAAATCAAAGCCGTAAGATGCAACTTGCTCAAATCGATCAGTCGATGGGACAAATGAATGAAAGTTTGGAAATGATCCGTAAGAACATCGAAAATATGACGATCAAAGCCCCTGTATCTGGTAAATTATCCTCTTACGATCCGGTAATCGGTAAATCATACAATTCTAACGAAATGATTGGAAAGATTGACGTATTGCAAGGTTATAAACTTCAGGCAGGTGTGGATGAATATTATATCAATCGGGTAAAAGAAGGACAAACTGCTAACTGTGAGTTTAATGGTAAAACTTATAACTTAACCGTGAGTAAAGTAATACCTGAGGTTACAGCTGGTCAGTTTCAGGTAGAAATGGTTTTTAAAGGAGCAGCACCCGAAGGTTTACGTCGCGGATTATCGTTGCAAACAAAATTAACCTTGTCTGACAACAGCAAATCGCTGCTACTGGCTCAGGGACAGTTTTTCCAGAGTACCGGTGGCTCCTGGGTATTTGTGGTAGCGAATGGAAAAGCAACGAAGAAAAACGTAAAAATTGGAAGAAAAAATTACCTGTACTACGAAATACTGGATGGTTTGCAGAAAGGTGATGAAGTAATTACCTCGTCTTACGATCAGTTTAACCAGTACGACCAGGTGGAGATTAATAAGTAGAGCGGTAAGCGTTTGGCGTTAGGTGTTTCGCGCCAATTTAATTGATTAGGCAAATAGATAATTAATATAATCAGGCTCTGATACCTGATAAAAATACATGATACTAGAATAATACTTGATACGATGATTAAAATAGAAAATCTGGAAAAAGTTTACAAGACTGAAGAAGTAGAAACGACGGCACTTAATGGCATTAACCTGCATGTTGCAGCAGGAGAATTTGTTTCAATCATGGGACCTTCGGGTTGCGGAAAATCTACTTTGTTAAATGTAATGGGTTTATTAGATAAGCCTGAAAATGGAAGCTATAAATTTATCGATACGGAGCTTTTAACGCTTAACGATAGGGAACGTTCAAATTTCCGAAAAAGAAATATGGGATTCGTTTTTCAGAATTTCAATCTGATTGATGAATTAACGGTTTTCGAAAACATTGAACTGCCATTAATTTATAACAAGATTCCTGCCGGAGAACGCAAAAAACTGGTCAATGAAATCATCGAAAGGATGAATATTGTAAACCGTAGCGGTCATTTCCCTCAACAATTATCAGGCGGACAGCAGCAACGGGTAGCCGTAGCCAGGGCTTTAGTTACCAAACCTAAACTGGTTCTGGCTGATGAGCCTACCGGAAACCTGGATAGTTCGCATGGTAACGAAGTAATGGAGTTGCTTTGCGAATTAAATGAAACCGGAACAACTATCGTAATGGTTACGCACTCCAGTCACGATGCCAGTTTTTCAAACCGGATCATCAACCTGAAAGATGGTCATGTGATATCGGAAAAAATCAACAAAAGCCGGAATGAAGAACTTATTTAAGGTTAAAGGCTGAAGGTTTTAAGGTAGAGGGTTGAGTGATATCGACCTTTAATCCTCCGCCCTTCTCGCTTCAACCTTTAAAAGATTTTAGTTTAGTTAATAATAGCCGCCCAATAATCTTCCCGGATGGGGAGATTGGGGAGGCAAAGAGTAAAGATCACCAGGTAGGCATTTTGAACGTCATACGCTAAACACCTATCGCCAAACAATAAAAATATGTTCAGATTAAACTTAAAAATAGCTTTGCGAAACCTCTGGAAAAACAAGGGTTTCTCCCTGATTAATATCGGTGGATTAGCCATTGGTTTGGCCAGCTGTATGATTTTGTTATTATATGTTGCTTACGAGTGGAGTTACGATAAACAATTCTCCAATCATGATAAAACTTATGTAGTTTATCAAAATATGAAGGCAAGTGGTAAAACTTTTAGCTGGGCATGGACACCAAATGTGATGGCTAAAGAAGTTCAGGAAAAAATCCCTGGTGTTAAATATGCCACTCACACCACTTATCCAAGGAAACAACTCATTACCGTTGCAGATCATAAGATAAATAGCAATGCCGTATTTGCCGATCAGAATTTTATTAAAATATTGGATTATAAATTTCTTGAAGGTAATTCGGCCACCGTTTTAAAAGATGTAAATACGATTATTCTAACCAGGTCTTTTGCGAAAAAATTATTCGGAAATGAAGATCCTATTAATAAAACAGTAAAGCTCGAAAACGAAGAAGTATTAAAAGTAGAAGCCGTAATAGAAGATGCCCCAGCAAATAGCAGCTTAATTTTTGAATGTATTATGCCCTGGGCATTATTCGAAAAACGGGAAACCTGGGTTAAGGAAGACAATTGGGGGAATAACATGTGTTTAACACTTGTTCAGTTAAAGGATAATAACTTTTTCACAACTGCAAATGATCTGATGTATGGTATTTACAAACGCAATCAAAAAGATAATTCGGCGGTAGCTTTATTGCATCCATTGTCTAAATGGCATCTTTATGATGATTTTGTAAATGGTAAATCGGTAGGTGGAAAAATAGATCAGCTTAAAATATTTTTATTGCTGGCCTTTTGCATCTTATTAATTGCCTGCGTAAATTTTATGAATTTATCTACAGCACGATCAGAACGTAGGGCAAAAGAAGTTGGCGTTCGTAAAGCAATTGGATCAACACGCAAATCGTTAATTAGTCAGTTTTTTTTAGAATCCCTGCTCATCACATTTATTGCCACTGTTTTAGCATTTATCTTAATTGAGGTTAGTTTACCGTATTTTAATAATTTGTTGGATATTAAATTAACAATCGATTATCATAATGGCCCATTTTGGTTAACGCTTATGGGGCTAATGGTTTTAACCGGATTTGTAGCAGGTAGTTATCCGGCACTTTATTTATCTTCTTTCGAGCCGATTAAAGTGTTGAAAGGTTTCACCCTTAAAACAGATTCATCCGCTTCGGTGAGGAAAGTATTGGTGGTTGGCCAATTTGTTTTTGCTGCTGGTTTAATTATTTGTACCGCAGTAATTTATCAGCAGCTTAACTATGTTAAAAACAAACCTATTGGTTATGATCAATCCAATTTAATTCAAATAGCAGTAGTAGGCAAAATGAACGATGCTGCCAAGCTAGAATTGCTTAAAACACAACTTATAGCCGCTGGTGCAACCACTCATGTTACTTCTTTTAGCACAGATTTTACTGAAGGTGGAGATAATACAACGGGTGTAGAATGGGAAGGTAAAAATCCGAATGAGAAAATTTCTTTTAACCATAGAGCAATAGGATATGATTTTGTTGAAACCATTGGAACCAAGCTGGTAAGTGGTAGAGAGTTTTCTGCGAAATTTCCAAATGATACAACCAGCATATTGTTAAATGAAGCAGCAGTGAGGATGATGGGATTAAACAATCCGGTCGGTAAGCAGATTACTTTCTGGGGTAAAAAACTAAATATAGTTGGTATTGTACAAGACTTTGTTGTAGAAAGTGTTTACCAAAGAGTATCCCCAATGATTTTTAGGTCAAATGGAAAGGATGATGCGAGGGTTATCATTGCGCGGTTAAACCCAAATCAAAACATCAGTTCATCATTGGCTAAAATTGATGATTTAGTAAAACAAATGGAACCTAATTATCCGGTTAACCGCAAATTTGTGAACGAATCATTTGAAGTAAAATTTAAAAATGAAAAACTTTTAGGTACGCTTTCAAACTGGTTTGGTGGTTTCGCCATTTTCATTTCTTGTTTAGGATTATTAGGCCTGGCGCTTTTTATGGCAGAACAACGTAAAAAGGAAATCAGTATCCGTAAGGTTTTAGGTGCCAGCACGGGCAATATCCTCGTGTTGCTGAATAAAGATTTTATAAAACTGGTGGCCATTGCCAATCTTATAGCGTTTCCCTTAGCCTATATCATTATAAATAAATGGCTTTCGGCTTTCGAGTACCGCGTCTCTATATCTGCATTACCTTTTATTGTAGCAATTGCTTTGTCGGTAATCATTGCCATACTAACCGTTAGTGCCCAGTCGGTTAAAGTGGCAAAGGCCAATCCTATTGATGCGTTAAAATATGAATAAGGTATAAGGTTAAAAGGTTGAGGGCGTAAGGTTAAAACGCCCAGACCTTATACCCTATACCTCAAACCTTACACCTTATGTTCAGATTAAACTTAAAAATCGCTTTGCGTAACCTTTGGAGAAATAAAACCATAACCGCTATTAACGTAGGTGGTTTGGCTATCGCTTTAGCTGCTTTTATTTTGGTTACGATGTATTTTACCTATGAAACAGGTTTTGACAGGGAAAACCCTCATTATAACGAAATTTACGTAGTAGGCAGGCAGTTGCCTGATTTTAAGACCAATAATACTCCGCCACCGTTGGGTAAAGCCATTAAGGCAGAAATGCCAGAAGTAGTTGCAGTTGGTACCATGAAATTAAGCTACTTTGAGTTTCCTGTTACCAGCAATAATGGCGTGGTTTTTTTAAGTAAATGCCTCTATCTCGATTATGCTGCTGCAAAAATGTTTAATTTGAAACCCAGTAACGGTTTAACCCAGCCAGAAAGTACCACCGAAAATCTGTTTTACCTCAGTAACGAAAATTATAAAACGCTTTTCCCTCGTAATAAAAACGGTCAGCCTGAAATGGTTTGGATTGGGAGTAAATCTGCTAATATAACAGGTAAACTGAGCGGAAGTATTTTTGCCAATCCGCAATCTAATATTTCTTTCGATGCCATTTCATTGATGAAAGAAGTTGGGACAGGCGAAAACTATGGGTATAACAACTATACTACCTATATCCAGGTAAAACCAGGAACAGATGTTCAGGCGCTGGAAGCCAAAATAAATGCACTTTACAAAAAGGAAATGCTCAAAGACGGAGCTGATCCAAACAATGAATCTTTTAAAAAGACCAAAACCTTTATTGATCCTTTAAAAAACCAGCACCTTAGACCAAAAGCAGGTAGCGATGCCAACTATAAAGTGCTGATGGCTTTATCGGTTTTAGGTATTTTAATATTAGTAATTGCCTGTATCAATTTTACCAATCTGAGTATAGCACAGGCGACCAAACGGGCAAAAGAAGTAGGTGTTAAAAAAGTAATGGGCGCTTACCGCTTTCAGCTTGCCTTTCAGTTTTTATCAGAAATATTGATCCAGTGTTTCGTAGCCACCATTTTAGGTTTGATCATAGCAGAAATCATCCTGCCAAAATTTAATAACCTGTTTACCATAAATTTAACTATTTGGACATCCCATAATGCCTTGTTTTGGCAGCTGCCACTTATCTTAATTTTTATTACACTAATCGCTGGTATTTATCCTGCCATGGTATTATCAGGATTTAAACCTGCGCTCGTTTTAAAAGGTAATTTTCAAACCAGCAAACAGAGCTATTGGTTGCGTAACAGCCTGTTGGTGGTTCAGTTTAGTGTAGCCGTAATTTTTATTATTGGTTTACTTATCATTAATTCTCAACTGAAATACATGCGTACCCAGGATGTTGGTTTCAAGCCCGAGCAGGTCGTTTACATTAAAAACCTGGCTTATTTCGTTGCGCCAAGTAAATTTGAACCCATACGGAATAGAATTTCTAAAATTCCGGGCGTAAAGTCGGTTACCGTTGCCAATGCCTTGCCTGATGGCTCCGACAGTGGGAAAAATAAATATACGGTTGATGGGAAAGAACAAAGTTTAAGTTTTACGGATGTAGATTTTGATTATTTCGAAACCTTAGATATCAAGATTAAAGAAGGCAGAACATTCTCCAGGGAATTTAAAACCGATACTGCAAACGCTGCTATACTGAATGAGGCCGCAGTAGCCAAGTATGGATTAACCAACCCGCTGGGTAAAATCATAAAAGGCTGCCAGAATAAAGAATACAAGATTGTAGGGGTGATAAAAGATTTTAAAGCGCTGGGATTTGAGAAAGTAGTAGAGCCAACCATTTATGCAATAAATGATCCTTGTGGAAATCCGAAGACTGAAATTATGATTAAGATCGACGAGCACAAGATGGCTGATGTGCTGAGCACCCTAAAATCGCAATGGCCGGCGATTAATAAACTGGATGGAGATAATTTCCGCTATCAGTTTCTGGATGAAATGTATGGCAAACTCTTTAAAAAACAAGAACAATTGCAATCTGTATTTTTTGCTGCGGCTATACTCACCATTTTTATTGCAATACTGGGCTTGTTTGCTTTTGCAAAGTACATTACGACTGGTAGGATTAAAGAGATTGCAGTAAGGAAAATTCTTGGCGCAAGTCATTTACAGATTTTTAAACTCATCAATATTTCATTTTTTGTGATGGTTCTAATCGCTAATGTTATTTCCTGGCCACTGGCATACATATTAACTAAAAAGTGGCTCGAAACCTTTGCATATCGAATAGATCTGCCACTTTTTCCTTTTTTAATCAGTGCTGCATTAACCATTTTATTAACCATTATCACCGTAAGTATCCAGGCGAATAGCGCAGTTAAAGCAAACCCTGTTGATGCCCTTAAATATGAATAACGGCGTAAGGTTTAAGGTATAAGGCGTAAGGTTAACGCCCAGCCCCTAAACCCTAAATCCTACACCCTAAACCCTACACCTTATGTTTAAACTCAATTTAAAAATCGCCTGGCGAAATCTCTGGAAAAACAAGGGATATACCTTGATTAACATTCTTGGCCTATCAATAGGTATGGCGAGTTGTATCCTCATCTTTATTTTTATACGTTACCAGTTAAGTTTTGATGAAAACTTTAAAAATGAGGGGCGTATATATCGCGTCATAAGTGGCTGGACTACCCCTGATAATTTTTTCGAATCTCCAGGTACGCCCAGACCTCTTCCGGCAGCTATGCGCAATGATTTTAAGCAACAATTTGATAAAGTTGCTGCGATTCAGGCAGGTGGAGGGATCATTAAAGTGAAAGATGAATCGGAAAAAGAAAGAATTAAAACTTCTGAAAGTGTGCATTATGCTGAGCCCGATTTTTTTGAGATTTTAAGCTTTAAATGGCTCGAAGGGAATCCACGCCAGTCGCTGAGCCAGCCTAATACTGTTGTTTTATCAGATGATATGGCCGATAAACTTTTTGGAGATTGGCATAAGGCAGTAGGGCAAAGTATTAATTTTCGAAATAAAGAAAACCTTAAAGTTACGGGCATTATAGCCAAAACCCCCGATAATAGCTCTTTTCCGCTGAAGGTAGTCATCTCTTATAAGACATATCTGAATCAGGCAAGACCAGAGTCTACCAATTGGGGTACAGTTTCTTCTAATTCCGAATGTTACGTATTATTAAAGGAAGGTGTTTCTATTGATGATGCAAGTAAAAACCTCCCTCAGTTTATTACTAAATATTATCAAAAAGATGCTGTTTCGAAAGAAGGGCATCGTTTTCAGCCACTGAGAGATATTCATTACAATGCAGACCTGGGCAATTTTGCAAATAAAGTAATGCCAAAGAAAGAACTTTATGGCCTGGCCATAATTGGTGCTTTTTTACTGTTAACTGCATGTATCAATTTTATAAATCTTGCTACTGCACAGGCGGTAAGCAGAGGGAAAGAAGTTGGTGTGCGTAAAGTGATGGGCAGTTTGCGCAGGCAGTTAATTGTACAGTTTCTAACCGAAACATTAACAATCACAGTCATATCGTTATTGGTAGGATGTGTTTTAACAGAAGCGGCCTTGCCTGGGATGCAAAGCCTCTTTAAAGATCATATTTCATTTAGTATAATCGAACACCCGATCATATTGATATTTATGGTGGCCTTGGTGTTAGTCGTAAGCTTTTTAGCCGGTTTTTATCCTGCAATGGTGATGTCTGGTTATAGTCCCGCATTAGCCATTAAAAATAAAATCACAGCAAACGCTGCAGGTTTAAGTTTGCGGAAAGTTCTCGTGGTGGTGCAATTTGCCATCACCATTATACTCATTATAGGCACTTTGGTTGTATTAAGGCAAATGAGTTATATGCGGGAGAAACCTCTTGGTTTTATCCCTACTGCAGTAGCCCTAATTGACGTCCCTTTTGATAGCATCGCCATTACCCGGTACCACACTTTGCAAGATCGGATCAGTAAAATTCCAGGTGTAATATCAAGCAGTTATTGCAGCGCAGCACCATCTTCTGATTTTAATAATGAAAGTAATTTCAGGTATAATGGAACAGTACAATCAACTTTTCAGGCCAATACCAAAACCGGTGACGAAAATTATTTTAAAACATTTGGTTTAGAAATTATTGCCGGGAAAGGTTTATCTAAAAGTGATACACTCAAAGAATTCGTAGTTAACGAAACCATATTAAGAAAACTCAATGTGGTTAACTACAATGATGCGATTGGTAAACCCATTCGGGTTCATGGTAAAATGGGCAATATTATCGGTGTGGTTAAAGATTTTAACAACATGAGCCTGCATGAGCCCATTTCCCCAATTTTGATCAGTAGCGATAAGGAATCGTATAACACGATAGCGGTAAAGCTCGATAGTAAGCTTATTTTACCTGCCATGAAGGCCATAGAAAATACCTGGAACAATGTACTGCCTGAGTATGTATACGGCGCTACTTTTATGGATGATAAAATAAGTGAATATTATCAAACGGAAAAAATAATGGGCGCCCTGTTTAAAGTGTTTGTGGGGGTAATTATCTTTATTTCTTTTATTGGTTTATTTGGTTTAATATCATTTGTTGCCGCACAGCGCACCAAAGAAGTGGCCATTAGAAAAGTTCTAGGCGCTTCGACCATCGAATTGGTTAAGATGCTCAACGGATCATTCCTGTTAATGGTTTTTATTGCTAACCTGGTGGCATGGCCGCTTGCGTACCTGTTTATTTCGAAATGGTTATCCGGTTTTGCCTATCGGATCGACATCAGCATCTGGCCTTTTGCGCTCGCCATGCTGATTTCGATGGCAATTACCTTGGTTACCGTCAGTATCCGCTCTTATAAAGCAGCAGCTGCAAATACGATTGATGCACTTAAATATGAATAAACTGGCGCTTAGTGTAGATTTATCTCTAAACCCCTAATGCTCTCCGCCAAACCCTAAAAATATGATACAACTTAATAACATCGAAAAATATTACGCAAACAAAGGCATTAAAAATTATGTGTTGCGTTTAGTTACGACCAGTATTAAACAAGGTGAATTTGTTTCCATTATGGGCCCATCGGGTGCGGGGAAATCTACTTTGCTTAATATTATTGGCATGCTGGAAGAGCCAACTTACGGTTCGTATGAGTTTCTGGGTGAGAGTGTAACCTCGTTAAACGAGCGCAAACGCATTGAACTTTACCGAAATCACATTGGTTTTGTTTTTCAGGCTTACCACTTAATTGATGAAATGACCGTTTACGAAAATATTGAGGCCCCATTACTATATAAAAAAGTGGGTAGCGCCGAGCGAGCCAGTAGAATTGCCGACCTGTTAGACCGTTTTAATATTGTAGCTAAAAAAGATTTATTCCCGAATCAACTTTCAGGCGGGCAACAGCAATTGGTTGGTATTGCAAGGGCATTGGCCGCGCAGCCATCCATTATTTTAGCAGACGAGCCAACCGGCAACCTGCAATCGGCGCAGGCAGATGAGATCATGACCCTGTTTAAAAAGCTAAATCAGGAAGATGGCATTACCATTATTCAGGTTACGCACTCCGAAAAAAATGCGCAATACGGAAATAGAATTTTGCACATTGCCGATGGTGTAGTAAAAGAAGATGTAGCGGTGGGTTAATATCTTTACCTAAGCTTTGTTAAGAGAGATAAACACAGGCTTTAATGTAGCATCTGTGTTTATCTCAATGATTTAGTGTCGCAAGAATTTGAACTTGCGCTGTGCCTGCAGATTAACGATGACCAGCTTTGGTTTGATTAATCATGGTGAAAAACCTCTTCCATAGCACTCCAGGTTTCGCCTTTTGCGGCGGCATCGGGCAAAGGGATTTGACTTGGTGCAGTTTCTTTCCACCAGCGTTGTGTAGTGGTGTCAGCTGCCATCTTTTTCATATCGGCAGCAAAATCAGTCCCGGTATATTCGAAATAGCTAAAAAGATATGGTTTGCCCTCAATTTCTTTTAAATAAATGGAATAATTATGAATGTTGCATTCGGTTATTTTTTTTAATACCCCTGGCCAGGCTGCAGCATGTAACTTTTTGTAGTAGGCCATTTTTTCGGGTTTCAGTCCTGTAATACTGCCATAACGTAATACTTTGTTTGCTGTATTTGATGATTTACCTTCAGTTTTTGCAGGTGGGTTACAGGCGGAGGCCATTAGCACGAAGGCTAATGCCAGGAAATACATTGCTTTTGAAATTTTCATATTTGCCTTTTTTAAATATCGGTTTATTTAACAATTGGAATATTTTCGGTGTTTCCGTTTAATTCCAGCACCACAATATAATCTGACTGGCTGGCCTGGTTAGCAGGAAGCTGCACTGAAATATCATCCTTTTGCACTATGTTAACAGGTTGGTTATCTAACAGGTATGCTTTTTTAACTTTTAAACCTGGGATAGTTTTTAAACTAAGCTTAGTCAGGCTGGAATTTAATACATGCAGGTAGATTTTATTTCCTTTTCTAGTGGTGGCATATTCGCCATTAGGCTGGTAGGGGCCACCTAAAGTACCATATATGGCTTCGCCATTCGTTTTTAACCAATCGCCAATTTCTTTTAAACGTTCTATCTGGCGGGCTTCAATTCTACCATCTGGCATCGGGCCAACATTTAATAATAGATTGCCATTGCCACCTGCCGTTTTCGAAATAATTTCGAGGCACTGTTTTAAGGGTTTCATTTTATCATTTGGTTTCCAGGCCCATTGGTTACAAATCGTAAAACAGCTTTCCCAGGGCATTTGCATATTTAATTTTCCTACTACTTGTTCAGGTGTATCGTAATCACCTATCATTTTAGAAACATCAATGTTTTTATTCTCCAATGCGGCAAACTCTTTTCCCAATCGGTTATTGATAATGATGGTTGGTTTTAAATTTTTGAGATAGGCATACAGGTCTTTACCCATTTCGTCTGTCCAGGGTTTTTCCCATTGCCCATCAAACCAGAGCATGTAAGGATCATATTTGGTAATGAGTTCTTTTAACTGGTTTTTCATATACACCACATAACGGCTCATGTCTGATTTGGGATCAATCGTTTGGTTTTTTGGTGAGTGGATTGGGTAATCAGGATGATGCCAATCTAGTACCGAGTAATAAATACAGAATTTAATTCCCTGTTTTTTACAGGCTTCATTTAATGCGCCAACAATATCTTTCTTGTATGGTGTGTTGGTGATGCTATAGTCGGTATAAGCTGTTGGCCATAAACAGAAACCATCGTGATGACGAGCGGTAATGGTGAGGTATTTCATTCCGGCATCTTTAGCTGTTTTCACAATTGCATCGGCATCAAACAGAACCGGATTGAATTCTTTATAAAGATTGTCATAATCTTCCGTTGGAACCTGCTCGCCACGGCTCCAGCCAATTTCGGTGCCGCGTAAACTTACCGGCCCCCAGTGAATAAACATGCCGAAGCGTTTATCCATAAAATCGTTTATAGGCGATGGTTTATTGTTTTTGGATTGCGCAGCAACCTGTAAAGCCATTGTAAAGGCTAAAACGCATACTAAAGTGATACCGTTAATGATTTTGTAGGGTAAGGGATATTTGAATTGTATCATATATTTAATTTTTTTAAATGTTATTTATTAACTGCCAAGTTTGATTTACTTATGGTGCTATAGTTTTTCCTGATTATTGTACACATTATTTAAAATAAACATACAAAACACCCATTATCGCCAATAAAAGCACCGATAGAAATTTATAGTTTCCTATGCCACTCCAGCCTTTGCTTTTCAGCGGTTCCCAAATAGAGGTCCAATACAAGGTTTCACTTTGAGCGGTGTGTTTCACCGGATAGATGTAAGAAAATACCACCTGGATCAACACACAGATGCAGAAAAGGTAAAAAGCCATCATCATGAAGGGGATTTGACCAATTATCGTTTCTGTTCCATACACTTTGTTTATCACAAAAACACCAGCGCCAATAATAGAGCCCAGCAGTAAAGTATATTGTGCTCCTTTTGCAGATGCTTTTTTCCAGAATACCCCCAATAAGAACACACAGGTGATGGGAGGGGCAATATGTGCGATTACATCGTTGATGCCATTGAAAAGACTTTCGTAGCTATTTAGTAACGGCAACAGGCCTATTGAAACGGCTAAGGCAATACCCGCCGACCAGCGACCTACGCTCACTAATTTTTTATCGCTGGTTTCGGGTTTAAATCTTTTATATAAATCATAACTGCTTAGCGTAGCGATAGAATTTAAAGCGCCTGCAATTTGACTCATTAAACCTGACAATAATGCGGCTACCAAAATACCGACCAATCCTTTTGGCAAAAGCTGGGTAATCATTAAAGTATAAATGCCTTTGGTGTTTAACACGGTTTCGCCGTTGGCGCCAACAGTTTGTAAACTCGATAAATCCATCGTGCCCGATTTATATAAGATATAGGCAAATAAACCAGGAAGCACGAAAATAAATACTGGTAAAATTTTGATAAAACCACAAAATAACGAGCCTACACGGGCATGGTTTTCGTCTTTTGCACCTAAAACACGCTGCACAATAGTTTGATCGGCGCACCAATACCAGATACCCAAAACGGGATAGCCTAAAAATACGGCTATCCAGCTCATTCCGCTTTTATCGCCAATCGGGCGTATCATACTGAGTTTATCCATGGCATTTTCTTTCTGTAGTATCGCCGTCATATGATCCCAGCCACCAACTTTGTCCCAGGCAAAATAGGTAATGATAATGGCGCCAGTAATGAGCACCAAACTTTGTATGGTTTCGGTAACGACTACTGCCCTTAATCCACCTATAATGGTATATAATCCGGTTAGTAAGGCGATTACCACTATGCTTACATACATGTCGATACCAAATAGGGTTTCGAGTACGATACCGCCTGCTAAAAAAGAAAAGGCAATGTGAATAATGATGGCCGATAGAATGGAGATGAATGCCAGCCAATCTCTGCAGGCGCGGTTATATCTTCGTTCTAAAAAATCGGGTAAAGTAGAAATGCCCGAACGGATGTAGAAAGGAATAAATAACAAGGCTAAAAGAATGAGGGTGAAGGCCGCCATCCATTCGAAATTGCCATTTAAGAGTCCGCTGTCAAATCCACTCTGTGCCAAACTTACCAAATGGAGGCACGAAATGTTTGTTGCAAATAATGCCAGGCCAATCATAGGCCATTTTAAGGTTTTGCCTGCCAAAAAATATTCACCACTGGTGGTTTCTTCGTTTTTCTTTTTTCGTGTTCCGCTCCATAAACCTATGGTTACAATAAAAAGTATATAGGCAATGGTTATTACAATATCGGTTGTACTGATCATATTTGGTTAGATTTTGGTTATTTTAAATCACAGCTACTTCCTGCTTCTTGCGGGGTAATGTAAACGCCCTTTTCAATTTTAATCGGATTTTTAAAATGTTGTTTTAAATGGGGGATATGTTCCAGAAATAAAGCTTCGTGCCCCATAGCAATGTGGTTAAAGAGTACCAGATGCTGATGTAATTGTCCCATATCGCCAACGTGTGGTACTACAGGTACGCCAAATTTTTTACATAACAGACTAATCGTGATGAACTCACTAACACCGCCTACACGCACGGCATCTACCTGGGCAAAACCCGTACAGCCAGTTTGCAGGTAGTTTTTAAAAATAATGCGGTTGGGTACATGTTCTCCCAAAGCCAGTTTAACGGGTGCAATTTCTCTGGCCAAAGTCTGGTGCGCCAATACGTCATCCGGGTGCGTAGGTTCTTCAACCCAAAAAGGATTCATATTTTTAAGCTCATTACATATTGAAATGGCTTGTGGCAGCGTCCACTGCTGGTTGGCATCTAACATCACTTTTGAGCTTTCGCCGGCAACTTCGCGTACAATGTTTGCCCTTCTGATATCACGTTTAGGATCAGCCGATCCAACTTTAAGTTTCATTGCGGTAAAACCATTAGCAATAGCTTTCTTGCAGTTTTCACGTACTTTTTCATCATCGTAATTAAACCAGCCCACAGAAGTGTCGTAGCCTGGATAACCGGTATCGAGAATACCTTCCCTCAATTTTTTTGAATCCGTTTGGCTTTGCAGCATGGCTATTGCCTCATCCTTAGTAAGTACATCTTCCAGGTAGGAGAGATCGAGGGTATTTACAATTTCTTCAGGACTTAAATCAATCAGGAGTTTCCATAGTGGTACACCTCTTTTTTTTGCCCACAAATCGTAACAGGCATTGGTTACGGAAGCTAAGCCTAAATGTACAACACCTTTGTGCGGCCCCAACCATCTAAATTGCTGTTCGTTTGATAGGGTGCGAAAAGTCTGCCCAAAATCGCTCATCAATTCTTCAATATCCTGTCCTTTTAGCTTATTGGCATAAAACTGAGCAGCATTGCAAACCAAATCGTTCCCCGCGCCCAGCGTAAAGGCTAATCCTGTTCCTGTAATGCCATTCTCGTTGGTTAAGTTGGTAACTGCATAGGAGTATTGAGGGTCTTTGTGGATGGCATCACTGCCCGCACCGGTTGATAGTTCAAATCGTTTGTCGCTAATTTCTATTTTATTTATCATGTTCGTAATCTGGATTATATGATGGTTCTGTACCCCAATTCGGCGCCACCGCTTACCGGTAAAATGGTTCCTGTTATAAATCTGGCCGCATCGCTCAATAAGAATAGACAGGCATCTGCAATTACATCGCCAGCCGGCATACCACCTAAAGGCTGAAGTTTATCTAAGTAATGCTGTATTTCTTCTTTGTTCGGTTGTTCTTTGCTCCATAACTGCAAGGTTGGTGTATTAATTGCCGCAGGCGAAACCGCATTAACACGTATTTTGTATGGTGCATAATCTAAAGCCATGGCCTTCGTCAGGGCATTAATTGCGCCCTTTGTGGCTACGTAGGCTGCATGATTGTCCTGCCCGATAGTTCCTACCATCGAGCTGGTATTTAAAATACAACCCTTTGTTTTTTTTAGCTGCTCGATGCCATAACGGGTGGTATATAAAATGCTCTTTAAGTTAACATTCATCAACAAGTCCCACTCCGCATCTGTGGTTTGATCAAGTGTTTTTGAAGGATGTGCAATCCCCGCATTATTATGGATGGCATCTATATTGCCAAACTTTTGAATGATGGTTTCAAAAGCAGCAGCAACTTCATTTTCATTAACCAGGTTGCAGGTTATGGCTATTTTTTGCGCGGTTTCAAGCTCGTTTAGTTTGGTTTCGGCTATTGGGTTTTTATCCAGGATACAAACAGTAGCACCAGCCTTTGAATAGGCTTTTGCACATTCCCAGCCAATACCATCGGCACCTCCTGTGAGTATAATAATTTTATGATGAAGCATGTTGATTAATTCGGTTAGTATTTGTAATAGCCAATTTATTAAGGAAAAAAGAGATAAACTGAGGTATAATTTGCTAATAGTGATGTTATATTAGCTTAATTATTAAATTTGTCTATCGTTATTGGTAATTTAGGATGCTAAATGAGAAATGAGTTCCCAATAACCAAATAACTGACATATTGCCAAAGTGATGGTCAAGAAAATAACCTGTATCAAATGAAACCGATTTTCGCCAAAATATTAGATGGGAAAGTAAATGATGTGTACGGCATAAAGGTTGTAGACGCACCTTACTTTTCTACCGAATTCCATTTTCATGAAGAATGCCAGCTCACTTATAATGTGGAGAGTGAGGGACGACGCATGATTGGTGATAGCATTGAAGATTTTAATAACGAAGACCTGATTTTTGTAGGTTCTAATTTACCTCATGTATGGCACAATAGTCAACAGTATTTTAGCGATTCTACACCAGATACCCATGCGCATTCAATTTCGCTTTTTGTCCACCCCGAAAAAATATTGGATATTTTCCATGAGCCAGAGAATATACAGAAGCTTAAAAACTTTTTTCAACTGGCTAAACGTGGAATGAAATTTAACCTTTCGGCCAGAAAGGAAATTAAACCTTTGTTGTTAAAAATTGCCAGGGCCACAGAAGAAATTACCCGTTTAATAGGGGTGCTGGAAATTTTAAACCTGCTTTGTCAAAACAAAGATTATGTTTTACTGGCCAGTCCGGGTTATACCAATAACTATCAGTTAAAAGATAATGATAGAATGGACAAGATTTTGAAATATGTTTTTGATAATTTTAATAAAGAGATATTGCTGGTAGATGCTGCTGAGATGACCAATATGAATAAGCAGGCTTTTTGCAGATACTTTAAGAACCGTACCCAGAAAACTTTTGTAACCTTTGTTAACGAAGTAAGAATTGGCCATGCCTGTAAATTAATAGCCGAAAGTGATCATCAAATAAGCGAAATGGCTTACATATGTGGCTTTAACAGTCTTTCTAATTTTAACAAATTTTTTAAGCTGGCAAAAGGCGTTACCCCAAAAGAATATAAAAAAATGTTAATTGTAGATTGATCAGTTAAAAACTTGCTGAATGAAGATTAACTCTGGAAAAGGCTTGCTTTAAACAGACTAATCTTTCTATAACCTATATTTGCAACATGCAAAAATCCTTTATCGATCAAATGGGCAGGGAAATTTCTATTAATTTTCCACCTAAACGGATTATTTCTGTGGTGCCCTCACAAACAGAATTGTTGTTTGATTTGGGCCTGGATCAGGAAATTATCGGATTGACCAAGTTTTGCATCCATCCGATAGAAAAATTTGCAGCAAGAACCAAGGTTGGTGGCACCAAAAAACTCAACATCGATTTAATCAGGGATTTAAAACCCGATTTGATTATTGGGAATAAAGAAGAAAATACACAAAGTGATATAGAAGAGCTTGCAACAGACTTTCCGGTTTGGATGAGCGATATTTTTACTTTAGATGATGCAATGAAGACGATTGGCCAGATAGGGGCGCTGGTAGATCGCGAACCGGAAGCCGGTTATCTTAACCATTTAATTGCTGCAGGATTTAATGATCTGAAAACACTCGCCCTTCAACATCGTATTGATAAAAAAGTAGCCTATCTCATCTGGCGTAAGCCCTTTATGGCAGCTGGAAAAAATACATTTATAAACGATATGCTGCTTACTAATGGTATGACTAATGTGATTACGCAAGAACGTTATCCATCGGTTACATTAGCAGATCTGAAAACTTTAAAAGCAGATCTGATCCTGCTTTCTTCCGAACCCTATCCTTTTGCTGAAAAACATATTGAAGAAATCCAAACCGCCATTCCAGATACAAAAATTATACTGGTTGATGGAGAAATGTTTAGCTGGTATGGAAGCAGGCTGGTTAAAGCAGTTCAGTATTTTTTTGAGTTTCAAAAAGAACTTTATTAGTTATTGGCGATTAAATTTTTGTAATTTGTAGCATAAAATTAAATCATCTCGTTACCATAACTATGAAAAAAATATTAATACTATCCCTATTTGTAGCCGCAATTTCTGGTTGCAGTTCAATGAAAAACGGAGGAAACTCCACTACAGTTACAGCAAGTGGAACAATAGAGAAACTTGGAATGACGACTTTTCAATATGGTACACATTTATTAAAAGCCGACAATAAAACTTATGCCTTAAAAAGCGCAAACATCAATCTGGATACTTATCTGGATAAAAAGGTCACCATAAAAGGAAGGAAAGTAGCAGGTTATCCATTAGATGGCGGCCCTGAGTTGGTCGAAGTAACATTGGTAAAGTTTTAGCTGAAAAATGGGAAAGGTGAGATGGATAATGTGATGTTGTATTTTTAATGGTCTATGTTCCAGATGGCAGCGCTGAATAATCAATTTTATGCTCCCATAAAGCGCTGCAAAAATTTGATTATTCAATTTAGTTTCTATCTTTGCAATCCTTAAAACATCCTAACTGCGGAAGTGGCGTAATTGGTAGCCGCACCAGACTTAGGATCTGGCGCTTCACGGCGTGGGGGTTCGAGTCCCTTCTTCCGCACAAAAGATTAACCGTTCCGATTAAACATCAGAGCGGTTTTTTTATGGCCGTTGCCCAATATAATCGCTCATTTTTTCACTGGATGTTGCCGAAAAGTTATTCCTGTTTAAATTTTTCTCCTTAAAAATTAAAGAGTTAGCGGTTTTTGATTGAAATAATCAATAAAATATTGCTGATGCCTTTTGATTATCCAATCTTGTTTCTATCTTTGCAGTCCTTACAACATCCTAACTGCGGAAGTGGCGTAATTGGTAGCCGCACCAGACTTAGGATCTGGCGCTTCACGGCGTGGGGGTTCGAGTCCCTTCTTCCGCACAACAAGATAAAGGCCGTTCCGATTTAAACATCGGAACGGTTTTGTTTTTAAAAACATTGATTAATAAAAATTGATGTGCGGTGTCGGTTGTGGCGATATATGGTTTTTTCTCAAATCTCATATCGCAATTCTCCCGTCTAAAGTACATCTTACTATATCTCATAAAAATGAATATTACACAGGAAAAAACCGGCAACTTAAATGCTGTTGTAAAAATCAAAATCGCACCTGCTGATTACTCTGGAAAAGTAGAGAAAGCCATTAAAGATCAAGCTAAAAAAGCACAATTACCTGGTTTCCGTAAAGGAATGGTTCCTGCTGCCCACATTAAAAAAATGTATGGCAAAAGTATCCTGGTAGAAGAGGTTAACAACTTGTTGAACGATACCTTATCTAACTACATCGCAGAGCAAAAATTAGAAATTTTAGGTCAACCACTTCCTAAAATGGACGATGAACGCGAATTTAAATGGGATAATACAGATGATTTCGAATTTGATTATGAGTTAGGTTTAGCGCCTGCTTTTGATGTAAATCTTTCATCTAAAGATAAATTTACCGAATACGTAATTAAAGCTGATAAAGAAACTTTAGAAAGCCGTATCAAAAATATCCGTCGCAGCTATGGTAAAATGACTAATCCTGAGGTTTCGGCTGATGATGATGTGCTTTATACCGAACTTACTCAGGTAGCTGCAGATGGTACTGCTGTTGAAGGCGGTATTACCAGTACAGCAACTATTCGTTTAGATCAGATTAAAGATAAAAAAATCCTTAAATCGTTGATCGGTTTAAAGAAAGATGATGAAGTTACCATCGATATCCAGAAAGCATTAGAAGATGCTGCAATAATTGCTAAAGCTTTAAACATTTCGGAAGAAGAAGCAGCTGAATTAAAAGCAAACTTCAAACTTCACGTTAAAAACGTGAACCGTTTAGAAGAGTCTGACTTAAACCAGGAGTTTTTTGATAAATTATTTGGTGAAGGTACTGTAACTGACGAAGCGGGTTTCAGAGCGAAAATTACAGAGGAAGTAGAAAGTATGTTTAAACAAGATGCTGAACGTAAATTATCGAACGATATTTATGAAGCACTTTTAGCTAAGCACAGTTTCGAATTGCCTGATGAGTTTTTACGTCGCTGGTTAAAAGCCACAAACGAAAAACTAACTGATGAGGAATTGACAGAAGGTTACGATGATTTCGCTAAAAACCTGAAATGGACTTTAATCGAAAACAAAATCATTAAAGATAACAGCATCGAAATTAAATATGAGGACGTAGTTCAGGCGGCTAAAGCTAAATTGGATGCTCAATTCAGAATGTACAGCCCAAGCCCGCTACCTGAAGATCAGCTGGCTCAATATGCTGTTCAGTTTTTACAAGAAAAAGAAAATGCAAACCGTGTTTTCGAAGAGGTAAAAGCATTAAAAACTTTCGAACAAATCAAATCTGTTGTTACGTTAGAGCAAAAAGATATTGATTACGATAAGTTTATTGCGCTGGATAAAAAGTAATGCGTTTGGCGTAAGGCGTTTTGAAAATGATTGTGCTATTCCTATATTTAGTTATGGCTCAATTTAAATTTCAATCGCTCGAAGTTTGGCAGTTATCCATAACATTAACTGATCAACTACTTGATATAGCTGACCGATTGTCAGTTGATAAAAAATACAGATTTGCAGAGCAGCTCAATGGGGCTGCTCTTAGCATATCCAATAATATTGCCGAGGGCTCAGGCTCTATTTCCAATAAGGAATTCGCTCATTATCTGAATATTGCGCATCGATCTGTCTTCGAGAATGCAAATATTTTAGTAGTTTTAGAGCGGCGAAAATATATTTCTGACACAGAACTGAATGATTATCTGGAAGAATTGGATAAATTGGCACGGAAATTAACCAACTTCAGAAAATATTTATTAAAATAACTTGCGTATTTGGTTTAGGCTTAACACGCTTATCGCAAAACGCCAAACTCTATAACCATGAACATAGATTCACAAGAATTCAGAAAATTTGCCGTTAAACATCAGGGGATTGGCGGTTTACACGTAGATAAATTTATTGCTCAGGCTAATCTGAACCCGAAGAGCATGACACCATATATCATTGAAGAGCGCCAGTTGAATGTAGCGCAAATGGATGTTTTCTCCAGGTTGATGATGGATCGTATTATCTTTTTAGGTGATGCCATTTACGATCAGAATGCAAACATTATCCAGGCGCAGTTGTTGTTTTTGCAATCAACAGATGCCGATAGAGACATTCAGATCTACATTAACTCTCCAGGTGGGTCGGTTTATGCAGGTTTAGGTATTTATGATACGATGCAATATATACAGCCAGATGTAGCTACCATTTGTACAGGTATGGCTGCATCAATGGGAGCCGTTTTATTGGTAGCAGGTGCAAAAGGAAAACGTGCTGCATTACCTCACTCAAGAGTAATGATTCACCAGCCATCAGGCGGTGCACAAGGTGTGGCATCTGATATGGAGATCAACTTGAGAGAGATGTTGAAATTGAAAAAAGAATTATACGATATTATTTCAGAGCACTCTGGCCAAACATACGACTGGGTAGAGAAAGCTTCAGATCGCGATTACTGGATGACAGCTGACGAGGCAAAAGGATTTGGTATGGTTGATGAAGTGTTATCGAGAAACGCAAAAAAAGATGGCGAAACAAAATAAAGAATCCCGTTGTTCATTCTGCCATTCTGGCAAGCATGAAACGTTAATGTTGATTGAAGGCATGGATGCATTTATCTGTGATAAATGTGTAACCCAGGCCAATCAATTGCTTGCGCAGGAATTAGGGACCAAAGGGACAAAAAATATTCAGGAGGCTATAAATTTATTAAAGCCTCTTGAAATTAAACAACATCTTGATCAGTATGTGATTGGTCAGGATGATGCTAAAAAGGTATTATCTGTTGCCGTTTACAATCACTACAAACGTTTAAATCAAAAAGTTGATAAAGACGAGATCGAGATTGAAAAATCGAACATCATGCTGGTAGGCGAAACCGGAACAGGAAAAACACTTTTGGCAAAAACCATCGCAAAAATTTTGCATGTGCCATTTTGTATCTGTGATGCCACGGTTTTAACAGAAGCAGGTTATGTAGGTGAAGATGTGGAAAGTATTTTAACCCGCTTGCTTCAGGCCGCCGATTATGATGTAACAGCTGCCGAACGTGGCATTGTTTATATTGATGAGGTAGATAAGGTCGCGCGTAAAAGTGATAACCCATCTATTACCCGTGATGTATCAGGAGAAGGTGTGCAGCAAGCTTTATTGAAGATTTTAGAAGGTACGGTTGTAAACGTTCCACCTCAGGGCGGACGTAAGCACCCTGATCAGAAAATGATCCCGGTAAACACCAACAATATTCTATTTATCTGTGGTGGCGCATTTGATGGTATTGAACGCAAAATTGCCAATCGTTTACGCACCCAGGCTGTAGGTTACAAAGTAAAGAAAGATGAGACCGTTTTAGATCTTAAAAATCTTTATAAGTATATTACACCTCAGGATTTAAAATCTTTTGGATTAATTCCGGAATTAATTGGTCGTATACCAGTTCTTTCTCACTTAAATCCATTGGATAAAGAATCATTAAGAAACATTTTAACAGCGCCTAAAAACTCATTGATTAAACAATACGTGAAGCTTTTTGCTTACGAAGATGTTAAATTGATTTTTGAGGATGATGTTTTAGATTTTATTGTGGATAAAGCAATGGAATATAAACTAGGTGCCCGTGGTTTAAGATCAATCTGCGAAGCGATTATGTTGGATGCGATGTTCGATACGCCAACGCAGACGGATGTCAAGGAATTGCACATCAATCTCGATTATGCGATAGAAAAATTTGAAAAGGCCGACTTTAAAAAGTTGCAGGCCGCATAAAAATTCAAATCCTCTCGCGAAAGCGGGGGGATTTTTTTTTTAATATAATATTTGTTAACGCTAAGCGCCAAGCGCTATGCTCAAAACTAAAAGAATATGAACGAAGAAAAAGACGTAAAAAAAGACGAGGAAATTGTAGCGAAATCGAAAAGAGTGAAAGAGGTAGAATCTCCCGTTAAATCAGGATTAAAATCGAAAGACGAAATTGTTAAAAACTGGTTGCCACGTTATACTGGCAGGCCATTAGATCAATTTGGCGATTATATTCTGTTAACTAATTTCAGTAAGTATGTAAGCATGTTTTCGGAGTGGAACGATAATGCGCCGATTATGGGTTTAGATAAGCCTATGCAAAGTGTTACAGCGAATGGCATTACCATTATCAACTTTGGCATGGGAAGTCCTTTAGCGGCAACCATGATGGATTTACTAACGGCCATTAAACCTAAAGCGGTTCTGTTTTTAGGCAAGTGTGGTGGTTTGAAGAAGAAAAACCAGTTAGGCGATTTAATTTTACCCATTGCAGCGATTAGGGGAGAAGGTACTTCAAATGATTATCTTCCGGCAGAAGTACCAGCGTTACCAGCATTCGCTTTGCAGAAAGCGATTTCTACTACCATCCGGGATCACGGTAGGGATTATTGGACCGGAACCTGTTATACCACCAATCGAAGGGTTTGGGAGCACGATAAAGAATTTAAAAAATACTTAAAAACTTTAAGAGCGATGGCGGTAGATATGGAAACCGCTACGGTTTTTACCACGGCCTTTGCCAATAAAATCCCGGCTGGTGCATTGCTTTTAGTTTCCGATCAACCTATGATCCCTGAAGGTGTTAAAACCGCAGAAAGTGATAGCAGCGTAACCGAAAAATATGTAGAAACGCATTTAAGAATCGGTATTGATTCTTTGAAACAGTTGATTAATAATGGATTAACGGTAAAACACTTGTTGTTTTAACCTGCGACAACGTCATCCTGAACTTGTTTCAGGATCTTAACAACAATTAGCATTTAGATGCTGAAATAAATTCAGCATGACGCAATAAGTTAGGATAATCGTCATCCTGAACTCGTTTTAGGATCCTTAATAAGCCCAATTAACATAAATAGTATAAACAAAAAAAAAGACCGGCATTTGCCGATCTTTTCCTGTTTGTATGCATTAAATCTTATCCTAAATAAGATTTTAAGATTTTACTTCTTGAAGTATGACGTAAACGTTGTAAGGCTTTATCCTTAATCTGACGAACACGTTCACGTGTTAAATTAAACTTCTCGCCAATTTCCTCTAAAGAAAGCGGGTGGTTAGAACCTAAGCCGAAAAATAAAACGATAATTTCTCTTTCTCTTTCCGTTAAAGTAGATAAAGAACGTTTAATTTCTTCTGATAAAGATTCATTAATCAATGAGCTATCAGTATTGGGTTCGTGGTTTTCCAATACATCTAATAATGTATTTTCTTCACCTTGAACAAAAGGCGCATCCATTGATACGTGACGGCCAGAATTACTTAATGTGTCCGAAATTTTATCCACTGTCGTTTCTAAAATATCGGCCAGTTCTTCCGGAGAAGGCTCACGTTCGTATTCTTGCTCTAATTTAGAGAAAGCTTTACTGATTTTGCTTAACGAACCTACCTGGTTTAAAGGTAAACGTACAATACGGCTTTGCTCGGCAATTGCCTGCAAAATAGATTGACGAATCCACCAAACGGCATAAGAAATGAATTTGAAACCTTTAGTTTCATCAAAACGTTTGGCCGCTTTAATTAAACCTAAGTTACCTTCATTGATTAAATCGCCTAAAGTTAAACCCTGATTTTGATATTGTTTTGCAACAGATACAACGAAACGCAAGTTGGTTTTAGTCAATCGCTCTAATGCAGCCTGATCGCCCTCACGAATCTTCCTTGCTAAAATTACTTCCTCTTCTGCTGTTATTAAATCTACTTTGCCAATTTCGTGTAGGTATTTATCTAATGACTGACTTTCACGGTTGGTAATGGATTGCGTTATCTTGAGTTGTCTCATTTATACGAATTGTGTGCTCTTTAATTATTGAGTGTGCAAAGTTACGAAATAGTATAGCAATCCGAAAGGATAAAATGCTGAAAATGTTGCTGTTTGCACAAGTTTTTTACAGTTTTACTTATAGCAAAAATCATTCCAAATAAAATTCTGACCTTATTTGTGATTAAATGACTGTTATAATTGTTTTTCGGTTATTATTTATTGTAAATCAATAAATATATTTTGAATTTTAATAATTTATTATTTATGTTTGTGCTGTAAATAATTAAATAAATATGACGTTTCTTAATTTTTCAACGATTTAAAGCCAATTCAAAAAAGGCACTTATTGCAGTGTGTTTTTGATCATGTAATTTTTGTCAGGTAGTCTGTATGGAAATTAAAACAAGAAATTACTTCTATTATTAAACAGTAAAAATAAATCTCAGGCATTACATTTTAAACAACTATGTAATTATGGAAATTAAAATAACAACCAATCAGATTTTGAAAGTATTACAGGTGCTTTCCTGGATCATCTTTATCGGCCTGTGTGTCGAAGCAGGTGGGGTACTCGTTAATACGATTATTACCGCGTTTATAAACCCACAGGGCGTACGCAACTTTTGGGATGGAGCAGATTATTTGTCAAATGTTTACAAATTTGATCAGGGATATTTTCTGGTCATCACACTCGTGATGATTATCGTTGCCGTGCTGAAAGCCATCATGTTCTATTTAATTGTGAAATTGTTTATCGATAAAAAACTCAGTATTTCTCAGCCTTTTAGTGTAGAATTGAAGCATTTTATATTGATACAGGTTTTTTTAGCGCTAGGAATAGGTTTTTTTGCCCATTTGGGCTATAAATTTACCATCTGGTTAGCGGAAAATGGCGTTGAGGGGGCTAACCTCCAAACATTAAATATGGATGGTGCTGATGTGTGGTTTTTTATGGCTGTTGTGCTTTTTATCATTGTACAGGTGGTAAACAGGGGGATTGAAATTCAACAAGAAAACGATTTAACGATATAAGCCTTATGCCCATAATTGTAAATTTAGATGTGATGTTGGCCAGGCGTAAAATGTCGTTAACCGAATTAAGCGAGCGGGTAGGGATTACGATGTCTAATTTATCGATACTTAAAACAGGTAAAGCAAAGGCTGTTCGTTTGGAAACTTTAGAGGCGATTTGTAAGGCTTTAGATTGTCAGCCTGGTGATATTTTAGAATTCCGTGCAGATTAACTTCTGGTTGGTTCAATAAACCCTGATGGAATGGAAATACTTTTTGTTGCACGGCTTCGACGCCACTCAGACTGACAGTCACAAAAAGATTGTTTGAGAGCAGGGCTTTCGTAACCGAAACGAATAGAACCCCTCATTTTCTAAATATTCTGACCACCTAAGACACCTTAGATCATCTTAGATCATCTTAGGATATTTATGTATAGAGTAAATAATAGTTTAAAGAAACACCGCGTCCTGCGGAGACCCCTCTAAAGAGGGGAATAAAAAAACCTTCCAGTTTGCACTGAAAGGTTTTAGAATATGTTATTGCTTTAAGTTTGGGTCTTTCGACTTTAAGCTTAAGCCTATGCTTGTTCAGCCAATACTTTAGTTACTAAATCTGCAGCTTCTTTTAAAGCAATTGCTGAGTAAACCTGAAGGCCAGACTCATCAATTAATTTTTTAGCTTCTTCAGCATTTGTACCTTGTAAACGGCAGATAATTGGCACCGGAATGTTACCGATTTCTTTATAAGCATCGATTACACCTTGCGCAACACGGTCGCAACGTACGATACCACCAAAAATATTGATCAAAATTGCTTTAACGTTAGGATCTTTCAAAATGATGTTGAAAGCCGCTTTAACCGTTTGTGCATTAGCAGTTCCACCAACGTCTAAAAAGTTAGCAGGTTCACCACCAGCCAGTTTAATAATATCCATGGTCGCCATTGCTAAACCAGCACCGTTAACCATACAACCTACGTTACCATCAAGGTTAACGAAGTTTAGGTTAGAAGCACTTGCTTCAACTTCCATCGGATCTTCTTCCGTAACATCGCGCATTGCTGCATAATCAGGGTGACGGAATAAACCGTTCTCATCCAGATTCACTTTAGCATCAACTGCAATTACTTTATCATCAGATGTTTTTAATACCGGGTTAATTTCGAACATTGAAGAATCGGTTGCTTCGTAAGCTTTGTATAAAGCGCTTACAAATTTAACCATTTCTTTAAAGGCATTACCGCTTACACCTAAGTTGAAAGCAATTTTACGTGCCTGGAAACCTTGTAAACCAACTTTAGGATCGATTTCTTCTTTGAAAATTAAGTGTGGCGTGTGTTCTGCCACTTCTTCGATATCCATACCACCTTCTGTACTGTACATAATAATGTTACGGCCTTTTGCACGGTCTAACAATACAGAGATGTAGAATTCTTTGGTTTCAGAAGCACCTGGATAATAAACATCCTGAGCGACCAAAATTTTATTCACCAATTTACCTTCAGGGCCGGTTTGAGGAGTAACCAATTGCATACCAATAATATCGGTTGCACGTTGTTTAACTTCTTCCAGGTTTTTGGCTAATTTAACACCACCACCTTTACCGCGACCACCTGCGTGGATTTGCGCTTTAATTACAACCCAGTCAGAATTGTAATCTATTTTCAGTTGCTTAGCAGCCTCAACAGCTTGCTCAGGAGTATCGGCAACTATTCCTTCTTGAACGTTAACACCGAAACTTTTTAATATTTGTTTACCCTGGTATTCGTGAATATTCATCTGTTTATATTTTTGTCTTTATCTGTCAGATGGAGCCTATTACAATTAAAATAATATTTTAATCGTATCGGGTTCATTTGCTACAAAATTTGCCCAAAGCTACAATTTCAAACCCTTTAAACAAATAGCAATTGCCGATTTTTTCATAAAATGAACGTTTTATGTTAAACCCGAAATTAGTGCCTGTAATGGACGCTTGTTTATAGTGTCCTGCTGATTTCTCAGATAGGCGCAGCGATTTTTTATTTGAAAGCGAAGGCCCGGTGCTTCGTGGCGGCTGGCGGCCCTGCTTTCCGCTATAAGTCCTCACTATGCTCCGGGCTTACCGCTGCAATCAGGCTTAAAAACAAAGTGAGTTTTTGCCAAATGCATAAAAATATTTCCGCTGCGCTAATCATTTTAAATCTGCGGGAACATAAGGGTTAATAGTGTCCGTTAGCTTCCTGCAAATGGTGTTCCGAAGATACCAACGGCCAGTTCTGCCCAGATGAGGAATAATGCCAGTAAAATCGCTACAAGTATTACCGTTCTTAAAACACCGGTTTTTAAATTTCTGAGCACAAGTTCTATGGCTAAACCTGTACTTAGCAATAGTGTACCCATTACTACAAAATCCCTTGTGTCCCACTGTACCTCGTTTGTAAATTGCATGGCTACCAATGGAATGGCTAAAATTGATGCAATTACACTTAAGATGATGGTAATTCTTAGTTTTCCTGAATTTAATGTTTCCTGATTTTTCATGATTTTATATTTTAATATAAGTTTTTAATGGATAATTAAATAATTTTTTAGTTTCCCTGATGCGGTTTGCACCAGGGAGCTAAGGGTTGAGCGGTTAATTATAAAACGATTTGCAAAACAGCTTTCACTTTCTTAAATTTTGCTTTAGCAATCGGAATAAGCATTTGTGTCTCCCTGAAATCGCCATATTTGCGGTTTAATTCCGATATCCAAACAGATTGGCCATTTTTGATAAAAACAACTAAGTTGAAATGATCAAGCTGGTTTATCCCGTTGTTTCGGATATTGCTTAAATCTATTTTTAACTTACATTGAAGTGTATTTAGTTGAGTATAAGGCGCAGCAATGAGGATATAATCTGCATCTAAATTTTCAATCTTCGAGAAATCAATACTTTGTTGCGAAATAATCTGATCTATTATAGCATGCGTTAATGTTCGGTTAGACCTCAATTGATGGCAATAATTCCAGCAGAACAGGCCAACTACCAAAAAGATAAGAAATGCTTTTGCTTTCATGATTTTGATTTTTATTTGTTTAATCCAAAATATGCTGCGGTATTCCAATCTTGTAAATTCCACGATAACCAGCCCGATTCCTCATAACGCGATTTAAAATAGCCAATTCTTTTATCGAGGCGAGTTAAGATTTGATCATTGTTTTTATCTGAACTGACAACCGTTTCTTCTTCTGGGATGAATGAAGGAGGCATTACCAGCTTATTCCGGCTTTTATCTAATGTGGGAAGCGTTTTTTCGGATAAAGAAAGCAGGTAATCTGCATCTAACGCAATAGATGTGCTGTGTGCCAGATTATACTTTACAATAAAAACATCCCAGTTAATGGTGCTAAAAGTTAGGAGCAAGGCGAACCAGATATTTCCGTTCACCTTGAAAAGATAGAATATCGTTTTCTGTTTTGCTACTTTAAAATAAACCGTTGCCAAACCGATGATGCAAAGGATGGCAAATACCAATACACCGATTCTCTTGTGCGTTAAGCCATGGAATTCGATATAATAACTGTCGCGGATCAATACCGATATAATCAATATAAAGTTTTGAGCCATCCAGGTAAAGGCAAGCACCCTTAACGTTTGGCTTTTGTGGTAAAAATTTAAATTTCCCCTGAAAAAGTAAAGGATTATGGCCATGGCCATTACAATACTAAAGATTAATGTATTAGTGCCCTGGTGTAATTCGCCGGAGAAATTTCCTGAAGGTTTATAGCCAAACCAAAGCGTGGTAATATCGATGGCATTTAATAACAACAACAAAAGGTTAAGTGCAACAAACGAAATTATGCCCACAATATATTCGGTTTTTAAGGCCATTTTTCGGGTTAAGAGGTTCCCGCTAAATGTTTCTACAATATTGTACCAAATCGTTTTTTGACCTATTGTCTTCCTGATCCTCACCAATTGTTCTTTGCATTTCAGTTCTGCTTTTTCCAAACTTTTATCAAAAAATGCCAGCAATAAACCACCTGTTAAAACTAATCCGAAACAGAAATGTACGATGCGTCCGATGCTTAAATCTTTGAAAAAGAAATGAAGGATATCTTCAAAAAACTGTCCGATGCTCGTTAAAACACTTTCGGCATAGTGTGCAAAAACATTATTGGCAGCCGAATACAAACAGGCAAAAAAGATTACGGCAATAACCGGGATAAAAATATACTTGATTAATTTAAAAACAGGTTTAAGGTTAAAATTGCCTATGCTTACTTTACTTAAATGCCGTATTGCATTAAAAGGTACCGTAATCAATTGTAAAATACTGGCAAGAAAAGCAGTAAAAATGGTTCTGATCTGTTGGTTATGGCTAAAACCGATGAATAATAGTAAACTGATGTAATAGGTGGCAACAGCTAAATCGGAGTTGTTAACCACAACCAGTACCGCTGCCAAAAGATGTGCTAAACCATAAATTTTTAGTTTATTGCTTTTAACTACATCGGGATTAATAAAAGTGATGGCTAGTAAATAAATGCTATAAATAAGCAAATTGAGCGCTAATCTTTCCTGCCAAAAGAGAAAAGTGAACAAGAGGCCACCCAGCAAGACGGAGAGTGTTAAGAGGTTGGATTTATTTTTCATTTTGTTTAAGGTTTAAGAATTGAAGTAACTGATAATGAGTAGGTAGATAATCACTAAAGGAATATTTAATAGCATGCAGATGATGGTAGCGACGGTGTTTCTCCAGGAAGTTTGGTCACAAATGAGCTCAATTAGAATTATTGCTAACACAAAGAAATTTACAATTGCTGCACCAAGCGTAAAAACAGCTCCTATGATCATGAGAAAAAAAGAGTCTGATATTAAGTTTATTATTAACATTAATGTGCCGATAAGTGCAGAATAGTAAGCCAGCCTTTTGCCTAAATAATTCATTTGAGGTACTAATATTTCTTCCGTTTTCATGTTTTTAAAAGTGCTTTGAAATTCAAAGTAAATAGTTAAAAAAAAATGTTTATAGTTTCCTGATCATTTTTTCAAGTGCATCTAAATGTGCTTTAAAGGCTTGTTTACCCAAAGCGGTAATCGCGTAGGTGGTACTGGTTTTTCTACCAATAAAGCCCTTATGTACTTTAATAAATTCGGCCTGCTCCAATGTATTTAAATGCGAAGCCAAATTGCCATCAGTTAACTCGAGCATTTGTTTCAGGTCGTTAAAGCCAATTTCATCGTTTACCACCAGGATAGACATTACACCTAACCTGATCCGGCTATCGAATATTTTATTTAAATCTGCTATCGGGTTTTTCATTCTTACTGACCTCTCTCATATTTAAAATACATTAAAAGACCATAAACAATGTGCAGTATACCAAAGCCAAAAGCCCAGAATATTAAGCCATAACCCACGTAAAACATGCAAATCAATCCCAGTGTTACCTCGCAAAGCCCCAGGTAGCGAATGTCGCTGTATGTATATTTACTGGCATTAATAAGCGCTAAACCATAAAAAATTAAGCAGCTTGGTGCAATAATAGCATAGGTGTTCGGATGGTTAACCAATAAAGCAATAATAAATAAACCTCCTGCAACCAATGGAACAAATAAGTTAATTAAAAGTGATTTAGAGGTTTTGTCCCAGATGGGAAGATTGTTTTTCTGACTTTTTCTATAGGTAAACAAAATTCCGCCAGCCAAAGCAATCACCAAAACAAAAATACCGAGTTTGATCAGGTTAAATTCCAGGTCCATTTCTCCATCAACACCGTAACCGTAACCCCGTTTGTTGATGAATTTGTTAATTTCATCATTGGCAAAATAAGCCCCGATTAGTGCAATAACACCCGCAAAAACACCAGATAAACCGCTCAAAGAAATAAATCTTGATGACCTGTCCATCATTTGTCTGATATCTTTTAAGGCATTTAATTGTTCTTCCTGAGTGCTCATTTTAAAAGTGCTTTGTTTTTCAAAGTTAAATAGAAAATTGATAAATGCAAATCTTTTTTGTTTTTTATTGGTTGATGTTAATGGCCAGATGGCTCATGGTGAGATGGTCCATAGCCTTGAGTGTTCAAGAAATATATGCCAATCATGAATTTCCAATGGATGATTACCTGTTGAACTATCGCTAACTATTGAACTAACCAACCATTTTATTAAATTTGGAGCATGCTAAAAGCCACTGGAATAAGAAAATCGTACGGGAATCTGCAAATTTTAAAAGGCGTAAATTTTGAAGTACAAAAAGGGGAGATTGTAAGTATTATTGGGCCATCTGGTGCAGGTAAAAGTACTTTATTACATATTTTAGGGACATTAGATAAACCTGATGATGGATCTGTAGAATTAAAAGGTACGGTTATCAATAAATTGAATGGCGATTTGTTGAGTACTTTCCGAAATCAGAACATCGGATTTGTGTTTCAGTTTCATCATTTACTGCCAGAATTTAGCGCCATTGAAAATATTTGCATTCCGGCATTTATTGCCAAAACCAATAAAAAACAGGCCGAAACCAGGGCATTTGAACTGTTAGATTTGTTTGGGCTTAAAGATAGAGCTCAGCATAAACCCAATCAGCTTTCTGGCGGAGAGCAGCAGCGTGTGGCCATTGCAAGAGCGCTGATCAATAATCCCTCTATTATATTGGCTGATGAACCTTCAGGGAATTTAGACTCTGAAAATGCAGCCGGATTACATCAGTTGTTTGTAAGTTTGCGCGATAATTTCCATCAAACGTTTGTAATTGTTACACACAATGAACACCTTGCAAAAACCAGCGACCGTGTGGTAAGTATGAAAGATGGTTTAATCGTATAAGATTATGCGCTAATTCTTTATTCGCTCACTCATTTTATCCATCACTAATTTATTCATTCAATCATTATACCTTGAAAATACTGATAACAGGAGGGAACAATGCCAAAGCTTTAAAGCTGATGAAGGCATTTCCCAGTCATTTTGTTTTACTTGCCGATTATGGCGATGTGCCGGGAATAGTAACCGAAAATTATGCCTTTTCATCACTAGGCCTGCTAAATAAAGATAGTATCGCCCATATTCTGTTAAATTTCTGCATCACCGAAGCCATAGATTGTATTATTCCGCTACACGATTATGAGCTTGAGCCACTGGCTAAATCTGCTGTGCTTTTTGGTGAGTACGGCATCCAGGTGCTGTTGCCCAATGCAGATGTAATTGCTGATTATATAACTGAAGAAAAGGTTGCTTATCAAAATTTTGCGGTGTTTATTCATGGTGATCGGATTTTTTCAACCGATGAACATGTTATACATGCAAATGTATCTCCTGAATTAAATGGCGTATTTGGTTATAACGACGCTGATGATTTAAAACTTTTTACAATTTAATATGGATGCAAATCAATACGTTAAAGATAAGCAGATTGTAATTTTTGAATTGGATGATGTGCTATTTCCCGAGAAAGATTATTTGCTGCAGGTTTATTATCTGTTTGCACAGTTTATAGAATACACCGAGCAAAAAAGTGCACAACCTATCATTGAATTTATGCGTGCAGCATATGAAAATAATGGTGTCGAAAAACTTTTTGAGAAAACAGCAAACCAGTTTGCCATTGATACAAAGTACAAGCATAATTTCGATCTTCTGCATCAGAATGCCCGTTTACCTTTAAAGCTTTTGCTCTATCAAAATATGCTGGAGTTTATGCAGGAACTTGTGGTAGATCGCAAACAGATATTCATTGTAACGGCCGGCAACCAGGAGCAACAACTTAATAAAATTAAGCAAACCGAGTGGAATGGGCTGGAACAATATCTTACCGTGTATTTTGTTGATGAACTGGGTTTAACTAAAGCAGAAATTTTTCAGAACATATTAAACAGCAACAATTTATCGCCAAACCAGGCGTTAGTTGTTGGTGCAAATAAATTTGATGAGCAACAATCTAAATTAATTAATTTGCCGTATATTGAGTCACTAGAAATTTACAAATAGATATGCTTAGAAAATTTATTTCGCAAAATACATTTTTGTGTGCTTTGATTATTGTGGTTGGGTTTACAGCATCATGTAAAAAATCAAATAATAATCCTGATGTAGATGGTGCACCGCAAGGCATTCCAGGAACCCGGGCAGAGCTAACGAAAGATTCGATTTACCTGTATGCACAGCAAACTTATTATTGGAATGTAGGGATGCCAAGCTATTCGGCCTTTAATCCAAGACAATATAGCTCAAACAACTCAGTTTTAGCTGCTTTAAAAGCATTGCCGAGTACGGGTGGGAAAGATAAATATTCGTTTATTGATGATGGAACCGTAGCTGGCGAATTAGGCGGCGTAGCTGGTGATTTTGGTTTCTCTGTGTTCTTTGCCAGTACGAATGATTTAAGAATTAAATATGTATATGCAACATCTCCTGCTGGTGTTCAAGGCTTAAAAAGAGGTTATCAGATTACAAAAATTAATGGTAGCACAGATATCAATACCAGTGATGCAAGGATTGATTACGTAGTGAACGCTATTTTTGGTTCAAGTCCAACGGTTGCAATGACGGTTTTAAAGCCAGATGGAACTAGTCAGGATGTAACCATAACCAAAGCAAATTATAATATCAACCCTGTACTTTTTACCAAAACGTATACCGTAGGACCGAAAAAAGTAGGTTATATTGTATTTAACAGTTTTACCACTAATTCAACTGATTTTCTGGATGCCGCCTTTACGCAGTTTTCAACAGATGGGATTACTGAACTTGTTGTCGACTTGCGTTATAATGGAGGTGGTTCGGTAGCTACATCAGAAGCCTTTACTAATTTAATTGCACCAACAGCTCAAAACGGTAGAGTAATGTATACTACTTACTGGACGCAGACCATGCAGGATAATCAAGCCACTATTCTTCAAAATCAGAAGTTTTATGCTAAAGGTAACGATGGCGTAACACGGATGTATTCTTATTTTGATTATTCATATAAACCTACCGTTGCAGCTGGAAACCAGGAAGTTTTTGCTAAACGCGGATCGTTGAATGGCTTAACCAGGGTTTACTTTATTGTAACCAATAGTACAGCATCGGCAAGCGAATTGTTGATCAATAACTTAAAACCTGTAATCGATGTTAAACTGATTGGCAAGAAAACTTATGGCAAACCAGTTGGTTTTTTCTCCATCCGTATCGATAAAAACGATTTATACATTCCTCAGTTTGAAACCAAAAATCAATTAAATCAAGGTGGTTACTTTGATGGAATGGCAGTTGATAAGGATATTTTTGATGATGTAACTAAAGATTTTGGCGATCCAACAGAAAAACTATTGGCTCAGGCTTTATATTATTCCGCCAATGGAGGTTTTTCTTCTTTCCTTAAAGATAATACCATAAGCAGTACTTCACCACTATCTAAAACTCAGGTGGAAGATCTCTCTGGCAAAATGGACCACGAATTTAAAGGAATGGTTGAAACTAGAAAGTTGAGATTTAAATAATTAGCGATAAAAATGCACCGAATTGGCCAGATTTGTAGTTCAAATCTGGCCAGTTTTTTTATAATTATTACACAAATCGAATAAATAAGAGTTGCTTTTTTTATAAAAAATTGATAAGCTTGTTTAACATTAATCGTTAAAGAGACACCATGCCAATAGAAATTGTAGAAAAGGAACATATCAGTTATTTAAACATCATCAATGCAAGAGAGGATCATTCTACTGAATTAAAAACCAAACTTGATGAAGCGCAAAGGTTAGGTAATGAATTTAAATCAAAAGCCGTCATTACTTTCAATACCACCATTGGTCCAAAACGCGTTGATACTACAGTTTGGGCCGTAACAGAGAAATATATACAACTAAAAAACAATATTCATATTCCATTAAAAAGTTTAATCGACATCGATTTTTAAGCTTGCTTTAAGGAAATAAATCATCCCGCATTTATTTAACCTTATCAGATCATGAGCATGCTCCATAAAATTGCCTTAACTTTTATTAAAACGATTGGTCCGGTAACGGCCAAAAACCTTCTTGCCTACTGTGGAAGTGCCGAAAATGTATTTTCTGCGAGTAAAAAGCAGCTTTTGCAGATTCCAGGTATTGGAGAGAAAACAATTGAAGCCATCCGTGGCAGCGATGCTTTGGTAAGGGCCAGGCAAGAATTGGATTTTATTGAAAAACACGGGATAGAAGTATTGTTTTTCGCTGATGAGAAATATCCTAAAAGATTAAAGAATTGCATCGACTCGCCCATACTGCTTTATGCCAAAGGTACCGCTGATTTTAACCAGCAACGTATCATCAGCATTGTTGGAACCCGTAATGCAACAAGTTATGGGAAAAATCTCTGTAAGGAATTGTGCGAAGTTTTAGCACCATACAATGTTTTAATCGTTAGTGGCCTGGCTTATGGCATCGATGTAACCGCCCATAAAGAATGCCTGGCAAATAATATTCCTACTGTTGGTGTGCTTGGTCATGGTTTGGATCGAATGTATCCAAAAATTCATAAAACGGTAGCGCAGAAAATGGTTTCAAATGGAGGCCTGCTCACCGAATTTCCCATTCTAACCAATCCCGACCGGCCGAATTTTCCACAAAGAAACCGGATTATTGCAGGTATTGCAGATGCTACCGTTGTAGTTGAAGCATCAATAAAGGGAGGCGCTTTAATAACCGCAGAAATCGCAAATTCCTATAATAAAGATGTATATGCTTTTCCGGGTAGAACAAATGATGTTTTTTCAGAAGGTTGTAATTTCCTGATTAAGACCAATAGGGCCGGATTAATAAATAATGCCAATGACCTGATTTATTATTTAGGTTGGGATGATGAAGTGAAAGGCAAGCACCCTATCCAGCAAACCAGGCTGCAGTTAAATCTTACGCCTAACGAACAGCGGGTTGTTGATGCCTTACAAAATGGTCAGCTTTCTATAGATGAACTATGTGCTCAATTGAATATTCAGCAAAGTAAACTGGCCATCGTAATCCTTACCTTAGAGATGCAGGGCATTATTGTATCGCTGCCAGGAAAGATATATAAACTCCTGTAAGAAAATTGAAATTGCATTTTGCCCAATAATCAATCTATAATGCCTATCATAATTATAGATTATGAAATTAAATTCTTCTTAATTTTAATTTTCAAAATTATGTTTCAAATAAAATATAGTTTGTAAAATACTTAATGCCTTTGCTTAATTTTGCAAGATGTGGTACAATAATATTTTAGAAACTATTGGCAATACGCCATTGGTGAAATTAAATACGATAACAAAAGGAGTTCCGGGAACAATTCTGGCGAAAATAGAGACTACTAATCCGGGCAATTCAATTAAAGACCGTATGGCCGTTAAAATGATTGAAGATGCTGAGAAAAGTGGTAAACTAAAACCAGGCGGAACCATTATAGAAGGAACATCCGGAAATACAGGTATGGGCCTGGCTATGGCAGCCATTATTAAAGGTTATAAATGTATTTTTACCACTACCGATAAACAATCGAAAGAAAAGGTTGATGCTTTACGTGCCTTTGGTGCTGAAGTAATCGTTTGTCCTACAAACGTAGAACCCGAAGATCCCCGTTCGTATTACTCTGTTTCGTCGCGTTTAGAACGCGAGGTTCCAAATTCATGGAAACCCAATCAGTACGATAACTTAGCCAACTCACAGGCACATTATGAGCAAACTGGTCCTGAGATATGGGCGCAAACAGAAGGTAAAATTACACACCTGGTGGTTGGTGTGGGTACAGGTGGAACCATTTCCGGAACCGGGAAATATCTGAAAGAAAAGAATCCAAATATTAAAGTCTGGGGGATCGATACCTACGGTTCTGTTTTCAAAAAATATAAAGAGACGGGCATATTTGATAAGGATGAAATTTATCCATACATCACAGAGGGTATTGGCGAAGATTTTCTTCCGGCAAACGTAAATTTTGATGTAATCGATCTGTTTGAAAAGGTTACGGATAAAGATGCTGCTTTAATGACGCGAGATATTGCGCGTAAAGAAGGTATTTTCGTAGGTAACTCTGCCGGTGCTGCTATTGGTGGATTAATCCAGCTCAAAGATCAACTGAAGCCCGAAGATGTGGTTGTGGTTATTTTTCACGACCACGGCAGCCGTTACATGGGCAAAATGTACAATGAAGACTGGTTGCGTGAGCGTGGATTTTTACAAGACGAAAAATTAACCGCTAAATCTATTTTGTCTAAAAAAGAAAGTACAGAAATTGTAACCCTTGATGCACAAAAATCGGTGCTCGAAGCGATCAATACTATCAAATCGATGAATATTTCTCAAATTCCGGTAACACAGCAAGGCATGATTGTTGGTAAAATTGCTGAAAGCGATATTTTAAGCGCACTGCTTGAAAATCCTGGGTTAAAATCGGCACCCATTTCAGAAATTATGACCGCTACTTTCCCGTTTGTTGATTTGAATACCTCAATTGATAAAATTTCTTCTCTAATTAATAAAGAAAATTCTGCTGTATTGGTAGAAGATGAAACAGGTAAGATCGAAATTATTACACAATATGATATTATAAACGCGATATCAGGGTAGGATGTAAGATGGGAAATGTAGGATGTAAGATGGGAAATGTAAGATGTGAGATGGGAAATGTAAGATGGATGATGGTATACTTCCTCCGATCGTCCTCCTGAACTTGTTTCAGGATCTTTTTAGCATGGAAAATGCTGATCCAGAGGGCACCTCCTAGTCGTCACCCTGAATTTATTTCAGGGGCTTAAGACGAGATAGGTGCTGAAATAAATTCAGCATGACGATTTCCCTTGAAAGTGACCAAATAAAAAACGCCCGGGTAAAATTTTTACTCGGGCGTTTTTCTTTATGCTATTTTCGCTTTGGGTTTTACCTTAAACCCTCAACCTGCTAACCATTAACCTTACTAATGACTCGGTGCATCAGCATTTACACGCTTAATCTGCGCGCCTAAGGCACGTAAACGGGTGTCGATATCCTGATAGCCACGTTCAATCTGTTCGATGTTGTAGATGGTCGATTTGCCTTCTGCAGATAAAGCCGCGATTAACAATGAAACCCCGGCCCTGATGTCGGGAGAAGTCATGCTGATCCCACGAAGTTTATATTTTTTATCGATACCATTAACCGTTGCACGGTGCGGATCGCAAAGAATAATCTGAGCACCCATATCAATCAATTTATCCACGAAGAATAAACGGCTTTCGAACATTTTTTGGTGGATTAAAACGTTTCCTTTTGCCTGTGTAGCCACAACCAAAACAATACTCAATAAATCAGGCGTAAAACCTGGCCAAGGAGAATCGGCAATGGTTAAAATAGAACCATCGATAAAAGTATCGATTTCGTAATGTTTTTGAGAAGGAACATAAATATCATCGCCGCGGCGTTCTAATTTAATGCCCAGTTTTCTGAAAACCTCTGGTATTACACCCAGTTCATCATAACAAACGTCTTTAATGGTAATTTCCGATTCTGTCATGGCAGCCATACCAATAAAAGAGCCAATTTCGATCATATCCGGCAACATTCTGTGCTCGGTTCCGCCTAAAACGCTAACACCTTCAATGGTTAACAAGTTAGAGCCAATGCCCGATATTTTAGCACCCATGCGGTTAAGCATTTTGCAAAGTTGCTGTAAATAGGGTTCGCAGGCTGCATTGTATATGGTAGTGGTGCCTTTTGCTAAAACAGCCGCCATTACAATATTTGCCGTTCCGGTTACCGAAGCTTCATCTAACAAAATGTAAGCACCCCGTAAATTGGTCGCATCCACATTAAAGAAAGCTTTTTTGCTATCGTAAACGAATTTTGCGCCTAATTTTTCGAAACCGATAAAGTGGGTGTCTAACCTTCTGCGGCCAATTTTATCACCGCCCGGTTTCGGGATTGCCGCTTTACCAAAACGCGCCAACAATGGCCCAACAATCATAATCGAACCACGTAAACCACCACCTTTCGATTTAAAAGTATCAGATTCAAAGAAATTTAAATCAATATTCTTAGCTTCAAAAGTATAGGTGTCTTTATTAATGCGCTCAACGGTAACACCTAAATCACCAAGTAATTCAATCAGTTTGTTAACATCTTTAATATCAGGGATATTACTGATGGTTACTTTCTTTTCGGTAAGCAATACAGCTGATAAAATCTGTAAAGCTTCGTTCTTGGCTCCCTGGGGGGTAATTTCGCCTTTTAATTTAATTCCGCCTGTTATTTCAAATGCGTTCATATATTTTTCTTTTGCTAACCCTTTCGTCATGCTGAATTTATTTCAGCATCTATCTTAAAGATTCTGAATCAAGTTCAGAATGACCTATGGTTATTAATATTTAGGTTTATTGTTGTTATTACGTTGACGGTTATTATTGTTGTTGTTATTTTGACGGTTTTTTCCGTTGTTGTTATTGTTGTTGCTTCTTCCGCGATTATTGTTATTATTGTTTTGACGAGGATTTTGCGCCCTAAATTCTACTTTAGCGAGGTTAACACCTTCATCAAGCGATAACAATCCACCAGAAAGGTACTTTAAATCCTTAATAATGGTATCATCACTCACATTGTCTTTGTTCCAGGTAACGTAAGCCATTTTCATAAAATTAGCGATGCTTTGAACCATTGCCTTTTTAATTTCGGCATTTTCTTCACGCATGGCTTTTTCAATCAAATTCTCAACTGTCTTACCATAGTGTTTGTAGGTAATTCTTTGTTGAGGATAGGCTAACGGTTCTGGTTTAATGTAAGCATTTTCAATTAATGGCTTAGGGTAAGGACTATCTACATCAATCTGATAGCCAGAAATAATGTGCAGGTGATCCCAAAGTTTATGCTTAAAATCGGCAACATCACGTAAATGTGGTTGCAAAAACCCCATCAGGTCGATAACCGCCTGGGCATATTTATTACGTTCTTCAATGGTTGGTAATTCGCAGATATACTTTACCATATTTTGTACGTTGCGGCCATATTCCGATAAAATTAAATGGCTACGCGTAGTATTATAGTCAAAACTCATGTTCAGATAAATTAATGGATAAATTTTCTGGCGATACGAATTATGAAATAACCAGAAGAGTTTAGGTTATGAATTCACCGAAATGTCTATTGCCAGATTTTCGTGTTATATATTCAAAGGTAATAAAATTATTTGATTTGAGGTATTCATAGCTGATTTGATATATTTTAAATTGATGCGATTTTTTTTGGAAATGTTTGTCAGTAGTTCCTGGCCTTCATCAGCCCCGTTATTCGCTGTAGTCCCGATACCAATTTAGTGCCGATTCATCGGTAAAGGATCGGGAGCTGCCGCTTCTACCGGGTTTATTTAACTGTGGGTTGTGCTTGTCGGGAAAAGCCTTTCTAGCGCCCATGGGCTAAAGTCATTATCGTCCTCGTTTGTAACGAGGATGAAAGAGAAAGGCGATTTTATCGCCATTTTTTGGTTTCATTACGCATTACAAATGCGGATCTCACTAATCCTCGTTGCAAACGAGGACTATTAGGTGCCATAATTTCCGTGTAAATCAGTGTTTCCGTGGCAAATAATTAACTGGCCACTCGCCTAAATGATCTTATTCCTTAATGGTAAAAAAGCCTTAAACCTCATCGCTATTCTTCGGGTAATCAAAAAACATCAATTCTCCTGTTCCTTTACTCACCACCTGCCACGAATCAAAAGGAAAAGAAATTAACACCATGCCTGCAGTCGGGATATTGTAAATGTCGGCATCGCATAACTCGTTCGCGAAATCTGTAAAACCGGGGTTGTGACCAAACAGCACTACTTTTTCGGCCGCATCATCTAAGGCATTAACCACCTGAAGCAAAGCAGTGGTATTGGCTTCGTAAATGGATTCTTCGAACTGGATCTGATCAATATTGTAGGCTTCTGCAAAATATTTGGCCGTAGATTTAGCCCTTTTCGCCGGACTACTTACGATTAAATCTATTTTGAAACCTCTGTTAACCAGTCTTTCGGCCATTTCTGGTGCATTTTCTTTACCACGTTTGTTTAACGGACGGTCGAAATCACTTAAATCAATATTTCCCCAATCCGATTTGCCATGGCGGACCAGCAGTAGTTGTTTAGCCATTTAGTTTCTCTTTAATTTTGTTAACAATGGTTTCAGGCTTAATTAAGTCTATACAGTTTTCAACACCGCAGAGGCAGGGTTTGTTTCCATAAATTGAGTTTGGCCTGCCTGGATGATCAATCTGAATGCAATCGCTTTCCAATTGTCCGTAGCCCAAAAAGCCTGCATAAGGATGTGTTGGCCCCCAAATCGATACAACAGGTACACCAACAAGTGATGCCATATGCATGCCAGATGAGTCCATGCTTAACATTACATCCAAGTTCGAGATGATGGCAAGCTCTTCTGTTAAGCTAAAATTGCCGATTAAACTATGGACATTTTTATACTTTTCAGCCCAATTTTCAGCAACATCTTGTTCTGTTTTACCACCACCAAATATGAAAAGCTCATGGCCTGATCCGCTTAATGAGGCAATAACCTCTTCCATTTTTGCCAAAGCATATACTTTATAAACATGCTGCGCAAAAGGAGAGATGCCTATTTTTTTTGTGGTTTTATGGGTAAATAAATTTTGTGCCTTTTCTGGGATTTCCTGCGGAGACTTATTTATTTTATGAGTGAGTTTAACATTAAATCCCAATTCTCGGAAAACATCGGCATAACGCTCAACGGTTTTTCTGAGCGGTTTAAAAACCTTGTTATGGGCACGGGTTAGTGCCTTTTTCTCAGGCCTTCCTTTATCTATGCGCTTAATTTTTGTTCCGGTTAAGCGAAAAAAGGTTGAAATTGCCCTGCTCCTCAAATTATCGTGTAAATCGGCTACCGCGTTTGGTTTATAACTGCGGAGCTCCTGATAGAGTTTGTATAGCCCGTCAATTCCCTTATGAATGGTTTTAGGCTGGATAGGGTGGAAGATCAGGTTCGGGATACCATCAAAAAATGGCTTAAAAGCAGCTCTGCTCACCATAATGATTTCTGCAGATGGATGCTGCTCAGAAAATTCGCGTAAAACGGAGGCTACCATGGCCACATCGCCCATAGCCGAAAAACGTAAAACGATAATTTTTTGGGTTACGGCCATATATTTTTCACGTAGTTCGTCATTGCGAGGCACGAAGCAATCTCAATGCTAAATTTGAATAGCGAAAGTAGTAGGATTGCTTCGTGCCTCGCAATGACGGTTTGTAGTACTATGCTTTATTATACAACACCGGGTTTAAACTCGGGTCGTTATACATTTTCATTTGTTTATATACTTTCATGTATTTTTTACCCGCTTCAATATCGGCCAGTAGCTCATCGATACTGTTTGATAAATCCTCGCGTTGCGATAACAATACATTTAGTTTCGTCTGGCATTGTTCACGGTGCTCAGCTGATGCACTTTCGCGTTCAGCTTCTTCCTGCATATGGTAAATTTTCAGAGCTAATATAGAAAGGCGATCTATTGCCCATGCCGGACTTTCTGTATTAATTTTTGCATCTGGAAGAGCTGAAATGCCCTGATAAAGGTTTAAGAAATAACCATCAATAAACTCAACCATATCAGTACGCACCTGGTTTTGTGCATCTATTCGCCTTTTCCAGCTCAAACCTTCAACAGGATCAATCTGTGGGTTACGTACTACATCTTCCATGTGCCACTGGGCAGTATCAATCCAGTTTTTAACGTAAAAAAGATGCTCTAAACTTTCGGCATCATATGGGTTTTCAACTGGGTGGTCAATATCATCAAACTGGTGGTAGTCTGTAATTACTTGATTAAATATGCGGTTGGCAATTTCACTTATCATGGGGCAAAGATATTAAAAGATTTTTATGGGTGATGATACAGATTTTTCCTTACGGGTTGATTACACAGATTAAATGATTAACCGATTTTTTTCCTTGCAGGTTGATTACACTGATTTAAAGATTATACTGTTTTCTTTTTGTGAAATTTAAAACAAGATAATTTAGAGACTGTTTTCCGCTAACCGCTAACCGCTAACCGCTAACCGCTAACCGCTAACCGCTAACCGCTAACCGCTAACCCTTCTTACTCTCAAAATACGCAGTTATCTCCTCCAAAGTAAAAGCATTCAAACATTTATCGGCACTTAAACCGCCTTTGCGGGCGACTAAAATACCGTAGTGCATATCGTGGAAACCTTCGGTACGGTGAGCATCGGGATTTACAGATAGCAATACACCTTTTTCTAGGGCATAACGGTGCCAGCGCCAATCTAAATCCAAACGTAAGGGATTCGCATTAATTTCGATCACGACTTTGTTTGCTGCACAGGCATCGATAATTTTTTTATAATCGATCGGATATCCGGCCCTGCTTAACAATAAACGGCCGGTTGGGTGTCCTAAAATGGTGGTATATGGATTTTCAATAGCTTTTAGTAAGCGTGCAGTGGCTTTTGCCTCGTCCATACGCAAATTGCTGTGCACAGAAGCTACAACAAAATCGAATGTTTTTAAGATATCATCCGAATAATCCAATGAGCCATCACTTAAAATATCGCTCTCAATACCTTTGAAAATTTTAAAAGGAGCGAGTTTTTTATTTAGTTCATCAATTTCCTGGTGCTGACCGAAAACACGCTGCTCATTTAATCCCTTTGCATAAACCGCAGTTTTAGAGTGATCGCAAATACCTAAATACTGAAGGTTTAAGTTCTCTTTGCAGTAAACAGCCATTTGTTCTAAGGTATGTACGCCATCGCTCCAGGTAGAGTGATTGTGCAAACTGCCTTTCAAGTCTTCGTATTGGATTAAAGTCGGGAGTTGATTGACTTTCGCCAGTTCAATTTCGTTGAAATCTTCACGAAGCTCAGGCTCGATAAAAGATAAACCTGCTTTGCTATAAATTTCTTCTTCATTTGCAAAAGGCCCTTCACCAGCTAATTTCAGCACTTTTTCTACATGTTCCGTATTTCCGGTTAACCTGAACCACTCTAAGTAGAAACCAGCTTTTTCTAACACATGGATTTTTATTCTAAAACCTGCTTCGGTAGTACAGATGAAAGCATTTTCGACTTCGATTAGTGAAAGTGGTGCGAAAGCGGGTAAGTTTTGTTTAAGCGCATCGATTTGTGCTGTACCGATTACGATTTCTAATTCATCAATAATCTCACATGCACGGCGGTACTGACCGGCGAAACCTAAAAGTGCATGGCTGTCAATCTTTGCAGCCCAATCAGAAAGCTGAGTAAATAAGGTTTTGGCAAAACCTTCAACCTGGGCATATAAAAACCGTCCGTTGGCAGCCAGTTTAAATTCGATGGCATTTTTAATTTCTTCCTGGGTTTTTAAACCAAAGCCTTTAGCTTCAATTAAGCGGTTTTCGTTACAGGCGTAATACAATTCGCCTATACTTTCTATGCCTAAAGTACGCCAGATAATGAAAATCTTTTTCGGTCCAATGCCTTTTATAGCCAGCATTTCTACTACACCTTCAGGGGTTTTCTCTAAAATTTCGTTAAGTTCTTTTAATTCTCCGGTTTGAAGAAGCTCAATAATTTTGGAAGCCAATCCTTTGCCAATTCCCTCAATTTTATCCAGTTCCGCTAAAGGTTTATCCTTTAAAGCAAAAGGCAATTTATCTACTTTAAAATAGGCATTTGCAACAGATTTAATTTTAAAGGGGTTTTCTTCATGCAGTTCCATAAGCTGCGATAAGAGGCGCAAGGTGCGGGCGATGGTCTTGTTTTCCATAAGGGGTAAAATTAGGAAATAATGCCTCAAATCTTTACCGCATGCCCAAAATTATAAACACAATTTTATTAAAGCGTTGTTTTACACTGATGAAATCTATAAAATTTGCCCTCCTGGGATTAAGTATATGTTTGGTGGCCTGTCAATCTGCCGATCAAGCAGATCAGAACAAAACAGATTCGACAAGTAATTTAACATCAGCTGCCGTGCAACCTGTTGATGAGCGGTTTCTGGTTGTGGCCGGACATTCAGTGGGCGAAATCACCCTTGGCGAAAATATGGAACAGGTTGGGATAAAACTGGGCAGGCCAAGCGCGGGTGATGCCGCTATGGGAAAAGCCTGGGGGATTTGGTATAGCAACGATTCGACTGGGAAACATCCCAACGAAATTGCAGTATATTCTTCTTATCGTGATACAAGTATGCTTGTAAAGGATGTGAAACAAATCAGGATTACCTCTAATCAGTTTAAAACCCAAAATGGTTTAGCAACAGGCAGCACTTTGGAAGATACAAAACTGAAATTTCCATCCATCAAAAAACTTTCGGCCTATTTAAATGAAGACCAAGATACGGTAACGGTTTACGATGCCCAAAAAGATGGGATTGGCTTTGAATTTTTAAAAGGGAAAAGCATTTCTTTAACCGTTCATCGGGCAAATATTCCGGTTAATGCAACTTATTTAACACTGCATCCGGAGTGGAAGGTGATTGATTAGGGGATGATATGAGGTGTAAAATAGAAGATGGAAGATGTAAAATGGAAGAGGTAAGATGGGTGATGTAAGATGGAACAGGTAAGATGGATGATGGTTAACTGGATCATGGTTTGATGGTTCATGGTTAATTGCTGATGAGGCTTGACCCCTATGACTATTAACTATTTAACTATGAACCATCAATCCTAACATTCCATCATCCATTTTACATTATTTAATAACCGCTTCAAATGGCATCCTGGCCTGAATGCCAGAGCTTGCAATTACCTTTTTCATTTGTTGATAAAGCATGTAATTATCGCCAAGTTCTTGTTTGGTATAATAGGTTTTAATTCTGTCGGTACCTTCATCCATTAACGATTTCCATGGATCAATTACATCGGGATATTCTACAACTTTATAATTTTTTAATTTAGCTTTTTTAGCGGCCGCTTTAATCGCATCGTTAAAACTTCCGATTCTATCAGCCAGGCCAATTTGAACGGCATCTGTTCCAATCCACACATGGCCACCGCCAATACTATCAATGTAAGCTTTGCTTTTCTTTCTGCCATCGGCCACACGGCTCACAAAACCGCTGTAAATCCTGTTTAATTCATTTTGGATAATGAATCTTTCACCTGCAGTCATGGGGCGGTTAGTCGCCATAATATCGGCATATTTGCCGGTTTTAACGCCGTCAAATGTAATGCCCAGCTTGTTGGTCATTAAATTCTGGAAGTTCGGGATAATACCGAATACACCGATAGAACCTGTAATGGTGTTTGGCTGTACAAAAATACTGTCAGCGGCACAACCAATATAATAACCACCTGATGCAGCCACATCGCCAAACGATGCAATAACAGGTTTTTCTTTTCTGGTTAATACCACTTCTCTCCAGATCACATCCGAAGCCAATGCGCTACCTCCGGGAGAGTTTACGCGTAAAACCACCGCTTTAATGTTATCATCCAAACGTGCTTTTCTAATTGCCCTGGAAATACGTTCTGAACCAATCTGGTTATCGGAACCTTCGCCGCCATTAATTTCGCCATTGGCATAAATTACTGCAATTCTATCTTTTCCTTCGCCTGTATCGCTGTTGTTTTTGGCATAGTCGTTAATCGAAACCGAGCGGACATTTTCTCCTCTGGTTCTTCCCGATAATCCTTTTAATTCCTCTAAAATCTGATCTTTGTATTTTAAGGCATCAATCATTTTAAAGTTAACGGCATCTTGTGGCTGTTGCACTTTGTAATTATCGGCAATGTTATAAAGACTATCTTTTTGAATATTTCTGCTTAGTGCGATATCGCTTAAGAAAGTATTGTACAAACCACCTACATAAGCTGTAACCTGTTTGCGGTTATAATCGCTCATTTTATCTAAAATAAATGGCTCTACTGCACTTTTGTAATTCCCCACGCGGATGACCTGCATTTCTACACCAACTTTTTCCAAAGTCCCTTTAAAGAAAGTTAATTCAGAGCTAAATCCTTTAAATTCTAAAGCACCTTCGGGATTTAAATAAACCTTATCAGCCACTGAAGCTAAATAATAAGCACCTTGTGTATACACTTCGCTGTATGCAATAATTTTTTTATGCGATTTTTTAAAATCAATCAATGCATTTCTAACCTCGCGCAAAGTGGCAAAACCAGCGTTCGGACTACTTACATTCAGGTAAATACATTTAATATTATCATCTGTTTTGGCTTTTTGTACCGCTTTCAAAAAATCGTTTAAGCCTATACCATCTTTTTCTTCGCCCCCAACAATTGGCAGGTTTCCGAATGGGTTTTTAGGTGTACGTTCCATAATGGCCTGGTCTAAATTCAGAAATAGTACCGAATTATTAGACACAACAACCGTTTTGTCGCTATCAATAGAAGATATTAAACCTACAACAACTACGAAGCAGATAATAAATACAATTACTATCGATAAGAAAAAGCCCAACATAGAGGCAAATAAATACTTAAAGAATTCTCTCATTTAAATGTTTTAATTTTGTGTTGTAAAGATATAAAAATACATGATGCTTAATAAAGCTTTAGAGTGCAGCACGGCTTATTTGTTACTGGGTGGAAATTTAGGCGATAGGGAGGCGAATTTGAAAAAAGCCATTGATCTATTGAACGATAAAATCGGTAAGGTGATTGCCATCTCCTCTCTTTACGAAACGGCTGCATGGGGCAAAACCGATCAGCCTGCTTTTTTGAACCAGGCTGTAGGTGTAGAAACCAATCTAAGCGCTATAGCCGTTTTAGATCTTGCACTAAGTATTGAAGAGGAATTGGGCAGGGTGCGGAAAGATAAATGGGGTGAACGTTTGATTGATATCGACCTTATCCTTTTTGGAAATCAAATTATCGATATTCCCGATAAACTTCAGGTGCCTCACCCGCATATGCAGAACAGAAAATTTGTGATGAAACCCCTGGCTGAGATTGCACCTGAAGTGATACATCCTGTACTGGGAGAAACGATTTTGTCGATCTGTCGTAATATTGATGACCCGCTTGAGGTTAAAAAGCTTTAGCGCATCTAACTTTGATCTTATGTTAACCGACCAACGCCCTCTTGACTTTTCTTACCTGATCCAAATGGTTGGTAATGACAAGACATTTTTAATTGATTTTTTTGAGGCTTTTATTTTACAAACGCCGGTCTATTTAGCAGAAATGGCTGATGCATTGTTGAAAGAGAACTGGAGCAAAGTAGCTAATTCTGCACACAAAATTAAACCAACATTCAGTTATATAGGCAGAAATGACGTAAAGGAATTCGTTCAAGAAATTGAAGATCATGCGAGGAATAAAATTGCGCTTGACACCATCCAGGCCGATGTGGAAAGGCTAAAATTGGTTTGTGTGATTATCTGTCAGCAACTTGAGCTGGAGAAAAACAAGCTTACTTCCAAGCAGTAATTAGAATGATGTCAAATTGCCTTTGTTGAGGCGAAGAAAAGTACTGATCATTACCTGTTTTTTGTTTCCTGCAGATTCCGCAGAAAAGGAACGCGGATTTTAAAGGATTACCTAAAATGGGTTAATCTGCGATTTTGATCTTCTTAAATCTTCGGAAAAAATTTAGTTATACTTTATGATTAGCCGTAGAACCTCTAAAATGCAATATTGATAAAGCAATATACAATACCAAAACAAAAGGTATTGCTGCAAATTTCAGAACAGCAATTAATATAGCCGACAGGATGAGGAAGATAAATTTGATTTTATTTTTCGCCCAGCTTAAATCGCTGAATTTTAAAGAGAATATTTTTATTTCGCTCACCAGTAAGAAACTTGTAATTGCCGTAATGGCAATCAGCAAAATACTGGAAGCAATAACCTGCGGATAATCGGTGGCAATAAAAGGTAATGAACAGATAAACAAAGTATTCATCGGGGTATTTAAACCGATAAAATCTTCTGTCTGCCTGGCATCGTTGTTAAATTTGGCCAACCTAAGCGCAGAAAAAACAGTAATGATAAAACCGAGATAGGGAAGGTACTCAGATGAATAATCGCTTGCCTTCAATAAGTGAAACATGATTACCCCAGGTAAGAACCCAAAACTTGTCATATCTGCCAAAGAATCAAGATCTTTTCCGATTGCCGATTTTACATTTAATAAACGGGCAACCATACCATCAAAAAAATCGAAAATTCCCGAAAGAATAACGAAGTACGCTGCGGTTTCCAGATTGCCTTTAAATGCAAAAACGATTCCGATACAACCAGAAAAAAGGTTTGCACAGGTAATCGCATTAGGGATATGTTTTTTTAGCATGGGGTCTAAGGTTTAAGGTTTAGGGTGTAAGGTTTAGGCCTCCAATTAGGAAACCTTAAGCCTTACACCTTTTACCTTTAAGCTTTATCTTAGCTGTTCATCGAAATTAAGAACTCTTCGTTGCTTTTTGTTCCTTTTATTTGAGATTGAACAAATTCCATTGCTTCCTGGCTGTTCATGTCAGCAAGGTGGTTACGTAAAATCCATACACGCTGTAACGTGTCTCTGTCGTGCAATAAATCGTCGCGACGTGTACTTGATGCTGTAATATCGATAGCAGGGAAAATACGTTTGTTAGATAATTTACGATCTAACTGAAGTTCCATGTTACCTGTTCCTTTAAATTCTTCGAAAATCACCTCATCCATTTTAGAACCTGTATCGGTTAATGCCGTAGCTAAAATGGTTAATGAACCACCATTTTCGATGTTACGTGCCGCACCGAAAAAACGTTTTGGTTTGTGTAAGGCATTTGCATCAACACCACCTGATAATATTTTACCCGAAGCTGGTGCTGTCGTATTATATGCCCTGGCCAAACGGGTAATCGAATCTAAAAGAATGACCACGTCGTGTCCGCTTTCTACCAAACGTTTCGATTTCTCTAAAACAATGTTGGCAATTTTAACGTGACGCTCAGCCGGTTCATCAAAAGTAGAGGCAATTACCTCAGCCCTTACGCTACGTGCCATATCGGTAACCTCTTCCGGGCGCTCATCAATTAATAAAATAATTAAATAAACTTCCGGGTGGTTTTTAGCAATGGCATTGGCCACTTCTTTCAATAAATTGGTTTTACCCGTTTTAGGCTGCGCAACAATTAAACCACGTTGCCCTTTACCAATCGGTGTAAATAAATCCATAATACGGGTAGAATAATTGTTCGTATCCGTAAACAGGTTTAATCTTTCGGTTGGGAAAAGTGGTGTTAAATAATCAAAAGGAACACGGTCGCGAACTTCAGCAGGGATTCTGCCATTAATGGTTTCTACGCGAACCAATGGGAAATATTTTTCGCCTTCTTTTGGTGGACGGATGCTACCTTTTACAGTATCACCGGTTTTCAATCCAAAAAGTTTTATCTGAGACTGAGATACATAAATATCATCAGGAGAGGTTAAGTAGTTGTAATCTGCCGAACGTAAGAAACCATAACCATCAGGCATAATTTCTAAAACACCCTCATTTGTAATTACGTTGTCGAAATCCAGGTTAGAATAACTGTTTTCGTTTTTGTGGTGGTTGCCACCGCCAGGTTGTTTTTGCTGGCGATTTTCGTCGCGTTGTGGTTTTTCCTGCTTTTCTTTAGGCTCTTGTTTTTGTTTCGGAGCAACCGGAAGCACTTCTGCACTTTCCTCTATTAAAGCTGAGATTGGTTTTACACTTTCTTCAGCTTCAATAATTCTGTCTGGCTGTCTTTCCGGCTGTTGCTGATGTTGAGGCTCATCAAATAAAGTTACAGCATCTCTTCTTCTTTCAATAGGTGCTGCAGGCTCATCTTTCGTTAACCTTGCTCTTTTTTTTACCGGCTTGTCGGCTGTTGTTGCAGCAGGTTTATCGGCTACCACGGTAGAAGCGGCGGCTGCAGCTGCGGCCGCAACTTTTGGAGTTTTTGCCGCTTTGGTTTTAGGCGCAGGAGTAGCTGCAATAGGTTCGATATCGCTATAAGGGTCTGCACCAGCTTTAGCGGCATTTATAATTTCTTGTTGGTGTAAAAGTACTTCAACAAGGTCGATTTTTCTTAGGGAGTCGGCACCTTCAATGCCATAGCTTTTTGCTAGCTCACGTAATTCTGTTGTGAGCTTATCATTTAATTCTGTTTTACTAAACATTCTAAATATATATGTTTCAAGAAATTTTTCATTTGTTTATAACGGATGTTTTCTGTTATAAATCTACACAGGCTTAAAAATAATTGTGTTAGTGCAGGCCCGGCAGTTTCATTGTGTATAAATTCTTAAGGCTATAAAACATTGAATGAGTTCATTATGGAAAATGCTCAAATTGTTTCATAATTGTTTACAAGCTGAATAAAAAGCGAAATTCGCCTTTAAAAAATGGTAACAAAAAACAAGTCTTGATAAATTTTTCTGGGATATTCAGATAAACGGTTGAGAAATTATGTTGCAATTGTATGTATTTGAAACGTAATCTGCAAGCAAAAGTTTAAAATGTTTATAAAAATAATTAATGTGAGCATTATTTTGTCGCTCAGAAAACTTAAAAATCTTCATATTTGCAGCAAATAAGCCCATATATGACCAAGCAACAACTTTTCGAGCAGATACAAAAAAAACGTTCATTTTTATGTGTCGGATTAGATTCTTCGTTAGATAAGATACCAAAATACCTGTTAAAGTATGAAAATCCGATTCTGGAATTCAATAAACAGATTATTGATGCTACCAAAGATTTGTGTGTAGCTTATAAACCCAATACTGCTTTTTACGAGTGTTACGGCAAAAAAGGTTGGGAAACCTTAATTGAAACCTGGAAATATATTCCACAAGATATTTTTTCTATCGCTGATGCTAAACGCGGCGATATTGGAAATACCTCTGCCATGTATGCCGAAACCTTTTTTAACGCAGCATCGTCTGAGATGAGTTTCGATTCGGTTACCGTAGCGCCTTATATGGGGAGCGACTCGGTAACACCATTTTTAACTTTTAAAGATAAATGGGTAATTCTATTGGCCCTAACATCGAACACAGGGCATGCCGACTTTCAGCTGCAGGAGGTTGGAGAAGACAGACTTTTCGAAAAGGTGATTAAAACCTCGCAAACCTGGGCAACTGATGAGCAGATGATGTATGTGGTAGGTGCTACACGTGGTGCTGCATTTGGTGATGTACGTAAACTGGCACCCGATCACTTTCTTTTAGTACCGGGTGTTGGTGCACAAGGTGGAGATTTGAATGAGGTGTGTAAATACGGGTTAAACCCGCAATGCGGATTGCTGATCAATTCTTCCAGGGGGATTATCTATGCAAGCCAAGGTGAAGACTTTGCAGAAAAAGCCAGAGAAGAAGCATTAAAACTGCAGCAAGAAATGGAGCAGATTTTGATTAAAGCAGAACTGGTTTAGTTAGTTCTATATTTTATTAACCAAAGTTAGTTTACCGGTAGTGTCGTCACCCTGAATTCATTTCAGGGTCTCAGTAGCAAGAAAGATGCTGAAATAAATTCAGCATGACGACCGTTTATACTTTCGTCTAGCTTCTGTTTTTGAAAGACAATTATCCATAGAACATTAAAACTTATAACTTACAGGAATAATTCATTATCTTCAAGAATGAATTTTCCAGAAGATTTTCTTCATTATGTTTGGCAATTCAGGTCGTTTGATTTTAACGGTCTGCAAACCACTCGTGGCGAAAATCTGAAAATCATAAACCCCGGCTTACTGAATAAAAATGCCGGTCCCGACTTTTTTCATGCAAAAATCGAAATTGGCGATACCACGTGGGCAGGTAATGTAGAAATCCACCTTAAATCATCAGATTGGCTAAAACACAACCATCAGGTGAACCCCGCATATGAAAATGTAATCCTGCATGTAGTTTACGAACATGATGCCGAAATAAACAGGATGGATGGTTCCGTTTTACCGGTTTTTGAATTGAAAAACCGCATCTCTACAGATCTCATTAGAAAGTATGAAAACCTGTTTCTTACACTGACTGATTTTCCTTGCATTGCTCAAATAGGAAAGGTAGATGAATTAATTGTCGATTCCTTTTTATCGAGAACTGTAGTTGAACGTTTTGAGCAGAAAACAAATGCGGTTACGGAAACTTTAAACGAATTAAGCGGAAATTGGGATGAAACTTTTTACCGTTTCATGGCGCGTAATTTTGGATTCAAAATAAATGCTTTGCCATTCGAGTTATTTTCCAAAGCCGTTTCGCAGCAGATTTATGGCAAGCATAAAAATAATCCACATCAGATAGAAGCATTGGTTTTTGGTGCTGCAGGGTTTTTAAACGATCATTTTGAAGAAGAATATCCTAAACGGCTAAAAACCGAATTTCAGTTTCTTCAAAAGAAATATAACCTTAAACCAGTCGACGTATCCCTTTGGAAGTTTATGCGGATGCGTCCTCAAAACTTTCCAACAATTCGCCTGGCGCAATTTGCAGCATTAATTGTAAAGGCCAACCATCTTTTTTCCAAAATTATGGAAATAAAGAATGTGGCTGAGCTGCGTACCTTATTTGAAAACCTGCCGGTAAACGATTACTGGAAAACACATTATCATTTTAAAAAAGTAGCTTCCTCGGTAAATATCCAGATGGGCAAAACATCTGTAGATAATATCCTGTTAAATACAGTAGCCTTGTTTTTATTCGCTTATGGAAAACATACCGCTACACCATATTATATCAGCAGGGCAATTAAACTGTTAGAAAGTTTGCCACCTGAACAAAATGCCATTACCGATAAATTTACCGGGGCAGGAGTGAAGATAGATCATGCATTTGCTTCGCAGGGAATTTTGCAGCTAAAAAAGCAGTATTGTGATGAGAAAAAATGCCTATCTTGTGGTATTGGAATTAAAATTTTAAAGCAAGCCTAAACAGATTCTCATTTCCGATAAAACTTTCTACCTTATAATCCGTTTTTACATTATGGAATTTCCACACGAGCTAAAAGAACTATACCCCAATCAGATTATTGAAGTTAGGGGGAATGCCGATGCCTTAACTGTTATTTTGAATAAAGATGTCGATATCCATAAATTTAAGGCAGAACTGATCAAAAAATTTTCAGGACTGGAAGAACAACAAACGCTTTTTATTAAACACGAGGATAAACAGGATTTCGAAAAATTGGTTTTGGAATAACGAGTTTGCTTAGGCTATTGAAATTTAATCAATTAAATTTGTTAAATTAGAGTTTGAAAGCAAAATGATGGTTTCGGTTTTGGATAATTTTTATCTAGTGTTGTGCGTTAAGATTTTAAAACAGGCTTAAAATGTTCCAGAGAATTATAACTTATTTTGAACAGCAGAGTTTTGGGGTTTCTACTTATTTGGCCAGTAAACTGAATATGAGTACCGCTAAAGTCCGTTTGTTTTTTATTTATTCGTCTTTTTTGGCGGTGGGTTTTCCAATATTATTTTATTTTTTGGCCGCCGTGGTGCTCGATATCAGGACATACATGAAAAGAATGCGTCTGAGAATATGGGAATGATTCAGTATCCAGTTTACAGCTAACAATATTCAGTTAGCAGTTGATTAAAACTGAGAACTTCCAACTGATAATTGAACTAATCATCGTCTCTTAAAATTTCTGCAATTTCGTTAAAACCTTTTTCTGCGGCTAAATCTGCAGGTAATTTGCCACCTTCCATGCGTAAAGAAACTTCTGCTCCATGTTCTAATAATAAAATAATCAGTTCTATATTTCCCAATTGTGCGGCAGTATGCAAAGGGGCTAAGCCTGCTTTCTGACATACATTCGGATATGCGCCGGCATCTAGCAGCATTTTAGTGATATTGAAATTATTAGCGGCAACTGCCGAGTGGATCGGAAATACATTGAAGCCGTTTTTTGAAGCCAGATTAACATCAGCACCTTTTAAAACCAGAAAACGGGCTAATTCTTCATGTCCGAAATAGCAGGCTAAACCTAGCGGTGTAAAACCATCTTCAGAAAATTCGTTTATACTTTCCGGGTTTTGAAAAATCAATAAGGTAGCGGCATCAAATTTACCAACTGCACAGGCTTCAAATAAAGTTAAATGATCTACAAACTCAGCAATTAAGTCGGCTATTTCCTGTTTTTTATAGTAACAAGCCAATAATAATGGCGAAATGTGATGTGAGGTATCAATATTTGCCAATTTTGGATTTTCAACCAAAATTTCTTTTACTGCTTGTAAATTTCCGGCCTCAATTTGTTCTTCGAGTTGCGCTATACCCATAATATTGTTTCAAAAATCACTTTAAATTAACTAAAATTAAGGAATTGTAAACTTTAATGCCTAAATATATATAGTGTAAAGCAAATTAGCAAAAGTCACAAGACCTGGTAGGTTTTTAAAACTAAGCTCTACTGAATCAGGTTAAATAAACCTGATAAAGCGATCCCGACGTAAAAAAGTCGGGAGAAGTGATAGCAGGACTGTTATAACCGATGTGCACAGAACCCTGCTTTTCAAAATAATACGGACCACCTAAGTCACCTGAGTACATTTAAGCATTGGTTAACCATTAAAAAATATGGGCGTTACCCAATCCCGTGAAATACGGGAAAGGGTCGGGCTTTTCAGGGCTGCGCTTCGCTCCGGTACCGATGAAGGATCGGTACTGAACCCTTACAATCCCTAACGCGAAACCCATAGGTCTAATCAGCAATTCATCTTAAAGCTTAATTACAGACCCGAATTAATTTATATGACCTTATAGGTTTTTTAAACCTATAAGGTCTTTCGAAAAAAAAAATCCCGTTTAACCTCTCCAGGCAAAACGGGATAAAACCTAAAACAAAATCCGTTTCATTTGACAAAACGTAACAACTTGTGTGTTGTTGAAATAATAGACAATAATTTCTGTTTAAGGTTTAATGCCCGATGAATATTTTTATTTAATTTAAGGCACATTATAAAAATAAAAGGTATAACTATATATTTCCTCGGGTTTGATGCGTTGTTTTGAAAAGAGGAGTCGTGGTAGAAAGCATATAACAGCAATGGTTACAATTTGTGATTATTTTTTTTGTCAGGCTTTCGTTAATGCTGCGCAGTTTTATCTAAGTTTGTTCAATATTAAATTATTTAGGATAGAAAATGTCGGTAAGGGGTAACCAGTTTAAAACCAATACATTCAGAGATAAAGGTGCAGAAAGTGCACCCGGCAGATCATCATCAGGTCGGCAGCCGAAAGAAAAAAGAGATTTTTTGCCAAGCTTCGATTTGGCAGACGGCCGTGCAGTTAAAATTGTAGGTCTGTTTTTTGTGATATTATCATTATACTTTTTAATTGCTTTTACTTCGTATTTATTTACCTGGCAAGACGATCAGAGTTATGTAATCGACGCAAATGGCGGCTGGAGTAATCTTTTTAAAACAACAGAAGAACTAAAAGAAGCAGGCGTTTCTATCCCGGTTGTGCAAAACTGGTTAGGTAAGTTTGGTGCATTATTATCGCACCAGTTTATTTACGAATGGTTCGGTATTGCATCTTTCTTGTTCGTTTTGGCCTTTTTTATTATCGGTTACCGTTTATTATTTAAAGTTAAAATCCTTTCCATCTCTAAAACATTAGGTTATAGCTTTTTCTTTTTATTGTTTATTTCACTAACCTTAGGCTTTGCACATAGTTTTTGGTCAGAATCGCCACATTATTTAGAGGGTGAGTTTGGTTATTGGAGTAATAAATTATTAGCTGCCCAAATTGGTGCGGCCGGTGTGGCCGGATTAATCGCTTTTGCCGGATTAACGATTTTAATCATCGCTTATAACATCGATTTTAAGTTTCCGGAGCGTAAAGAGAAAGAAGTTTACCTGGATAACGAGACCCCGGATTATGTAAACGACATTAGGGCGCAAGCCGTAAAAAACCAGACTTTCGACGAACCTTCAGAACCTATTGAATTTCCGGTACGCGATAAGCCGGTAAGTAACGAACGTAAACCGCAAAATGTGGTATTACAGCCGAGCCGTTTCGAAGAAAAAGAAGAGGAAGAAACTATAGCACCTGTGGTGTTATCGCCTCTTGCAACTAATTTACCACTTGCCACTGCGGCGGCAGCAACACTTCCATTAACGGTTGAGCCACCAATTGAGGCCGAAAAGGAACCTGCTTTTACGATCGAAAAAACTGAAGAAGATAAAAAATCGGATGATCTGGTTGAGCAGTTTGGCAATTATGATGAAAAATTAGACCTGTCTGGTTATAAGTATCCAACAATTGATCTGTTAGAGAATTATGGCACCAATAAAATTTCGGTAAATGCCGAAGAACTGGAAGCCAATAAAAATAAAATTGTAGAAACCCTTAATCATTACAATATTGAAATTGATAAGATTAAGGCGACCATTGGTCCAACGGTTACCCTTTACGAAATTATCCCGGCCCCTGGGGTAAGGATTTCGAAAATTAAGAACCTGGAGGATGATATTGCACTTTCTTTAGCCGCCTTAGGTATCCGTATTATCGCGCCAATGCCTGGTAAAGGTACCATTGGTATCGAGGTGCCCAACCAGCACCCGGAAATGGTGCCGATGCGCAGTATTCTAAATACGGAGAAATGGAGCCAAACCACTATGGATTTGCCTATTGCATTAGGTAAAACCATTAGCAATGAGGTATTTATTGCCGATTTAGCTAAAATGCCTCACTTACTGGTGGCAGGAGCAACTGGTCAGGGTAAATCAGTAGGGATTAACGCCATCCTGGTTTCGCTGTTGTTTAAAAAACACCCTGCACAATTGAAATTTGTACTGGTCGATCCGAAAAAAGTAGAGTTAACTTTATTTAACCGTATAGAAAGACACTTTTTAGCTAAACTACCTGGTGAAGCCGATGCCATTATTACCGATACTAAAAAAGTAGTAAATACGCTAAACTCACTTTGTATCGAAATGGATCAGCGCTACGATTTGCTGAAGGATGCACAGGTTAGGAATTTAAAAGAATACAACGATAAGTTTGTTAAACGCAAGCTTAATCCAAATAACGGTCACCGCTTTTTACCTTTCATTGTATTAGTGGTAGATGAGTTTGCCGATTTAATGATGACGGCAGGTAAAGAGGTTGAAGCACCAATAGCACGTTTGGCGCAGTTAGCCAGGGCAATCGGTATTCACCTGGTTCTGGCTACGCAACGTCCATCGGTAAATATTATTACCGGTACCATTAAAGCCAACTTCCCGGCGCGATTGGCCTTTAGGGTATTATCGAAAATCGATTCGAGGACCATTTTGGATAGTGGCGGTGCCGATCAGTTAATTGGTCGTGGTGATATGCTTTTATCTACAGGAAGCGACTTAATCAGGCTACAGTGTGCTTTCGTTGATACACCTGAGGTAGACCGCATTTCTGAATATATTGGTAACCAACGTGGTTATGCCGATGCTTATCAGCTGCCTGAATATATAGATGAAGCAGGCGAAGGCAGTAAGGCCGATTTTGATCCTAACGAACGTGATAAGTTCTTTGAAGATGCGGCCAGGCTGATCGTGATGCATCAGCAGGGTTCTACCTCATTAATACAGCGTAAACTAAAATTGGGTTATAACAGGGCAGGCCGGATTATCGATCAGTTAGAGGCCGCCGGTATTGTTGGTCCGTTTGAAGGAAGTAAGGCCCGCGAAGTTTTATACCCTGATGAGTATTCTTTGGAACAGTTCTTGAACAGTATGAATGACAAAGACTAGATTAAACCAATACCAAAAAATCTACTCTAACGTTTCAAAGGAAAATTTAAAAAAGAAAAGATGAAGAAATTAATTTCAGCATTAATGGTTGTAGTTGCTTTTACAACTTCAACTTATGCTCAAACTGATGCGAAAGCTAAAGCCATTTTAGCAGAGGTGAGTAAAAAATACAAATCGTATAATATTGTAAAAACAGATTTTACCTTCACTTTGGATAATCCAAAAGCTAAAGTAAAAGAAACCCAGCAAGGTACTTTGTATGTTAAAGCCAATTCGAATAAGTATAAAGTAGCCATGACTAACCAGGAGTTATTTAGCGATGGTAAAAGCCAATGGACTTATTTGAAAAAAGACAAAGAGGTACAAGTAAGCAATGTAGATAACAGTGGTGATGCCATTAATCCGGCTAAGATTTTTACGGTTTACGAAAAAGGATTTAAATATGTGTACACCGGCGAAGAAAAAGCAGGTGCTAAAACTTATCAAATGATTGATTTAACACCTGTTGATGCTAAAAAATCGATTTTTAAAGTTCGTTTAAGTATCGATAAAGCCGCTAAACAAATTGCCAATGTGGTGTTATTCGATAAAAACGGTAACAAATACACGTACAACGTGAAAACTTTTTCGCCAAATGTAAACGTACCAGAAACTACCTTTGCTTTCGATGCCAAAAAATATCCTGGTGTTGAGGTAGTCGATTTAAGATAATTGTGATTTCCGCCTGGGCGGGATGAAACCTGGAGGTTCAGTTGGAAACAGCTGAACCTTTTTTGTTTGATAACAATCTTAGCTATTTATCAACTAATATGTGCTAAGGTAACTTAGGTGGTTGAACAAACGAGGATGGTGAAAAATAACCACCTTAGACACCTGAGGTCACCTAAGTTAGAATAAAAGCCAATGTGTTTTCAGGTATCCTGGCATTGAAAAGCAATTTGCGTATGCATAGGTTGCAGCAGTCCCGCCATTCGCTATAGACCCGATGAAGAATCGGGCGCTGCCGCTGCTGCCGGGTTTAAGCGGCTTGGTCCTTTTAAGAAATTAAGAAACAATGGTTTCTAGCCAACATTTAAAAAATAGAATAATAGTGAGGTCAGCGCATTTTAATAAAACTGGCAGAAGCGAACACGATTCCCGACACTTATAGAAGTTAGTATTTAGCCAAAACAGAGGAGCTGGATGACAGGTTTACAATGAATCGTCATCTCGACCGGAGCAACGCGCAGTGGAGAGATCTTTGACCTAGATTAAAAGATCACTCCACTACGGTCGAGATGACGCCGATTATTAGAAATGAACATGATGGTTGATAAATTTTTCATCGGGTATTTATGAATGCTGCGCAGATTTATCTAAGTTTGTTTCCAATGTCATTGCCACTAACAAACCATACTTTAGAGAAATTAGAAGCCCTGCTTTTTGCCATGGGTTATAAGGTTCGTTACGAGAAAGGGAACTTTAAAACAGGTTCCTGCCTGCTCGAGCACAATAAGGTTATTGTAGTAAATAAATTCTCCAATCTGGAAGGAAAAATTGCTGCATTGGTTGCCCTGGTTAAACAAACCAACGCCGATGAAAACCAGTTAGACGAAAAACAACGGCAATTTTATCAATCTTTACAGCAAACCGAATTATTTTAATGGAGATAAAAAACTACAATTACATCAACAGAAAGGAAAGTTTAAGCAGATGAAAGTTACTTTTTTAGGCACTGGCACATCACAAGGCGTTCCTGTAATTGCATGTAGTTGCGAAGTTTGTTTATCTGCCGATCAAAGAGATAACCGGTTAAGGACATCGATTTTAATCGAAACAGCTGATAAAACCATTGTGGTAGATAGCGGACCAGATTTCCGTTACCAGCTCTTGCGCGAAAAGGTAAAAGACCTGGATGCCGTTTTGTTTACACACGAACACAAAGATCATATTGCCGGTTTGGATGATATCAGGCCGTTTAATTACCTGCTGCACAAGGTAATTGATGTTTATGCCACTGATCGGGTGCAAGCAGCTTTGAAAAGGGAATTCTATTACATTTTTGCCGAAACCAAATACCATGGTTTACCGCAGATTAACCTTCATACAGTAACCAATGGCGAAGATTTTAAAATCGGCGAAAGCACGATAGTTCCTTTTGAAGTAATGCACCATTTATTACCCATTACCGGGTACCGGATTGGCGATTTTACATACATTACCGATGCCAAAACCATATCGGAACAAAGTTTTGAAAAAATAAGGGGAACCAAAATATTGGTGCTGAATGCTTTACAGAAAGAGTCGCACATTTCTCATTTTACCTTAAACGAGGCTATTGCTTTTGCCGAAAGGGTAGGTGCAGAACGTACTTATTTAACACACATCAGTCATAACCTGGGTAAACATGCCGATGTAGAAAAGAATTTACCTGCGCAAATCCGATTGGCTTATGATGGTTTGAAAATAGAAATTTAAACGCTTTTTAAAATCCAAAATTAAATTATATTTGCAGCACAAACCCAGGTGGCGAAATTGGTAGACGCACCAGCTTGAGGGGCTGGCGCCTGTATGGGTGTGGGAGTTCGAATCTCCTCTTGGGTACAGTTCAAAGTATTCCTCTTAATGGTATAAACCGTACTTAGAACATTTCTAAGTACGGTTTTTTTATCTTCAAAATCGCCTTTCTAGGCAATCTCTGTTATTTTCAAAGTATTCCTGCCCATGGTCAGTCTGGTAATAATAGCTTAGATCACTTGTTGCGACTTCAGGCCCAAAACGTCATTCTGGCTTACTATATGTCGTTTTCGATTAATTCCATACTTTACGGAATGTCCACTTTTGCATAGTTCAATCTAAAAACGAATTATGCAAAAGACAATTTTTATCACTGGGGCCTCATCAGGGCTAGGTAAAGCAACAGCTGAATTATTTCATGCAAAAGGCTGGAGCGTGATCGCAACCATGCGAAATCCTGAAAAGGAAAATAAACTTAAAGAGCTTCCGAACGTAACCTTGGTGAAATTGGATGTTACTGACGCTGCGGCAATTCAAAAAACAGTTTCGACTATTTTACAATCCTATGCTGTTGATGTTGTGCTAAACAATGCCGGTTACGGTCTGATAGGTCCGTTGGAAGCTTTGAAAGACGAGCAAATTCTATCGCAGGTGCAGACCAATCTGTTTGGTGTGATCAATGTAACCAGAGCATTTCTTCCTTATTTTAGAGAAAGCAGAAGTGGAAGCTTTATCAATGTTACCAGTACATTTGGATTATTGGGCTATCCTACCTGTTCGATTTATAATGCGACCAAATTCGCTGTAGATGGTTTTTCAGAGGGGCTGGCTTACGAATTGGCACAATTTGGGATCAAAGTTAAAGTGGTGGCGCCAGGAGGAATGCAGACTGATTTTGCGGGAAGGTCTTTACAGGGTGGAATGCACGAAGCATACGCTCAACTAGTAGCAAAAGTTAGTGAAGGCTATAGCGAGGAGCAGGTTGCCAATTATTCAAAAGCAGACGACGTAGCCCAGATTATTTATGATGCAGCCACTGATGACAAAATACAGCTTAGGTATATAGCAGGCAATGATGCTATCGGTCTGTACAAGGAACGCTTGGATTTGACGCCCGAAGGGCAATTCGAAAAAATACGTTCGCAATTTATATTTTAGTTTCGTTGTCTCTGCCGGATTTTGTAACAATCTGGCAGAAATGACTTTCTTTATGGATTACTTAAATTTGTACTATGAAAAAACAGCCCGTCATATTCAGTTCGCTATCACAGTTGCATAAGGCAATGGGGCAAGCTGCTCCATCGCATCCGCTCATCAGTGTAATGAATTATGGAGATGCAAAGTTTGATCCAAGGGATTTTGAACAGGGTATTATATTAGACTTTTACAAGATATCATTTAAGACAAGCTTTTCCGGAGCGCTGAAATATGGTCTGGGATATTATGATTTTGAATCAGGTGGAATGTCATTCATAGCCCCCGGACAGCTATTGAAAATGCAGGACGAAGAAGCCGATTATAGTGGGATGACACTTCACATCCATCCCGATTTCATTCGACATTATTCGTTAAATACACAGATCAAACAATATGGTTTTTTCGGATACTCAGCAGCCGAGGCTCTTTATCTTTCCGAGAAGGAAAAAGCAACCATTCTGAGTATTTACAGATTTATTCAGGAGGAGCTGAGCGAACGCATTGATAAATTCAGTCAGGATGTAATCATTTCACAAATTGAACTTTTGCTCAATTACGCCAACCGCTTTTATGACCGGCAGTTCCTGACCAGGAAGACTGTAAACCATGACTTGCTTGCCAGATTAGAACAGCAATTGGAAGACTATTTCAAAGGAGAGGGTTCTTTGATTAAAGGACTTCCTGCCGTAAATACGGTAGCCGAAAATCTAAATGTAACACCAAGATATTTGAGTGATCTGCTGCGAAATCTGGTCGGATTAAATACCCAACAGTTTATCCATGAAAAGGTGATTGAAAAAGCCAAGGAATATCTTGCAAAAGATGAATTTAGCATAGCTGAGATTGCTTATCATTTAGGCTTTGAACACCCTCAGTCATTCAATAAGTTATTTAAAAGCAAGACTTCTTTTTCCCCTTCAGAATACAAAAAGAGTTTATTGAACTAAATTGTGATTCAGTTCTAGGTGAACATTAAGCCAGCTTTACGTAAAGTACATTCCGCATTTAAACCAAACCCACGTATATAACAAAAAGAAAAAATGGACATACAAACTTTTATCACGGAATGGATTACAGCCAGTAACATGTTCGATGCGGAGAAATATCTAAGTTTTTATTTATTTGATGCTATTCTAGACGATCCATCGGTAGGTAGAAAATTTCAAGGGCATAAAGGGATTCGAAAATATTTTGACGACTATTTTATAGGGTACAACACACATACAGACCAAGTAGAACTGACAATAATAGATCAGCAAAATGCACATTTGGTAGTGCAATTTTCTGGTGATTTTCCAGAAGGTAAAATTGGAGGGACGTTTGAATTTAAATTTAAAAATGACAAGATCTCTTCTGTCAATGCGAACTTAATTCACTAAATAAATTTATAGCAATGAGTAAAGAAAATTTTGACGAGATTATTCGTAGGTCTCTGGAAATAAGAAAAAAGTATCATGAACTGGAGGTGCTGCATCATGGAAGCGAGTGGACTGTGGAAGAAGATGCGTTGGCTTATTTGACTGATGCTGGATTAGTGGGACGCAACATTATGTCGCAACAGCAACGCTGGCCGAAAGCCGGTTCGGAGGCTGAATTGCAACATAAACTAGGCGAAAATATTTGGTGGTTGATTGTTTTAGCTGAAAGGTCTGGGATTGATATAAGAGATGCGGTTGATAAATTTTTGAACAAAATGGATGTTGCTTTAAAGTAGAAGCCCAGGATAACCACTATAGTGTGGTTTTAGTTGATTTGGAATCATGGGCAAATGAATGGATGTGATATACTATTAATGACATTTGCCAAATTTTTCGTTCTATTATAATCTGGTCAAGGTGTGGTAATCGAAAATTATTTTGTATTTCGATGTCTGCTCAAATGAATTTTTTTATTCCAAGTCCTCAATTATAGATCTATAAGCAATAAAAGCGATTTAAATGTTCAAAGTATTCCTGCTGATCGGTACGACTTAAAATTAAAACCTTAACATAATGATTGTTAAGGATTTTTTTGTTTCCGCACCTTTTGAGCCAGCATTGGCATATTTTGCATCATATTTTGATAAAATAACGGAAGATTCACTTTTAATTTTTTATGATATTTACCGAAGCTAAAAAAGCCGGGTTGCACTGACCCATTTTAGAAAAGAATAAGTGAAACATTTTAAATCACGACAGCTTCATCGCAAAAGAAAACAATTTTAACAGATGAAAAAATATCTATTGCTCTTATTAATCGCCATTTCATCAACAGGTTTAATGGCTCAAAAAAACACTGATGTCCCTTTCCAATTACAGGGAACGGTTAATTTACCTGATTACGATTCTGCCAATCGGGCGATTTATTTTACCTTCCAAAGAAATGGCAAAGAGGTTTTAGACAGTGCTATAATTAAAGGCAATAAATTCAGTTTTAAAGGTCTGGCTGATATCGATACTAAAACTTCTTTACAATTTACTAAGCCAAATACTTCACCAAATGCAGCCGCTGATCCTAATTCGTTGAGCCTGTATCTTTCCAAAGGATTGGTAAATGTTAGTGCAAAAGGTTATTTGCGTAAATCCATAATTAGTGGGTCTGCCGTAAATAATGATTATATGATCTTTAAAAAGCCATACTTAAAGTTAGATACTTCATTGCGTTTACTGGGTTGGAAAAAAAGACGGGTAAAAGCCGAAGATACCATTGGTAGAAAAAATGTTGATGAGGAGATCGATAGTGTGAAAAACCTGAAACTTGCGCAATTGTCAGAATTTTTATCAATAAATATCACCAAACCTTATGCTGCCGAAGCTTTGTTAATGTATGTAAGCACTGATGGTTCTGCTTTCAACATCAATAAAGCACAACAATTTTTCGATCGGCTACCGGCCAAACAAAAAAGCGCCGCATTAGGTAGAGAGATCACCACAGCCTTAGCTAAGTTAACAGAGAAGCTGGCAACCATCAATGTGTTAACAAATGTTGATTTTTATGATGGTTATGCACAAAAGGTAGGCCATCCGGTTCCTAAAGGAGTAACACGCATCAATAATGCGGAGTATTTGCGTCAGCTTAGTTCAGCCGAAATCGATAAGATTGGTAAAACATTAAAAATAAAGGTGAGCATAAAATCAGGCTGCGATAACTATGATAGAATTGGCCATGTCACCCTGGTTCTTATGCCAAAAGGTGAACAATTTAATGCAGAAAAAGGTGAGCAATTTGAACTTTTAAGGATCATGACACCGTTTATGTACCGTACCCGCCAACCCGACCATATTCCTTACGAAGCACAAATAGACCAAATGGTTAGTACGATAAAACAAGCCGGAAAGGATGTTTATTTATTAACCGAGGTATTTGGTACAACTGGTGCCGGACAAAGGGAAGTAATTGGTTGCGATGGTTCATTACTAACTTTTAATGTGTCGGTAGATTTAATCAGCGATAAAGTGAAGGATTTGCCTGCACAAAAAGGAATTTCATTGTTGAGTTATTACAGTTTAGACGGCAAGGATAAAGCCGCGGGAAAAAACAGTAAACAAGTAAGCTTCGAATTGCCTGACAATACTAAAGCAACAGTTCTTTATGTTATTTCATCAGGACATGGAGCTGCCGAAGGGGGAGAAGAATACAACTGGAGAGAACATGTTGTAGATCTGGACGGTAAAGAATATACCCGAATAGAAATGAGCCAAAATTGTGCACCATTTGAGATGTATAATACGCAGCCTAATGGTATTTATTTCGGCGACATTAGCAAAGAACGTCGCTCGTGGTGCCCAGGCGGCCCTGTACCCACACGTATTATCAACCTGGGTCCATTGGCAAAAGGAAAACATACTTTGAAAATATCAATCCCCGAGGCCGAATTTGAAAAAACAGATAGTAAATATTATGTATCGGCCTATTTGGTGACGCAATAAACTGATATCAGTAAAATACAAAGCCTTTCCCACTAATATGGGAGAGGCTTTTTTGATTTTTAATCATGATAAAGCGTTTCAATATCAATTGAATAAGAGAGATTTTGTTTAGAGTCGCTGTAAGGCTTGTTTTACTGTATCCTTGTTGGGCTTAGAAATAGGTATTTTTTCTCCGGATGTTAAGAGTAGAATACCACCATCTTCTTTTAACCAGCTTTTTACATACTTTGGATTTACTAAATGGCTTTGGTGCGTTCTTAAAAATCCGTTAGGACGCAATAAATCTGCATATTCTTTTAGTGATTTAGAAACTAATATTTTTTCATCACCCGAAAGGAAAAAGTGGGTATAAGTATTGTCTGCCTCACAACGTATAATTTCTGATAAAGTAACATACCTGATTTCGCCTTGCATCTGTAGGGCAATTTTGCTCACATTCGTTTCTGGCTTTTTGAGTTGTTGTAGTAAAAAATCGAGTTGTAGATTTGGTATTGGCTTGGTCAATTTAGCTTCAGCTTTACTTACCGCATTTATCAATTCTTCAATATCAATGGGTTTTAAAAGATAATCTAAGGCGGCAAATTTTACAGCCTGTATGCCATATTGATCGTAAGCAGTTACAAAAATAACTTCGAAATCACGTGCTGGTAGTAGTTTTAATACCTCAAAACCGATTTGCTCGCCCATTTGAATATCCAGGAACACTAAATGAGGCAGATGTTTTTCAATAGCAGTAACGGCATCACTTACATTTTGCGCTGTAGCCATTATGCTTACCTGCGGACAATGCTTTTCTAGCAATGCCTGCAGGTTTTCTAAGTTGGAAATTTCGTCGTCTATTAAAATTGCCCTCATCATACTATAGCCAATCGGTCAGTGTTAAACTTATTTCAGTGCCCTTAGCGGTTGATTGTGTGGCTAAAATAAAGCGATTTTCTTTATAAATGCTATTTAAGAGTTTTATTCTACTATCGCTTAATTGAAGACCCAGGCCATTGTTCTTTTTTTCTATGTTAAATCCATTTCCATTGTCGGCAACAGTTAGCACTAAATCATTCGCTTGTTTAGTAAATGTGATCATAATTTTTCCATCTGTGCCCTTTTTCGATATACCATGCTTCACCGCATTTTCTACAAAAGGTTGTAGCAGCATACTTGGTATTTCAACGTTCTCCAAGGCTAAATTATCGGAGTAGTTAATTTCGTATTTAAAGCCAAAGCGCAATTGCTCCATTTGTAAGTAATCGTCTAGCAGCGTTTTTTCCTGCGATAAACTAATCAGTTCTTTATCATCAAGTACGTTACGCGTTAACCGGGCAAATTTAGAAAGGTATTTATTGGCATTGTCTATTTCGTTTTTGTTCATTAAATTTTGAATGCCCGAGAGTGCATTAAACAGAAAATGAGGGTTTAATTGGGAGCGGACAGACTCCAACTTAAGCTGAGCAAATTCTTTTTCTTTTAATTGCTGTGCAAGTTTTTTCTTGTTCCTTTTCTTAACAAAATAAAGCACTACTAAAAAAAAAAGCCCCTACACCTAATGTTGATACTACTCCTAACTTTATGAGGTCTTTTTTAGTAAAACTCTCTTCAGCTAATGTAACGGATATAGTCTGTCTTATTATGTGTTTTTCTGGTCCCTCTCCTGGAACCTGCCATCGAATAGAAGGGCGAATAATAATCTCATATTCACCAGATTTTGGGAAAACATATTCTTCAATATCTATATAAGGAAAATCTCCTTCTGAGTCAAATAAGTCATATTTCCATGCTGTTGAATTGTAAATAACCTCATTTGTTCGCTTATCTTTTATACAGATAGCATAAATGTTATCAATAATTGATTTATCTTTTGTAACTCTCAATCCAAAATCATGTTTAGAGAAATTAACATTTGTAATTTCATTTGAGTTATTCTTGATTGGGATTTTATCGCCGGAATATAAGCGATGAGAAAAAGATAAAATTTTCGCTCTTGGGATTTCCTTTGAATAATATATATTTTTATAAATATCCAAAGGCTTTTCAATGTTGTAAATCAATGTTGTTATGCTTTTACCTTTTATGGGGAAAACGCCTAACGTTACTATACTTCCTCTAAATTGTCCATTCGTATAATCTATAATATCTTCAAACTGCTTATTAACTACAATTGGCTTTTCATCTTGCAAGATTGTATAGCGATATTTTTGTGTATTTTTTTTCTCTTTAATTCTTAACTCAATACTGAGTTTATTTACACCAGGTATATAATTAAATGAAGTATTAAACTCTCCATTTACCTTGTTGTTAAAATAAACTTCTTTAGCACCGATATCAACGCTCATCCATTGATTGTTGCCGCTTTCATAAATATGATCGAAATCAATACCCGTTTGCGCATGTACTGCGTTTAGCAAAATAAAATTGAGGAATAAAAAAATAATTTTTTTCATAATGTTAAGGTTTAATTTTCATCAAACTTGTCGCAATAATAGCAAAACTAAAACCATAAAACAGGAAAGGTAGTGTTTCAAATAGCAGGGATATGGTTTTGCGCAGTATTTGAATATTTCTAAAGAGTGTATACCGTGATTAAAGGTGAAAAAGTATATCGTTAAGGATATCATGGAACTCAGCCGTCAGGAGTCTGAAGATCATGGTGTACGAGTGACTATCAGGCACGGTCCTGGTCAGCTCTTAAGGGGCTTGGTCAGTATATTTTCGATCATTCCTGTCAGTTTAAAATATGTATAAGATATTGTGAAGCATAAGAATAATTCATAAGTTTAAATGTTATTTCTTTAAGGTATGAAGCGCTTATTTTTATTCTTTTTCTTATTTACGGCGACGCTGTTAAGTGCATGCAAACAAAGTGAATCTGAGGTGAAAACCAATCCGGTTAATAGCGAAGATACACTGGTAATTGCTACCGAAGATATTTTGACCGCTGATATTTTAACAAAAGAGCAGCAGGCAAAACTTAATCCGATAGATGTGCTTAACAGGTTAAAAAAAGGTAACCTCGATTTTACAAAAGATAATTTAACCATACGTAATACTACTGAAAGAGTAAGGAAAGCATCTCTTGGACAATACCCCAAAGCCGTTATACTTTCCTGCCTCGATTCGAGGGTGCCGGTAGAAGATGTATTTCACAGTGGCATAGGCAACCTTTTTGTGGTTAGGGTAGCTGGAAATATCATCAATGATGATATTCTGGGGAGTATGGAATATGCCTGTAAGGTTTCAGGTGCAAAACTTGTGCTTGTTCTGGGACACGAATATTGCGGCGCAATTAAGTCAGCTATAGATGGTGTTAAGCTTGGGAATATCACCACATTACTTCAAAAAATTAACCCGGCGGTTAATGCTGCGAAAGCTTCATTTCACGGTAACGCTGTTTCTTCAAATCCCGCTTTTGTAGAAGCTGTTTGCGATGAGAACGTAAAATGGTCTATTCAGGAGATTCTTAGTAAAAGCCCGATATTAAAAGAAATGGAATCAAAAGGCGAAATCATGATTAAAGGAGGTGTTTATAACATGAATTCGGGTAAGGTCGAAATATTTGAGTCAGGTAAGTAGTCTTTTGCTCAAGCTTTCTGTTCAAAATAAATTATGGAGTTCAATTACTCCTGTTTTTTATAATTGTAAGGTATATAACCCTGCCATTTCCAGGGTATGCAGGTTTCGCCGAGTATCGTTTCTAAAAGTTCCTGATATATCTTTTCACCATTTTCGCTATTGGTCGTAATAATGACCGAAATTCCCTTGTCTATAAAATTAATATTATAATTTTTCCAGGCACCGCCATTTCCCTCTTTAAAAAATGCTTTTCCATATTTACAATTGAACAAACCCCAACCTAGTCCATATGATAAGTGTATGGCATCATTTTCGGTTGTTGTTTCATTACTAACGGGCGGGAACTGCGTTTTGGAATGGATCGTGATCTGTGGGGAAAACATTTCATGATACATTTTTTTACTTAAACCTTTCTGCTGCATCACATTTTCTATAAATTTTGCGTAGTCAGCAATGCTTGTGACCATTGATCCTCCTGAAACTGGTTCGGTACGCTTTCTTTTCGAATCTATATCACCATTATCCATATGTCCTACCGCCACATTATCATCACCAAATGAATCGTGCCAAATATATCCGGTACGCGCCATACCCAGTGGTTTAAATATTTTTTCCTGAGCCAGCTCATCTATATTTTTTCCGCATATTTCTTCTACCGTTAACTGTAAAAGTTTAAACCCCTCACCAGAGTAAGCATATTTGCTTCCCGGATTAAAATAAATTTTAATCACACCGAGCGAATCAAATAAGGGAGCTGCTTCTGTGGGATTAAACCATCTTACATTGGGCAGGCCCGTGGTGTGGCTCAGGCACATTCTTGCCGTGATTAATTTCCATCGGTCATCATTTTTTAAATCAGAGAAATATTCATAATCTGGTACTGGCTTTTTCAGGTATTTATAAAGCGGTTTATCCAGGTCAATCGCTTTTTCCTCCACCAATTTCATCATTAAGTATCCAAAAACAGCTTTACTCAAAGATGCCCCATATACAATTGTCGCGGTATCTAACATGGCATGCTGCGGTTTGTTCCTAAAACCATAAGATTTAACGAATACCGTTTTATTGTGGTTTAGTATAGCCAGATTTAACCCCTGAACATTCGCTGCATCCATCAGCCTTTTTACCGTAGTGTTAATCTCTGCAACTGATACCGTGCTTCCATCCAATCTTTTAATATCATCGACCTGATTGAATTTAATACCCGGAACAAAAAAAAGAAAATAAGCAAGTGCGTATTTTAAAGTCATAGCGTTTATTTTTTAAGGAAATGCTTAAACGGTTCGTGGTGATCATTTTATTATCCAAAAATCCGTAAAACTGCTAATTACTACAACGACACTTAGGTGTCAATTACCCGACATTTGAGCGGATTGCTAAAAAACGGATGCTGAGTGGGTAAAAAGAGGGAACATTTTTGACTGCTCTTATGGTGTTGCCTATAGAAAATATGATTCCGATAAGGTAGCATAAAATCAATAGCGGATAACCAACAGGCATGTAGAAAATGAGTAACGGAATGCTGATACAACCTAATAATGAAATCGTAATCTGAAAATTGATGACCTTCCTGCCTTCCATATCATAGCAGTCATTTTCTGTTCTGTATATTAACCAAAATACAACAAGCAAAATGAGATTTGCGAAAGGAATTAAAATACCCAATAGTGGAATGATATGAATCAGGGGTAATAGTTTGGGCGTGATGCCATCTTGTCCTGAAGGCAATTCTTCATTTTGATAAATTTCATCGGTATGAATATTTAATGCTGCAGCAATAAGCTTTAATGTATGCATATGGGGCAACACCTGGCCTGATTCTATGCGCTGAATAGTACGTACGGTAACACCCGACAGTTCGGATAATGTTTCCTGAGTAAGCCCCTTACTTTTTCTTAGGGCTGCAAGATTACATTTACTTGTTTTGTCCGGCACCATACTACATACTAATGATTATAATTTTAAACCGTAAAGTAGAAAAATCAAATTTCTTATCCTGCGCTTCCCACTTTAAAGACTGTTATCAAATATAGAAAAGATCTGTATAAATGGTATGGTATCGTGCTGAGGATCAACACGACATATCACTACCGAAATTTGGTTATATCGCGCAACCGTGATGATATTAATTATTAAATGAAAATATTTTTTTAAATTTCAGTAGCGAAATATGTGTCAGAATTATGATATGTATGAAAGCCAGCAATAAAATTCAAACAGCTATATGAAAAATCATTTAACCAATTGCCTTATTGTGGTGTGTTTAACTTTTGCTAATGGTTATGCACAAAAGAAAACACTGCCTTTAAATAGTTATAAATGGTTTCCTTTTATGTGGCATGCTGCTAAAATATCAGGGAAACAGTTCGATAAGGTTGCGATTCTGGTTCCTGCAAAAATTGATCGTATACCTGCCGGTTTTATTTTGCAGTTCGATTTGGGAAGTGATGCAACATCTGTTTATGGCAATACGCTAAGCAGTTATTACACGCCACAAGAATATGATGCTTTTATTGTTAAAAGTGCCAAATACACTTCTGATGCGGGCCATACCAGTTATGATACCAAAGGGTTGCAGCTTAAATTTGGTGCTTTTAGCGTTAATAATATATTGCTTAAAGATAAATATGGTGATGAGATTCCTAAAGATTCTTTGTACACTAAAAGCCCAAAAATTTTAGGAACACTGGGTGCTGATGCATTTAAGGATAAAATATTGGTTATCGATTATTCAAAACAGCGGATGTGTGTGTTAGATGAAATGGATGATTTTTTAAAAAAGAAAACAACTTTTGTTGAAACAAGATACCAAAAAGGAAGGTTGCATATTCCGTTTACAATAAAAAATAACACTTACTGGCTGTTATTTGATACCGGTGCCAGCCTGTTTCCGATAAACACCAATAAAAATATTTGGACTCAACTGGTAGGGGAATCCATTCCAAAAGATACTATTGAAGCAAATTCCTGGGGTGAAAAAGTAAAGTTTTATGGAGGCCACATCAAAGAAGATGTTTATTTGGGGCGAAAGAAACTTAAGAAAAGTGATGCATGGTATAACGAAAATAAAAGACTGATGGAATTTAATAAAGCAGAAAAAATTGACGGGCTTACAGGCAACGCTTATTTTCTTGACGAAATTGTTGTTTTGGACTTTAAAAACAACAAATTTGGGATTATGAATAAATAGCCCTTTAACTGAATAAATACTGATAACCGATTTCTTTTAATCCGCTATAACTACTTTAGTATTATTACTTACGGTCAGCTTTGCAGCGAAAATATAGGCACTATCCTTCCTTTCGGCTGCCGTTTGCGAAATTACATTCCGGCTCCTTTTTACCTTTCCTTTAAAAATCTGTTTGCCTTTATAGGTTACAATCACCTTTTTATCCAAATCTAACATCTTATCGTTTAGGTACAAGTAAAGTTCACCGGCAAAATTATCTTTAATATTTATCGTATTACCCACATATGAAACCTGAATGGTTTTGGGCGAATTTTCTGCAGTTTTAATGGTCTTGGCATCAGTTTCTGAAATACCCAGCCAATAAAAAAAACGCTGAACATGAGATGAATTTTGCTCCCATACAATAGTGTTTGAATAGGGCTGTCTTTTAAAGCCGCTGATAAAAGGGATCGCAATTTTATCTTCCATTTTCATCCAGTGGGGTTTATCGGCAAAAATATTGACCATGTGTTTGTATCCTGAGGGATCTTCTGTTTGTAATTTGTTTAATTTCTGCTTCCATTCTGCTGCAAGTTCATTTCTTTTGTAAGCATCATCCTTTCCGCCCATGTTTAAGGCAAAACCTATGTTTCGAAGATTTGCCGGCGTGGTTTCGCCAGGGTGGCCCGCACTCATAGCTGCTGCTGCCCAATGATCGGCCATGTAGGTGGCCAGTCTGAATATCCCGTCTCCACCTGCCGAATAGCCCATAACATAAACCTTATCGGGGTTTACATCGGCAAATAGGGTAGCCGCCCGTATGGCTTGTTCCAGTAAAACGTAAACCTCATCCTGAAACCACATATTCCAGCTATCTGTCGGTGCCCTTGGAACGATAACCACACCTTCCTTAATATTGTACATGTTGGGCTGATCGCTTGTCATAAATACCTGGTTATTCCACTGCCCGTCATTTACTGTGGCAGTGGTGCCGCCACCACCATGTAGGGAGATATACAGGCTTCTTCCATCGGCTGGTTTTTCGCCATAGGTATTGGTTTTGAATTTGAGTTTTTTGCCATTGTAACTAAATTCTTTATTATCCCATGAGGGTTTTAAAGCCGTTTTATCTTTTTCTTTTTCCTGATTGTCGGTATCGCTTATGTAACTATTGGCCTCGTTAAGTGTTAAACCTTTTTTACGGGCTGTTACAGGTGAAATACTATGCTCATAAGTGTCTGTTTTTGAACCGGGTATAAAGCTGGTTAACAGGATAGAAATCGGAAGTAAAAAAAAGAGTTTCATCGCATTAATTTATTTTGTCCCCTGCTTAAAATAGAGGGATGGTTAAGGTTGATTTTTAATTGCCGTAATTCCTGGTAAATATAATAAAGCCCGACCAAGATTTACCTGATCGGACTGGATGTTATTTTTCGAAGTTTTTTTAAGGATTATATCTCTGTGTCTATTTGCAATAGCTAGCCAATTATTTCGAATGGCCTTGCTTCAATTTAGGCTAATACTTTTTTTCCTTCAATACCCTGAGCATTGCCATTTGATTTGACATTTTCCATTTCAGTTCAGAGATCAGTGTTGCCAAAAATATCATGCCGCCACCAATTAATAGCCTCGATGTAATTTCTTCTCCCAAAATAAAATGTGCAGCGAAGGCTCCGAAAATAGGTTCGAAAAGATAGATGATGGATACCCTTTCGGCACTAATGTACTTTTGAGAAATATTCGATATGGTGTACATATACGCCGTCGAAAATAGTGCGCAAAAAATAATACCCATCCAAAATGTTTCCTGCTGCGGAATCCAGGTGATGTTTCCCTGAATAAACGTTAATAGAAAAGTGAGTATGGCGCAAGTGGCAAACATGGGCACAATGGTCGGAATAATATCACCCGCCATCGATTCTTTTTCGATCTGGATGAGATATATGGCAAAACAAAAAGCGCCGATGATGGTGTATAAATCGCCCGTTCCAATACTGAATTGATTCGTAACCGATATGACGAACAGGCCAGTGAGTGCGGTGCAGGCGGCAATCCATATTTTTAATGCTGCAGCTTTTCGGTAAATAAAAAGTTTAATCACTGGAATCATTACCACCGTTATTCCTGCCACAAATGAACATTGTGATGCTGAAGTGTGTGTAATGCCCAGTGTTTGCAAATAAATGCCCAATACCAGTGGAATAGCCAGGCTGGCGCCTGTTTTAATGGTTGTTAAATCTAATTTCTTTACATGTTTCCAGAAAATAACAGATAGAACCATTGTGGCCAGAAAAAAACGATAGCATAAAAACAACACCGGCTGGTGCTGGCCAATAGCCAGTTTGGTAACTGAAAAGGAAATGCCCCAGAATGCGGTACCTAATATCAATAAAATTAAAAAGAAGTTTCTTTTTTCCATCAGGATACTTTTAATTCGTTTTCGTTAACCAATACTTTTTTCATCATCAAATCTGTTTGCTCATCATCGCCTAGCCAGAACTTGTGTTTATCGAACGCGATAAAACCATTTTTTTCGTAGAACTTTAAAGCCCTGTAGTTTTCTTCCCATACACCCAGCCATACATAACTGGCCTGTATTTCGTGGGCAATATCAATGGCTTTCTGGTAAAGCAGCTGGCCAACTTTTTGACCATAAAATGCTTTCAGAAGGTAAATCCGTTCTATTTCAAGTGCATCAAGATCCAGCTTTTCGGTTTGTGCCTGCCCAAGGTTGATTTTTAAATAGCCAATCGCTTTTCCATCAAGTAGGGCGAAATAAAATTGAGAATCCGTATTACTCAGTTCCCCTGTCAGTTTTTCTTGCGAAAAGCTGTTTTCGAGATAAACTTTCATGTTTTCGGCACTGTTTACATCTGCAAAAGCCTCATAAAACGTTGTTCTACTGATCTCCTGTAATTTTTCGATATTCGCTCTTGTTGCCCTTTCGATTGTGATATGCTCCATGCCACGAATGTAGGAACTCTTTAAATGTTATAAAATGCTATTTTTTCATTTATTAATGCGTATTTTGCATTAATGGATCTTCAGCGAATCAAGTATTTTTTGGCTTTGTCAGAACAGCTTCATTATTGGAAAACGGCAGAAAAGGTAAATATCACACAGTCAGCCCTTAGCCGCCAAATTCAGTCGCTCGAAAATGAATTGGGTTTACAGCTTTTTGAACGTAATAAACGTAATGTGAAGCTCACTTCGGCGGGTAAATTCTTAAAAGAAAAGTGGGAAGTCGAATTAAATGAAATCGAATATATCCATCAGTTTGCCAAGCAGATCCATTTAGGCGAACGCGGAACGATTACCATCGCACATCCTGATTCGATATCGGCTTCCATCATGCCCGATATTTTAGCGAAGATTACAGAGGCCTTTCCACAGCTCCAAATTAAATTGGTACAGGTTTTATATGAAAATCAACTCGATTTTCTGAAAAATTATAAGATCGACCTGGCCATTACCCGCGATATAACCAGCGAGCAGGGGATTAAATCGAAAAAAATATATTCCGATCACCTGGCTTTAGTGGTTCCTTTAGAACATGCTTTTAAAAGATTCGAAGATTTATCTAAGGAGAGCCTTAGGGCGCAAAAATTTATCCTGCCCACTAAAGATGAGGGCAGTAGCTACAGCGAGATTATTCAGGCACTTTTCAAATCTTATGATTTTGTGCCGGATGTATTTCTGCATTCCGAATTTGGATCAACCATTATTGCACTGGTACGAAAAGGACTGGGAATAGCGATTTTGCCCGATTCTTATATGCATCACCAAAGTCCGGGGCTGCGCTTTATCCCGCTGCCCTTTAAAACCGATATATTGATCAATTGGCGGGCCGATGACCATAATCCTGTGCTGGCGAATATTTTAAAACTTGTTTTTGGAGATTAGAATGATGGTTTGACGCTTTTAAATGCCGGTAAAATATGTGATGGCAGATACCGTTGAGCATTATCATTTTGGAATGATGATGCAGACTGCCTTTCTTTTTATGCAATATTGAAAGAAGAGCAAAGGTATGGGCAAACGCCGTTTTTAATCAAAAAAAACTTTTATAGCAGTATATAATTTACATTTTTTAGGCAAAAAAAGCATTCAGTTTAAATAACTTTGTTTTTGAATGAAAAGAATCGGGAAATCGATTTACCTTGTTTTAAACCAAATAATTTAAAATGCTTTTAATTATTCTCAACATTATTTTTTGCATCTCGTTTATAGGATTTGCCTATGTAAATTTAAATGATAACGATGCTTTTCTTTGGGTATCTATCTATTTAAGCGCCGCAATATGCTGTGGATTGGCTGCTGCAGGTAAATTTTACCCTTTCGCTTATCTGTTTTTAACTGCTTTCTATTTAATTTATGCTGCTATCCTGTTTTTTGCAAAAGATGGTGTACGAGATTGGATGATGAAATATAAGCGGCCAAGTCTGGTAGAAAGTATGCAGGCTACTAAACCTTATATCGAACAAACGAGAGAATTTTTTGGGCTGTTAATTATTGCAGGTGCGTTGTTAATCAATTATTTTGTTTCGGCGGGTATCACCAGCTAAGCGATTATTCAGATACTTTATGAAACGTGATGATAGGATGGCTATCCAAGAAGCTTTATCAGCTATTGTAAAAAGCAATGTGAGTGCAGATAGCCAAAACTGGTTAGAAAGTATAGTGCAATCGGCTGATCAAAGCAATAAGATCAGTCAGGCATTTGTGATGGTGCCACGCAAAACTGGGAAATCGGTTATTCAGCTTAACGATGCCCAAAAGGTTTTAATAACGGCGGCTGGGATCAGCTATATCAGTAACTGGACTATTGACAGGCTTTGCCGCGTTTGGCTGCTAAGCAATTTAAATGCAGCAGATCAGGAGAAATTATATGCAACTGTCGATCGGTTGTTCCTTTCGGCAGAAATGAATGAGGCCGTGGCTTTATATTCGGCATTGCCATTTTTGGCTCATCCTGAAATTTGGGTTAAACGTTGTGCTGAAGGGATCAGGAGTAATATCGGATCGGTTTTGGAAGCGATTATGGAAAACAACCCATACCCTTCAGAAAATCTGGACGATGCCGCCTGGAATCAACTGGTACTAAAAGCTTTTTTTACCGAAAAAGATATCAGGCATATTGTAGGTTTAGATGAACGCGCCAATCTGGAACTTGCATTAACTTTGATAGATTATGCAAATGAACGCTGGGCTGCGGGACGAAAGGTGCATCCACAACTTTGGCGTTTGGTTGGTAAATTTATCAATGCAGAAATTTTTGAGCACCTTAAAGTTGGTTTGATGCATTACGACCAGATTGAACAACGGGCCATTGCACTTGCCGTTGCTCAGTCTGATTATCAACCGGCAAAAGATTATATTCATACTTTTCCTGAACTTAAGCTGGCCCTTTCAGAAGGGAACTTAAACTGGGATTCATTTTAACCATTAGACATTCAAAACAGAAATATATGTGTTGCAGTAGTTCAATTGAAAGAGATAAAGCATTGATGGGGGAGCCTGAAGCGTTCGATATCAGTGCGGTAAAGGGGATGAAATTCTTCGACCCACATGTTCACATGACCTCGAGGACAACAGACGATTATCAGGCGATGGCCGATGCAGGTGTTGTTGCTTTGATAGAACCCGCATTTTGGCTGGGGCAGCCACGTACCGGATTGGATAGCTTTAGAGATTATTATAGCAGCCTGATCGGTTGGGAGCGTTTCCGTTCCTCACAGTTTGGTATCAAACATTATTGTACCATTGGACTAAACTCGAGAGAAGCCAATAACGAAAGCCTGGCAGAACAGGTAATGGAAATATTGCCTTTGTTTGTCTATAAAGAAGGCGTAGTGGGAATAGGGGAAATCGGTTTCGACGACCAGACTGCCGCGGAAGAAAAATATTACAGGCTACAGCTCGAACTGGCCAAAGAAGCAGGTTTACCTGTACAGGTGCACACACCACACCGCGATAAGAAAAAAGGTACGCAGCGGAGCATGGATATTGCCTTGGAACATGGCCTCGATCCCTATAGTGTAATTATCGATCACAACAATGAAGAGACCGTAAAAGAGGTATTAGATAGAGGCTTCTGGGCTGCTTTTACCATATATCCTTTTACCAAAATGGGTAATGAGCGCATGGTGGAGATTGTAAAACAGTACGGCCCGGAGCGTATTATGGTCAATTCTGCTGCCGATTGGGGCATCAGCGATCCTTTGGCTGTACCTAAAACTGCGGCTTTAATGAAAATGCGCGGTTTAAGCGATCAGGATATTGAACTGGTTACTTACCGCAATGCGATTACTGCATTTGCACAGAGCGGACAGCTGGATGAAGCCGATTTCAATGCGCAAAAAAATGTAGACCTGACCGAGAAATTCGAAGGTAACACCATTTTGCGCGGCGGACAACAGCCAAGAACAGATAAATCGTCTATCATCATCAGCTAAAGTATTGAAAAAAATAATTGTCTATCTGCGCATGATGCGCCCTGCCAATATTGTTACTTCAGTTGCAGATATTTTAGCGGGAATTGCCATTTCTGGTGTTTTAAGCAGTGGGTTTTCCATTCCATGGTTATCTATTGTACTTTTAGCCGCATCAACAGCCTGTTTGTATGGAGGAGGAATTGTTTTCAACGATGTTTTTGATGCCGATCTGGATAAAATAGAACGTCCGGAAAGGGCCATCCCGAGTGGTTTGATCAGTTTGCAAAATGCAGCCATTTTAGGGACTCTGTTGCTTTTTGCCGGAATAACCCTGGCAGCGTTAAATAGTTTAACATCGGGATTATTGGCGCTTTTGGTCGCCGTTTTCGCTTTGCTTTATAATAAATTTGGCAAACATCATTCTTTTTTCGGACCATTGAATATGGGCCTATGCCGTGGTTTTAACCTGCTGCTAGGTTTGAGCATTGTGCCAGAAATGCTTTGTAGTCATTATTACCTGGCGGTTATTCCGGTTATTTATATTTTTTCCATTACGATGACCAGCCGGGGTGAAGTTCACGGAGGCCATGCTAAAAACTTGTATTTGGCGGCCTTTCTATATGCAATCGTGATCTGCGCTATTGCTTATTTTGCTTTTGTAAACGATAGGTTGTTGTGGTCGCTACTGTTTCTGGTTCCTTTTACCTTTATGATTTTCAGGCCACTTTTAAAAGCAATAAAAGAACCTATCGGTAAAAATATCGGCGGAGCAGTAAAAGCTGGCGTAATTTCACTTATTTTGATGGATGCCGCCTGGGCCGTAACTTTCGATGCCCTGATTTTGGCTTTTATTATTGCAGCTTTATTGCCATTATCCATGTGGCTCTCTAAATTATTCGCCGTTACTTAACCATCAAACACACATTACCAAATTGATATGGAACATTTACATCAATCCTTTACGGTACAATATAATTATAATGTTTTCTTTACTTCATCGCTCTTTTTGCCAGAAAATGAACTGTTAAACAGTTTTTTAGTTAATCTAAATCCGGCCGTTGCCGTAAAAAAGATTTTATTTGTAATAGATGAAGGTGTGGCAAATGCACACCAGGACCTTAATAACCAGATTAAAGCATATTTTTCAAAATACCCACAAACGCAGTTGGTTCAGGATATCTTAGTTATTCCCGGGGGAGAACAGGTGAAAAACGATACGCAATATTTTGATCGGGTATTGGAAGCCATTAATGTTCATGGGATTGACCGGCACTCGTTTGTTGCTGCCATTGGCGGTGGGGCGGTGCTCGATATGGTGGGTTATGCGGCGACGGTTGCACACCGCGGTATCAAACACATCAGAATTCCAAGTACTGTGCTTTCGCAGAACGATTCAGGCGTCGGGGTAAAAAATGGAATTAATTATTTCAATAAAAAGAACTTTCTAGGCACTTTTTCGCCGCCAGTTGCTGTTTTTAATGATGAAGTATTTTTAAGCACTTTATCCGATCGCGATTGGCGTTCAGGTATTGCCGAAGCGATTAAAGTGGCACTGATTAAAGACCGCGAATTTTTTGAATGGCTGGAGGCGAATGCCGCTGCGCTGGCACAACGCGACATCACCGCCATGAACTACCAGATCTGGAAATGCGCAAAACTCCACCTGGAGCATATCCGCAGTGCCGATCCTTTCGAAAACGGTTCGGCCCGACCATTGGATTTTGGCCATTGGAGTGCGCATAAACTAGAATATCTGACTAATTTTGAAGTGAGGCATGGCGAGGCTGTTGCCATGGGCATAGCCTTAGATGCCGTATATTCCAATTTATCGGGCAGAATCAGTACCGAAGATGCGCAAAGGATAATTGGCCTGATCCACCAACTTGGTTTCGAGTTAACGCATCCTTTGTTACAGGTTACTGAAGGCAATAGTCCAATTTTACAGGGGCTGGAAGAATTTAGGGAACACCTTGGTGGTGAATTAACCATCACTTTGCTTACAGGCCTGGGTAGTGGAGAGGAAGTGCATGAAATTGATGCAGATATTTTAAAACAAGCTGCCGAAATTTTAAATAACCAAACCGCTATAATTCAACATTAAACGATGAAATTAACTTCCGGACATTTAACCTTCTGCACCAATATTTATGCAGGCGAAGACTGGATGGCACATTTTGCGGTGTTAAAAGATAGTTTTCCGGTATTAAAAGCCCAATTATCGCCAGATGCACCTATGGGCATCGGTTTACGCCTTTCCAATCTTGCCAGTATCGAATTGCTGGAAGAAAATCACCTGGAAACATTTAAACAATGGCTTAAGCAGGAAGGTGGATACGTATTTACCATGAACGGATTTCCCTATGGTGGTTTCCACCATACCCGGGTTAAAGACCAGGTACATGCACCAGATTGGACGACCAGAGACCGCGTTGCATATACAATTCGTTTAGCTGAAATCCTTTCCGAATTACTCCCGGAAGACTTAGAAGGTGGGATTTCGACTTCACCATTAAGCTATAAACCCTGGTTTAAAGATACTTTAGAGAAGGAAAAAGCTACTGCCACCGCAAGCACACATGTTTTAGCAGTTGCACAAGGTTTAGCAAAAATCCATCAACAAACAGATAAAATGATCCACCTCGATATCGAACCAGAACCAGATGGTTTTTTGGAATCTGGCGAGGAATTTATCAACTGGTTTGAAAACGAGCTTTTACCAATTGGAAAAACATATTTTGCGGAGCAATCGGGCTTAAACGCCAATGAAGCAGAAAATTTAATCAAAATGCATATCCGTTTGTGTTATGATGTTTGTCATTTTGCAATCGGATATGAACCACATACGGCCATCATCAAAGAACTGCAGGAGAAAGGGATTAAGATTGGGAAAATTCAGATTAGTGCGGCATTAAAAGCAAAATTACCTGCCTCTCTTTCAGCAAGAACAGCTGTATTAGATCAGTTAGGCCGTTTTGATGAGCCTACTTACCTCCACCAGGTAATTGCACGAAAAAATGACGGTACGCTATTGCGTTATCCTGACCTGTCGGATGCACTGGCAGCGGGTGAAAATCCTGAAGTAGAGGAGTGGAGGGCACATTTCCATGTTCCCATTTTTGTTGAAGATATGGGTTTGATCCAATCTACACAGTCAGACATTACCGAGGTGCTAAACTTGCAAAAAAACAGTCCTTTTACCACGCATTTAGAAGTCGAAACCTACACCTGGGAGGTTTTACCAACAGCTTTAAAAGCACCTTTGAACGATTCAATCATTAGGGAGCTTGCCTGGGTTAAAAATTTATTATAATTTAAGAAATATGCACAAAACCGTTGTTATCGATATCGTAGCCTTATCTACTTCCGTAATTGGAACGCATACACCTTTTCTTCAGCAATATATTTCGAAAAACCATTTAACTACCGTTGAACCTTTGTTGCCGGCAGTTACCACAGCGGTACAGTCGAGCTATTTGACGGGTAAATATCCTTCAGAAAATGGCATTGTGGGTAATGGATGGTACGATGATACGGATAGTGAAATTAAATTCTGGAAACAGTCTAATAAACTGGTGAATGCCGAAAAAATATGGGATCAGGCTAAAAAAGAAGATCCGGATTTTACCTGTGCCAATATGTTCTGGTGGTACAACATGTATTCGACAGCCGATTTTTCGGTAACACCACGCCCCAATTACCTGGCCGATGGCCGTAAACTACCCGACTGTTATTCGCAGCCAGTTGAATTACGTGATCATTTACAAAATAAACTGGGACAGTTCCCCTTGTTTCAGTTCTGGGGACCAGGCGCAAATATTAAATCTACCAGATGGATTGCAGATGCTTCGATGGAAACTGAAAAGCTGCACAATCCTACGCTTACTTTAATTTATTTACCCCATTTAGACTACTGCCTGCAAAAGTTTGGTCCGGAGCTCGATAAAATCAGTACTGAACTGAAAGAAATCGACCAGGTAGTAGAAGAATTGGTTCGTTTTTATGAAAGCAGGGGTGCACGCATCATTTTGCTTTCTGAATATGGTATTGCCCCCGTAAATAAGCCAATCCACCTTAACCGTTTGTTCAGGGAAAACGGTTTGATTCAGATTCGTGAAGAAAGAGGGTTGGAGTTACTCGATCCGGGTGCTTCTAAAGCATTCGTAGTGGCCGATCACCAGGTTGCACATGTTTACATCAATGATAAAAGTGTAACGGAGCAGGTGAAGGCTTTATTGAAAAGTGTACCAGAAATTGAATTGATACTGGATCAGGCTGAACAGGAGAAACACCATATTAACCACGAACGTTCAGGCGATCTGGTGCTTACGGCAAAAGAAAACAGCTGGTTTACCTATTATTTTTGGCTTGACGATGCTAAAGCGCCGGATTATGCGCGGGTAGTTGATATTCATAAAAAACCTGGCTACGATCCTGTAGAAATGTTCATGACTTCTAAATTGAGGGCAGGCTACAAACTTTTAAGGAAAAAAGCCGGTTTCCGTTATGTGATGGATGTCATTCCACTCGATGCTACGCTGGTTAAAGGATCGCATGGCAGCATTAATGTGGCCGATCAGTTTAAACCTGTTCTGGTTACCTCAAAGGCAATCGATAAAAGCTTACATGCACCGGATGTTTATCAGGTGATCTGGGATAGTTTGACTGTTTGAAAAAGAATGATGTTCTGCTGATCTGATCGTTATCGAATCAGCAGGACGATCGTATATAAGAAGATCTTGTTGAATCCAGGTTCAAATAAATTAATCTTTTTAAGGACCTCACCTACAAGATTATTCCCTTACAAACCTGTACCCGCAACCTTCGAAACAAGGAGGGTTAAGCTGTAGCGATTTTGCTGAAACCTTGTACTGATAAATCATCGGCATTTTATAGGTGTTGCTGTAAACTTCCATTTTTACACTATCCAAAATCCTGAACGAAAATAAATCCGGAAGTGCATCACCTTCAAATTTACCGGCATTATCTGCTGATTTGTTTAGAATAAGATATTTGATCTGGCCGCTTACCTTTTTATATCTGCCACTTCCATCCCCGGGATCCTGCATCGTTTCGGTGAGTTTCCACTTACCATAAACTTCACCAGGCCCATCGTTATCTTTATCGTTTTTTTTGCATGATACATACAAAAGGCCTGTTACAGCCAGGAGGAGTAATAATATCTTTTTCATAAAGCTTTAATTTATAGCTTATACGGTACAGCGACCAAAAACGCTACTAAAAACTTTTTTTTCGTTAATTAAGCATTGAAATTCCATCATCCATTTTACATCTACTGTCCTACATTTTCGATGGTCAATCTTATATTTTTACATCTCTCATCGCTTTATGTACCTTTCTCCTGTACGACCAATAGAATACAATCGGATACACAAAAAGGTTAAACAAGGTATTGGTAATTAACCCACCAATAACTACAATGGCCAGTGGTTTACTGGCTTCGGAACCGATTCCGGTAGAGAGTGCTGCTGGCATTAAACCAATAGCGGCCATTAAGGCCGTCATTAATACCGGCCTAAATCTGCTGGCAATCCCATCACGCATGGCATCGGTAAAAGTCCACGTGGCGTGGTGTTTCAGCTCGGTGATGTTGGTTTTGAAGCGGGTAATCAGGATCACACCGTTCTGCACACAGATACCGAATAATGCTATAAAACCAATGCCTGCTGAAATGTTAAAGTTTACACCTGCGGCCAACAGCGCCAATATGCCACCGATCATGGCAAAAGGAACGTTATTGAGTACCAATAGCGCATCCCTAAAATTGCCGAAAAGCACAAACAGGATAAAAAATATCAGCAACAAACTTACCGGAACAGCCTGCGATAAACGTGCAATGGCTCTTTGCTGGTTTTCAAAATCACCGGCCCACTCGAGCTGATAGCCCTGTGGCAATTTGATTTTTGCATTTACTTTTTGTTGTGCTTCGGCAATTACGCTGCCCATATCACGGCCTCTGATGGAGAATTTGATCGCCCCATAACGCTTGTGCTTATCGCGGTAAATCATACTTGGTCCGGTAATTTTACGGATACTCGAGATTTCGCCCAATTGAACATTTGAACCCGATAGCGTTGGTATACGTAATTTACTGATCGAACTTTCGTCATTCCTAAAATCTTCGGGATAACGGATGATGAGATCAAATTTGCGTTCACCTTCATAAATCTGCGTAGCGGCTTTACCACCGATCGCCATTTCGATCACTGCATTAGCATCTGCTGTGCTTACGCCATATAAGGCCATTTTTTTCTGATCGAGATTAATCTGTAATTCTGGCTGCCCCAGATTCCTGAGTATACCTAAATCTTCAATACCCTCTACCGTTTTTAAAATATCTTCTATTTTTTCCTCTTCCTTTTCGATGTACTCGAAATTTTCGCCAAACAGCTTCACTACAATTGATCCTTTTACACCTGAAACAGCTTCTTCTACATTATCAGAAATTGGCTGAGAAAAGTTAAGGCTGATACCAGGAAAGCGCTTTAATTTCTCCTGCATCCGCTCAATCAGCTGTTCTTTAGTCTGTTTCTGTCTCCATTCTTTTCGGGGGTAAATATCCACGTGGAATTCCATGTTGTAAAAACCCGTTGCATCCGTTCCATCGTTTGGCCGGCCAGTCTGAGACATCACTTGTTTTACCTCTTCGAAACTTAAAAAGATCTTTCTCATCTCGTTCGAAAGTTTTTTGGTTTCGTCCAACGAAATACTCAACGGGCCAGTAGCACGCACATAAATGGAGCCCTCATCTAAACTGGGCAAAAATTCTGTCCCCAGAAATTTAAAACTAAAAGCACCTAAAAACAGCACTACAATAGAAATTCCAAAAACCAGTTTCTTTTTTTTGAAACAGAGATCGTAAAATTTAAGGGTTGCTTTGGTAATCCATTCTAAAAAGATATTGTGTTTCTCTTTTACATCCTTTTTTAGAAACACGCTGGCCATGGCCGGTACAAATGTAAAGGTTAAGATTAAAGCGCCCAATAAGGCAAAACTTAAAGTCCAGGCCAGGGGAGAGAACATTTTACCTTCCACTTTTTCAAAGGTGAAAATGGGGAGCAAGCCAGTAATGATGATCAGTTTGGCAAATAAAATGCCTTTTCCGTTTTCTAAACAGGCTTTTTTAATAAAACCGAGTTTGCTCATTTTATTAAACTTTTCCATGCCTACTTTTTTGGCTTTTGCATCCAGCACGACGAAAATTCCTTCAACCATTACTACGGCGCCGTCTATAATGATCCCGAAATCAATTGCACCCATAGAAAGCAGGTTGGCTGGCATGCCTTTTAATTTGAGGCAGATAAACGCAAAAAGAAGTGCTAAAGGAATGATAATAGAAACGATTAAGGTGGTGCGCCAATCAGCCATGAAGAGGAATACGATTAGGGTAACAAATAAAATCCCTTCAAGCATATTGCCCATCACGGTGTGTACGGAGTAATTAACCAGATCTTCGCGGTCGTAGAAAGGTTTGATTTTTACATCATCAGGCAAAATACTGGAATTGATCGTATTTATTTTTTCTTTCAGCCTGGCAATTACATCACTTGGATTACCGCCCTTCCTCATTACAATAATGCCTTCAACCACATCGGGATCTTTATCGCGGCCAACTTGACCTAGCCTTGGCAAAGCCGATTCTGCCACATCGGCAATGGTTTTAACATAAACAGGAGTGCCATTAATATTATCAACCACCACATTTCTGATTTCGTCGATATTGTTGAGCACGCCGATACCGCGCACCACATAAGCCTGACCACTTTGTACAATTACATCGCCGCCCACATTGATGTTGCTTTTAGATACCGCTTCGAAGAGTTCCTTCGCACTTACACCATATTGGATGGCTTTTTGTGGATCAACAGTAATCTGGTAGGTTTTTACCTCGCCTCCAAAACTTACTACATCAGCAATGCCCGAAACAGATAAAAGTTCTCTTTGTATCACCCAATCCTGTAAGGTTTTTAACTCACTTACAGATTTTGTGTCGCTAGATAAGGTATAACGGAATATTTCACCAGTAGGCCCGTAAGGTGGCTGTACTTCGGGTTGGATTCCTTCGGGCAGGTCTGCTTCATCGAGGTGGTTGTTTACCTGTACGCGTGCTTCAGCATAATCTACATCATCTTCGAAACTTACTTTTACGATGGATAAACCAAATAGGGAAGAAGAACGGATGCTGGTCCGTTTTTCGGTAGGATTCATGGCAATTTCCAAAGGTCTGCTTACAAACTTTTCTACCTCTTCGGCACTTCGGCCTGGCCATTGGGTAATGATGGTGATATTGGTATTGGTAACATCAGGAAACGCATCAATGGTGGTGTGTTTGAAGCTTAAATAACCTGCCAGAATTAAGAGAAAAGTGGCAAAAAAGATGAAATATTTATTCTTCAGTGCAAAGCCTATAATGCTTTTTATGAATTTAGTCATTTTTGAAATCTAGGAATGAAAAGAAATTATTGAGTTTTTAGACTTTCGAACAAGAAAACCTGTTTAGACGCGATGATGCGATCGCCGGCCTGTACACCTTTGCTGATGTAGGTTTTGTCGGCTGTTTTCCGCCCGATTTCGATCTCCTGGACCCTCACTTTGTGGTCCTGACCTAAGACTAGCACATAATTTTTGTTTTCATCGAAAATAACTGCCCTTGAGTTTAATACCGGAAGATCGATGGCCGAATTTGCTGAAACTTTTACCGTTCCGAGCATACCTGGTTTTAATAAAAATTCATGATTTGGGATCACAACCCTTGCATTCATTACCTTGCTATCCTGATCTACCTGATTATATAATTTCTCTATTTTTCCTTTAAAAACCTTGTCGGGATAGGAGAGGGTAAATAAACTCACTTCATCACCGGCTTTAACACGCGAAATATCCGATTCGTAAATGTTGATCATAGCCCAAACATTGGAGAGATCGGCAATAGTAAAGAGGCTTTTGTTGTTGTCGCTGCGTAACTGCATATTTTGGGTTACGTTTTTTTCAATCACAAAACCATTAATGGGCGATTTAATAGCATATAATCCGGTACTGCTTCCACCATTGAGTTTTAATACGGAGTTAGCCCTTTTGGCTTCTGCTTTTTTAATCTGGTAATCGTTTTTGGCTTCATCGAGCTCTTTTGCCGAGGATAAACCACTTTGAAAAAGCTGCTCGGCCTGTTTTAACGATCGCTCAGTATTTTTAAGTTCGGCGTTTGCGGTAATTACCTCTTTGTCAAATCCGGCCATTTCAGAACTATTTACCGTGGCCAGCGTTTGTCCGTTCACAACCTGATCGCCCAACCTTACACCAACGCGATTTACGATGCCGCTTACCATCGGAAAAAGTTCTGAGCGACGTTCTTCATCTGCTGCAATTTTGGCTGAAAACATCAGTTCTGTTTTGCTGTTGGCCTGTTGCACGGTATCAATCAGCAAGCGGTTAATCAGGGAATCGGTGATGGCAAATTTATCGTTTGGCACGGTCGTTTTATGTTCGTTGCAGGAAAATATTAAACTGCTTGCAGCAATGAGTACAGTGTTTTTATAAAGATTTTGCATGAGATTTATTTAAAAATATTAGAACCGGTTACATAATTGAGCTCAGCACGGGTGCTCATTCTTTCGAATTGGAGTTTATTCAATTGTAGCGTATTTTCTTTGTAGGCATCATAGAGGTCTAAAAATTCGATCAGGCTGATGTTCCTTGCTTTGAAATTTTTAATGAGGGCAGAAATGAGTATATTAAAATCGGTACTAAAGGCAGGATCGATCTCTTGGTACAATTTTTCGTTGCGTAAAGCGGTTTTGTAGCTGTTAAATACTTCATTCTCGAGTAGGGCTTCCTGTTTTTTGATGTTCAAATCGGCTGCAGCTATACCAACTTGGGCTTTTTTAATTTCACCCTGGTTTCTGGAGAAAAGTGGAATGGGAATTTTGATGCCCAAACCTGTATATTTTTCAGGATAATTACCTTTTAAATCATAACTAAGGCCGATTTCTATATCGGGAATGGCCATAGCCTTTTGCAGTTTTAAATTCCGCATGTTGTAAAGGAGCTCGGTTTTGGCTAATTTAAGGTCGGCGCGGTTGGCTCTTGCAGAATCTAATAAGGAACTGTAAGGGATTTTATCGAGCAATCCGCTCTTAAAATCTTCTTGATCTACAATTAAAGAAAGTGAAATATTGGCATCCAAACCACAGAGTAGCTTAAGGTCTTTGTAATGATCTTCCAGGTCGTTCAGTAAGCCCGCCTGTTCGGCTTTAAGATTGATTAACAGTGATTTAATTCTGATGACATCTTTTGCGGCAATATTGCCCATTTTTAACTGGATATTATAAGCTTTTAATAATTGATCGGTAGAGCTGATCTGTTCCTGATACAGTTTAACTGATTGTGCGGAGAAATAGGTTTTATAAAACGTGTTGACCAGTTCGAATTTTAATGTTCGCATCAGATCGAAATATTCATATTCGGCTAGCTTAACTCCGGTTTGGGCCAGTTTGATGTTTTTATTGCGTTTGCCAGCAAGTTTGAATAGCTGCGAAATAGAAGCCGCGTATTGTCCGTAAGCATAAGAGGTTTGCAGGAATTTCTTTGTTTCGTGGTTGTAAAACAGATTTTCGTATTCAAGGGTAGGATTATCAAAGAGTTTGGCGGTAATAATTTCGGCCTTTGCCTGATCGATCTCGTAATTACCGGCCAGGAGATCATAATTGTGTTTTAAAAAAAGGCTTTCTGTTTTACTAAGGGTTAAGCTTAGCGTATCTTTTTGTGCAAAAGTTGCTCCAGGCCTGATCGCCAAAAAGAAAATGAGCAACGTACATATTATTCTCATATGGCAAAGCTATCCTTGCCGAATTAAAGGGAGATTAAACGGAAATTAAAAGGGAATTAAAGTTGGGACGCTAATCGTCCTGCTGAATTTATTTCAGCATCTATTCTGTCGCTAAGACCCTGAAATGAATTCAGGGTAACGATCGAGTTGTAAATTAGAATGAAGTAATAAATAGCTACTAAAGCTTTGTCAATCTCACCGTAAAAGTGCAACCTCCTTTTTCAAGATTTGTGGTAGTTATTTCACCTTTTAGCAGATCGATAATTTTTTGAGCCATATAAAGTCCCATTCCTTCGCCATGACGACCAAAATCTTTTGCCCGCGTATAAAAGGGTTTGAAAATATTTTCCTGTTCCTCAGTAGCGATACCTGTTCCATTGTCCGTAATGTGAATGAGAAAGTCATTTTCAGCTGCTTCAACAACAACGCTTACCTGTTGATTGTCAGAAAATTTAAAAGCATTTGAAATGATATTATCCAAGACAATTTGTAATAGTACAGCATTGGCCAATATTTCAGGTTTTGGATCAATGGGATTTTGATAGGTAATTTTAAGGTCAAGGTTTTTCTGCGCTTTCCACTCAGATTGTATTTTGAGAAGCAGGTGGTCTAACCTGATTGGAATAAGTTGAGAATTGATCAGTTCCAGGTCCATTTTTGCAAGAGCGAGCAATCCGGTAATGATGTGTTCCATTTTCTCGGCATCTTCGAGCATAGAAGCAATTACCTTTTCATAAGCTGTATGGTCTCTTTCTTTGGATAAAGCCAATTCAGCATTCATCATGATCCGCGTTACGGGTGTGCGAAGTTCGTGAGAGGCATTGGCCACAAAGGTTTTCTGTAAAATAAAAGCCTGTTCCAGTTCTTCCATTAAATGATTGAAGCTTTTGGCAATCAGGTTGATTTCATCTTTATTGTGCTTTTCTTCTACCCTGAACTCCATGTTCTGCGAGCCCGCCTGTTTTACTTCCTGCATAAACTTTTGTAGGGGTTTTAGCATATTTTGTGCAATCCACCGGCTCAACAATAGCACGATGAGGGAAATTAGAATGAAGATGAAAATCATGATCTTCAATAACTTATCGAGCCTATTGTGCGAGCCTTGATCATCTGCTGAAGCCAGGATTACAAAGTCGCCCTGATTATCTTTGTAATAAATGCCAACTACCTGCCGCTGGCCATCAGTATATTTTAAACGGCCTTTTTTGCGAACTTCATCGATAGTAGAATTAGTCCAGTATTGAGCAGAATCGCCAATAAAGGTGGCCCTGTTTTTATTATCGTAAATGCGGGTAACTTCGCCGTTTAACTTTTGCAGGTATTTATGGCGCACATTGTTCAACGCATCCCGACTAATTTCGTCGGCTTCGAGGTAAAGTTTAGCCGTAACCATGGTACGGTCGGTTAGGCGCTCGAAAAAATCTGCTTCCAAAAATTTCATGAAAGTAAAATACACAGTACAAAGTACGGCAAACAGCAACGAGGTGCTGATCAGTGTAAAATATAATGCTATGCGATCCTTTATTTTCATTATTTCAGGATATAACCCATATTGATTTTGGTGTGGATGAGTTTCCGTTCAAAACCTTTTTCGATCTTTTTTCGTAAGAAATTGATATACACATCAATTACATTGGTTCCGGTTTCGAAACTGATGTCCCAAACTTGCTCTGCTATAAATTGCCGCGAGAGTAAACGGTTGGGATTGTGCATAAACAGTTCGAGCAGCACAAATTCTTTGGCGCTAAGTTCAATGGTTTTTCCTCCACGGCTTACTTCTTTGCTGTAAGTATTGAGCACTAGGTCTTCGAAATATAATTTATGATCAGTTTGAGCGGTAACAATAGGTTGTCTGCGTAAAAGTGCAGCAACTCTTGCCAGGAGTTCTTTCAGGTGGAAAGGTTTTACCAGATAATCATCAGCCCCAGCTCCCAGGCCTGTAACCTTATCATCAATAGCACCCAAAGCGGTAAGCATCAAAATCGGTGTTTGCACGGCATTTCCACGGATGTGTTTACAAAGCTGAATGCCGTTAAGCCGCGGCATCATTACATCGATAATGAACAGGTTAAAGCTTTCGCCCAAGAAAAGCTCCAGTGCATCAATACCGTTGGCTACAGTAAACACCTGGTAATCGTTTTCTTCGAGTGCCGATTTTAAGAGTTCAGCAATTTTAGGGTCGTCTTCAGCTATTCCAATCTTTAGCATCCGACAAAAGTAACCATCTCATCTTAAAATGGGATTAAAATGGTTAATTTGTTGATTGTATTATATTTGAATATACAAAATTGATCCGTTCCAATCAACATCCATAAAAATGTTCGAAACTTTTGATCAGACCAACTTCCACCAGCTTTGTAATTTAGTAGGCAGCAGCGATGCAGATTTACAACCCATCTTGGATAAATATGGATACCCACCTTTCTGGTCGAGACCGAATACTTTCGAATCACTTATACATATTATCCTGGAACAACAGGTTTCTTTGGCATCAGCATTGGCTGCCTTAAATAAGCTGAAAGAAAAGATAGGAGAAGTTGTGCCTGAACGCTTATTTTTGCTTACCGATCAGGAATTAAGAGATTGTTATTTCAGTCGGCAAAAAACGATTTATGTTCGTCATTTGGCCGAAAGCCTGATCAGTGGAACATTGTCTTTAAGCAAAATGGAAACAATGGACGATGTAACTATTAGAAACCAGCTTAAAAGCATTAAAGGTATCGGCGATTGGACGGTAGATATTTACCTGATTTTTACTTTGCACCATACCGATGTTTTTCCGATCGGTGATTTGGCTGCGGTTAACTCATTAAAGAAAGTAAAAGGCTTGGAAGCAGGGCTTAGTAAAGAAGAAATATTGGCAGTAGCTGATCAATTTAAACCTCACCGAACCATTGCTACAATGTTGTTATGGCATGCTTATCTGGAAGAAAGGAAAAAGAAATAGCTTAGTTAAGCGCGTTACGTCATTCCCAACCCGATAGCTATCGGGTTGATTGGGAACCACAGTGTGCTCATGAAGATAATCTTAATGCCAAATACTAGTGCTTTAAGATTACCCGCCTGCGCGGGAATGACGCGTCGTGATGAATTGAGTATAAATATTTACAACAAAGCCCTATCCAGGTGTACGTAACCACCATCTACATGGATCAGTTGCCCTGTAGTATGACTGGATTTATCTGATAATAAGAATACCGCCATGCTGGCAATCTCATCCACACTGGTCATTCTGTTTTCAAAAGGGATTTTATCGGTAATGTTCTTTAGTTTTTCATCACGGTCTTCAAAAGAGTTAATCCATTTCTCGTATAACGGAGTCCAGGCTTCGGCCACAATAATGGCATTAACACGGATGCTAAATGGCAACAATTCTACTGCCCACTCGCGGGTTAAGGCATTTCTGGCACCGTTAGATGCGGCATAACCAGATGTTCCACCTTGTCCGGTTTCTGCAGTTTTGCTACCAATATTTAAAATCGAACCCTTACTTTGTTTAAGTGCAGGCAGGGCATGTTTGGCTAAAAGGTAATAATGTACCACATTTTTATGTAGCGATTCCATAAAACCTTCATAAGTGCCATTTTCAAGGCCAACACCATCGTTAACTCCAGCATTGTTCACTAAGCCATCTATTCTGCCATATTTTGCCAATATTGCATCAACAATGGTTTTGCAGCTTTCAGGTGCGGTAAGCTCTGCCGTAAAATAATCTGCTTTTAAGCCTAAATCTGTTATTTCCTGAAGCATTTTCAGGTTATCATTTTCGTTACGGCCAATAATGATGGGGAAAGCATTTTCAATGGCCAAAGCTTTCACAATTGCTGCACCAATGCCTTTGGCGCCACCGCTCACCAGGATTATTTTGCCGTCTAAATTTAAATTCATATTTGGTTAATATTTTGTTGTTATAACTGCTGAGCGCAAAGCGTTTACGTTGAAAGCATTACGAGGTTGTATCATAAATGTAGATTTGTCATCCTGAGCTTGTCGAAGGACCTGTTTAAACTCTTTTAAGTTGTTTCGACTACTTGTCCCGATTTTTCGGGAAGCTCAACATGACAGCATCTGACCTGAATTGCCTGTATGATGCTAGCTCGAATTTAGCTCAGGACATACATCTTCCCTCGCCCATCTTCCATGAATTAAAGGCTTACGCCTCTTTTCCAGGGGATAAAATCATCCTGATTAAGTTGTACCGCTTTAGGGATCTCCTCGCCGCTGGCCACTTTAATACAGTATTCCAATATATCTTCACCCATTTCGTTAATGGTTTTTTCGCCACTGATTACAGCGCCTGTGTCGATATCGATAATATCACTCATGCGTTTCGCCAGGATGGAATTGGTTGCGACTTTAATGGTGGGGCAAACCGGATTTCCGGTTGGTGTACCCAAACCGGTGGTGAATAAAATTAAGGTGGCACCGGCAGCCGCTTTACCTGTAGTTGCTTCCACGTCATTCCCTGGTGTACAAACCAAACTTAAGCCTGGTTTAGTGGCAGGTTCGGTATAATCTAAAACATCGACAATAGGCGCAGAGCCTGCTTTACGTGCAGCACCTGCCGACTTAATCGCATCGGTAATTAAACCGTCTTTAATGTTGCCTGGTGAAGGATTCATGTAAAAACCAGAACCCACTTTATGCGCCAAATCATCATATTCCGTCATTAAGCGGATAAATTTTTCGGCGGTTGGCTGATCCACAGACCTGTCAATCATTTCTTGTTCTACGCCACAAAGTTCGGGAAACTCGGCCAGTAAGACCTTGGCGCCTAAGGCCACCAATAAATCGGCACAATAACCAACAGATGGATTGGCTGAAATGCCGCTAAAACCATCGCTACCGCCACATTTTACACCCACACACATTTTGCTTAACGGTGCTGCTGCGCGCGCTTGTTTATTAATGAACATCAATCCTTCAAAAGTACTGCGGATAGAATTTTGGATTAATTCTTCTTCGCTTTGTGCTTTTTGCTGCTCGAAAATTAAAAGTGGTTTATCAAAATCAGGATCAAGTGCAAACAAGTCGCGTTTAAAATCTTCTACCTGCAAATGCTGACAACCTAAACTCAAAACTGTAATACCGGCCACATTGGGGTGATGGGCATAAGCTGCCAATAATTTGCTCAGCGTATCCGAATCCTGACGTGTTCCGCCACAGCCACCATTATGTGTGAGGAATTTAATCCCATCTACATTTTTAAAGGTACGGCTGGCTTTATCTACTTTAGGCTCGAAACTAATGTTATGGATATCTTCTCCATTCTCGTAGGCCTGAACCAGTTTGTGGGTGTAAGATTTATATTTATCATCTACTGCATAACCCAGCTCACTATAAAGCGATTCTTTAATGATATCGAGATTTCTGTTTTCGCAAAATACAGTCGGGATAAACAACCAATAGTTTGCGGTACCCACTTCGCCGTTTTTACGGTGATAACCATTAAAACTGCGGCCGGCATATTTACTTACATCAGGTGCTTCCCATTTATAATTAACATTCCGATAAGCAAATGGCTCTGCTGCATGTTTGGTATTCTCCACATTCATCCGCATACCCGCTTTTACATCAAACTGTACCTTTCCAACCAAAACGCCATACATCATTACCTCATCGCCTGCTTTCATATCCTGCATAAAAAATTTATGCTTGGCAGGGATTTCATCAACAGTAACGTAGGTATTTCCTTCATGCACTATTTCGGTGTTTTTAGGTAAATCTTGTAACGCAACCAAAACGTTATCTACATGGTTAATCTTGATGACTAATTTTTTCATCTATTTATAATCTGTTTTTATCGGTTATGAAGCCGTGATGATTTTATATTCGTTTTGAAAAATCATGATGGCTCATTGTATATTATACTTCTAAACTAAGTTCTTTTTCAATGTGATTGGGTTTCCATCCTTTCCAGCCGAAGTAGAAAACCACTAAAAAACATACAAAAGGCACTAAATACCCATATTGTATATTGTGGGTTGCATCTGATATCAAACCCAATACCGGCGGTAAAAAAGCACCACCAACAATTGACATTACAATTAACGACGAACCCAGTTTTGTATCCTTGCCCAAACCTGCTATACCCAATGAGAATATGGTTGGGAACATGATCGACATAAAGAAAGAGACGCCGATTAAAGCATAAACGGTAATCATGCCGCTTGCAAAAATAGATACGAGGGTAAGTACAGCACTGATTAATGCGTAAAGCATTAATAATTTATGGGCAGCTACGTATCTCATGAAGAACGTACCAGCGAATCTGCCAACCATAAAAGCCAGGCCTGCCGCACCAGCATACCATTTTGCTGCATCCTGACTGATACCAGCCGATGAGGTGACAAAACTGATAAATAAACTTAATACACAAACCTGTGCACCTACATAAAAGAACTGCCCAATAATGGCCCAGCGTAAATGGCTATGGCCTAATACATGTGCAAAACTGCTTTTTTCCTGAGCATTTTCTTCTTCCTTAATATCGGGTAGCTTGGTGAAAATAAACAGGATGGCTACCACAATAATCAGGATGCCTAAGATTAAATAAGGTGCTTTTACCGTCGATGCTTCTTCGAGCATATAAGCCTGTTTTTCTAAAGGCAACATTTTCGCCAATTGGGCATCGGTATATTTTACTTCTGTAAAAATAAATTTACCACCGAGTACGGGGGCTAAGAAAGCCGCTAAACCGTTAAATGACTGAGAAAAGTTTAATCGTTGGGTAGCGGTTTCCGGTGGGCCTAACACGGTAACATAAGGATTTGCGGCTGTTTCTAAAAAGGTTAAACCACAGGCGATAATAAAAAGTGCCCCTAAGAAAAATATATACTGGGCGGTATTGGCTGCGGGTATAAATAATAAACAGCCGATGGCGAATAAAACAAGGCCCAATATAATACCGCTTTTATAGCCGTACTTGCGCATAATATAGCCTGCAGGCAGTGCCAGTAAAAAATAAGCGATAAATACAGATGAATCGACCAGGGTAGATTCGAAAACGTTTAACTGGAAAGCTTTGCGTAAATGCGGAATTAATACCGGATCGAGGTTATGGACAAAGCCCCAGAAGAAAAACAGGCTGGTGACCAAAATTAATGGGAATAAGTATCCCTTGCCATTTTTTGGCGTATCGGATACCTGAAAATTTGTTGATGGTGTGTGGCTCATATGATGTTTGGTTATAAATGGTTAAGCAGGTTCTGCCAAGATAAAAATAGTTAAACTTCTGGCTCCGTGGGCACAATGATCAATTTAAACCAGGTTTTTCCAGCAATTCTAAGCTTGCAAAGGCAACTTTAGGATACAACTGGTCTATATTATAAGGAATAAATAATCCAACTTTCATAAAATGTTTTTAGTGAGTTGTTGCTTTACAAATTAAGCCGTTAAGCGTTAATAAAAATTTAACTTTATTACCTAATTATTAAATGATATTGGCTCAATTTTTTACATTGCAAAATAATTTTGCATATTAGATTGATTTTTTAAGATTTTATGAAACCGCATTTACTTAATGTATCTACTAATTCGGTAGATTCTTTTAGCGCTCGAAGAGATGTTATGCCCGATATAAACAACCGCTGGCATTACCACTCTGCATTAGAATTAATCTACGTTAAAAAAGGCAGAGGAACGCAGTTTATTGGCGATAGCATTAAAAATTTTAAGGACGGTGATGTTGTTTTACTGGGAAGCAATTTGCCCCATTACTGGCGTTTTGACCCCGAATTTTTTGATGAAAAAGCTGGTGAACCGGTAGATGTTTATGCGATTCATTTTAAAGAGGATTTTTTAGGCAAGGATTTTCTCGAGCTTCCCGAAAATCAGGAAATCAAAAAAGTTTTGCTGCAATCGCGACAGGGCATTCAGCTGCAAGGAATTTCAAAAGAGCGGATTGCCAGTTTAATGCCGCAGATTATTGAGGCTACAGGTACGATGAGGATTATAAAAATACTCGAAGTATTAACTGAAATAGCCAATTGTGAAGAAAAAAACATATTGGTTTCGTTAGGATTTAAACCAAACTTTTTGGAGAACGAAAAAGACAGGATCCAGTCTATTTATAACTATACCATCAGCAATTACAAAAATAAAATAGAACTAAAGGAAATTGCTGCGGTAGCTAAAATTAGCCCCAATTCGTTCTGTAAATTCTTTAAAACTAAAAGCAGAAAAACGTATACGCAGTTTCTGAACGAGATTAGGGTAGGGCAGGCCTGTAAATTATTGATCGAAAATGATCTTACGGTAAAAGAAATCTGCTACGACTGTGGGTTTTATAATTTTACCAGTTTTCATAAATATTTTAGAGAAATAACCGGCAAAACGCCATTAAAATACCAGCAGGCTTTTTCTAAGCAATAGTGTTTTTTGATGTTTGGTGCAGATCAAACCATTCATAGCCCCGATTGCACGAAAAGCCCGGAGCGAAGGATGAGTGAGGACTTGGAGTAAAAGCGGGACAGCCATTTACCAAGAACCACAGGCTTTGCGCTTCAAAAAAATAAACAGCCAGTCTGAAATATGGTATCTATTGAATAACGCATTGGAACCCTCGGTTTTTAAATTTATCTGGCCTGAAATTTATCTCTATACTGCGTTGGCGTCATGCCGACTGATTTTCTGAACACTTTTCTAAATGCTTTTGGATCGTTATAGCCGGAATTGTAAATCACCTCTGTCATTTGCTGCGCCGTTTGCTCTAATAACTTTTTAGCGGCTTCGATACGGGTTTGCTGAAGATACTCGATAGGGGTAATGCCGATGACCTGTTTAAAGCGACGCACAATATTTCTTCTACTGGAAGGAATATCTTTAATCATCTCTTCAATAGTGGCCACATCCTGGTAATTATTTTCAATTTTTTCTTGCGCAGAGGCAACGATATCGTCATTGTGGTGACGGATAGGCTGGAAGGTGCTAAAATACGATTGGTTTACGCGGTCCATATCGATCGCAAAAATCTTGGCTACCTTAACGGCCATGTCTTTTCCGCAATGAAGCTGTAAAAGATGCAGCAATAAATGAAAGGTAGAGGTGGCACCACCACTAGTAAATAATTTGCCGTCCTGTGTTACCGTTTTATCAGCCTTTAAATGAACCAAAGGGAATGCGAGAGAAAAAGCAGAGCAGGCATCAACATGTGTGGTGGCCGCTTTGCCATCCAACAGTCCCGATGCGGCAAGTAAAAATGCTCCGGTACAAAAGGTCGCAATTTCGGCCCCTGCTGCATGCTGTTTATTTAACCACGGGATATAACCCCTGTTGGCCCCAATGCAGTCTTTAATATCATTGGTTGCAAATGATGGAACTAAAATCAGTTCAAACTGCCCGGTTTTTTGCAAAGGCACGCAAGGATGCGTACTAAAATTATAATTTTTATCGTCGAGGGTAATTAAACTAATGTTAAATGGCGTTTCAAGGGCATCTTTTCTGTAAAAACCATTAACTGTATCAAATACGTCTAAAATAGCCGCTATGCTTAATAATCTGAAATTTTGGGGCAGTAAAACACCTACTTGTATCATTTGGTTAAAAATTAAGGTATCGTAAATATATAAAAATTGTCTGAAATGCCCCTTAAGATTGACTTTTACGGCAAGGGTGTTCATCTGAATTAAGCCCTAACTTTATTCAAGTTAATTACCTAACTAATAACGATATGAAAACCACACCAACGAGTAGCAGAATGTATGGCTTTATTGTGCTTTACGAAATGCAGACAGATTTTTTATTAAGGGCTTTGGATGGCATAGACCAAAAGGATGCCCAAAAAAGATTAGATACTAAAGCAAACCATATTGCATGGATTACAGGGAGTGTGGTACATGGTCGCTATTTTTTAGCTAAATCATTTGGAATCGATCTCCCCTCTATAACCGACGAACTTTTTGAAAACAATAAAGGCATTATTGATGATGCCACTTATCCATCGTTAGAAGATTTGATAAAAGACTGGACAGCAATTTCGCCAAAGCTGCAGGAAGCTTTAACCCAGGCTACCGATGAGAAGCTGGAAGAGAAACTCAGTATCCCCGGAATGGAAATAACATTGTTTGAAATGATCAGTTTTAGCAGCTACCGCGAAGCGAACTGTATCGGACAGATTGCCTTATGGCGGAGGTTATTGGGATACCCTGGAATGAATTACATGTAAGTTATGGAAAAGATAATAAAGGAAGCTAACGAAACTTTGTCGGCATTAGAAAACACGTTATCAAAATTTGATACCGCACAAATTAATGTGGTACCTTTTGAAGGAAGCTGGACGGCAGGCCAGTTGGCCGAACATATGATATTGTCGAATTCGGGGTTTCTGGAAGTGATAAATGGTCCGGTAACCGAAACAGATAAGCCAGCCGATTTGATGGTAGCGCAGATAAGAAATGATTTTTTGAATTTCAATGTTAAGTTTAATTCACCTGAAGAGATTTATCCTGAAGATAAAACCTATCATCAGTATGCATTATTAGAAAGTTTGAAACAGATCAGGGATGGGATTTCAACTGCTATAGCGGGCCTTGATTTAACTAAAACCTGCAGCGCCTTTGAGTTGCCCGGTTATGGTTTTCTAACCCGTTTAGAGGCTGTTTATTTTGTAATTTATCATACACAACGACACGTACACCAATTAAAAAATATTTACAACGAGCTGGATAGCAATTGATTTTTAACTAAATTTATGAGAAACAACAGGCTTAATCTGCTAAATCCCTATATCGGTAAATGGAAAACAGAAGGTTTAACAAAATCGGGTGATGTCATTATCGGAACAGATACCTATGAATGGGTTGACGGCGGTTTTTTCTTAACACACCAGGTAGATGTGATGTTCGGTGATAAAAAGATCCGATCGTTAGAAATTACACATTATGATGATATGGAAGATGTTTTTAGGTCGCAATCGTTCGATAATGAAGGTAATATTGCCATATCAACCCTTAAAATTTACGATGATATCATTTTAATATTTGCCGATACGGAAAGATTTAAAGGAAATTTCAAAGCCAATACCATTGAAGGGACATGGGAACAGTTTGATGGTAAAAACTGGGTGCCATGGATGGATATTAAATTAACGAAACTTGCACATGAGGAGTAAGGAGCAGATGCCGAAAGCAGATCAGGTTAATGATTACATGGAAAAACTTGAGCATCCTTTTAAGCAGGAAATCGAGCGGTTACGGCATATCATCCTGAATGCAAATCCTAAACTGCAGGAAAGGATTAAATGGAATTCACCAAGTTTTTATTATATAAAAGATCTGGCTGCTTTTAACCTTCGGGCAAACGGATATGTACAGATCATTTTTATTTTTTACGATGGAAAAATGATCGAAGATTCATCGTTATTGCAGGGGAATTGGAAGGATAGGCGCGAGGCAAGGTTTTACAGCATGATAGATATTGAAGAGAAACAGGTTGCGCTGGAGCAGTTTGTAAATAACTGGATTAAACTAATCGAAATAAATAATAATTAACCATCCCGAAGGGGAAAAACAACAAAACAATGGCTACACTTAACACCTATTTAAATTTTAATGGTAACACCGAAGAAGCATTTAACTTTTATAAATCTGTTTTTGGAGGCGATTTTCTCGTACTGCAACGCTTTAAAGATTCACCGGGATGCGAAGGCATGGTGGTAGGCGATCAGAACAAAATTATGCATGTCGCCTTGCCGATTGGCGGCAACATACTGATGGGGACCGATATTACCGACCCAATGCCTGCATCTACTTTTGGTACCGGAATCTCACTATCAGTTGATGCGGGAAGCGAAGAAGAGGCACACACCCTTTTTAACAGTCTATCTGCAGGTGGAACAGTAACAATGGCTTTGGAAAAAATGTTCTGGGGCGCACTATTTGGTATGGCTACCGATAAATTTGGTATTCAATGGATGGTGAATTACGATTATAATAAATAATCGGAAGTGAGGGAACGGGGGGGGGGGAGTCTTGAGTCCTGAGTCTGTAGTTTTGGATTGGTGGCTAATGGTCAATGGCTTATAAACTTTGGCTATTGACCAATGAACTAATAACCAATGAACTAATAACCAATAAACCAATGAACTATTGACTAATGAACTAATAACCAATGCCCAATGACTATTGAACTATAAGTAACTTTTATTATTTTTAAATATAGAAACCCAAAATTAAACCACTATGAAAATTGCAGTTATTATTGTACGCGTGCTTTTAGCCGCCATGTATCTTTTTGCTTCTGTGAGCTATTTTCTTAATATAATGCCGAAAGCTCCGGAAATGACCGCGGCACAAACGAGTTTTATGACCGGCTTGATGGCCTCCGTGTATCTTTTTCCATTGATTAAAATAACCGAACTGGTGGGAGGTATACTATTGCTTATTGGCCGTACAGCACCTTTAGCTGCGCTGGTACTTTTCCCGGTTACCTTAAATATTTTTCTTTACCATGCATTTTTAGGTCCGAAAGAATTACCGATGGTTGCAGTAATGCTCCTGTTTAATTTATTCTTATTTTATGCTTACCGGGCTAAGTATTTACCAATCGTTTCGAAGTAAATTTTATAGTTTTTAACATTCTCATACTTTTTCTCTTTATTTAGTGTTTTGATATAAGGTGTAATTATTATCTTTAAAAACTAACTAGAAATAAAAAATATGAGGAAGTTACCATTTTTAATGTTGCTTTTTGTTGCGGTATCGTTTTCTGCATTTGCGCAGAACAAAGATGCTATTGTGGGCAAATGGCTTAATCCTTCAGGAGAAGGGCAAATAGAAATCTATAAAAAAGGCGATAAATATTATGGAAAATTAGCCTGGATGAAGGAACCAAATTTAAATGGTAAACCTAAATTAGATGCGAAAAACCCTGACGAAAAGCTACAGAAGCGCGCTTTATTGAACCTGGAAATACTGAAAGATTTTGTTTACGATGATGGTAAGTGGACGGATGGAACGATTTACGATCCGAAAAGCGGTAAAACATACAGCTGTAACCTGTCTTTAAAAAGTAACGATGTGTTAAACGTTCGTGGTTATGTTGGTATTTCTCTTTTAGGCCGGTCAGAGACTTTTAGACGAGTAAAATAATTTATAAATGAAGAAAATTTTATGGTGCCTTTTAGTGGCACCTTTTTTTTGCGCTGCGCAATCGTATTCCATTAAACCATTGAATGAAAATACCAAAACCAGTTTACGTGGGTTAAGTGTGGTATCAGACCAGGTTACCTGGGTAAGTGGTAGTAATGGATCGGTAGGAAAAACTACTGATGGTGGTAAAACCTGGAAATGGTTAAAACCAAAAGGTTACGAGAAAATCGATTTCAGGGATATCGAAGCTTTCGACGATAAGCAGGCCATTATTGTGGGGATTGCCTCTCCGGCATATGTTTTGAAAACCACAGATGGTGGCGAAACCTGGACAGAAAGCTATAAAAATGTAGATTCGGCCATATTTTTGGATGGGCTAAGTTTCTGGGATAAAAATAAAGGACTCATTTTTGGCGATCCCATAAATGATAAAATGCAGTTGCTCAAAACTGTAGATGCCGGTAAAAGCTGGCAGGATATCTCTGCAAACCTCAAAACTAACTTAAGCAAAGGCGAAGCCAGTTTTGCGGCCAGTGGTACAACCATTAAAACATTACCTGGTGGCAAAACCTGGATTGCATCGGGTGGAACTGTATCTAACATTTACTTTTCGCCCGATTATGGCCAAACCTGGCAAGTATTTAAATGCCCGATTTTACAGGGCGAGGGGAGTACCGGTCCTTTTTCAATAGATTTTTTTAATGAAAAAACAGGTGTAACGGTTGGGGGTAACTACGTAAAAGATAAAGAAAATTCGAATAATGTTCTTTTAACGAACGACGGCGGGAAAACATGGCAAAAGCCAGCTACGCCGGTTTTAGGCTTCCGGTCGGGCGTAACCTATATTAATGCTAAAACTTTAATCGCTACGGGTACCTCAGGAACAGATATTTCGACAGATGGCGGTCAGAACTGGAAACACATTTCCGATAAAAGCTTTAATGCGGTTCAAAAAGCGAAGAAAGGAAAACAGATTGTGCTGGCTGGAGAAAAAGGTAATGTTTACCAACTGGAGATCAGCAAATAAAATTTCAGACCTGTAAGGTAAAAGTTGTATTGATTAAGTAGCTAATCTGAAAGACGATTTAACTAATAAAAAAGATTGAAGCATTTTGGACTGATAAATTTTGTTTCTTTGCTGGCCAACTGATAATTTAATTAACATACACGCCATCAATGGATTTTTTGCACACGATTTTAGGTGATGATATACAGGCCGGATTACTAATTATTTTAAATTTAATTGTGATCGAAAGTTTGCTTTCGGTTGATAATGCTGCTGTTTTGGCTACCATGGTCATGGATCTGCCAAAATCGCAAAGGGAAAAAGCTTTAAAATATGGTATTATTGGTGCTTATGTTTTTAGAGGTATTTGCTTATTCCTGGCCGCATGGCTGGTAAAAATCTGGTGGTTAAAACCTCTTGGCGGTTTATACCTGCTATACCTGGCTTTCGATTATTTTAGAAAAAAGAATAATAAAGGCAGGGAGGAAGAAGAGGATGTAGACAAAAGCAAAAGCTGGATTTATAAATCTACAGTTGGCTTAATGGGTAATTTTTGGGCAACTGTTGCTTTAGTTGAGATAATGGATCTGGCTTTCTCTATCGATAATGTTTTTGCAGCTGTGGCGTTTACCGATCATATCTGGTTAATTTATATCGGCGTTTTTATCGGGATTTTGGCGATGCGTTTTGTCGCACAGGCATTTGTGAAACTGATGGAGAAATTTACCTTTTTAGAAACGATAGCATTCATCGTTATTGCTGTTTTAGGAATTAAACTTACTTCATCCTTAGTAACACATTTCTATAAAGATTCGCCTGTTTCTCATGTTATTGAAAGTGAAAAAACCGATCTTTTTGTGTCTGTTTTTACAGTGGCAATTTTCATTATACCCGTATTAACATCCTTATTGTTTAACTATCCTAAAAAACACAAAAGCGATAGCATCATTTCGGGCGATGCTGAAAAAGTATTGGATAAATTTTAATCGGATATGTTGAAGGGGGATTTATTTTGGCACTTTTTTGCCACCTGAGATACCTAAGGGCAGCTAAGAAGTATCGCGACGAAATAGAGCAATTGTTGTTGCATAGCGGACGATGACTTGCCTCGGCTTTTCCAGGAAGCAATTTTGTAGCGCAAGGTTAGTTGTTTTTTTTTTGGAAAGCAGTTACAGCACTTTTCGGTGTTGGCAGTCCCGCTTTTTATTCCAAGTCCTCGCTCGTGCCTCGCTGTGGGCTTTGCATTGCAATCGGGTTTAAGGGGCGGCATTAGTGGTACGATTAGGGTATTATTCTACCTGCCTTTGTGAAATAAACCCGACAGAGCGGATAGCCCGCAACGCAGTGAGGACTACAAGCGATGGCGGGGCTACAGCACCTATGAAACACGGAACGGACGTTTTCAAAATAGAGCAATTGTTATTGCATAGCGGAAGATGACTTGCAACGACTTTTTGGCGAAGCCTTTTAAATTTAGTTTAATTGCATCCTTAACAGATTTCTCCGTTCCGCTGCGCTCCAGTCGAAATGACGGACGGACAGACATGGCGGATTTAATTTATTACCTGGTTAATACTGCCAGTTTTTGCTTAAACAGATCAATTGTTCTGCTCCAGGCTAGTTTTGCAGCTGCTTCGTTGTATCTGGTGGGTGAGGTATTGTTGTTAAAAGCATGGTTTACCCCATCGTAGATGTAAACCTTATAATCAATTTTATTCTCTTTTAAAGCCTGCTCATAAGCTGGAATTCCGGCATTGATGCGTTCATCCAAACCTCCGTAATGTAACATTAAACTGGCTTTAATCTTCGGAACATCTGCTACATTGGCCTGTGCGCCATAATAAGCAACAGCGGCCTGCAGTTTAGGATCGTTAACGGCTAATTTATTGGCCATTCCACCGCCCCAGCAAAAGCCAACACAGCCAACTTTACCGTTTCCGTCTTTTCTTTTGCGTAAATAATCCAGGCCCTTTAAATAATTCTGTAAGTTCTTTTCAGGATCTAATTTCCCGATGAGTTCGCGCCCCTTATCTTCGTCTGCCGGTGTTCCGCCAAGCGGCGAGAGTGCATCAACACCAAGGGCTAGGAAACCTTCGGCGGCTACACGTTTAGTAACATCAATAATATGTGGATTCAGACCTCTGTTTTCATGAATAACCAGTACGCAGCCCAAATTCTTTTTGCCTTTTGGTTTAGCCAATACAGCTTTCATTTCACCATCAACACCTGTATAGGTAATGTTTTCAACTTCGATATCATCACTGGTAAAATCTGCCGCGGCCGCATAATTATTTTCCAGCATCGGCAAAATAGTCATGGCCAGTGCAGTGCTGCCCGCCAGGATAGCCAGCTTTCTCATAAAATCTTTTCTGCTTACCTGACTGTGGGTATACTCATCATACAGGTTAATTATTTTCTGATCCATCTTATTGATTTTGAATTACCATACAAGATAAACAAGGATGTCGAGATTTAAGGTAGCATTGCCTAAAAGTTACAATACATTTCTTCCCATTTTTTAATCAGCGTTACACGGTGTTTTGTATATCGGGGGCTTAAAAAAGCATTCGACCAATCATCGTAATTATCATAAAAGAATTTCAAAAAGAAAATATGAAAGGTAATGCCCAGGTAAGGGATGGCTTTTAATTCATCATCAGTTAAGGGGCGCACCTCTTGATAAGCATTTAAAAAGGTATTGAAATCCTTCTCTGCCTGCTCTTTTGTAATCAGGTTATTGAGCTGATGAAAGAAATAATGGTTAAGGAACGACATTAAATCGTTAATCAGATAACCTTCGCCGGCAAAATCGAAGTCGAAGAAGGTAATTTTTCCCTGCTCATCAAAATGGAAATTTTTAGGAAAGAAATCATAGTGGCAATAACCATAACTGAATTTTGAAGTATCGAATGCTTCGAACTTTTTAACTACTTTTTCTGAAATGCAGCGCAAATATTCATATTCTTCCTTCATTTCTGAAAAATGAGGTTCAAGATCTTTTAAGGGTTCAAATAAAGTGCTTTCGAAACTGAATACAGGTCGTGGGTTCCCGAGCTTTATCGAAGCAGTAGTTTGATGCAGTTTGGCCATGTCATGTCCCAATTGGATGAGCTGTGTATCTTCCAGGTCTAAAATCACTTTTCCTTCAGCAAAAGAAAACAATACGCCGTTTCTAACACCCTCTATGGCATTAAATTGCTGGATCTGTTTTCCTTCCACATCTGTAATTGGCCAGGAAACCGAATTTCCATTTGCTTTTAGAATGTTGAGCAACTCTACTTCAGCTTCAATTTCGTTGCGTTTACGGTGTGCATCGCGGTAAATTTTGAAGATATATTTCTGATGCGGATTTTCCAGGATATAAGTATCACTCACATTTCGGATGAGTAACCGGCATGTTGTGGACGGATTCAACTGATATGCTGTAATTAAATAATCTTTTAATGCCGCGGCTGATAAAGTGGAATATTGGGCTGGGAAAATGTTCATTATTGTTGTAAAACAGCTTTTATAGCATTTTTTAATCCGGGAATGGTAATTTGAGAACTTCCGGCAATGGCATACCTTATAACATGGTTTTTATCGGTGACAATATACGATGGATAACTTTTTATTTGATAGGCATCGGCAATGGCGCGCCCCGAACTAATTAATTCTGCATATAACAAAGGTTTTTCTTTTAGTTTAGCTGCAGCAATTTTCTGCTCATCAGTGGTAATTGCCAGCACTAATAAATCCTTTGTGTTATCTACTTGCTTCAGAAAGGTACCAATATCTGCAAAATCTTCTGTACATGGAGGGCAGTTTGCATACCAGAATACCAAAACAATGGCTTTATTTTCGAGCTTTTCTTTTTCATAAAATGCAGTTAAGGGAGAAACATCCAGTGTTTTGCCCTCAGCGATAGCAGAATTATTGATTTTCATGAATTCTTTTATCATTTCATACCTTTTGAATTGTTCTTCCTGAGAGATTTTCTTTAAAAAGGCTTTAGTGGTTGGCAGAGATGGATTTCCGTCATAGTTAATCGAATATTCTCCCGTATTCATCACCTTGCTATATTGATAATAGCGTAGTGCTTTCCCCGTTTCATCATATACAACTCTGTTGGTATCGAGTTTGCTATGTGCTATTGAGGTAGATACTTTAATTATTTTTTTTTGAACAGATTTTGACGTGTCCTGGGCAAAAATCAAGGCACAGGAACAAATTGATAGTAAGAGCGTAAATAGATATTTCATAAGATTTGACTTTTGTAGGCAATTTAACAATTAGTTTTAAGATTAGCCATTAATTAAGACTACCTTACCGCCCTTAGGCGAGCTGTTTTAAGATTAATTTAATCTGTTGGAGAAAATATTTGATTGCCTTATTGATAGTTTTATCGAGGATAAAGTAGGGATAGCCGAGAACTTTTTAAGTGTTTCGCTAGCGGCACACCTTAAAGATAACCTGATCGGGTTATTCGAAAACAAAAAACTTTTAAATGCTGGTGTGGGTAACGATGTGGTAGTGAATCAGGATAAGCTGATCAGGAGCGATGTGATTTACTGGCTGGATCGAAAACACGAAAACCAGTACGAAAATGATTTCTTCGACCTGATGGACGAATTTGTTGCCTACTTAAACCGGACCTGTTATACGGGCATTACCGGCTACGAGTTTCATTACACACTTTACGAATCGGGTACGTTTTATAAAAAACATATCGATCAGTTTCAGCACAACGGAAGCCGGCAATATTCGATGATTATGTATTTAAATGCCGGTTGGAAAATGGAAGATGGGGGAGAGTTGCGCATTTATCATGTTGATGAGGAACAGGATATACCACCCAATAACGGCAAAAGTGTTTTCTTTAAAAGTTCTGATCTGGCACATGAAGTGTTGCTTACCCATAAACAACGAATGAGTATTACAGGCTGGTTAAAGATTGGATAAATCTTTATTGGATAGGTATTGAATGCTGATAAAAGCGATCATGTTGAGTTGGTAGATTAAAAAGGAATTGCAAATACAAGGGATTCTTATTCAAAGGTGCGTCCTGCTGAACTTGTTTCAGCATCTATTTTAAAAATCATTATTGATAAGACCCTGAAACAAGTTCAGGGTGACGACCCTTTCCATAGATTCCAGGTTTCATTACACTCCGCTCGAAATGACGAAACGATCAGAGAATGGGCCATTTAGCTATCGGACAATAAAAAAGCGCCATTTCCTCGTTTCAGGATTGGCGCTTCGACTATTTAAACGACTAGGTTTAATAAAATTATCATCAATTTGCACGAAAACCTTTTGGGGTACAATGCATTTGACGTTTAAAAAATATGTTGAAATTTGCCGGATATTCGAAACCCAGGCAATAAGCGATCTGTGCAATATTCCATTCGGTATGTTTTAACAAGGCCACCGCTTCGGTTGCTATTCTTCTAGAAATATGCTCGGACGTGGTTTTGCCGGTTACTTCTTTTACGGCATGGTTTAAATGATTTACATGCACCAGCAAGCGGAAGGCAAAATCGTGTGCCGTTTTTAACTCTAAAATATGCTCGGTAGAACCAATAGGAAACTGCCTTTCCAATAATTCGATAAACAATGCAGTTAAGCGTGCCGATGCATTATTCTGTTTGAAAACAACATCCTGAGGTTTAACCTTTAGTGCTTCGTGAACGATCAACTGCACATAATTTCTCAGCAGATCATATTTATGGATGTAATCGCCATCCATCTCTTTCATCATCTTGATGAAGATATCCCTTAAGGTTACTTCCTGCTCTTCGCTAATGTGGATTACCGGATTATCGTTAATGCGCCACAATAAAGAATCGCGAAGGGTTTCGTTCCGGTTATGGATAAAATTTTCGGTAAATAAACAGAAGAAACCAGCAGGTTTTGGCGAAGTACTTTCCCAAGAATATGGAATATTCGGGTTAGTAAACAGTAATGCCCGTCCTTTAATTTCAATCTGCGCATCAGGATAATGCAAAATGCCGTTGCCAATAATCAAGGAAATTTTATAAAAATCTCTGCGGCTAAAAACAGATGGTACATTGCTGCAAACAGTAGTTCTGTTAAAAACATTAAAGTGCCCAATATCATTAATCATCCCCAGGCTAGGCGTAGGGATTTCTGGCCGCGTGATTTTTAATTTATTATAAAAATCCTCTAATGTTTCCTTTTTTTGAAGGGTAGAAAGCTCTTGGTTTTTTGATAACATATTTTAAGTGCTTAATACAAGTAAAGTTAGGGTTTAATCGTCATTCCTTCGTGCATTTCTTCGGTTGGTTCTGCCACTAATTTGTCACCTTCTGTTAAATCGCCAAAAATTTCGACCTGGTCATCGGTTTCCCTACCTTTTTTTACCCCTACTTTAACCGCTTTGTTGTCGGCTACTTTTAACACGAATAATCCTTCACTGGTATCCAGTAAAGCTTTTTTAGAGATGATAAAAGTGCTGGTATTGGCCGGTAGTGGGATGTTCACTTCCGCAACCATACCCGGTAACAAAATCTTGTCAACATTCGGCACATCCATTTCAATGCGCTCGGAGCGTAAGCGTAGATCTAAAGCACCCGATAAACGTTTCACTTTTGCTTTAAAAGTTTGGCTTGGTAATGATTTAACCGTGAAACTAATTTCATCGCCAGCTTTCAAATAACCGGTATAAACCTCTGGAATGGAAACCGCCAAACGCAAATTTTTCTGATCCTGTAAAGTAAACAAAGGCAAGTCAGATCCTTTACCTGTTGGACCTACATAAGCGCCTAAATTCACATTTCTGGCCGAGATAATCCCGCTAAATGGCGCCCTGATGGTTAAATAATCCTGAACGGAACCTACTTCTTTGTAAGCCGCTTTCGCCGCTTCGAGCTGTGCCAGGTCTGCGTTTTTTTTGGCCATTGCCTGATCCAGATCATTGGTAGAAATGGTTCCAGGGGTTTTACTGGTCTCGTATAAACGGTTATAATTGGCTTTGCTGGCCGTATAAATGGCTTCCTGTGCTTTTATCCTCGATTGTGTGGCCGCCAATTGCGAAGTCATTTCTGGTGCTTCCAAAGTCATTAACAACTGGCCTTTGCTTACTTCAGAGCCGATGTCGACTTTTAAGGTTTTTACGAAGCTGCTTACTTTGGCGTACAGATCTACTTGTTGCAAAGCAATTAATTCGCCCGGTAAACTTAGTTTGGTAGATAGCTTTTCCTTTTTTAGGTCGAAGGTGGCTATCGCTGCTTCTTTTTCTTTCCTGGGCGTTACTTTCGATTCAGAGTGCCCACAGCCATATATGGCCGTTAGCACTAAAAACCCTGTACTTAATAATCCTTTTGAAAATATCTTCGTATTCATTTGTGATGATGATTTATTCGTTTTCTTGTAAACCTTTAATGTAATGGATGCTTTCTTCGTCTTCTGGATCAAGCGATATCGAATCGGTAGTCTGTTTTCCCTGCACCCATGCAAATACCAGTGGCAATATAATGAGTACGGCAAATGTTGAGGCCAACAAACCACCAATCACGGCTCTGCCCAGTGGCGAAACGGCCCCACCACCTTCGCCATGTCCAATGGCCATGGGTAGCATGCCCGCAATCATCGCGATACTGGTCATGATGATTGGGCGTAAACGTAATGCAGCGGCTTCGCGTGCCGATTCGAGCGCATTGCCGTTGTGTTTTCTTAATTGCTCTGCATTGGTGATGAGCAATACCGCATTGGCGATGGATACCCCCACCGACATGATAATGCCCATATACGATTGCAGGTTTAAGGTTGATCCGGTAATCGTTAATAACAATAGCGAGCCTAAAATAACCGCGGGTACTGTAGCTAAAATAACCAATGGTACTTTAAAAGACTGGAAATTGGCTGCCAGCATTAAGAAAATGACCACAATGGCTACAAATAATCCCGATTGCAAACTGTCTAAAGTATCGGTTAATACTTTGCTTAAGCCTATAGCGGTAACATTTAATCCACGTGGCAGTTCGCCAACGTCCTTAATGGCTTTTTCTACATCTTTTGATGCTGAGCCCAGATCGGTATGGTAAAGATTGGCCGTTACCGATAGGAAAGGCATAGCGCCAATGTTATCATTTTCACCTGCAGTGGTATCAGGCGTGATTTTTGCCACATCGCTCAAAACCGGTCGTGCCGAATTTTTCAATAAAGGAATTTCTCCGATATCATCTTTGCTCGTCATTTGATTAAGCGGTACCTGAACCTGAACACTGTATGGCAAAGCGGCTTTTTCATCCAGCCAGATATTTTTATCAGTATAACGGGATGACGAAGTTGAGGCAATTAATGATCTCGAAATATCCGCCATATCTACCCCGATCTGTGCCGCACGTGTTCTGTCGATATCGATATTTAACGATGGATATTTAATGGGCTGTGCGAGCTGAACATCCCTCATGTATGGGATTTCCTTCAGTTCCGCCAGGATTTTGTTGGCATACTTTTCATTCAGTTTTTTGTTTTTTCCTGCAATACGCACTTCAACAGGCGTAGGAGAACCCTGGCTCAATACCTTATCGGTTAACTCTATCGGCTCGAATGAAAGTTTAACATCAGGCAGCACTTTTTTAATTTTTTCCCTGAACTGATCCTTAAAATCGTCCATATCTTCTTCAAAGTCTTTTAAACTTACCTGGAAAACGGCCTCATGCGGACCCGCCATAAACTGATAAATCGGATTCACCGAAAACTGGGCAGGGTGCTGACCAACATACACGGATGATATACCCATATGCTCTTCGCCAACCATTTTTTTCAATTCAGCTAAAACCACATTCGCTTTTTCTTCGGTACGTTCTAAACGTGTTCCATCGGGTGCACGTAAACGCAACTGAAACTGACTCGAATTTACTCTTGGCAAAACATCGCGACCTATATTAACCAATAGTAACGCTGCCAAACCGATAATAACCACCAAATAAGCCAAAACAACAGATTTTCGGTAAGGTAATATCCGGTCGAGGAAACGCATAAAACGGTTCCTGAACTTATCGAAGAAACCAATTTTGCCATTGCCACTAAAATCTTCACGCTCGACTAATACCCTTTTCTGGTTCAAAGTATCTTTTTCCGACTCCAATGTAATTCCGGTTGCGGTAAAATCAGCCTCATCCTGTGTAATGCCCGGATGATGTTCACTGCCTTTTTTCGGGTGTGCCACCATCAGCCAGTTGGCCATAATGGGTACAAAAGTTTGCGATAAGAGAAATGAAACCACCATCGAGAAGCCGATTGCCAATGCCAGCGGTAAGAATAGTGCTCCTGGAATCCCTGTCATGGTAAAGGCAGGTGCAAATACAGCGAGGATACAAAACAGGATCAGTAGTTTCGGGAAAGCGATTTCCTTACAGGCATCCCAAATGGCCAGTGCTTTTGGCTTGCCCATATCAAAATGCTGGTGGATGTTCTCTATCGTTACGGTCGATTCATCTACCAGAATACCAATGGCTAAGGCTAATCCGCTCAGGGTCATAATATTGATGGTTTGTCCGAATAATTTCAGGAACAAAACACCAGCAATAATAGAGGTCGGAATGGTGAGGATAACGATCAATGCTGCACGTTTATCACCCAGGAAAAGTAAAACCATTAGTCCGGTTAATATGGCACCAATTGCCCCCTCACTGATTAGACTTTTTACCGCGTTGATTACATAAACAGATTGGTCGAACTCGTAAGAAAGTTTAACATCTTCCGGAAGGGTATTTTGGATGTTCGGTAGGTTTTTCTTTAAGTTTTTAACCACATCCCAGGTAGAGGCATCTCCAGATTTAGCGATACTTAAATACACGGAGCGTTTACCATTGATTAAGGCATAACCCGCTACTAAATCGGCACCATCTTTTATAGTAGCCACATCGCGGAGTTGTAAGTTTTGCACGCTGCCTTTAAATAAGGGAATGTTTTCAAAATCTTTAACCTTTTTAATGGTATAATTGGTGGGGGTGATGTAGTTTTTATCGCCAATCCGCACATTTCCTGAAGGTGCAGTCTGGTTATTCAGTCTGATGGCCTCAACCACCTGGTCTACCGTTAGGTTATGCGAACGCAAAAGTGACGGATTCACGTTAATTTCGATTGTTCTTGGGCTACCACCGAAAGGGGCCGGAGAGAGCAAACCCGGTATAGCGGAAAAACTAGGACGTACATAGGTATTGGCCAGATCCTGCAATTCGTTGTTGGTGCGGATAGGGCTGCTTAATACCAATTGCCCAACGGGAAGCGACGATGCATCAAAACGGATGACGAAGGGCGGTTGCGAACCTGGCGGGAAAATGGCTTGCGCCCTGGTAGAGAGCGCACTTAACTCTGCCGCGGCCTGCGCCATGTTGGTGCCTTCGTAATAAGTTAGTTTCATTAACATTAAACCCTGTGTATTTTTGGTTTCGATACTTTTAATACCGTTAGCAAAAAGTAGGATGTTAACGTATTGTTTACCAAAATAAGCCTCCATTTGATCAGGGGTATATCCGCCAAAAGGGTGGGCAATATAAATTACCGGAAGGTTCATCTGCGGAAGGATATCAACCTTGATCTGATTGATGGCCCCAATACCGAAAAAGAACAATCCAGCCACTAAAACTAAGATGGATATGGGTTTGCGGAGTGCGAAACGTATTAAATTCATTGATATAGCCAGATTAAAATTCGTTGATAAATATGTCGTAATTGCCAAGTGCCGCTGATTTTAGCAGTAAGGCCTGCCAAACGTTGGTAAAGGCAATATCCCGATCGGTTTCGGCACGGTTTAAAGTGAAAAGCGCCTGTGTAAGATCAACCAATGTGGTGAGTCCGTTTTTGTAAAGCGTATTTTTCTGCAGATAGGCATCTGATGCAGCTTTTACCTGAATGGGTGCTTCTCTATAATTAGCTAAAGCATTGCTTAATTTAGTCTCGGCAAGGGCCAATTGTGCTTTCAGCTGTTGATCGACAAGGTTATATTCTTCCTTTAAACCCTGACTAATGTATTCCTGGGCACGTACCTGCGGGCGGTTTTTGAGTAAGGTTGACAGGTTCCAGGTCATTCCTATGCCAATCAAATAGTTTCCGCGGGTAGGATTTATACCATCTGCATAACTGGTAGAATAAGCCGTTTGGTCTAAGGCATAACCCGGACTGAAACCCGAACCGCGGCCTTGCATTACACCGAATAAAGTAAACGTAGGATAGTATAGTTTTTTGAAATAATTAACCTGTTGCTGGCTAACCTCTACACGGTTTTGGTAAAACTTTAAAAGTGGATGTGAACTTTTAATCACTGTATCTTCGAGCAGATTGCCGGGGATGCGCGTAATCGATGCGGTATCCAGCTCGTAGGATATTGCAGTTAATCCCATTAAAACGCCCAGTCGGTTGGCCTGTTCCTGTTCCAGGTCTTTCGCTTTTGTTAAAGCAATTTTAGCGTTAGAAACTTCGGCTTTTGCGAAAGAAGAATCTACCCCAGCAATTAATCCGTTTTTAGCCCTGATTACGGCAGTGTTTTTAAAGGTGATGGCACGATCGAGATTTTTCTGTTGCGATTTGCTTAACCTTTGTGCAGCCAGTAAATTTAAATATGCGGCAGAAACACGGATTTCCTGCTGGAATTTTTCCTGCTCCAGGTCATTCTTGTCTCTTTGGTAAGCGGCATCGGCAATTTTAATGCGTTCTCTGATTTTTCCGAAAGTGAAGAAATCCCAGTTTACATTGGCCAGATAGAGCCCGCCAAATGCGGCATTCCAGTTTTGTTTGTCTAGAGATGGACCAGAGGAAGCTGTTCCTAAACCACCCAAACCATATTGTGGCCCGTTTTGGCCGTTAATAGTTCCATAATCTTGCTGGGCACTTAGGCTGAAGTTTGGGAGATACTCTCTTTTGGCCTGTTGGATAGATGATTTTGATGCATTTGCATAATTATCCTTGGCTTTAATCGTACCATAATTGTTTAATGCGGTATTAACTGCTTGCTTTAAGCTGAGTATTTGTGCATTTACACCGATGGATAGACTGATAAATAATAATAGCGAAAAATAAAATAAAGATGTACGAGACATAGTGTATAATTTACACGGCAAATGTAAATTATGATCACAATATCAAAGTATTCGGTTCAAATCAAAAATTATGCGAATCAAATAATAATCGAATTGTTACTTAAGGCATAGCATGGGGCCGATTTAACCCAAAACTGAGTTTAGATAATCAAATCAGTATTGCGAGAAGGCTTTTTCAGCCGACGAAGCAATCTTACAACTATCGCTAGTAGCGAGCGCTTTAAGATTGCTTCGTACCTCGCAATGACTTTTTTATTGGAATATATCCGTGATAACCTGTTTATAGACTTGTTATCTCGCAAGATGTTATTAAAAATATGTTTATGATTCCTCCGTGTAACTTTTAAAATTATCCAGAATGGCCTGCCATCCGCCGCGTTGCATTTCGATAGGGTTGGTTGATTCGGCATCGAAAGTTTCGGTTATCCTGGTTTTTTCGCCTAGTGCATCAAAAATAATGCTTACGGTTCTGCCATCTTCCATGGTATATTCGATTGTTTTATTTTGATTAACGGTAGTATAGGTTCCTCCGAAATCAAAACTCATGCTGCCATCTTTTGCAGCCATGGTGCTTTTAAATTTGCCGCCAACTTTTAAATCGTTTTCTGAGTAGGGCGTATGCCAATCGGGCGAAGCAAATGCCCATTTAGTAATGTGATCCGGATTATTCCAAAATTCCCAAACTTTTTCTACCGGCGCATTTACTGTAGTTTCAACAGTGATTGATGTTTTATTTTCCATGTTTTAAAGTGTTTAATTTTTTAATAAAGTTAGGGGAACTTTAACAACTCAGAAAGTGTAAATGCGACAAAATAGGGGGTGGAAATGCCACAATCGGTATGTTTAAATTAACCACAGCCTGTTCAGGTCTTGGGAAGGTTAAAACGATGACTCAACCATAAAATGGTCAGATCTGTGTTAATCCGTTTAAAGCTGTAGTTAAAAAAACTAAATGATATGATGTAGATATGCTTTTTGTTAGTGCAATTCGGTATAAACAAAGGTAATTGTATCTCTGGATACCAGTCCGCTCATATTCCCGCCAGTGTAAACTACTTTATAACTCGATCCTTTTTTTAGGTCATAAGCTTTTAACAGATCGGCGTTAGCAACCAGGCTATCACCAGGTTTTACTGTAGAATAGCTGGAAGCGGGTGGAGGCATCATCCTTTTGGCCATTGCCCCTTTGTATTGCGCTTCTTCTCCTTTTTCATTTGTTATGCTTAAATAACTACTCATTAAGGGTTCAAATGGTGTATGCCAGATGCAAAAACTTTTAGTGGTATCAGAATTATTGTATACCACAAACCTTAATATTAATGGATCGCCCAGGGCTACATTACCATTTACTTTGATGGAAGCTTCGAGCGAATCAGTTCTGCTGGCCATACCTGTTTGTGTTATGCTATCGCTTTTGCTATTAGCTGTATTTCTGGTGGCTTCGCTACAGGCCGAAAATAATAACAATACTGCCGGGATAATTAATTTGATGTTTTTCATGAGTTATTTTCTTTATAAGCAATCGTCAATCAATATTGTTTGAATGAATTAAACTAAATCGATTAAGTATAGCAAATATAGAATACTTATTTACAGATTAGAAACCTGTTTCTAATGATCACAAAGATTTAACACAGCTGTGCAACGGTGACGAATTGGATTCACATTTGAAACCTAATGGCGATAAAATCATCCCTCTTGTCTATATCTGTTATAAACGAAGACGGTATTGGGTTAGGCAATCATGTTTTGAAAAAACTTAATTAGCATTTGCCAAAAAATAAGCAATGCGACAGGCGTAACCTGTTGATTTTGAGTTGTGGTGATCGCTGATGCGTACACTTAATTTATGTGTACCGTTAGTCAATTGATCGCCGAGTAACAAGTACCAGGGTAAATGTAAGCTAGAACTCCATTGTGTATACAGATCGACCATTTTTTCTGCTCCATCATCTATACGATAATGAAGCGCTCCGGCATCCGGACCTGATAAAATAGCAATTCCCACAGCATTGCCTTTAAAAATCAAATCGAAGGTACTGTTCCTGGTATCACTTTCAAGCACCGGGATATGAACAAAACCTGGCCTTCCTTCCAATCCGTCGCTTGGTTTCCAGTTTTTATTGAAGCTAAAAGTATTTAAGTTTTCGGCAGCATTAATACTGATGTACTGTCCTTTGGTATAAGCAAATTTATCAATGATTTTAGGAAGACTCGCAGAAGCTTTCTTGGTGGCATTTTTCTGATTTTCTTCCAGATAAGTTTTGATCGTATTAAAATAAAGTTGCTGTCCGAAAGGTGCAGGGTGCAGGTCTTTAAAATCACCTTTCCAGGTAAATTCGCCATTGGCAATGCGCTTCTCAATTTCTAAAGCGAGGTTAATAAATGGCAAATGGTAATATTCGGCTAAATCGCTGTGCACCTTTACTTCAGTTGGGATTTTACCTTTATTAAAATCATCATTTTTATCTTCATCGGCAAAAGCCATCATGACGATATCCGTTTTCGGATTTTTACTTAAAGTATGTCTGATAATGCCCTCTAAAGCCCTTCGCTGCGTTTGTTCTGCTGTTTTGTTGACATGGTCATTAACCGCAGACTCTATAAATAACAGGTCTATTTTTCCACTATCAAGTACATCGCGCTGAAGGCGGAAGGCGTGCGGTAAACTGCCCAATGATGGAATACCGGCGTTAATGAACCTAAATTTTGTTTGCGGATACGTTTTGGCTAAATAGTTACATACCAATCCACGCCAGCCTTCCATATTGGTAATCGATCCGCCTAAAAAGGCAACGGTTACAGGTTCGCTTTTATTGATTTTTTCAGCGATGGTATGGCTATAGCCATTAAAAGTGATGAAAGATGAAGATTGTAACTTGTTTTGGGCAAAAGTTTTAGAAATTAATGCCGTTAGCAGTAGCGTTAAATAAAGAAAAGCGGTTGGTTTCATGTTGATTAGAATAAACCAAAAGTAGTAAAATTTACAATTGATCGGAAGATCATATGTGATTTCCATTCGATTGTCTCCCTAAGCGGAGACGAAAGATATTTCCCGCTGATCACAGGGATTAACGCAGATAAAATTATAAATCAGCGCTTTCTGCAAAATTTGCGGCAAATGATATGCGCCCTTTCATGTTGAACATGACAAAATTAAATATTGGGGCACAGTTTGGTGCGATTAAAATATTAATGCGTGGCAATTTATCCATTCGATTGTCACCCTAAGTGGAGTTGAAAGATATTTCCCGCTGATCACACGGATTAACGCAGATAAAATTATAAATCAGCGCTTTCTGCGAAATTTGCGGGAGATGATATGCGCCCTTTCATGGTGAACATGACAAAATTAAATATTGGGGGTACAGTCTGGTGCGATAAAAATATCAATGCCTGGAAGTTTATCCATTCAATTGCCCCCCTAAGCGGAGTCGAAAGATATTTCCCGCTGATCACACGGATTAACGCAGATAAAATTATAAATCAGCGCTTTCTGCGAAATTTGCGGGAGATGATATGCGCCCTTTCATGGTGAACATGACAAACTTAAATATTGGGGGTACAGTTTGGTGCGATTAAAATATCAATGCCTGACAGTTTATCCATTCGGTTGTCGCCCTAAGCGGAGTTGAAAGATATTTCCCGCTGATCACACGGATGAACGCAGATAAAATTATAAATCAGCACTTTCTGCGAAATTTGCGGGAGATGATATGCGCCCTTTCATGCTGAACATGACAAAATTAAATATTGGGGGTACAGTTTGGTGCGATTAAAATATCAATGCCTGACAGTTTATCCATTCGGTTGTCGCCCTAAGTGGAGTTGAAAGATATTTCCCGCTGATCACACGGATGAACGCAGATAAAATTATAAATCAGCACTTTCTGCGAAATTTGCGGGAGATGATATGCGCCCTTTCATGCTGAACATGACAAAATTAAATATTGGGGGTACAGTTTGGTGCGATTAAAATATCAATGCCTGGCAGTTTATACATTCGGTTATCGTCCTGAGCGGAATTGAAAGATATTTCTCGCTGATCACACGGATTAACGCAGATTAAAATTATAAATCAGCGCTTTCTGCGAAATTTGCGGCAAATGATATGTGCCCTTTCATGCTGAACATGACAAAATTAAATATTGGGATTACAGTTTGGTGCGATTAAAATATCAATGTCTGGCAATTTATCCATTCGGCTGTCACCAGATCGGAGTCGAAGGGCATTTTAATGAGATTAGCTATTGATAAGTTAATTGTTTAGTCGCTATTAATTTCCCGCTGATCACACGGACTAACGCAGATAAAATTATAAATCAGCGCTTTCTGCGAAATTTGCGGGAGATGATATGCGCCCTTTTATGCTGAACATGACCAAGTTGAAAATGAGGAGCGCAATTTGGTGCAAGTATTAAGGTTTGTTCCTGCTTTCCGTTTTATCCCGATGAAGGATGGGGATGCCCACTCCAATCGGGGCTAGTTGGCCTATTAGGTGGTGCTATTTTTGATTAGGCGCTTACCTGCACCAGCCCTTGTTTATAAACCCGGTAGCAGCGGTTCCGATTTTATCGGAATTAGCGGATAACGGGGCTGCTGTTCGCGAAGAATTACTGAATGCCTGTTTTCAAATAAATAAAAGCAATATTATTTACCAGTAACTGCGGTTTTCTTCCTTCTGAATCTTTTCACCTGCCCCATGTGTTCAGTCGGGATGTTATCACCCAGCAATTTCCCCCAGGGTTTTAGGCCATCAATCCGGTCAAAGATGATTTTCAGCACCGCAATAAAAGGAATGGAAAGGAACATACCGGGTATGCCCCAAAGCGCAGCGCCCATCAATACAATTACGATAGAAATCAGCGCATTAATTTGCACCTTACTCGAAACAATGCGTGGTACTAATATATTGTTATCGATAAACTGGATCAGCGCATAAGCACCTATAATTAAAAGTTGAGTGGTAAAACCATCCATGGTTAAGGTAGCCATTAATACAGGTAAGGCAATGGCAATAATCCCTCCGATGTAGGGTAGCAGGTTTAATATTGCCCCGATAACGCCGATCAGAATGGCATTTTGTACACCGAGAATAAGCAGGGCGGCCGAGTTCATGACGGCAACAATTGAAGTCTCGATGAGTAAGCCGATAATATAACTTTGAATCGCCGCTTTCGTTTCGCCTAAAATCTCGGCAACTTTTTGTTTGTTTTCTTCTGAAAAAACCTCGTAAATAAAGTTTAAGATCAGTGTTTTGTATAACAGGATTAAAAAAGTATATACAGGTATTAGAAAAACAACACTTAATACACCCATTAAGCCACTTAAGGTCTGGCCGATTAATGCTTTACTGCCGTTTGCGGCATCGTTAACCATTTGCATTTGTTTTTGCGAAGAAATGCCAAAGGTAGTTTGTAGCCAGGCTCTGATTTCTTCTAACAATTGTGTTAACTTGTGTTTAATGCTGTCCAGGTCATCAAAAAAGTGAGCGACCTGCGAGGATAGAAAATAAAGGACGGCAACGACCACTACAATACCGATAATCATAGCGAGCATAATGCTTACTATTTTGGGCATTTTCCTTTCGAAACGATTGGTAAGCGGATTAAGTAATATCGCAATTAAAGCTGCGAAAGCAAGTGGCACAAGAATATCTCTCAGCACACTCATCATAAACACTGTAATTACGATTCCTAAAAGAATTACAGGAGCTTTGATGTAAAATGGGTAGGTTTTAAGCATTTTTAGATGGGTTCACCGTTCAACAACCATAAGGTAACAAAATTGTTTTAAAGTTTTTTAGCTGTTTAAGGAATAGACGCCCCAAACCCAATTATTTTTTGATTTCCATGAGTAGAAAAGGCAAACAATAACTGGTTATTTTATAAATTTAGCACCGTATCGTATTAATAGTTAAAATTACCCATGAGAAATAGCTTTTTAATAGCCATCTGTTTGTTTTTGTTTAGCCATATCTTAAATGCTGCAGAAGTAGACACTGCTTTGACCTATAGCCAATCAATGAAAAAAAATATTAAAGCGGTGGTCATTAAGCCCGATAGTTATAAAACCGGAAAAACTTTCCCGGTGGTTTACCTGCTCCACGGCGCTGGTGGCAGCTATGCCGAATGGGCCAGAAAAGTACCGGGCATTAAAAACCTGGCCGATCAATATCAGTTTATTATTGTTTGCCCTGATGGTAATGTAACCAGCTGGTATTTCGATAGTCCGGTAGATGCTGAATGGAAATATGAGACCTACGTGGCTAAAGAGTTGGTAAGCTATATCGATGAACATTATAAAACCATTGCCGAAAAAAAGGGCAGGGCCATTACTGGCTTGAGTATGGGTGGGCATGGTGCATTATACCTGGCGATTAAACATCAGGATGTTTATGGTGCGGTGGGCAGCATGAGTGGGGGCGTAGACATTAAACCTTTTCCAAATGGGTGGAATATTTCGAAAAGGTTAGGTACGCAAGATGAATTTCCGGAACGGTGGAAACAGAACAGTGTGATTGATATGATTTATCGCATCAAACCCGGGGCACTTGCCATTGCCATCGATTGTGGTACCGAAGATTTTTTCTATAAAATGAATGTACGTTTGCATGACGAGCTTTTGTATAACAATATTCCGCACGATTTTACCACCCGACCTGGTGTACACAACTGGGACTATTGGGCCAATGCCATTAAGTTTCAGAGCGTTTTTATGAGTAATTATTTTAACGCAAAACCATAAATATCTTTTAGGCTGCTAGCTGTGCGCTTACTTTATTAATCAGGTTGCTGATGTCGAATGGTTTGGCAATGAAATCGTTAGGGTGACAAATGCTGCCTTTCATATCGCTTAAGTTATGACTGGCGGAAATCATAATCACCGGAATATGTAAGGTTAACCGGTCTGCTTTGAGCAGATTACAAAGATCACGACCATCCAGGGCACCTAACATCACATCCAGCAAAATTAAATCAGGCTTAAAATCGGTAATGCGCTGGTTAAAATGACTTGCATCCATTAATCCACTTACCTGATAACCTTCCAGATTTAAAATTAATTCTATAAGCTCCAGTATTTCCTGATTATCGTCAACCACTAATATTCTTTTCATTTTTCTCGTTCTCCATCAGGTTATTGTGACTGATTAACCTATTGTAAATAAATTACTTGTGTTTGCTTAACAATGGCCAGGCTAAAAGGTTTCAATCTGTTTTTATGGAAAGCACAACGGTTGGTTTTGAATAGGAGAACCTTAGTTAAACTCCAATGGTTTTATGTAGCTATTGTAATGCATGCTGCATAAAAGTTAATACATCATTTTAAGTAAAAAATTAACTTTTAGATTACATACAAAATAAAGACTTACCATATTTTTGACCGTTCTCGAAATCTTATTTATAAAACAGGAAACGAAGATTTAAAACCAAAAATGAAATACTTAGTCAAAGAAATCAGTGAAGGAAACTGCGATATTACCTTATTGCCAGAAAACCTGAATGACAGAAATCTTTTAGCCGAAACAACTAAAAACCTTCAGCACGATTATCAAGAAACTATCCAATCGCATTATGAACATGCATTGAAAAATGAAGTTCACGATAATGCTGCATTTGTTTCCTTAAATAATGAGGAAAGCAATTATCCGAAAAGAGTAAATGTAAATTACCAGATTATCCTAAGTTAAACGGATGATCTGCAGGCAAAGGCTTTCTTTATGGTAAAGAAAGCCTTTTTTGTTTTAGGATTATTTTAATCATCCAGGTTGTGTGTATAAAATCTGGCCGTCGTTGAGGGAATGATGTTAACAAATCTTAAAACGTTAAGAATTTAAGATCATTAAAGGGGTAAGCTGTAGATAGGATTATTGGTGAAAATCGGCTCAAGATGAGGATGGAGCTTAGATTCGATCGTCAGTTAAAGAATTACCATTGAGAAGTTAAGATCATTAAGGGATTAAGCTGTAGATAGGATTACCGGTGAAAATCGGCTCAAGATGAGGATGGAGCTTAGATTCGATCGTTAGTTAAAGAATTACCATCATAATGAACTAACTACCATTGAACGAATGAATCAATTAACCAATTATCCATACTAATTAGCTAATGACCATTGAACGAATGAACTAATGACTAGTGAACTAATGAACTAATGACCAGTGAACCAATGAACTAATTACCAATGAACTACTCTTCAGCAAATAAACGGTTAAAATGATTTTCGAGGTGATTTCTCATCGCGTTGCGAAAAAGTTCAGGCGATCCGTTTTCTAAAATGTCGACTAAACCCTTGTGTGATACAAACTTGTGCAGTTGTCCTTGCTTTTTTAGTAAGCCGCTATTGTGTACAAAATCGAATATCGGCAATAACATGCTCTGAAATTTTCTCAGGGTTTCGTTTCCGGTGATATCATAAAGCTTTCCGTGGAAAGCAATCTCGTGCTCGATATTAAATAAATGATCTTGCGAAGCCTCGGGTTCATTATCCACAATGGTTCTCAGTTCTTTCAGGTCTTCGGCAGTAATGCGCTGAAAAAGAAAATCAGCCATTCCAATTTCGAGCACCAGCCTGATTTCGAATATTTCTTTTAGCGTTCCCTGATCTAAAATATGTGGATTCATACTTTTGGAAAGGATGCCAAATAAATCCGGACTGGTGATCACCGCGCCTTTTTTCTTTTTCGATTCAATTAATCCCATCATTCGTAATCTCAACATGGCCTCGCGAACTACTGTTCTGCTTACGCCCAGCGCGGCACAAAGTTCGAGCTCCGTAGGGATGCTATCTCCAACTTTAAGTTTGCGTTCCTGCAAAAGTTGAACAAGCTTATCTTCTACACGATCTACCAACGAACTGGTATCCACTTGTTTAAAATTACTGATGCTCTCCATTATTATGTATAATTTATTTTCTTTAAAAATCGGTCTTTAAATAGCTTTCTGGGCAAATATAAAGTTAAGCAACTAAATATTCGCTCAAAATTTATCGAAACTATTTGCAAATATCTAAAATAAGTCGGTACTTAGTATTATTATGTATAACATAATACAAAATAAGATAACCAAATTATGAAAGAAATTTACCAAACATTTGCTAGGCAGTTTCTGCTTAGTTTGGCTGTTTGCTTAACTGCGCTAACAGCCATGGCACAAACCGGTACGGTATCGGGTAGAATTACTGACGTATCTGGAATGGGGATTCCAAGTGCAACCGTTCTTGTTAAAGGCACGAAAACAGGCACAGCCTCCGATAATGACGGGCGTTACCGCATTGCCGCTAAACAGGGCGATATTCTGGTATTTTCCTTTACAGGCTACACCGCCAAAGAAATTACAGTGGGTAATAACACCAATATCAATGTCGCACTGGCAGAGGATAACAAGAATTTAGATGAAGTAGTTGTTTTGGGTTATGGTACTATCCAAAAATCGAAACTTACAGGTTCGGTATCAAAACTTGATGCTAAAGTTTTGGAAACGGGTATACGTTCTAACCCGGCATCTGCTCTGGCTGGTACAATCCCTGGTTTAAGGGTTCAGCAAACTTCTGGCCGTCCGGGTTCGGTACCTAATATTGTTTTACGTGGTGGTACCAGTTACACAGGGGGTGGTTCACCATTGGTAATGGTGGATGGTTTGCTGAGATCGGGATTTAGCGACATTAACCAGGATGATATTGAATCGATCGAGGTGTTAAAAGATGCTTCTGCTACGGCCATTTATGGCGCCAGGGCCAGTAATGGTGTGGTATTGATCACCACTAAAAAAGGTAAAGAGGGCGCTTCCAATATCTCTATCAAATCTAAAGTAGGTATTAATAAGTTAAACATCCCGTTCGAATTTTTAAATGCAGAGCAATACATTTATTGGTCGAGAAAAGCAATTGAAACTTCAGGAATGTACGAACCTAGCCGTTTAACACAATTAAATACAACAGGCCCCTTTGGTACAGGTAACTTATACAAAGATGCTGCGGGGAATATTCTGGATGGAAATCTGAATGCTTCGGCAGTGTGGAGTCCAATGTTTAGAAGTGCTGCCAATGAAGAATTACTGGCAAAAGGATGGCAAGTGATGACTGATCCTTTAAAAACCAATGCTGCGGGAGCCTATGATCCGAATGGGATAAACAAAGAGATCATCTATAAGGATTTTAACTACTCAGACTATGCACTTAGAGATTATAGTTTGACACAGGATTATAATGTATCGATGACAGGTGGAAATGAGAAAGGCAAATATTATGCAGGCTTGGGCAGTTATGATGAAAAAGGCATGCCCATTAATACCTTTTATAAACGATTAACCTTCGTATTAAATGGCGATTATAAGATAAAACCCTGGTTAACTTCTATTTCAAGTTTAAATTTTGCCAATGCCAAATGGCGCGATGCCATTAATTCGGAAGGAAATTATCTCACCCGTGCTTTAGGTGCGCCACCAACCATGAGAGGAATGAATGAGAATGGTGATTTATTGGTCGGCAGAGATTATCTTGATGGCAACCCGGCGGTAAACGACGATAAGTTTATCCGGAATAACAATACCGATAAATTTACATTAAGCCAGGCTTTAAAAGTAGATTTCTTGAAGAACCTGTCATTAAGGGTGAGTGGAAACTACTTCTTTAACAATGGGAATTATGAATCTTTTAACAGGGATTTTTTATCTAGCCCCGGAAATTATAACAGAACCCGAACTTCATCGGCGTCTTTTGATAGAGCGCTAAGCCAAACCTATAATGGCGTAATCAATTATAACACCACGATAGCAACCAAACATCATATCGATGCCATGGTGGGTACAGAATATTATGATACGTATGCCCAGGGTCTATCTGCTTCCGGAAGCGGCGCACCTACTGACGACTTTTCTGATCTGGCACTTACCAATTCAGAAAAAGATAGACGTGCTACAGATACCTATCATACCCGCCAGCGCATTTTATCATTCTTTGGTCGTATGAATTACGATTATGATGGAAAATACCTGTTAACCGCAACCTTACGTCGCGATGGATATTCCAGGTTATTAAACAATCGCTGGGGTAATTTCCCAGGTGTTTCGGTAGGTTGGAACTTACATAAAGAAGATTTCTTTAAATCACTTACCGGCGTGGTGAATACTTTAAAATTAAGGGCCAGTTATGGTGCAAACGGTAATGTGAGCGACGATTTTATTGGCGCTTATACTTTGCAGGGATCATATGGTTCTAATAAATACAACAGCAGCATTGGTTATTTGCTGGGCAATATTCCAAATCCCAATTTGCGCTGGGAAAGTTTAATTACAAAAGAAGTTGGTTTAGAAACCCGTTTGTTAAACAAGATTGATCTTTCTGTGGCTTACTATCACCGAACCACCAGTGATAAAATTGCATCCTTAACATTTCCGCTCAGTGCAGGGATAACCTCCATTACGACCAATAACGGCGATATGCAAAACCAGGGGGTAGAGGTTGATTTGAATTACAGTGTATGGAGAAGCAAAGACTGGACGGTAAACTTTAATTTCAATATGGCTTATAATGCCAATAAAATTTTAAAACTTCCTGCCAATGGATTAGAAAACAACAGGCAGGGAGGTACGCAGGTTTACGATCCCAATACCAAAGAGTTGATCTGGGTTGGAGGTTTGCAGGAAGGTCAGGATCCAAACGTAGCTTATGCTTATCAGGCTAAAGGCATCATCAGGACCCAGGCCGATTTGGATGCTTATGCTTCATCATCTTTTGTTGATTTAATTGGAGCGAGAAGACTTGTGCACCCTAATGTGTATAATGCAATGAGCGCTGCTGATAAAAACCTGCACTTTCCGATTGCTTTGGGAGATGTAATGTGGACGGATGTAAACGGAGATAATGTGATTAATAGCTTCGATCGTGTTTACATGGGACGTACCGTTCCGCGTTTTACCGGAGGTTTTGGTGCAAACGCAAGCTGGAAAGGTTTCACCCTAAGTACCCGTTTTGATTATGCTTTAGGTTTTATGGCTTATGATGGACCACGATCTTGGTTTGCCAGTAATGCGCAGGGCACATTTAACACCATTACGGATGTTTTGGACACCTGGTCGCCAAGTAATCCGGATGCAAAATTCCCAACTTATTACTGGGCAGATCAACTTTATAAAAACAATACTTTCCGCGAATCAAGCATGTATTATCATAAAGGAGATTATCTGGCACTGAGAGAAGTTAACTTAACCTATAAGTTACCAGCTAAATTGGCCAGTAAGTTAAAAAGTGAAGGAATTAACCTGTCGGTAAGTGGACAGAACCTGGCTTATTTTAGCGAGTCGACCCTCTATTCGCCGGAGAGCAGCAGCATAGGAATTGGTGGTGCCGGAAGTGGTGGTTACCCTTTACCTAGAACGATAATTTTTGGTCTTCAATTTACTTTCTAATTAAACTGCAATGAAAAAGATACTAATAGGCTTTGCCTTAATCATATTAAGCACCGCTTTCAGTGCGTGTAAAAAATTACAACTCACCCCTGAGGATTATTTTGCAAGCGAAAGTTTCTGGAAAAGTCCGGCCCAGGTAGAGGGGGGGATGGTTGGTCTTCATAGTCAATTGAGAGGTTTCCAATTTACTATATTCACACTGGGCGAAATGCGTGGCGGGACTTTAAGAACCGGAACCAGCTTTACAGGTACAGCATCGCTGAATTCTGCAAATGTAATCAATCAGGATATCCGCGAATCGAGCACTGGCATAACCGGCTGGTCGGGCTTTTATCGTCCAATTTTTGATGTGAATAATTTCATTTATCAGGTAGAACAGGCGAATTACCTTTCCTCTACTGATAAGGCTTATTATTTAGGTCAGGCTTACGGAATAAGGGCATTTTATTACTTTCATTTGTTTCGCACTTTTGGCCGGATACCCTTAGCCATGGAGCCAACCTTATTGATCAAAAATCCAAAATCGGCTCAGGAAATGTACCTTCCGAGGGCAAAAACGGAAAAAGAAACGCTTGATTTCATTAAAGCTGATATCGATAAATCGGCATCGAGCTTTGGAACCAATTACACTACAAAATTTCAAAAAGCACAATGGTCGCTTGGCGCCACACAGATGTTGAAAGCCGAGGTGTACCTATGGTCGGCCAAGGTTAAAATTGATAATGCGGTGCCTGCAACAACTGTAGCAGATTTAGCTACGGCCAGAACAGCTTTGGAAGATGTAATTTCGAAATATAGTTTATTGCCCGATTTTGGTAACGTTTTTAAATCGGCAAGTATTGCTGCGAGTAAAGGTAATAACGAAATGATATTTGCCATGAGAAATCAATTTGGTGAAGCAACTAATAGTTATTCCCAGTTCATTTACGCCATCACCGATCCTTTAAGCGGTTATGTAGATGATAAAGGTGTGGCTATTCCTGCCGACCCGTTACAGGTAAATGGCGGTGGAACAATCATTCGATACGAATACAAAATAGAATTGTACAATTTATTTGATGTTGACGATAAACGTGCAAATGCTACATTTTTGAATTTCAATAAAGGAACCATTCATGCCACTAATTTGCGTAAATTCCCTGGTGTGGTAGTAGAGGGCGCGCGTAACTACTCTGATGATTTTCCGGTATATCGCCTGGCAGAAGCCTATTTAATGCTGGCTGAAGTGAAAAACAAACAAGGCCAAAGCCCTGCGGCAGAAATAATGATCGTCCGCAACCGCGCATACGCACCAGGCGTTGCGCCAGTATTTGTTAACGGTAGCTTTGAGCAAAATGAATTGGCCATATTTATGGAACGAACCAAAGAATTTGTGGCTGAAGGTAAACGTTGGTACGATTTACGCAGAATGCAGGATGCTTCAGGTAATCCACTGGTTTTTCGTAAAGATTTGCCACTGGTTGGAGTTTTAGATAACGTTGCCGGACAAAACCACAAAATTTTGTGGCCGATTGATTTATCGACCCTGAACCAGGATGAAACTTTAAAAGGCGATCAAAACCCTGGATATAAAGGGACATAATAACACCAGATAACTATCGGGATAAATGCCTTCCGATAGTTATCTGCTATCAAATTACATCAAAGCCATTATCAACAATACAAATGAAACACGAACATTTACAAGGATTAATCGCTGCGCCATTCACGCCGTTTGATCCATCGGGAAAATTAAATTTATCAATCATACCAGCATATTACCAGTTTCTTAAGTCAAACGGTGTTACAGGAGCCTTTATCTGTGGTTCAACAGGAGAAGGGGTTTCACTTAGCCGTGAAGAAAAAATGGAAGTTGCCGAGGCCTGGGCAACAGCCACCAAAAATGATCAGGATTTTAAGGTAATGACTTTGCTGGGTGGTACCTGTCTGGCCGATTGTAAAGTATTGGCAAAACATGCAGCCGAAATCGGTTTATATGGTGTTTCCTTTACCGCACCTTCTTATTTCAAGCCTTCAAATGTTGGGGTTTTAGCCGAAATGTGTGCCGAAATTGCTGCAGAAGTGCCCGAAATGCCTTTTTATTATTACCACATTCCGGTATTAACCGGAGCAAACCTCAATATGATCGATTTATTGGAAGCGGTTGACGGTAAAATTGAAAATTTCGCAGGCGTAAAATATACTCATGAGGATTTTATGGACTTTCTTTCCTGCATGAGTTTCAAAAGTAATAAATACGATATGCTTTGGGGACGTGATGAAAATATGCTTTCTGCATTGGTTTTAGGTTCAAAAGGCGCCGTTGGCAGTACATTTAACTATTTGACGCCTTTATACAACCGGTTAATTGAAGCTTTTGAGCAAAACGACCTGAAAACCGCCGTGGCCTTGCAGCAGAAATCAATTGATTTTATTCGCTTATTGGGTAAATATGGTGGAATTGCAACAGGTAAAGCTTATATGAAAATGATCGGTTTAGACTGTGGCGAATTCAGGTTACCCGTTAAAAATATGGATGCAGCCGCATTCGAACGCTTCAAAAAGGATGTTGAAAGTTTAGACTTTGAAGGTTTTAAATCAACAGCCGGGCTAAATAAAACTGAAAAGGTTTAAAGCTTAACTGCATTGCATTCAATTATCATTAAGCAATGGTTATCTTTATTTAATCCCTATTTAGTATTCATGAAAAAGATCATCTTATACCTTACTTTCTTGCTTACATCTATCATATCACCAGAATTATCGGCTCAGCACCACTATGTTAAAAATATAGGCTGGAATATAGCCGCCAAAATACCACCTGCTCCTGAACAAACAACCGCTATGGGTTTAGCTGGTGCGATTTCAGGTAACAGTCAAAACATGTTGCTTATTGCAGGAGGAACAAATTTTCCTAATGAAATGCCCTGGAACGGTGGCAAAAAGAAATACTACGATGATGTTTTTCTGTATCGAAAAACCAACGATAACCTGCGTTTAATGCCCGCTAAGAAAGACTTAAAATTACCTTTTAACCTGGCATACAGTGCAGTTTGTAGTACTCCACATGGTATTGTTGTTGCTGGCGGTGAAAATGAAAACGGACTGAGCAAAAAAGTATTGATCCTGAATTGGAAAGCAAATGAATTGCAGATCAGCTTTCTTCCCGATTTACCAAATGGACTAAGCAATGGCGCGCTAACCGCAGTAGGAGATGTTGTTTACCTCACTGGAGGTGAAGTAGAAAATGGAGCAACAGATCAATTTTTATCCTTGAATTTAACAAAACCACAAGATGGATGGAAAAAAATGATCAATCTTCCTCATCCCGTTTCACATACGGTATTGCTGCATCCTGAAAATAGCCGGGAGATTTTCCTCATCGGGGGTAGAAAAAGAAACCAGGGCGATACCAGCACGCTCTATAAAAATGTATTTTCCTATCATGTCGACAAGCAGACCTGGGCCATAAAAGCATCATTACCTTATGCTTTATCTGCCGCCTCGGGTGTTGCAAACGCGCAAGATCTTTTCATTTTTAGCGGAGATCAGGGCGAAACCTTTCATCAGGCGGAAAAACTAATTGCCGGGATAGATCGGGAGAAAGATCCTGTAAAAAAAGAAAGATTGAATCAACAGAAAATTAAACTTCAGTCTAATCACCCGGGTTTTAGTAAGTCGGTGCTGAAATATGATCTAAAACAGAATACCTGGCTCAGCCTAAAAGGTTTATTGCCTTATGGTACAGTGACCACTAATGCCGTGCTTTTAGGTCAGGAGGCGATTATCCCAGGTGGTGAAATTAAAGCGGGGGTAAGAACGCCCAATATTTTAATGGGGAAATTAAAACCAAACAAATGAGAGAGAAAAGATACGCATGGGTAGTAGTGGGACTGCTTTGGTTTGTAGCCTTGTTGAATTACATGGACCGTCAAATGCTTTCGACCATGAAACCTGCCATGCAGATGGATATTGCTGAGCTAAAATCGGCTACAAATTTCGGCTATCTGATGGCTATTTTTTTGTGGATATATGGTTTAATGAGTCCTGTTTCAGGAATTATTGCCGATAAATTGAATCGTAAGTGGTTAATTGTTGGTAGTTTAATGGTTTGGTCGTTGGTTACCTTTTTAATGGGTTACGCCACTACGTTTAATCAGATTTATTGGTTAAGGGCATTAATGGGCGTTAGTGAAGCACTTTATATTCCTGCGGGATTATCGCTCATTGCCGATTATCACAGTTCTAAAACACGATCTGTCGCCATTGGTATACACATGACCGGGCTTTACATGGGGCAGGCTTTAGGTGGTTTTGGTGCAACTATAGCTTCAAAATTCTCATGGCAAGCTACCTTTCATTCTTTCGGTTTTGTGGGTATTGTATATGCATTGATCCTGATGTTCTTTTTAAGAGAGAAAAAACATACTGAAATACGGGGTACCGAAACGATCCGGATTAAACAGCCGCTTTTTAAAGGACTGGCGCTTTTATTCAGCAATATTTCTTTTTGGGTAATTCTCATCTATTTTGCCATTCCCAGTTTGCCTGGGTGGGCCACCAAAAACTGGCTTCCTACTTTATTTGCTAATAATTTAGGTATCGATATGGCACAAGCCGGACCCATATCGACCATTACGATTGCGGCATCCTCATTTTTAGGGGTGATTTTCGGAGGTATTTTATCCGATAGGTGGGTGCAGAAAAATATCAAAGGGCGTATTTACACCAGTGCCATTGGTCTGGGTTTAACCATTCCTTCACTATTGCTTATTGGTTTTGGCCACTCTTTGTTCAATATCATTGGAGCCGCTTTTTGCTTTGGTTTCGGTTATGGCATGTTCGATGCCAACAATATGCCGATCCTTTGTCAGTTTGTTTCCTCAAAATATAGGGCCACAGCATACGGGGTGATGAATATGACCGGTGTTTTTGCCGGGGCTTTCATTACCGATTTATTGGGCAAATCGACCGATTCAGGTAGTCTGGGTAAAGATTTTGCCATGCTTTCTATCATTGTTTTTATTGCCTTAATGATTCAACTTTATTTCCTGCGTCCAAAATTTAACGACTTTGAAGATGCTTAAATCAACAGAAAAAAATATGAAACTTATTAAAATAGGGGCAGTTTTGAATTTGCTGCTCATGCTTACCACATTTACCTTACAGGCTTTCCCATTGAAAGGGTTAAGCATTACCGCCTCTTCACCGGTAGTTCCTGTTTTAAAAGGGATGGATTCAAATCCAATTTTGCGGGTATTGATTTATATCCCGGCTGGTGAAAAAGAAATTACGTTTAAAAAAATAGCGGCCAAGCTCAATCCCGCTGGACTGCAGTCCGTTGAAAAGATTGATGTTTATTTTACCGATCAGGAACCGCTTTTTTCAGCAAAAAATAAACTAACTACCGTTAATCCAATAGGTGTAAATATGGGTTTTGAGGTGAACATTAAGCTCAAACCGGGTATGCATTACATTTGGTTTAGTGCTAAACTGAAAGATTTGGGCGATATCGATTCGAAAATTGAATTTCATGTGAATCAGATGGAAGACACCAATGCTAAAAAATATACCGTTAAGGAAGAGGGGCAAGGTTTTGTTAAAAGATTGGGGATAGCAGTAAAAAAGGCTGGCGAAAATGGCATTAATACCTTTCGGATTCCGGGAATTGCTACAACAGACAAAGGTTCGTTGATTACCGTTTACGATATCCGTTATAAAAACTCAGGGGATTTACCCGGAAATATCGACGTGGGCATGAGTAGAAGTACCGATGGCGGTAAAAGCTGGGAACCCATGAAAGTAATTATGGATATGGGCGAACCGAACGAAAATAATGGGGTAGGTGATCCGGCGGTTCTTTTTGATCCTGTTACCAAAAAAATATGGGTAGCCGCATTGTGGAGTAAAGGAAACAGATCAATAGCCGGATCAAAGCCGGGTTTGTCAGAAGATGTCACCGGACAGTTGGTGCTGGTGAGTAGCGATGATGATGGATTAACCTGGTCGGCACCGAAAAGCATTACCAAAAATGTTAAAGATCCGGCCTGGAATCTGTTTTTTAATGGTCCGGGTAGTGGTATGGCCATGGCCGATGGTAAACTGGTTTTTGCCGCGCAGTATTGGGATGAAAATGCCATGCCACATTCTACACTGGTATATAGTGCTGATCATGGCCTAAGCTGGAAAACAGAAGACGGCCCTAAGCCTAACACAACCGAAAGCCAGATTATAGAAACCACACCAGGTATTTTAATGCTGAATATGCGCGATAACCGCGGCAGCTTTAGAAGTGTAGCCACAACGGCTGATATGGGTAAAACCTGGGTAGAACACCATACTTCGTACAATGCGCTGCCTGATCCGGTTTGCATGGCCAGTTTCATTAAAGCCAGGGTGATGGTAAAAGGCAAGGAAAAAGAAGTGGTGTTTTTTGGGAACGATAATACGCAAGCCAACCGGTACAATTTAACCATAAAGGCAAGTTTAGATTTAGGGGAAAGCTGGAATAAGAAAAATGAACTCTTGGTAGATGATCGAAAGTTTTATGGTTATTCCTCATTAACGAAGATTGATGACCAGACCATTGGCTTTTTCTACGAAGGCTTGAAAGATTTATATTTTGTGCGTATTCCGGTGAGTGAAATCGTAAAATAGACCTTATGAAAGCTTTTTTCGGGTTAATAACAGGACTGATCTTTTTGATCAGCAGCAATACTTATGCGCAAAAAATAAAAATTGCCTGTATCGGGAATTCCCTAACGGCGGGTTATTTATTGCCTAATCCAAAACAAGAATCTTATCCGGCGCAATTGCAACAGCTTTTGGGCGATCAATATCTGGTCGGTAATTTCGGCCATAGCGGAGCTACCTTGTTAAAAAAAGGCCATAATCCTTACTTTAAGACCAAAGAATTTAACGATGCATTAAACTTTCGGGCGGATATTGCCATTATTCATCTCGGTTTAAATGATACCGATCCCCGTAACTGGCCAAATTATAAAGGCGATTTTCAGGCTGATTACCAATGGCTGATCGATAGCCTGAAAAAAGGAAACCCAAAGCTTAAAATTTATTGCTGCAAACTAAGTCCGATTTTTAGCGGCCATCCAAGATTTAAGTCAGGAACACGCGTTTGGTATAGGCAGGCTCAGGATAAAATAGAACAGGTTGCAAAAGTAAATCAATTTGAACTGATCGACCTCAATAATGCTTTAAATAACCGCCCGGAGCTTTTTGCCGATAATCTCCATCCTGATGTTAATGGCGCGGGTATTATTGCGAAAACGGTATATGGACATATTACCGGAAATTTTGGAGGCTTTAAATTAAATACACTATTTGCTGACCATATGGTTTTGCAGCGCGATCGGCCGATCCCAATTTATGGAACGGCCAATGCCGGTGATTGGATTGAAGTCCAGTTTAACCACATTACCCGGCGAACAATAACCGATCGAAATGGCCAATGGAAAGTGTTTTTTAAACCGATGAAATTTGGTGGGCCATACCTGCTTAAAGTTAAGTCAAATCAACATGCTGTTTGGTTAAATGATGTGATGATTGGCGATGTGTGGTTGTGTTCAGGACAATCGAATATGGCCTTTCCGTTAAAATCATCAGCTACCGCTCAGGCTACCTTAAGCCGGCTAAACAAAAATCTTCCGGTTAGATTATTGAAGTATAATCTACTGGCCGAAACAGATAACGTTGCCTGGGATGAAAAAATATTAAAGCAGGTAAATGAACTCAATTATTTCGCTGGAACCTGGGCTAAGCCCGACGAAAATACGGTCGGCAATTTTTCAGCCGTTGCTTATTATTTTGGAGAAAAAGTTGTCTCAAATACGCAAATCCCAATTGGGCTCATTCAAATGGCCGTTGGCGGTTCAACACTCGAATCGTGGATGGATCGAAAAACATTAGAACATGATAATTTGCTGGTTGATTTGTTGGCTAACTGGCGGAAATCGGATTTTATCCAGGATTGGGTAAGGGGCAGGGCAGATGTAAACCTCAAAAATGCATTGAACCCGAAACAACGGCACCCTTACGAACCAGCCTATAATTATGAAGCCGGGATTTCTAATTTAATCAGCTTTCCAATAAAAGGTGTGATTTGGTACCAGGGGGAGAGCAATGCGCATAATGTTGAGCTTTATAATCACGAATTTCCCTTATTGGTTAAAAGCTGGCGTGAAAAATGGAATGATAACTTTCCTTTTTATAGTGTTCAGCTGTCTTCTATCGATCGTCCTTCCTGGCCCTTTTTTAGGGATGCACAACGAAAACTGCAGGCTGTTATTCCCAATTCAGGCATGGCCGTGAGCTCTGATCTGGGCGATTCGCTTAATGTTCATCCTTCACATAAAAAAGAGATCGGCGAGCGCCTGGCTTTACTCGCCTTAAAAAATACTTACCATCAAAATATTTCAGCTAGTGGCCCTGTTGCAGTGAAAGCTTTACGTAAGGGAAATACCATCATGATCAACTTTAGCCATGCCAAAAAGCTGCTGTCGGGCAATGGTCCGGTTTTAAAAGGTTTTGAAGTAGCGGATGATAAAGGAAATCATCTTCCCGTTAGAGCGACTATCATTAATAACCAGGTGCATTTAATTGTTCCTGCTCAACTCAAAATCAAGCAGGTTTTATATGCCTGGCAAGCTTTTACCAGGGCTAATTTAATTAACGAAGCCAAACTGCCGGCTTCCACATTTTCCATTTCCATCAATTAAATCCATATGAGTTATACGACCCAAGAATTGCAAAAACTTGCTGCATTTTATAAAAACCAGTTGTTAAATAATACCGTTCCTTTTTGGTTTCCAAGATCGGTTGATCAGGAACACGGCGGTTATCTGTTGATGTGCGATCGTGACGGAAGTTTAATCGATGATGATAAAGCGGTATGGATTCAAGGGCGCGCTGCATGGTTGTTATCTACCCTTTGTAATACCATTGAGCCGAAACAAGCGTGGCTTGATGGCGCAAAATCTGGAATAGATTTTTTAAATAACCATTGTTTTGATACCGACGGACAGATGTTTTTTCATGTAACCCGTGAGGGGCAGCCGATCCGCAAAAGGCGCTATTATTTCTCTGAAACTTTCGCGGTGATTGCCAATGCAGCCTATGCAAAAGCCAGCGGTGATGAAGCTGCGGCTGAAAAAGCAAGATATCTGTTTGGGAAATGTATCGAATACGCCACTACGCCAGGATTATTGCCCGCAAAATTTACAGGAACGCGTCCGGCAAAAGGGATAGGTGTGCCCATGATTATGATGAATACCGCCCAGCAGTTGAGGGAAACCATTGGCGATCCGCGTTGTGATGAATGGATTTCGACCTGGATTGAAGAAATCAAAAACGATTTTGTGAAAGATGATATCCAATGTGTGATGGAACAGGTCGCACCAGATGGCTCCATAATCGATCATATCGATGGAAGAACATTAAATCCTGGTCATGCCATAGAAGGCGCCTGGTTTATCTTACACGAAGCAAAATACCGCAATAACGATCGCGAATTAATTAAACTGGGCTGTAAAATGCTCGATTATATGTGGGCGCGTGGCTGGGACAAAGAATATGGTGGGATTTTATACTTTAAAGATGTGTACAACAAACCTGTTCAGGAGTATTGGCAGGATATGAAATTCTGGTGGCCACAAAACGAAACGATTATTGCCACATTATTGGCTTATACCTTAACCGGTGATGAAAAATATGCGCGCTGGCATAAAATGGTTCATGATTACGCTTACGATAAATTTCATGATCAGGAACATGGAGAATGGTTTGGTTACCTGCATCGCGATGGTACGGTAGCGCAGACAGCGAAAGGCAACCTGTTTAAAGGGCCATTTCATTTGCCAAGACAGGAATGGTATTGTGCACAATTATTACAGGAAATGGGTTACTAAATAAAACACAAAAGCCATCATTGCTGACGGCTTTTGTGTTGATTCAAACTTCAATTTTTACAAGTGTCGATCCTGTTCAGCAATTTGCATATCATTTATACTGGCATAACGTTTCTGCATTAAGCCATTTTCGTCAAACTCCCATAACTCATTGCCATAGCTGCGGTACCACTGGCCAGCCTCGTTATGCCATTCGTATTCAAATCGTACTGCTATGCGGTTTTCAGTGAACGACCATAATTTCTTTTTGAGCTTATAATCCAGTTCCTTTTCCCATTTGCCCGATAAAAAGGCTTTTACCTCTTCCCGGCCATTAATAAATTCGCTTCGGTTGCGCCATTCTGTATTGATGGTGTAGGCCATACATACCCGCTCGGGATCGCGTGAGTTCCAGGCATCTTCGGCCATTTGTACTTTCTGTACTGCAGTTTCATGGGTAAATGGTGGTAGCGGTGGTTTTTGTTCCATTGTTCTAAAATCTATTGATAGATAACACTTAAATCCAATTTATTTATGTTTGCTTTTCTGCTTATTTAGGTAAAGTTGCCAGAAATTTAAGGATTTCATCTCCAATTTCAACAACATGCGATTCTAAAGCGAAATGGCCGGTATTGTAAAATTTCACCTTTGCATCGGGTTGGTCTTTTTTATAGGCTTCTGCACCAGCAGGTAAAAAGAAAGGATCTTTATTGCCCCAAACAGCTAGTATTTTTGGCTTGTATGTTCTAAAATATTCCTGAAATTTAGGATATAAGGCCACATTATTTTTATAATCCTTAAAAAGATCAAGCTGAATTTCGGCCACACCCGGGCGATCGAGAAAATACTGATCTAATGTGTAAGATTCCGGTGCAATAACCGAAGGATCATCCACCCCTGTCAAATATTGTGATTGAGTTGCTTCAAGAGTTAGAAAGTCTCTTAATGCCGCTCTGTTTGCTTGAGTGTCGTTTTTCCAGTAACGTTGGATCGGGTTCCAGCCTTCACTAAGCCCTTCTACATAGGCATTGCCATTTTGTGAAATAATACCCGTAATTTTTTCGGGATTTGCCCGTGCGAGACGATATCCGGTCGGTGCACCATAGTCAAAAACATATATAGCGAATCGTTTAAGTTTTAATTCATCTACAAACGTCTGCATGGTTTTAGCCAGATTATCAAAAGTGTAATCAAATGTAGTGCGCTCAGGTAGATCGCTATAACCAAAACCTGGCAGATCGGGTGCAATAACATGATACTTTTTGCTCAGGATGGGGATGAGATTACGAAACATATGCGATGAGCTGGGGAAACCGTGAAGTAATAACACCGTTGGGGCGCCCAGCGGACCTGCTTCCCGATAAAATACATTCAAACCATTTATACTTACGCGGCGATAATGAACATTTGCTGTTTCTGAAGCAGACTTGCTTGTTGTTGAAATAGATTGTGCTATGAGGTTTGATTTTCCAAATAGAACACCCATTATTAATGCTGACCAAATTAATTTTTTCATTTTTTGTTTCTTTTCCTCAAAACTATCAACGATATTTGATTATTAAAAATGATTTATTAAGATATTAATTATCATAATTTGTGATTTATGAATACCAATGATTTAAATTTGTTCGAAGCCGTTGCCCATCATGGTAGTTTTACCAGGGCTGCTGAAGCCATGTTTACAGTACAGTCGAACGTTACTGCCCGTATCAAAAATCTGGAAGAAGAATTCGGCGCGCCATTGTTTACCAGAACATCGAGAAAGGTAGCGCTAACAGCTGCAGGTGAAACATTGATGCAGTACAGCAAGCAGCTTAACCACATCATTAGCGAAGCAAAGAGGGCTATTGGTAAAAGTGATTTGGTTAGAGGGCAGATCAAAATTGGCTTTTTGGAGACGATGATGACGATTAAGGGACCGGAGCTGGTTAACGAACTTGCGGCTAAATTTCCTTTTGTTGAGCTAGAATTTAAATCGGCCATGCGCCCGACCCTTTTAAATGATGTAATAAATTATAGGCTCGATGCGGCATTTGTGCCAGCTCCAATAGATGTTCAGGAATTGCATCAGATCAAAATCAAAGAAGAAGAAATTGTTGTGGTTGCGCCGGGCGACTGCAAAACCCTTGACGATTTATTGAATAAGAAACCGATAAAAACGATAGTGTTCGATCAGGGCTGTGTATTCAGGGCCAGGCTCGAATCGTGGCTGGTGAGCAAGGGGATTGATCAATATCATAAAACGGTTATGAATTCGATAGAAGGTGTAGTTAATTTTATTGAATCAGGTATTGGCTTTAGTTTTTTGCCTAAAGAAATTATCTCCACCTTTTATAGTGGTAAAAATATCAAAACTTTTGCCCTTCCGCATGAACTTGGATTAATGACTACCCTTTTTGTTTATCGTAAAGATTTACCACTTACACCCGCTTTGCAAGGATTTATAAGCATTTTTGAGGAAGGTAAATAAGAATTGAATTAGTTGTTAAACAAAAAAAGCCATCATTGCTGATGGCTTTTTTTGTTCGATTTTTTATGTGTACTCGGGGCGGGAATCGAACCCGCACGCCTTTGAAAGCACAGGATTTTAAGTCCTGCGTGTCTACCAGTTCCACCACCCGAGCATTAGCCTGTTCCGAAATCCTTCGGTAGGTTAACTTTAAAATAAATGCCTTCTGTGAGGAAGGCATTTAGAGCGAAAGACGAGATTCGAACTCGCGACCCCGACCTTGGCAAGGTCGTGCTCTACCAACTGAGCTACTTTCGCAAAATGAATACTTGTTGTATTCCTTTGGGGTTGCAAATATAGAAATTAAACTTTCCAAATCAAAAAAATAAAATAAATTTTTCGAATAAAATGCTTAGTGCTTCAAAATCAATGAAATAAAATTAGATCCGAAGAGAAAGGAATCCTTTATTTTCTATAATGCTATTTAATCCATTAATTCAAATAACTGAGCTTATTCAGTAAACAAAAAAACCTTTCATTTCTGAAAGGTTTTTGTTCGATTTTTTTGTGTACTCGGGGCGGGAATCGAACCCGCACGCCTTTGAAAGCACAGGATTTTAAGTCCTGCGTGTCTACCAGTTCCACCACCCGAGCATTAGCCGCTACCGATCTCCATCGGCTTGGTTAACTTTAAAATAAATGCCTTCTGGTAGGAAGGCATTTTGGAGCGAAAGACGAGATTCGAACTCGCGACCCCGACCTTGGCAAGGTCGTGCTCTACCAACTGAGCTACTTTCGCATGAACAAAACTGATGTTGTTGTTTCGTTTTGGTGATGCAAATATAGGCAGATTTATATTTCTGTCAAGAGATTTCTTGTTAAAAATTTAATATTTAATTTAAATTGCTGGCTTTCAGTACAAGTAAAATTAAATCAGTTTCAAAACCTTTTGCCTGAAGGTAGCTCATCAGCTTGTTTTTTCTTTTAAACGGATCATTTTCATTCAAACTTGCTGCTTTTTTTGAAGCTAATTTTTCGATGGTCTGTAAATAATCATCATCATCGATGCTGTAAATTGCCTTTTGCAAAATTTTATCGGGCACGCCCTTTAATTTCAAACCCTGTTTAATTTTTACACGTCCCCAATGTTTGATGTTAAATTTGCCCGAAGCATAACTTTTAGCAAACCTTTCTTCATTCAAAAAATTATTCAATATCAGTTCGCTTAAAATCTCTTCCAATTCATCACCACGCATTCCCCATTCTACCAGTTTATACCGTACTTCCTTTTGCGAACGCTCCTGGTAAACACAAAAATGCTCCGCTTTTACCAGCGCTTGTTTTTTATCTAATAATACTGCCTCTTGTTTACCGCTTTTCATAATTATTTACTGAAATTCGTAAAAATAATAGCGATTACCGTATTTTTCTGAAATATAAAGCATGCAAAATCCAATATACACCATTGCCAAAATAGCCGAAATTTTAAATGCCGATACCAAATTAGTTGATGAACAGGTGATTATTCAATATCTGGTGATCGATAGCCGTTCGGTTTTGGTGCCTGAAAATTCTGTGTTTTTTGCCCTTTCTTCGCATCGTGACGGACATGAATTTATTAAAGATGCCTACACCAAGGAAATCAGGAATTTTGTCATTACTGAAGGGAAATACATTAACGAATATCCCGACTGCAATTTTTTACTGGTAGACGATGCTTTGGCAGCGCTTCAAAAGCTTGCGATTGAACACCGGAACCAATTTGACCTAAAAACAATTGGCATCACGGGGAGTAATGGAAAAACGATTGTTAAAGAATGGTTATATCAACTTTTGGCAACCGACTTTAATATCGTTAAAAGTCCGAAAAGTTATAATTCACAGATAGGTGTGCCGCTTTCAGTATGGCAGATTGAGGCTGATCATACCCTGGGCATTTTTGAAGCTGGTATTTCTGCGGTTAACGAAATGCAGCGTTTAGCTGAAATTATCCACCCTGAAATCGGAATACTAACCAATATTGGTGAAGCTCATGCCGAAGGATTCAGCTCCAAAAAGGAAAAACTAACCGAGAAACTGAAACTTTTTGCAGCATCTGAACTGTTTATTTATTCGCCGGAATATGTAAGCGAAATCAGTGCAAAAGAACTTCCTGGTAGAAAACAATTCAGCTGGAGCAGTAAACAAGCGGCAGATCTTCAGATTATTGCGGTTGAACCCATTGAAGGAAACTGTTATTTACGGGCCATTTATCAAAACAGAGAAATCGAATGCATTTTGCCTTTTAAAGATAAAGCTTCGATAGAAAATGGAATGATCTGCTGGGCAACCTTACTGGCTTTGGGTTATACGCCAGAGCAAGCCGATTTACGTTTGGAAAAACTGAGCCATGTAAGCATGCGTTTGGAACTGAAAAATGGTATCAATCAATGTTCTATTATTGACGATTCTTACAGCGCCGATATTTCTTCTTTAGCCATTGCCCTCGATTTTTTAAATCAGCAGAATCAGCATGCAAAGAAAACCGTTATCCTTTCCGAACTATTTGAAACAGGGAGAGATGACCTGGATTTATATACAGAAATAGCCGAATTACTTTTGCAGAAGAAAGTAAACCGGCTGATTGGAATTGGAACTCATATTTCGAAGTATGCTGATCTTTTTAAATTTGAGACGCAGTTTTTCGACGATACGAATGCTTTTATCGATGCTTTCCCTGGTTTACAGTTTAACCACGAAACCATATTGGTAAAAGGAGCCAGGCGGTTCGAGTTTGGCCGGATCAGTAAACTCCTTACCCAGAAAATACACGATACGGTTTTAGAAATCGATCTGAATGCCATGGTGAGTAATCTGCAGTTTTATCGGTCTAAAATCAAACCTGGCGTTAAAATGATGGCCATGGTTAAGGCCTTTTCGTATGGGAGCGGAAGTTTCGAAATTGCCAATTTATTGCAGTTTCACAAGGTAGATTATCTGGCAGTAGCTTATGCCGATGAAGGTATTGCCTTGCGTAAAGCGGGTATCACCTTGCCCATTATGGTGATGAGTCCTGAGGAATCTGCTTTCGAAGCCATCATTAAACATAAACTCGAGCCCGAAATTTATAGTATCGAAATCCTGAATAGTTTTTTAAATGCACTGTCTGATTATGATTTCGATTATCCGATCCACATTAAAATAGATAGTGGAATGCATCGTTTGGGCTTTGATCAGCCTGAAATTGATACCTTGTCTAATCTGCTTAAAGATTCGGCGAGGGTAAAAGTTCAAAGTATTTTTTCTCACCTGGTGGCAAGTGATGCTGCAGAACATGATGGATTTACACAACAACAGATTGAAAGGTTTAAAATCATCGCGAATCAGCTGCTTGAAGCTTTAAGTTATAAACCGCTGCTTCATATCTCCAATACTTCGGGCATTTCGCGTTGGCCCGAAGGCCAAATGGATATGGTACGCCTGGGGATAGGTTTGTATGGTTTTGACTCTGCATTGGCTAATAACCGGGGTTTACAGACCGTAATGACACTTAAGACAACGGTTACCCAGGTGAAGACGCTGGCTCCAGGCGAAACTGTGGGTTATAGCAGGAAGGGTGTAATGCCAAATGGAGGGAAAATAGCGACGGTAAAAATAGGCTATGCAGACGGATACACCCGATATTTTGGTAACGGAGTGGGTAAAATGCTTATTAACGGCCACTTGGTGCCCACCATTGGTTCAATCTGCATGGACATGACCATGTTAGATATTACAGGTATTGATGTTAAACCTGGTGATGAAGCTATTGTTTTTAATAAAGCGCACACCATTATGCAGCTGGCCAAAGATATCGGCACCATTCCCTATGAAATTTTAACCAATATCTCGCAAAGGGTTAAAAGGGTTTATTTCTATGAGTAAGAAAAGTGCTAAATTATTTAATTGATATATTGTTGGGCTCAAAGCTAAAAGATTGGTAATAATCTAGCCATTAAACAATATAACAATCCTAACCATTTAGCCATATTTTTCCTAAGTTTGCACCATGAATAAAGTCGGGAAAGCTATTTTAAACTATTTGATTAAAGGTTTATTAATTGTTGTGCCCATTGCCGTAAGTATTTTTATTGTGGTTTGGGCGGTTACAACTGTTGATAGCTGGTTAAATGTAAACAATATTTTAGGCGTAAATCCAAATACAGGCGAAAGCCGGAATATCCCTGGTTTAGGTTTATTGACGGTTTTAACGATCATTTTACTTGCTGGTATCTTTGTAACCAATTTGGTAACCGAACCCATGTACAATTGGTTTCAGCGGATTATGCAGCGGCTACCCTTGCTTAATTTTATCTATTCATCTATAAAAGATTTAACAGAGGCTTTTGTTGGCGATGAGAAGAAATTTAACCACCCGGTGCTGGTAGAAGTGGAGGGTGGCCTAAAAAAAATCGGATTTTTAACCCAAAACGATCTGCATAAACTCAATCTCCCGGATGAAGTTGCCGTATATTTTCCACTTTCTTATTCTTTTGCAGGTCAGCTTTGCATTGTAAGAAGAGATAAGGTAACTGATTTGCAAATGACAGCAGCAGATGCCATGAAACTGGTGGTAAGCGGCGGCGTAAGCGGACTTTAAACATTTCTAAATGATCACGATATACCATAATAACCGATGCACCAAAAGCCGTTGTGCTTTGGCCGAATTAGAAAACAGTGGAAAGGCTTTTGAGGTGATTTATTATTTGGAAACCCCACCCGGTAAAAGTGAACTGGAAGAAATTATTCGTAAACTGGGCATAAAACCACTGGAACTGATCCGTAAAGGGGAAAAGGTTTTTACTGAAAATTATAAAGGAAAAACTTTAACCGATGAAGAATGGATTGATGTTATGGTCGCGCATCCGATTTTAATTGAACGACCAATTATTGTCTCAGGAGAGCAGGCGGTTATCGCCAGACCAACCGAAAAGATAAAAGAGATTTTGGGTTAACCTAAGAAGTCGCTATCGAGGTACGTCACCCTGAATTTATTTCAGGGTCTATATTGCAGGGTAGATGCTGAAATAAATTCAGCATGACGATCGCGTTTGAAAATGGACTTCGAAAAATGACACTAGTCGTTGCATCTTGCTACAACATAAAATAATGCTGTAATGTTGTTTTAGTGTTTTCTAATGTCTTAGCGAGATGCTAAGACTAGATTAGTCTAAAAAATATTCTTAAAGCTAAACAGAATGAACATAAAAATAATAAAACCAACCAGAAGCCTCGAATAATATTCCCTGATAAAAAGCCCGCATAAAATAAGCATATCATCATCTACATTGGTATGTACCAACCCATTTCCGGTTGAAGCATTAAACAGGATCTGTTTATCCTGATGGTTATTTAACGACCAGCGACTTAACCAGCTGTTTTGAAAGCTCCAGTCAAAAGTATCGCCGGAGGCAAATAAAATTTTTGCTTTAAAACGAAGCCAATCGTAGGTAATTATAGCTAAAACCTCATTCTGGTTGTTCAGTAATTTAGTTTCAGGTTTAGAGAACCCTTCACTTTTTAATAAGTAAATACCGGTTTGAGTAGTGGCTATTGCCGAATTTTTCCACGAACTAAAATTTAACGCAAATTTTAATTGTGCATTGTTATATACCTGATAATTGCTATCAAATAAACCTTTTCTCCAATTTAATACCTGTTCCATCTCACAAAAGGATTTAATAAGTTACTAATCACGAAGTGTTGATATCGTAATGATTGGCATGAAGCATGCAATAAGCACAATTGCCTGTTTGTTATAAATCTGCTTAATAAATAAGCCTGCTATAATTAATAATTCATTGTCGGTATCAGACGATAATGCACCGCTGCTGCTGCTGGCGCTATACATAATGTGCTCATCTTTGTAATTGCTTACCGTCCACTTCGAACGCCATAAATTTGTCGATTTCCATTCGTACTGCTCGCCTGACTTTAAGCTGATTACCGCTTTTGATTTCCAGGTGTCGTAAGTAATCATGGCTACCGTTTCATTTGTTTTTCTGTCGATTACCTGCGTGCGCGATTGCCAAAAGCCCTCGTTCGAAAAGAAGTAGTTTTTATCTTCGAACATGCTTTCTGCATCGCTTTTCCAAGTTGCAAAAGTGATTACGCCTTTCTGTACACCATCTGCAAAGAGTTGAAAGTTTCCACTAAGCCAATTGTTTTTCCAGCTGATAAATTTCGACATCTTAGATACGTTTTACTTTAGATGGCAGTTTTCGTGAGTTGTTACAAATAAAAAAAGTGCTTATTGTTGATAAGCACTTTTTTAGTTGGCAGTTTTCAATTTGCAGTTTTCAGTTAAACGAGTAAGCAGTTTACAATTTGCAGTATTCAGTTAACCGATTAAACAGTTTACAATTTGCAGTTTTCAGTTAACCAATTAGGCAGTTTACAATTTGCAGTCTTCAGTTAACCGATTAAACAGTTTACAATTTGCAATCTTCAGTTAACCGATTTAGACAATTAAGCAGTTAACCCTACTAATGAACCAATGACCAATGAACTAATGAACCAATGACCAATGAACCAGTCTAAAAATTCGGTTTAAGTACATATTTATCATAGAAACGGAAAATATGTTCTGCGGCTTCTTCAGCGGTATCTACCAATCTGAAAAGATTCAAATCTTCTTCGTGGATGTTATGTTCTTTTTGAAGCATAGTGCCTTTAATCCAGTCAATTAATCCGCCCCAATAATCAATACCAACCAATACAATCGGGAAACGGGCGATTTTGCCTGTCTGGATCAGGGTTAAGGCTTCAAATAACTCATCCATGGTGCCAAATCCACCTGGTAAAACCACAAAACCCTGACTATATTTCATGAACATTACCTTGCGCACAAAGAAATAATCAAACTCCAGTAATTTATTATGATCGATATATTTATTGTGGAACTGCTCAAATGGTAACTCAATGTTTAAACCTACCGATTTACCGCCATTGGTATGTGCACCCTTGTTACCCGCCTCCATAATACCCGGACCACCGCCAGTAATTACACCATAACCTCTGTCGGTTAATAATTTGCCGCACTGCTCTGCTAATTGATAATACCGGTGTGTTTGGGCTGTACGCGCCGAACCGTAAATGGTAACACATGGGCCAATTTTAGCCAGTTTTTCAAAGCCGTCTACAAATTCGGCCATGATTTTAAAAATTTGCCAGGAGTCTGTTACTTTAATTTCCTGCCAGTCTTTGTTTTCGAAAGCACTTCTAATTTTTTCTTCACTCGTCATATAAGTAATGCTAAATATTAAAATTTGGTTTGCGCATCAGTCTTTTTGCTAATGAACAACAAGCCTATAAATGTGATTAAACCGTTAATCAAAATCAGTTCAACACTAAAAACGTAACCGCCAAGTAAGGTGGTCGAGTACGTGGCAAGCAAGTAACATAAAAAAGGTGATAATAAGCAAACTATTGGGACTAATTTATCGTGAAGACCACGTTTTTTGACAAATAATCCAAAACTGTATAGGCCTAAAAGCGGCCCGTAGGTGTAAGAGGCGATGGTAAAAATCAAGCTGACTACCGATGAACTGTTTAATGCATTGATCACGATGATGACCAGGAACATCAAAATAGAAAAGGCCACGTGAACGGTATGGCGTTTTTTTACAGCATCTTTAGCATTTACATTTTCTGCTTTGGCCATGCCTAAAAAGTCGACACAGAACGATGTGGTTAAAGCGGTAAGGGCAGAGTCGGTGGTGGCAAATGTTGCTGCAGTTAAGCCCAGCATAAAAATAATTGCGGGTACCGCGCCCAGGTTATTTAAGGCAATTTCGGGGAATAATAAATCTGTTCTCGGTTTTCCGCTAATATGATCCAATGGGATATCGATGCCATTTTTCGCGGCGAAAATGTATAACAAGGCACCTACGCTTAAAAAGAAAACATTTAAAATCACGAATACGCCAGTAAAAGTGAACATGTTTTTCTGCGCCTCTTTAATGGTGCCCATGCTCAGGTTTTTCTGCATCAAATCCTGATCTAAACCTGTCATGGCAATGGTAACGAAAATACCGCCAATAAACTGTTTACTGAAATAGAACTTATTCGTTAGGAAATCGTTTAGAAAGAATATTTTCGAATAACTGCTGCTTTTTATCGTTTCGAATGCTTGTTGAATATTGAAATTAAGGCTGCTGCAAATAAAATAAATGGTCAGGAAAACCGAAAGCACCAGGAAAAAAGTCTGCAGGGTATCGGTAATGATAATGGTTTTTAATCCGCCTTTAAAGGTGTACGACCAAATCAGGGCCAGCGAAATTAAAACGGTTAACCAAAACGGAACGCCATAATTATCGAATATAAAACGCTGTAAAACAATCACAACGAGATATAATCTTGTTGCCGATCCCAGGGTGCGGCTCAATAAAAATATGGATGCTGCTGTTTTGTAGCTATAATGGCCTAATCTCTTTTCGATATAGCTATAAATGGATGTTAGGTTCATCCGGTAGTACAATGGAAGCAAAACTGTGGCGATGATGATAAAACCAACTGCATTACCCAGAACAAACTGAAAATATTGAAACTGGTTTCCGCTTGGTGCGCCAACCTCTCCGGGTACCGAAATAAAAGTTACACCCGAAAGTGCCGTTCCGATCATGCCAAAGGCCACTAAATACCATTTAGAATTTCGGTTAGCGACAAAAAAAGTGGAATTATCGGAAGATTTTTTTGAGGTTACGAATGAAATAATAATCAGCAGTAAAAAATAACCGATCAGGAAACATAAGAGGATGGTTGGAGACATAGTTTTGTGTTAAGGTGATAAATGTAAAGAAAACTATCAAATCAAGCAATATTCTTGAGTCCGAAGTCGGAAGTCCGGAGTCCGGAGTAAAATGACCAATGAACCAGTATCCGGTTTGCAGTTGCCAATTGTCAGTTACCAATGAACGAATGAAGGAGTATCCAGTTGCCAATTGTCAGTTACCAATGAACTAATGACGAATGAACTAATGAACGACTGAACAAGTATACAGTTGGCAATTGTCAGTTTCCAATGAACCAATGACACATGAACTAATGAACGACTGAACAATATCCAGTTTGCAATTGTCAGTTACCAATGAACCAATGACGAATGAACTAATGAACGACTGAACAAGTATCCAGTTGGCAATTGTCAGTTACCAATGAACTAATGAACGACTGAACAAGTATCCAGTTTGCAATTGTCAGTTACCAATGAACCAATGACGAATGAACTAATGAACCAATGACTATTGAACCAATGAACCATTTTACCTATTTTTGTAATATGAATTTTTCATCCAAGCTGCTCGAAGATGCGGTAAACGAATTCTCAAAACTTCCTGGTGTAGGGCAAAAAACAGCTTTACGTTTGGTATTACATCTTTTAAATAAAGAGCAGGAGGAGGTAGACCAGTTTGGCAATACTTTTATAAAACTTAAGCAGCAGATTAAACATTGCAGCACCTGCCATAACATTTCCGATTATGTGGTATGTGAGATCTGTACATCGCCAAAACGCGATAAAGAAACCATTTGTGTGGTAGAAGATACCCGCGATGTGATGGCGATTGAAAATACCGGTCAATATTTTGGGGTTTACCATGTTTTGGGGGGCTTAATTTCTCCAATGGATGGTGTTGGCCCTTCCGATCTGTTTATTGATGGATTAGTAAGCAGAATGACAGCAGGGGGGATTAAAGAAGTGATTTTAGCCCTTAGTCCGAATATGGAAGGTGATACTACATTATTTTACCTGTACAAAAGATTAAAAGAATTTAATGTTCCGGTAACGACCATTGCACGGGGTATTGCTTTTGGTGGCGAGTTGGAATATACCGATGAAATTACGCTCGGCCGTTCGATTGTAACCCGTGTGCCTTATGAAACTGCAATGATGAAATAATGGTAAAACACTTTTTATTATTATCTGTAATTATTTTTGCGGCTTGGTTTGATCAAACGCCTGTCAGGATCCATTCCCATAACGATTATACCCACAAAAAACCTTTTTACGAAGCGATTCAAAACAAGGCTTTTTCCATAGAGGCCGATGTTTTTGTCGTTGGCGATTCGTTAATGGTGGCGCATAGTAAAAAAGAAATTAAAGCTGGCCATACATTAGAACAATTATATTTAAAGCATATTAAATCCTTATCAGCTGAAAAGGAATATTATACTTTCCAATTGATGATCGATGTAAAAGGTGACTGGGATTCGACATATCGTTTGTTAGGGAAAAATCTGAAAAAATACCAGAAATACTTTGGCCGACAAGGGCGAAATACCATTGTGGTGATTAGTGGCAATCGACCTGCTACAAATACATTTCACAAATATTCCCACTTATTTTTTGATGGCTTGCCACATGTTAGCTACGGCCTGGAAGACCTGAAGAAAATAGCGATGATCAGCGATAATTTTGCGACTTATTCTAAATGGAAAGGTGTCGGTGAGATTTCAGAAGCCGATAAAACTAAATTGGCAGCACTGATTAACAATGCACATCAATTGGGTAAACCCTTTCGTTTCTGGGGCGCCCCAGACAATCAGGCTTGCTGGAAGTTATTACGTGAATTAGGTGCAGATATCATCAATACAGACAAAGTTACCGAAGCAACAAACTATTTTAAAACGAACTAATAAGCGGGATCAATCTTGATGCTCGCTACCTGATACTATAATGAATTTAAAAGAAAAAGTAATCATCATTACTGGCGCATCGAGCGGAATCGGAAAAGCTTGTGCCGAAGAATTTGCAAAACGTGGCGCCAATTTGGTTTTGGCTGCCCGCCAATATGTAACGCTTTGCGAAATTACGGCCGATCTGGAGAAAAAATATAATATCAGGGCTGTAGCTGTTCAGGCTGATGTAAGCAAAGAAACCGATTGCGAACTGATTATCAAACAGGCTTTGGTTTCGTTTCAAAAAATTGATGTGCTGGTTAATAATGCTGGATTATCGATGCGTGCACTGTTTAACGATTTAGATTTATCGGTGCTTAAAAACCTAATGGATGTGAACTTTTGGGGGACGGTTTACTGCACCAAATATGCTTTGCCTGAGATTTTGAAAACCAAAGGTACTGTGGTTGGCGTATCATCAATTGCAGGTTTTCGCGGTTTGCCGGGCAGAACAGGTTATTCGGCCTCTAAATTTGCAATGAACGGTTTTATGGAATCTTTGCGTACTGAATTACTTAAAACAGGTGTAAATGTACTTTTGGCCTGTCCGGGTTTTACGGCATCGAATATCCGTGTAACGGCTTTGTCTAAAGATGGTGCTGCACATGGCGAAACCAGCATGGATGAAGGTAAAATGATGACATCGGAAGAAGTAGCCAGCATTATTGCCGATGGTATTGAAAAACGCAAACGTACCTTAATCATGACCGGACAAGGAAAATTGGCGGTATGGATGAATAAACTTTTTCCAGCCTTTGTAGATAAAAAAGTTTTTGATCTGTTTGCGAAAGAAAAGAATCCGTTGATAAAAGGGTAGGAGGTTGAGGGTATAAAGGCGGAAGGTTTAGGGCGTAGGGGTAAATGGGGTTAGCGTGTAGCGGTTAGGGTTTAGCGTTTAGGGGGTAAAGTTTAAGGCGTAGGGTAGAAATAAAAATAGGTAGCCATTAATAATGAACAAATTATTTCGAGTATGGGTTTCCACCCAGCTAGGCCGAAGCATCGCATCCCCGTTCTACTTAAATCCGGCCTAACAAATTTTTCGGGTTCTACCAGTCTAGCCATCCCACTAGCTTCCAAAGAAAAATTTTCAGCCGGTGTTTTTTGTTTCTTTTTGACAGCAAAAAGAAAGAGCCCATCGGCGGCGGCGAGCCGAGGCAAGACTGTGCCGTTGGGAATAAAACATTTAGTATCATCAATATTGATTCCTTTTCTAATACCTTTAGACTCGAAATGACGAACATTTGATCTACCCTATAATACCATATCTGAATTTTGGTAGCCAACTAAATACATTCTTGGATAAATAGCCACTTGATCCCGATGTGAAATCGGTACAGGGTGACGAGTCAATTATGAAAATCCACATCTACAACAATTTCGTTTATTCACTGTTGAAATGATAAACCTTTTTTATGTATAAACCCCTTGTTCTATTGATGCTCTTGTTTCAAACGATACTTTCTGTTGCGCAGGTTAAAAAAGTAAAAAATATCAATTACGCGGGCAATGCTGATGAAGCCAATACGCTGAATATTTTTTATAAAAACGATAGCATCAAAAATAAACCTGTTCTGGTTTTTATTCATGGCGGCTCATGGAGCAGCGGGAAGAAAGAAACTTATTGGTGGTTGGGCCGAAACTTCGCGCGGAAAGGTGTAGTTACCGTCATTATCAATTACCCATTGGCACCAAATGTTCAATATGAAAAAATGGGTGATGACTGCGCTTTGGCAATAAAATGGGTTAAAGCGCATATTACGGATTATAAAGCAAGTGCAGATAAAATTTTTGTAATGGGACATTCGGCGGGAGCTCACCTGGCCGAATTGATCAATGCTGATCCTAAATATTTTAACAAAGCTGGAATTAAAAATCCGATTAAAGGTGTAATCCTGAACGATCCTTTTGGGCTGGATATGAACGAATATTTAACCACGGCCGAAAAAGACCATTTTTATTTTGATTTCATCAGAACCTTTACCGATCAGCCTGCGGTTTGGAAAGTAGCTTCGCCGTTGGATTATGTGAGCAATATTAAAAACCCGCACTTACTTTTTTATGGAAGCAAAACTTATGGCGCCATTAAATTGCAAACCCCAAGTTTATACGAAAAGCTTAAAGCTAACCATGTTTCGGTAGAAATAAAGGAGATTAAAGGCAAAAGCCATGTACCGATGATTAGCCAGATGATTTTTGGTGGAAATCAGTTGTATCAGGATATTTTGGATTTTATAGGGCGTTGATTAACAGCCCGCCTGCGGACACCCCACTGGAAGAGGGGAATACAAATCGCATAGAAACTATGAGGGGGAATTCCCCTCCTTTGGAGGGGTGCCTGTAAGGCGGGGTGGTTCCTGGTTAATGCACTAGCCCAACCCACCTAAACCCGACAGTAGCGGGCATCCCGATTCTTCATCGGGATAAAGCGTATGGCGGGACTATCGCAACCGATTAGCACTGAAACCTGCTTTCCAAAAACAAAAAAAAATCCCTCAAAATAGGAAAGAAGGAACTTACACCGTCCGCGTAACCTTATCCAGCTTACTGTAATCCATTACCATTTTACCCGCCTCGTTATGGTAATACATTTTATCAAACTTAGCATCCATTTCGATTTCCTCATCCTGATAACTGGTTCTGGTATGAATGTGTTGTGAAAAAGTATCATCAAAAGCCTTAAGCATCACAAAAATTTCTACCTCTGCCTGTTGCAACTCCGTTAACGATTTTTCGTAAAACGGACTGTCTTCTGTAATGGGATGTACCAATGTCCAGTTTAAAGACAGGATGCCGATTTTATCACGCTCCAGTGCCAAAGGATAAAATCTTCTCACCTGTTTGCCATCAACCGTTTCGTTGTACGACATTACCATTTGTACCTCTACCTCGATGAGCTGATTCCGTCTTAAGTTAACCAAACGGCACATTAAGCCATGGCCTTTCTCATAAGGCGCAATCACCATTTTTTTACTAAAACTTACCTTAGATGTAGGTCGGCTGAAACGGCCGTACAATAAACCTGTAGCTAGTGCAAAAGCCAGCAGGCCCAGCATACTTTCGAATGCCGCCAGGATACTCGTGATAAAACCCTGTGGCGAAATGTGACCATAACCTACTGTAGAAATGGTTTGGGCAGAAAAGAAAAATGCATCAAAAAACTGATCGCGTAGTGTTAAACCTTTAGCACCTTCCAGGTTTTCGATTCCAACCACATTATATAATACTGCGAATATGGTATTCACAATGAGGTAGGCGACAAGAATAACAAAGAAAAACCGCGGCCAACTCATGGTAACCAGTCGGGTGTAGGTATCATCGAACTTAAACCAGGGCAGGCCCGTACGCTCGATATTTGCAGAACCATCGGGGTTAAGCATGCGCTGGTTTTTGGTAACGGGATTGGATCCGAAACCGAAATCATCATTAAACTGTACTTTTCTTTTAAAGAAAGCCATATATTTTTAGAAAGATTTTGGAATATTAAAAAACTATGTCAATATTTGCTTTATACAAACATGATAATTAAAAACTTAAATAACAATTGGTGGTGGCATAACGAAATTCGTTAGGCAAATTCTATTGTTATATATTTTATAATATTTTAAACACAACGAAGAGGATTGCCCAAAAAGCAATCCTTTTTTTATGCAATTTTTTTGAAGTCGTCATGCTGATTTAGTTCAGCATCTATTTAAAAGATTCTGAATCAAGTTCAGAATGACGGAAATGAGTATACAAAACATGAAAAAAATATTAAACCATTTATTCGAGAACAAGAGTTTTAGCAGGGAAGAGGCCAGGAACATTTTAATCTCCATTTCTGAAGGGGCATTTAATTCTTCACAAATTGCTGCTTTTATTACGGCTTATGCCATGCGTAATATTACGGTACAGGAGTTACAGGGTTTTCGGGATGCGATGCTTGATATGTGCGTTAAAGTAAACTTGTCGGGTTACGATTTGATTGATCTTTGTGGTACCGGAGGTGATGGTAAAGACACTTTCAATATTTCCACCCTGTCTTCATTTGTGGTGGCAGGTGCTGGTCATCATGTAGCCAAACACGGTAATTATGGCGTTTCTTCGGGCTGTGGCTCTTCTAATGTAATGGAATATTTAGGTTATACTTTTACCAATAATGAGGATACATTAAAGCGTAATTTAGATGCTGCAGGAATCTGTTTTTTACATGCACCACTGTTTAATCCGGCAATGAAAATTGTAGCACCAATCCGTAAGGACCTGGGCGTAAAAACATTTTTCAATATGCTGGGGCCAATGGTTAACCCCGGACAGCCAAAATACCAGATGGTAGGTGTGTTCAGTTTGGAACTAGCACGCTTATACGCCTATTTATATCAGGATACGGATAAAAGTTATACCATTGTACATGCACTGGAGGGTTATGATGAAGTTTCGTTAACCTGCGATGTGAAAACCTTTTCGAATAAGGGGGAGCAGATTTTAACCCTTCAGGATATGGGCTTTGATAAGGTGGAGGTGAATGCGATTAAAGGTGGCGATACCGTAGAGTCATCAGCCAAAATATTTATGGATGTTTTAAATGGTGAAGCTACAGATGTACAGAACAATGTGGTGTTGTGTAATTCAGCATTGGCCATTAAAACCATAAAACCACAACAATCTTTTGCCGATTGTTTTTATGAAGCGGAAGAATCGTTAATGAGCAAAAAAGCACTTAACAGTTTCAAACAACTATTGGCATGTTAAAGTTAAAAGTTTGCGGCATGCGTTTGGCCGCCAATATTGCTGCGGTTGCAGAATTGCAGCCAGATTACCTGGGTTTTATCTTTTATGAAAAATCGCCCAGACTGATCAGCGATGTTTCTGCTGAATTGATCAAATACATTCCATCCGAGATTAAAACCGTAGGCGTTTTTGTAAATGAAGACTTAGAAAAAGTAAAGGATAAAGTAAACACATTGAAGCTAAAGGCTGTTCAGTTACATGGCAGCGAATCGCCTGAATACTGTGCAGCATTAAAAACGGCCTTTGGCTCCTTACAAGTAATCAAAGCATTTGGAATAGATGAGGATTTCGATTTTTCTGAGCTGGAAACTTATTTAGATGTGGCAGATTATTTCCTGTTCGATACCAAAACCAAAGCACATGGTGGATCGGGAAAAACATTCGATTGGTCTGTTTTAGACCGATATACTTATACCAAACCTTACTTTTTAAGTGGCGGAATTGACTTAGAACATGCCCCGGCCATAAAAAACATAAATGACGAACGTTTATATGCATTGGACATCAATAGCAGATTTGAAATTGAACCAGGCTTAAAAGATGCAGAGAAGATTAAAGAATTTATAAAAGAAATGAATAAATAAGTTGTTATTCATAACCCCTGGTTTCAACCAAGGGAAGGAAAAGAAAAAAACATGAAATACAAAGTAAACGAAAAAGGATATTATGGAGATTTTGGTGGCGCGTACATCCCCGAAATGCTTTATCCAAACGTAGAAGAATTGCGTCAAAACTATTTAAAGATTATTGATGATGCCGATTTTCAAAAGGAATTTCATCAATTATTGAAAGATTATGTTGGCCGTCCTTCGCCTTTATATCTTGCCAAAAGGTATTCGGAAAGATATGGTGCCAATATTTTCTTAAAAAGAGAAGATTTAAACCACACCGGTGCACATAAGATCAACAACACCATCGGACAGATTTTACTGGCTGAAAAGCTGGGCAAAAAAAGAATCATCGCCGAAACAGGCGCTGGTCAGCATGGTGTAGCCACGGCAACGGTATGTGCGCTACGTAACCTGGAGTGTGTTATTTACATGGGTGAAGTTGATATCGAACGCCAGGCACCGAATGTGGCCCGTATGAAAATGTTGGGCGCCAAGGTGGTTCCGGCAAGTTCAGGGAGTAAAACCTTAAAAGATGCCACTAATGAGGCGATGCGCGATTGGATCAACAATCCGGTTGATACGCATTACATTATTGGTTCGGTGGTTGGTCCGCATCCTTACCCTGATATGGTAGCGATTTTCCAGTCGATTATCTCGGAAGAAACCAAAAAACAACTATTGGAGCAAACCGGAAGCGATCAGCCTGATTATGTTTTGGCTTGCGTAGGTGGTGGCAGTAACGCCATGGGTATGTTTTACCATTTTATGGATGATGAAAATGTGAAACTCATCGCGGTTGAAGCTGCGGGAAAAGGGGTATCGAGTGGGTTTTCTGCAGCAACCACTTACCTGGGTAAAGAAGGTGTGCTCCATGGCAGCAGAAGCATTTTAATGCAAACGGAAGACGGACAGGTGGTGGAACCGCATTCGGTTTCTGCCGGATTGGATTACCCGGGGATTGGTCCACAACATGCACATTTGTTTAAAACCGGTCGCGGACAATATGTTTCCATCACCGATGAAGAAAGTTTAGATGCAGGTTTGCTTTGCACCCAATTGGAAGGGATTATTCCGGCGATAGAAAGTGCACACGCCCTGGCTTACTTAGAAAAAATGGAATTTAAAGGTGGCGAAAACGTAGTGGTTTGCCTTTCAGGTCGTGGCGACAAGGATCTGGATACTTATATTAAATATTTTAACTTATAGATATGAGATAATAGATGTGAGACATGAGACGATGGACTTTCTGATAAGCACTTAATCTCCCATCTCACATCTCCCATCTCACGTCTCACATTTCAAGGCTAAAAAAATGAACCGAATTAAACAACTCTTCCAGGAGAAGAAAAATATATTATCAATTTATTATACCGCTGGTTATCCAAATACTGGCGATACCCTGCAAATTGCAGAGGCATTGGAGCAATCGGGCGCCGATATGCTCGAAATAGGGTTCCCTTACTCAGATCCAGTTGCTGATGGACCGGTAATTCAGGCGAGTAGCAAACAGTCATTAGATCAAGGGATGACGCTTCAGTTGCTTTTCGAACAGCTGAAAGACTTGCGCAAAAAGGTAAGTATTCCTGTTTTGTTAATGGGTTATGTAAACCCTGTTTTGCAGTTTGGCGTAGAAAAGTTCTGTGAAGCCTGTGCCGAAGTAGGCGTAGATGGTTGTATTGTTCCCGATTTGCCGATGGTAGAATACGAGGAGTTTTATAAAGATTGCTTCGAAAAACATAACCTGAGCAATGTGTTTTTAATCACCCCTCAAACAGCTGGAGAACGGATCCATAAAATTGACGGTTTAACCAATGGATTTATCTATTTGTTATCATCATCGGCTACTACGGGTAAAAACCTCGAAGTAGGCAATACCACTGAAGCCTATTTCAGCAGGATTAAAAACCTGAACCTGAAGAATCCAACAATGATTGGTTTCGGGATCAGCGATAAACAAACTTTTGATAAGGCCTGTTCGTATGCGAATGGTGCTATTATCGGTACAGCTTTCGTTAAAGCCATCGCTGATGGGAATTTAGCAGAAAGTGTGAGCAATTTCATGAAGAAGTTTAAGGATTAGTGTTTTACCAGAAAGGCACATTCAGTCGGTTCGTCATATCGACCGTAGCGGAGAAATCTAACTAGATAGATCTCTCCGCTTCACTGCGTTCCGGTCGAGATGACGGTCAATCTATCGGGTCGTCGCCTTGAACTTGTTTTACTGTGTAGCTTTCCGCTTCGCTCAAGGTTTTAATGGTTAAAACTTTTATTATAGTTTTTCACCATATAAGGAATGTAAGAACATATTAGGCATTGAGCTTATATGCAACTTATATAGCTTATATGGTTTATTCTTTTGACGGTTATTATTTAGGCAGATTACTTTGTATCTGGTAATTAATAAACTAATAAAACATCTCCGTGTTAATCTGTGCCTCCGTGGCAATAAAGTTCATTAGCCATCTGTTCATTGGTTATATGATGCTCATCGGCTGAAAAAGCCTTTTCGAAGTGACAATCACTCCCGCGGTTCGTCACCCTGAACTTGTTTCAGGGTCTTTGCTGCTAAGGGTAGCTGCGTTTTGGAACATCATTTAGGCTCCTCAAAAGATTTTAGTGTAGATTCTATTTGTTTATTTATTTTAATAATGTCAGCATCGTATTGATGCGAATTTTCGTCGATTGCCTTATACATCAGTTCGTAAGCCTTAATGCGTAAATTACAATATTCTTTTAAAACCTTATCGCGCTCTCTAACAAATGGTGGCAGGTTTAGTTGCTCTAAACTGTCTAATAAACTAATATTTTCATTCCAGTAATAAATTCCGCGGTTACGGATCTCATACAACACGTCTTCTTTTTTTGCATCTTTTTCAAGCGTATAAATGCCAAGCGCCATTGTTTCCAAAACCTTGAAACGCTCAAACCTTTTATCGTATGCTGTTAAACTTTCTGCATTGGGAATCGATTTAATCACACCAAAAGATGAAAAAAACATTAATATGCACAATGCAGCAATAGAAATAACCTCTAAGGATGGCTTTTCTGGTTTCCTTAAGCTAGGGATTAAGGCATAGCCGATTACCAATCCAGAAACTAATCCGCCGATATGGGCTGCATTATCTATACCGCCTGTCAAGCCGTAAGCTAAATTATAAACCACAAAAATGCCAATACTCGTTAATAATTCCTTTCTGGTTTCCTTTTCGATCAGATCGGTAGTAAGTAAGGCAAGGAAAACACCATATAGACCAAAAATGGCGCCAGATGCCCCCGCACTGATGGTTTGCTCGTGCCACCATGTACTTGCCAGGCTGGCTCCGATACCGGTTAATAAGTAGGCCGCAATAAACTTGCCTTTTCCTAGCATTGGTTCTAACAAAACCCCAACATATAACAATGCATACATATTAAAAAGGAGGTGTAATAGGCCAATATGTAAAAAACAGTTGGTAATTAATCGCCAATATTGCCCGATGGAAATTAGCGGACGGAAGTTGGCGCCCCAGTTAATGAGGATTTCAGAACTCGGCGAAAAAATGTCTGCACCACCAATAGCCATCAGAATAAAGATCAGAATGTTTAGGTTGATCAGTATTGGGGTGAAAAAGAAATCTTTCTTTGGAATAAACAGCGAAAAGAAATTTTTAATCTTCTGCGTGGCAGATTCTGCCGGGATTTTCAGCAGGTCGGCAGCCGCTAAATCGAATGAGCTGTATAACTCCTGTGATTTAACCGAAAGTTCCTCAGGCGATAATTCAGACTGTACAGTAGAGAAAGCATCTAAAAAAGTTCGGACATTTTTTTTGTTCTTGTTAAAATCAATCATTTCGCCACCTATTGATTCACTCGAAAGTATGGCAGTCTGATCTTCAATAATCAGTTTAATTTCACTATTTGAATTAAAAGAAGAAGTACCGCTTTGGGCGATAAAACCACTCGCACTTTGATAAAGAATGGTCCAGTTGAGTTGTGTGGCCGTCTGGATTGCTATCGTTAAGAATTCTAGTCCGGTTAATTCATGTAAGGGAATCTCTTCCCGATGCTTAGGAGTAATGCCTATTGCCATAATAAAGAGCGTTAATATTTTTTCGACAAATATAAAAGATTGATCTATATGATCTGTTTTTGTAGGTGCTGTTTAAAGAAGATGTTTCACCCAATCCGCATAAGTCATTTCAAATTTTACTTCACCTTTGTTGACCAAACCAACGTTTTTCCAGCCTTGCCGGGTATAAAACTCTTCCGCGCGGGTATTGGGCGAGGTACCCAACCAAACCGTTTCCTGGGTTTGACTGAAATACCAGTCCATCATCAATCGGTGCAGTTCTTTACCAATGCCTTTACCTTCAATTTCAGGACGAAGAAATAAAGCCCAGATGTTATGTTCTTTCAGGTCAACAATGGAAAAACCAACCAGTTCTCCATCCACTTCGCAAACCCATCCTTTGCCGCGCTGCGTCATAAATTCTTCGCAATCTTTGTCAGTCACCAGCGCGGGATCAGACAAAGTGTTCTCTTTTACCGTATGCCTGACAATTTGTATCGCAGGTATGTCAGTTAGGCGTGCTTCCCGGAATATCATTTTACTAAGATAATGATTGGTTGGTATTTATTATCATCCTGTGAGGGAATGGAGCGCAATTGCAGTGCTCATCAGTTTCAATGTTCCCGCTTTCCTTTCTGCCCCCGATGAAATATCGGCGGCATCCATTCAATCGGGGACTAGGCACAAAGTTTATTGCCAACAGGCGTGGACCAACGTTTAATAAACCTGACAGCAGCGGCAGCCCCATCATGATTTTTATATCGGGATCATGAGGGCTACAGCGAATGGCAGGGCTTTCGGAACCGATAAATACCGGAACCTGCTTTTCAAAAAAATATGACTTCGTTCTCTTTAACTGGCTACACTGCCAAAAAGACTGCGGCAGTTGCTTTTCAAAGTAAAAAAATGTCAGCCCTGTCAGTTGAGAAAAAAACATCATCCTATTCTTTCAAAATATTGCCATGATTAAAAAAGCTTGTTTAAATGCTAACAGAGCCCTTTTTCTTTCTGAAAAACGCGATATGACAAATGAATGATTGTGAATTCTGGAATTGGTTCTACATTTGCTTAACGGTGTTAGATTATTTACACCTAATATTCCAGTCATGGGAAGTAAAGAAAGAATTCTACGTTTAAAAGATGAAACCAGAACAAAAATTCTGGATGCTGCCTTGAACATTGTTCAAACAGAGGGCTGGCAGGCATTAAGTATGCGTAAAATTGCCGACCAGATTGAATATACTGCACCGATTATTTACGAGTACTTTTCTAACAAAGATGGCATCTTGCTGGAACTCACCAGGAGAGGGTATTTAATGTTGGCCAAAGATATCCGCGAAGCCAGGGATAAACACGAATCTCCGGAAGATAAAATGGAAGCCATGTGGATTGCCTACTGGAACTTCGCCTTTGCCCACAAAGAATTTTATCAGCTGATGTACGGTGTAGATATGGTTTGTTGTACCGTTAAAAATTCGATGCCTGAAGCCGAAAACGTAGGCAGTATGTTGGGCGATGTAATCGAATCGTTATTTGAGAAGAAACCAGTTTCGGACAATGATATCTGCATGAAGTATTACACCTATTGGTCGATCATTCATGGCTTGATTTCCATCAATTTAGTTCGCCCCAACGGAAGAACAACTGACGAGTTAAACCAGCAAATTTTAAAAGATGCCATCAAGGGCATTACGTTATCTATTAACAGTTAATATTTTTTTTACACAGTAATTTAACACTGTTAGATTATTTATACACTATAATTCCAATTAAATTTAATCATATGAAATCTCTACATCGCTTGTACCCATTACTTAACACTGTTAAACAGTTTAATAGTATTAAGTTATTGTTAACAATTTCTCTTCTATCTATAATTTTGGTGAGCTGTAAGTCATCTCCGGAGCAATCAGCAGCTGCACCACCGCCACCTGCACTGCCTGTAAGTGCGATTAACTCGAGTACAGAAACCACCTATATCGAATATCCGGCCTCTATTCAGGGTGCTGTTGATATCGACGTTCGTCCGCAGGTGAGTGGTTATTTACAAAGTGTACTGGTTAACGAAGGCGCTTATGTAACGGCAGGACAAACCCTGTTCAAAATCAATGAAAACCCTTATCGCGAGGCATTAAACAATGCTAAAGCAAGTTTACACGCAGCAGAAGCGGCTATCTTAAACGCTCAGTTGGAAGTGGATAAGTTAACCCCTCTTGTTCAGAATAAAGTAGTTTCTGATTTTCAGTTGAAGACGGCTAAAACGGCTTATAAAATCGCCCAGGCAAATGCCGAACAAGCTAAAGCCAGTGTGGCTTCGGCACAGATTAACTTAGGTTATACCAATGTTAAGGCTACGGTGAGCGGTTACATTGGCCGTATCCCGAAGAAACAGGGAAGTTTAGTTTCACCAACTGATCAGGTAGCGTTAACACAATTATCAGATATCCACGAAGTGCATGTTTATTTCGCCCTGGCTGAAAACGACTTCAACAACTTTAATGCCAACTACCCGGGTAAAAGTCCTGCCGACCGGATTAAACATTTACCAGCGGTTGAACTTTTATTGGCCGATAACTCAGCTTATCCAATCAAAGGTAAAATCGATATGATTGATGGTCAGTTTGATAAAAACACCGGTGCCATTACTTTAAGGGCCAGTTTCCCTAATGCCAGCGGAATCCTTCGCTCAGGTAATACGGGTAAAATCCGTTTAGGTTTACAACACGATGATGCCATTCTGGTACCGCAATCTTCGACGGTAGAAATGCAGGATAAGGTATTTGTGTTTACCGTTGGCGACAGCAGTAAGGTGAGAAAACAAGCCATTACCATTGTGGGTAAAGCCGGCGAAAATTACCTGGTTAAGGACGGGGTAAAAGCTGGTGATCAGATCGTGTTAAGCGGCGTTGATAAATTACAGGAGGGTATGGTAATCCAGCCTCAAAAAGCAGCAGATAAAGTAGCTGTTGCCAAAACAAAAAAATAATAAACCACTAAAGTTTAAGCAATCATGTTTCAGAAATTTATAGACAGGCCTGTACTTTCGACTGTTATTTCCATCTTATTGGTAATAGTTGGTATACTGGGCTTAACCAAGTTGCCCTTAGAGCGCTTTCCAAATATCGCACCTCCGTCGGTATTGGTAACTGCGGTATACCCTGGGGCCAATGCCGAAACGATTTTACGTTCGGTAACTCCATCATTGGAGGAAGCCATTAATGGTGTGGAGAACATGACCTACATGACCTCCAGCGCCAGTAATGATGGTACCCTGGCGATCACGGTATACTTTCAGCAAGGTACCAACCCCGATCAGGCCGCAGTTAACGTGCAAAACCGGGTTTCACAGGCCACCAGTCAACTGCCTGCAGAGGTAGTACAATATGGTATCACCACCACAAAACAGCAAAACAGTTTTATTGGCGCAATCGGGGTTTACTCGGAAGATCCAAAAAAATACGATGCGGTTTTTGTCAATAACTATGCACAAATCAATATCATTCCCGAACTCAAACGTATCCCGGGTGTAGGTTCGGCCAGCGTATTTGGTGGTATTAAAGATTATTCGATGCGTATTTGGTTAAACCCAAGTCAATTGGCTACTTATAAAATTACTCCTAATGAAGTGATCACCGCCATTCAGGACAAAAACCTGGAAGCGGCTCCGGGCAGATTTGGAGAAAGAAGTAGTGAGGCTTTTGAATACATCATTAAATATAAAGGTAAGCTGACCAAACCAGAGGAATATCAGAATATCGCGATCCGCTCTAATGCAGATGGTTCTATCTTGCGTTTAAAAGATGTGGCCCGTGTTGAATTGGGTGCATACAGTTATGGTAGTGTAAACCGTTTAAACGGACATGACGGGATTACTATTGGTGTAATCCAGTTATCAGGCTCAAATGCCAACGAAATCCAGATTGCCATTGATAAACTGTTAGCGAAACTTTCAAAAGATTTCCCGGCAGGTATTAAACACAATCAGTTTTACCGTACCAAAACCGATCTTGACGAATCCATCAATCAGGTGGAGCACACTTTGATCGAAGCCTTTTTACTGGTATTTATCGTTGTATTTATCTTCCTTCAGGATTTCAGGTCAACTTTAATTCCAGCAATTGCCGTTCCGGTGGCGATTATCGGTACATTCTTTTTCATGCAGCTGTTCGGCTTCTCGGTTAACCTTTTAACGCTGTTTGCATTGGTACTCGCCATTGGTATTGTGGTGGATGATGCGATTGTGGTCGTCGAAGCGGTGCATGCCAAAATGGAAGAAAACCCTTCACTTAGTCCGAGGGCCGCCACTACCGAAGCGATGAACGAAATTACCGGGGCCATTATATCGATTACCCTGGTGATGGCGGCCGTATTTTTACCGGTTGGTTTTATGACCGGCTCAACAGGTATCTTTTACAAACAGTTTGCCTTAACCATGGCCATTGCCATCATTATATCGGCTGTTAACGCCTTAACTTTAAGTCCTGCTTTGGCAGCCTTATTTTTAAAGAACAAACATGCCGAAGGTGGTCATCAGGCACCTAAAAAAGGTTTTGTAGAAAAGTTTTATGCAGGTTTTAACGGTGGTTTCAATTATATGACCAACCGTTATATCGGCGGCTTAAGAGTATTAATCCGCAATAAATGGATCAGTATGGGCGGGCTTGCTTTAATCGTTTTGGTTACCATTTTTCTGGTAGGCAGAACCAAAACAGGCTTTATTCCGACAGAAGATCAGGGTTTTGTGGCGATCGCGGTGGCCAGTCCATCAGGAACATCTTTAGCCAATACCAATAAAATATTAAAACAGGCTGAAGCAGAGTTGAGGGCGATGCCATCAGCACGATTTGTAATGTCGCTGGCCGGTTATAACTTTTTAACGGCATCCAACAGTCCATCGGCTGGTCAGATTTTCTTATTGTTAAAACCAAACGACGAAAGGGGAGCGGTCAAAAATATTGATGAAATCCAGAATATCGTAAGGGCTAAAATGGCGGCTATCTCTGCCGGTACTTTCTTTGTATTCAGTTTCCCTACGGTTCCGGGCTTTAGTAATGTGGAGGCCATGAACGTGATGTTACAGGATAAAACGAATGGCAGACTGGATAAATTTAGTGGGGTTGCAAATAACTTTATCGCCAAGTTAATGGCAAAACCGGCTATTGCTTATGCTTTTACTTCTTATAAAGCAGATTATCCGCAATTACAACTGGATGTTAACGATGAAAAAGCCGATCAGCTGGGCGTAAGTAAAAAAGATATCTTACAAACGATGCAGACTTATTTTGGTACGGCACAGGCATCAGATTTTAACCGCTTTGGTAAATACTACCGTGTAGTGGTTCAGGCGGATGTTGCCGATAGAACTGATCCTGCGAGTATCGACCGTGTGTTTGTGAAAAACAAATCTGGAGAAAGTGTGCCCATTAGTACGCTGGTTAAATTAACCCGTGTATATGGTTCGGAAACGGCTTCACGTTATAACCTGTTTAACTCGATCGAAGTCAATGCGATTCCTAAACCAGGTTTCAGTTCTGGTGATGCGATTAAAGCGATCGAAGAAACCGCCAGAGAACAATTGCCAACCGGTTATGCTTACGAATTCTCGGGACAAACCCGTGAGGAAATTTCTTCAGGCGGACAGTCGACGGTGATCTTCCTGTTATGTTTAGTGTTTGTTTACTTCTTATTATCGGCACAGTATGAGAGTTATATCCTGCCATTAGCGGTAATCTTATCTATCCCTACAGGTGTATTCGGTGTGTTTGTGGTATTGGGTTTAACCGGTATTGAGAATAACATTTATGTACAGGTAGCGCTGATTATGCTGATCGGATTGCTTGCTAAAAATGCCATCCTGATTGTGGAGTTTGCGGTACAGCGACGAAAGGCAGGACTGAGTTTGGTTAATGCAGCCATAGAAGCAGCGCGATTAAGGATCAGACCGATCATTATGACCTCACTGGCCTTTGTGTTTGGTTTATTCCCGATGAGTATTGCCACGGGTCCATCGGCACAGGGTAACCACTCCATCAGTATTGGTGCTGCAGGAGGTATGGTATCGGGTGTAATTTTAGGTTTGTTCATCATTCCGGTACTCTTTGTCATCTTCCAGGCTTTACAGGAAAAAATATCAAAAAAATCAAGAAATGAGGTTGTTCATCATCATGGAGAACCTGTCAATAATAATCATGTAGTTTATGAAACGGTTTAATATTTTTACCATCCTGCTCCTGGCTTTAATCTGGAGCGGATGTTCGGTTTCGAAAGATACAGCCTTGCCCAATGTGGCACCGGGCTTGTTCAGAAACACATTACCTAAAGATTCTTCAAGTGTTGGCGGTATGCCTTTGAAGAGTTTTATCAACGACCTTACTGTTCAAAATTTAATTGATACCGCTTTGGTTAAGAATTACGATATGCAAATTGCATTGAAAAATATCGATGCCGCTGAAGTATTGTTTAAACAATCGAAATTGGGTTATTTGCCTGAATTGAAATTACAGGTGGCAGCGAGTTCGAGCCGTCCGTCTGATAACAGTTTAAATGGTTTAAGCCTGAACCAGTTTACGGGTTCGAGTCACATCGAAGATTACAATGCGAATCTGGGTGTGGTTTGGGAAGCCGATATCTGGGGTAAAATCCGCAATCAAAAAGCTGGCGCTTTAGCCAGTTTTTTGCAGACAGAAGAAGCCCGTAAAGCCGTTCAAACCCGTTTGGTTGCCAATGTGGCACAGGGTTATTACAACCTGTTAATGCTTGATGCGCAACTGGAAATTGCCAAAAAGAACTTAAAGCTTAACGACAGCACATTAAGGATTATCAATTTACAGTTCGATGCCGGTCAGGTTACTTCCTTAGCCATTCAGCAGGCACAGGCACAGCAATTGGTGGCGGCACAGCTGATCCCCCGTTTAGAGCAGAATGTAACTTTACAGGAGAATGCTTTAAGTGTATTGATTGGTACCTTGCCTAAAGCGATTAACCGCGATAGCCGTCTGGATAAAATGAGTATTCCACAGGAATTAAACGCAGGTTTTCCTTCAGCGATGTTAAGCCGCAGACCGGATATTAAAAGTGCTGAACTAGCTTTAACCATTGCCAATGCGAAGGTTGGGGTAGCGAAAGCGAGTTTATATCCATCGCTGGTGATTACCGCCAGCGGAGGCATCAACTCTTTTAAAGCGAGCAACTGGTTTAATGTACCGGCATCTTTATTCGGTTTGGTTGGGGCAGGGATTACGCAACCGATTTTTCAAAGAGGTCAGTTGAAAACTTCTCTGGAACTGGCTAAAATCGACCGTGAGAAATCAGTGATCCAGTTCCGTCAGTCGGTATTGAATGCGGTTGGTGAAGTGTCGGATGAGTTAACGAAAGTAGAGAAGTTAAAGACTCAATACAGTATCGCGGAGAAAAGGGCGCAGACTTTACAACAGGCCTCGAAAAATGCAAGTTTATTATTCAAAAGCGGTATGGCTAATTATTTAGAGGTAATTACGGCACAAGGCAATTTATTGCAGAGCGAACTGGAGTTAACGACGATTAAAACGGAGCAGTTAAATGCAGTTGTTGGTTTGTACCGCTCGTTAGGCGGTGGCTGGAATTAATTTGTAAATCCTATATATGAGCCTATAACATCTTTAAGATTTATAGGCTTGTGTATAAATTTAGGCACTAAGAGCGCGATGTTCTTGGTGCTTTTTTGTTTAAAGCTGTCATTGCAACATCAATTCCGTCATTGCGAGGAGGAACGACGAAGCAATCTTAATACTATGGGTTATCTGCGATTTGTACCAAAATTATTCCGTTATCCGGATTCTAAACATCGTTCGTCATTCCCGCGCAGGTGGGAACCTTAAAGCTATTGGTGGGAGCTCCCCTCCTGATTTTCAAGGAGGGGCTGGGGGTGGTTTTGCCCATCGCTCGGGCTTGCCTCGGCTCACCGCCGCCGAAAGGGCTCTTTCTTTATCCTTGATGATAAAGAAACAAACAATCAAGGCTGGGATCAGTTTTTTATGTGATCATATTGTTTTTTATAGGTATAAAAGATTGCTGCGCAATTCTTGTAAAAACCTACGGAAATCTCAATTGCAGCAGTATCGAGGCTCTTACCCTTGCTTATCCCAACACTCCCGCTTGATCCTGCCTTGGACTGTGAGGTAATGTAGGGTAGTGCAAAGATTTCCGTGCTTTTTCCGGCGAAAATATCCAAGGCCGGGTAGCAGGGTGTAGAGAAATCATTGACGTTATTTCAATCAAGATCAATCGTCATCTCGACCGTAGTGGAGAGATCTATGGGCTTTTTACCACGATGAATTCGTCATTGCGAGAAGGCTTTTTCAGCCGACAGCTTGTCCCGACCTTTCGGGGAAGCAATCTTATAAATAGAGTTAATGCGTGGTTCAGGATTGCCCCAGGCTCGGGCTTGCCTCGGCTCACCGCCGCCGAGGGGCTCTTACTTTTGGCTTGGCCCAAAAGTAACAAAAACCCAAGGCTTGGATCTGATGTCGGATAAATTCGTCAAAGCTTTATTGGTCGCCAGCACAAGTTCCGACGAAGGGTCGGAAAGGGCGTGCTGCCTCGAGGCAGTGGTGGGTTGAAAGGAGGTGCAAAAGCTTTAACGTTTTCTCCTTCCATCATATCATAGGCCGGATAGCAGGGTGCAGATAGCTTGGCGTATAGAGCAGGCATCAATAGAATTTAGGGGGCAGGGGGTAGTGATAATATGGTCGTCATTCCCGCGTTTGATAAAACACCCTTTGTTACTAAGCCTGATTGAAACGGAAAGCCCGCATCCCGATTTTTATCGGGGAGGACTTGAAGTGTAAAGCAGGGCTGGAGGCCGCCACAGGGAACTGAAACCGTCACTTCCAAAAAAAATCAATCTAACAATCCTCGTAAAATAAACGATCTGGCTTTACTATAAAGAGCTTACAAATACTCCTCAATATTTCCCTTACCCTCACGGATTACTTCGAACTCGCCCGTGGTGCAATCAATCACGGTAGAGGCTTCGTTATCGCCGTAACCACCGTCGATTACCAGGTCGACCAGGTCTTCGTATTTTTCATGAATCAACTCGGGATCGGTTGAATATTCAATTACATCATCATCATCCTTTATGGACGTAGATAGGATAGGATTGCCCAGTTCTTTTACAATACAGCGTGCAATATTGTTGTCGGGCACACGGATACCGACCGTTTTTTTGTTGGAACTGAGTAATTTGGGTACGTTGTTATTGGCGTTAAAGATAAATGTAAATGGCCCGGGTAAAGCTTTTTTTAACACCCTGAAAGTTGTATTGTCAATTGGCTTGATATAGTCGGAAATGTGCTTTAAATCGTGACAGATGAAAGAGAAGTTGGCCTTTTCAGGTTTGATGCCACGTAAGCGGCAGATTTTTTCGATCGCTTTCGGATTGGTGATATCGCAGCCCAAACCGTAAATGGTATCGGTTGGGTAGATAATTAAACCACCTTTCTTCAACACTTCAACAACTTGTTCAATGGCTCTTTCGTTCGGGTTCTCTGGATATATCTTAATAAGCATAGCGTAAAAATAACAAATTAATGGTGTCAGTTGTTTAATAATCCTAATCTTTGTACTAACAAAACATACGCTAATCTATTATTATGAGAAAAGCTTTCGTCGCGATTGCCGCATTTTTAATCGCCCTAACCATTATGCTGGGCTTGTATCATCCCTTTTTATGGTGGACATTCATTTTTACTGGTCCTTTTGTTATTCTGGGTATTTACGATTTATACCAGCCCAAGCACAGTATCGTCAGGAACTATCCGGTTTTTGGCCGTTTGAGGTATTTTATGGAAGAACTGCGGCCGAAAGTGTATCAATATTTTGTTGAAAGCGATACCAATGGTACGCCTTACAGCAGGTTAAACCGCTCACTCATTTATCAGCGTGCTAAAAAAGATAACGATACCATTCCCTTCGGTACTCAGTTAAATGTTTACGATAATGGTTACGAATGGTTAAGTCATAGCATTGCTGCGATTTCGCACCACGAATTGAATTTAGATCCGCGTGTTACCGTTGGCGGACCGGATTGTAAAAAACCTTACTCTGCCAGTATTTATAATATTTCGGCCATGAGCTTTGGCTCATTAAGTCAGAATGCTATTCTGGCTTTAAATGGTGGTGCTAAAATGGGCAACTTTGCACATAATACCGGCGAAGGAGGGATCAGCGATTATCACCGTCAGCCAGGTGGCGATCTAATCTGGCAGATTGGTACCGGTTATTTCGGTTGCCGGAATGCTGATGGTACTTTTAATTACGATGCTTATGCCGAGCGGGCCAAAACCGATCAGGTGAAAATGATCGAGATTAAACTCTCACAAGGCGCTAAACCAGGGCATGGTGGTATGTTACCCGCCAAAAAAGTAACACCAGAAGTGGCCAGGATCCGTTTAGTGCCTGAAGGTAAAGATGTATTGTCGCCGCCTGCACACTCGGCTTTTAATACCCCTATTGGTTTATTGGAGTTTGTGAAGAAACTCCGCGATTTATCGGATGGTAAACCCGTAGGTTTTAAACTTTGTATCGGTCGTAAAAGTGAATTTTATGCCATTTGTAAAGCCATGGTTGAAACCGGCATTTATCCTGATTTTATTACTGTTGATGGTGGTGAGGGCGGAACAGGTGCGGCACCTCAGGAGTTTTCGAATTCGGTAGGGATGCCGCTGCGCGAAGGTGTGGCTTTTGTATATGATGTTTTAAATGGTTTCGACCTGAAAAAACACATTAAAATTATTGCTTCGGGTAAAGTGGCAACGGGCTTCGATCTGGTAAAAAATATAGCCCTTGGTGCCGATATGTGTAATGCTGCCCGCGGAATGATGTTTGCTTTAGGCTGTATTCAGGCTTTGGAGTGTAATAGCAATACTTGCCCAACAGGGGTGGCTACGCAGGATCAGAGTTTAATGAAAGGCCTTGTGGTAGAAGATAAAACCGTTCGGGTAAAAAACTTCCATAACCTAACCGTAGCCAGCGCGGTAGAATTATTAGGTGCTGCGGGTTTAAGGGAAACGCATCAGTTAAGCAGGGCATATATCAACAGGCGCGTAAGTCCGAGTGTAATGCAGAGTTATTTGGAGAGTTTTCCATATATCCCGGCAGGTAGTTTATTAAAAACACCTTATCCAACGCGTTACGAATTAGGCATGGCACTCAGTACTTCGGCTAGTTTTGCACCGACAGATTATAAGGTGTCGGCGGTAGATTATGCACATGCTAATCCGTACGGGGATAGTATGCATGATGATGGGCGATAAGGATGAATCCGAAGTTTAAAAGGGGCTAAGCGTAGGCAGAACTTCGGAAGTTTAGCGTATGGCAACTCATTGGTTTTTTGGAAAGGTAGGACAGTAGTGCTTAGGTTTGTTCAGTCCTGCTTTTTGCTTCTGCCGATGAAAAATCGGCATCCGCGTCAATCAGGTTTAGGTGGACAGAGCAGAAGAAATATTAAGGGTTTAATCACCAAACGTTCCTAACGGAACGAAAACCGCCAATTGGCAATTGGCGTTTCTACCCATGAGGCGTCCCCATGGGACGATGTCATTAATTTAAATCTAAATAACGATGTTCCTAAACCGTATGATTTATGATTTTAAATCATTTCCAATCTCGTCTGGGAACGGTCGGAATAAAAAAAATATAATGTTTTAGATTAATCAGTTAAAATGAAAATTGAGTATTTAAAGCCTTTTAACGGACAACATTGCGAAACCACGGCAACGGGAACATTATTGCTGCAACTGGGGATTGAACTTTCCGAACCCATGCTTTTTGGACTTGGTGAAGGACTTGGGTTTATCTATTGGAATATGAAAACGATGGACTTTCCATTTTTAGGAGGGAGAATAAAAACCGATCTGCTGACGCAAAATATTGCTAAAAATTTAAATCTCGAATTAACTGTTGAGGAAACTTCTTCAAAACAAAAAGCCTGGGATAACGTAAAGCAGCTTCTCGATAAAGGACAGGTTGTAGGACTGAAATTGGATTGCTACCATTTGGAATATTTTTCGAACCCTTTTCATTTTGCAGGCCACTATGCTGCAATTTATGGCTATGACCATGAAAATGCTTTTTTAGTAGATACAATACAGCAAGGAGGGGAGGTAAAAACTTCTTTAGAAAGTTTAACCTTGGCGAGGGCTGAAAAAGGACCTATGGCTTCGAAAAATCTGTATTATACCCTCAAGCAGACTAGCCAAAGGAATAATCCAGATCTAAAAAAGATCATACCGATAGCGATTAAAAATAATGCCATCAAATACCTGAACCCACCCATTACGAATATTGCCTACAAAGGAATTTTGAAAACAAGTGCTGAAATTGTGAAATGGTTTAAAACGAGTAAAAATATTGAGCATGAATTTAGACTATCCGCCATGATTATGGAAAAAGCAGGAACGGGTGGCGCATTGTTCAGGAATTTGTATCGTGATTTCTTAAAAGAAAGTTATGAATTGCTGGAACTTGATAAGCTAAAAACCGGATGGGAGGCATTTGCTGAAATTGCAACACTCTGGACAACTGTATCACAGCTGTTCGAAAAGGTAAGTGAAACAAAAGAGTTTAAATACATTGAACAAGCATCCAATATCCTGAAAACTATTTCTGAAAAAGAAAAAAAGACAATGGAGGTATTGGCCACCCTATAGTTAAGTAGCGAACAACAGATTAAATATGCCAAAAAACAAATCTCAAACTTTAATGCAGAAATTTTTAGGCAAAAAAAGAAGTTAAGTTTCATTTAAAAGCTTGACTTCTTTGGTTTTGAGTTATTTTTTTTGGAAAGGAAAGCTAGTAGCGCATAGGTTTATTCAGTCCTGCTTTTTGCTTCTGCCGATGAAAAATCGGCATCCGCGTCAATCAGGTTTAGGTGGCCAGAGCAGAAGAAATATTAAGGGTTTAATCACCAAACGTTCCTAACGGAACGAAAACACCAATTGGCAATTGGCGTTTTTACCCGTGAGGCGTCCCCATGGGACGATGTAAAAAAAACTCGATTGTTGCGTACTCATTGGATCGTCATCCTGAGTTTAGCTCAGGATCTTTATAGCAAGATAGATACTGACCTGTAGCAAAGCGGAAAGCTACGCAGTAAAACAAGTTCAGTATGACGTAAAAAAAAAGAAGTCAAGTTTTCAAAACTTGACTTCTTTGATCATGGGGTATTTGTTTTTCCTAAACCCTAAACCCTAAACCCTAAACCCTAAACCCTAAACCTTCCTAAAACTCTGCGTTTTTCGGGAATCTTGGGAAAGCGATTACATCACGAATGTTGGTCATTCCGGTTACGAACAATACTAAACGTTCAAAACCTAAACCAAAACCCGAGTGCGGGGCCGATCCAAAACGGCGGGTATCTAAATACCACCAAAGTTCGTCTTGTGGAATATTTAAATCTTCCATGCGTTTAGTTAAGCGGTCTAAACGTTCTTCACGTTGCGATCCGCCAATCATTTCGCCAATACCCGGGAATAAGATATCCATCGCAGCAACCGTTTTTCTGCCTTCAGCATCCGGCTCATTCTGACGCATGTAGAACGATTTAATGTCAGCAGGATAATCCGTTAAGATTACCGGTTTTTTAAAGTGTTTTTCTACCAGATAACGTTCGTGCTCGCTTTGTAAATCAGCACCCCATTCGTCAATCAGGTATTTAAACTGTTTCTTCTGGTTAGGTTTAGAAGATTTTAAAATCCTGATCGCCTCTGTATAGGTTAAGCGCTCAAATTCGTTGGCTAAACAGAAATCCAATTTCTCTAACAAGCTAAATTCGCTGCGTTCGTTCTGTGGCTTTTGTTTATCTTCTTCCGCTAAACGGGTGTTTAAGAATTCTAATTCATCTTTGCAGTGGTCTAAAGCATATTTAATCACATACTTCATCATGTCTTCTGCCAGCTGCATGTTATCTTCTAAATCAGCAAAGGCCACTTCAGGTTCAATCATCCAGAACTCGGCCAGGTGACGTGTGGTATTCGAGTTTTCTGCCCTAAAGGTAGGACCGAAAGTATAAATTTGTCCGAAAGCCATTGCCGCTAATTCACCTTCCAATTGTCCCGATACGGTTAAGTTGGTTGCACGAGCGAAGAAATCCTGCGAGAAATCTACTTTACCATCTTCTGTACGTGGGGTATTGTCGAAATCTAAAGTGGTTACTTTAAACATCTCACCAGCACCTTCTGCATCACTTGCGGTAATTACAGGCGTGTGCATGTACACAAAACCACGTTCGTTGTAGAATTGGTGAATGGCAAAAGCCAAAGCATGACGCACTTTAAAAACGGCATTAAAGGTATTGGTGCGGAAACGCAAATGCGCAATCTCGCGTAAAAACTCCAAACTGTGTTTTTTGGGTTGCAACGGAAACTTTTCCGGATCACTGTCACCTAAAATTTCTACACTTGTGGCTTTAATCTCAACAGATTGACCTTTACCAAGCGATTCGATTAATTTACCAGTTGCAGAAATGGCCGCACCAGTTGTTATTCTTTTTAACAGCTCATCAGGTAAATTATTAAAATCGATCACAACCTGGATATTGCTCATGCAAGACCCGTCATTTAATGCAATAAACTGATTATTACGGAAAGTTCTTACCCATCCCATAACCGTTACTTCTGTGTCAAATGCTGTCGACTTTAATAAATCTTTAATTTGCTGTCTCTTAATCATATTGTTATTTGTAAAAGGCGCAAATTTAGAAAAAAAAACTTTATCAGTTGGCAGTTTTCGGCTTTCAGTTGACAGTTTTTTAGCAAAATCATATCATTAACCAATATTACAACGGAGAAATGCCAACTGATCATTGATAACTGAAAACTGCCTGCTGCCAACTACCAACTGCAAATTGAAGGCTGGAAATTGCCTACTGTTGTTGTTGTTGCTGTTGCTGAATGGCTTCCATGTATTGTTGATAGCTGTTTTTCGATCTGGCGGTGCTTATCGTTCCTGAAGGTTTGGTGTAGTTTACTTCTTTTGGCTGGAAGTAGGTTTCGTTATCGTTAAAATCTTCATCGTTATAACCTACGGATACGTTAACTTCCATAATATGCTCGAAAGCACCTTTGTAAACACCTTTTACCGGCGAGCAATCGGTAAAATTACGGCCTACGGCCAGTCGCACATGGTTTTCGTTGGCAATACAGTTATTGGTCGGATCTAAACCCAACCAGCCGTACTCGGGTAAATAGGCTTCGGCCCAGGCGTGCGTTGCACCTTCTCCACGCATACCATCTCTGTTGGGGCAAATGTAACCACTCACATATCTCGCCGGGATGCCGGTTAAACGTAACATGGCCGTTAATACATGCGCGAAATCCTGGCAAACTCCTGCTTTAAGGTTTAAAATTTCATCAATAGTGGTATCAACCGCCGTTACGCCTTTAATGTATTCGAAATTATTGAACACATGGGCACAGTATTTTATCGCGGTTTGATAGGGGGTATCTTCGGTATTCCTGATCGTCAAAGCCGTTTCCTTCAACTGGGTTATGCCCTCAAAACTTTCCTGCCTTAAATAATCGATATAGGGTACTTCAAATTTTAAGGCGTTTAAACTGTTCCATTGCTCACTACTAAACATATCATCCTGCGGTAAGGGTTTTGCAAAGGTTTCTACACTTACCTTGGAGAAGATTTTCAGTTGTGTATGGGGCTCAGTTTGGGTAAAAGTACCAATCTCATTGCCGTAATAATCAATAAAAATTTCAATTTCCGGACTTCCGGAGATATTCAGGTCGTGTTTAACCACTTTCTGGAAATCATCTTTAATCGGAAATAAAATAATCTGATTCGCACTATCGCGAACCGGCAATTCATATTTGTAATTGGTGATATGTTTGATTTTGAAAATGGGCATATGGCTTATTATATGTTACTGCAGATTTAAAAATTAATTAAAGGATCGTCTCTGTGTTCATCGGTGGTTAAAGAAAATACTTTTTATGAATTTGCGAAATAATATTCATTTAGCAGGTTTCCGATGCCGAAAAGTTCGGCCCTGATCTCTGTAAGGTAATGGTGTAATTGCTCTTCGTTCATGGTATTAACCGAGCTATAAGTAATCATGCTTTTTAAACGCCCTATTTTAAAAGAGAGGTTGTTGTAATGTTCGATATTGCTTTCGCTTTTTAACCGGTTAAAATACCGTTCAATATTATTCATGGCATACAGTGCCGACCGTGGAAAATCATTGTTCAGCATGGCTAGCTCGATGATGTTTTTGGCGTCGAAACCCTGCCGGTAGGTTTTTAAATAGAGCTCATAACCGCCCAAGGATAATAGTAAATGTTTCCAGTAGGATATATCGGTCAGCAAATCTGGATTGCTGCTGATCGAGCTGAATTTAATATCGAGGATATCAACCGATTGTATACTTCTCTCGAGGTGTTTGCCAATATTCATGAAACTTCTGCTTTCTCCGCGTTCCATTACGCTGTCGGCGGTTCCATTATATAACATCACCTGTTTAATCAAAACGTCTAAAGCAGTAACCGGATCATCTTTTTGTACATGCCACAGTAATTTTTCATCCTTAACGGTGTGGTAATATTCGTTTAAACACTGCCACAAATCTTTAGGGATGTGTTCCTGAACGCTCCGTGCATTTTCTCGCGCCAGGGTAACGATATTTAAAATCGAATTTGGATTCTCGCGGTTTAACAAGAGGTATTCAATCACTGCCCGGCTATCGTGCTGGATATTCAGTAATTCATTTTCATCATCTGAAGAAAAAATCCTGATTACAGGCTTCCAGGTGAATTCCTGTATGGTATCTTGTGAGGAAGCGTAATTTATTTTTAACATGCGCAGCATACCGTCGCTGCGCTCAACATATCTGCTTAGCCAATATAAGCTTGATGCCACTCTACTTAACATATTTTGTATTCTAAGAAGTTAAAACCCATGTATCTTTACTGCCACCACCCTGCGAGCTGTTTACGACCAGCGAACCTTCTTTTAAGGCTACCCTGGTTAAACCACCTGGCACAATTGAAATGCCGTCCGGTCCGTTTAAGGCGAATGGGCGAAGATCGATTCTGCGTGGCGCCAGTTTTCCATTAATAAAACACGGGGCAGAAGACAAGCTGATGGTGGGTTGGGCGATAAAGTTGCGTGGATCTTTCAGGATCTCAATTTTGTATGCTTCAGTTTCCTGTTCGCCGGCAGCGTGTCCCATTAACATCCCGTATCCACCACTTCCGTTGGTTTTTTTTATCACCATCGTATTGATATTTGCAAAAACATAATCGAGCTCATCTTTATTGCTGAGCTGGTAGGTGGGTACATTTTTTAATATAGGTTCTTCATTCAGGTAGTACCTGATCATATCCGGTACATAGGTGTAAACCGCCTTGTCGTCGGCTACGCCATTGCCTACTGCATTAATAATGGCTACATTTCCTTTGCGATAGGCACCCATCAGGCCTGCTACGCCGAGTACGCTGTTTGGGTTAAAAACCAGCGGATCCAGATAGTCGTCGTCTACACGGCGATAAATCACATCCACCTGTTGCAGGCCTGTAGTGGTTTTCATAAATACCTTATGGTCTTTAACCACCAAATCTCGTCCTTCTACCAATTCTACGCCCATTAGACGGGCCAGGGTAGTATGTTCGTAATAGGCAGAGTTATACATGCCCGGGCTTAACAGTACAATGGTTGGATTCGAAACGGCCCTCGGAGAGAGGCTCATTAAATTTTTATATAATATGGCCGGGTATTCGGTTACGCTTCTTACGCCACATTGCGGAATAAGGTCGGGGAATAGTCTTTTGGTGATTTCCCTGTTTTCGAGCATATAGCTTACGCCTGATGGTGTCCGAAGGTTATCTTCCAGTACATAAAATGTTCCGTCGTAATCTCTGATCAAGTCTATGCCGGCAATATGGATATAGATATCGTGTAATACATTTACATTGTGCATCTCTCTTAAAAAATGCGGACAAGAATAAATTACATTTATAGGAACAATCTGGTCTTTTAAGATAAATTGATTGCTGTAAATGTCTTTCAAGAAAAGATTCAGCGCTTTTAGTCGTTGTTTTATCCCTTTTTCTATAAAAGACCACTCTGTTGAAGTGATAATTCTCGGGATAATATCAAAAGGAAAGATTTTTTCGATGCCTTCGCCGCTATCATACACGGTAAAGGTAATACCTTGACTCATAAATAGCGTTTTGGCGAGTTCTTCCTTTTTGTTTAGGTTTTCGAGCGACTCTTTAGAGAAATTGCTGATGAAATTTGCATAGTGATTTCTGTAATTGTCACCATTTAGGAACATTTCATCGTAAGTTTTGGGATGATTAAAGTAATTTTTTATAAAATCTTTTATCATTTTGCTTAAATATTTCCTTAAATTATGATTTTGTAAGTAAAAAACTAATGTTTTTATATAAAAATTTAATTTTAATATGATTTTTATCTATTTGTGATTGTTTTTTAGTCTGAATTTTAGTGTTTTATGTGTTTTTTATTAAAATTTTTAATTTTTTTAATAAAAATACTTGCTAATACGGATAAAGTTTGTACTTTTGTAATGCTCGTTAATTATTATTATATATTTGGTTTAAAAAAAGCGCTGGTAACGGCGCTTTTTTTATAAAAATTTCAAGACTTATTCATAATCAACATAAACCAAACACCCTAAACCAAGAAAGCTCCGGTAAACCCGGAGCTTTTCTTTTTATAGGCGATCGTCATCTCGACTGAAGTGAAACGGAATGGAGAGATCTATAAGCTTGAGTTCCATTAATGAGATGCTGACCACGAAGTAGCTATTAGGCCTTAAAACAATAAAAACAGCTAATAAAATAAATTCAGCATGACGATACTGTGAGGTAAAGGGTTGCCTATGGATTCTTAACTATGGGTCACTGCAACTGAAAAGAATAATGTCTTATCAAAAATTCTGGGCATAAAAAAAGCTACCCAGATTTTAATCAGGATAGCTTTCAATATATGTTTTGTTGTTGTTATTCTTCTGAATAAGTGATTTTATTCACGTGTTTATCAATTTCCCATCTTCCTGTACCTTCTTCGCCAATCACTTCGAATAATTCTAATGCTCTGCGTGCTTTGTATTCTTCTTCGCGCTGCTCTTTCAGGAACCAGTTTAAAAATTCCATGGTTACAAAATCCTGTTCTTTATGGCATTTAGAAGCCAGGTTTTTAAAACTTTGGGTAATGGCGATTTCTGCTTCCAAAGCATCTTCGAAAACTTCTCTAAATCCGGCGAAGTCGGTTTTAATGCCTGAAACTTCCGGAGATATTGCGTTTCCACCCATATCCAAAACGTATTTGAACAATTTTAACTGGTGTACTCTTTCTTCTTCAGATTGCTTTAAGAAATAATCTGCTGAAAAATCGAATCCATTTTGGTCACACCAGGATGACATTGATAAATATAGTGATGAAGAGTGAGCTTCTTTTTTGATCTGCTGATTTAATAATGTTTCGATATCCTGTGATATTAAACATTTAATGCGCATTAAGTCTTTCATAATTTTCTTTGCTTAACTAATGATACAAAGATAACATCAAATTAAGCAGATTGTGTGATTTATTTGCTATATGAAATTAGTCTAAATTGCTGATAATTAGTTATTTGTAATCAGTTTAAATAAGACGGGGTAACGTGATAGGTATGATGGAAAATGGAGGTATAACGCGAAACGGATACTGGCTGAGACTCAGCAGGATAATGGCCGGTTTTTAGTTAGCGATTTTTAGTTTGCAGTTACTGAATGAATCTGTCTAGTGTTTGGAGTAGGGTGTTTGGTAGCAATTAACCGGTTTAACAGTTAACCATTTATTCTGATCATTAAGAAGTTAAACGCATTAAGGTTTGGGAATTGCTATAAATAATATAGCTATAAATATGAAATGTAAGTAATTAATCGTTTGTTGTCGGTTAACCAATTTGAACAGCTAACCCATATTACGATCATTAAGAAGTTAAGCGCATTAAGGTTTCGGAATTGCTATAAATAATATGGCTATAACTTAGAAATGTTAAGTAACTAATCGTTTGTTGTCAGTTAACCAATTTGAACAGTTAATCAATTAACCCCAAATGACCAGTTGCAATTGAGAATGAAGTCTTTTTTACCATTAAGGAGTTAAGATCATTAAGATTTTAGTAGCTTTTAAAACAATCTAGGTATCACATCTTCCATCTTACATCAAACATTTTCCGTCATTAATAAACCAATCTGTAAAGACAGTCGCTAATAATGTGGTTAAGTTTGAACATGGTAAAGGTGCCTTGCAGTAAATCTTTTAAAGCAATGATTTCTAAAGCACTCAATAGGTAAATGTGTTCGCAACCATTAAAGGTAACCAATTCGAAATCGGCTTTGTGGGTATTTAAAAGCAGTGCTTCAATATCAATCTGTTCTACAACCGCTTTTAATTTTTGAAGAGACAGGCAGTTATAGCGTGCAAATTTGCCGCCAAAATCTACATAAAAGCAGTTTAATTTATCTGATTGATAAACAGAACCATGGGTATTTGAGAATACGTTAACCAGTTCATTAATATCGATACACGCTTTTTCCATCGGTTACAAAAATTGGCATTATTTAGATTAAATACAAATAAAAACGAAAATAAATTTGAGAAGCGCTTAGTAAGGGAGCGTATGACGTTGTAAAACTATAGCAGTGAGAGGTAATTATTTAATCTTAAAAACCATATGGTGATACCATCCACCCATAAATTGTTTTTCGTTTTGAATAACGAAGCCCATTTTCTCATAAAGCTTTAATGCATTGTCGTTATTTTGTTCTACCAATAAAGCAATAGTATGGTGACCAAGTTTTTTAGCCCAAGCTATACCGGCGCTGATCAATTGTTTGCCAATTCCTTTTCCCTGTGCCTCTGGATTAACGCTGATACTGTCAAGATAAAACTCACCGCTTTCAGTTTCGTTATCCTGGTTGTTGTGATTAACCCGGTGATGTTTGGCCAGGTAGGTTAGAAATGGCTGGCGAAGTTGGGCGAGTTTACTGCCGTCGTAAGCATTTATAGCGCCCAGCACTTTGCCTTCATCTTCAAAAACTAAAGTGTTTTCATAACTGTATTGATTACCCTGCTGCTGAAAGAAGTGTTTAAAAATCTCGTTAATAATTGCTATATCATTGGTATGGGTTAATTTATTCGCCAGCTTACCCATGGCCTGAATAATCAGCGGTACAACTTCTTCCACATCGGTGGGCAGGGCTGGTCTGATCATTTAGATGTCGCTGAGCTTAAAAGTTTCTGCAACGCGTATTCCTTTTTCTGTTCGCTGTAAAGTGCAGCATTCGTTAATTGGATCGTGCTCCAGGTATAATATATAGTTGTTGTTTACGGCTTCTTCCAAAAAGGCCTGCTTTTCTGTCAAGGTTTTTAAGGGGAACATATCATAGGCCATGACGTAGGGCAGGGGAAGATGACCTACTGAAGGTAAAAGATCGGTCATGTACACAATAGTCCTGCATTTGTAGTTAATTTTAGGCAACATCATGGCATCGGTATGGCCGTAAGCAAAACTGATGTTGATATTTTTCTGCCACTCCATATCCTCTCTTTCTTCTACGAACTTCAGCTGCCCGCTTTCCTGAATCGGCAAAATATTTTCTTTTAAGAAAGAAGCTTTTTCCCTTGCATTGGGTTCTACTGCCCATTGCCAGTGTTTTTCGTTGCTCCAATAATGTGCGTTTTTGAAAGCAGGAATCAGTTTGTCATTTTCCCTAACGATTGCCCCGCCCACGTGGTCGAAATGCAGGTGCGTGAGAAATACATCGGTAATATCAGCTGTGCTGAAACCCAAATGTGCCAGCGATTTCTCCATCGAATCGTTGCCATGCAAATAATAATGGTTGAAAAACTTTTCGTCCTGTTTATTTCCTATCCCGGTATCAACCAAAATCAACTGGTTTCCTTCTTCGATTAAAAGGCAGCGCATCGCCCAGGTACAAAGATTGTTCGCATCGGCCGGGTTGGTTTTTTGCCAGATAGATTTGGGCACAACGCCAAACATGGCACCGCCATCGAGTTTAAAAAAGCCTGTATTTATGGTGTGGAGTTTCATTTGATGTAAAATGTAAAGCGGATGATGTAAATGCTAAAAATAAGAAAACCCTTTAGCATTAACTAAAGGGTTTTTGTAATAATATTGGTTTTACTGATGGGGTTGACCTTAAGCCTTCCACCTTTAAACTTGCTACCTTATAAGTGTATCACTTCTCCGTAAGCATCAGCGGCAGCTTCCATAATGGCTTCGCTCATGGTTGGGTGAGGGTGAACAGATTTGATCATTTCGTGACCGGTAGTTTCCAGTTTACGGGCCACTACGATCTCGGCGATCATTTCGGTAACGTTGGCACCGATCATGTGTGCACCTAATAATTCTCCGTATTTAGCATCGAAAATTAATTTTACGAAACCATCTTTAGCACCGGCAGCACTTGCTTTACCTGATGCAGAGAACGGGAATTTACCAATTTTTAATTCGTAACCTGCTGCTTTTGCTGCTTTTTCGGTATAACCTACTGAAGCAATTTCTGGTGTGCAATAAGTACATCCCGGGATATTATTGTAATCTAATGGCTCAGCATGCTGACCAGCAATTTTTTCTACACAGATAATACCTTCTGCAGAAGCCACGTGTGCCAAAGCTTGTCCACCAACAACATCACCAATGGCATAATAACCTTTAACCGAAGTATTGTAGAATTCGTCAGTAACAATTTTACCTTTTTCAGTTTTGATACCGGTTTCTTCTAAACCAATGTTTTCGATGTTTGCTACGATACCTGCTGCCGAAAGCACGATGTCTGCCTCGATAGTTTGCATACCCGAAGCCGTTTTAACCGAAACTTTACAGCCTGCACCGCTGGTATCAACAGACTCAACGCTTGCTGATGTCATGACATCGATACCTACTTTTTTCAGGCTGCGTAACAATTGTTTAGATACATCTTCGTCTTCTACAGGGACAACGTTATCCATAAATTCTACGATGGTTACTTTTGTGCCCATGGTAGCATAGAAATAAGCGAACTCTACACCAATAGCACCAGAACCCACTACGACCATGCTTTTTGGTAATTCAGGAAGTACCATTGCCTGGCGATAGCCGATAATTTTTTTGCCATCTTGTTTCAGGTTAGGCAATTCTCTTGAACGTGCACCTGTAGCAATGATGATATTTTTTGCGCTTAATTCTTGTTGAGAACCATCAGCACCTTTAACTTCTAATTTGTTTCCTGGTTTTACTTTACCAGTACCCATGATTACGTCAATTTTATTTTTTTTCATTAAAAACTGAACGCCTTTGCTCATGCCATCGGCAACGCCACGGCTGCGTTTTACTACAGCAGCAAAATCAGCAGTTGCACCTGCAGTAGTAATTCCGTAATCAGCAGCATGATTGATATATTCGAAAACCTGAGCACTTTTTAAAAGTGCTTTAGTAGGGATACAGCCCCAGTTTAAACAAATACCACCTAATGATTCACGCTCAACAATTGCAACTTTTAGTCCCAATTGAGAAGCTCTGATTGCAGCTACGTAACCACCTGGGCCGCTGCCTAAAACAATAACGTCGTAATTCATCTGTTTTTTAATCTATTTTAAAGAGATTTGTTTTAATTGCTTTGTATATCTGTAATCTTCTCCATCGTCCCTCAATATGGGTTGCCTGTATCCGCATTACAAAAAGTTAAAGGATCATCATCCTGGAACAATCGCTCAAAACTAAAAAAAAAATGTCAATTGGCTAGATCAATATTGAGATAACCGTTAAAATTTACAATGATTGAATATTGTTGGGGTAAATTTACGGTGCGATGTTGATCTGGCCTTTAGGATTTTGCTGATGAATGGTAAATATTTAAGCGATAGGTTAAAATATGATGCTGTTTTTACTTAAAAAGTTATTGTTAATAGGTGTTATTGGAAAAATACCAACATTACAGTGTCTTTTCTGCGTAAATTATAATCAACTGTAAGTTTCGTTATTAATAATCTAGTTATACGATCAAAGTGTTGATAAACTGAAAGTTATAAAGGCTTCAATATGTGTTAAATGTTGAAAAGTTTTGCCCGACTTAATAATTATTTAACATTGGATGTTAAAATGTGTTAAATTTTATTGGGTACATTTGCAGCATAATATCCCTATTAGATTTATTATTCAACAACAAAAAACATTTAAAAAACAAAGTATGAAGAAATCTTTACTTTTAAGATTAGTACTGGTTATTGTTGCAATTGTAGGTATTACCTTTGGTGCAAATGCGCAGGTAACCTCATCATCAATGACAGGAACAATTAAGGATGCCAAAGGCGCCCTACCTGGTGCAAGTGTTAAAGCGACACATACGCCTACTGGTACAGTATATTCTGTATCAACAAATAATGATGGCCGTTTTGTAATTAATAACATGCGTGTTGGCGGTCCTTATATTTTTGAAATTAGTTTTGTTGGTTATGAACCAGAGAAAGTAACTGGAGCAATGTTAAAGTTAGGTGAACCTTACTTATTAAACCTTGTTTTAAGTGAAAATGGTAAGCAACTGCAGGAAGTTGTAGTTGCTGGTAAAAGAGATGCTGTATTTAGTAGTAAAAAAGTAGGTGCTTCTACGAACGTTAGTAAGGACCAGATTCAAAATTTACCTTCTTTATCACGGTCATTACAAGATTTTACGCGTCTAACTCCTCAAGCGAATGGAAATTCATTTGGTGGTATTAACAATCGTTTCAATGGTTTAACTATTGATGGAGCTGTAAACAACGATGCATTTGGATTAGGAAGTACTGGTGCTCCAGGTGGCCAGGCAAATACACAACCTATTTCATTAGATGCGATTCAAGAATTACAAATTGTATTGGCTCCATTTGATGTTACGAATAGTAATGCAATTGGTGGAGGTGTGAATGCGGTTACGCGTTCAGGATCAAATACTGTTGAAGGTTCTGCTTATTTCTTTGGTAGAAACCAAAATACAATTGGTAAAAGTGTTGATGGTACAAATACCAAAGCATTGCCTTTCCATAATTATACATATGGAGCAAGAATTGGAGCACCAATCATTAAAGATAAATTATTTTTATTCGTAAGTGCTGAAAGACAGACTATTGTTCAGCCTACAACCTTCAACTCAGGCGATGTAGGTGCGGTTTCTACTGCTGAACTTTTAAGAATTGCTAAAGTTGCTAAAGATCGTTATGGTTATGATGCTGGTGGTATTGACGCATTTGATGCTGAAACAAGAAGTGATAAACTTTTTGCTCGTTTAGATTGGAACATTAATGCTAAGAACCAATTAACATTACGTCATAACTACATTAAAGCTTATGATGATAACATCTCTAGAAGTGCGACTGCTTTCCGATTTGCAAGTAACTTATATCGTTTTAACGATCAGCAAAACAATTCTGTTTTAGAATTGAGAAGTGCAATATCTAGTACATTATCGAATAATTTAATTATTGGTTATTCACGAATTAGAGATACAAGAGCAACTGTTGGCGATTTATTTCCACAAATCAGAATTAATGGTCTAGGTACTGGTAGTCAGTCAGCTACATTAGGTTCGGAAGCATCATCAACAGCGAATGAATTGGATCAGGATATTTTTGAATTTACTGACAACTTTAAAATTTTTGCTAACAAACATACTTTCACAATTGGTACACACAATGAGTTTTATAAAATCAGAAATTTATTTGTGAACAACCTTACTGGAAGTTATGCATGGAATAATTTAGCTGATTTTGAAGCGAATACTAAACCTTCTGCAGCTACAAGTACTTCAAAAGTTCCTGGAGATCCAAGACCTGCAGCTAGATTTAGTGCTGCACAATTAGGGTTTTATTTCCAGGATGAGATTGATGCTTTTAAAGGTTTTAAATTAATCGCTGGTTTAAGAGTAGATGTGCCATTAATTTTTGATACTCCGTTAGCTAACCCTGATGTTGTTGCTACTTTTCCTAATTACAGAACTGATCAGGTTCCAAGCGGCCAAATACTTGTTTCACCACGTTTAAGTTTTAACTGGGATTTAACAGGAGATCGTTCGGTTCAATTGAGAGGTGGTGGTGGATTATTAACAAGTCGCGCTCCATTTGTATGGATATCTAATCAATTCTCTGGAAATGGTATGTTAACAAGTGCTGTTAGTGCTCCTGTTGGAAGTGGAACATTTATTCCAGATGTTAATAACCAATCTGCCGCTGGTGGTGTTGCTGGTACAACTTCACAAATTAGTTTAATTGATAATAACTTCAAATTACCTCAGGTTTTTAGAGCCAACTTAGCTGTTGATTTTAAATTACCTGGTGGAGTTCAGGCAACTATTGAAGGATTGTATTCTTCAACGGTTAACAATATTTCATATAAAAACTTAAATATGAAACCTTCTGTTGCCTCAATCAATCCATCTTTATCGGGTGGTGCTGATACACGTCCTCTTTTTGTTAATACAACTGCCGGTAGGGTAAATGGAACAAAATTCACTGAAGTTTATTTATTGCAAAACACAAGAAGTGGTTCTGCTTATAATGTAACTGCTCAATTACAAAAAGCATTTGACATGGGATTATATGCTTCAATTGCCTATACTTATGGAAAATCAGAAGATATCAATTCAGGTTTTAGTAGCACAGCTAGTTCTGGCTTCGGAGGTGTGTTGATTTCTAACGACCCTCAGAATCCACCATTAGCTTATTCTAACTACGATCTTCGTCATAGAGTGGTAGGTGCATTAAATTATTCAATTAAATATGGCAGAAACAAAGCGTCAGCTACTACTTTCTCATTATTTTATGTAGGTAAATCTGGAACTCCATTCTCTTATATTTATAATGGAGATTTAAATGGTGATAACTCAATTTCATCTGGTAACCCAAGTAATGATTTAATTTTTGTACCTCGTACCTTAAACGATATTAAATTAGTTCCTTTAGCGGCTTCGGGCTCTTTACCTGCTCAAACAGTTGCTGAACAATGGGCTGCCTTAGATAACTATATTAGCAATGATCCTTACTTAAGCAAAATTAGAGGTCAGTATTCTGAGCGTAATGTTGCAAGAATGCCTTGGGAACACCAATTTGATGTTCGCATTATGCAAGATTTAGGTATTGTGTTTAAAGGCACTAAAAATTCACTGCAACTTTCTGTAGATATTATCAACGTAGGAAATCTGATCAATAAAGATTGGGGAAAATCTTATTTTATTAATAATACAGCTTATTCGCTTATTAACTATTCTACCGCGAATGGTGGCGGTTTTACATTTAGAGCACCAACTGGTGGCGTTCCTTATGCACTATCTTCTTTCCTTTCAAGATGGCAAGGACAAGTTGGAGTTCGTTATAACTTTAACTAATAATAAATACAAGATTAAAAAAGCCCCGATCATTTGATTGGGGCTTTTTTGTTATAAGCTGAATGGAGAAGAAATTTATGATTTCAAAGCATTCAGATTGATTATCTCACTTCTTTTTTTACCCTTGCCGGTACGCCAGCCACCATTACATGGGGCGGAACATCTTTTGTCACACAGGCTCCGGCAGCAACATAGGCTCCTTTTCCGATGTTTATACCTGGAATAACGGTTGCACCTGAACCGATAAAAACACCTTCATGGATATGTACATTGCCCGCAATGGTTACACCAGGGGAAATGGTTACATAATTTTCTAAAATACAGTCGTGGCTGATGTTGCAGTTTGAATTCACAATGCAATGGTTGCCGATACGCACGTTTGCATTAATTACGCAACCTGGGGCAATGCAGTTTCCTTCGCCAATTTTAATCGAGGAACTGATGTAATTATGGTGGTGGATGATATTGATAAATGGGTAACCTTTGTTTTCTAATGGCTCAATAATAGATTTTCTTTCATAATTGCCTATTGCGCCAATTAATGCAATGTTTAAAGTCGTGGGATGTTTTTCTAAAAAAGAGGGCAGCGAAATAATAGGCTTCGTTAGGTTTGGATGATTTACCGCATCTTCTAAATTGATGATGTATCCGGTTAAAAGATACTCATCCGAACCATTGAAATACTCGCTTAGTTCAGCGGCATGTTTACCTGCACCTAGTAGATATACATTGATCATTGTTTTTATTCCTGTTAGGAGTAATTTCTTAAATCCAATATACACTTATATCAGCAAAAATAAATGTTGTGCCAATAAAATTTAAGAATGTATCGATAAAGATATAATAGGATTTTGGAACATTATTGCAATAAAAAAAGCCGTGAAGAGCATCTCGACACGGCTTTTTGTTGTTTTTTTATTCCTTAATTATAAACAAAAGTTCCTTTTTCGCTTTCGATGGTTACCTGTTTCTGTTCGCCTTTTTCTACGCGACCAATAATCTGCGCATCGATATTGAAGCTTTTTGAAATTTCAATGATACTTTCAGCAATCTCCTGAGGCACATAAAGCTCCATGCGGTGCCCCATGTTAAATACTTTATACATTTCTTTCCAATCGGTACCCGATTGCTCCTGAATCAGTTTAAATAGGGTAGGGATTGGGAATAAGTTATTTTTGATGACATGGATATCATCGTTGATGAAATGTAATACCTTGGTTTGCGCACCACCACTGCAATGTACAATGCCATTAATCTGACTGCGGTAGTTTTCTAGAATCTTTTTAATTACAGGTGCATAAGTGCGGGTTGGCGATAACACCAGTTTTCCTACCGTCGTTTTGCCAAAACCTTCAATATCGATCTCTTCTGTTAATTGTTTCTTTCCGGAGAAAACCAGATCAAAAGGAACAGCCGGATCGAAACTTTCAGGGTAATTGTTGGCTACTGCTTTATCAAAAACATCATGACGCGCAGAGGTTAATCCGTTCGAACCCATACCGCCATTGTATTCTGTTTCGTAAGTAGCTTGTCCGGAAGAAGCTAGCGCCACAATTACGTCGCCAGGTTTAATATTATCGTTGCTGATGATGTCTTCGCGCTTTAAGCGGCAAGTTACCGTAGAATCAACGATAATCGTTCTTACCAGGTCGCCAACATCGGCAGTTTCGCCACCGGTTGAATAGATCGAGATACCCTGTTCGCGTAAATCGGCTAAAATTTCTTCTGTTCCGTTAATTACAGCAGCAATAACTTCACCCGGGATGAGGTTTTTATTTCTGCCAATGGTTGATGATAAGAGAATATTATCGGTAGCACCCACGCAGATTAAATCGTCGATATTCATGATGATGGCATCTTGTGCAATCCCTTTCCAAACCGAGATGTCTCCGGTTTCTTTCCAGTATACGTAAGCTAAAGAAGATTTGGTACCCGCGCCATCTGCATGCATGATATTACAGTATTCCTCATCACCACCTAAAATATCGGGGATGATTTTGCAGAATGCTTTTGGGAAAATTCCTTTATCGATGTTTTTGATGGCATTGTGCACATCTTCTTTTGAGGCGGAAACGCCGCGTTGATTGTACCTGTTATCACTCATGTTGGCGCAAAGATAGCGATTAGAGGTAAAAGGTGGAAGGTAAAAGGTAAAAGGTTTTAAATTGTTGTGCTAAAGATAAGTTTGGCGTGTGGCGTTTGGCGTTTTGCGGTGGGCCACCAGCTTTTATCAAATACCGATAATCAATGATTAATAAGGGCTGTTTTAAAGTTTATCTTTCTCCGTGAGTTGTCATTCTGTTAGCAATGAAGTATCTTTTTAAATAGAAATATATGAAATAGATCTCTCCGTTCCGCTATGCTCCAGTCGAGATGACGCCCTGGCTAGGATGGAAAATATATGAAATAAATTTCTCCATTCCGCTATGCTCCAGTCGAGATGACGCCCTGGCTAAGGTGGAAAATATTGGAAATGGATTTTTCCATTGCGTTACACTCCAGTCGAAAGGACGACCGTGGTGAGGATGACGGTCTAGGGAGATGCAAAGGAGGATCTTTTTAGCAGGGAAGACCCTGAAATAAATCCGATAGCTATCGGATAGGGTGACGACACGCTGGAATTACAGTTAACCAATTAACCGGTTAACCATTTCGCGGTACCAATAAACCAAATTAGCAGTTACTAATGAACGAATGGCAAATGAACTACTGAACTAACTAAAAAAAGGGCGTAAAGTTAAACCTTACGCCCCGTACTTAAACCTTACGGCTTAAAATCTATTTCATGAATAATAATTCTCTGAATTTTGGTAATGGCCAAACGCTATCGTCAACAATTTGCTCTAATTTATCAGCGTGGTAACGGATGGTATCGAAGTATGATTTAACTTTCTCATCGTAAGCAATCGCTTTCTCGCGGGTATCTTCGATTTTGTTGGTTAATTTACGTTCTTCTAACATCGCATCGATATTGGTTTTCACGATATCTAAATGCTCTGATAATTTTTTAACGATATCTAATGATGATTTGCTGTCAACACCAAGTTCTTTTAATCCTTTAACATTTTCAATTAAAGAGTTTTGGTAAGCAATTGCTGCAGGGATGATAGCGGTATTTGCTACTTCGCCCATTACACGTGCTTCGATCTGTAGTTTTTTATAGAAGTTTTCTAACATGATTTCATGACGGGCATGAATCTCACGTGCACTATAAATACCAGTTGAAGCAAATAACTCAGCAGATTTTTCAGTTAAATAAGCATCTAAAGCTTTTGGTGTAGTTTTGATGTTTGATAAACCGCGTGTTGCAGCTTCATCTTCCCACTCCTGGCTATAACCATTTCCTTCGAAACGGATATTTTTAGATTCTTTGATGTATTTTTTGATCACAGTTAATAAAGCGATGTCTTTTTTATCACCTTTTTTGATCAATTTATCAACCTCAGCTTTAAATTTAACCAATTGCTCGGCCATAATTGCGTTTAAGATCGTCATTGGAGCAGAAGAGTTTGCTGATGATCCAACAGCTCTCAACTCAAATTTGTTACCTGTAAATGCGAAAGGAGAAGTACGGTTACGGTCGGTGTTGTCTAATAGAATCTGAGGGATTTTAGGTATACCTAACCAAAGTGCGTTATCTTCTTTGATTTTTTTGCTGATACGTGAGTGCTCAATCTCGTCTAATACATCGTTCAATTGAGAACCTAAGAAGATAGAGATAATTGCAGGTGGTGCTTCGTTAGCACCTAAACGGTGATCGTTGCTTACTGATGCAATACTTGCACGTAATAAATCGGCATGCTCGCTAACGGCTTTAATTGTGTTTACAAAGAAAGCAAGGAACATTAAATTATTTTTAGGTGTTTTACCTGGTGCCAATAAGTTTTTACCAGTATCGGTAATTAACGACCAGTTGTTGTGTTTACCTGAACCGTTGATACCTGCATATGGTTTTTCGTGTAATAATACACGGAAGTGGTGACGACGGGCAACTTTCTCCATCAAATCCATCAACAACTGATTGTGATCGATCGCTAAGTTGATTTCTTCATAAATTGGCGCACACTCAAATTGAGAAGGTGCAACCTCATTGTGACGGGTTTTTAAAGGAATACCTAATTTTAAAGCTTCGTTTTCGAAATCTACCATGTAGCTGAATACGCGCTCAGGGATAGAACCGAAATAGTGATCTTCTAATTGCTGGCCTTTAGCAGACATGTGTCCGAATAAAGCACGGCCAGTTAATAATAAATCTGGACGGGCATTAAACAACGACTCGTCAACTAAGAAATATTCTTGCTCGATACCTAAAGATGCATTTACTTTAGTAATGCTTTTATCGAAATATTGACAAACATCAACAGCCGCTTTATCAAGCGAAGCTAATGCTTTTAATAATGGTGCTTTATAATCCAGGGCCTCACCGGTATAGGATACAAATACGGTAGGGATACAAAGTGTTTTACCTGCTTTGCTTTCCATAATAAATGCTGGAGAAGAAGGATCCCATGCTGTATAACCACGAGCCTCGAATGTGTTACGGATACCTCCGTTAGGGAAACTAGATGCATCTGGTTCTTGTTGAACTAAAGCGCTGCCGGCAAATTTTTCAATTGCACCTTCGCCGCTTGGCTCAAAAAATGAATCATGTTTTTCGGCAGTTGTGCCGGTTAATGGTTGGAACCAGTGTGTGTAGTGTGTTGCACCAGCTGCCATAGCCCAAGATTTCATTGCCGTCGCAATCTGATTAGCGTCTTCTGCGTTGATTAACTCACCCTGGTTAATGGATGATATTAATTTTTCATATACGTCCTTAGATAAGAAATCTCTCATTTTTCTCTTATCAAATACATTAGCGCCAAAAAAGTCAGAAATTTTTGCTGATGGTGATTTAACTTCTGGTGAAATTCTGTTTTGAGCCTCTTTTAATGCGATGGTTCTTAAGCTTTTCATTAATTTGTTATGTTTTTTGTCAAAAATAGTATATTTTATTAATTTTCGTAAAAGAATCGTATTATTTTTATGAATTTTATTGAAAATGAAATAAAAAAATGTTTTTCAGATGAAAAATTTCATTTTTTGTAAAGAAAATAGATTTTTCGAATGTTTTATGGAATTGAAGATTTAGCTGCATCATGCTATAAAAATAAAAGCTATGTTCAACTCTTCAATTAACGTATACAAAACCGAGTGGCTCGATCTTGTATTTGCAAACCGCAACAAAAATTATGGCGCTTATGATTTAAGATCTAAATCTTCGTCGATTATGACGAGGGCGCTTTTTGTATCCGGAAGCTTATTTATCCTCCTGTGTTTCTCTCCTTTAATTTATGCAAAGTTGTTTCCGAAAGAAGAGGTAACTGTAGAAATTGCAAGGCCTGTCGATTTAACAGATGTGATCCATCAGATGAAGCCTAAAACCCCTGAACCAGAGAAAAAGGTAGAACCTGCAAAAGCAGATCCGGTAAAGGTTAAAACGATAGCGCTTCCATCGCAGGTCGTAGTGGTTAATAAAGTAGATCTGCCTGATCCACCAACAATTAAAGAAATCCAGGATGCAGTGATTAGTGATAAAACCCAGGATGGAGTAGTTGCGCCTAATGCAGTTCTAACCGATAATAAGGGGAATGGTGATGGTTCAGGTGTAGCGAAGGATGGTGCAGGAACCGGCGATCCGAATGCAGTTATAGATCTGGGTGGAGTTGATGAGTACCCTGAATTTAATGGCGGTGCCAAGGCCTGGTCTAAATATATGGAACGTAATTTAAGATATCCATATCAGGCCCAGGAAGAAAATGTTCAAGGGAAAGTATTTGTGAGTTTCGTGGTAGAGAAAGATGGTTCTGTTACTGATGTTAAGGTGTTAAAGGGACTTGGTTTCGGCTGCGACGAAGAAGCCATTAAAGTGATTAAAAAATCGCCGCTATGGAAACCCGGTAAAAATAGAGGTGTACCAGTGCGGGTAAGGTATAATATGGCGATTAACTTTACCATTTCTAATTAAAATCTTCAAAAATGAAAAAGTCCTTTTTAATATTACTGTTTCTTTGCTTTGCCACGCTTCATTTAAATGCTAAAGTGATAAATCATGTAGATACTGCTAAAATATACAGCATTAAACTGGCCAATACCGATTTAAAGAACGGAAAAATTAAATTTCTAATCCGTGGAGGTATTGTATCTACATATGTTAAAGGACAGGAAATATTTGAAAAGAAGTATGGTGTAGATTATTATGATTTTGGGTGTGTAATGCCTTCAGGCCTTTCCATTGAAGATTATAATAAAGTAGTAGCTTCTTTTATGGATCGTAAATATGGAAGGGGTTGGCGCAAAGAAGTGAGGAAAGATGTGCAGGGGATTTGAGATGGAAGAGGGAGGTAAACCCGTTGCCCTGAACTTGTTTCAGTGGCTAACCTGAAGGAAAGATGCTGAATCAAGTTCAGCATAATGTTTAAATAATTTTTCTATTAATGCTCTTTTAGAAAAAATGTGAGGTTGGGTAAATTGAAACGGTTTGGGCGAAAGCTCAGGCCGTTTTTTGTTGTGTTAGCGGACTATTACTCTTTCCCCATTTTTAATCAATAGCGGAACGAAATCAATTTATAAAGCTGCTGCTAAGGGAAAATGTTTATTGTTTAATTTTGGAAAGCCAGAGCAGCACCTTTTTGTCATTGCCGTCCCGCGCTTTGTTTCAAATCCTCGCCCTCGTACCTCAGGCTGTGGGTTTTCCACTTCGGTCGGGTTTAGGTGGCAAGGATGGTGGTACGATTAATGGTTTATTGCAAGCGCAGAAACTGGCCTTATGCCGAAGAGCAGGCTTTTGATCAATAAACCCGACAGAGCGGTTAGCCCGCAGTGAAGCGCAGCGGAACGAGGACTATAAGCGATGGCGGGTGTACAGCAGCTATGGAAAGCGGAACGCTCATTTCATCATATAAATTATTTAGAAGCATAAAATTAAACCGTCATTTCGACTGAAGCTTGCCGGTTTCAACGGTAGCGAAATGCCTGCCCGTACAGGCGGGGAGAAATTTATCTCAACAGATCTTTCGACTGCGTTGCACCTCACTCGAGATGACGGCACGGTGAAGATATTTCGTTTGAGATAGAGGTCTGTAAACAAAAAATGGATAATGGTTTTTAATTCCATCATCCATTTTACAATTTCTACAATTTAAAAGTATTTAATTGTTTAATAAGCTCAATATCAGAAGGCCGTTTGGCGTTATTGTCTATAATTGCGCCATCAGGACCAATTAATATAAATCTTGGGATAGCGCTTATTCCAAATTTTTTAATAAAATCTGATTTAAAATCATTATCGGCCATCAGTTGAATACCTTTCAGGTTATTCTTTTCTACAAAATTTAACCATTCCTTTTTTTGTTGTTTGTTATCAACAGATATACTTACAAAATGAATGTTTTTATCTTTATAATACGTTTCTAATTTTTTTAGCGAGGGGATTTCTGCAACACATGGCGCGCACCACGTGGCCCAAACATCTATATAAACATATTTTCCCCTCAAGCTTTTCAAACTAACCATTTTTCCTTCGGGAGTAGGGTAGTTGAAATCCGGAGCTATTGCCTTTGCTAAAGTTGTAACTAAATTTTGAAAGGTTGTTTTGACTTCTGTTTTATACCTTTCATTTTTAGAATTGTCGATAAAAGATTGATATATCTTTGTAATTTCAGCTGGTACTTTAGCTCTTTTTATGGCACCAATCGTATAGTTGAAAGTAAAATCTTCTCTAATTCTACTATTGGTGATGAGATTTTTTGCAATGTTAAGCCTAACGATGTCGTCATTCTTTAATGAATCTCTTAATTTTTGATTTTCTGGAAGATAAGTCAGGTAATCTATGCGATAACCAATCAAGGTTTTATAATAACTTGAATTTTTGTACAATATCTCGTTGTTTATGTCCCATCCTTCATAAATGCTCTTATTTAATGATTCTTTTTCTTCAGGTGTAAGTTTTTTAGAAAACTGCGCTTGATAGGCAGCCATAAGCTCCTTTTTGTAATGTTCTTTGCGATCTGCAACCGGAATGGATAAGATTTTTCTTAAAGCATCCATTTTAGATGAATCCAGTCCATAAAAGCGGGCGTAAGCAGATAAACAAAACCGTTTACCGAACTCGGCCTCTTGTTTTATGAAATTTTTTAAAAAGGCATTTGATGATTGTGCTGATTTTGAATTTACGATTTTTACATAATTATCAAGCACAGGAATAAAAAAAGCAGGTTCAGTTAGAAGGTAATTAAATTTAACACCGTAGCCAGGGTTTCCCAAAAAATTCTCCAGTAGCTTCTTGTTTTCATTTAAAAGATCACTTTCTGTTTTGCCATCCCCGGTAATGATATATTGCCCGCTATTGAAGCTAACACTTGTTTTGTAATCTGGTTGAATAAAAATTTCGCCCATTTCGCCAAAAGAATAAATTCCTTTTTCGAGTTTGCTGATATCTATTTCAAATCGACCACTCTTATCGCCTTTAACTTTTAAATTGATGCCCGAGTTATTGCTTAAAGTCCAAATTGTATCTTTTAAAAAGGAAATTTTACCACTGAGCTGTGCATTTACGTTGAAGGTAAACAACAGTAAAAAGAGCAAGAATAAGTTTTTAAGATTTTTCATAACTAAAATTTTAGTTAAATATATAAAACTAAAATTTTAGTTGATAGTGTTTTGCCTTTATTTTTATAAAAAGAAACATTTGTCCTTCGACAGGCTCAGGATGACAATGCAATATGCGGATCGGAATGACGGAAGTCTGTAAACAAAAAATGGATGATGGTTTTAATCCCATCATCCATTTTACATCTTCCATCAGTTTCTTATCCTTTATTTTCAATCCACTTGCGTGCATTTACAAAGGCTTCCATCCATGGTGAAACTTCGTCTTTACGTCCTTGCGGGTAATTTGCCCAGTGCCATTGGAACAATGAACGCTCAATGTGCGGCATCATTACCAGGTGGCGACCACTTTCATCGCATAACATTGCGGTATTGTAATCAGATCCATTCGGACTGGCCGGGTAAGTTTCGTAAGCATATTTCGCTACGATTTTATATTTATCTTCTGCGTATGGTAATGAGAATCTGCCTTCACCGTGTGATACCCAAACCCCTAAAGTGCTTCCGGCCAGGGTAGATAACATCACTGAATTATTTTCCTGTAAGGTTAATGAAGTGAAAATACTTTCGTGTTTACCACTTTTATTGTGCAGCATTTTTGGTTTTTCTTCGTGGTCTTTGTTAATTAAGCCCAGCTCTACAAACAACTGGCAACCATTACAAACGCCAACCGATAAAGTATCAGGACGGGCAAAGAATTTCTCTAAAGCTACCCTTGCTTTTTCGTTGTATAAAAATGCACCTGCCCAACCTTTGGCTGATCCTAAAACATCAGAGTTAGAGAAACCACCTACTGCACCGATAAACTGAATGTCTTCTAAAGTTTCTCTTCCGGTAATTAAATCGGTCATGTGTACATCTTTCACATCAAAACCTGCCAGGTACATGGCATTGGCCAGTTCGCGTTCAGAGTTACTTCCTTTTTCGCGGATAATGGCTGCCTTTGGACGCGGTTTAGTTGCGTCAATTACAGGTTTCTTTCCGTCAAATTGTAATGGGAAAGTGTAATTTAAAACATGGTTTTTATAATTATCGTAACGTTCTTTTGCCAGGCCATTACCGGTTTGTTTGTTATCTAACAGGTACGAAGTTTTAAACCAAACATCACGTAAGTGATCGATGTCGAAACTATAGTGATCTGCGGCATTTTTGACGTCCAGTTTAGCTGAAGCATTTACTTCTCCGATTTTGTGGAAAGCAACGCCGGCCTGTGCAAAAGTATCTTCAACTGAAGCATCAGCCTGGAAAACGATACCAATGTTCTCTGCAAATAATACTTTAATGCTATCAGCCTCTGCTAATGAAGACAAATCGATCGAAGCGCCTAAATCGCGGTCAGCAAAACACATTTCCAGCAAGGTTGTAATTAAACCACCGCTGCCAATATCGTGACCAGCCTGGATCTTATCCGCTTTAATTAACTGTTGTAGTGTATTGAAGGCTGTTTTAAATTGATCAGCTTCTTTTACATCAGGGGTTTCCGTACCGATTTTGTTTAAAATCTGCGCGAAAGATGAACCACCTAATTTATAAGTATCTTTTGATAGGTTAATGTAATAAATCGAACCGCCATTTTTTTGAAGGACAGGTTCAACTACTTTGGTAATATCATCGCAATTTGCTCCTGCAGAAATAATCACCGTTCCAGGTGCAATCACATCACCATCTTTGTATTTCTGCTTCATCGATAATGAATCCTTTCCGGTTGGGATGTTGATTCCTAAATCGATCGCAAAATCAGAACAGGCTTTTACTGCTGCATATAAACGGGCATCTTCACCTTCGTTTTTACAAGCCCACATCCAGTTGGCAGAAAGTGAAACACTTTTTAAACCATCTTTTAAAGGAGCCCAAACAATATTCGATAGCGATTCGGCAATGGCATTGCGGCTACCAGCAGCAGGATCAATTAGCGCCGAAAGTGGTGCATGGCCAACTGAAGTGGCAATACCTTCTTTACCCTGAAAATCTAAAGCCATTACACCACAGTTATTTAATGGCAATTGTAACGGACCTGCACATTGCTGTTTGGCTACACGGCCACCCACACAACGATCTACTTTATTGGTTAACCAATCTTTCGATGCCACTGCTTCTAATTGAAGCACTTGCTCTAAATAGGTATTTAATTCAGCTTTATTATATTCAATAGCTTCGTATTTGCGATCGATGGTTTGATCGTCCATTACAATTTTTGGTGAGCTGCCAAACATGGCGGCCAACTCAAAATCCATTGGTTTTACACCTGTTGTTGCAGATTTAAAGGTAAAACGGTGATCGCCGGTTACTTTACCTACGGTATACATTGGTGAACGTTCGCGGTCGGCTATTTTTTGTAAGGTTTCGATGTGCTCGTTGCCGATAACCAATCCCATTCTTTCCTGCGATTCGTTACCGATAATTTCTTTGGCCGAAAGGGTAGGGTCGCCAACTGGCAGTTTATCTAAGTCGATTAAACCACCGGTTTCTTCAACCAGTTCTGATAAACAGTTTAAGTGTCCGCCTGCACCATGATCGTGGATCGAGATAATCGAATTGTGATCGCTTTCTACCATACCACGTACTGCATTGGCTGCACGTTTTTGCATTTCGGGATTTGATCGCTGAATCGCGTTTAATTCAATTCCGCTTCCGTGCTGACCGGTATCTGCAGACGAAACTGCTGCACCGCCCATCCCGATTCTATAATTTTCGCCACCGAGGATAACGATATTATCGCCTTCTTTTGGTTTAAGTTTTTGTGCCTGGCTGGCTTTACCGTAACCGATACCACCTGCAAGCATAATTACCTTATCGAAACCTAATTTTCTGCTGTCTTCTTCATGTTCGAATGTTAAAACCGAACCGGTAATCAGTGGTTGCCCGAATTTATTTCCAAAATCTGTAGCGCCATTTGATGCTTTGATCAGGATATCCATTGGGGTTTGGTATAACCATTGTCTTTCTTCTACACCTTTTTCCCATGGGCGGTTATCTTCCAAACGCGAAAGCGCAGTCATATAAACGGCAGTTCCGGCTAAAGGCAATGAACCTTGTCCGCCTGCTAAACGGTCTCTGATTTCACCTCCCGAACCTGTTGCTGCACCGTTAAAAGGTTCAACTGTGGTAGGGAAATTATGGGTTTCGGCTTTTAAGGAGATGACTGATTCGAAATCGCTTGTCGTGTAATAATCAGGTTCATCCGCACGTTTAGGTGCAAATTGCTGCACTTTAGGGCCTTTAATAAAAGCTACGTTATCTTTATAGGCCGAAACAATATCGTTAGGGTTTTCTTCTGATGTCTTGCGGATCAGCTTAAATAAAGAAGTAGGCTGCTCTACACCATCGATTACGAACTTGCCGTTAAAAATTTTATGACGGCAGTGTTCCGAATTTACCTGAGAGAAACCAAAAACTTCAGAATCGGTTAAAGGTCTTTCTAATTTTTGCGCTAAAGTATTTAAATAACCAACTTCTTCATCACTTAAAGAAAGCCCTTCCTGTTTATTGTAAGCTGCAATGTCGGTGATTTCTAAAATCGGCTCAGGCTTGATATTGATGGTATATACCTCCTGATCAAGCTTGTTGTATTTTTGAGAAAGCATCGGGTCAAAATCAGCAAAGTTTTCATCAACCTGCTTAAATTCTTCAATCCTGATGATCCCCTGCATGTCCATGTTTTGGGTAATCTCTACGGCATTGGTACTCCATGGAGTAATCATTGCTGCTCTTGGTCCAACGAAAAAGCCTGTTAAAGCTGTTTCTTGCGAGATTTTGGCACCGCCAAATAACCATTCAAGTTTAGTAATATCAGTGGTAGAAAGCGCTTTGTCTGTTTGTAAAACAAAAATCGCCTGCGATTGACTAAGGAAGAAATGAATCATGCTTTTTTTTTGAAGTTGCAAAAATAGCGTTTAAAATTTAAAAAGCTTATTGAAGCGCACAATATAATTGCGCTTTTATTACTTTTGACGTTAATGTTGCTCGCCGATCGTCATTTCGGGCGGAGTGCAAGGCAGCCGAAAGATCTATCCAGGTAGATCTCTGCATTGCACTGCATTGCACTGCGTTGCAGTCGAGATGATGTTTTTTTTAAAGTCTGCCAATCGTAGCGTAATAGCAATACAAAATCTATAAAAATCAAATCTATCTTCAATAAAATTCATCATATCGCCATTATCTGTTCAGATTACGAAAAGTCGAAAGATTTTTATGTAAATAAACTCGGTTTTACTATATTGGCTGAGGTTTACCGCACTGAGCGGAAATCATATAAGTTAGATCTGGCCGTAAATGGTTTATATCAGATCGAGCTTTTTTCTTTTGAAAATCCTCCTGCACGCCCCTCACGTCCGGAGGCGCAGGGTTTGCGTCATTTAGCTTTCGAAGTTGAGGATATAGAAAAAGAGATTTTGCGTTTAAATAATCACGGCATCATCACCGAACCCATTCGTATTGATGAGTTTACCGATAAACGTTTTACCTTTTTTGCTGACCCAGATGGCCTGCCTTTAGAGCTCTACGAAAATTAGAATTTAAATAATTAAAATTAACACTCAAAATGAAAAGAACGCTGTTGTGCTGTACATTAATTTATGTCTCGCTAAATCTTCATGCCCAATCTCAAATTAAATACACAGCGAAAGTGGAAGCTGGGTATCAATTTCATCTAGCCATGTTTCTTAAAGATTCACCCGCTGATGAAGTACAGTATTATTGGTGGGATGGATTACAAGATGGAATAGACGTAAGCTTTGTTAACGGTATAAGTCTCAGGAATAATCTTCGGTTTGGTGTAGGTATTTCTTATTTGAATTATAAACAAGGTAATGGTTATGCTATTTTTGGCGACATGGAGTTTGTAGCTACAAGAAACAAGGTTTCGCCTGTGATTAATTTGAAAATTGGAAAAAGTTACGTTAATAATATTGCCGATAATAATTTTATTGATATTAGCGGTGGGGTGGAACATAAAGTTGGGAAGAAACTAAGTTTGCAATATAAAACGGGATTAAGATTTGTACATAACTCCATGTTTCTCCCAATAAGGATAGGGGTAAGGTTTTAACATTTATATGAGTATTTTCAAATTCAAACAATTTGAAGTCGACCAAAAGGGTTGCGCCATGAGGATTAATACCGATGGCGTTTTAATTGCCGCGATGGCCAATCAGGAAGAACCTAAAAACATCCTGGATATTGGAACAGGTACTGGTGTGATTGCATTGATGCTGGCTCAGCGTTTTCCAGACGCAAATATACATGCTGTAGAAATTGATGAACAGGCTGCAGGAACTGCTAAACGGAATTTCCAGTCGTCAGTTTTCAGTGACCGGTTAAGTATTAGCAACGTAGCTATCGAACAGTTTAGCCATTCAGCGAAATTTGATCTGATCGTTTCTAATCCGCCTTTTTTTGTGAATGATTTAAAAAGTAAACAAGAAAATAAAAGTGTTGCCAGGCATACTAACGAACAGTTTTTTGATGATTTAATCAGAAAAGTAAACGAATTGCTAAGTGCGACTGGTACTTTTTGGTTTGTTCTTCCCATAAAACAAACCGAGCAGTTAATTAATAGTGGTACTCAATTTGGTTTATATCCAAACAAACAAATCAGCTTGCATTCTGACCAAACCAAGCCCGAATTTAGGAGAATTGTGGGTTTAAGTAGGAACAATGCAGGGTTGAATAGAACGCAATTCTACATTTACCAGGCCGAAAAGGTTTATACGCAAGCCTATCGAGATTTACTGAAGCCTTACTTTTTAGGGTATTAGTTAATTTAGTAGGAAACTTCTGCGCTTATGGCCAGGTCTGTAAAATCTGGGGAGAGATTAGCCAGTGGTTCCCATTTGTCGAAGAAGTTTAGTCCATAAACATTAAGCTTTGGCCCTTCATTAGTCGATATTGCGATGAATGGACGATAACTTGTGATATTGAATGTTAGCGATTGGTCATTATAAGTTGTTTTGCTCATATTTTCATCATTTCTGATCCATTCAATTGCAATAAAAAAATCACCTTTTGGTACTTTAATTTTGTACTGTTTAAGGTTAACCGTTATGTTACGGTTATTGAAATTTTTAACTTCAATAATTTCATTACACAAATCTTCTTTGGGTAATCCGGTATTGCTATCAGCTGAGTAGATTCTGAGCTTACACGAGCTTTGTTGCATGGCCAGATACGAGTGCGTTCGGCTGTCTGGATCTCTAGGATTTTCTGAAATCCATTTCTCATTAAAAAATACCAATTGACTCAAACTAACCGAGTTGAGTTGGCCTTCCTCTGAAGCATTAAGTTTTTGAGCCACTTGAAGAAATGCAAAGGGTTCAAGCTGATAGGAAAGGCCTAAATAGTGTTTAGATTCATTTCGCTCAAAAACATTAAGTGTGACGGATTTACTCCGAACCTTTTGTTGTATTTCTTTTGAAATCGAGTTGTTTTTTGGGCTTAGTAAAATCGATTTTTCATTGTTTAGGTTTTTGAGGCAGATTTTTTTTGTGAAATAATTTTGTTTGGTGATATAGAGGGTATCTTGAAGAAAATCATTTTTGATAATTAAGTTAAGTTCGCCATTTTTATCTGTTAAATAAGTGTTTCTATCAAAAGGATTTGAAAACAAAACGTCGGCTACTGTTTTTCCGCTTAAACTATCTATTACATTTAAAGAGAACCTTTCAAGGTGAGTCGTGTCACTTAGCTGTGCATTTGCCTGTATGGTCACAAGAAGTAAAATGAGGATGATACTTAATTTCATTTTTCGTAAAAACTAACAGTTGCTGATAAGGCTAATTCCATTTCATACTGGCTATTTTTAAAAAAGGATAATGGCTGCCATTGATCGCCAATAAGCTTCCATTTTGTAGCTACTTTATCTTTTTTAGCCGGATAGGTTGAGAGTAGTGGTTCATAATTGGTTTTGTAAACAGGCATAAGGCTCATTCTATCTATGTTTTTGTTCAATATTGCAGTTCTGTTAACGAACTCATGGCTCAGTGCAATATTTTCATTAAAAGGAATATAAAGCCACTCTACCATTACATAAAATTTTTGATGGGGAATGAAAATCTGTTTCGTGGCAAGTCCAACTTCAATTAAAGTTGCGTTATTGGTTAATTTAACTTCAATTTTATCTTTGTATAATAGTTTGCCAGGCTTTCCGGTTAAGGTATCTGCATCTAATAAATAAAGATTAAAGCGGGCATCATAGCTCTTTGTCACAATCTTCTCATTGGCAAAATTTGATCTCGCGGTAGCGATCTGCTGTTGACCCACCGTTACCGGATTATAATTTCCACCCCTCATTACGCGGTTGAATGTATTACTTATAGGGCCAGTGTAATAGTCTTTATATACGAACCTTCCAAGAGTTATTTTCTCTATTTTCGCTTTAGCTACTTCCGAAGTAAACAATTTTGCTATTGGAAAGGGTGAGATGTAGGACGATATTTTTTTCCTTACCTGGGGATTGTAGTTGGCTTGAGCGTATTCAAAATAATTGATTGTTACACTTTTTTTCTTGCCGCCCGCAATGTTTACCTCGTTAAGATACAATATGTTTTCGGGTAATATGATTTTACTGTTCTGTTTAAAATCAATGGTGGCAATTTTTTTGCTCTCATAACCTACGCTGCTAAATAACAGTGTGTCATTTAATCCCTTTAACGAAGTAATGCTAAATTGGCCATTTTGATTACTTGCAGTTTCTATATTTTCTGCAATTAGTTTAACCGTAACCAAGGGTAAGCGTTGTTTTTTATCGTCGGTTATTGTACCTCTATAAATAATTTGTCCAAACAGATTTTGGGCAGATAGCGTTATGACAAAAAATAATAATAAGAGGCGTAATAATTTCATAGAGATTAGGACTAAAGTAGTATTTTTTTCTAAAAAAAAATAAAGCATCCTTTTAATGTTCGGTTTTTAATTGGATCGTTGAAGTTTCTTCTTTAAGATTACAATGGTTTAATTTTTTTTCTGACGTTCTGGATAGGTATTGTTCGAATGAAGATGGTAATATTGTACAATTATAGTAACACCTTTTTTATATTAATTAGTTATTATTTTACAGATTTTTTTAAGTGCTGAATAATTTGTTTTAGTGAAAATTGGTCGAAAGATTTTGCTAATCCTGTAAATTACTGGGCACAATTAAGTTTACATAATGAAAAAAATAGGATTAATTTCTGATACCCATGGTTTTTTAGACGATGCGGTTTTTAAACACTTTGATGGTGTAGATGAAATTTGGCATGCCGGAGATTTTGGGCCTCATGTGGCCGAGCCCCTGGCGGCGTTTAAGCCGCTGCGTGGTGTGTTTGGAAATATTGATGATGCTGCAATTAGAGCGGAATTCCCGGAGCAAAATCGATTTAGCTGTGAGGGGGTTGATGTTTGGATGACCCACATTGGCGGATACCCGGGGAGATACTCATCTTCAGTTAAGGCAGAAATGTACACTAACCCTCCAAAATTATTTATTACCGGGCACTCGCATATTTTAAAAGTAATGTTCGATGAAAAAATAAAATGTTTGCATATAAACCCCGGAGCAGCAGGAAAACACGGTTGGCACAAAGTGAGAACCCTCATTAGATTTTGTATAACTGATGAAAATATTCATACCTTAGAGGTTATAGAGTTATCGGGTAGATAATGTAAAATATACACTAAGTATGGTTTGTGGCGTTAAAACATTAGGACAATTTATTATAGAAAAACAAGCAGATTTCCCATATGCTAAAGGAGAACTTTCGAGGTTGTTAAGGGATATTGGTATTGCCGCTAAAATTGTAAACCGCGAAATTAATAAAGCGGGTTTAGTTGATATTTTGGGCGATATGGGAACCACCAATATTCAGGGTGAGGAACAAAAAAAGTTAGATGTTTATGCTGATGAACAATTTATTGCTGCACTAACCAGTGGTGGCGAATGCTGTATTGTTGCTACCGAAGAAGAAGACGAAATCATCCACATCGAATCGCCGGTTTCGCAGAATGCTAAATATATTGTGTGTATTGATCCTCTGGATGGTTCTTCGAATACAGATGTAAACGTAGCTGTAGGGACTATTTTCTCTATTTATCGCAGAAAATCGGTTGATGGTAGGGCGAGCATAACTGATGTGCTGCAAAAAGGCACTGAACAGGTAGCTGCCGGTTACATTATTTATGGCTCATCTACCATGTTGGTTTATACCACTGGGAAGGGGGTTAACGGTTTTACATTAGATCCGTCAATTGGTGAGTTCTGTTTATCGCACCCCCAGATGAAAATACCCGAAACAGGTTATCTATACTCGGTAAACGAAGGTAATTATGTTCATTTCCCTGATGGTGTTAAAAAGTACATCAAATACTGCCAGGTAGAGGATGAAGCGACTAAACGCCCGTACACTTCGCGTTATATTGGTTCGATGGTTGGCGATATCCACCGGAATTTAATTAAAGGCGGTATTTATATTTACCCAACTACTTCGCGCTCGCCTAATGGCAAGTTAAGGTTGTTATACGAATGTAACCCAATGGCTTTTATTATTGAGCAGGCCGGAGGCAAAGCCAGCACAGGTTTTGATCGTATACTCGATATTGAGCCAACAGAACTGCACCAAAGGGTTCCGATTTTTATCGGATCAAAACATATGGTAGAAAAGGCTGAAGAAATGATGCTATTGTATACCGCAAAATCAATTTCAATTGAGCCAACAGTAGAAGCTAAACTGGAAAATTTGAATGTAATTGGTGGAATTGATTAAGATTAACTAAATTTTGCTTCTCTCTACTTCAAAAAAAGTATCTATAGCCAGGTTTTGCTTGTCTTGCGAGGCAAAAACAGCTAAACGGTCGCAACGTTCATTTTCCGGGTGATCGTTGTGGCCTTTAATCCAGATAAATTTAACTTTGTGAAGTTTATACAGTTCCAGAAACCTTAACCATAGGTCTTTGTTTTTCTTATCCTTGAAATTTTTGGTTACCCAGCCGAATACCCATTTCTTCTCCACCGCATCTACTACATATTTCGAATCAGAATAAACTGTTACCTGTTGATTTAAGCTTTTTAATGCTTCCAATCCTTTTATTACAGCCAATAGTTCCATGCGGTTATTTGTGGTCATCCTAAAGCCACCACTTAATTCTTTATAGTGTTGTCCTGCCCTTAAAATTGTTCCCCAGCCACCTGGTCCCGGGTTTCCGCTAGCTGCTCCGTCTGTGTAAATTTCGATCATAAATGTCGTAAAGTTATGTTTTTAGGTTCAAAATAGCTTGTTTTATCTGCTTTTGAATTTTTTTTTCCATTTCAAATAATTGAATGTTAAGGAATTAAAAATTTGTTGTAAAAACTTTGAAAAAAATATTTGCATGGAATATTAAAAGTCGTACTTTTGTGACATCAAAAAACACGGTGGCTGTAGCTCAGTTGGTTAGAGTATTGGTTTGTGGTGCCGAGGGTCGTGGGTTCGAGCCCCATCAGCCACCCTTCACAGGGCAAAGGATTTTTAAAGATCTTTTGCCCTCTTTTTTTGCCTTCTAATCCCTTGTTTATCAGGTAAATACGATTAAACGTTTCCGTCATTTCAGCGGTTTGATGTTGTACATCCTGAAAAATGAATAATTGGTAGTGTTGAGAAATAAATAAGCCATTAGCAGAAATATAGCTAAGCAACTTGCAGAAATTTTATGCTTGCCATTTTAATGTTAGTTTAGAGCTGTGTGTAGTGCTGCGAAATATTGAAGTGAAATTTATCTTCTGCATTGCTAATGCGTATCGCACCTGTCTTCAGATTTTAAATCCCGATTCTTTTTCGTGATATTGAGTGCCAGATATACCTTTCAGATGTGATACGCGGGAAGGTTTTTGCATTTGCCTAAACCTGCCATTGTTTTTGCTTCACAACTCTGTATTCCTAAGATGGTTTACCATTAGCTGAAATTAAAAAATGTACATATTTATGCTTTTAATATTTCCGGATCATTTTAGAACCCTCAAAAAATAACGTTCGAAAGGTTCTTAACCTGTTAAGCCGTTGAGCAATCATTTATCAAGCAGTTTCTCAATCTCTTCCAGCAACACATTAAGATCGAAAGGTTTGGGGACATAGGCATCGGCTCCGCAGCTTTCAGCAATATTTCTGCCATCAGTGCTCGCAGAGTACATTAATACCGGAATTAAAGCAATTTTGCTGTTCTGTCTTAATGACCTCAGGATCTGGTCACCTGATATCTTAGGCATCCAAATATCAAGAAGAATAAGCGCTGGCGACTCCCGTTCGATTGTCCTAAGCGCATTAATACTGTTAGGCTCGATTAGCACCTGGTAGCCTTCATCTTCCAAAAACAGTTCGAGCATTTCCAGTATGCCTAAATCATCATCACAAATCAGAATCTTTTTATCTTTCATATTTTGATCGGACTGCTAATACATCGGTAAGGTAAAGTTGAAGGTAGATCCAACGTTTTTCTGGCTTTCGGCCCATATGGTGCCGCCATGGTTGGTAATAATCTGCTGGCAAAGATAAAGTCCAATTCCCATTCCCGGATAATGTTTGTGTACCTCTCCGACGCGGTAGAAGCGGTCAAAAACCTTAGCTAGTTCATCCTCATTAATGCCCATGCCTTCATCAATTACAGATACCTTGATAAAATCGCTAATGGAAGAAACCTGGACCTGGATTTCCGTGTGATCAGCAGAATATTTGATCGCATTGCTCAACAAATTTGAAACAACCTGAATGAGATGGGATTCATCCCCGTTAAAATTTCTGCCAATTTTTCCCGTAAGGGAAATTTTTCTTGATGGCGTTGCTGCTCTCATACTCTCAACAGTATCAGCCACCATTTTATCAAAGTCGAAATCCTCACGGTGAAGGGTGATGTTACCGGTCTGGATCCTGGATACATCCAGAAGTTCGGACAATAGTTGATTAAGGCGCTGGATATACTTTCCTGTTTTTTCTACCACCGCTTTAAACTTATCACTCGCATTATCAGGCATCAGCCTGTTCATAAGCTGCATATATCCAACAATGGTAGTTAGCGGTGTCTTAAGCTCGTGGCTGGCAATGGAAAGAAAATCATCCTTACGCTGCTGTAGTGCCCGCTGATCTGTAATATCTTCAATTGCAAGCAATATCCAATCCTTATATCTGCCTTCAAGCTCAATGCGGTGGGCATTAAGGAGCATCAGTTTTTTGCCGATATGCGGAAATTCATGTTCAACTTCATAGTCCAGTACCGGATTGTTGGTAGGAAGGATTTCTTCCATCATCTTTTTTAGCTCCGGAATATTCCATTGACCATTACCAAGGTCGTAAAGCAACTTTCCTTTTGTTTCATTCATAGAAACCTTGAAAGTATTGAGGAAATGCTTATTGGCGCTTAAAACCCTATAGTTTTTGTCCATCACGACAAGGCTCTCCCGAATGGTTTCAACGATGCTACTTAAATATTCCTGGCTCTCCCGGTACATTCTGGTTCGTTCTTCAACTTTCCGTTCTGTCTCTTGTTGCACAAGTTCGAGTTCCTGTTGGGACCTCCGCCTGGAAGACACGTCATTCTGTATACCAATAAAATGTGTGATGTTACCATTTTCTCCTTTAACTGGCGATATGTATAGTTCATTATAGAACAATTTGCCCTTTTTGGTGTAATTTCTAATCTCAACCCTACAACTCTCTCCGCTGGCAAGTGCAGTCGAAATTGCCCGGCGCTCAGGCTGCTGGCGATCCCTGCCCTGGAGGAACCTACAGTTATGGCCAATGATCTCGTTTCTTTTATACCCCGTAATATCTTCGAAAGCAGGGTTGCAGTAGATTATCGGATTGTCTGGCAACAGATTATCGGTGATAACAATTCCGGTAACCGACGCATCCAAAACCTTGTAAAGAACTTCAAGATCTAAGGGTGCATTTATTTTTTTTGTATTGATATGATTTTCCTTGCCCAAACTGTTAAAATTTATTTTTGATAAACGGCAGAAGGCCCGATTTGGTTTTTAAAGATTTAAAGTTTTTGATAACTAAAGTGGCAGCTAGTTACAGGGTGGTTAGTTGTTTGATTTTTTTTAAAAAAACTGCTTTGCCAATAATCTGGTTGAAATTAGCTTCATGACTGACGAATTATTTTTGTCATTGTATCAAGCTTCTCGTCATGTCACTTACTTCCTTAATCATATGAAAAACCAGTCTTAATTGTAATACAAATTCATATTAATTTAATAAAAGCTGCTTTTTTAGTACGCCCAGAATGAATTATCAAACGTTTGTGCGATATAGATATCCGTTTGCAATTAACTAAGCAATAAGGTATAAAGAATCTCTGTCTTTTGGAATCAAAATAGATTAAATAACCGTTCAATATATAATTTTAAAACAAACGTTTGCGCTCATTTAATTTTATAAGCTATAATTACTTGTTTGTAACTTAAGGTAGTTCGCATTTCACTTAAATAGTGAGCTGAACTTTGGATAGTACAGCAGCAGGAAAAGGAGAGTGTTGAGGATTGTTTTGAGATCGGGGAATTGCCAGCCAACATCAGGTTAAATAGGGCAATAAAACTAAGGGCAATATTTTTCAATCCTAAACTCAAAACATCTAATGCAAAAACAACCTACTTTTTGTATGTCTTGTTTCCGCCTGGCAGTGCAGCCATATTAAGTAAACTAGTATTTACCAATTCTCACAGATTATAATATCATGATTTTAACCAAATATTAATAAAACAATTATGAAAACCAATTTTCTTACTATCCTCCTTTGCAGCTTCATCTTAATGAGCTGCAAAAAGGACAGCACACCCACCACTGCAAATAGTACTATTGCATTACCTTCCACAATGTTAAAGGCCAGCACCTCCGCGAGCTCAACGCTTAGTTTAAAAGTATTGCAGCTGAATGTGTGGCAGGAGGGGACAAAGGTGTCAGGAGGTTTTAATGGTATTATTGATGCCATTGTACAATCAGGTGCAGATTTAATCACCTTAAGTGAAGTGCGCAATTATAATAATACGAATTTCAGCGCCAGGGTTCTAGCGGCATTAAGTGCGAAAAACTTAACCTTTTATTCTTTTAAAGACAATAATGTAGGAATCATATCCAGATATCCTATCGTATCATTTAAAACAGGGATATATGGAAATGCATTTGATAAGGCGGTTATCAATCTTGATCTCAATACCCAGGTTGCTATCTATTCAGCACATTTGGACTATTTAAATTATGCCTGTTACCTACCCAGAGGCTACGATGGCAATAGTTTTCAAAAAATGAGTCAGCCAGTCACCGACGTAAATGCTATTTTGGCCTCAAATCTGCAATCGAGTAGAGATGAAGAAATCGCAGCTTTTGTGAATGATGCAAAACTGGAAAGGGATAGTGGTAGGATTGTAATATTGGGTGGAGATTTTAACGAACCGTCTCATCTGGATTGGGTGAACGAACAAAAGAATCTTTTTGACCACCGCGGAACTATTGTTCCCTGGCAGAACAGTGTTACTTTATATGCTAAAGGATTTAAGGACTCTTATAGGGTAAGGAATTCCAACCCGGTCACCGCACCTGGCTTTACCTGGGCCGCATTTAATACCAGTGCCAGCCTCTCCTCGCTTGTCTGGGCGCCCGATGCAGATGAAAGGGACCGGATTGATTACATTTATTATGCCGATAATAGTAACAGGGTAAATGTAAGTGAATCTATTGTATTTGGGCCTTCAGGATCAATTGTGCGGGGACAAGGATATGAAGACCCAACCTATACCAATCCTTTCCTGATTCCAACAGGAACATGGCCATCCGATCATAAAGGATTAATTACCACTTTTTCGATTACAAGCATAAAGCCGACAATAAGTTTGAATAAAACAAATTACGCCAATGGCGAAACGATTACCGTAAATTTTGCAAATGGCTCAACTAATGCGAAAGCCTGGGTAGGGATTTATCAAAGTAACAAAGTACCCGGTACCAATTATGCTAATAGCTGGAAATATACCAATGGAATGTCAAGTGGAAGTGTCACACTGAGCCTGCCAGCCAATAGTCCTGCAGGAAGCTATTATGTTGCTTATTTTAAAGATGATGGCTACACAGAAATTGCAACAAGGGTTTCTTTTAATTATACTGGTGGCTAGGTAAGTGCAAAAAGTAACTGCATCAATTTATTATTTCAGAACATATCGATAGAGCCTGATTATTTTTTTTAAATAATCAGGCTCTTTTTTAGCTTTTCCAACCAGTATCCACTCATTACCTTGCCAAAACAAGATTTTATCTTTACTATACCTCTAAAAACTGAAATTAACTTTGTAATTTATTCGGCATGATTTTCAATGGGTTGCAACTTATCGATTGTGATTGTTTTCATCTGCTATTATATTTGCCAGGCATAACTTTTAATCGGGATGTAGCGTAGCCAGGTATCGCGCCAGCATGGGGTGCTGGAGGTCGGAAGTTCGAATCTTCTCATCCCGACAAAAAACAAATGTAATTACTCTCCCGGCTAATCTTATTTCACTTAGGATAAGATAATAGCTGTAATTTTTGCATTAGGGTGTAGCATCATAACCCGTTCACTTTTTGTCTGCCAGCCATTTTAATCCCTCTTCAGCATAAGTAAAAAAAACAATCTCAGCCTGTTTATCGTCGTTTTCGACGCTCTTTTTTGCAGAAAGCTGGCTAAACGCACTTTCTGACAGTATCCATGCGAAAAATTTTAAGCCGGCCAGTTCCATTAGGGGCAACCAGATATTTGCAGCCCAATCTGAGGCTTCTGACCAGGTTCCGGGAACAAGCCTGTTGTCGTTAAACACTTTGCTCCGCTGATTTGCCCTTAAGTATTCGATCATTAAAGTGCCGCCGTGTTTGACAGAATGCATATCCTGGTGTCCTGTCCATTCTACGTGCATCGTATCACTGTCAGCTGGGCAGGATATGGTAATATGTTTATCCTTATAATGGCTCTTGGTGTGTATTTCCAGGCTTACCAGGTAGTTTGAGATCAATGGCAGCTTGAAAGAAAAAACAGATCCTTTACCCAAAGTACTTTCTATCCAGAAACTTCCGCCATGGCGTTTGATAATATCTGCAGAGATATACAGCCCCAGGCCAAGCCCATCAAATCGGGTTGAGGAATTATCTACGCGGTAATACCGTTCAAATAGCTGCTCTAAATCACTCGACTTGATACCAATTCCATAATCAGTTACTGAAACGATAATGTTCCCGTCAGCTATTTTTGCATTGATTTCTACTGTTTTTGAATCCGGGGAGTATTTGACGGCATTGGAAACAAAGTTATGGATCACCTGTTCGAGCCTGAATCGATCTCCATTGAAGGCAGTTTCATCCTGAATCGCTAATTTCAGTTCATGTTTAGGGTACATCTGCCGCATTTCTACTACCACTTCTTTGAGCATGCTGGAAAAATCAAACAGTTCTGAATTCAGAAGCATTTTGCCTGCATTTATTTTGCTCACATCCAACAGATCGCCTATAAGTTTTTCCAATCTGTTGAGTTGTCCTGATGAACGCTCGAGATAACTTTTTACCTTGCCCTCTTCAGCTATTCTCAAAAGGAGCTGATGAAACCCTTTAATGGTGGTTAATGGGGTTTTGAGTTCATGGCTCGCGATAGAAATAAATTCATCCTTTCTGGCCTCATTCATTTTTTGGGTGTGGATATTGGTATTGGTTCCCACCCAGATATCGGGTTTCCCTTTCTGTTTCACCAGTCTTGCAATAACAAGGTGCCAGTAGTACAGGCCGTCGGAGAAAAGTAACCTAAATTCGTTTGTATATTCTTTTCCGCTCTCTAGTGATGCCTTCCAGCGCTGAATACTTGAAAGCAGGTCATCCTGGTGTACAAAGGAGGTCCAGCCCTGCGCTAAGATTGTTTTTGGACTATGGCCAAAATCCCTGCAGATAACATCGTTTACATAATTAATTTCTCCAGCGCTATTCGCTGTCCATACCTGCTGGGGAATGGCGTTGAGCAGTAATGCAGATGATGGCTCTTCCAGGTCAATATCTTTTTCCTCATTAAGGTCTTTCTCAAAATCATCATTACTACCAAGGCTGCTTTCTGAAATCATGTTCAAAGCTATAAAATTGAAAAAGAAACTTCGCTCTTAATTTATGCTCAAATTATAAACTGATTATATCTTTAAGGGCTTTATGCGAATATCAAGTTTCTAAAAACGCTTTTTTAAAATGTTAAGTATTCAGTTTTAGCCTGCAGTATTAAGAGGAGAAAACCTTCAATAGGTAATGAACAGGAGATGGCCTGAAAGGTTTTTTTGTTTTAAATTTATAGCGCATTGAAGTCAACCCTCGAACCAATTGATTTTCAAGTTGAGGATTTCGGCAATCCTCATTCCTGCAAAACCAATATTGGATTTTATCCCTTAAAAAGAATTTTTGAAAATCGGCCTAGTTCGATTAATTCATCCACAAATTGATTTTTATTCAGAACTGCGATTGGACCCTTCACAGAGCAAAGGATTTTTAAAGATCTTTTGCCCTTTTTTTTACTCCCTATTTTTTTTGTTTATCAGGTAAATACGATTAAACGTTTCCGTCATTTCAGCGGTTCGATGAAAACTGAATTTTTCCTTGAACAACCATAAATATCCTTTGGCACCGCAATCTGTTGGTTCAGATATTAAAGACAAGTTGCCCAAACTGCTTAAAAACCGTTCAAAGATCGGAAGGTTTGGCGGAGCGGTTATAAATGCGCTGATAAAGGATGCTTCTTTGACACATGAGCAGATAGCTGAGCAATTGATGCTGCCGGTTAATACAGTAATACGGACGCGTGAAAACCTAGGGATATAATACTTTAAAATATCATCATGGTTATATAAATCAACATTAGAGGCTAGAGCTCCGTTAGTTTTCGGTAATTACAAGGCCCAAAATTTCCAGAAAATTAACTGCTCGAGTTTTTTGTGCAACGGCATTTTGTAAATCATTAAGTTTTTGGCTGGTATTTAAGCAACCCAAAAATACATGCGCGGTTCCAACATCAGCTTAAGGAACGTTTATGATAAAGAATTTTAGGACGAAGCCAATGACAGCTTTGCGTTACTTGGAATATACCTATCTCTTAATTTAAGAATCGGGTATTCTATTAACTTACTAATTACAATTCCTCCAATAAATATGCCTGCAAATCGAATGATAACGAACATAAGGCCGTAGTTATGGATAAAAGGATACTTTACGCTTAAGAAAAATATATGAAACAAGTAGATGGAGTAGGAGTATTTTCCAATATATGCCATAGGTTTTAACAAACTAAGTATCCAGCTATTTTTCATGGTGATTAGATTGATCAGAATGAAAGCAAAGCAGATAGGATTTGTTGTAAAACATAATGTAGAAACTATTATATCCTCATCTAAGTTCCAAATGAAATTAATAAGTAGAAAAGCTACAGATAACAACAGTAATGCTGAATTTAAAATTCTATTATCAATTACTGCAGCAATTGCATTGGGTTTATAAATATTAAAATATGCTAAAGCTGCACCTGCAAAAAGCCCATGTATTCGCAAATGAGTTGGTATGTAATCCCTATAAAAATCATAGTTTTGAAATTCAATGTAATTAAACATCCGGATGCAGAATCCCAGGAGCAATGTGAAAACATAAATCTTCAGGATAATTTTAGGATGAAAAGCTTTATGCGTTTGGAAGAAATAGGCAAACATGCAAATGATCAAATAAAAATGTTCCTCAACATATCGACCAAAGAAATAGATTATTTAATGCTGTATAATTAGCGATGAAAGTTGCTTCATAAAGAAGATTTATGGAAGACTGAGGCTTTCCAAGGTAAGCGCTGTAACAAAATTGGAAGACCAGAAAAAAGTAGAATAAAGGATATATTTTTATGCCTCTCCGGATCAAAAATTTTTTAACGTCAAATTTGCCAGATGCTTTATATTCGTTCAGGACCAGTGAGGTAATTAAAAATCCACTTAAAACGAAAAACAAATCTACTCCAATCCATCCTCCACGCGCTATAGTATTGTAAATCTGGTTTATTATATTGGAATTTGTAAAACCACCTGAATGAAGCATGATAACGAGTGTTATGGCCAAAAACCTTAGGAAATCAATTTGAATATTTCGAAGCATCAACATAAAATAAATGTAATGTTAATAAAAAAGCCTCATTTACATAATGCTCATTCGTGATTTATTTAAAAAAGCTCTAAAATATCTAGGGCGAAAATGATTCTCTTAATATGCTAATCCAGCTGATTAATTGGCCTATGGTGCAGAATAATGAAATGAAATAAGGCGCTAAATTTAGTTATTACTAACCAAAATAATAACCTTATGAGAACTTTTAAACCAGTAATTCTGGCGCTTGCCTGCGCCACCGTATTGCAGTATGGCTGCAAAAAACAATCAACAGCTGAAACGCCGGGAGAAAAAATTGGCAAAGCTGAACAGCAGCAAAACACTACAGCAGGAGGGGTACAGATCATGTCTGTGCTCTTTAATGGTGATGCCTCCAACGGATCGGCTAATGTATGGAAAGACATTAATATTGAAGGTACAGGAACGGTAACTACCGTAAATGATGAAACGGGTACCCTAACCTGGAAATTTCTGAAGCCAGCATCAAGCCACAGGACAGAGGGCCATGGTGCCAAAAATTACGAAGCCCAGGATGGAGATGAAATATATATAGGATGGACCAGTAAGATTTACATGCCAACTACATTAAAAACAGAGGCCATATTCCAATGGAAATCCTATCCAACTGCCGGATCACTACAAAATCATCCCCTGATGCTCAGAACCAAATCGGGGAACCTTGAATTACAGCATTTCGACGACAACCATGTAGCCACGGTTCCATGGTCTACCACACTGGCGGTAAACACCTGGCTTAAATTCGTTATCCGGATGAAAGTATCCAGAGATCCTGCAGTGGGCTATATTGAATTCTGGTATAATGGCGTTAAACAGACACTGGCAAATGGTAGTCAGCGCTTATATTGCAGAACTTTAGATGTCGATTACTGTGATCCGAAGTGGGGCGTATATGGAGGTGATTCTTCACAGGCAACCCATTTTGTTAAAAAAATAAGAATTGGTACATCTTATGCCGATGTAGCACAATAAAATCAACATCAGAAAAGACAAACCGAACAGTTTGTCTTTTCATATTTATTTTATCTCATTCAATCCTGTCAGTTTTTCGGTAATGATTTCTCCTGTAGGTATCTGGCCCGATAGGATTGAAGTATTTCGGATAATCCCTGTCCGTTCATCCTCTAGTGTTAGGAAATAAGTTTTACTTATTGTGTGGCTAAGCCCTGGACTAATGGATATTCCTTCCTTTTGTGGCTCTTCACCTTCTTTATTGATACAGATATTAGTAATGATTGAATCACTAATATTTTCGATTCGGAAATCATATCTGAGCTGATCTCCCTTTTTGAGCTTTCGGCCACTTGGCATGGTGGTAAAACTAGTAACACGGATTAAATTCAGCATTTTAGTCATTATTGATAATCTATTAATGAATAGTGGTTTGGCTTGCGTGGGCTTCTATGAGAAGGTTTAAAAAAGCAATCGGTTTATAAATGGTTCATACAAATTAATCTTAAATAGAATTCCATTTGTCAATCATATTTGCAGAATACTAAACATAATTGGCCTGCTTTAAGCGTAAGCTTGCTGATTGATGTCAATTTTGTTGACTAAATAGATAATTCGGAAGAGTAAAACCTAATGGATTATTACGTAGTTGCAGATTAAATATAAAAGCGGTTTATTTTAAATTTATAATCAGGATTAACAGACCAGGGTATTCTGTTTAAAATCATGGTTTAGCAGATGCCAGCTTTTGTTAAGCTTCGGCAAAATAAACCTACTATAACCAAATATTTATGATATCTCATATGAAGACTCTTAGTCAGAAAAGAATTGTTTTAATCTTTCAGTTAATCATATGTTTTATAGGTCTTGATACTGCAAAGGTTAATGCTCAAAAAACAACTGCCAGGCCCCTAAAGCTGTGGTACGTTCAGCCTGCCCAGGTTTGGGAGGAGGCACTGCCCTTAGGTAATGGGAAAATGGGTGCCATGGTATTCGGCAACGTGCATCGGGAAAGGTTACAGTTAAATGAAAGCACCTTATGGTCTGGTTATCCAGTCCCGGGGAACAATCCGGAAGGACCAAATTTGCTTCCACAAGTTAGGAAAGCATTGTTTGAAGGAGATTACCTGAAAGGAACAGCGCTCTGGAGTAAAATGCAGGGGCCATATTCGGCAAGGTACCTTCCAATGGGCGATTTATTTCTGGAATTTGACCATAAAAATGTCACTTTTACGAACTTCCATCGCGAACTTAATCTTGCTAATGCAGTCTCTCTGCTAAGGTATACCGTAGATGGAATAAAATATACCAGACAATGCTATATGAGCTACCCCGATCAGGTTTTGGTGTTGAAACTAACGGCTAGCAAAGCAAACTCGATCAGTTTTAAGCTTGATTTAACAAGCAAATTAAAATATGTGGTGGCAAGCTCAGGTCAGCAACAACTGATTTTGAATGGTAAAGCACCAAAGTATGTGGCCGCAAGGGAGTATGATCCTCAACAGGTGGTCTACGATGAAAAAGAGGGAATGAATTTTCAGATCAGGGTGAAAGTGGCCAATGTTGGCGGAACCGTAAAAAATACTTCTTCAAATTTAACGGTAAGCAAGGCAACAGAAGTTGTCATCTACTTAACAGCTGCAACAAGTTTCAATGGTTTTAATAAGTCGGCAGGTTTAGCAGGTAAAAATCCTTCGGTACAGACCATGGCCAGCATGAAAAAGGCCATTAAAAAAGGCAATTCGCAGATCTTTAAGGATCATTTGAGCGATTACCAAAAGCTTTTTAATCGGGTAAATTTTGAACTTGGGGATCAGGATTTTAAATTGGATCAACTGCCAACCAATGAACGGTTGTTGCGTTTTAAAAACAATGAGGTTTCTGATCAAAATCTGATGGCACTCTATTATCAGTATGGAAGATACCTGCTGATATCAAGTTCCAGAAAAGGAGGTCAGGCTACAAATCTTCAAGGACTTTGGAATGATCTGGTGCAGCCACCCTGGGGCAGTAACTATACGACCAATATAAATACACAGATGAATTACTGGCTGGCAGAAAATAGCAATCTTACCGAATGTAATGCGCCATTAATTAACCTGATCAAAAACCTTTCAGTTAATGGGGCAGTAACAGCCAGGGTGAATTATAATATCAATAAAGGATGGGTTGCCCATCACAATTCGGATATCTGGGCCAAAACCTCACCGGTTGGTGCTTTTGATAAGGATGAGCGGGAAATGCCCAGAAAAACCGCCTGGCCAATGGCTGGAGCCTGGCTGAGTACACACCTTTTTGAACATTACCTGTATACCAATGATACCTTGTTTTTGAAGAAAACGGGATACCCCTTAATGAAAGGTGCGGCTGAATTTATGTTGGAATGGCTAATAGAAGATCCTAAAAGCGGTTATCTGGTTACTAATCCCTCCACCTCTCCCGAAAATACAGTCAAAATAAAAGGCAAAGAGTATCAATTGAGCATTGCCTCTACGATGGATATGTCAATTATCAGAGAACTTTTCGAACAGTGCATACTGGCGTCGAAAGTTTTGAAGATCGACAGCACATTTACAAAAAGGCTCGAACAGGCCAAAGCCAGGCTATATCCTTATCAGATCGGGCAATATGGACAGCTACAGGAATGGTTTCAGGATTGGGATAACCCTAAAGGCCAGCATAGGCACATTTCTCAACTCTATGGACTTTACCCTGCAAATCAGATCAATGTTTACGGGAACCCTGAACTTTCATCGGCAGCCAGACAGTCTTTATTTCACCGTGGTGATGTGAGTACAGGTTGGTCTATGGCCTGGAAAACGAACTGGTGGGCGAGGTTGCAGGATGGAAATCATGCATATGAGGTGTTGCGCTCGGCATTAAATTATATCGATCCACTTTCGTCAAAAGGACAGATGAGCGGTGGCGGAGCATATCCAAATCTTTTTGATGCACATCCTCCGTTTCAGATCGATGGTAATTTCGGGGCTACCGCCGGGATGACAGAGATGTTGCTGCAGAGCCATTATGGTGAGCTGGTTTTGCTCCCTGCACTGCCGGATGCATGGCCATCGGGTAAAATTGAAGGGATTAAAGCAAGGGGAGATTATAACATCGGGATACAATGGGCGAATGGAAAGCTTAAATCGGCATCCCTTAAAGCAAATAGAACCGGGAAATGTAGCATCAGGACGTTTACCAAAATTAAGATCAAGCATTTGAATGCTGGCTTACGGATGGGTGATCTTAAACATATGGAGGAAACAAAATACCTTAACCATAGCCAAACAGCGCTGCAGCCGCTTAACTTAAAGCAAACTTATCTTTATGAACTTGACGTTCGGAAAGGTGAGACTTATCTGATTACGTCTGATGATCATTAAGATTCTTGATTAGGATATTGAAAGGGACTATAGTTTTTTTATTTTTTAATTTTTAAGCTAATTGCTTATGCTAAGAAATAACATCTGCGCGGAGACCTTATGCCTATAACTGCTGAATTGTATTCTGTCAAATGGTTGATTATTATGCTATTAAATTGCGTAGCATGCTATTATTGATACCGGGTCCGTTTAAAAGCTATTTTGACATCATTATCGTAAACAGATTTTAAATTTTTATTCCCATTCCCAGCTCTATTGCTTTTCTAAACATAGGTGTCGGGTAATAATTATAGGCATTTCGATCAGAAAGCTATTTTCAAAATGTAGAAGCGCTATTGCCAAAATAGTTGATTAGTTCGCCAATTCTTGCATCAACTATTTCTTGTTTTATCCTTTAATTGCATTAACCAAATATAAAACTAAATCGTATGAGTAACAGAAATTACCCAGGGTTTGAGAACCATTGGCGTTACATCAATAACTTGTTGTACGCCACCCATCGGGCCAATCAGCTCGTCTATCCAGTCGACTTTCTACTAACTTTTAATTCAGGGATATGAAAGGAAGATTTACACGATTTTTTCCCGCTGATCTGACTTTGCTGAAGGTAGCGGTATTTGCATGTATGCTAACTTTGACCAGCATTTTTAATGTTTCTGCTCAGGGGCAAACAAAGGTATCAGGAACTGTTAAAGACCGTAGCGGGGCAGGCCTTCCGGGCGTAACGGTAAGGGTGAAAGACCAGACTGGTGGAGTATCTACTGATAACGACGGTAAATTTACCATTTCAGTAGCCCCGAATGCCATTCTGCAGTTTAACATGATCGGTTATAACACTGTTGAAAGGAAAGTTGGCGGCGGAGCAATCAATGTTGTACTGGAAGACGCTTCAAATGCGCTAGATGAGGTGGTTGTAATCGGTTTTGGCGGCAAGGTTAAAAGAAGCGACCTTAGTTCAGCAGTTTCTTCTGTTTCCGCCAAAGATATACAGGAGCGCCAACCTGTAGACTTATTGAATGCCTTACAGGGGAAAGCCTCAGGCGTAACTGTAACCACCGATGGTGGTCCTGGAGGCGAAGGAACCGTTCAGATTAGAGGGGTAACTACCTTAAACGGTGGCGCAGGTCCGCTTTATGTGGTTGATGGCGTAATTACAGACAATGGTAGAAACATCAATCCATTGGATATTGCAGGCATTGAAATCCTGAAGGATGCAGCTTCTGCGTCTATTTATGGTGCACAAGCCGCTAATGGTGTGATTTTGATTACGACAAAAAAAGGGATTGAGGGCAAGCCCAGGGTAGATATACAGTATACACACCTGTTTGGCAAACTGGCACATAAACTCCCGCAGAGTAATTCTGAGGAGGTTAGGGCTTTTAGAAGGTTACAGAACGGAGGATTGATCACGGCAGGCTCGAATACAGATTCATTGAACGTTTCTTTTAATTCAGATAATGATCTTCAGGATTTGTTGCTGGGTAATACCGGTCAGCGAAACCAGGTCAATGCAAGTTTGGCAGGAGCTTCAAAAACTTTTAACTATTATTCGAGCGTAAATTATATCGACGATAAATCTATTGTGATCAACAGTTTTGCGAAATCACTTCAAACCAGATTGAACATTTCTTACCAGGCCTTGCCTAAACTTAAATACACCTCAAATTTTTCGCTTTACTATCAGACCAAAAATGAAATACCCATTGCAAGAACGGTAAATGTTATTTTCGACAGGCCGGCAAACTCGCTGATCTATTATCCGGATGGGGCATTAACGAGTTATATCGCTTCGAAGCGGAATCCAGTGGCCAATGCGATGTATGAGATCAATAAAACCGAAACCTATTCGGCGCAGATCAATAACCAACTGGATTTTGATCTCACCAGGCATATCAAATGGACCACACTTTTTAACCTGGCTTATGAGAATCCACAGTATACTTTTTTTGCACCACGGTATGTAAGTCCAAACCGGAATACAAACAATGGTATAAATGAACTGACCAAAAATTTCAGGTATGAAGCGCAGACCTATTTTAACTATAACCAAAAATTTAAAGACCATACCTTAAGCGCAACATTGGGGGCAAATGCCATCCGTAGAACGCAGAGTGTATTTCATTTGGAGTACCTGAATTCGGCAAGTGAGGAAATTATTGTTACCCTTCCTGCTTATCTGACGGGCTCCAAAACTTATACCACTGGCACAGCCAACACCAATCAGGCTATTTTTGCCAGGGTAAACTATGATTATAAAAGCCGGTATTTTGCCAGTGCAGTATACCGCAATGATGGTTCGTCGCGTTTTGGCCCCGAGAACAAACGCGGATCCTTTTATTCAGGATCGATGGCCTGGCGTTTTTCTGCAGAAAAGTTTATGGATTGGTCCAAGTCATTTCTTGATGATGCCAAAATCCGTGCAAGTTATGGAAGGGTTGGTAACGATCAGATCGAGGATTATGGAGCCATTACCAAAGTACAGTTTGAGGGAAATTACAATGGGATAGGTGGGGCAGCCTATAATACCACGATAGGCAACAGCCTGATTAAATGGGAAACCGGCATCCAGAAAAACCTGGGATTGGATCTTACCTTTTTGAAAGGAAGATTGAACTTCACCGGCGAACTTTATGAGAAGGAATCAAAGGACTTGTTATATCAGCGCCAGCTGGTTAAAGAAACAGGTTTTTCAACGGTTATTGTTAACCTTGGTTCTATTGTTAATAAAGGTATTGAATTCACCGTTTCCGGTACGCCAATATCCAAAAAGAATTTTTCATGGAACATAGATGCGAACATTTATTTCGAGAGGGGTACCATTAAGGAACTTGCAGGCGGCGTTCCGTTTATTGCAGGCAACAAATGGTATGTTCAGGAAGGTGGAAAAATTGGAGACTTTTATGGATGGAAAAACTTAGGGGTTTACCAATGGAACGAATCTAATGCCTATAACGATAGCTGGGATAAACTGACGGTGGTATTGGGCGCTGATAACAAACCTTTGTATGTGAACGGAAAACCACAGTATACTTTCAACGGACAGCCTTATAACGGAACCGTTCATAACCTATACGATCCTTCCGGTAAACTTGTTGGAGGAGATACCGAATGGGCAAATATCAAAAGGGATAGCCTGATTGATGATGGTGACCGCCATGTGATCGGCAATGCCCAACCCAAGTTCAATATCGGTTTTGGCAATACATTTAACTATAAGAGATTTTCACTGAATGTATTATTCAATGCATCTATAGGTGGAGACATTTATAATACCTTGTTGTATAATGCAAACAATCCATCCAATACAGGTCCTGGTAACCCTGATGTGCTGTACAATTCCTGGCAAAAACCTGGAGATATCGCAAAATATCCCTATTATCCAAACAGACCTTCCAGGGGTAATTTAAAAGCTAATGGCAATAGTGCCTACCTGGAAAGCCGTTCTTTTATCAGGCTTGCCAGCATGAGGTTTGCCTATGGTATGGATCCGGCCCTTGCAAAACGGGTGTATCTCAAAGGAGTAACAGCATTTATATATGGCACGAATTTATTAACGTGGACCAACTATAAGGGCTATGATCCTGAATTTAGCACTTCTAACCCCTTAACCCCCGGCGATGATACAGGGAAATATCCCAAAAGAAGAGAACTTGGATTTGGTTTAAACATCAGTTTATAATAAGCAACATGAAAACAATAAAATATACCTGTATTTTTATGCTATTGCTCACATTGGGCAGTTGCAAAAAGTTCCTTACAGAGGCTCCTGTTTCGCAGGTGTCGAGCGATAAATTCTACAAATCAAAATATGATATTGATGCCGCAATGGCGGGCATGTATTCTGCTTTTCAGCTTACTATGGTGGGCGAATCGCAGTTTAACGACCGCTACCACTATTGGGGCGAGTTCAGGTCAGATAATTTCGACCGTTTTCTTTCCTATACCACCACCTACACAACTGAGATAGCACTTAATGCCCTTACCACAGATAATCCCTATGCCGATTGGTCAAGGCTTTATACCGTGATTGCCAGGGCAAACAGCAACATTAAATATATACCAGGGGTACCAGCTTTGGATAATAATGTTACCCAGGCAATTGTTAATGCAAACCTGGCGCAGTCTTATGCCATTAGGGCAATTTCTTATTTTTACCTGGTGAGGGTTTGGGGCGATGCGCCAGTTTGGTTAGAACCCTACGAGGATAGTCAGGTTGCAGCCGAGCGGGAACGGACTAAGGCAGCGCAGATTTTAGACGATGTGATCATCAAGGATTTAAAAACAGCATACGACCTCACCGTTAAAAATCAGAATGCATCGGTCTACTATATGAATGAAGGTGCTATTTGTGCAGCCCTGGCAGATGCGTATATGTGGAAAAAAGATTATACCAATGCTATCCTCTGGATCAATAACCTGTTTAAGGCCAGAAACCCTAAAGGCGCACTGTATACGGGTACATCTGATGCCAACCTGGAGCCAACAGCCAGCTGGAAAAGTATATTTACGGCCCCTGCAGCGAGCGTAGAAACCATATGGTCTATCCACTGGGATTTTGCCACAAACAGTTGTGCCTGCATGCAGATATCTTTTTCGCCCAATAACAGACAGATGCAACTTGATCCGCTTTTATACGCAAGTTACTTTTTGCCTCAAACCCAGCCTGTTCATACCAACGATATCAGGCCTAAACAAACATTAGATGTGTATGCAGTTGCAAATCCTAGCCTTAACAACCGTGATCGTTTCCTGAAATTCTATCCAAGTCCTTCAAACCCGGTTGGTGCAATACCCACTACAGAATTAAACCTATATTACAATCAGAATACAGCTGTTTACCTGCCAATGTACAGGTTATCTGATATTTATCTGCTCTACGCAGAAGCACTTAACGGAAACAATGATCTGCCAAATGCACTTAAATATTTAAATTTTGTGCGGAAAAGGGCCAATGTAGATCAGTATATGGCAACCGATGTTAAGGTAAATGCTAAAGCCGCAATGGAAAATACAATTTTGGAGGAACGTCAATATGAGCTCATCGGCGAAGGCAAACGCTGGTTTGATCTGGTAAGAACAAACAAAGTGAAAGAAATTATGGATCCCGTGTTAAAAGACCGTCAGCTTCGAAACGGTAATACTGACATAGTTGGTTTTACAGATGTGCGACGTTCTTACTGGCCATTAAGCAGGGCAGTAATGAATTCGAATAAAAAACTGGTGCAGAACCCTGGTTACGGTGAGTAATGATTAATTTTTTAAAATTACGCCTGACTAACGTTGCAGGCTTTTAATGATATGGAAATGAAAGTTTTTAAAAATAGAATATTGCCTTCAATCTTATTGATTTTGATGGCGATTAGCCAAAGCGGCTGCGGAAAAATGTTTGGTTTGTACCGTCAGAAGGATTATGATTACGTGAAGAAAACACTTGATCCCAATATCGGTGTATCGGCCCGTAAGTTTTTGGAAGACAGGGCAACCGGTACTGGTATGGCAACCGATGCAAATGATACCGTTTTTAAGTATATGAAACTCGGCCTGGAATATGCAGGCATAGACCTTGCAGAATACGAAAAAAGCGATCGTACCTTTCTTTTTCTGCATAACCTTGGGGTGAGGGTATTACCTACAAAAGTAACCAATGGCGTAACAGTAACAACCAGTAACATACCAACAGCAGGTTTATGGTTCGATTTTCCTATTGTTACCGGCATTAATCCTACTACAGGCCTGCCAATAACGAAACCAGCTACCAAATGGAGCGATTACCCCAAAGAAGATGTCAAAAATTATTTCTTATACCTGATTGGACAGGGCAAGTATAATTTCGATAATCTCAATGCCAATAATATGCCTGTAAAATCAATTCTGCCGGCAAATGCGGTGTTATCCAAATCATCCATGTTGGGTTATGCCAACAACGGTAAGGGCTTTGACGAAAACGGGATCTTTTATCTAAAAATATTGAATAACAGTGACCAGGCGCCAATTGTGCATAACAACAGGACTAATGATCGAAGTGCAGGTTATGTAACCACCAATGGTATTGTCCACGTTTTTGGCGCATCGCTGGCCCCCTCACTGTAATTTCATCTAACAAACCGGGTATATATCAACTATGCCGGTTTGTTGTATTTTTACCTTCATCTTTAAAAGAATGTAGCCCCAGTTGAGTTCTAATTATTCGTATCTGTCCACAAAATCCTTATGAAATTATTCAGATTGCCATTTTTTGCCTTGCTTCTTCTTCACCTGCATTTTGGTTTGAAAGCCCAGGAAATAGCTTGGACGCAAATAGAGCCCGGAGTGTGGAAAGGTGTATTTGGTACTCCGGAAGCTTATGATCTTTTAAAAGCTTCGGGCGCTAAACCCAATCACGAATCATTAAGCAAATTAGGTCAGGCAACATTTCCTTTCTCTGAGCAGGCAATCAAAGCCCAGCTTAATGATGGCAAAACCTATTTAAGAATCCCGCTTGATAAAACGGAGCAGTTATATGGTTTTGGATTGAATTTTCAAACCATACATCAGCGGGGGAAGATTTTGGAACTGCACGTAGATCATTACGGTGGAAAGGATAATGGCAGAACACATGCCCCGGTTCCTTTTTATGTTTCATCTAAGGGGTATGGCGTTTTTATCAATTCGGCAAGGTACCTTAAAGTATGGGCCGGAACAGGTATGAGGAAAGACAGTAAAGATTTTCCCATACCAAAAGACAGAAATGCTGACAAAAGCTGGTCATCCCGCAACAATGGAGATGAAGTGGAGATTTTAGTTCCAGCGGCAGGCGTAGAAATTTACGTTTTTGCAGGGGCTAAACCGTTGGATGCCGTTAAAAGATATAATTTATTTAACGGCGGTGGTTATCTGCCGCCACGGTGGGGCCTTGGTTTTACACAAAGGGTAATGACACGTTCAACTGCTGCGGATGTAGAAAAAGAGGTCAATAGCTTTGAAGAAAAGGGATATCCATTAGATTTTGTAGGCCTTGAACCTGGTTGGCAAAGTAAAGCTTACCCAGGAACTTTTTCGTGGGATAAAAATAGGTTTGCCGAACCTGCTGGTTTTGTAAAAAATATGCTGGCCAAAGGGATCAGGTTAAATCTTTGGATTAACCCTTATGTTTCGCCAGATGCACCGTTTTATAAAGATATCAGGCCCTTAACCGCTTCACATACCGTTTGGTTGGGTGCTGTGCCAGATTTTAACCTGCCAAAAGCACGACAGCTTTTCTTTGGTCAATTGCAAAAAGATCAGGTAGCGATAGGGGTAAGTGGATATAAAATTGATGAGGTTGACGGATATGATTATTATTTATGGCCAGATGTTGCCACTTTTCCTTCAGGTACGAGTGCTGAGCAAATGCGCCAAACTTACGGGCTGCTAATGCAGCGCTACTCTGCTGATATCTTCAAAAACAGTAACAAACGTACCTATGGTTTGGTTAGGGCATCTAATGGCGGTGGAACTTCTTTTCCTTATGTACTTTATAACGATTATTATAACCATGAAGACTTTGTTACCGCTCTTATTAATAGTGGTTATGCCGGCGTACTGTGGACACCGGAGGTGAGGGCTTCTAAAACAGGAGAGGAGTGGTTGAGGAGGTTTCAATCGAATGTTTTCTCGCCTATGGCCATGATCAATGCCTGGGCAAGTGGCACCAAACCCTGGACTTATCCTGATGTAGAAAAACAGGTGAAGGAGTATGCTTTATTAAGGATGAGCATGATGCCTTATTGGTATAGCGAATCTGCAAAATACCATTTTGAAGGTATACCGCCTTTTAGGGGAATGAATTTAGAAGAAGGTTTTACACAGGAGGCAAAAATGGAGAAAAAAGCCAATGTTGATTTAGAAGAAAACCCCTATGCAGAAGCTACTTCCAGGGAGATTAAGGATCAGTACATGGCTGGCGAATATTTGCTTGTTGCGCCAATGTTTACCGGTCAGACTGAGCGAAAAGTGATTTTACCAAAAGGCAGGTGGTATGATTTTTATACCGGTGTTTTTGTCGGCGATGGACAGGTTATCACCGTAACCCCAGGTTTAGATAAAATACCTGTTTATGTTAAAGATGGTGGAATAATCCCATTGATGCCGGCCTTACTCCACTCACCCAAATTAGGCGCGAAAGTAGATCTCGAAATTCGCCACTATGGCCAAAAAGCCAGTGAATATTATTTATATGATGATGATGGAGAAACTTTTGAATTTGAAAGAGGCGCGTTTACCTGGAGGAAAATTAAGGTAGAGCGACTTAAAAACGGCCAGTTAAAAGGAAGTATCTCTATGGCAGAGAAAGGAAAGCCAAATACCATTGGTAAAGTAAGTTTCACCTTTATGACCAGGTAATATGAAATTGATAATCGAAATTTTCATTGCTTCCGGACCATTTTTTAAAAGCGGGTTGATGAAACTCCCGGAAATTCAATTAATCCCTATAAACCCATGATGATGATCAAAATTAGATACCTTATTCCAGCAATTATTTTATTGTTCCTGCAAACAGCTGCTTTTGCGCAGGATATAAATGTTAAAAAAGCCTTTCAACAGGCTGCTGTCCAAACCCAATTGATGTTGCAGGAAATAAAAAAATCGAACGACCCAACTAAACCGGAACTAATTTCTCCACGAACATTAGATCATGGGGTACTTAAACTCGTTGCCAGCAGAGATTGGACAAGCGGGTTTTTTCCGGGTGTATTATGGTATCTGGATGACTATTATAAAACCGATCAATGGAAAACCGAAGCAAGAGCGTTTACTACACCTATAGAAAACGAAAAGAATAACGCTACTACCCACGATATGGGTTTTAAAGTTTTTTGTAGCGTAGGCAATGCATTCCGTTTAACAGGAAATGCACACGATAAAGAGGTTATTATAGCAGCTGCAAAGACCTTGTCAACCCGATTTAACAATAAGACAGGGACGATCCTATCCTGGGACCATAGCCGGGATAAATGGGTAAACCCGGTAATTATCGATAACATGATGAACCTGGAACTGTTATTCGAAGCCACTAAATTAACAGGCGATTCATCCTTCCATAAAATTGCAGTAAGCCATGCCAATACTACCATGAAAAATCATTTTCGTGAAGATTTTAGCTCCTATCATGTGGTCGATTATGATCCTAAAACTGGCGGCGTAATTAAGAAAACTACTCATCAGGGCTATCGTAATTCATCTGCCTGGGCCCGCGGGCAGGCATGGGGCTTGTATGGTTATACCTTATGTTACCGGTACACTAAAAATCCCGCTTATCTAAAACAGGCAGAAAATATTGCAAAGTTTATCTTCACTCATCCGAATATGCCAAAAGATCTGGTGCCTTATTGGGATTTTGACGCGCCCCACATTCCAAATGAACCAAGAGACGCATCAGCTGCAGCTGTTATTGCTTCCGGTTTATATGAATTAAGCAGGTACAGCAAGAACAAAACGGATTATTATCAAAAGGCAAACCAGATTTTGAAAAGTTTAAGTACAACTTATGCTGCGCCAGCAGGAACTGTTAAAGGCTTTATTTTATTGCATAGTACAGGTTCAAAACCATCAGATAGTGAGGTTGATGTACCATTGAGTTATGCCGATTATTATTATTTAGAAGCGCTGCTGCGGTATAAAAACTATAAAAAGCAGTAGGACGCTGATTTAAAGCATATAAATAACCAAATATATGAGACTGAATTTTTATTTAACAGGTATCCTGATAGTTTGTTCGATCTATGGATCTGCAAAAGATTATAAAATAAGCGCTGCTACTGAGTTGGCTGCTTTAAACCTGTTGCCAGGAGATAACGTAATTCTTAAAAATGGCGAATGGAAAAATCAACAACTGGTATTTAAAGGTAATGGTACACGCTCAAAACCCATCACCTTTGTAGCAGAGACTGGCGGAAACGTGGTCTTTACGGGAACAGCTTCACTAAGAATTGAGGGAACCTGGTTAATTGCAGATGGAATGTCGTTTAAGGATGGTTTTACAAAAGGTGAAAATGTGATCACATTTTCCGAAAAATCTGCTAATTGCCGTTTAACAAATTCGTCGGTTATAGGTTATAATCCACCTGATCAGGCTACGGAATATACATTTACCTCACTTTATGGCGATCATAACCGGGTAGATCATTGTTATTTTGAAGGTAAAACCAATCAGGCGCCCACCTTAGTCGTATGGCTTTCAGACCAGCCTAACTACCATCAGATAGACCATAATTATTTTGGTCCACGACCAGATATCGGCGGAAATGGGGGCGAAACCATCCGGATTGGCACAAGCACCTGGTCTATGTATGATTCATTCACAAAAGTTGATGCAAACATTTTCGCGCACTGCAACGGAGAAACTGAGATTGTCTCTGTTAAATCATGCAGGAATACCATATCTAATAATTTATTTTTCGAAAGCGTGGGTACTTTGACCTTGCGCCATGGTAATTACAATGAAGTGTCCGGGAATATTTTCATCGGAAACAAAATTGAAAATACTGGTGGTATCCGGGTAATCGGCGAACATCACAAAGTATACAATAATTATCTGCAAGGTTTAACCGGTACCGGTTTGCGAGCTGCAATATCGGTAATGGATGGACTGCCGAATCCGATTTTGGTAAGCCATTGGCAGGTGAAATATGCAGATATTACGTCCAATACAATTGTAGACTGCAAAGAGGCTTTTTCACTTGGTGCAGGCAAAAATGCTGACCGGATATTGCCTCCGCAGAAAGTGGTGATTACCAATAATCTGGTAAAAGCAGATACTCATCCGGTAAGCTGGGTTGACAAAAATGCTGATGTGATTTTTAACGGAAATGTGTTGGTTGCCACTTCAACTCCACAAAATCTTGATAAGGGTTTTAGTGTTAGCGATGCAAAATTCGAAAAACAGGAAGGTATCTGGAACATAAAACAGCAAAAAGCCGGAGCAAGGGTAAATCATGACCAACTTTCAATACTAAAGGCAAAAAATATTGGCCCCAATTGGTTTAAACCAATACAAACAATGGTAGTTAAATAAACTAAATAATAACCAATTTTTGGTGATTGTATGCTTAAAAACAAAGGGTTATAATTTCAATTTCTTAATAAAATAATATGATGAAGAAACTTAGTTGTCTGCTTTTGATATTTACTTTTTCAGTTGCTATTGTAAAATCTCAACAGCAGGTATCGCAAAACGACAAAATGGGATGGTGGCGGGAAGCCCGTTTTGGTATGTTCATCCATTTTGGGGTATATGCCCAGTTGGCAGGCGAATATAACGGACACCAACAGGCCAGAGGTGGTGCAGAATGGATTATGAACAGAATGAAAGTACCGGTAGCAGAATATAAAGCAATAGCAGAAAAATTTAATCCTGTAAAATTCGATGCCGATTTATGGGTTAAAATGGCCAAAGATGCTGGAATGAAGTATCTGATCATTACGGCCAAACACCACGATGGCTTTGCGCTGTTTGATTCGAAAGCAAGCGATTGGGACATTGTTGATGCCACACCCTACAAAAAGGATTTGTTAAAACCTCTTGCCGCTGCCTGTAAAAAATATGGCATCAGATTAGGTTTTTATTACTCTCAGGCACAAGACTGGGGTAATGCTGGCGGTTCGGTAGCCAGAAAGTTAATGGCCGAAGGCTGGCCGAATCCCGATAGCACTAAAATTAACCGTTATACCCAGGAACATAAAGGACACTGGGATCCGGCGCAGGAAACATCGTCTTTTGCGCAATATATCGATCGGGTTGCTGTGCCTCAGGTAAAAGAGCTGATGACCAATTATGGTGATATTGCGGTATTGTGGTGGGATACCCCAACCAACATGACAGATGAGGCTGCCTTAAAGTTACAGGAGCAGTTAAAATTACAGCCCAACATCATTACAAACGATAGGTTAAAACGACCAAACTTCCCGGGAGATACCAAAACACCTGAACAGAAAATCCCAAATTTAAGTGAGCTGGACGGTAAAGACTGGGAAACCTGTATGACCATGAACGGTACATGGGGATTCAGGAATTCGGATACCAACTGGAAATCATCGGCTACTTTGATTCGTAATTTGGTAGATATCGCTTCAAAAGGCGGGAACTATCTATTAAATGTCGGGCCAAAACCAGATGGGTCTTTCCCAGAGGCAAGTGTAGAACGGTTAAAAGACCTGGGCGCCTGGATGAAGATATACAGTGAGGCAATATATGCTACACAAGCCAGTCCTATCCAGTCGCAAACCTGGGGTAGGGTAACCAGAAAGGATCTGGCTAACGGAAATACCACCTTGTATTTTTCTGTTTTCGAGTGGCCGGCAAACGGAGAACTGATGGTGAAAGGTATATCACGCGAGTTGATATCAGCCCGGTTGCTGAACAATGGCGGTAAAGTAACCTGGAAAAAAGAAGCAGATCAGGTAACGCTGAAATTACCACCCGGTGCACCCAATCAGGTAGCCAGTGTGATCAAAGTAGAAGTAAAAGGCAAAATGCAGACCTGGCTTGAAGGATCTGGCAAGGAGAAAATGAAAACAGGAGCCATAGATTAGGCAGGCTTTATAAGTCGTTTAGATTGGTTTACTAATCAAATTGAACATGCATATGAAAAAAAATATTATCGTAATCCTGGGATTATTATTTGCTTTTCCCACCATCAGTTTACCGCAGTCAGCAGATTTAAAAAAATGGCCTAAAGGTGTTTCACCAGAAGAAGTAGGTAGTAGAGTTGCGGTCAGGTTTGTAGCTACTCCGCATACCAATTTTAATAAACCAACCCCACCCAGGGTAATTACTTACGCAGAAAGCTGTGCCTGGTACGGTGCACTAAAATTTGCCAAAGCATCGGCAAACAGTAGCCTGAAAAATGAGCTGATCAAAAGATTTGAACCCATGTTCGCTCAGGAAGCCAGTATGATTCCCCCGGTAACAAATGTAGATTATGCCGTTTTTGGAGCTGTGCCCCTTCAGCTCTTTATACAAACAGGTGATAAAAAATATCAGGAAATGGGGCAAGCTATTGCCGATAAACAATGGGCAGCACCAGATTCAGGTGTGAAGGTTAACCCGGACCAGCTGGCCGCTTTTAAAAGTGGCTATACATGGCATACACGGATGTGGATAGACGATATGTTTATGATAACCGCTTTACAGGCCCAGGCCTATAGGGTGACCAAAGATGACAAATATATCAATAGGGCAGCAAAGGAAATGGTATTGTACCTGGATTCACTTCAGCGGCCAAACGGCCTGTTTTATCATGCACCAGATGTTCCTTTCTTTTGGGCAAGAGGCAATGGATGGATGGCAGCCGGCATGGCCGAAATATTAACCTCCCTGCCCGCTAACAACCCCGATCGATCACGGATTTTGAAAGGTTATCAAATAATGATGGCTTCTTTGTTAAAATACCAGGCACCTTCTGGTTTGTGGCGGCAATTGATAGATGAACCCCTATCCTGGGAGGAAAGTTCATCAACAGGTATGTTTGCCTATGCCATGGTGGTAGGAGTGAAAAAAGGTTGGTTGGCTAAAGAAAAATATGCTCCGGCGGCAAGAAAAGCCTGGATAGGGCTGGTATCTTATCTCGATGAAAATGCCAATGTGAAAGAAGTATGTGAGGGTACTAATAAGAAAAACGATAAACAATATTACCTGGACAGAAAAAGGGTAACCGGTGATCTGCATGGACAGGCACCCATTTTATGGACAGCTACAGCATTAATAGAACAATAGTTTTTAATTTGAACCATTCAGTTATCGCCAGTGTAAATTGGTCAATTTGTACCTTGTGAAATAAATTCTCGCTGATAGCTTAGCGGGCTTTTTCCTGTAGTAATTTTGAAATATTTATGGAAACTGGCCATGTTGTTAAATCCGCTTTCATAACACAATTGTTTGATATTGAGTTTGTTCTCTATCAATAACCGGCAGGCATGGCCAACCTTTATTTCGGTTAAAAACCGTGAATATGTTTTGCCCGTTTTAGATTTAAAGTACCTGCAAAATGAATTTGGACTGATGACGGCTACACTTGCAATTTCTTCCAGATGTATTTTCCGCCTGAAATTTTCTAGTGTGAAATTGTATATAGCATTAATTTTTATATTGGAGGTTTCATCATAATCCTGCTTAAAACCGATGGAAGAAAGTTTAACGGTTTGGTTGCAGTTAGCAATCAGGTTGAGCGCTTCCATTAACAATATGATGCGGGAAGCCCCGTCTGATTCCAGCATCCTTTCAAGCAGGCCAGCTACTTTTACCTTAATTTTGCCATTCACTTGCAAGCCCCTTCTGCTGTTTTCCAATAAAGACTTAATGGCCTTGTTTTCGGGCAGGTTCAGGAATTGATCTCCCCAAAAATTTTCGCTAAAATGCGCCACCCTAACATCAGCCTGTACGTTAGATTGATCTTTGAAATAACAATCATCAAATCTCCAGTAATGGGCAAGATGAGGGCCAACCAGCACAATATCCCCTGATCTAAAGCTTTTGATATTGTCGCCAATAAATTGTGTGCCTACGCCTTTTTTTAGATGGATGAGTTCAATCTCCGGATGATAATGCCATTTGTTGTTCATGTAAGGAACCAGGTCTCTCCTCACGCTAAAAGACTGCGTAGGTGTAGTTGAAACTTTTAGTAATTGCGGTTTCATATCTGATTAGGTTTATATTCGGTCTATTAATATACCACAGAATTAGATATCGTTTTGTGGTTATGCCAATATTGTTGAGTCATTGGGTAATATTTTCCTGTTAGAAGATCTTATTCTTTTCGTTGTAATAATAAAGGACTCAATCTCATCAGGAAATTACATTTATCCATTATGGCCCATTAAATAATTTTTCGGCCAGATAGGGGCTGAAATCCTTAATTCTGCTCGTTTCCATATCCTGTCGCGGCCATACTTTTATGCCGCTAACCGTTCCCTTTTGTGCCCAAACCAATAGCGGACAGGCTGCAGATAGGATGTAAAATAATAAACCAATTAGCTGCTTTTTCATAATGGAATGATGTTAAAACACAAACATTTAGGGCAATGCTAATCAAAAAAAGAATAAATAAAATATGGAAAAATAGCACAATCGATTGCGGCATACGGAACAATCGATTGTGCTATTTTTAGGGCCTTCCAGGCCATATTCCGCTTAGCTTTTTACTATTTATTTTATTTAGTTTCGGTCTTTTTGAAATTGAAAACCGAATAATTTTATGCGAAAATTTACCTGTTTACTTTTATTTTTAGTCCCTTTAAATCTTTTGGGGCAGCCGTTTAAGTCGGTACAGGAGCTGATCAAGCGGCGTACACCATGGTTGACAAACCAAGTGGTTTTTAAACAATTGCAAAGTGGTCAGAAAGATGCGTTTGAGTTGAAGAGTATCGGGAAGAAACTAATGATTAGTGCTTCCGGCGCCAATGCTGCCGCAGTTGGATTGAACTGGTATCTGAAATACTATTGTAATCGCTCCATGTCGCACATGGGTGATAACCTTTCGGCAGTATATCCAATTCCACAGGTACAGAAGCAAGTTCGCGTTGAAGCTCCTGCCAAATACCGTTATGCTTTAAACTATTGTACGTATAACTATACCATGAGCTTTTACGACTGGAAAGATTGGGAGCATGAGCTGGACTGGATGGCTTTAAATGGCGTTAACCTGATGCTCACCGTAAATGGCATGGAAGCCGTATGGCAGAATACACTGAAGCAGATCGGCTATTCTGATCAGGAGATTAACGATTTTTTAGTTGGACCGGCTTATACCGCCTGGTGGCTGATGGGAAACATTCAGGGGTGGGGAGGCCCGATGCCTCAAAGTCAGATCGATGGTCGTAAAGCTTTACAGCAAAAAATGATGGCCAGGATGAAAGAACTGGGCATAGCGCCAGTATTACAAGGGTTTTATGGAATGGTTCCTGCATCTTTGAAAGATAAGGGTAAAGCGCAAATTATTGACCAAAAAACCTGGGGTGCATTTAAACGACCAGATATTTTAGTTCCTGACCGGGCTGACTTCACCAGAATAGCAGGTATATATTATGCTGAACTTCGGAAAGCATATGGAAAAGACATCCGCTTTTTTGCAGGTGATCCTTTTCATGAAGGTGGAATCACCGAGGGCATAGACTTGAAGGCAGCAGGCAAATCTATTCAAATGGAGATGCAAAAGAGTTTTCCCGGATCAATATGGGTTCTTCAAGGCTGGCAGGATAATCCCAAACAGCAAATGCTTGATGGCCTTGATAAGTCACATGTGCTGGTACAGGAGCTGTTTGGCGAATTCACCAACAACTGGGAGAAAAGGAAGGGTTACGACGCTACGCCATTTATTTGGAGTGTGGTAAACAATTTTGGCGAAAGACCAGGGCTGTACGGGAAACTGCAACGCTTTGCAGACGAAGTAGACAGGATCAGAAAAGGCCCGTACAAGGATGTTTTAAGCGGAGTAGGGATTATGCCGGAGGGGCTCAATAATAATCCGCCGGTATACGACCTGATGTTGGAGCTGGGCTGGCGAAATGACCATGTGGAGGTTAAAGACTGGTTGAGCGGTTATACTAAATACCGCTATGGAAACTCAAACCCTCATATTGATAAAGCCTGGCAGGGTTTTCTCGAAACCATTTATCAAAGCATTCCGGGTTATCAGGAAGGGGCTAGTGAATCGGTTTTTTGCATCCGTCCGGCACTTGATACGAAGGCTGTTTCTCATTGGGGCACCCGGGTGAGAACCTATGATCTTATAAAATTTAAAGAAGCGGCGCAGGAATTCGCAAAAGCAGCACCAGAGTTTAAAAAATCTGATACTTACCAGATTGATCTGATCAATATTTTAAGACAGGTATTGGCCAATGATGGTGAGCAGGTTTTTCAGGCGATGATTAAGGCTTACCAGGAGAAAAACACGGAGCAGTTTACCAAAGTATCCGCTCAGTTTCTTGACATGATCCGTTTAACCGACGATCTGTTATCTGCACACCCTTATTACCGGTTGAATACTTACAAAACCCAGGCTTTAAGTTTGGGAAAAACAAAGGAAGAGAAAAAGCTGAACCTCCAAAACGCAATGATGCTGATCACTTATTGGGGCGAAAACAACCCGGCAGAAGATAACCTGCATGATTATGCATATAAGGAATGGGGAGGCTTAATGAAGGATTATTACCTGGTTAGGTGGGAGATGTATATCGAATATTTACAGCAAGAGCTCCAGGGCAAGAACATGCAAGCTCCCAAATTTTTTGATTGGGAGCGTGCATGGGTAACGCAAAATATGGAACTCAAAGCAGAGGGGAAGGTTAAGCCTCTATCTGAGGTAGTTGCTGAAGTTCTAAAATTGAAAACAGTTGCTCAATAACCTGATGAGGCTGATCACTTATGATATTCCTGTTGTCTAAAATAACAACAGGAATATTGTACCTTTTTAACTGTTCAATCTGCTTTAAAGGTGTTCTGGGTTTGCTCAGGGCAATCAGAATACCGTCAACCCTCACATTCATCATGTTTTCGAGGATTTGTCTTTCCTGCTCGGGTTTTTTGAATGACTGACCAAATATCACATTGTAATTTTTGTTATGGGAAAAGCGCTCAATTTTACTCAGGATAGAACAGTAAAAAGGTTCAGCAATATCCGGAAGCACAACACCTACGGTAAAGGTTTTTCCCTGTTTCAGGAATATGGCATTCTGATTAGGATGATAGTTTAACTCCTCGGCAATTTTATTGACCCTCATAGTAGTAACAAGTCCGATGCTTGGATGCCCTCTGAGGGCTCTGGATACTGTTGAAGGATTTATCTTTAGCCTTCTGGCTATATCTTTGATGGTAGGGATCTTTTCCATTTTTTTAATAGGTTAGCGTAAAACTTTGAACTGACGATTTTTAAGGTAGAATTGGCATCCTGACCGCTTGATTTTTTCCAGACCTGGAAATCTGTGATTGGACTACCATTGGTACTGTTCCAGATCCATTGCGATTTTTCCATGCTAAAATAGCGGTTATGGTCAATGAGGTTATCACTTCCGCTTGAGGTATACTTATGGACAAGAACATCTGCAGGTCCTGCATAAATACGGTTGTATTTGATCACATTACTATCGCAGTGTTCTGTCAGTCTGATTTCTCCTTCTATTTCTCCGAATGCACCTAACACGCGGTTGTTCTGAAATAGAGAATTGTTCATTATGCTGCAGTTTTTAGTGCCCGAGATGGTGTAATTTAAATAATCACCCAGATAAATACCGGCACGGTAACAGTTGTAAACCAGGTTGTTCCTTACGGTAGTGGTCCTTGTCGGATAGATATTGCTTTCGCTAACCAGGCCGATTCCTCTATCACTTTCGTAAACAATGTTCCTTTCAATCAGGGTATTGGCGCCTCCGCAAACATAGATGGAGATGGCACCATATCGATCAGCTCCCCATGTTTCAGGGGTTTTAGTCATGCTGTTGTGGTGGAAAATATTATCGCTGATGACCCCGTTTCGGGCATAATTGGTTGCTATAGCTCCCTTCGGATTGAGGCCGTCGCCACCAGCAACAATAACACCAATGTTCTCGGTATCATACACTTTATTATTCCTGAAAATGAAGCCATCTATATTACCTGCGAGGGTTACATTTTCGCTGGTTCCGGTTTGCGTATCATGAACGGTACAACCGGTAATCGACAGGTTTGAAATGGGGGTATCATTGCTCCCAATCACGAGTATGGCATGTCCACTTCTGCCCTGGGCAAGCGTAGTGGTGTTTTTAATGTTGTAAATGTTGCAGTTTTTAACAGCAATGTGCTGCCCGCTGCCGTAAATGGCAATACCCTGGGGATCTGTATTAACCATAGCACTATGCAGGTTGCAAATGTCAAAACCATCAATGCTTACCCAGCTCATGTTGTTAAGCGTAACTAACGCCTGCCATCCGGTAACTTCGATTTTGCTGCCATCAATCACAGGTTTTTCTTTCGGGTAATTTTGAAGGCTGATGGTTTTGCCTGGCTTGCCTGATTTGGGGAATTTTACCTGCTGATGGTAAGTTCCACCCCGCACCACTACCTGATCTCCTGGCTCAGCTTTACTTAGTGCTGCATTAATGGTTTGAAATGGTGCGCTGATACTTCCTATATTCGTATCCGAGCCGTTAACGGATACGTAATATTTGTGCGCGTTATTTTTAATTTGAAATGTAGCCGCAAATGTTTTACCAGCACAGACCAGGGCCTGTGCTAGTAAAAATAGGCCTAAAAAACAGTAAAATTTCATGTATTATTGAAATTAGGACTTGATTAAATTATTCTGAAACGATCTTTCTGATCCTGTTGTTGTTTTTGTCGATTACATAGACCGTCCCGTTTTTGTCTACAGCAACTCCGCCAGGTGCACTGAAGGAAGCCTGTTGTCCAAATCCGTCCGTGTAGCCTGCCACGTTGCTTCCTGCAAATGTGCTCACCTGGTAGGTATTTGCCTGGATTAAGCGGATACTTTGATCAGGATTGCTGGTGCTTCCACCACCGGTTCCGTTACCTGCCACATAAATATTATCGTTGCTATCTATGGCAATGCCCCATGGGTAAGCAAATTGCGCCGATTTGCCATCGCCGTTTAAATAACCTACTTTGTCTTGCTGCCCCGCAACAATGCTTCCCTGCCAGGTACCGGCATTGAATTTTCTAATCACCTGATCGCCATGCGCAGATACGAATAAATTACCTGCATGGTCAAATTTAATTCCGGCAGGATAATTAAGACCCGAAATGGTTTCCTTGGTGCTACCCTGGGCATCGATCTGATAAACGCTTCCCGGGCTCGAACAGCTCGCATAGTAGACTTTGCCACTGCTTTTGTCAAAAGCAACGCTCCATGGTGCCTGACTGCCAAAACCCCATGTCTTGGCCTGTCCATCAGGGGTGATCATTCTGATGTCCCAGTTGCCAGGGTCTACACAATATAGGTTGCCACTGCCATCAATCGCCAAGTCATAAGGCAAAGAGAAATTTGCGGCAGTGCCTTTACCATCTGCATAACCAGCAACTGCAGGATTACCTGCCAGGGTACTCACGTTTCCTTCGGGATCGATTTTACGGATACAATGATTACCTGGATCTGCTACATAGATATTGAGTTGATCGTCTACCACAATACCGGAACTTCTGTACCAATTTTGCCCTGAAAAGTTGAAAGAGGCATCTGTTCCTTTGCCATTGGCAAATCCTGCGTTACCAGAACCTGCAAGGGTTGTAACTGTTCGTGTATATTCATAATTAAAAATGGCCACACTTGAAGTTTCTTTATTTTCTATCTTCACTTTTATCGGACCTGATTTCGATTTTTTCGGCACTACTACCATGATCTGCGTCGCGCTGGCCCCAATTACTTTAAGCGACAGGTCATTTAAAGTCACAGCGATTTTGGAGAGATCAGAAGTGAAGTTAGTTCCGGTAATGAGTACCTCTGTGCCACCGCCACCTTTTTTTGGAATAAAATCTGAAATAGCGATTGGAGAAGACGGATTATAACCGTCGGTTTTATCTTTTTTGCAGCCTGCAATAAGGAGCAGGAAGCAGATCGTATAGCTTAACAAGCGCGAACGCTCTGCCGTTATATTGATGAATCTTTTCATGTAATTCTGATTTAAATACATTATGATGCTTTAATTACCAACCTGGGTTTTGTACCAGCGCCCTGTCACGGTCGAGCTGATATTGAGAAATAGGGAAGAGGTACATCTTGTTCTCCCAGGCTCTTTTTTGAAATAACGTGCGCTTGTAAAAACCGGTAAAACCAAATCCCAGCCCCCCGTCATCTTCATTTACATTCATGGTATAGATATTTTGATTTTCGGGAGCACCCAATTGTAGTCTTCTGATTAGCGTATAATACCTGTCGCCTTCGAAGCATAATTCTACCTGTCTTTCTTTGAGAATGTACTTTCTCATGAGTTCCTTATTTCCAACTGCATTAGGATATACAGTTTCAATTCCCGGCAGGCCAGCCCTGGTTCTAACCAGATTTAGCGTTTGCACAATCTCAGGATTCGAAGGATCATACTCATTTAAAGCTTCGGCATAATTGAGCAGAATCTCCGCATAGCGCATAATGATGAAGGGCCTGTAGTTGGTAGCATCCTGCCTGATGTTATCAGCCGGGCTGATGTTTTTTAGAAAATTATAACCCGTGATGTTATTGGTAATTCCGGTGGCTTTGGCGCCAGCTTTACCTGAATAATAAAATTCTACGCGACCGGTACCATCCACATTTCCGGCCGAAGAATAATAATTTTTGTCATCAACAGTAGGCGCAGGCAATACCGGACGGCCATTGTATTGGATATATGCATAAAAACGGGCTTCCCTGTTGGCATACATATTCCACTGTCCTTTTTTATGCCCCCAGCTCTGATCGCTGTTGTTTTCTGCAAAGCCGGTTTCGGTATATTGCGATAAAGGATCATCAATAGCGCGTCCATTGTTCATGTAAAAGGCATCCACTACATTTTGAGTGGCATTGTACAGATTGATTCCCCCCGGATTAGGTGAAGATGCTTTGGTGTATCCCCAATAGTTCCATGAATTTCTGGAAAACAGGATCTCGCTGTTCCAATTGGTGAGGAAAAGATCCCTTACTGAAAAATAAGGATCAAACCTGGTACCACCGTTATCCAGATTGGTGAATAACTTAAAAGCATTGAGGTTTATCACCGCTTTCGCAGCATCTGCGGCAATTTTCCATTTATTTGGATCAAATGATGTGGGAGCAAGTGCCTTTCCATCCTGATTTTTTAGCGAGCTGAATGCCGGGTTTCCGTTCCATAGTGGACTGGCTGCCCAAAGTGCAAGTTGTGATTTTACTGCCAGGCAGGTTCCCTTTGAAGGTCGGCCATAGTTACTGGAAGAAGCCCAGTTTACCGGCAGATCAACGGCTGCTTCATCCATTAATTGATTTACGTAGTCTTTGCATTCATCAAAAGTATTCCTGGGATATTTGTTGAAATCCTCATCAAGGGCTAGGGAACCCGTTAATTTTACCACCGGTCCGTATTGTTTGATCAATTGCCAGTAAAACCAGCCCCTTAAGAATTTTGATTCTGCTTTGTATTGCGTCTTTAAAGCTGAACTCAGCTGCGACTCAGGTACTCTTCCTACATTGGCTTCAAAAATAAAAGTTGACCGGATGCCGGTGTAATAAAGGTCCCAATGGTCATAATAGGCGTTTACAGGGCTCCAGTTCCCGGCAACCATTTGCCTGATATTTGTACCCGGGATAGAAACAGATGCTTCATCGCTAATGCCGATATGTGCAAAGTCGATTTCGAGCACTGCACCATAAATGTTATAGAGGTAGGATTCTGCATTTGCCCGGTTGCTCCAAAGGATATCTGAAGTAAGAAGGTTATCTGGCTTTTCGTCCAGGTGTTTACAGGCCGATAGGATACTTGTTAAAAACAATGTCCCTGCTGCTATCATGATTAAATATTTACTTTTCATCAGAATATTTTTTAATGCTTATAATTGATCAATATGTCTTTTTAAAGGGATGCTTTCAGTCCCAGCGCAAATGTTCTTAAAGGCGGATAGCCTGCCGCGTTGGCGCCAAGTTCCGGATCCCATAATTTAAATTTGGAGAAAGTGAGTAGGTTCTGACCCGAGAGATATAGATACACTGACTTAATTGATATCCTGGTTAGAAAAGCATCCGAAAATTTATAACCTAAAGTAGCTTGTTTTAAGCGCACGAAGCTGCCATCTTTAGACCACCAGGTGCTAGGCTGATAATTATTGCTGTTCTGATTCGAAATCCCCAGTCTGGGATAATAGGCATCTTGCCTTGGATTTTCAACAGTCCACCTGTTTTCCAGAATAGCCAGCATACCAGAAGGGTACTGACCCATGCCTGTAAAAGGCACTATACCTGCTCCACTTGCTCCATCACCAGTTACTGCAGCGCCATTGGCCATAAATGATACATCAGAAATACCCTGGAAGAAAAGAGAAAGGTCTACACCTTTATAGCCTACCGTAAATCCTGCTCCATAAAGTTTGGTTGGAACGTCTGATTTTCCGGTATACACCCTGTCGAAACTGTTGATCACCCCATCACCGTTCATGTCTTTGTACTTGATGTCTCCTGGTTTTAAATTTGTACCAAACTGGGTCGGACTTGCGGCAATCTGTTCGGCAGAAGTGAATAATCCCTCAGCAATGTACATCAGGTTGTCTCCTAATTTCTGCCCGGTTGCCTGCTGATAGGCATATAGCTGCCTGGGTTCATCCCTTTCGACGATCTTATTGTTGTTATAGGTGAAATTACCATAAAGGCGAAGCGATACCTTTCCAATCTGCTCGTTGTATTCCAAGTTGGCATCTACCCCTTGATTATTCATCTCTCCTAAATTGGCGAATACGGTTCCGGTTACCCCCAGGATTCCCGAGAGTGAGCTGCGGGCAATGAGGATATTTTTTCTTCTTTCTTTATACAGGTCTACTGTGATATTCAGTCTATTGAATAAACCAATTTCTGTTCCGATATTGTCTTTGATCGCTTTTTCCCAGGTTAGGTTTTCTACACCGAACACACTTTCTGTAACACCATTTACGATAGCGCCATTAAAGCCCAAACCTATAGAGCGACCTGGGCCATATTGACTCAGATAAGGAAACCTCTTCAATCCATTATAAATTCCAATCTGATCATTTCCTACAATTCCATGCGATCCTCTAATTTTTAGCAGGTTCACAGTAGCCGATAGATTTTTGAAAAAGGGTTCTTTTGAAATCACCCAGCCCGCCGAAACAGAAGGGAAAAATCCAAATCTTTTACCTGGTTCAAAGTTTTCCGAACCGGTATAACCTGCGTCAAATTCAAGCAAATAACGGTCTGCATAATCGTAAGTAGCCCTTACCGCCATGCCCTGGTTTTTGTAGGGGATAGAAGAAATCACATCTCCTGCGGAGCTAACCACCCTGGTGCGCATATTGTATAAAAATAAACCACCAAAATGATGATTGCCAAACCTGCGGTCGTAAGTGACATTGGTTTCCAGGTACATCTTTTTCTCTGCACTTGATGATTGTGAATAACCCAAAAACTGTTCTCCGATCCGCGATTGGTTAAGGATCAGGTTACCATCCGCATCTCTTGCACTGGCCAGGAAAAGGTTGTTCCTTCCAGTTCGCCTGTTGTCGTTTTCACTGTAAGAATCAAAGGAGAACCTGGCCATTGCACTCAATCCTGGTATAAAACGGTCTAATTTCTGATTGATGGAGAAAATGGATTGTATGGTGGGGCGGAATTCTGCTGCGTAACCCGAATTTTGGATTTCGTTGAGCGGATTACTTCCTCCATTGTTAAATGGGCCAGCCCATGATCCGTCAGGGTATTGGATAGGAAAAGCGATAGGCGGGGTTAAATAGGCATTATACCAGATTCTGCTTGCTGACAAACCGGGGTACCTGCTGCTCACCAGCATGGCGTCCAGATTCATTGACAAAAGCGTTGTCGGGCTCAGGTCGATGTCGAGATTGGTCCTGAAATCATATCTTTTAAAATTTAAATTTGGGTTATAACCATTTTGTTCGGTCACTTTATAACTGCCATCCTGGTTATAAAAAGAGGCAGAAACATAGTACCTCACGCTTGGAGAACCACCGCTTACATTTAAATTGGTGTTGAAACCAGGAGCCCAGTTTTTATAAGTTGATTTGATCCAGTTTACATTAGGATAGAGATAAGGATCCAGTCCACTTGCAGTTTTCTGGATAATTTCTTCTGAATATACGGGTTGATTGCCATCGTTAATATTGGCTTCATTATAGAGTCTCATCCACGAAACACCATCCAGCATATTTGGTGTTTTAGTAAGGCCAGACATGGAGGCTTCAGTTTTTATTGAAATGAGCGGTTTACCGGCAGTACCCCGTTTGGTGTTGATGATTAAAACACCATTGGCACCCCTGGCGCCATATACGGCAGTGGCTGAAGCATCTTTAAGTAAGGAAATGCTTTGTATGTCTTCCGGGTCGATGTTGTTGTAAGAGCCTCCGAAAGAGCTGTTTACATCATCCCGTTGTACGCCGTCAATAATAATCAGTGGTTCTGTATTGCCGGTAAAAGTTCCTATGCCCCTGATGGTAAAGGAGGCATTGTCGTATCCTGGTTCACCACTTCGTTGCATGGAGATAATACCAGCTACTTTACCGGCCAACGAATTTGAAAGAGAACGGTTAGGAGTCTGCATATCCGACATATTGATGGTGCTAACGGCACCGGTAATGGTCACCTTCTTTTGTTTACCATAACCTACAACGACTACATCCTCAAGGGATTTGTCTTCTTCTGTCAGGTTGATGCTGATTTCAGTCTGTTCGCCCAGAAGTATTTCTTTGGTGATGAAACCCACGATCTGAATCACCAGCGTTTCATTTTTATCTGCCTGGATTTTAAAGTTTCCATAAGCATCTGTAGAAGTTGCTTTTTTAGTGCCTTTGACGGACACCGTTGCCCCCGGAATAGGATTTCCTTTTAAATCGGTTACTTTACCCCGTATTTCCTGACTGCTAAACATGCTGCTCAGTTTGTCAACAGCCTTGTCCAGAAGTGAAGTTTCTTTTGCTTTGATCAGAATGGTATTTCCATCAATTACGTAGGTTAAGGGGAGGTTACCCAGAATTTTTTTTACTGCGGTTTCCAATTCTTCATTTTCGATAGAAATGGTAATGGGGGTGATCCCGTTGAGGACTTTTCTATCGAACAAAAAGTTATATCCACTTTGATTATGGATCTTTTCTAATGCATTTTTTAATGATATCCGACGTTCATTAAGGGTAATGCGTTGCCCGAAGCTTGCCGCACTTACCTGCATTAGCGTTAAAAGAAGTATGATGGTGGTTAGGCGCATAATCATCCATATTTTACGGACATAACGGTTCGTTATACCCGATTTGCTGGCATAAAATCTATACATTTTGTTATATTTGGTTGTGCAGTGGCCGATCAGGTCAATTTGTTGGCAACTGCAGGTTTCGGTTGATAATTTTTATTAACTGGATGCCAGTAATTATCGGGGGTGTTTCCAGCACCCCTGGTGATTTGGCATGATGGAGAAGTACTTATTTCATCACGGTTACCCTCCTTCCTTCTATTTTGAAACGGACTTCACCAACAGTTTCTATCCACTTCAGTACTTCCGACAACTTACTTTTTCTCGACACTAATCCATCCAGAATAGGTGTTGAACTAGCTTTTACATCAGGTTCATAAACGACATCAATATTGTACCATCTGGCGATTTTCCGCATGGCCGAATTCAAATCCTCTCCATCGAAGATGAAGTTGTCATTTTTCCAGCCTAATGTTTCTGCAGTATTTACCATTCGTAAGCTAATTGCTCCTGCAGCATCAATAGAAGCTTGCTGACTAGGTTTTAACAGAATGGGGTTTTTATCCTGAGCATTTTTTAAACTTCGAACTTGCATACTTCCTTCTACCAGTGTAGTCTTGCTGAGTGGTTCATCGGCATAGCTATTAATGTTAAAGGAAGTTCCAAGGTCTTCGGCGAGCTGGCCAGCGCTTATTACACGGAACGGCTGCTTCGCATCATGATTTACCTGGAAATAGGCTTCACCGGTTAATTCTACCCGACGCTCTTTCTGCCCGGCGAAGCTGGAAAGGAATTTTAATGATGAGGCCGCATTTAACCATACTTTGGTTCCATCAGAGAGTGTGATTTGGTACTGGCCGCCCTTAGGGGTAGATAATACCAATTGCTGTGCTGCTCCTTTGGCTGAGCCGATTTCGCTGATAGCTGTTCCGTCGTTATATTCCAGTCCGGATTTGTCAACCACTACTCCGCCTTCTAAATTCTTTAAATCAAACCTTTGTCCGTTTGCCAGGGTAACCGTTGCTTTATTACCACCAGGTTGAATATCGTGTAGCGCTAAATTATAATCAATGCGCTGGTTATGCAGGTAAAAATAAAGGCCGATGCTCATAATCACCAGCAGTGATGCTGCAATCGCAAGGCTTCGGCTTGATATTTTGAAATGTCTTTCTGTAGGTAGCGTACTGGTCATCTTCTTGATTATGAGCAGGTCTTCAAATAGTTCTTCCTCCGTTAAACCCAGGGGAAGATCTTTATTCCATTGGGCATACCAGCTCTCTAAAAAGGCGATTTCTTCAGGTGTACAGTTACCAGCCTGTTTTTTTTGTAAAAGCTTGCTAATTTCCTCTTTTTGCATCATTCTTATCGAGGGAAGGAGCGTACCTTCCGCATTCAGAAGTTAAAGACGAAGCAAAATAGCCTTGGGGGTAAAGAAATTTTAAAAAAAAATCAGAGCGACAGGAACATCATTGATCCAAGCCTGGTACGTAACACCCTTAATGCATTGTTTATTGTAGTTTTTACAGTTTGTTCGGAAAGGTTAAGCACTTTGGCGATTTCCTGATGACTGAGGAAATTCTTTCTGCTTAGTTCAAATATTTGACGGGTTCGCGTAGGGAGGTTGGCAATTTCCTGATCTATAATGGCTTTTAGCTGGTTTTGTCTGACCAGGTAATCGGTAGTGACGAAACCGGTTTCTGCAAAATCCTGAATGGACTGAGTGTATGATTTTTTTAACTTCTGCTTTGCCAGCAGATCGAATATTTTGTTTCTAACTGAAGTATAAAGATACCCGGAAAGGGTCGTTTTAAAAGTAATTTCCTCACGTTTAATCCATAAGGTGGTAAAGAGTTCATGCACCAGATCCCTGCATTCTTCTCTTAATTGAAGCCGTTTAAATGCGTGAATGTATAAAGCAGCATGATAGCGGTGATAAATTTCAGCGTAGGCCAGCTGGTCGCCTGACTTGAGTAAGTCTGCTAGTTCCTGGTCATTATGGTGTTTATAGGGCATTCTGTTTGGGATGCACTAACATACATAATTAATGTATATAGTCAAAAACTTAATGCTGTCCGTTTTTGCAGAGAAAGGAGCTTACACTAGTTCTGCAATTCTTAGCTATCAAATGCTGACCTTTACAACAGGCATGCGTTAGTTATTTTTTGCTATGTTCCTTCCAACATTTATTCTTTTGATGTGTTTTGTTTATTTTTACTTTCAAATCAACCCTAATTATGAAAAAAATCTATCTATCGCTGCTATGCATGGTAATTGCGCTCAGCAGTTTTTCGCAGTCCGCTGTTTCACAGCGGGTTGATGTAATCAAAAAGAATAATGGTGAAGAACTAAAAGGAAAAATTATCAAAGTCACCGATGCTGAGGTTTCTTTTGTTTATTCTGGAGAAACCGCGGAATACATTATTAAAAAATCGGATATCTCCCAGATTACCCACTCCAGTGGCAGAGTAGAGATCATCTCGCAACAGGTATCTCCTTCAGAGACCAGAGGAAAGGATCCGGTTGCGATGACTGCGACTCCGGTTGACCATCACAATAAAATTGCGATCATCCCTTTTACCTTTTTGATGGATAACCAACCTGGTGCTGATGCCATTGGAATGAAGGCCCAGCAGGATGCTTTTGCCTTGCTTAGCCAGCATTCGGCCGGATATACGATATTGGATCCGCGCTCAACCAATGCAGCTTTGATCCAGGCAGGTGCTACACAGGATAAGCTGATCGGGTTTACGATGAAAAATCTATGCGATATCCTGGGCGTTGAATATATTATTCAGGGAACTATTACCCAGAATAAGGGATATCAGACCAGTTTTAGCTCATCGAGTGATGATACCAAAATAAAACGTGGTGATGGTGACAAGGTTAAAGGGGTATCAAGTTATGGATCTACTAATAGTAATGCGGTACAGCGGTATGATGTTAGTGTGAGTCTTCAGATCTACATGGACAATAATGCGAGTATCTATAATGAAAGTCACAAGGCCTTCCTGAGCAATACTGATGGATCCTACAGTGGTCCGCTCGAATATCTGTTAAAAAGATGCCCTTTATACCGTAAATAATTCATTTAAGGTGCATGCCGAAATAAAAAAAACCGCAATTTTGCGGTTTTTTTATTGTCAAATCAGCAATGAATTTATTGCTGATTTGAACTTTTGCTCCGTTGGGCCCTTAATAGATCTTAAAGTACTTTTTGTTTTTAGACTATTTTCAAAACATTGAATAAAAGCGATGGAGACCCGTTTGGGTTTCGAGCACAATATTGACACTTTCGGATGCAAAAATAGTTTCTTATTAATCTATTTTGTGATTCAATGCCGGTCATCTATTCCTTTAGAAAAGAAAACCCATAATTTCACATTATTGCATTACTAGGTTTCTATTCAGGTTGTGATCAGCTATCAAATGCTGACCTTTACAGCAAGTAAATCTGGACCTTATAACAAGCTTTTTTACTTTTTTATCGTTGAACTTTGTCTTATCAAAACTTCAAAAATGGAAAATAAAGAAACAGTTTTAGTTACAGGTGGATCGGGTTTTATAGCTTCTTATTGCATGATTACCTTATTGAAGAATGGTTTTAAAGTAAGGGCATCCCTGCGTTCCCCTCACAAATCAGAATTGGTAAAACAAATGCTGAAAGAAGGCGGTATCAACTCCTTTGAAAACTTAGCTTTTGTGGAAGCCGATTTGCAAAATGAGCGCAGTTGGGGGAAAGCGGTCGAAGGATGTCAGTATGTTATCCACGTGGCTTCACCCACACCAAATACCGACGCAAAAACAGAAGATGATTTTGTGGTTCCTGCAAAAAACGGTGTGCTGTTTGTACTACGTGCTGCTAAAAAAGCAGGTGTAAAAAGAGTGGTACTTACATCTGCTTTCGGTGCTGTAGGTATGGGAACAACAAAAACAACACCTTACACCGAGGAAGATTGGACGGTCATCAACGAGACTGTTGCACCTTACCAGCGTTCTAAGACCATTTCGGAGCAAGCGGCCTGGGATTTTATTAAAAATGAAGGTGCGGGCATGGAACTTTCCGTGGTCAACCCGACTGGTGTTCTGGGGCCTGTGCTGGCTGATGATTATTCCCATTCCATCCAAACGATCAAACAAATGCTCAATGGCGAAGTAAGCGGATGCCCTAAAATGAGTTTTGGTTATGTAGATGTACGCGATGTAGCTGATCTGCATTTTAAGGCGATGACGATGCCACAGGCTCTTGGCCAGCGTTTTATTGCTGTAGCCGGAGAAAGCATTTCCGTATTGGAGATCGCTAAAATTCTTAGAAAAAACTTAGGCGATATGGCAAGTAAAGTACCAACCAAAGAATTGCCTAATTGGTTGGTAAAGTTATTGTCGGTTTTCATTCCAAAACTTAAAATGATAGTGCCCCATTTAGGGTTAATAAAAGAGGCCAGCAACGAAAAGGCAAAAACATTGTTGGGATGGAAGCCAAGAAGCAATGAAGAAGCTATATTAGCTACTGCAAATAGTCTAATCGATTTAAAAATTGTAAACGTATGAAAGTAATCATAACAGGTGCCACCGGAATGGTGGGCGAAGGCGTACTTTTCGAATGCTTAGATCATCCTGTGGTAAGCGAAGTGCTTATTATTGGAAGAAAACACTACGATAAAAGCCATCCAAAACTGAAAGAATTGATTGTAAAAGATTTTTCAGAAATCAGCAATCACTCGGATTTATTGAAAACTTACGACGGATGTTTCTTTTGCGCGGGCGTAAGTTCTGTTGGCGAGAATGAGGAAAGTTTTACTAAAAAGACCTATGATTTTGTAGTTCCATTTGCCGCAACAATTTCAGATATTAATCCTGGAATGACTTTTATTTATGTATCTGGGAACCGCACTGACAGCACAGAAAAAGGAAAAGTAATGTGGGCAAGGGTAAAAGGCAGGACCGAAAATGCATTGATGAAACTGCCGTTCAAGGGGCAGTATAATTTCCGTCCGGCAATAATGACTGGAAGCAAAGGACAGAAAAATGTAAAGACAATTTATAAAATTTTGGGCCCGCTGATGTCGCCATTTTTTCCGGCAAAAACATTGAAACTTTCTGAAGTAGGGAAAGCGATGATTAATGCGGTGTCAAAAGGTTATCCCAACCAAATTTTGGAAGCAGACGATATTTTTAAATTGTCGAAATGAAAATAACCGAAATAAAATCCTGCATCGTAGGTCCGGCACTTTCGGCAGAACAATTCATCGCCGAGCATTTCTTTGTGTTTCTGGCAAAAGGAAAGATGAATGGTTATGATGGCAACAAACATTATGTGTTGAAGCCGGGCGAAAGTTGCCTTGTCCGGAAAAATCATTTAGCCAGATACAATAAAGTACGGGATAATAACCAGTTCGAGAAAGTGATCATTTTTTTTGATGAATTGTTTTTAAAAGCATTTCAAAAAAAACACTCCATTGTATTTAAAAAATTTATTTCAAAGGATGCATTTGTTAAACTGAAAAAAGATGATTTAATCAATAGCTTCTTGTTGTCATTAGAACCGTACTATAACAATTCGGGAAATATCAGCCCAACTTTCTCAGCTATTAAGAGAGAAGAATTATTGCTCATTTTATTGCAATTACATCCAGAGTTGTCAGACATTCTTTTTGATTTTGGCGTTCCTGGAAGATTGGATCTGCAAAAATTTATGCAACAAAATTATAAGTTCAATGTGAGTATGGAAAGGTTTGCATTTTTAACGGGACGTAGTTTATCAGCATTTAAAAGAGATTTTAAAAATATATTCCAGGAAACACCCAATCGTTGGCTGTTAAAAAGACGTTTGGAAGAAGCCCGTTTTCTCATCGAAGAAAAAAAGCAAAAACCGACCGACATTTACCTGGATTTAGGCTTTGAAGATATAACCCATTTTTATTTTGTGTTTAAAAAGGAATTTGGAACAACTCCGAGTGAAATTAATGGTGCTAAAAGAGATTAAATTCGTTTCTAATTATTCCTCCAGAATTTATGAATAACCGCCTAGTTCAATCAATTCGTCCGCAAAGTGGTTCGAATTACGCACCGCAACTGGCCCAGTAGGGCAAAGATTTTTCGAATATTTTTGTCTAATTTTTTTTAAATCCTCTGTTTTTCAGGTAAATGTGTTCCGTAATTTCATTGGCCAAAAGTGTTTGATATCGGTATCCATCGTATTTCATTTTTTTAGGAAAAAGACAGCTAATCGAATATCTTTTGCCTTCAACGCTGGAATTTTCATAAAATAAATCAAGGTCGTTAAATTTTTGATAGCTCGCTCTGCAAACAGAACAGGATGCGGTTGTGAAGATAAATTTTACAACTGCGAGTGCCAATCATATACATGATCGAATCACCGGAAAATTCAAAAAATGAATATTTGTGCTTAATCTGTACCCTGCAGTTACTAGCGAAAGTAATGATTTAAGCTGCCGGTTAGTAGCATTTGGAATTAAGCCACGGAGATTTCCTGCTGGCTTAACACTGGTAACAATTGTGCTCGGCATTGATGTTCTCTCACCAGAATTCAATTCGACTAAAAATAAGCTAATAAATGGAGAAGCTCTCTTATCATTTTTGACACATTTGCGTCAGGTGTTTATCGATATAGATGCAGAATTTTATTGTGGCGCGAAAAGATGTTTCATTCATGAATAATGATGCCTCAAATCTTCGCTTTTACATTTAAGAAACGAACAAATGAAGAAACTAAAATTGATGATGGTATTGGCGTGCTTGGGTATGTATTTCTGTACTAGTGCACAAATCAAAGTAAACGGACTCCGTTTACCGGATGGTAAGGTCGTAACAACAGATAAACTGGACAGTGTAAAAAAAGCATGGGCACCAGATCTGGTAAAGTTTACCCGGACCAAACAGGATGAACAAAAAGGCACTATGGGACTGGTACGGCAAACGCAGGAAATGAAAAGACAGGCCGATGAAGCAGCCCAAAAATATAACCAGGCAATGAATGACATGAAAGGAAAGGAGGCTAAGTCTTTTTCTTTCAGAGACCGTGCTGGGAAAATAACAAACTTAAGCGCGCTTAAGGGCAAGGTTGTTGTGCTGAATTTTTGGTTTACCAGCTGTACGCCGTGCATTGAAGAAATGCCTCAACTTAATCACCTCGTTGCGCAGTATGATCCTAAGCAGGTTGTCTTTTTAGCGCCTACATTTAATAATGCAGAAGAGGTGAAAACTTTCCTAAAAACACATCAATTTGACTATACCCTAATTCCTGATTTAAAAGCAGCTTGTGAAGCATATGGGATTAATACATTTCCAACCAACATTATTATCGATAAAAATGGAATAGTAAAATACATTGCTAATTCAGATCCTAAAATTGAAAGCATCCTACAAAAAGAAATCAATAAATTAATTCAGTAACCACATTGAAAACGGGGTAAAAGATCGTAACTTAATCTTTGCCCTGTTAACCCAATTTTAAGCCACTAACCAATGGAAACAGCTATACAAGCCTACATCGATGCCATGCTGGCAACATGTGGTAATGATGTATCAGCAGAAGACCTTTCGCGAATGGCCAAACGACTTACCGTAAAAGCGTATAAAAAGAAAGAATTTTTCTTAGAAGCCGGAAAGCTTCAGAAAAATCTGGGCTTCATTGTAAGTGGTTTAGTGCGTTCTTATTTCGTTGATGAGCAGGGGAACGAAATAACCGTTGGGTTTTATGCCGAACGTGACTACGCAACCCATTATGCTGCATTTCTAACCAGTCAGCAGAGCCAATATTATATACAATGCCTTGAACCTACCGTATTTGTTTGCCTTACACTCGATGATTTGCAGGGCGTTTACCGGCAGGGCCATTATTTTGAACGGTATGGCCGGTTAATTGCAGAACAGGTTTTAATGAAGCAACAAGCCCGTATAGAAAGTTTTATTTTTCAAACTGCTGAAGAACGTTATCTCGATTTCACCAGTAAACAATCTGCCTTATTCAATCGGATTTCTCTCTCGCACCTGTGTAGTTTCCTGGGTATTGAACGGCAGACCTTAACCCGTATCCGTCAGAAAGTTGCGCGTAAATAGCTTTTGGCACTTATGTGTCAGGCTTAGCTTTCCTTTAATTTCCAATTTTGTGGTGTAAGTTAATTATACCACATAATGAAAAAGAAGATCTTACTTTTACTCGGGCATCCTTCAGAAGAATCATTTTGCAAAGCCATGCTTGAACGTTATCAGTTAGCGGCCGAACATACCGGTTCAGTATGTAAAATGTTAATCATTAGTCAGCTCAGTTTCGATGTAAACCTCGCCGATGGTTACAGAAATGGTAAAACGATGGTTCTTGAACCTGATCTGCTTGCAGCGCAAGAGCTGATTAAATGGGCAGACCACGTTGTACTGGCTTATCCAAACTGGTGGGGTTTTATGCCCGCCATGACCAAAGGATTCATCGACAGGATATTGCTCCCTGGCTTTGCCTTTAAAAACCACTCAGGGAAACCATTTCCGGAAAAACTATTGAAAGGTAAAAGCATCCGCCTGCTGGTTACCATGGATACGCCAACCTGGTGGTTTTATTTAGTATATCGCGCCTCACAGTACCAAATCCTGAAAGATATTGTATTCGGTTATGTTGGCTTTGATCCCATCCGCTTCACTACGTTCGGGTTTATGAGAAAATCTTCACCTGAACAACGCAAAAAATGGCTTAAAAAAGTAGAGCGCCTGGGTGCACAGTTAAAATAGAACTGATAAACGGGAAAGCCGAACACCGGTAATAAAGTAGGCAAATACCATTAAAATAATAAAAATGAAAAAAATAGTTTTATCACTGCTTATGGCAGTATGCGCAGGGATGTTGCTTAATTCCTGTTCTAAAAATGATCAGGTGCCGGTAATTAAACCGCAAACCTATGTATTGGTACATGGCGCCTGGCAGGCACCTTATGTTTGGAGCGAAGTGCGTAAAAATCTGATAAACAAAGGGCATCAGGTAATTGTGGTTGAGCTTCCCGGTCATGGTACCGACCAAACACCAACATACCAGTTGAATCTGGATATTTACCGCGATAAAGTGATCGAGGCCATTTCGAAGGTAAACGGGCAGGTTATTCTGGTTGGCCACAGTATGGGTGGGATGGTGGTTAGCCACGTAGCTGAAAAAATCCCGTCTAAGATTAGCAAACTGGTTTACATTGGTGCTTTTGTGCCGAAATCGGGTCAGGCGTTGGCAGATTTAAGTCCTTTAGATCCGGCTTCAAAATTAGGCCTTTCGCTAAGCCAATCGGCAGATTTATTAACCCTGGATGTAAACCGCGAGGATTTAACCAATCTTTTTATCCCCGATGGTTCGGCTGCGAATAAACAACAGATGCTGGATAATTATCGTGCAGAGCCCGCAATCCCTTTTACTACAAAAGTTACGCTCACAAATGCCAATTTCGGTTTAGTTGAAAAGGTGTATATAAAAACTTTACAGGATGTGGTGATAACGCCAGCTTTTCAGGACCGTATGATTGCTGATGCCAGTATTAAAACAGTATTTACGGTAAATACCGGTCATTCTCCATTTTTGTCGCAACCCGAAGCGGTAAGTGATTTGCTGTTAAAAATCGGGCAGTAATCTTTATATATTTTTAAGCAGTAACCGTTAATTTAATTCCAATAACTTTGTTTTATGAAAGCACTTATTATCGGCGCAACAGGCGCAACTGGCAGCGATCTTTTGCAGTTATTACTGACGGATCCGGTTTACTCAGAAGTGTTCAGTTTTGTGCGAAAACCGACGGGTGAATCTCATGCCAAATTAACCGAAATCGTTACCGATTTTGATCAGCTGGCCGCCGTTGCAGCACACATTAAAGGCGATGTATGGTTTTCATGCCTGGGTACTACTTTGAAGGCAGCAGGTTCGAAAGAACAGCAGTGGAAAATTGATTACGAGATTCCTTTGGAGTTTGGCAGGATCGCTAAGCTAAACGGAGTAAGAGCTGCAGTGCTGTTATCGGCTTATGGTGCAAATGTAGCTAGTAGTGTATTTTATTCTAAAATGAAAGGAAAGCTTGAAGAGGCCATTGGCGAACTGGGGTTTAATAGCTACACCATTTTTAAACCTGGTATTTTACTGCGGCAAAATAGTGATCGTGCCGGAGAGCGCATAACTATTGGTCTCATCAGGAGCCTGAATACAATTGGCCTTTTTAAAAAGTTTAGGGCCATGCCAACCTCAACGCTGGCCGCAAAAATGGCTAAAGCCCCCGAAGTATTTCAGTCGGGAACACATGTTATTGAGCTTGAAAAGATTTTTGATTTTTAAGCCTGTTTTAAAATCATTTAAATACCATGGAGCCACTTCTCATAAGTGGCTTTTTTTATTTGTAATGTGTTGTTTTTGACGCAATTGCGTCAGGTATGTCCCTGGTTTTCTTAGCAAATTTGTATCAGAAAATCAACAATTAAACATCATGACACACTTCATCAAACACAACTACACCGCGGTATCGAATCCGAAACGTGGATTTAGAATTCATTTTTTGGTGTTCATTATCGCTACACCAATTATCTGGATGGTATGGTATTTAACCGGTGCCGGTTATCCGTGGCCTCTTTGGTCTACTCCACTATGGGCAATTGGCGTCTTATTCCATTATCTGGGAATTACTGCATTTAGAAGGGCTAAAAATAACTAACTATGGATTCGACTCAAAAAACATTCAGGCGTATTGTAACAGGGCATGACGCCACCGGTCAGGCCATCATTGTCTCTGATGCTCCTCCTACCAATATACATTTAGTGGGAGGGAAAGGCGGACCAACTTTTTTCGAAATCTGGCACACCCTGGAAAGCCCGGCGTTGATTCATGCCCAACCTGATGAGCTGGATAACACTGGTTTACAGTTGGGGCCACCAAAAAAAGGTACCCGGATCAGGATGATCGATTTTCCACCGGAAGGAGAAGAAATCAGGAGCTTAAGCGAAAAGGATGCTGCAGCAAAATTTAAGGCAATGGGAGATGAGCAAGCTTCTACTTCCACAGTTGGAGCCCCGCATCCGCTTATGCACCGCACCCAGACGGTAGATTACGGAATTGTACTTGAAGGTAGCATTACTATGATTATGGATCAGGCTGAAGTTACGGTTTCAGCAGGTGATATTATTATTCAAAATGGCACCAATCATGCCTGGGCTAACCGCTCTGGTAAAAACTGCCGGATAGCCTTCATTTTAATTGATGGCGAATTTACCAGTGAAATACTTAAATCGTAAATCATGATGCGCCTAAACCCACTACCACCGAATAGCCTGAGTCCTGAATTACTGTATGTACACCAGGAAATATCTGAATTGATTAACCGAAGCCAAAGTCCTGCCAGGATGATTGATAACCAGGGGGCTTTGCTGGGGCCTTTCACCCCGATGCTGCATTTTCCGCAATTTGGCATCGCAGCGCTTACTTTTTTGCGTAGTCTGGATACCCAGGCCACACTCGATAAAAAAGTACGCGAAGTAGCTATCCTCACCGTAGGCGCTTTTTACGGGGCCAGATTTGAACTTTACGTTCATGAGATTATGGCAGCAGCTTTTGGTATTCCGGAGGAGACGATTGCTGCACTGGCCATAGGAAGCAAAACTGCGGGATTAAATCAACAGGAAAACCTGGCCCAGGATATTGCAAACTGCCTGGTTGCAGGACGGATACTCCCAACATCGAGCTATAGCCATGCTTTAAAGGTACTCGGAAAAGATGGCCTGGCCGAGCTGTTCTTCCTTATAGGTGGCTATAGTTTAATAGCAATCTTACTCAATGGCTATGACATGCCGGCCGGGCAAAATGAACAATAATTATGCTTTAAAAAATAAAAAAGATATAAAATGAAAAAGTCAATCTTAATACTGTTATCAGCATTTATTTCTGGTGCTACTATAGCTTCTGATGCGAAAAAAACAGCTGTCAACCTAATAAAAAAACAAACTTATGTACTTGTTCACGGTGCCTGGCAGGCTCCCTACGTATGGGATGCAGTTCGTGCTGATTTAGTTAAAAAAGGCAATGAGGTAATTGTCGTCGAATTGCCGGGGCACGGCGAAGATAAAAGCCCTTTACATACACTGAGTTTAGATCTTTACCGGGATAAGGTAATAGAAGCAATAGCGAAAACCAAAGGTAAGGTAATACTGGTAGGGCATAGCATGGCCGGGATGGTTATCAGTCTTGTTGCTGAAAAAGTACCTGCTAAAATTCATAAACTGATTTATGTTGGGGCATTTTTACCTGCAAACGGACAGGCGCTTACCGATCTGGCCTTTTCAGATCCGGATGCGAAGCTTGGCCCTGCATTAGTACCCTCGCAGGATCAGCTGAGCCTGGATGTGCGCCGCGAGAATTTAACAAACCTGTTTATCCCTGATGGAACAGCTGCCGATCAGGAGCAGGTTTTAACCAATTACCGTCCGGAGCCGGCCATTCCTTTTGCCGGTAAAGTTACTTTGACCAGCGAAAACTTTGGCAGCGTAGCAAAAATCTACATCAAAACGCTTCAGGATATTGTGATCTCGCCCGGATTGCAAGACAGGATGATAAAAAGCTCCGGCATTAAATCGGTATATGAGATCGATACCAGTCATTCGCCTTTCCTGGCCAAACCCCATGAGCTTGCCGCCTTGCTACTTAGGACTGGAAAATAATTTCAACCATATTGATCATAAAAATTGTGCCGTAACGGCCTTAAATATCCAGAAAATGAAAACAAAAATAATCATAGCCCGGATCCCCATAATCTTTTATTATGTGCTTGTTGCCCTGCTTTTAACCGGCCTGTTGAGTCAGGCACAAACCAGTACTATGCCGAAAAAAAAACTTGTTGCTACAGGTGAGAAGCACCCGCAACCTTTAGCCATATTAACCCGTTATGAGCTTAAACCGAATGACCGGGAGACTTTTAAAAAGGCATTGCAAAATTATGTTGCTTATGCCATCTTGCAAAAGGCCAACATCATGGCCGAGGTTTATTACGAAGAGGAACATCCTGCTGTGCTCTGGACCATTGAAAGATGGATTAGTAAACAGGAGTTCCATAAAGCCAGTGGTGAAACACTTTTCAGGGCTGTTCTGGCGCTTACAAAAAACCTGGTGCAACCAGTCAAAAAAATACAGGTAAAGGATCTCGAGCCACTCTCCAAAAAACAGTGGCGTATGGAGGCCAATAAAGAAGATAAGCCCATTACGATCATGCTTTTTGTAGACTGTAAGCCCGGTACTGAGGCTAAGTTCAAAACTGTTTATCACCAGGCGATGCCACAATTTCGAAGTGAGCCAGGGGTGATCAATTATCAGCTTTCGCAATTTGAAAATGACCAGACGCAGTTTGTTACCTACGAAAAATTCAGAAGTGAAAGCGCTTTTCAGTACCACCTTAAATTTCCACCGATACAACCTGTTATCGATTATTTAAATACCAGTATCAAAAAGCAACCCTTTCAAACTGGCATCCGCAGGTTAATTAAGGTCCCGAATTAATAAATCCAATAACAATACAGTAAGCAACAAAAAGAAAACAAATAAAAAACGAAAAAATGAAAACAGTAAATCAAATCGTACTGACAGGTATCCTGTGCATATTTGCGGTACTTGGTGCAAATGCCCAGCTTAAAAGCAATGAACTTGAAGTTATCAATCAACTCACCTCGCCATCTGCGGTAGTTAATATGCCCGTTTCGCAATTATTGAATGCTCCGGGAAATGAAGCTTTAAGGGCATTCTTTTTTACCCCTGTTAAAGATAAAGCAGTGCTGAAAGGTAAAAAAATTGCGGTTATTGCGGCAGATGGTTTCGAGGAAATCGAATTGACCGGACCAGTATGGTACTTTAAGCAACTTGGCGCCCAGGTAGAAATTGTATCGCCAAAATATAACCCGGCTCCAGCCAGATATGGACTTAGCCAGCCGGAGATGGCTGCTACGCATATCATGGCCATTCAATATTTGCAGCCAGTGGGTTGGATTAAGGTAGACCGCACAGCAGATCAGATTAAAGTAGGTGATTATGATGCGGTGTTTATCCCGGGTGGTGCCTGGAACCCCGATAACCTGCGTTATGATAAAGATGTAATCAGGTTTATTCAGGATTTTAATAAATCCGGAAAACTCATTGCCGCTATCTGCCATGCGCCTGTAGTACTGGCATCTGCCGATATCCTGAAAGGCAGAAAATTAACGGGTTATTGGAACATTCAAACTGACCTTAAAAATGCAGGTGGAGAGGTGCTGGAACAAGCTGTTGTTACCGATGGTAACCTGGTTACCAGCAGGCACCCGATTGATGTTGCCGATTTCTCCAGAGCGGTAGAAAGCTGGCTGGTTAAAAAAAGGTAAAACAGCAACACATAATTGTACATATTCAGAAAAAAAATGAGCACAAATATTTTTAGGCCGGCAGCCATTGGCTCGCTGCAATTAAAAAACCGGATTGCCATGGCACCTATGACCAGGGCACGAAATGCCGATGGCATCGCTAATGAGGAAAATGCTTTATACTATTCGCAACGCTCCACCGCAGGATTAATTATTACCGAAGGCACAGCAATTTCAGAAACCGCTAAAGGTGTCCTTTACATTCCCGGGCTGTACACTTTGGCACAAATTAAAGGCTGGAAAAAAGTAACCCAGGCTGTACACAAGCAAGGTAGTACCATATTTACACAGCTTTGGCATGTCGGCAGGGTATCACATACTTCCAATCAGCCAGGTGGTATTGCTCCAGTCGGCCCCTCAGATATTCAGGCAGCTAATACACATGCCTGGGGTTTTGATGAAAACGGGAGGGAAGGATTTGTTTTGGCTTCCAAGCCTAAAGCGTTGTCGGCAGCCCAGATTGGCGAGGTCGTTAACGATTTTGCCAATGCAGCAGGCAATGCGATAACAGCAGGGTTCGATGGCGTTGAGATTCATGGAGCCAACGGCTATTTAATCGAACAGTTCCTAAATCCTTTCATCAATAACCGAAAGGATGAATATGGCGGCAGCGTTGAAAATAGGTCTAGATTTTTGCTCGAAGTAGTTGATGCAGCTGTTGCTGCCATTGGCAAAGAAAAGGTTGGTATCAGGCTAACGCCTTATGGCGGGCTTGGCGAATTGCCCCAATATGATGAAATAGAGGCAACTTATCAGTATTTGGCAGCTCAACTTGCCAAACGGCAAGTCGTCTACATCCATCTGATGGATCAGCAATCTAAAGGCAGCCATGCTTTGCCCGAAGGTTTTCTGGAGCGCTTTCGTTCCTGGTATGAAGGGGTAATCATCCTGGCCGGTAGCATGACCAGGGAGAAAGCAGAACGGTTAATCGATGCAGGTACTATTGATATTGCCGGTTTCGGAGAGCTGTTTACCGCTAACCCTGATTTGGTTGAGCGATTGGAAAATAACCTTGAGCTTACTCCACCTAATCGCGATTTATATTATGGCCTGGGCTCGGAAGGCTATACCGACTGGAAAACTTATGCCGAATTACATCCTGCCGAAGAAAATGCTTAACCATTAATAATTCATCATGGAATATAGAAAATTAGGAAACACAGATTTAAGCTTATCTGCCATTACTTATGGCAGTTTTGCTATTGGAGGCACTATGTGGGGAGGAACAGAAAAGAAAGAGGCTAAAGAAGCCATTCTGGCCTCAATTGACCTGGGCGTAACCACTTTAGATACCGCACCATTCTACGGGTTAGGCTTAAGCGAAGAACTGATTGCCAGTGCAACTGCGCAAACAGACCGCTCTAAAATACAGATTCTTACCAAGTTTGGAATGGTTTGGGATGGAAGTAATAATGGCCGCGGGGATTTTATGTTTGATATTGATCATTTAGGCAAAAATTACCCGGTTTATAAATACGCCTCGAAAGCCAATGTAATTAAAGAAGCCGAGGAAAGCTTAAAGCGTTTAAAAACAGATTATATTGATTTACTGCAATTGCACTGGGCAGATTCGACCACACCTATTGAGGAAACAATGGAGGCCCTGCAATTACTGATAGATCAGGGTAAAATCAGGGCGGCTGGTGTAAGCAATTACAGCGCAGCACAAATGATGCAGGCGCAGCAAAGCATCAATGTGGCCTCCAATCAGGTGCCTTACAGCATGTTGAAAAGGGAAATCGAAGCTGAGCTGATACCGGCTGCAATTGCAAATCATATCGGTATAATTGCCTACAGTCCGCTGGAAAGAGGCTTGCTCAGTGGTAAGTTTTTCAAAGGGGATACCCTGCAGGCCAGCGATCACCGAAACGGCTATTTTAGTCACTTCGATCTTTCAAAGGTTAAAAATTTTCTTGAAAGAATTGAGGTTATTGCAAATGAAAAGCGGATCAGCCTTTCGCAACTGGTGCTAAAATGGACTACTATGCAGCCTGGTATTAGTATCGTTTTAGCCGGCGCGCGAAATAAAGCACAAGCCATCAGTAATGCGCAATCTGTTTCAGTAAGCCTGGATGATGAGGAGATGGAATTCATTAATACTGAATTAATGGCCCTGGTATAACATTCCAAAGCTGGTTATTCCATATTTTAATCCTCTTACCGTTAGCAGCTCCAAAAAAGAGCTGCTTTTTGGTTTAAAAAGACAAAACAACCCCCAAATAAGGATATTAGCGTCCCCTTAAAAAACAAAATCCTGCCGAAATTTATGCTATAACCAACCGGAGATAGCCATGTATTATCATTCAAGCCATTATAATAATGATGCTCAAAACGATGTTTTGAAGCATTTAAAATCGGTAGATTATTCAAAAACCGATTTGCCTGAACGTGGGGTATACCCTACAAGTCCAACATCGGGCATAATAGAATTAAGTAAGAAAGATTTTTTCCTGCATTCAGGAAAGGTCCAGAAATTTCTGGGCTTTATTGCAAAAGGATTAGCCCGCGCTTATTTTATCGATGAAAACGGAAATGAGCATACTGTAGCTTTTTTTTCTGAAGGAGACTACGTGGCAGATTATCCGGCATTTCTGAAACAGCAGCCCAGCAATTATCTTATCCAATGCCTGGAGCAAACTAAAATTATATGTATTCCTTTTGGTGACCTGAATCAAATCTACAGTCATTCAGCCTGTGGAGGCAATTACCGCTGTCTGATCGCAGAAGAGCTACTCAACAGACAACAAATCCGTTTGGAAAGTTTTATCTTGCAAAAGGCAGAGCAGCGTTATTTGGATTTCATTAAAGCACAACCTAAATTATTTGGAAGGATTTCGCTTTCACACTTATGCAGCTATTTGGGGATAGAAAGGCAAACGCTCACCCGGATCAGGCAGCGCCTGGCACACCGATAGGCCAGACAATAAGATGTTTTTATTTAAGTTATAAAGAAAATTTGGGAAGCTATTTTGTAAATTAGATAGCAGTAGCACTGGTTATGAATATTTGTAAGTATTTATTTGTTGCATTTCTATCCCTGGCTTGTAATTTCCTGCGGGCCCAATCGCCCAGCTTTAAACATTTTACTAACCGGGATGGCCTGGTTCAAAGCCAGATCTCTGGCATCGTTCAGGATAGGGTAGGCTTTATATGGCTGGCCACGCAGAAAGGGCTAATCAGATATGACGGATATGAATTTAAAGCTTACCAGCCGATAACTAATGACAGCACAACCATAAGCAATAAAAAGATAAACGTTATTTTTCAGGATAGCGCCGGCCAGCTTTGGGTGGGTACTTCGAATGGGTTAAATCGCTATAATTGTACACGTGGTACATTTACACGTATTGATCTTCGTGATATAAAAGGCGGAAGAAACTATATCTCGTCTATTACCGAAGACAAGCATAAAAACATTTGGGTAGGCACTTTCGGAGGTCTCAAAAAGTTAAACAAAAAAACGCTCAAGCTTGAAGACATTCGTACCGAACAATCGAATACCTTTCTGAAAGAAAATCCGGTTTTTGCGCTGCTAGCTGATCATGAAAATAATATATGGGCGGGTACACAGGCTGGGCTGATTAGGTTTAACGCCAGTAGCCATAAATTGGTTACATTACCAGCTCCCTTCTCAAAATTTGCAGATTTTGCCAATAACCGGATTCTAGTCATCAGGCAGGATAGTAACCAGGACATTTATTTGGGTACTGAAATTTCAGGGGTATTCCGTTATTCGGTACAACAAAATACCATCAAAAACTACAGCTACCGGGATGCTGTTAGTCCAATAGCATCAAACTGGGTTAAAGATATTTTGTTCAATAATAACCAGGTTTGGTTTGCAACCCGCGATGGAATTAGCGTTCTGGATAAAAACACCCAGAAATTTGCCAATTATAAGCACAATCCCCTTAATAGTAAAAGCCTGAACGATAACTCGGTATGGAGCCTTTTAAAAGATAAGAACAACTGTATATGGGTAGGAACCTTTGCCGGCGGGCTTAATTTCTATTATGCAGGTAACGCCAACTTCCGGAACATTGGGGAGCGGGTAGGCGAATCGCCTGGATTAAATCATGTGCTGGTAACTGCCCTCTCAGCAGATGCCGATAATTCCCTTTGGGTAGGTACTGCCGGTGGATTGAACCGGATCTGGCTTAGCCCAGCCCAGAGTGAAAGCTATAACATCCCGATGCAAAACAATACCCAGTCGTTTACGGGGGTAAAATCTTTAGCCGACGATCACAAAGGAAACTTGTGGGTAGGTACCTTGAACGGACTGGGGTTATTCAATAAAAAGCGCAAAGTTTTCCAATATTTGAGGTTTAGCTCCCCGCAAAGTAAATTAAGCGAAACGCTCATTTCCTGTTTACTATCGGATGGAGAGGGCGCCTGGGTAGGCACAAACGGAGGCGGATTGCGTTATTTATTGCCCGATGGGAGATCCCAATTGCTCCTCAATAAGCCTGCTAAAACAGATACCTTGCGAAAAAGCAAAATTGGTTTATCTGATAATTACATTACTGCCTTACTGAAAACTGCTCCGGACCGCTTGTGGATTGGCACACAAAACGGCCTAAACCTTTACGATACCCGGCAGGATAAGATATTGGCCATTTACCAAAAAATAGGAGACAGGAAATTTCAGCTTAATAAAAGCAACGTATTATCGTTATTCAAAGATTCAAAAAACAGGCTATGGGTAGGTGCAGAAGATGGGGGGCTTCATTATTTCGATCAAAGTAGCCAAAGGTTTTACGTAATTGATGTAAGGCAAGGCCTTAATGATAACCTTATACATGCCATAACTGAAGACGACCAGCACAATCTTTGGGTGAGTACAGACCGGGGCCTTTCGGAAATAAAGTTCAAAAAATTCAACCTACCTTTTAAAAAGGAAAACCTCGACATTACCGCTTATACCACTAACGATGGGTTGATCAGCAATCAGTTCTCGAACCAGGCTGTTGTTAAACTAAAAGATGGCCAGTTAATTTTTGGAGGCATTAACGGATTAACCATTTTTCATCCTAACCAAATCACTAAAAACACAATTCCACCACCGCTGGTGATTACTGAGCTATCAGTAAATAATATACCATTGAAACCCGGCAATAAAGATTCCATATTTAACTCCTCTGTCGAAACCATACAAGATTTAGAACTGAACCACAATCAATCTTCACTCGGGATAAAATTTGCTGCGCTTAATTACATTAATCCTTACAATAACAGCTATGCCTATAAAATGGAAGGCGATGGGGAAAACAATAACTGGCAGGTTATAGGCGACCAACGAGTTGTTAACTTTACCAATCTGCCGCCAGGACATTATGTTTTTAAAGTGAAAGTCGCCAATTACGGGAATGGTTCTGGCGAGAAGTACCGGTCACTCCATATCCATATCCGGCCTCCATTGTGGCTCAGCTGGTGGGCATACCTCATTTACTTGATACTCCTTGTAATAACCTGTTACATCATCTTTAGGTTTATCAGCGCCAGGCAAAAGCTAAAACGCGATCTTTACCTTGAGCATGCACATAACGAAAAACTCAATGAGCTTTATGATATGAAGCTCAACTTCTTTACCAATATTTCTCATGAAATCCGCACACCATTAACCTTAATAATTGGGCCTGTTGAAAAATTGATACAGGAAAGTAAAGAGGGTGATTTTTCCAAAACGCTGCGGTTAATCAAGACCAACGCCGACCGGTTAATGAAATTGGTTAACGAGCTTTTGGATTTTCGAAAAGCGGAAGAAGGGCACCTTAGAATTTACTGTAGCCTGGAAGATCTGGTACCATTTTGTCACCGGATTTATCAGTCTTTTGAAAGTCTGGCAACGCACAGGAACATTACATTTACATTTTCAGCTCCGAGAGAACCACTCTTTATTTATTTCGATGGCAACCAACTTGAAAAGGTGATCTTCAATTTATTGGCCAATGCATTCAAGTTTAGTCCCGATGGTGGAGATATCTCATTAAGCATGGCCGATTCTGATTCAGATAGGAATTGGGTTGATATCACAGTGACTGATAACGGCTGCGGCATTGAGGAGGATTTTAGAGAAAAGATATTCGAAAGTTTTGTTCAGCTAGACCAAAAGGGTATCGCCCAGATGGGGACAGGAATAGGGCTGGCGATGGCCAAAAACATTATTGAACTCCACAAAGGAAAAATAGGGGTAACAAGCGAACAATCGCCTAAAAAAAATAAAACCTGTTTTACCGTATCCCTTCAGAAAGGTGATGCACATCTTTCACCTGCCGAAATCCTTTCACAAACCGCAGTTCCGTATCCCCATCCGCATCAGGTGAACATGCCAGAAAACCTGAACCAGCTCTTTGCTGTACCCGAAAGCGGAGACGGCAGGAAATACAAAGTTATGGTTGTAGAGGATAATTTAGATGTTAAAAACCTTATTATGGATCATCTGTCCTTTGGATATCAGTTAGTTGGCTGTGAAAACGGCCAGGTTGCATTGGATTTTTTAGAAAATGAAATCCCCGATCTGATCGTAAGCGATATTATGATGCCGGTTTTAGATGGAATCCAGCTTTGTCAAAAAGTGAAATCTGCAGAGGCGACTAATCATATCCCTTTTATTTTGCTTACCGCGAAAGCTTCGGTTGAACATCAGTTGGAAGGATTGGGTATTGGTGCAGACGCTTATCTCTCTAAACCCTTTAGTCCGCAATTGTTACAGCTGAATATCCGCAACCTGCTCAGGGGACAAGAGATTGTCAGGGCGAAGTTCTGTAAAACCATATTGATATCACCAATCCCCGCCAACGCGGTTAGCCCTGAAGAAAAATTCATCGCAAAGCTGATGACAATTGTAGAAGAAAGAGTGCCTGATGCCAGTTTCGACGTACAAAACCTGGTTGATGAAATGGGGATGAGCAGATCAGTACTTTATAAAAAAGTTCAGCAGCTCACCAATTATGCGGTAGCAGATTTAATTAAAGAAGTAAGGTTGAAACGGGCAGCACAATTACTCAAAGAAACATCTTTCAATATTAACGAAATCACTTTCATGAGTGGTTTTAACAACAGGAAACACTTTAGTCAGGAGTTCAAGAAAAAATATGGGGTTAACCCTTCTTTATACGCCAAATACAAGATAGCTGACTGATCTGGTAAAAAACGGGATATAAGGTACGTTCCAGTTTAATATACTACACAATTTTATTCACTGGTATTGTCACTTACATCCACAAACGGAAGACAATTTTACCTTGCATACTATGGATAGTCCAATTTACTTTTCTTTTGCCCAAATACCCAAACAACCTATTATTCTAATTCCTGCCTGTTCTAATTGTTCTTGTTTTTACAAAACCAATGAGCTCATCTTTATAGTTTTCTCCAATGGTTAATAATAAATCGTTTTTCATCCTGACCAGATTATTCTCTATTTCCTCTAAATAATTTCTAGAAATGATAAAAGATCTATGGATCTGAATAAAGGAGTTATTATCCCTGAGTATTTCTTTGATTTTTGTGAGTGTAATATGGGCAACTACAGTTTTTTGTGTGGTATATATAGAAATGTAATTTTGGATACTCTCAATGGCTATGATTTCATCAAATCTAATCTTTACAAGTTTCGACTTGTCATTTTTGCTCTTGATGAAGAAATATTGGTCGTTGCTCTTTTCCTGATCCGGCTTCGCAAGTATCCGTCGGCTTTGTAATTTATGGAGTACTCTTGCAAAATGGCCCAGAGAATAGGGTTTTAAAAGAAAAGCATCAGCCTCAATTTCAAATGCATCTATTGCATATTTAGAATGCGCAGTCGTAAAAATAAGATTTCTTGTTTTATTGCGTATAATCTTGGCCAAGTCTATTCCTGACAGGCCTGGCATTTCGATATCCATGAAAACAATATCAAGGTTATCTCCTGCAGTAATACGGTTCATTGCTTTAATGGGATCGGTAAAGCATTCTAGAAGTTCATAATCGTCAAGCGTGGTGAGATAATCACAAAGTAGTTCCAGGTTTGCGGGATCGTCATCGACCGCAATACAGTTAAATTTCATATAGAGAGCACTTTAAAGTTCAAATATAAGAATCTGTAAGGTACGATTGACAAAAAAAGAAGTTTCATCCTACATTTTATCCAATTCATGGTATTATAGTACCACTTACGTGTAATGTAAGGGTTTGGCGCTATAAAATCTCTTTTTTTTCCTTCATCTTCGATTCGGAGTTCTCAAGCTCCACAAACAAACTAAATGCCTACAGATTGATTGTCGCCCGTTGAAAAGGACATTGTTTGGCTGATCAAGTGATATGGCATGCTGGATTTTTTAAGAGAATAAATTATAGCGAAAAGAAAACGGAATGAAAATTAATATTATTGCTATAGCCATCTGTTGTGTGGCTTTTACATTTATTTCTTGTATTAAAGTAAATGCACAGGTTCACTCCGATCAAAATGGTTTAAAATCTTCAGTGATTAATGACCTCAATACTAACAATCTGCCGCAGGCATTGAGATATGAAGTAGCCATAGTCGGTTTTAATTCTTATCACTGGCAGTTAGGTGGGATAATTATTGTCGAGCTTTTTCAGCAGTCTTACACTACAGGTTACCAAAAATATATCATCAATAACGGCGCTGGTACAGGAATCAATTCAGGCCAAACTAAATTAAATCTGGTCGAAACTGGTGGACAAGAACAGTTCGCAAAGGTAACTTTAGGCACCCCTTATGATTTGCAGACCAGTTATAGCGGTTACGTTAATAAGGCATTTCCCATTTATGTTGATGTAAGAAATTATGCAAGGTACAGAGTAAAAATTACTTATCAGCAGGACAGGGTCGAAGACCTTACTTCACAGAATCAAATTAAAATTAATACAGCACCAGCATCGGTACATATTGAAGATTTTTCAGTCCCGGTTTTATCAGATAATCCACTAACTTCTACGAGCAACCTCATGGTTACGGGGGAAGGCACACACTTTATCTCACAGGGTAAGCTTGGTATAGGTACAACAAGTCCAAACTATCCACTTGATGTAGCACGGTACATGTCTATCGGTGCCCAGGGAGGATTAGATATTGCCCTGCTGGGTGGGGGGACTGGTATAGGGGCTATGCTAAAATTATATTATGCAGATGGCCGCGAGAATACCCGTTTGATGGGTAATAATGACAGCTGGCTCAATGCTTACTCAGGCAATTTGGGCATTGGCCTTGTCAATCCGACTGAAAAACTAACCGTAAACGGAAAAATTAAGGCCAGAGAGATCAGGGTAGATGCCAGCGATGTGCCCGACTACGTTTTTGAAGAGGGTTATAAGGCTGCAACGTTGAATGAGTTGGAAAGTTATATTAAAAAGAACAAACACCTGCCCGAAATACCGAGTGCTATTGAAGCTGAAAAGAATGGGCTGGAATTGGGTGAAATGAATAAAATGCTGCTTAAAAAAATTGAAGAACTCACCTTGTATATCATGGAAGAGCACAAGCTAAATGAAAAACAAGGAGACTTATTAGATGCCCAGCGTTTAAAGATCGCTGAACTAGAGAAAACATTAAAATCCTTTAAGAAATGAAATTCACATCTCACATAGTTTCAATTTTTATGCTAATGGTTGCCTTTTCACACCAGGCATATGCGCAGAATACTTTTCCAGGCTCTGGCCCTGCGGGAGTAAATACTTTAAACCCTGCTGGTCATTTTCAGGTAAAGGGAGATTCTTGGTTCGATGCCTCCACCCTGTTTACACTGACTAATAATGCGACAGATTTTGGCCGCACTACTTTTATGTTGACAGGACGTTTCCAGCAGAATAACGATGCTTGGACGTTCGGTTCAGGTGCAAGGAATGCCATAGTATTTGCACAGAACGAATCTGAATCAGGGCTTAATGTGGGTGCCTGGGGTGAGGAGAAGTTTTCACTCCAGTTGGAAGGAAATTCCCGCTCACTTGGTTTTCTATCGAAACAAATGGGCAATACGCCCAATATGGTGATGAGCCAAAACGGCTATATCGGCATAGGGAGTGTAATCCCGCGGGAAAAGCTCGACATATGGGGAGGTAGGGTTTCTATAACAGGAGACGACCATAACGGTACGGCACTGATTACCTCATATAACGGTTTGGCCCTTTATTCCAATAATCAATTCTCTAATGGGCTTTCCATTAGCCCTGATGGAAATATTGGGATTGGAACTGGTACAGCATATGCAGGTGCGAAGCTACATGTGCTTGGTGGTGCAATGGTTTTGGGAGTCAATAGCGTTATTCACAATACAGATGGATATTTGAGCCTTGGGAATATTCTCGAAAATTCCTCTCCGATAATTAGCGATTGGGCCGGTAAAACCACTATGCTGCTTAATGGTTTAGATTATTCTACTATCGGTTTTCATGATTCGGGATCAAGAGTAGATTTTATTCGTGCTGGTAATGGCGCAATTGAACTGGGTTACGATGGCGGTTTTGGACCGGCCAACATCAGGCTTCCTGGTGGCATTTGGAATAATGCAGGTAATGTAGGGATTGGCATGAATAATCCAACAGAAAAATTAACGGTAAATGGAACAGTCAAAGCCCGGGAAATTCGGGTTGATGGCCAGGGAGCACCCGATTATGTTTTTGAAGAAACTTATCATAAACTTTCACTCGCTGAAGTTGAAAAATACATCCGTTTGAACAAACACCTTCCTGAAGTACCTTCTGCAAAAGAATTCGAACGTGATGGAATGGCTGTTGGAGAGATGAATAAGCTGTTGCTGAAAAAGATAGAAGAACTCACCCTGCATTTAATTGAAAAGGAAAAAGAATTGAAAAGCCAGGCTGAGCGCTTGGAAAAAATAGAAAAATTGTTAAAAATTAATTAAAAATGAGCATTAGGTTAAGCTATCTTATAATTTTCTTTTTACTCGGCGTAAAGAGTGTGCTGGCGCAAACAGGTGTACGTAACGATGCGGGCCTACAGGGTAATGCCGGTGCAGTTTCGGGCTTTTTTGAAACTGTAGCACCTATAAATTATCCTTCTGGCGCAGCCAATTGGTGGCATTTGCTTGATGTGAGACATTCCAATGAGGTTAATAATTATGCCATGCAGATGGCTGGGAGTTTTTTTGATCAGAATTTCTATCTGAGGAAAACCAATGGTAATCCTCAACAACCCTGGTTAAGAATACTTACCGAAAGTAATGGTGTACTCAGTTCGGGGAATTTAAACATTCAAACCTCTATCGGACAGTCTTTTTTTACAGGTCATCAATTGGGAAGTACATATGGTTATGGGGCCGGCATTTTCAGGGCTTTAACTGATAATCCAAACGGTGCTCAGAATTTTTATTTTGATGGCATAACAGCTGGTAACCGTCTTTTTAGTGTAAGGGCAGATGGACAGGGCTATTTTGACGGTAGCATAGGTGTTGGTACGCCTACCCCCTTTGCTAAACTGCATATTCGGAAAATGGACGCTTTTACGGATGCCAATGCATCTGGCTCAACCGTCGATAATTTATTACTTATCCAAACACCTTATACCGGTGCCAATCCAGGAGGAACGAATGGCGCAGGATATAAATGGGGGATACAGCTTTATGGAAGGAATGATGCTGATCAGCTAACACCAGAAAAAAGTGTGGGTATTTACGCCGTAAGTGAAGATCCGGGTTTAGGGTTTAATCGTAGTGTTGGCTTGGCTTTACATACCAGTCCTTTTGATCAGGCCAACCGGGAGGCCGCCCGTATTACATCGAACGGCTTTTTAGGCCTTGGAACAGCTAATCCGAGACAAAAATTTGATCTCTGGGGTGGAAAACTAACGGTAACTGGTGAAGACCATAATGGTACGGCACTCATTACCTCAGCAGGAGGCGTTGCTTATTTTGGTAATGATTTTTATGATAATGGACTCGCGGTTTCGAGCAGTGGAAAAATTGGGATCGGAACTGCTCTTCCTGAAGGGAAACTTCATTTGAATTATGATGGCACGGCACTAAATGGGTCTAATCCTACATTCGGAGGGAGCGGTCTGATCGTTCAGGCAGCAACAGGAGGAAGATTTTCGGACAAAGGCGCCCAGATAGAATTTGTAATCCCTGCAAATAGTGACGGCTCAAATTTTTATGGCCAGGGAAGGATTATTACTGTCGCAGGAAACCTGCAGAACAGCAACGCTGCCGGGAAGATGATTTTGGGTACCCGGCGGCTTTTTGACAAATATGGCAATGGACTTAACTGGTTTTACGGGGATGATATCGTGATTGATGGTACAGGCAATGTTGGCATCAATATTTCTAATCCTTCTGAAAAATTAACGGTAAACGGAACGGTCAAAGCCCGGGAAATTAGGGTTGATGGCCAGGGAGCACCTGATTATGTTTTTGAAGAAAGCTATCATAAACTTTCACTCGCTGAAGTTGAAAAATACATCCGTTTGAACAAACATCTTCCTGAAGTACCTTCTGCTAAAGAATTCGAACGTGATGGAATGGCTGTTGGAGAGATGAACAAACTGCTACTTAAGAAAATTGAAGAGCTCACACTGCACCTGATCGAACACGAGCGAAAGATGAACGAGCAGGCCGAAGTATTGGCCAGGCAGCAAAAGGAAATAGCAGAACTTAAAGGAAAGGTCAAATGAAACATTTATACATTTTAACCTTGGTGCTCTTTAGCGGTATGAACTTATCTGCGCAGCAGTTCAGTTTACCTGCCGATGGAAAATGGTATCTGGTGGCTAAAGTTGGTGGTTTGCACAGCGAATTTGAGTACACCTATAAACATACCACAGCACATAAGCCTTCATTGGTATCGGGTAGGATCCAGTTTATCAATTCACAGAATTTTTCTATTCAGGAGCATCATAGTATGGGTTATGCAGCATGGCTGCAACCACAGTTTGCACTATTAAATTTTGGAGGAGAAAGCCAGATATGGGTAAAAGCAGCAATAGGTGCAGATTTGGGAGTTTTTAAAGTGAGTAATCTTTTAGCAGGCGCATTGGAACTCGGTTCGATTAGTGACGACAACTTGAATGATAACGGTGCAATAGTGACTATCTATAATATGATAAGAGACAATGCCCATACTTACGTGGGCAACCTGAACGTGATGGATGGAAACGTGGGTATAGGGACTGATCTGCCCTCTGATAAACTTACAGTAAACGGAAATATCAGGGCGAGAGCCATCAGGGTTGATGTTGAGGCAATGCCCGATTATGTTTTTGCGCCAAAATATGAGCTGTTGCCCTTACCTGAGCTTGAAAAATTTATACAAGTGTACAAACACCTGCCTGAGGTGCCCTCGGCCAAAGAAGCAGAAAAGAATGGAATTGAACTGGGAAAGATGAACAAAATTTTACTCAAAAAGATCGAAGAACTCACGCTACATCTGATTGAAAAGAATAAAATTTTAGATGCACAACAGGCAGATATTAATGTACTAAAAAAGAATACTACCGATCAACAGGAAATGCTTTCGGTGTTACAAACACAGGTTAAACAAATATTAGCAGGCCAATCTAAAAGAAAATGAAGAAGTATCTAATTTATATGTTAATTACCCTTACCGGCGCATGGCAATTGCGTGCGCAGGCTCCGATCGTTACAACAGGGGTGACCATAAAAGATGCATACGATAATGTGCTGACCAGTAGGCAAGGGGATTTTGTGCATCAGCTTATCGGTACCTATGCAGGCTGGGATCCGGAAGCAATTTTTGTTGGTGGTTATAATGCTTCTTCGGTTTACAACGCCACTTCTACCAAGAGAATTTATCTTGGTGGACCGCTTTCTGGTACTTATTTTTTGGCGATGGATATTCCTTCTGGTAATCTTGGTTTGAATATAACAACCCCCCAAAGCTACTTTCATGGTGGGAACAACAAGGTTTTTGAAATTTTGAACCCAAATACCGAAATAAATAGCCAATCACATCTGATACTCAGCAATAACTCAACCCTAAGCGGAAGCTCCGCCGGAAGTATAACCTGGGTTGCCAAAAATGCACAATTTAATAAAGGTATGGCTTATATAGGTGCCCAGCTTGCCGAAGATGCTACTCATGATGCCCGTGCCAGGCTTTTTTTTGCTACTTCTAATGGTGCCCAGCCAATGGTTAGAATGGTTATTGATCCTGTGGGGAATGTGGGCATCGGTACTTATAATCCCGAAGATAAACTCACTGTGAACGGGCGTATTAAAGCAAATGAAATCCGGGTGAATGGACAACAAATTCCTGATTATGTATTTGAAGATAATTACAAAAACCTTCCCTTACCAGAACTAGAAGCATTCATTAAAAAACACAACCACTTGCCTGAAGTTCCATCAGCCAAAGAGGCTGCAAATAATGGAATAGCGTTAGGGGAGCTAAATAAAATATTGCTCAAAAAGATTGAAGAGCTTACACTCCATTTAATTGCGCAGGATAAAGAAATTAAAATATTAAAAAAGCAACAGGCTAATCTTAATGACTTTAAAAATCGGGTATTCCGAAAATCCATGATTAGGATTGGATCTGTAAAAAAAATAAGGAAGCAATAAAAAAAACGATGATTATGAAGTTTAAACAGCTATTATATAAGCCCGATTACCAGCAAATTAAGCCAGCTCTCCAAAATATCCGAATGGAATATTGGCGGTTTCATCAAACATTCAGTCACTTTCGTCATTAGAAATGTACTGTTTGTGGAAACGGAGCTTTGCCGGCTTTTTTGACGCTGTTTTTTTAAGGATATTCGAAATTGAGTTCTCAAGCTCATAAACCAAACTAAATAACGCTTTTATTAATGTCTATTCCATCTTGCCCTACATGCCGGAGAAAGCCTTTGATAAAGTGCTATGCTAAATTTAATATATGAACAAAGCCGTAATAACAGCTATTGTGCTGATATTTTTTTGCCTGCATGCTGTGCAGCTATTTGCACAACTTCCTCCAACGGGGCAGGCTGCTATCGATAGTCTGAAATCGGGGAAAAAGAAGCTTTCAAAGCTTGATTCGCTGGCTAAACAAAAAATCCAGGCGACCAAAAACTCGTTAAACTTACAAGTAGGCTTGCAAACCGGGCAATCAGCTACCACAGAATTGTTAAACAAAGATAGTTTGAAAAAAAATGTGAAAGTACAATCTGCTGCTGTTTCTAATAAATATATTAAAACAAAAGAACTGATAACAGATAGTTTGAAATCAGCACAGAAGAAATTCTCTAAGCTCGACTCGGTGGCAATGGGTAAAATACAGGCTACCAAAAAAACGATATTGACGCAAGCGGATGAACGCGTGAAACAATCTGATATTGCAAAGCTCTTAAAAAAAGACACACTCAAAAAAGGTGCTAAAATACAGTTTAGTGATGTTTCTGTAGAAAATGCAACGCAATACATCAAAACACAGGATCCGGCAAATGGTAAAAACCTGTTAAATAATGTAACCTTTTCCGGTCAACTGAAAATATATAACATTCCAATTGATCTTTCATTGGCCAATGCTTACACGGCCATGAGAGATTTTAGGTTCGATCAGGGCAATCTTTTTAAGTTCAATTTACCCAAACCGAGTTTTAACCAGTTTTTTAAGGCCGACATAGACAAATACCGGAACTTGCGCAAGAATATATTAAGTGGGCAAACCGCTGAGTCTTTTCTCCGAAAGAAGATACAGGATAAGATTGCAAAGAATGTTAACCTGTCCGGTTCACCAAAACTTCAGGCCTATTTAAACAATCCACAAAATTTAAGGAGCATGCTTAAAATGGATGAACTGGAGCTTAAAGGGAAACTTAATGAATTTACAAATGAAATTAAAGCGCAGGCCCAAAATCAGGGAAGGCAGCTCAATCAGCACGGACAAGACTCGCTCAATAATCTCTTAAATGCCAAAAAGCAGGAGTTATTTGCCGAAATTCAAAAAGTACAGCAATCACTAAATGAGAGCGGCCTTGACCCTGAAAGACTTGATTTACTGGAAAAAGTAGCCCAAGGAAAAATCTCGCAAAGAGAACTTGAAAATTTCTTTGTGTCAGAACTTGCTAAAGGAAAAGATATGGGCTTTTTACAAAAAAGTTATGCCCGGTTTCGTGAGTTTCAGGCCGGTAATTTTGGGCATCAGCTACCGGGGAGTTTCCTTAATCGTGATCTATTTTTAAATGGTTTCAACTTTTCTTTAAGAACGCCAAGAGGGCCTGTAAACGTGGGGCTTAGTACTAACCGTGATCTTAATTCAACTAAAGATGTGGGCTTTAATGCCTCTACTTTCTCCATTCCAAAACTGTACAGTTATTTAAGTGTGCCTACCACAAATTTTTCATTTGGCTCAGGTAAACTTTCTTGGGTGGGTACATACGACAGGCAATTTAATGGTAGCATGGCACAAGCACAAAATGCGCTGCCCAGAAACAATATGGTATTTACGCTTAGCCAGGCTTTTAATTTCAGCAAGGCTGGCACACTTACCTTTGATGTATCTAAATCGTCAACACAGTACAAAGAACTTGCTGCATTTGGCCCCGATCAATTAATGATTGATAGAAATACCAATGGCAACTACTTTAGAGATGATTTTCTTCAAACCATGTCGGTTGGGCTAAACCATTCAGTAGATAATAAAAAACTTGGGTTAAGGAGTTCTGTATTTGTAAATTATGCAGGTTCTGGTTTTCAAAATCCAGGGCAACAAGGTATTGGTAACCTGAATTTAAGGTTTGGTGGCAATATCCGCAAAGATTTTTTTCACAACAAAATGACACTTTCGCTACGTTCTGATTTTAAGAATATGCCGATTAGTGCTAGCGACAATTCGCATTGGAGCAACCACAACATTCAGATCGATTCGAGATTCCGCATTTCCAGGTCGGCCAATTTGGGTTTAAAATATATTGATAATGGCGTTGATAAGGTATCGCAGGGCAACACTCCGGTTTATGCCTCTAAAAAACTTCAACTCGATCTCAATTCGAATTATAAACTTTTTGGGCAGCGCGGTTTTAGCCATGTGAGTGTGGCGCAGCAGGAAATTGCTAATCCTTTATCACTGGGTAATTCTAGTCTCTTGCAGCTAAATTATGTACAAACGGTCGTATTTAAAGATTTTTCACTTTCCGGAAACCTTTTTTACAACCGTGAACTGAATGCCAATACCATATTGGGCAATATGCTTAATTCAGATGCTTCGCTTCAATATCAATTATTCAGAGGCGTTTCAATGTCGAGCGGATTGAGTTATCTCGATAATCAGCATCTTGCCCGTCAGGCCGGCATTAAACAAAGTATCCAGTTCATGCTGAAAAAACATTTTGATATCTCGGCATATGTAGATATCCGCAAAAACCTGATTACCCCAACTTATCCTGATCTTTTCTCTACCAATAGGGGAGAAATATCTATACACTATTATCTCGACAAACAATGAGCAAGCTTAAATTAAGATTATTATTTTTTTTTATTTCCATAAGCGCAGCTGCCTCAGCTCAAACCAGTATTGTGTTTGTCCCTGAAGTGTATGGTACTACATTGAACGGGCTTTTCAGGGCATCGATATTCAATGCTTCAGGCGCGAAATCGGTTAGAATGAACATCACCGTAAGCGAAGCCCGTGCAGGAAAAATTGCCACTATACAAACAGGTACTTTTACGATTATGCCAGGAAATAATCCTATTCCAACAGGAGTAGCCCGCACTGCCAGTGTAGCCATGGCACAAAACGCAACAGCGAATTTTATCAGGCGAAACCAATACTTTCCACAGGGTGATTACGAATACTCATTTAATATTTATTCGGCCTCCTCAAGCGAGGAGATCATTATTGATCAAACCTTTAATAATGAGATTACCCCACCAGCACCTTTAGATCTGATTGAACCCTACGATCAGGACGAAATTTGCGAAAAACGGCCTCTGCTTACCTGGCAACCTTCTATGCCAAAAGTAGATGGTCTGCGCTATCAGGTGATGCTGGTCGAAATTAAAGATAAACAGAATGCTGTTGAAGCCCTGAACTATAACCTGCCAATTGTGAATCAGAAAGAGGTGGTGGCCAATCTATTGGTTTACCCACCCAATTCAAAGGAGCTGGTGGCGGGTAAAAAATATGCCTGGCAGGTAAGCGCCTACCGCGATCAAACCATCATCAATCGATCAGATGTCTGGTCGTTCGAGGTAAACTGTCAGGATACGATTAGCGCCGTTATTCCAACTGATTATGGGTATAGAGATATAGAGGATTTGGTTAAGGGTAATTTTTACATAGCCGAAGGTTTTATTCGCTTCTCTATAATGAACTCTTATAGTGAACAAAAATTGCGTTTTAATATTGTATGTACTACTGATCCCAAATCAAAAATAAGAAGCTTACCAACGATTAAACTGAAAAAAGGCCAGAACAAAGTTAACATAGATCTCAGTCGTAATTTTTCATTTAAAGAAGGTTATTCATATGTAATGACTGCGTACTTACCAGATGGTACCCCAAAAAGTTTAAGATTTATTTATAAGAATGTAGAATAGAATGAGAAAAATATATTTTATAGTACTGCTTACACTTGCTTTATCTGCCTGCAAAAGAAAAACTACTTCAGTTAAACAGCAGGATAAAGATTTAATGATACAGGTAAAGCAAGAGGATGCTGTAGATGATTCAACAAAAATAGCCTATCAGATACGGATTTTTAATCAGATGAAACTGAGCGAGCCGGGTGTTAAAAAATTAACGGAAGTAATGGATTACAGTCAGGATAGTAGTTTTTACAAACTAAAAGGTCTTCAAAAAGTGTTTCCTGTAGGCGTTATTCCGGTAGCCAGCGGAATAAAAAACTGCTTTGAATATGTTGTACTGTTTGATAAGGCAGAAATAGCCGAAACGGTAGGCGCATTTGTTTTTAATGCAAAAAATATTAATGGAAAAACCTATCAATTGAGGATAAAGTAGAATGAATAATAGATTTAGGAGTAATACAAAAAAAATTGCCAGGGTTTTATTGGCCGTTTGGGTTTTAAATTTAATTGAACCATTTTCTGCTTATGCTTTAACATCAGGGCCATCACAGCCAGAAAGTCAATCTTTTCAACCAGCTGGTGTTTCTGATATGGTTGATGTTTTTAGCGGAGATTTTAAATACAATATCCCTTTAATGGATATCGATGGTTATCCTGTTAATTTAAATTATCAATCGGGCGTAAGTATGGATGATGAGGCCAGCTGGGTTGGCTTAGGCTGGAATTTGAACGTGGGTTCCATTAATAGGCAATTAAGAGGTATACCCGATGATTTTAATGGAGATACACTTCTAACTGAGCAGCAGAATAGAGATAGAATTACCGTTGGAGGAAGGCTAACAGGAAAGATGGAAGTAAGGGGCAAGTATGTAAACCGCTTAGCCTCTGACGTAAAAGACCTTGTTGGTAAAAAACTTAAAATTAGTGGCTCATTTACTTTTGGTATTTTTAGTGATAATTATACAGGTATGGGAGCAGAGATTGGAGCCAATGCAGGTATATCGTATTCATTTGGAAGTAGTGGTTTGCTTACCTCTAAATTAGGGCTTGGAGTCCTATCAAATACTGCTTCAGGAGTAGACGTTTCACCATATATCTCTGCCGCAATTGCTAATAATAGAGATGAAAAACAAGCCATGTACTCTGGTCTCACTTCCAGCTTAGGTTATAATAGTAGGGCGGGTTTAAAAGCATTCAATTTTGGCGCAAATGCAGCTGGTTTAGATATTTTTAATGGATCGGTTTCTTACAATACAGAACCTATACAGCCTAAAGTGCAAAAAGCTTACGCCTCTGAAAATTATTCATTTAGCATAGATGCTGGTGCAGCAGAGGGGCCTATCTTTTGGGGTGGTGGTGCTACAGGTTATTGGAAAAAACTATGGGTTGCAAATCATCATGCGAAAAATCGAGAATATGGCTTTTTGTACTCAGAAAGAGGAAAAAACGATGTAAACGCGTTGCACGATTTTATCAGGGAGAAAGAAAACCCTATCATCCCAGAATTACCAAACCTAGCTTTGCCTGTTGCAACGCCCGATATTTTTACGTTCAATAGCCAGGTAGGCTCGGGTCAATTTAGGTTATACAGAGGTGGATCAGGTATCTTTTACGATAATCAGGCGGTTGATGGCTCAAAAAATACTTCAGCAGGTATTGATTTGGGCTTTGGTTTTACCAATACACATGTTGGGGTTACCTATTTTAAACAATCTGCAACCAACACTACAGGGAAATGGACCCGGGATAATTTATACACCAATAAAGGTGATTTTCAAGATCAAGACATCAACGAACCGCAAAAACAACATGTGTTTTTTCGTAAACCTGATGAAAAGAATATTGAAGATGTAACCATGCATGATAAAATTCATGGTACAGAACCATTAATGATAAATACCTCAGGAAAAACTGCAAATGCAGCATTTAAAACAAGCAATTCTATTTCCAGTAACATCTACCAGGTAAACGACCGGATCGAGAAAAATAAGAGACAAGAACAAAGCACCGCAATAAGTTACCTTACAGCTGCAGAAGCAAGTAAGGCCGGGTTAGACAAAAAAATAAAAAATTACCCGTTTAATAATTTTGGGACATTTTATCCGAATTTAAATGTCATCCCCGATTCTAGTAGCCGGATAAATAACGAATTCAGAAAGGCACACCATATTTCTGAAATAACTGTTTTAAATGAGCAAGGACAACGAAGCGTATATGGTTTGCCTGTTTATAATAAACGACAGGAAGAAATTACCTTTGCTGTTGATAATGCTGTAAACAATACAAATGGGCGGGTTTCTTCTAGTAATTTATATAATGTTAATACATCTGGGGTTAATGGCACCGATAACTATTTTCATTGGGATAAACAACCCGGTTACGCGAGTAGTTATCTATTAACCGGCATACTCTCACCTGATTATGTTGATAAAGAAGGGAATGGCATTACTCCTGACGATATTGGTACAGCCATTAAATTTAATTATTCTAAAATTGATTCCTATAAATGGCGTACCCCATATAATTTAGGCAGCAATCCTGAAGCTGCTTTAAATAGAGGCTTACTTGCCGATCCTAAAGACGATAAAGGGAGTATTATTTATGGAGAGAAGGAAATATACTATGTTCATTCTATCGAATCAAAAACAAAGATAGCCTATTTTATAACCGAGGATAGAAAGGATGCATTAGGTGTTCTGAATGTAGATGGAGCTAAAGATCCATCTATAAGACAGAAATGTTTAAGGGAAATACGGTTGTATAGTAAAGCCAATATGGATAAGCCCATTAAAGTAGTAAGATTTAAATATAACTACAGTCTTTGTCCGGGCGTACCAAATACTGCTGAAGGGGGAGGAAAACTTACCTTAGAGCAGGTATGGTTCGAATACGGTTCTACACATAAAGGTGCTAATCATCCCTATTTTTTTCATTATGAATCGAATGTAGGCTATGGAGCTCAAATGGTAGACCGATGGGGTGTATATAAAAATCCAGCTAATAACTACGGCTCATTAAACAACGAACAATATCCTTATACGGATCAAAACAGAGGTAGAGCCGATCAGGCAGCGGCTTTATGGCATTTAAATAAAATTGAATTACCTTCAGGAGGAAAGATTAACGTAACCTATGAAGCTGATGATTATGCCTATGTTCAGGATAAAAAGGCTGCAGTTATGGTGCCTTTTGATTTTGTTGCCGGGAAAAATATAACCAATAGGAACAATTCAATTGTGCTGGACATCGATTCAATTCCTCCTGAAGCTGATGCAGGGGATGTAACGGGTTGGTTTAAAAGAGTATATCTAAACGGTTCAGATTATATATATACCAAATCGGCCATTAAAATGAGTACTTCAAATGCACCTAGTGAAGGAAATGATAATGATTTTGTATCGGCATATGCAAAGGTAAAGCACGTAAATGTTTCAAATAACCGTGCTACTGTTGAGCTTGAAGACGTTACGGAAGATGAAGTAACTACCAATCCAATCCGTTTTGCAGCGTGGCAAAAACTGAAAAATGAATATCCTAAATATGCTTATCCAGGATATGAAAATAGGATAGGTAACGGGAATCCCGGTATTGCAGCAGTATGGAAAGCCATTTCGAGTGCTACAAGAAATTTAAGTGAATTATGGCAAGGCTTTTACAGCAGGGCAGAAAGAGGAGGAGGAAAAGGTTTTTGTGAAAATTTTTATCCGGCGCAAAGTTTTGCCAGAATCTCCAAAGCAAGTGTAACTAAAATAGGTGGTGGTGCTAGGGTGAAACAGATTCAGATCGAGGATGACTGGGATACATTTACTGGTGGAACAGCCCCAAAAGGTACATATGGGCAAAGATATGAGTATACCACGAAAGGCGATGATGGGCGTGTTATTAGCAGTGGGGTAGCAACTTATGAGCCTTCCGTTGGAAATGATGAGAATGCATTAAAACAACCTATACCCTATATTCAAAAAATAAAAGGCGCCGTAAATAACTTTTTTGAGCTGGAAACGCCTTTTGGCGAATCACTATACCCCGCACCAAGCGTTGGTTATAGCAGAATTGTTGTAAAGGATTTGGAAGGTACAGGAACGCAGCCCAATATTCCGGGAACAGGCTATACCGTACACGAATTTTACACCGCTAAAGATTTTCCTGTCAGGGTTACCGTTCTGCCTATCGAATCCCAAAATTCTAAGCCAAAAACTCAATACTCGTGGTTTCAAACAGAAAGTATCGAGGAGCAAACCATGTCTCAAGGATATAGCATTGAGTTAAATGATATGCATGGCAAGCCCAGTGCAGATCGGGTATTTAATGCTTCATCGGCAGAAATTTCTTCTAGCGAGTACCGCTACCAGGTAGATAATGAAAAAGAAAAAACTTTAAAACTTAACAATGCAGTTAAAGTTGTAAAACCTAATGGGGATGTAGTTGATGCTGTGGTTGGCAGGGACATCGAATTTTTTACCGACTTTAGAGAGCAGGAGAGTATAAATTCTGGTACATCAGTTGGTATCGGTGCAGATATAATGCATTACACTTTCGTAATAATCCCCCTTCCACATTTTCCGGTAAATGCAAACAACGAATATAAATTATTCCGATCTGCATGTGCCGTAAAGGTTATACAAACCAATGGCATACTATCAAAAGTTACGAAAAAGGAGAACGGCTCTTCAATTACAGTAGAAAATGTAGCCTATGATGGTGTTACAGGGGCGCCATTGGTTACCAAAACACAGAACGAATTTAACAAGAGTTATTATACCGTAAACCTACCCGCCTATTGGCCATATCGTCGAATGGGAGGTGCTTATCAAAATATTGGGATGTTACTGCAAAATGTAACACTGAATAACAATTTTGAAGTTAGCCCGCATGGCTATTTATTAACCCAGGGAGATGAACTGGTAAATCTTGGCACAGGCCTGCATTATTGGGCTGTAGATAGTAGACCGGCAGTTAATATAGATGGAAGCCCATTACATTTCTGGGCTGAGCCGAGCAAAATCCTTGTAGATAAAAAAGGAGCAAGATTATCATCAATTGCAGCAGGTGATTTAAATCACAGCTTCAAAGTGGTACGCTCAGGTTTCCGAAATATTTTAGATGCCAGTGCACAAAATATTGTATGTTTAAATAACCCAATTCAAAATGGTGTACTCTCTATTGCTTCATCAAATGAGCTTTCAGCACTAAAAGTAATCAATGCCTCATCAACGGTTTACAGTGATGAATGGCCTGTAGATGGAACCGGCCAGGCTACTGAAAGAAAGGAATATGTTGATGCTAATTATCCGTTTACATATAAATTTAGTGGTTATCAGAGTTATTATGGAGCCTCAGGAAGTCGTATATATAGTATTTGTCCGGAGGAAGGCGTTGGCGAAAATCCATTAATGATAAATAATGTCTGTAATAATTATGTGTCTTTTAGTAGCGCTTATCTAAATTCACGTTTGATAAATACTGGGATTTGGCCAAAGGCACCTTCTCTCTCTTCGGTTAATAGTAATAATGAAGTGAATTATAGTGATGAAGAACCATTAGGTTTTGAAGCTACATTCTATGCTCCGGAAAGTAAATATTATTATATAGGTTTTGCCGGAGATGATAAACTGAAGATTAAAATTGATGGTCAGAGTGAGATTCCTAGTTTGGATAATAACCTTCAATTTTGGACGATTTACCCTGTTTATATTCCGGAAGGTACACATAAAATAGAGGTAGAGGGGTATAATATCTACAATGGATATTCTAATTGGAGTAATAACCCGGGAGCAATGGCTGTAGAAATTTATAATAATACAGGGTTGCAATTAAAAAATGCTTCAGGGTCTACAGGAATAAATACCATTTTTAGTACTTCTCAATTGATTTCAAATCAATTGGATTTTCAAACCTTTAGAACCATTGATTATGTTAAAACCTGGCGTTTTACTTATGAAACTTATTTCAATCCTTTTGTTCATGGAATGAAAGGGAATTGGCGACCATATCAACAAAACGTTTATCAGGAAAACAGGACCTATGATAATATTTTAACACCAGGCAAAAAAGGTATAAATGTATCAAACTCGGGTTATTTAAACTTTTTTAAGTCCTATTGGGTTGTTCAATATGGCGATTGGGTTACCAATACATCTGCTACAAAATGGGTGAGTACCAATACCATTAAACAATACGATAAATACGGACAGGAAGCAGAAAATCAAGACGCACTAAGAAGATACAGTGCCGCCAGTTTCGATTTTGCAGGGCAATTACCTTCGGCGGTCGCTTCTAATGCTATGCGTAGACAAATTTACTCAAATAGTTTTGAGGATGTTTCAAGAATGAACAGTGTGCCCGACACGAGCGCGACAAAAGAGCTTACTTTAATAAATGGGCAGCCTTTTGTTGCTTATCCTGGTGACAATACATTTAGGGTATCTTCTGAGGCACACTCTGGTAATTATTCTCTACGGTTGCCAAATACCGGCATACGGTTATCAACCAAAAAACATTTCACCGAACAAAAAGATGTTAATAAGCCCTACCTGACAAAAACCAGCAAATACGAGTTTAGCTTAATGCCTACTATCGGCCTTTACCCCCGTGGTTTCGAGCCAAAACCGGGCAATCCCTATCTTATCTCATTTTGGATCAAGGATAATCAACCACTGGATAGAGATATTAGGGTAGCAGTAAATGTGGGCAATGCCAATGCATCCACCCCCGTATACCTTACCTTTAAAGCAGCGGTAGAAGGTTGGAAACAGGTTGTGGGCACCTTCGATCTTCCCTCTAGCTCTGGCAATAACCGCTTTGATGTAAACATCTATCCAACTAGTGGTACTGTGGTTTATTTGGATGATATCCGTATCCACCCTAATGATGCACATATGAAAACCTATGTGTATAATGAGAAGAATTACAAGCTAATGGCAGAACTTGATGAAAATGCTTTTGCAACATTTTACGAATACGATGACGAAGGTTCATTAATTCGTGTGAAAAAAGAAACTGAAAGAGGAATCGCAACCATTAAAGAAAATCACTCTTCATACCGTAAAAGAATAACAGTAAGTAATTAAGATGAAAAGAATTTATAAAAGTATATTTTTTATTAGCATTTCTGTTTTTGGCATCTGCTTAATTGCTTATGGTGGAACCAGCTTGATCAAAGGATTTACGCAGCGCAGCGATTGGCCAGCAACGGCCATTATACAGAAGGAGACAGATATTGATCCTAAACTGGCAGAAAAATTCACTAAGATTTCAGCAATGGTTAATCCAAATGGAGAGAACTTTAAAGTAGCAGGAAAAATTAATATCACAAATCCTGTAGATTCTAGTCAGAACCTACACAATCTGTCTTATGTATTTCAAAAACAAGGTGATCAATATTATTATCAATCAGGGCAAACAGAAACCATAAATGCAGATGGCATATCTGTTTATGTAGATCATGCCCAGAAAAAGATGATGTTGGGCAAAAATAAGGGCGGGATGACACCACTTGTTTTTCCGGATCTATCTGACCTGACAAAACAGCTTAAAGAAGAGAAATACCAGTTGTGGGATAGACGTACAGATAAACAACATTGGACTATTTCTCTCATAAATCAGACGCACATTACCTGCAAATTATATGAGATAACTTACGATTCGCTCACGTTAAAGCCAAACAAGATTGTAATGTGCTTAAGTAATTTCGACGATCCCCTAAACAATAAAAAAGATAAGAAGATCAGTTTTGAAATTATGACTGACTCACAGGTAAATGTAGGTTTATTTAAGGTAGACCGTTTTGTTGAAAAAAAACAACCGCAGGAGTATGTGCCCGCAGAAAAGTATAAGGATTACGAATTGATTGTGCTTCCTGAACTTCGGTAAGTTAAAGAATCGCCTTCAATTTATAGCTATCATTTTATAAGTAGTGGTATTATGAAGGATCTGTTTAAGGATTATTGAACCTGTTAAAACGGTGCCAATCATTTGGAAATTTAGTTTGCATTATCTCAGTGGAAAGAAGAAAATCTAATTAAAAAATAAATAGGCTAAGCAATTAGCTATAAAATATTAAGTATCAGAATAAAAAAAGAATATGTTAAAAACACTTCGGTTTATTTTTGCTTTATCCTTGTTGTTGCTCCTTCAGCAACATGTTTTTGCTGCTGTAGAGCCTTATCAGAATTTTTTGAAAGGTACGATCAAAGTTGGCGATTCGGTATTGGTAAAGGATGAGAAATTTAAAAATCCGGCATTTAACTGGAGCGAAATTACCAACATATCGGTACACAACGCCATTACATTGCAGATTTTAGCGGATCAAAATATTAGCCAGTCTTTCAGCTGCAAATTAAAGTTCAGGGTAGAATATTTTAGCAGCCCAACACAGGCAGAACCAACGCGTATTGATTCGGCATTTCTTTTGGTTAACTACGATAAAAAATCGGGGGCTACCTATAAAGGAACAGCAACTTATCCTTTCGAAAACGGATACTATGTAAAAGTATATGTATTGGATATTAGTAGTCCTGAATATGGTAATCAGCTTCCACCAGTTCTGCAATTAACCAATCAAATTAATATCGACCGTACTTACACTTTTAAAAAATACCTGTTTATAGGTATAAATGGGCAAACAGCTCAGGGTAGTGGTTCAAGTGGTGGTATGCAACGTTTAAGTAGCTTAAGTGCGCCAACAAATAATGATCACCAACTTGCACTGTCTTGGGCTGCTATTGTTGGTGCCCAGGAATATGATATAGAATGGGTACCGATAGATGAAGACGGTGAATTTGGACAAATGGCTGCTGCTCTTCAGCAAGGTTATTATTATGATGATGAGCAAATTGCCCCAATGTTTCGTAATAATGCTACTCGGGTTACCACACACGAAGAAAATTATACCATTTCATTAATTTACAATTCCAATTATATTGCCGTGAGGATGAGGCAAGTTGCCTATACAGCGGATGGGCTTAGAGACGAGGGTAATTGGTTTTATAGGAAAGATGATAATGTCTCATATGCAGTATGGGAAACCCCCTGGCATCAACAAAATTTAAACTGGCAATACGCAGCAACCTATGCCGAAGATGGAAAGAAAAAAGAAGTAGTTAGTTATTTTGATGGCACACTACGTAACAGGCAAACCGCTACACTTAACAATTTCGATAATGTTGCTGTAGTACAAGAGAATATTTACGATAAGTTTGGCCGCGCCACAGCAAGCATTTTGCCAGCACCATTTAAAGATGAAAATACTGCTGTTCAGTACCTGCATTATTTTCCAGCATTTAATAGAAACAATGCTGGTGCCAGTTATAACTTCGCTAATCTAAATATTGTAAATTGCCAAATTGTGCCCGACCCACTAAGTACGGGGTTCGGCGCATCTAAATACTATTCGGGTAATAACCAATTTTTATCAACTGCACCATACAGTCAAAAACTTTATCATCAATACATTCCCGATGCAGGCGGTTATCCCATCTCGGTTACGCAATATACACCAGATAATACCGGAAGGATAAAAGCGCAGGGAGGTGTTGGCCAGGTTTTTCAACCAGGGCAGACCGATAAACATACTACGCAATATTTTTACGATAAGCCAAGTCAGTGGGAGTTAGACCGCTTATTTGGTAATGATGTAGGTTATGCAGATCACTATCTTAAAAATACAGTGATCGATGCAAACGGACAAACGTCGGTAAGTTATGTAGATGCAGCAGGCAAAACCATCGCTACAGCATTAGCTGCAGGTACACCAGCTAATGTTGATCCTTTGCCTAATAAACCTTCGTCTCAGCAAGTTAATGTAGACCTTATTAAGCCTAATCAATTTGCCTTTAGCAGCAGCAATCTAAACTTAAGTGCAACTGCTACTTATAATGCAACATTTATTGGCCAGGCTACGATTTCATATGACGTAGAGAAACTCATCAGCAGATACCCGGGAGGAGTATTTCAGCCATATAGCAATGCTTATTACGACTTGCAGATTACGGTAAAAGACGATTGTGGAATTACCATTTATCCCACTTCGTCTGCTTTACCACCTCCGACGGTAGCCATCGGATCAAAAACTTCTGACCAAACTGCTGTAGGATTAGCCTCAGGTAGCTTAGCCATAAATTTCGATAAGATAGGAACATATTACATTACCTTCGATTTAAAACTAAGCAAAGATGTAATTGAGAAATATACCAAAGCGTATATTACAGAGGGACAGGGAAATGGTACATTAAAGAAAAAGCAATTTTACGTGTTACAGCAACTGGCCAAGGCCGATTTTAGCGGATGTTTTTCTGATTGTAAAACAGCTAAAGAGAATTTAGGTTCGCAGGTTGAGTTTACTAAGATGTTTAATACAAGGCTCGATAGTCTTGGCGAACGCGATAATCTTTTAGATTATGCTACTTATATCAGTGGATTATATACAGCACTTGATTCTTATGTGGGGGCTTTAGAGATAGCATGTGCCACTGCACCTGCTTCACCCTGTGATATCTATAGAAAACCAATGTTAGCCGATGTTTCTCCTGGCGGACAATATGCACCCCTTGATGTCAATGGAAATTTAACAGAGCCCGCTATTAATGTGCTGAAACTCTATTTTAAACATGGTGTTTTTAATGATAATGATAATGTAACTGATCCAGAATATCAGGTCACCAAAGCAGACGGAAAGGTGACCACTCCTTACGCAACTGGTTTTACGCTTGAAGATTTAGTGAAATACTGGAAACCTATTTGGGCAGAGCAATTTTTGCAACACCACCCCGAAAACTGTAAACTGCTGTTCTGCGAGGCAAATGTTGCCAGTAAAATATGGGACAATAAACTGGAAGAAAAAACAGCTGCGGCAGCGGGGTATGGTTATAACAATGCTTCAAATTGGTTGCTAAACACTGACCCTTTCTTTAATGGAGGATTAGGGGCCGGAGAAATCAATAATATGGCAGCCGATTTAGCTAATTACAGCAGCAATGTACTGGTGCGCCCTTATGCGGTTAAAAATTTGAGCCAGGTAGTAGATTTTATGCTCTATTGTACCAGTGGCAACACCAATACAAGCAATGATGCCGATAACTGGACAAATTGTGCGCCAAACAATTCCTGCCGGGTAAACGATAGAGAATGGGAAATGTACCGCACCATGTACCTCGATCTTAAAAATAAATATGTAGCCAAGGTAAGTAAAGCACATTGTGGTACTGCTGCCTGTACGATTGGTACACCGGTTAGTTTGGCACCACCGGCCGATCCGAATACACCTACCGTACGCGATTTATTTGGTTTTGACCAGACCGGGCAGGCAACTTTTAGTTATCAAGGAGGGGGCACCCAGCAAGATGTCATGTTTGTGCGTGTAGGTACTTCAGATCCTAATTCTGTTACGCAGAGCTTTTATCTCGAACGTCCTTTTACGGATCAGATGGTTTACTTTACATTAGGAACGTTTTATCCACGCGTGGAGATTCGTAATCTGATGAGCAATAGCACTCCAATAGTTTATGAAAATGTGTGGGAGTACTACTCTAATACCTATAATACAACTAATAGTATACATGTTGATGGGAACACCTATAGTATGGAGGGAACCAATAATAGAGAATATTATAAAGATTACTTCGATAGCAGGGTTATATTCAACTTAGATTCTTGGCAGCTCGATCCGTATGGTAGTCAGGGGGCAGAATATTCTCAAACATTGTGGAATTACTATGATTTATATATATATGGGCCAGGTTTTTCAGGGTGGCAGTCTTATGGAAACCTAAAGACAAGCTACGGCTTTGGTGGTAATGGCAACCCACAAAGTTTTCTAAACCCATATTATACACCGCCAGCAACAAATCCGAATACTTGCGCTGCTTATTCATCAAAAATCAGCCGTTTTGATAATATAGATTATACCGTACCTACCCTAGATGATGGTCAGCAGGATACCAAGGTACATACTGATCTGGCAGCACAGCTTACTGATGTTTGTACCAGCAATGCTGATGACTGGATGGAAAAATTGGCACCTGGTTTAGTTAACTACCCAAATTTAACTACGCAGTTACGCGCAAATTTAATTGAACTGTGTAGCCGTGGAGGCGATTTTGACCATCCTTTTGGTGCAAGCAGTTTTGTGGTAAGCAATGATAAACCTGCTATCATCATTAATAATCATGCCTGCTCAAATGTTGTTGATGTAATTAAATATACTTTAGGTTTAAATGAGAGTAATCCTTTTACCAACGACCTTAACCCCTGGTTGCTGGATGGTTTTTCCCCAAGTGAAGTGAGGCAGCAAGCTACAGATATGGTAATTTCGGCTACCACATCCGAAATCTGTGATAAAATAACGGCTTTAACCACAGCAGCTAATGGTCAGCCGCTTTTTACCTATTTAAAAAATACCTATGGTAGTGCAATGACCTTAACACAGGGCGCATTAGATACCCTGCTAAATGGTTGTCAAAATTGTAAATATTTATTAGCCAAAGATATACAGCTCCCGGTGTTTTTGCAGCCAAAAGCAAATGGTTGTATTACCAAAAGTGAATATAATACAGCGCTTGCTCAAATGAACAGTTTGTTTGCAAGTACGCCCAATACCAGCTGGAGCAATTACCCAACCATACTAACCAATTTTATGAATTACAGGTTTGGTTTTGTAATGGGGTACGATCAGTATAAAACTTTTGCAGATAATTCTTACAGCCAGATGCTCTGCAACGAACCACCTTTTGTACCTGTTGCAGAAGATGTTTATGCCTGTGCAAGCTCATTAATTAACATGGCATTTGGACAGGGCGAAGAATTATATAATGCCTATATAGCCGAAGAAAGGGCTAAATTTATAAATGCCTACATCAGTACTGCCGCCTCGGCCAAGGCAAATGTACGTTTACAGGCCGAACAACAGCTCTATCACTTTACCCTGTACTACTACGATTTGGCAGGTAACCTGGTACGCACCGTACCGCCGGAAGGAGTAGTGTTATTGGGCGATACTGAAATAAAGGAAGTAGGCCGCAATCGTGATGGTTTGGTAAATGAAAGTTGTAATTACAATGGGCCTGAAACAGCATCCGACCGTAATACCGCATTGGGAAGTTTAAGTACCGCCTTACAGGGAGCAGGAAACAATGCTATTGAGATGTGGTTGTATGCAGGTAATCCTGGCGCAAGGCAGTTTATAGCCACCACTCCTGATATGAAATACCTGTTACAGGCCTGCCAGAACGGTAACCTGGTTAATGTTGATATTTTTACCTTAAACCAAACAGCGGCAAACAGCGTAGCCATTACCTTAAGCAACCATGTTACGGCCGATGTAAGCAGTATAATACCGCTGCAACCCTGGAGCCATATTGTAGTACAGGGAGCAGATTTAGCTAAGGGTGCATTACAGATCTGGATAAATGGCAAACAATATACTGCAGTAACAGGCGCACCGGCAGCAGGCTGCGGTTGGGCAATTAGCACCAATGGCTCCGGCAATGTGGTAATGCCTGATAATTTTGCTTTGCTAAAATACCTAAGGGTATACCAAAACAGGTTAATGACCGGTGATGAAATTGCCAAAAATGCAAACAGTCCTTGTTTTGGGGTAGTAGATGTAAACAACCCTTACAACTACCGTTTCAATGTACCGGAGGCAGGCGATCCTACAACCATTGCCGATAACAGTAGACAAGAAACACAGTTTCATGGCATTTACCCTGCGCATGTATTAACCACTACCTATACCTATAATGCCACTAACCAGGTAGTACAGCAAAATACACCCGATGCAGGTATCAGCAAATTTTGGTACGATAAATTAAGCCGTTTAACATTTAGCCAAAATGCAAAACAGTTGGAGAATAACGACTACAGTTATACCCGTTACGATCCAAACCTTGGCCGTATTACCGAAGTAGGACAGAAGCATAACGGATATAGCCTGGGTACGCCTGGTTACCTGGTAAATAGTAGTGGTAAGTTTTTAGATCAGTTTGAAATACTGAGTATCTATTTTAGTGGTACAAACAGCCAAATTACCAATACCATTTACGATGCCCCAAGTACCATTAGCGGTTCTATTTTAGGTTTAACACAAAATAACCCACGCAAACGTGTAACGGCCAGCATTTACCGCGAAAATGATAGCGATGTTAATTTTAATGCAAGCTACTACAGTTACGATGTAGCGGGCAATGTAAAAACATTGTACCAACAGGTAAAAGGACTGGGTTTAAAACGCCTCGATTACGAATACGATCTGGTAAGTGGCAAGGTAAACTTTTTGGCTTACCAGCATAACCCCGATCAATCAACGGCAGCTTTTAAAGACCGCTTTTATTATAAGTATGAATACGATGCCGAAAACCGCTTAACCAAAGCATATACCGCTACGCAGGCCAACGTATCTAGTTACGGTTTTGGCAGTACTTTAAGTGCGCCGTACCAACGTTTAAATGCCAGTTACCAATATTACCTGCATGGCCCTCTGGCCCGTATGGAGCTTGGCCCAGAAGGTGCTTTAGTACAGGGTGTAGATTATGCCTATACCTTGCAGGGCTGGCTTAAAGGGGTAAACGGAAGCACCTTAAATACCAATGATATAGGCAATGACGGGGCCGACATCGCCAAAGATGCCCTGGCCTTTAGCCTGGGTTATTACCAGGGCGATTATAACCCGATTGGCGCGGGCAGTGCCTTTAATTATAAACACCAGGCCAATAACGGTAACATAGCTGGCCGTAACTTTTATAATGGTAACATTAGCAACAGTACCTATGCCATAGCCGAAATAAACAATGGTGCAACAGTAGGTTATACCTATGGTTACGACCAGTTAAACCGTTTGAAAAATGTAAACCAACAAACATTAGGCGGAGTTAACGACTGGAGTTTCGATGCTGCTAACTCGGCTTTTAAGGAAAGCTTTATTTATGATGCAAACGGGAATATCTCATCGCTAAGCCGTAACAGCCAGAGCGGACTAATGGATAACCTGAGCTATCATTATAGCAGAGATGCCAATGGCAGATTACTGCATAATAAACTGGCAAGTGTAACCGATACGGAAGGCATAACCAACGGTACCGATATTGGCAACAGCAACTATACCTACGATGCAATTGGCAATTTAACCGGCGATACTGGCGAAGGTATAACCAATATACAGTGGAGCGTTTATGGCAAGATTAAGCAGATTACCAAAAACTCAGGAAATATAACATATACTTACGATGCTGGCGGAAACCGCGTAAGTAAACAGGTAGGCGGTGGAGCCAGCACCTTTTATGTGCGCGATGCACAGGGCAATGCCTTAGCCGTTTATGATAATGCAGGGAGTACCAGCAACTGGCTCGAACAGGATTTATATGGCAGCAGCCGTTTGGGCATGTGGAAACCAAATATTAACTTAGCGCTGCAAAGCGGAGGCGATGTATGGGCAACTACAGGTAACATTACTTACGAGTTAAATAACCATTTAGGCAATACCATGGCTACCATTACCGATAAGCAGGTGCCGGTAAGCGGAGGTTTTAAAGCGGAAGTATTAACCGCTGGCGATTATTATGCCTTTGGTATGGCCATGAAAGGCCGCGATTTTACAAACCCAGGCGCACAAGCCTACCGTTATGGTTTTAACGGCAAGGAGAACGACAATGAGGTAAAAGGGGTGGGGAATCAGCAGGACTATGGGATGCGGATCTATGACCCGAGGATTGCGAAGTTCTTGAGTGTGGATCCTTTAAGCCCTAAGTTCCCGGACCTTACACCATATCAGTTTGCGAGTAATAGGCCTATTGATGGGATTGATTTGGATGGTTTGGAATATACACCATCACAGCTAGTAGAAATTCTTAGAAAAGCAAAGGCTGCTTTAGGTAAAATGGCATCTGAAAATACAGTAGCTTTGAAGGGTACAGCCGATGCAGTATTAAATGCTAACACTTTTGGTCTTACCGATGCTTTCGGTGGAACGGATAATGTGGGTAGTTATTCTACTTCTTATGATAAAAAAATGTATCTGTATGGAAGAGTTGTAGGAGATGCAGTATCAATTATACAAGGAGGAGGAGAGGTAACTGGAGGACTCTCAACAGCAGGAGCAGGAGGAGCTGTATCATTGACCGGTGTTGGTGCAGTTGTCGGAGCACCTGCAGCTGTGGGAGGTTTAGTAACGGCAGGTCATGGTGCGGGAGTTGGTGCAGCAGGAGCAGTTGATTTGGGACAGACTTTAGAACAACTTAGGAAACTAGGGGTTAACAATATGGCTGTTTCTGATGCTGGAAACACACCAGAAAAATCTTCCAATAACCAAGCCAGTTCAGCTCACGGTGGTGCTCCTACTGAAACTAAAGTAAAAGCTCCTTGGCAATTAACGAAAGAAGGGTCGTCAAAGATTAAAAATAGTACAACTTGGGGACGCATGTACAAAAGTAAATCTGATGGACTTTGGTGGTCTGTTGACAAAACAGGGCATGGAGGAAGTAAATTTAAAGTTTTTACAGAAACACCAAAAGGACTGGAATGGTATAAAGATGCTGATGGATTTGGAAATTTTATACAAGATAAACACAAGGGAGAGACTGGGAAATTTATTCCGTGGAGCAAATTAAAATCGGTTCAATAAAAATGACAATACTAAACTCAACTAATAATCAAGATTTTCCATTTGAGTGGGTTAATCTTGATTTTTTCCCAGATAGCAAGGGAAGTAGATATGAGATATATCTAAATAAAAACAATAATCTTTTAGAAGATTTATTGCAGATGTTCCGTTCTTTATTTCAAAGTGTAGACAATAATATTAAAATATATAACTATTCTTGGTGGGACTTTTGCTTAGATACTTGGGATATAGAAAATGATGACTACAATTACGAATTAACAGGTAAGTCTAATGAATCGAAAGCTTATTTAAAAATGCTGCAAAGTTCCTTTATTGAGAAAGACTATTCTGGTATATGTACATGTAATGATTGGAACAAATTCTTACCATTAGTTCTAACCTGTATCTTAACTCATCAGGCTCCATATAGTCCGCTATTTTTTAATACTGAAGAAGATTTTTTCTTTTATTTTCATCATACTGGTAGCATTGGATTTTATCATAACTCTGAGAGGACTTCGGTAAAAAAAATAATGAGCATTGCTGAAAGAGAATATCGAATAGTGGCTTATCCTCCTCCCTGCTAGTCCGAGCGGATTGCAATTAGATAAATTGTGCTGGTGCGAGTTTTTAACTCGTACCAATAAAAAACCTCACTAGCGCAAGTCTTAGTGGGCCAGATGACTTGTGCTTTTAAAATAATCTAAGCCTGGCGATTGTGCCGGGCTTTTACTTTTCCAGTATTCCGAGTTTGATGAGTCTGGCTTTTATTGCGCCATAAGAGCGTCCGTGCAGTCTGGCCAGTTCGGTTATCCTGTTGCCTTCTTCTCTCTAGCGCAAGTCTTATTGGGCCGGGCGATGCTGCTGGGTGACTTGTGCTTTCATGTACTTAATTAGTTAGTTTTTTAGAGCGATTGTTGTAATAATTTAACGAAAGCACATTCAGGCCTTTGCTTGGGCAGGGGCGCTAAGACTTGCGCTAGATGTTCTGCTAGAATTAAAAAAAGAAAGTAACGAACTAAGCATAAAATATATAAATTAGGCAAAAAAAACGACTAGATTAAAGCTCCCTTATGCGTTACACGATTACCTTCATATTACTCTGTTTCATTAGTCTTAATGCGAAAGCGCAGGCAGACAAATATTTTAAGCCCGCATCTTATTATGATTTACACGGGGTAAAGATATCCGGGCTAATTGCGCATCATCCCTTGGTGAAGTACATTACTTTTAAAAGCAATGCAGCATCGAAGAAACAGAAAATAAAAATAGATTCCGTATCATCGCTACTTATAAATGAGGATAGTTTGGTGGTTTTAAACTATGGAAAGGAAAAATTAGAAAAACATTATTGTTCATTAATCGCGGTTACACCGGTAAGGAAATTTTTTTGTTACTATACGATGTCTTACGATACTTCAAGCATGATGGGGCATATTGGCCCTGGCCCATCTAATAATTACAGCAACACACCTACATCTACCAGGTTTATTTCGGGAGAGATGGCAATTTATATTTACCAGGATGGAGATACCACTTATCCACTTAGAAGAGGCAATTATAAGGAAATTCTAACAGAAGCTTTCGCCGATTTCCCCGAATTGGTTAAGAAAATTCAGGATAAGGAAATTAAATACAACGATATCGATGTGATGTTTAAACAGTATAATGCTAATAAAAAACGTAAGTTTTAATGATGGGTTTTCCTGTTGAACGTTAACAACCCTCACTGCACAAGTTTAGTGGTTTAAACAATTTAGACTAGCTGAATGTGCATGCGCCAGAAGATATAAGAATAATAAAGACAAATTTTAATGGAAAGAACGCTCTAAAAGATCCTCACTAGCGCAAGTCTTAGTCGCTAGGGTAGTGTTGGTGGCTGACTTGTGCTTTTAAATTTTCTTCAGAGATTATTATATTGATTTGACTAGAGCGCAAGTCAGGCCTTTTGTTTGGGCGGGGGCGCTAAGACTTGCGCTAGAATGGCTTTAATAAGCTTGGGGACAAGGAAAAAACAATGGATATCTTGAAGAAAATGAAAGATGTTAAATTGGAAGATATAAACTCTGCTAGAAAAGTATTTACTGAAATTACAAAATGAGTTATCAGATTTTCATAAGAAAGAATTATTTATTAGTGGAAATAATAAACGTTGTTAAATCCATATTGGAAGTAGGAGAAGATGAAATCGCGCTTTTATTTGATAATAAAGACGCTGATGAAAAACCTGTTTATATAGATGTTGTTAAGCTAAAAGGCGATTTTAAAACGTTACTGGTGGTGTACAAAGACGAAGATATTAAGCCACATTTTAGTGAAAGTGCGTTCGCAGCCATTTTATCATGTAAGTTGAAAGATGATGTTTTGATCGACGATGGCAACGTTTATCCTCACTCTTGGTTATTGATTAAACCCGATATGATGAAATATATTGTACGAGAGGAACCTATTAATCTAGAGGGACATTTTGAACTTGAAAATGAATTTAAATTTCTTCTAGAGTAACCCTCACTAGCCTCACAAGCGCAAGTCTTATTGGGCAGGGCGATGCTGCTGGGTGACTTGTGCTTTTATGTATTTAATTAGTTAGTTTTTTTTAGAGCGATTATTATATTAATTTAACGAAAGCGCATTCAGGCCTTTGCTTGGGCAGTGGCGCTAAGATTTGCGCTAGATTTT